>NZ_JYIX01000028.1 GCF_000956505.1 Microbacterium azadirachtae | reverse complement strand
GTCCGCCGCCGCGCGCGGCCCGATCGCCGCTCCCGGCGGCGCGACGACCACGCGCGCCGGGTCCGCCCCCGTCCGCACGAGCCCGTCGGCGGCCCACTGCGAGGCCGCGACGTATCCCGCTGTGCGCCGCGCCGCGAGCGTCCCGATCCGTCGGATCTGCAGGGCCGACAGCCGGCTCACCCCGGTGAACACGGAATAGCGGTCCTTCATGTCGTCGAACGCGGCGTCCACGTACTGGACCACCGGCACGGATCCGCCCAGGCGGGCGACGTCGACCGAGGCCGCCACGGCGAACACGACGTCCACGCGCGCGGCCCGCAGCCTCTCGCCGGCGACGCGTCCGCGGGCTCGTGCGGTCGCCAGTCCGAAGTCCCACAGATACCTCCGGCGCGACAGCCGTGCCGCGGCCCGGTCGAGAAGCGCCGCGGGCACGTCATGCGTCGAGACCGGCACGACGTCCGCGACCTCGGCGAGCGCGCCGAGCATCGGGCGGATGATCCCCGACCACGCCCCCGGGTCGTCCGTCCGCCACGGGGTGAGGAAGCCGATCCTCACAACCACGCCTCCAGCCGGTCGAGCGCGGTCCAGAAGCCCGCGCCGTTGTCGACGTGCCCCTGCCAGATCTCCGGGATGAACGTGACCCCCGGCAGGAGCGCGTCCAGCTGCGCCCCGAACGCGGGCCAGTCGATGTCGCCCTCCCCCACCTGCACGCCCTCGCCGTCGACACCGGTCGCGTCGACCAGGTGCAGGTGGATCGTGTGCGGCGCGAGCAGGTCGACCGCCTCGGAAAACGCCATGCCGAGCCACGTCGTGGCGAGCTTGGTGTGCGAGGCGTCGAAGACCAGCGGGGTGCCGGTCTCCGCGGCGAACCGCGCGGTGTCGCGCGGATCCACGAACAGGTTGTGGAACTGCTGGCCGCCCATGAGCCAGGGATACGGCGGGAGCGTCTGCGCGGCGACCCGCACGCCGTCGGCGTCGAGCCGGGCGAGCGCGTCGGCGATGCGGGCGTACTTCGGGCCGCGCGCGGACGGCGGCAGGTGCCGGTCCTTCGTGAAGCCCCCCATCGTGACCACCATGACCGGATCCGTCTCCGCGGTGAACCAGCGTCGGAGGTCCCGGGTGATGTCGATCGTGCGCTGCACCTCGCGGATCGAGCGCTCCCAGATCTCCGGATCCTCCGAGGCCAGGTCCACGAGGAAGTCTCCCGCGAACAGGTCGGGCAGGTGCGTCGTGAACGCGATCGGCAGCCGCTCGGCGAACACGTCCGACGGCGAGACCTCGAGGTCCTTGTACGAGAAGTGGAACTCGAGGAAGTCGGGGTTCGACTGCGCTCGCAGCGCCGCGGCGTCGTGATAGCGCACCGGCAGACCCCACGGCCGGCGGAACGTGAACGGCCGTCCCGCAGGGGCGGTATCGCGCAGATCCCCGTCGAAGAAGAAGTCGCCGTCCGCCAGGTCGCGCTGCAGCGTGCGGCCGAGCAGCTGCGGCAGCGCATTGGGCTGCAGCCCGCGTCCCGGGCTCTTCACGGCCACGTCCGCCGCCGCGATCACGGTGCCGGCGGCGAGCGGACGCGCGGCGACGAGCGACTTCGCCAGGGTCACCCGGTTCATCTGCTCGCCCGTCGAGACCGTGCGCGCGGATCCGGATCCCATCGACGCCTCGATGTCGCGGATCTGCTCGACCATGATCCGGAACTCGTCCGGCAGCAGGGAGACCGTGTGGTCGTTGCCCTCCATCGTGCGGTCCACGGTGAAGTGCTTCTCGATGATGTGCGCGCCCCGCGCGACAGCGGCCACGGGTACGTGCCAGCCGCGCTCGTGCCCGGAGTAGCCGACCACGCCCTGGCCGATCTCGGCGAGCCGGTCGAGGTAGCTGAGGTTGAGGTCCTTGTACGGCGCGGGGTACGTCGACTGGCAGTGCAGCAGCGCGAACGGCGCGCCCTGGCCGCGCAGCAGCGCCGCGGTCTCGAGGATCTCGCTCTCCCGCGACATCCCCGTGCTGAGCACGAGCGGCACCCCGCGCCCCGCCGCGTCGAGGATCAGCGCATGGTTGGTGAGGTCGGCCGAGGCGATCTTCATCGCGGGGATGCCGTAGTCGGCGAGCGCCTGCACGCTCGGCGCGTCCCACGGGGTGCACATGACGTCGACGCCGGCGGCGCGGGCATGATCGAACACCTCGTACAGGCTCTCCGCGGGCAGCGAGAACCGGCGCAGCAGGTCGAGCGTGTACTGCACGCCGAGGTCTTCGCCGGAGCTGGCCGCGCCGCGCTGGCGGTACAGCGCGTCCATGTCGCGCAACTGGAACTTGACCGCGTCTGCACCGGCCTCGACCGCCAGATCCACGAGCCGCTTGGCGAGATCGACGGATCCGTTGTGGTTGTTGCCGATCTCGGCGATCACGAACGTCGGATGCCCCGCTCCGATCTCGTGACCGCCGATCCGCAGCGTGCCGGTCTCGTCGACGGCGATCGCCCAGAGGTGCCCTCGATCGTCGACGATCGGCACGTGGTGCACGCCGTCGCGGCCGAGCAGCGGCGCGATCTCCGTGACGGGCGTGCCCCGCGGCACCGTGCGCGTCTCGCGGTTCGCGACCGCGGCGCACGAGACGTCGAGCGAGGCGTCGGGATTGGCGATCAGCCAGCGCCGGAAGTCGCCGTCGGAGAGGGAGCCGAGGAGGATGCCGTGCGCGTCGACGCAGAACACGATCCGCTGCCTGTTCGCGTTGATCTTGGCGAGACCGGTGAGGATCGGATCCTCTCCGAACACGATGTACGGCGCGATGTCCCGTTCGATGATCATGACCGCTCCCCCGTCTGTGCCCCTCGCGAGACACCACTTCCTGCGTGAGACACCACGTCACGACGGCCGTCTCGTGCAGATCCCGGTGTCTCGCCGGATCCTCCCGCGGCGGCGCCGAGGTCGCCGAGCACCTGCTCCGCGATCCGCAGATCCACGAGCGTGTCGATGTCCACGCCCTCGGCCTCGTCCATGACGAAGAGTCCCACGCGGCCGCCGATCCGGTTGTCCTCCCGCTCGTACAGCTCGGTGCGGGAGAGGTAGAGGGATCCGGTCTCCTTGTAGAAGTAGTCGTCCGCGCGCAGCTCCTGCCGGAGCGGACGCGCGGCGGGGTCGTACTCGGCGGTCGCACTGCCGCCGTCGGCGGCCGGATGCCAGAAGAACGGCGTCTGCGGCACCACGCCGACGAGGCTGTCCACCCCGGTCTGGGTGAACTCCCGCACCGCCCTGGCGAGCGTGCCGGGCAGTCGCACCGGCGAGGTGGCCTGCAGCAGCATCACCGCGTCGGGACGGCGCCCCTCGGCGGTGCGGTGCCGGATCGCGTGCAGGATCACCGGCTCCGTGGGCGTGGTGTCCTGAGCGAGCTCCGCGGGCCGCAGGAACGGCACGTCGGCGCCGGCCGCCCGTGCGATCGCCGCGAGCTCGGGATCGTCGGTCGACACGAGCACGTCGAGGGATGCGGCGAGCGCCTGCTCGATGCTCCACACCACGAGCGGCTTGCCGGCGACGACCCTGGCGTTCTTGCCCGGGACGCCCTTGGATCCGCCGCGCACGGGGATCACGCACAGGATGCTCATCGTCGTCCTTCTTCCGTGATGCCGCGCACCGCACCGGCGATCGCCCTCGCGGGTTCGACGGCGGGGCGCACCGGGGCGGGAGTGGCGGATCCGCCCCACACGCTCAGCTCGTACCGGTCCCAGAACTCCCGCACCCAGTCGGGCGGGCGCACGCACGTGACCCAGGCGTCCCTGCCCGCGGCCGCCGCCTCGAGCACGCCCGTCGAGAAGATCGCCACGACGGGACCCTGCGACGCCGAGAGCGGGCCGGGGCCGGCGAAGCGGATCCCCTGCCGCCGCCACCGCGCATGCTGCCAGCGGGACAGGCGGTCGACCTCGGCGGGGTGCGGACGGTACAGCGCCCCGTGCGCGCGGCAGAAGGCGGTCGCGGTGGCCGCGCTGATCCGTCGCGGCAGCTCTGCTCCGTGCAGCTGCCCGAGGAAGACCGGCGGCGCGTCCGCGGGGGCGTGCCCCGCTCCCGCGTTCTCGGACGCGGCCCACAGCAGCTGGCTGCCCACGACCTCGCTCGTCACGTCGGCGCGCCCCGAACGCCAGTAGTCGGCGTCGCGCTCGGTGAATGCGAGCAGGTGCGCCCCTTCCGGCAGCGGCGCCATGTACGGGGTGAGCAGTCCGTGCTGCACCACGAGGTATCGCCAGTCCCGTGCCTGAGCCCACGCGAACGCGGCCCCGCCCACCGGCAGGAAGTGCCCGGCGGAGACGACCGCCCGCACCGCCCGCAGCGCCGCGGGCGCCTCGCCGGGATCCACCCGCTCCACCCGCCATGCGCCGGGCAGCCGCGCCGAGACGTCCGCCGGGGCGATGACCGCCACCGGGGCGTCGCCCAGGTGCGCGAGCGGCTCCAGGACCGAGGCGAGCGCGGTCGGGGTCACCGCGTCGAGCGCGAACAGGACGGCCGGATCCGCTCCGCGCACGTGCAGCGCGAACGAGGAGGGGGCGGCGGGACGACGCACCGCATCGCGCACGCGCCGCACCACGTGCCGGCTGCGCTGCCAGCGCCGCCACGCCTCCAGATCCGCCGGGAACCGCAGCCCGGCGGACGTCGAGACTCCGGTCAGGCCCATGCCGCACGCACCTCCCGCATGCGGTGCACGAGCGTGTGCTCGGCGAGCGTGCGCCGCCGTCCTGCCTCACGGATCCCGCGCGCCCAGCTCTCGTCCCGCCGCGCGCGGCGCACCTGGTCGACGAGCTCGTCGTCGCTGCGGAACACGAGGGTCTCGGATCCGACCTCGTAGTGCTGGGCGACGTCGGGCCGGTCGATCAGCTGCAGCGCGCCGACGCCCGGCGCCTCGTACGTGCGCATCGAGAAGCCGTCGTGGCCGTCGCCGTGGATGTTGAGGGTGGCGGCGCTGCCCGCCATGACGCCGAAGTACGTCGCCCGATCGACGTCGCCGTGCGCGGGCACGCCCGCCCCGCGCCAGCGGGCGGTCCGCAGCACGTCCCAGGGGCTCCGTGACCACTCCCGTCCGTACGCCTCGACGGCCTCACCGGCCTCGGCGAGCACCCGCAGCAGGCGCTCCCGCTCCGGGTAGCGCGCGCCGATGAAGCTCGTGCGGTGGCTGGGCCGCGGGGTGAACGCGGTGAGCGCATCGAAGCCGTCCGGCAGCACGGCGGCATCGATGCCCCGCTCCTGCAGGGTGCGGGTGTCGTCGGGGCTGTAGCTGAACACGCGGTCGACCGTGCCGAGCGTCTCGTCGTCGTAGCGCATGCGCGCGAGCTCGTCGTAGAGCCACAGGGCGCTGCGCGCGCCCGACGCGGCGAGCGCGTGCCACCAGTCGGCCTCGAGGGCGTCTCCCTTCACGACCAGGACGGCATCGGGATCCGCCGCCGTCAGCGCGCGGATCGCGGCGGCGGTCGCGGCGCCGCGCACCCGGGCGGCGAGTGCGGATCCCGGCGCACGATGCGCGAGGGCGTTGCCGATCCCGCCGGCGTCGTAGCAGTGCACGGTCACGTCGAGCTGGAGCGCCTCGAGCGCGGCGGCGAAGGCGCTCCAGTATCCGTGGAAGACCGGGCTGACCAAGAGCACCCTCATCGCGCACCCCCTGGCCGGATCGCCGCGAGCTCGCGCCGGTACGTCTCGAGCGGCTGCACGTCGCGCCCGAACATCCGCCGTCCGGCGTTGAACGCCAGGTTCACCGCGCTCGCCGCCCGCAGCCCGAACCGGAGCAGCCCCGGATGCTCGCCCCACTTCTCGGCGTAGCGGATCCGCGCCTGGGTGACCCAGCGCACGCGCCGGGCGGATTCCGATGAGCCGCCGCCCTCATGCCGCACCTGGACGGTGCCGAGGAACACCGAGGGCACCCCCGCCGCAGTCAGCCGACGCTGGAGGTCGACCTCCTCCACGTTCATGAAGTACCGCTCGTCGAAGCCGCCGATCGCTCGGAACGCGTCGGCCGGGATCAGCAGCGCGGCGCCCAGCACCCAGTCCACCGGCAGCACCGCACCCGCCACGCAGCGGGTGTCGTGCCCGACCGCCTCGTGCAGGCGCGGACGGAACCGGGCGAGCGGCGTCAGCCACTCCACGACGTGGTGCCGGGTGCGCGGCCAGCGACGGCCCGCCCACTGGGTCGCGCCGTCGAGACCGACCACCATCGGCGCCGCCACGGTCCGAGGCCACGGCGCGGCCGCGGCGACGAGCGACGACACGAACGTCGGTTCCAGCTGCAGGTCGCTGTTCAGCACGAGAAGCCGCTCCTGCGAGGCGGCGGCGACCCCCGTGTTGACGGCCGCGCCGAAGCCGCCGTTGGTCTCGCGGCGCAGCACGGTCACCCCCGTCGCGTCGGGGAACGGATCGGGCGACGCGTCGTCCACGACGATGAGCTGCAGCGGGGGTGCGTCGACCTGGGCCCGCAGCGCGTCGAGGAGTGCGAGCGCGGGAGCCGGATCCCCGTAGTGCGGCACCACGACGGATATCCCGCGCGGAGTGCGGTCGGTGGAGGCGTCGAGGTCGCTCATGGGGCCTCCCCCGCGCGGTCCCGACCTGGCACAATCAGACCATGTCGGACCCGCCCTCTGCCGCGTACGGACGCCGCGGGCGCGCGGACCGTGCCGGAGGCGACGGGAAGCCGCCGGCCCTCGTCCCGCCCCCTCGGGCCGAGGGGCGCGCCGCTCCGAAGGCCGCGGCCGACCGCGGAACCTCCTGGGGCGCGGAGGCGTTGACCGCGTCGAAGCGATGGCTCTCCGAGACGCCGTTGCTCGAGTTCACGATGGCGATCCTGCTGGCCGCCGGTTACAACCTGCCCGGCCTGCCCGTGGACGTCCCGATCCGCTATTTCGCGATGGCCGTGCTCGTGGTGGTCGCGACGACCCGCCGACCGCGCTTCGTCTCCCCGCAGCTGCGGCTGTTCATCGTCGCGGCCGTGGCGCTGATCGTCTACGACCTCATCGTGTCGGCGTCCGCGGCGCCCATGACGGGTGCGTCCGATTGGCGCCAGCGCCTCATCCGGCTCGGACTCCTGCTCGTCTTCACCGTCTTCGCGGGGACGGGACGGCTGCGCCTCGTCGCGCTCATCGAGGGTTTCGCGTGCGGGCTGGTGCTCAACGCCGTGCTGTTCTATGCGGGGATCGCGCCGCACGACTATCAGCAGTTCCTCTCCGGCTACGTCGGCGACAAGAACGCCGCCGGTCTGCTGTACGCGATCGGCGGACTGCTGCTCGCGGCCACGCAGACCTCGCGCTGGGCCCGGGCGGGAACACTCGTCCTGTTCACCGGTCTCACCGTCCTGACCGGATCGCGCACGACGATGGCTGGCCTCCTGGCGGCCCTGGTCTGGCTCGCCCTGTTCTCGCGCCGGCGGCTGCTGACCCGGCTCTTCGGCGCGGCCGCCCTGTGGCTGGGCATCTCCTACCTGCAGGACAACCTCGCGCAGATCGGCCTGTTCGCCGACCGCACCGGCACCGACCAGCTGCGCGCCCAGATCGCCGACAGCGTGGCGCGAAAGCTCGCCGAGACCCCGCCGCAGGGATCCGGGCTCGGCACCGCGTTCGTGAACATGTCGACCGGCCAGACATTCCTCTTCCACGACTCCTACGCGACGCTGCTCGTCGAAGGCGGCTTCTTCGCGCTCATCCTCGTCGTGGCCCTGACCGCATGGATCGGCCTGCGTCCCCTGCGGGCGGATGCCGGTCCGTTCAGCATGCAGGCGATGGAGGCGTCCACCATCGTGGTCCTCGTCACGGCGACGCAGCTCGGCGAGGTGTTCCTCACGATCGGCTGGGCGTTCGTGATGGCGGTGGCGCTGCACGGGGGACTCTCTCGGCATGGCGACTCCGCCGCCCCTCCCCTCGGTGTGCACGCTCCTCACCTCACCTGACGGTTCCGCGCGATCACGCCGTGGCGTCGGGATCGAGATCGTTCGCGTCCTTGGCGCGACGGGCGCGCACCGGCGTGCTGCGCTGCCCCGTCTGCGCGATCCGCGGACGCGCATGGGTCGCCCTCGAGCTCGCCGCGTCATCGGACACCGTGCGGGACCGGCTTGCGCGCCTCTCCCTGCTCGCTCCCTCGTCCTCCGCACCGCTCTCCTCCGGAGCGGGGGGCTCCCCGTCGAACGCGGCCGGCGACAGCTCCGCTTCGGAGATCAGCGCGGCGACCTCGTCATCTCCTGCGGCGTCGTCATTCCGGCTCGTCTGCGCGTAGTAGTGACTGTTCTTGCGGTAGTAGCCGTAGCCGTTGGCGCTGTTTCGCATCGCCACGAAGTTGAGCACGACGCCGAGGATCCGAGCCCGGATCTGGGCGAGCTGGGTGCGCGCCTCGACGACCTCGGTCTTGCGGGTGCGCCCCATGGCGATCACGAACACCACGCCGTCCACGAAAGCGCTCATCACGCTCGCGTCCGTCACCGGCAGCACGGGCGGCGCGTCGATGACGATGAAGAAGTCGCGCCGGAGTTCTCCCAGCAGCCGCTGGAAGGCGGTCGAGCCCAGCATCTCCGACGGGTTCGGCGGGATCCCTCCTGCGGGCAGCACGAACAGATTCGGATCCGACGTCTGCCGGATCGCGGGCCCGATCGGCATCTGCCCGCTGAGGACCTCGCTGAGGCCGACGGTGCCGTCGAGGTCGAACCCCTCGGCGACGGTCGGGCGGCGCAGGTCGCCGTCGATCACCAGCGTGCGCTGACCGGACTCTGCGAGCACACGGGCGAGCGTACGGGTCGTGCTGGATTTGCCTTCCCCGAGGTTGGCGCTCGTGACCATGACGACGCGCACCTCCTGGTCGACGCTCGCGAAGCGCAGCCCGGTGCGGATCTGCCGATGCGCCTCGTGCGCGACGGCACGGGCGATCGCATCCTTCTTGCTGCGCCCGTCGGGATCGAACTTCGGCACGCGGCCGAGCACGCCCGCGCCCACGATCGCCGCGACGTCCGTGTGCGCCCGCACCCGCACGTCGAGGGCGCGCCGCAGCAGCACGAGCAGCAGTCCCACGCCCAGGCCGATCAGCGCTCCGGCGATGATCATGGCGCGCTTGTCCGGCGCCGACGGCGTCCTCGGCGCGACGGCCTGGTCGAGAGGCACGATCACGATGCCTTCGGTCGGCACGACGGTGCTGCCGGGCGGCGGGGTCGCCCCCGCTCCGGCGGCGTCCTCGATGCGGGCCACGACGTTGGCGAGCGCGTGCAGGGCGCCGTTGGCGAGACGCAACGCGCTCTGCGGATCCGGCGCATTCGCGGTGACTCGCACCATCGTGCTGCCGGGCACGACCTGGGCGCTGAGCGAGCCGTTCAGCTTCGACAGCGGCACCTTCGCGTCCTTCGCGATCTCCTCCCGCACCTGGGCGGTGTCGACCAGCGGCATGTAGGCCCCGGCGCGATCGATCGCGATATTGGTCCCGGCGATGACGGCTCCGCCGGTGCCGGCGATGAAGCCGGTCGCCTGCGCCGTGTAGACGGGTGGCGTGAGCTGGGCCGTCACGAAGCCGCCGAGAGCGCCGAACAGCAACCCGAGCGCGAGGAAGAACCACCCTCGACGGATCAGCACGAGGAAGTCGAGCACTGTCACGAGCAGCTCCTCCGTTTGCGGGGAGGGTGTACCGAACACCGCGGGCGCCAACTCCCCAGTAGCGCTCGCCCGTAGTCTATGCCGCAGTATCACCGGAACGCACTAACCGAAATATCACTGGCGGGAGCGCCCGGTCGCGACGCCTGCGCGCGCCTCGTCCTAGAATCGGCGCGTGGCCATCGCACGCACGAGCGGTTCGTCGACGGGCGTCACCGCGCGGGTGCCGGCGTGGGCGAACGTGCACCTGTCGCACGCGATGGTGCAGCGCGTGGCCGACGGCGCTGGTGTGGATCTGCTGCACATCAAGGGTCCGGCCACCGACGTCGCCCTGCGCGACGGACTCCATCGCTCCGCGGATGTGGACGTGCTCGTGCGCCCGGCGCATCTGGACCGGCTGATCACCGCCCTCGAGGTGCAGGGCTGGTCGCTGTACACGGGGTTCGAGGAGGGCTCGCCGTTCGCGCATGCGGCGAACTTCCGGCACCCGTCCTGGAGCTTCGTCGACGTGCACCGCACCCTTCCCGGGCCGCGCGCCGATCCGGCGACGGTGTTCGAGCGGCTCTGGCGCGATCGCGGCACGGCCCCCATCGCGCACCGGCCGTGCACCGTGCTGTCTCCCGCCGGGCAGGTGCTCGTGCAGACCACGCACGCCGCCCGGTCCCAGGGCTCCGAGCGCGCCGACGCGTGGGCGCGCTGCGGCGACGACGTGCAGCGGGAGGTGCGGGCGCTGGCCGAGGAGCTGCAGGCCACCACGGCGCTGGCGGCGGGGATCGGCGAGCTGGCGCAGCATCGCGATGCGCCGGACTTCGCCCTGTGGACGTACTGGTCCCGCAGCGACGGCGACCGGCTCGACGAGTGGTCGGCGCGGTTCCGCTCCGCGGTCGGCGCCGGCGCGAAGCTGCGCGTGCTGCGGCAGTCGCTGCGGGTCAACCGCACGCATCTCGCGCTGCGCCTCGGCCACGAGCCTCGCCGAAGCGAGATCGTGCGCGCGCAGTTCGCACGCCTGCGCCTGGCGGGCACTGTCCTCGGAGCGCGGCTGCGCGGAGCACGGCGATGAGCGGCTACCGCATCTCGCCTCACACAGCCTGGATCGAGGCCTCCGAGCACGACGGCCCCGACCACGTCGTCTGGGCCGCGCATCTCGGCTCCGGCGCCCAGTTCGAGTTCACCGACACCGGCTGGCTGATCTGGATGCTGCTCTCGGACGGCATCGGCGACGCCAGGGCGCTCGCCACCGAGCTGGCGCGCATCCACGCCGAACTCGGCGCAGAGGCCTCCCGATCCCCGTTCGACGAATCCACGGTCTCCGCCTTCCTCGCCGACCTGCTGGCCGACGGCCTCGTCGTCATCGACGTCTGAGCAGTCCGCGGCCTTCGTCCCGCCGGATCCATCAGCACTTTTCACGTGCGGAAACCGCACGGCAGCCCTAGAGTGAGCACAGCCGAGGTTCCTCCCCCTCCTCGGCGTTCTAGCCGGTGCAGTCCACTGCCAGGAAGCGATGAGCTGGGGTTCTCCCGCTTCCATGGACCGCGGCTTGGACTGCACCGGCGCCCCCGGTGCCGAGGAGTGCCCGCGGAACGCCCCTGCGCGCGCACCGTCTTGCGCCGACGCCCCCTCTGCCCGCCCACGCCCCCTCTGGCGTGCGCTACTGCGAGGGGGCGTCGACACTGCGAGGGGGCGTGGACGGATCCGGTGGACGACGGATCCGGTGGGCGACGGATCCCGTGGGCGACGGATCCGTCCGGCGCACGGCGACGGATCCCGCCGCGGAGCGCACCGCCCGCGACACGCCCCGCACGAGGCACACCCCGCGAGGACGCCCCCGCCTCGCGAGGCACCGTTCTGCGTCGACGCCCCCTCTGCGCCCCGACGCCCCCTATGGCGTGCGCTGCCACGAGGGGGCGTCGACACTGCGAGGGGGCGTCGGCGGACAGCACGACGCGGCGCGCAGGCGGCGTGCACGCGGCGCACACACACAGCGCACGTCGCAGACGCGGCGGCCCCAGGAGCGAACCCGGCCCGGCCACGGTCAGGCGTGCGGCAGTCCGCCCCGCCGTACGCCCAGCATGTCCACGAGTTCCCGCGTCCGGGCCATTCCCGCGGCCGGAGAGAACTCCGCGAACCAGCGCTCGAACAGCGGACCCCGGTGGGCCGGCGTCTCGCCCGTCGCGAGCGCCGCGATCCGATCCGCGAGTGCGGCGGCATCCCCCGCCGGCACCACTTGCGCGGCGTCCCCGACGACCTCGGGCAGCGCGCCCGCATCGCTCACGATCAGCGGCACCCTGGCAGCCATCGCCTCGGCCGCGACCAGTCCGAACGACTCCGCGATGATCGACGGCACCACGAGCAGGTCGATCGTGTCGAAGAAGTCGGCCGCGTCGACCCAGCCCGCGCGGTGCGTGAGACGGGCGACGGGTCCGAGCGCCTCCTCCATGACCTCGAGGTCCTCCTCGGGCACGAACAGCGGCTCCCCTGCGAGCACGAGCCGGAAGCGTCCCGGCATGCGATCCTCGAGCAGCCCGAGGGCGTCGGCCAGCACGTGCACGCCCTTGTCGAGCCCGAGCCGTCCCAGGAAGCCGATGCGGATCCGTCCGTCCTTGTCGGGGGTCGGCTTCGCCCGGCGGATCCGCTCGGTCCAGTTCGGCAGCACCTGCGCCTCCGGCACGGTCTCCAGCATCGTGCGGGACGGCACGAGCGTCGTCACCGCGTCGCGTCGCGCAAGCCTCGCCAGGAGCCGGCGGATACCGGTCGGCTCCTGATGCAGATGCACCAGCCGCCCAGGCCGGCGTGCGGTCGCGAGCGCAGGCACGAGGCCGTTGCACCAGAGCAGGCCCTCCGGGCGCGCGCGGTCCCACCGTCGCAGCGCCCACATCCAGGTGAGGCGCCTGCGGGCGGGCAGCCCGATCACGGGCAGCCCGCGGTGCGCGGCCTCGTTCAGCACCGCCGAGGGCGCAGGGGCCACCACCGTGACGTCGACGCCCAGCGCCTGCATCGCTCCGGCCAGGCGCAGCAGCATGACCTCGCCTCCGCCGATGCCGCCGTTGTTCGCGGCGACGTAGACGCGTTCGAAGCGGGCAGGGCTCTGGCGTGCGGCCCAGTGCGCGGCTTCGGCGAGCGCCCACGGCTGGGCCTGCTCGGCGAACGGCACGAGCGCCGCAGGAGCACGCGCCTCCGCCCGCTCATCGATCGTCGGCGTCTCGACCGCCTTCAGCGGTCGCGCAGCGTCACTCATCAGTGCCTCCCCAGTGGCACAGCAGATGCCTCCCACAGGCATCGCAGCCTCAGGCCGGCTGCACTGTGCAGACTACGTCACAACCCGCGCGACCGAAAGCGTCTCGGGCAAAGCCGCACACGGGTCTCTTGCGGCCAGGTGCCACGCGGATGCAGAACCGGAGGGACGCCGGTCGTTTTGGAGGATGCGGATCCATGCCGTAGGCTTTCTCTTTGGTGTGCGATCACTGCTGGTCGCACGCGCGAACGTGAGCCCTCCACTGGCGTGTTCCCCTTCGGCCCCTCGACAAGCTCGAGGACCGATGAGAACCACCCCGGAGTGGGATTCACGAACCTCTCCGTTCGAATCAAGAAAGCAGCACTATCGTGACGCGCACTTACACCCCGAAGGCCGGGCAGATCCAGCGTGACTGGGTCGTCATCGACGCCACCGACGTCGTTCTCGGCCGCCTTGCCTCGCACGCCGCAGCGCTCCTGCGCGGCAAGCACAAGGCCACCTTCGCCAACCACCTCGACTCGGGTGACTTCGTCATCATCGTGAACGCCGACAAGGTCGCGCTCACCGGTCAGAAGCTCCAGAAGAAGATCGCCTACCGCCACTCCGGTTACCCGGGCGGGCTCAAGGCCGTCGCCTACTCCGAGCTGCTCGAGAAGAACCCCGTCCGCGCTGTGGAGAAGGCCATCCGCGGCATGCTCCCGAAGAACAGCCTGGGCCGCCAGCAGCTGGCGAAGCTCAAGGTCTACACCGGATCCGAGCACCCGCACGCCGCTCAGCAGCCGAAGACGTACACCCTCGACCAGGTCGCCCAGTAAGCGCCGTTACGAATAAGGACATACTCGTGGCTGACAACGACACCACCGATTTCCCGCAGACCTTCTCGACCGAGACCCCTGAGGCCGCCGCCGTCGAGACCGCTCCGCGTCCCGTTCTGACCGTTCCCGGCGCTGCCGTGGGCCGTCGCAAGCAGGCCATCGCCCGCGTGCGCCTGATCCCCGGCTCCGGCACCATCACGGTGAACGGCCGCACGCTGGAGGACTACTTCCCGAACAAGCTGCACCAGCAGCTGATCAACGACCCGTTCACGGTGCTCAGCCTCGCCGGCGCCTACGACGTGATCGCCCGCATCTCCGGCGGTGGCCCCTCGGGCCAGGCCGGCGCACTGCGCCTCGGCATCGCCCGCTCGCTGAACGGCATCGATGAGGAGAACAACCGGCCGACCCTCAAGAAGGCCGGCTTCCTCTCGCGCGACGCTCGCGTCAAGGAGCGCAAGAAGGCTGGTCTCAAGAAGGCCCGCAAGGCGCCTCAGTACTCGAAGCGTTAAGCCGCGCAGACCTCTATGGCTCTGTTCGGTACGGACGGGGTGCGGGGGCTGGCCAACGGCCCCCTCACCGCCGATATCGCGCTCACCCTGGCCCAGGCGACTGCTGTCGTCCTGGGCCAGGGCCGTATTGCCGAGGCGCGCAAGGCCGCCGGCAAGCGCCTCACCGCCGTGGTCGCACGCGACCCGCGCATCTCGGGGCACTTCCTCAGCGCCGCCGTCGAGGCGGGTCTCGCCTCCTCCGGCGTTGACGTGCTCGATGCGGGCACGCTGCCGACCCCGGCCGCGGCGTTCCTCATCGCCGACATCGACGCCGACTTCGGCGTGATGATCTCGGCGTCGCACAACCCGGCGCCGGACAACGGCATCAAGATCTTCGCCCGCGGAGGCGTGAAGCTCCCCGACCTCGTCGAGAAGCGCATCGAAGAGGCCATGGCCGGCGAGAAGCTACGCCCCACCGGCGCGAACGTCGGGCGGGTCAGCCGCTTCTCCGACGCCGAGGACCGCTACGTCATGCACCTGCTGGCGTCGCTTCCGCATCGTCTCGACGGCCTCCACGTCGTGCTCGACTGCGCGCACGGGGCCGCCAGCGGCGCCTCCCCCGAGGCGTTCAACAACGCGGGTGCCAAGGTGACCGTGATCGGTGCGGATCCCGACGGGATCAACATCAATGACGGCGTCGGATCCACGCATCTCGACAAGCTGGCCGCCGAGGTCGTGCGCGTCGGCGCCGACGTGGGCATCGCGCACGACGGCGACGCGGATCGCTGCCTCGCCGTCGATGCCGACGGAAACATCATCGACGGCGACCAGATCATGGCGATCCTGGCTGTCGCGATGAAGGATCGCGGACGCCTCGCCGAGAACACCCTCGTCGCCACCGTGATGAGCAACCTCGGTCTGCACGTCGCGATGCGCGAGCAGGGCATCACCGTGCGCCAGACCGCGGTCGGCGATCGTTACGTGCTCGAGGACATGAACGCCGGCGGTTACTCGCTGGGCGGTGAGCAGTCCGGCCACGTCATCATGAGCGACTTCGCCACCACCGGCGACGGCGTGCTCACCGGTCTGCACCTCGTGGCCGAGATGGCGCGTCAGAAGAAGACGCTGGCCGAGCTCGCCTCGGTCATGACCGTCTACCCGCAGAAGCTCATCAATGTGAAGGGTGTCGACCGCACCCGCACCGACGACGAGCACGTGCAGAAGGCCGTCAAGGCCGTCGAGGCCGAGCTCGGCGACACCGGCCGGGTGCTGCTGCGCCCCTCCGGCACCGAGCAGCTCGTGCGCGTCATGGTCGAAGCGGCGGACGAGTCCTCCGCGCACGGCTACGCGCACCAGCTCGCCGAGGTCGTGCGTGAGCGACTCGCTCTCTGAGCACACCACCGGAGCAGTGCCCGGGCAGCCTCGGCTGCGCCGGGCACTGTTCTGGATGATCGCGTACGCGATCGTCGTGGCGGTGATCGTGTTCTGGCCCGAGCCGTTCCTCTCCGCCCTCGACCCCTGGATCCGCAGGGTGACCGCGGGATTGCCCGGGCTGACGCTCGTGCGCGTCGAGTTCATCGCGAACGTGGCGATGTTCATCCCGCTCGGGCTCTTCCTCGCGATGCTCCTCCCCCGGCATCGCCATCTCGTCGTCCCGATCGGATTCCTCGCGACCTGCCTGATCGAGTCGGTGCAGGGCCTGTTCCTGTCCGATCGCAGCGCCACCGTCGCGGACGTCATCGCGAACACCGCGGGCGCCTGCATCGGGCTGCTCGTGATCGAGGTCGTCGACGCGCTCCGGCGACGCCGCGCCGGGCGCTGAATCGACGGCACGCGCGAGATCCGATATTCCGCACTCTGGTTTCCGCGGCGTCTCCGGACTAGCATGAAGCCACGCCGCATCCTTTGGGAGGATGCGGACCCCGGCTCGAAAGCTTCTCAGCCCGAACGAGCAGCCGCCGATCAGGGATGGACGACGGTTCTTTGGGAGAGTCCGTGGTCCTGGGAGGATGGCCCCTGCCATCCGCCGTTGTGGGAACGGTTCTGGGGAGTTCTGGGGAGTGTCTGGAAAAGTCGATTTCGTAGCGACGGCGCACACCGTCGCCCTCTGGCGCCACGCGTACGCGAAGCGCCTCGCCGTCACCGATACGATCATCGTCTGTGCGGTGGTCGCCTTCGCGCAGATCGCGCGATTCGGATTCGGTGACTCCCGCGTCGTGGGGCTCAACCTCCTGAACGCGGAACTCGAGTACTCGATGTTCTCGATCGCGCTGGCCCTGGTGTGGTCGCTCTCGCTGCAGCTGTCCGGCTCGCGGAACGCGAAGGTCGTCGGCGGCGGTTCGCTCGAGTACAAGCGGGTCGCGGATGCGACGATCCGGCTGTTCGGTGTGCTCGCGATCCTCGCCTTCGGGTTCCAGCTGCAGCTCGCCCGCGGCTACGTGCTCGTCGCGTTCCCGATCGGGCTCGTCCTGTTGTTCCTCGGCCGCTGGCAGTGGCGGCGCTGGCTGCTCACCCAGCGCACCCGCGGTCTCTTCGCGCATCACGCCGTGGTGCTGGGCGAACGCGAGAAGTCCCGTCACGTCGGCGCATCGATCATGCGCGAGCCCGGCCTGGGCGTACAACTTCTCGGTGCGGTGACAGAGACCGGCAGCGACCAGGATCTCCTCCCGGGGGTGCCGGTGCTCGCCGGCTTCGACAGCGCGCTCCAAGCGATTCTCGCCTCGGGTGCGGACACGGTCGTATACAGCGGATCCGATCGTTTCAGCCCCGAGGCTCTGCAGGAGCTCGGTTGGGAGCTGGAGGCGGCGAAGATCGAGCTGCTCGTCGCTCCCGCCCTCACCGGCATCGCCGGTCCGCGGCTGCACTCCATCCCCGCACCGGGTCTTCCGCTGATCCAGGTCGACTACCCCGCCTTCGAGGGGACCAAGTACCTCGCCAAGCGCACGTTCGACGTCATGGGCTCCGTGCTCGCCCTCGTCGTGCTGAGCCCGATCTTCGCCGTGCTCGCTGTGTGCGTCCGGCAGGACGGAGGGAAGGCGCTCTTCCGCCAGCAGCGCATCGGCGTCGGCGGCAGACGCTTCGAGATGCTCAAGTTCCGCACCATGGTCGTGAACGCGGAGGATCAGCTGCCTTCGCTGCTCGACCAGAGCGACGGCAACGCCATGCTTTTCAAGATGCGGAACGACCCTCGGGTGACGGCGGTCGGACGCGCCCTGCGCCGGCACAGCCTCGACGAACTGCCGCAGCTGATCAACGTGCTGCGCGGCAATATGTCCCTCGTCGGCCCGCGCCCTCCGCTCACGTCGGAGGTGGAGCACTACGACCACCGCACGCAGCGCCGGTTCCTCGTCCGTCCCGGCATCACGGGTCTGTGGCAGGTCAACGGCAGGTCAGACCTGTCCTGGGACGACAGCGTGCGACTCGATCTGTTCTACGTGGAGAACTGGTCGCTGACGGGCGACCTGGTGATCCTCTGGCGCACGATGCGCGTGGTCCTCACCGGCGCCGGCGCCTACTGACCCGCTGCGAGCGCGACATGGCCGGGCTGATCGTCACCGAGTGGATCGAGACGTCCGGAGGCGCAGAGCGGGTTCTGGACTCCATGGGCGAGGTCTTCCGCGACTCGGAGATCTTCTGTCTGTGGGACGACGCCCCCGGCCGGTTCGACCCGGGGCGCGTCTCCGAATCCTGGCTCTCCCGCACCCCGTTCCGGAGGCACAAGGCCGCGGCCCTCCCCCTGCTGGATGCGACGTGGCGCCGCGCCCCGGTGCGTGACGACGTCGACTGGGTGCTGGCCAGCTCCTACGTCTTCGCCCACCATGTGCGTATGCCCGATCCGTCGGTGCCGAAGTTCGTCTACGCACACAGTCCCGCCCGCTACCTGTGGGATCCGGAGTCGGATGAGCGCGGTCGGCACGCGATCGTCCGCGCCGCCTCGCCGCTGTTCCGTGGCATCGACCGTCGCAGAGCGCAGGAGGCCACGTCGATCGCGGCGAACAGCGAGTTCGTCCGCGACCGGATCGCGCGGGCGTGGCGACGCGACGCGACCGTGATCCACCCGCCCGTGGCCGTCGAGGCGATCCGCGCCCAGGCGGACTGGAGCGGGCAGGTCCTCGACGCCGACGAGCGCCGCATCCTCGAACGGCTCCCGGAGACCTTCGTCATGGGCGCGTCGCGGTTCACGCCGTACAAGGCCCTGGACCTCGTCATCGCCGCCGCCGATCGCGCGGGTCTGCCCGCGGTCATCGTCGGGCGGGGACCGGACGAGCTGCGCCTCCGCGCGTGCGCGCATGAGGCGCACATACCGGTCGAGTTCGTGATCAGTCCCTCGGACGCGCTCATGTACGCCCTCATGCAGCGGAGCGCGGTCTTCGTGTTCCCGCCCATCGAGGATTTCGGGATCGTGCCCGTCGAGGCGCAGGCGGCAGGAACTCCTGTGGTGACGGGACCGGTCGGCGGGCAGATCGAAGCGATCATGCCGGGCGTCTCAGGGGTGATCGCCGCGTCCACGGATCCTGCGGACCTCGCTGCGGCGATCGACGCCGCGCTGCGGCTCGCCCCGTTCGACTCCGAGATCCTGACCGAGAGGTTCGGGGCGGACCGCTTCGCGCGCGAGCTGCGGGAGTTCGTCCAGGTCTGAGGACGCTGGGGCGCCTATCCTGCTGTTCGTGCCCCTTGCCTCCCCGCCGACGCCCGACGTTCGAAGGCCGGCGCGCCCTGCGTCGCGACGCATCGTCCTGACCGCACGGATCGTGCTCGTGCCATATGCGATCGCCGTGCTGCTGCTCACCTGGCTGCCCGCCGAGGAAGCGGGCAAGGTGACGGGCATCGTCGCCACGCTCGCGCGACTGGTCGCGACGTGGGGTGTCCCGGTGGAAGCCGCCTACACGGTGTTCGAGTTCGCGGCGAACATCGCCCTGTTCGTCCCGCTGGGAGTGCTCCTTGCCGTGGGCTGGCCGCGCATGCCCGCAATGGCGATCATCGCTGCGGGCTGCGCCGCCAGCACGATCATCGAACTCGTGCAGCTGACCATGCCGAGTCGATATTCGACGCTCTCCGACGTGATCGCCAACACGCTCGGTACTGCCGTGGGCCTCGTTATCGCTCGAGCGGTCTTCCGTCGGCCCACGGTCGACGACGCCTGAACCGCCGGCGTTACTTGCAGGTCGGCTCGACAGTGGTCGGCGTCGCCCGGGACATCGGGGTCGTCCAGACCTTGAGCGGCCCGCCAGGGCCGGGCGCGGTGAACTCCACGTTCACGGTGTGCGTCTCGGCGAAATGATGGAAGACCTCGATCTTCACCACCGGGCGCCCGAGGTGCTCCCCCTGACTGAGGATGTTCGCGGGTTGCCCGTCGATGGTGATGCTGGAGAGCGACCCGCCGGCGGGACCGTAGAACACCGCGAAGCTGCTGATATCGCCGGCCGCGAAGTAAGGTCCCGTGATGTACGGCGGCAGCTGCCCCGCCGCCTCCTCGGTCAGGTTCGAGGTGAGTGTCATCGTGCCCTTGACGACCTGGTCCGTGCGGCAGGCGTCGATCTTCATGTCGAGGTAGTAGCTCTTCTTCGAACCCGTGTTGTCGTTCAGATAGACGCCGAGGACGCTCTGCTCCTTGTCCGTCGCCGGCATGATCCCGCTCATCCGGGAGTTGTCGACCAACTGGGTCTGCTGCGGGTCGTTGCTCAGGTAGAGAAGACGCCCCTCGTCCGAAGCCCGGAACAGGGACTGGATGAGCTTCACCGGCGACGCCTTGCCCGAGGTGACGGCATCGAAGATCGTGTCGGCAGCAGAGGCGAAGAAGGCGTCCTGCTCCACTCCCGTCGGATACCGGGAGTACACCTCGTTGAGCAGCAGCGGCACCGCATTCTGGGCGGTCAGCTGATCACCGGTCGCGAGCGTCACAGGACCGGTCGCCTCGAGGATGTAGGAGAGCGTGACAGGGTCGATCGACAGCACCGCGTCGATGTTCGTCCCGATGTCCCGCGCCCACCACGCGCGCAGGATCCGGACCGCGTCCGGCAGGTTCGGCACCATCGTGAAGTCGGGTGTGTAGCGCCCGATCTTGTCGCCGAAGATGTTGACGGCCTGCGGATCCAGATCCACGACGGGATCCGGACTGCCCTGGTGCTTGAAGTCGGAGCTGCTCACCACCGTGCCGCGGGTGATCGTGCCGTTGTCGACCGTGATCGGCAGGAACTGCGCCGCGTTGCCGCCGAGGCTCCGCGCCTCGGAGTTCCCCTGGAACATCAGGAGGTAGGTGCGGGGGCCCTTCGCACCGAGCGCATCCGGCAGGACGCTCAGCACCTCGCGCGCGGTGGACATGGTCGGCTTCAGCTTCGTCAGCTCGGTGTCGAGCTTGGTGACGCCATCGGCAACCTGGCCGACGAGCTGGGCCTTGTCGACCTTGCGGAGAGCGGCGGTCGCCTTCTGGATCCCCGCATCGACGGACTCGAAGGTTTTCGAGAGAGCGGTGATCGCCGCGGGATCGATCCTCCCGCCGGCGATGTTCAGATCGCTCAGCTTGACGCTCGCGGCGGGGCGCACGACGTCGGTCGCGAGCCCGTCCGTCACCTCGGCGACGGTGCGGACCGCAGAGAGATTGGAGCCGACCATCGGGAGCTTCTCCGCGAAGTCCCACTGCCACCCCTTGGTCGCGGCGACGGCGGCCGCCGTCTGGGCCGAGACGACGCTGGAACTCTTCGCCGCCGCGTCGAGGTCGCCGGCGAGCACAGACTTCTGCACCTGCTGCACGCCGGTCATCGCGGTCTCGAGATGGCCGCGGGCAGACATCGCCTTGTCGTAGACCTGCTTGCCGATGATCCCTCCGGCGACCGCAAGCACGACGAGCAGGAGGAACACACCGCCCACGATCCAGGGCCAGGTCCGACGGCGACGACGGGGCTTCGACTCGATGCGCTCCGCCTTCCGATCGCGGAGCTCACGGCGCGAGGGGGGCGTGCTACTCATGGGTCCATCCAATCATCACCGGCAGCGCTTCCCCCGTGCGGGTTCACAGCCAAAGGACCTAGCCGATCTTGACGGTCTCCATCAGCCGGGACGATTCCAGAGCCGCCTCGACGACGGCGAGCGTGCGCAGCCCCTGCTCCATCGTCACGACGTCCGAACGGTCGCCCAGCACCGCATCGCGGAAGGCCTCATGCTCCACGCGGAGCGGCTCGCGCTTGGTGAACGCGTACCGGATGACGTCTCCTTCCGAGACGCCGCGGAAGCTCGACACCGACTCCCACTCGAGCGGAATCGTGCCGTTCGCGAAGAACGTGAGGTCGCCGGTCGCGGTGTCGGCGACGAACGCGCCCTTCTCCCCCGTGACGACGGTCACCCTCTCCTTCATCGGGCTGAGCCAGTTCACGATGTTGTTCACGATCACGCCGCTCTCCGTGCGTCCCGTGATCGTGATCATGTCCTCATGTTCACGACCGCTCTTGAATGCGGTCTGCGCGAACACGCGCTCATAGTCGGATTGGACGACCCACGCCGTCAGGTCCACGTCGTGCGACGCCAGATCCTTCGCGACGCCGACGTCCGCGATCCGCGAGGGGAAAGGACCCTGACGCCGCGTGACCACCTGATAGACCGCGCCCAGCTCGCCCGCTTCGAGCCTTCGGCGCAGCTCCTGCAAGGCGGGGTTGAAGCGCTCGATGTGCCCGACGGCACCGACCAGTCCGGCCTGCGAGAAGGCCTCCACCATGCGTCGTCCTGCGTCGAGGGTGTGCGCGATCGGCTTCTCGACGAGCGCATGCACTCCGGCGGCGGCGAGCTTGAGCGCCGCTTCCTCGTGGAATCGGGTCGGCACCGCGACGACGGCGGTGTCGAGGCCGACTTCGATCAGCGCATCGATGTCGGGCAGGATCTCCAGTTCGCCGCCCACGCCATGCGGATCCCCACCCGGGTCGGCAATAGCGACGAGCTCGACGCCATCGATCTCACGCAAGACGCGAGCGTGGTGGCGCCCCATCATGCCGACGCCGAGCAGGCCGGCGCGCAGCGCCATCAGGCGCCCGCCCCTGCGACGGCGTTCACGGCTGCGACGATGCGCTCGAGGTCGTTCTGGGACAGCGACGGATGCACGGGCAGGGAGACGACCTCGCGAGCCGCTCGCTCGGTCTCCGGCAGTTCCACCCCCGGCGCGAAATGCGCCAACGACGGCAGGCGGTGATTGGGGATGGGGTAGTAGACACCCGCACCGACGCTGTACTCCTCCTTGAGCGCCTTCACGAAGCCATCCCGGTCTTCCGGAACGCGGACCGTGTACTGGTGATAGACGTGCACCGCGGTGTCGGCGACCGGAGGGACGACCACGCCGCGCAGGTTCGCGTCGAGGAACGCGGCGTTGTCCTGTCGCGTCTTCGTCCAGCCATCGACCTTCGTGAGCTGCACGCGGCCGATCGCCGCGTGGATGTCGGTCATGCGTGCGTTGAAACCGATGACCTCGTTCTCGTACTGCCGCTCCATGCCCTGGTTCCGCAGCAGTTTGACCATGCGCGCGGTCTCGTCCGTCGCGGTCGAGACCATCCCGCCCTCGCCGCTGGTCATGTTCTTGGTCGGATACAGGCTGAACATCGCGAACTCGCCGAATGTGCCGACAGGACGGCCGTCCAGCGCGGCGCCGTGCGCCTGTGCCGCATCCTCGTACAGGGCGATACCCGTCGCGGCGGCAAGGGCCTCCAACTCGCGCATGCGCGCGGGGTGCCCGTAGAGGTGCACCGGCAGCACGCCGCGGGTCTTCGATGTGACCGCTGCGGCGACCGCATCGGGGTCCAACGTGAAGGTATCCGGCTCGATGTCGACGAACACCGGCGTCGCACCCGTGAGCGCGACCGAGTTTCCGGTCGCCGCGAAAGTGAACGACGGCACGATGACCTCGTCGCCGGGGCCGACGCCGGCGGCGAGCAGACCGAGATGGAGGCCCGCGGTTCCGGAGTTCACGGCGACCGCCGGACGACCCTGCACGAAGTGTGCGGAGAATTCGGCCTCGAAGGCGGCGACCTCGGGCCCCTGCGCGACCATGCCGCTGCGGAGGACTCGATCGACGGCTTCGCGCTCGTCGTCGCCGATGATCGGCTTGGCGGGGGGAATGAAGTCGCTCACGCGTTCTCCTTCGTCAGGGTGCCGTTCTGCTCACGGTAAGTGGTGCCGCTCTGGGGACAGATCCAAGTGTCGGCCTCGTCGCCCGTGGTCAGGGGCACACCGGCCTCTCCGACCCAGCCGATGCGCTTCGCGGGGACCCCCGCGACGAGTGCATAGTCCGGGACGTCCTTGACGACGACCGCGCCCGCGGCCACTGTCGCCCACGCGCCGATCGTCACGGGGGCGACGCACGTGGCTCGCGCTCCGATGGCCGCGCCGGTCCCGATCGTCACGCCGACCGGTTCCCAGTCATGCGCGCTCTTGAGCGTTCCGTCCGCGTTGATCGCCCGCGGATAGGTGTCGTTGGTGAGGACGACCGCGGGGCCGATGAAGACGCCATCGGCGAGACGTGCCGGTTCGTAGACGAGCGCGTAGTTCTGCACCTTGCAGTTGTCGCCCATGACGACACCCGTGCCGACATATGCGCCTCTGCCGACGATGCAGTTCTCGCCCAGCCGGGCTCGTTCCCGCACCTGAGCGAGGTGCCAGATGGACGACCCCGCTCCGATCTCGGCATCATCCGATACGTCAGCGGACTCGACGATCCGCACGCCAGCTCTTTCGGTCATTCTTCAGCGCCCCCCAGTTGATGAAATGTCGGAAGTCAGGCGGATCCGACGACGATCCGAGGTGTGCCGGCCCAAAGCGCGGCATCGCTCGCCGCGCGCCCGTCGAGGAGCAGCTTCACCCCGGGGATCTGAGCGGGCGACAGCGTGCGGTAGTCGGCGTGGTCGGTCTGCAGCACCGCGACATCCGCCGCTTCGCCGATCGCGAAGGGTTCGAGACCGAGCGCGCGCAGCTCGTCGTCCGTGTACAGCGGATCATGCACGCGGACGTCGGCGCCGCGCTGGCGCAGAGCCTGCACGGTCGGGAACACCCCCGAGAACGCTGTCTCCTTCACGCCGCCACGGTAGGCCGCGCCCAGCACGACGGCCGTCATGCCGGAGAGAGAACCGAGAAGCGTCTCCGCCTGAGCGACGAGTCTTTCCGGCATCGACGCATTGAGCTGTCGCGCCGTCCGCACGATGTCCGCGTCGGGGTCAGTCGACAGATACAGACGCGGGTACACCGGGATGCAGTGTCCGCCCACGGCGATGCCAGGACGATGAATATGGCTGTAGGGCTGCGAGTTGCATGCCTCGATCACCTTGTAGACGTCGATCCCGTTGGCGGCGGCGAAGAGTCCGAACTGGTTCGCGAGGCCGATGTTCACGTCGCGATAGGTCGTCTCGGCGAGCTTCGCCATCTCGGACGCTTCCGTCGTCCCCAGATCCCATACCCCGTTGGGACGCGGCAGGTCGGAACGCTCGTCGAACTGGAGCACCGCCTCGTAGAACTCACGCGCACGCCGGGTGCCCTCCGGCGAGAGCGCACCGATCAGCTTGGGATACTTGCGCAGATCCTCGAACACCCGCCCGGTGAGCACCCGCTCGGGGGAATAGGCGAGGTGGAAATCGACACCCTCCGTCAGCCCGGAGCCGGCCTCGATCATGGGCTTCCAGCGGTTGCGCGTGGTGCCGACCGGCAGCGTCGTCTCGTACGAGACGAGCGTTCCCGCTGTGAGGTGCTCGGCGAGCGACGCGGTCGCCGCGTCCATGTACTTGAAGTCGGGTTCCCACGTCTCGTCGTTCACGAAGACCGGAGCGACCAGAACGACGGCGTCAGCACCGGGAATCGCCTCGGCGTAGTCGGTGGTCGCGCGGAGCCGGCCCGAGGGGATCAGTTCGGCGAGCTTCTCCTGCAGGTGCGCCTCGCCGGGAAACGGCTCCAGCCCCGCGTTGATCGTGTCGACAGCCTTCTGATTGACGTCGACACCGATCACGTCATGGCCCGACGAAGCGAACTGGACAGCGAGGGGAAGCCCGATCTTTCCCAGGGCGACGACAGCGATGCGCATGGAGTCATGCTATCGGTGCACTCGGGCGATCTTCGGCGCCGCTGTCCCCGTCAGGAGTGCCCGAGCCACTGCCTTCACCGCTTGTCGCGGAAGTACCTCAGCGTCGCTCGGCTGCCCCGGCGCCATCGGTGCACCTGGTAGGACCACATCTCATTTCGCGATGGCAGCGTCGCCGGGTCGTTCCTCGGCATGTCCTTCCGCGACACCCAGATCGCCCTCAGGATCCATCGGGCCTTCTGCGGCCACGGAGATGTGCGCACCCGCTGCCACCACGCCACGCTCGACGCGTCATCGACCCGGTTCGAGAAGAGAGCCCATCGGCGCTGCTGGTCAGCATCCGCGTCGATCACGACAGGCCCGAGATCGGCGGCCACGATGTAGTCCCGCAACGTCCAGGCCGCTCTCCCGGCGCGCGCGATCGTCATGAACTCGTCGCGTTCCCCTGCGGTGAATATGTCGCTCAGCGCCGCGCTGACGAGTTCCCTTTCCTCGATGTGCTTCGGCGATCGCCGATCGCGCTCAGCGTGCAGCGCCATGATCACGGCGCTGCCCGCCTTCGACGGCGCCTGCACGGGTGAGTGCGCGACGGAGACCTGCTTACGCGACGACCAGAGCGCGTCGAACGCCGCCGCGGGATCGGCGAAGAAGCCCGGGAACATCCAGTGAACGTCGATATCGCACGGCCAGTCCGGGTGGATGTATGTCATGGAGTGCTGAGGGATCAGCGCGGGGGTCTCACGACCGACCCGGGTGTGCCAACCGCGGCTTTCGAGCGCTTCGCAGTATTCGGCGAAGCGCTCCGGTTCGATCAGGACATCTGCGTCTGCCGAGGCGCGCGGCGGACGCAGCTCATAGTGCGAGGCGATCGGCCCCTTCAGGCTGAGGGCGCGCACTCCCAGCCCCCGAGCAATGGTCGCGGCGAGCGCATGTGCAAGCTGCGTCGCGGCGTCCAACTCGAATGTTCCTGAACCCACGGTGCTCATCCTATGGACGATCGTCCGATCGGTCAGCCATGCGGATGCAGCCGCCCCCGGATCGCCCTGACCGCAGAGACCGGAAGGAGACCGCTCAGGATCGACTTCCCCACACGCAAGTACTCCC
Source organism: Microbacterium azadirachtae (assembly GCF_000956505.1). Classification (GTDB taxonomy): domain Bacteria; phylum Actinomycetota; class Actinomycetes; order Actinomycetales; family Microbacteriaceae; genus Microbacterium; species Microbacterium azadirachtae_A. The sequence goes on along the minus strand of NZ_JYIX01000028.1, from coordinate 96,996 downwards.
TGGGCCCTGCGCCGAGCTTCGGATAGTACCGCAGGCGAACTCGGATCTCGTCACCGCGGTGACGCAAGGACCGCTTCGCGAAGTCGGCCTTCTCGACGTGGTAGTGATACACCACCTTCGGAATCACGTAAAGGCGATAGCCGCGCAGGAGCATCTCGCACCACAGAGCGAGATCTTCGGCTCGCTTGTAGGACTGATATCCACCGGCGGCTTTGACCGCGCTCGCTCGCATGATCGACGCGGCATGAATGGGCGTGAATCCTCGCATGGCCATCTTGGCGGTCTGCTCGCCGGGTCGCCCGAACACGAGCCCCGGCCCATCAGAGGAGGTCTCGCGCGCCTGACCAGACACGACTGCATACTCCGGGTGCTGCGAGATCCAGCCGTAGACCGACTCGAGGTAATCGGGCTCGACCGTGTCGTCGGTATCCATGCGCGCAATGTACTCGCCACGGGCCTGCTCGACACCGTAGTTGAGCGCAGCCACGAAACCTCTGTTCTCGCCGTAGCCGACTACGCGAACACGATCGTCATCGAACTCGGCTGCGATTCCACGGACATCGGTTTGAGAACCGTCGTCGACGATGACGAACTCGAACCGCCGCTCGGTCTGAGCGAGAATCGAACCGATCGCGGCCCGCAGGCGATCGGGCTCGGTGTTGTACTCAGCCATGAGGACCGAGATCGGAGGAGGAGTCCCAGGATGTGCCACGGCGTTAACATATCGTTCGCCCGTCGAGACGTACCTCTGCCCGGCTCGCCCGGGCAGTTCGATTAAGCTGTTCCCATTCTTCGACCGAATCCGGGGACTTTTGTCGAGGGGGCGCCCGAGGCGAGTTCGCGGGAACGTGTACGACGTCATGAGAGGGGGAGCCGGTGAGAATACTTCTTGTGTGCCCGTTCTATCCTCCGGAAGGCGAGATCGCCGCGTTACGCATCGGGGAATTTGCAAAGCACTGGGCGAGAACAGGCCATGAAGTACATGTGCTCACCCGCGAACCGCTCTCCACGGGGACGGTCATGCCGACGCATCCGAACATCACCGTGACGCGCATCCCGGACCCTCTCATGCGGTTCTCCCGCAACCATTCGGCGACGTCCGCCACCACCAGCCGATCAACACTCGGCGTATCGGGTCGGCTGCGGCAGAGGATCGTCCGTTTCGGGAAGGCCTTCATCGTCCCGGACATCTTCGTCGCCTGGGCGTTGCGGTCGGGTTGGCGGAGTCGGCGCGAGGTGCCCGAGGCGGACGTGGTCGTCGCCAGCGGCGGCCCGCTCAGCGCGCTGCTACTGGGCGCCCACCTCGCCCGGCGCCATCGAAGCACCCTCGTCTTCGACTTCCGTGATCCTGTGGCGAGCAATCCGATGAACCCTCGAGGACGGCTACGGACGGCGCTCGATACCGTTCTGGAACGACGCGCCATGAGATCCGTGGATATCGCCTGCACCGTCGGTCCCGCGCTCGCCGCCCAGCTCTCTGAACTGCACACTCGGCCGGTCGTCGTGATCATGAACGGATATGACGCCGAGGAGACAGTGCCCCCCACGCCGGATACGGACTCGACGCTGCTGAAGATCATCTACACCGGACGGATCTATCCGAACAACACGGAGTACCGACCTCTCTTCGACGCCATACGGTCAGCAAACGCGGACCCGTTCGGGGTCCGCGTGGAAGTGCACTACTACGGTCGCAGCTCGGCGGAGTTCATGACGATGGCCGATTCCTGTGGTGCAGGTGCTTTCGTCATCGATCACGGGGAGGTTCCGCATCGTGAGGCCGTCGAGGCTCAGTCATCGGCCGACGTACTCCTGCTGCTCCTCTGGAACGATCCCCGCGCAGTTGGTGTATTCGGCGGCAAGCTCTTCGAGTACATCGGCGCCCAGCGCCCGATCCTGATGCTCGGATACCAGGAAGGAGATGCCGCCCGCGCGGTACGCGAGAACGAACTCGGGCTCGCCAGCAACACAGCGGAGGACATCTCTCGGTATCTGCTTGCGTTGGCCCAGGAGAAGCGCGAGAGCGGCGCCGTACCCTCGCCTTCCGGCATCCGCACCTCGCCCTTTACCCGTGAGGCTCAGAGCGCACTCCTACTAGCGGAGATCGAAGAGGTGCGGCGCTGTGGGGGAGCTCACGGCAGCTCCCAACCATCGCCACGTGGCCCTCGTCGAGCAACGCTAGGCTGAACGTGGGGACTCTCCTGGCCCCGCCGTCCCTTCGACGGCCGTATGTCGCTCACGCATTTACGGACGGGCACTGCCTTCGATGAAATCCGCATCGCACCCCGCTTCTCGCCGGGACGTTTCTCGACGGAACACGGGCGCGCTTCGCGCCTCCGTCGTCCACAGTTCGGCTGCGGAGGCAGCGCAATCGGGAACCGGCGTCGATGACGACTCGTCGGTCACGGATTCGGGGACCGCGCCTCCGTCCGTCAAGGGACAGCGTCTGACGGCCATCGGCCGCCTTCTTCTGATACTCGCCGCACCCGTCGCGGCGCTCAACCCGCTCCTACCCCACGTTGGTCCCGTGTCCTCATTCACCGCCTACGCGGTGATCCTCTTCGTCTACGGATTCCTGCACCTGCGCCGCCGTCCCCCCGTCGGGCTGCGGCGGGTCATCGTCATCTTCTGCCTTCCGGTCCTCGTCATCTCGCTGGTAACCCTGATGACGAACTTTGGCGCGCCATACATCTTCGGGAACTCGGTGGTCGTCTCCGGTGGGATCCTGATCGTACTTGGGATGGTTTCGCTGCCCGCAACCAAGGAAACCATCCGGGCCGTCCTGGCAGGCTGGCTCCTCGCGTCACTCTCCACGACCGCACTGGCAGCGATCGAGCTCAGCACGGGACTGCATTTCGGTTCGACCTATCTGGACGCCAATCCCGGTGCGACCAAGACCGGCGTGGTCACGGTGTTCTTCAACCCCAACAACTACGCGGCCTTCCTGACGATCACGATCCCTCTCCTGCTGGCGGGAGCCGCGTTGACGACGCGAACCTGGGTTCGCCGGATCTACTATCTGGCCGCGCTTGTCTCGGCGCCGATCATGATCCTGACCAGCAGCCGCTTCGGTCTCGCAGCCCTGATCCTCGGTGTCTCGATATGGATCGTCCTCAGAATCCGCTCTCATATCGGGCAGGCCATCGTGCTGGCCTTCGCAGTGCTCGGCGCGATCTTCACGCTGGTCTTCCTGCAGGGACGGTCTGCAGGAGAGATCTCCGGTGCCGGCGCAGGCGGGGGCTACATCATCGGCGTCCTCGGGTTTCAGATTCCCGTGGACAGTTCCTTTCTCGCTCGATGGAACCTGTCTCTGAACGGCCTCGACATGCTCGCTCAGACACCGCTGGGCAGCGGTCCAGGCGGTTACGAGCTGACGGCGATCGCGCAGGGAACGTCTCGGCAGACCTTCAACATGATCAACCCGCACAATGGAGCGATGGAGTTCTTCACCGAGTACGGGGTCATTCTCGGTGCTCTGGCCTTCATCGTGACGATCGCCCTCTTCATCGGCGCGATCCGCGCTAACGGCACGTCATCGCGCTCGCGCGCCGAGCGCAGTCTCGCCACCGCCACGATCAGCGTCATCGTGATGCTGCCGCTTGTCTTCGTGATGCACAGCACCTTCATCAATATCCCGCACGAGTGGATCGGCTTCGCGACCTTCGTCGTCATCGGCATCCACCTTTCAGGGGCCCGCCCGACGGTGAAGGAAGGCGAGGCGACACCGTGAGCGTTACGGACAGGACATCGATGCCCGATTCGGCCAACGACGGTCAGCCGACGAGGCTGCTCTTGCTGACGCATGAGTACCCTTTCGACATCGGCGATGCTGCCTTCGTACGCAATGAGATCCAGGCTCTGTCAGAAGCATTCGCGGAAGTGGTGATCGTCTCCCTCACATCGCCGGATGCTCCGAGGCTCCCCCTGCCTGCCAATGTGACGTATTTGGGCGCCGTGGGCACTCCCACCGCAGCGCGAGCGATCCGAGGGATGCTCAGCCCGAAACGTGCCCTACGCGCTCTCAGAGTCTTCGGCGCGGAGGGCGGACAGCGCTCGACTGCCCAGTTGCGCAGAGATCTCATCGCGACGCTCTCCGGTGCTTACTTCGCATCGCATCGTTCGGTCCGCGAAGCAATGCGCACCGAACGGCCGGTCACTGTCTACAGCTATTGGGGCGTCGATATCGCGTACGTCCTCCCCTGGCTACGCTCCGGTGCCGATCGCGTCGCAGTCAGGGTCCACCGCTACGACCTTGACGAGCGCACCGCAGGGTATCGCCCGATCAGACGCAGCGTCCTCGGCAATGCCGATGTCGTCCTGTCCATCTCAGACAGCGGTCGAGAGTATCTACTCGAGCGCGCTCCGTTCATCTCTCCTGAGAAGATCGTGGTCCGCCGTCTCGGCATTCCGGCCCAGCCTCGGGAGCTGGAGCAGATGCCTGAAGGTCGGACCGTCCACCTCGTCAGTTGTTCCTCAGCCATCGAACGAAAGCGGGTCGATCGGATCCTCGCGACCGCCATCGAACTCGCGCGACGAGGGCGGACAATCCGATGGACGCATTTCGGGGACGGACCTCTCTTCGAGGAACTTCGCGGAAACGCCGAGCGCGCGGCGTCCGAGATTCCTGACTTGACCGTGCAGTTACCAGGACGGGTATCCACGGCCGCGCTCATGGAGCGTTATCGAGCGGAGCGCCCGTCCGTGTTCATCAACCTCAGCGCAGACGAAGGCATCCCGGTGAGCGCGATGGAAGCCGCTTGTTTCGGCATTCCGATCGTGGCAACCGATGTCGGCTCGACGGACGAGCTCGTCGGGGACGAGCTCGGCTCAGGCCTACTCGTCGAAATGGATGATGACATCCAAACGATCGCGTCGGCGGTGGAACGCGTCCTCGACTCGCCCGCCCTCTTCGACTCGCGTCGAGTGTGGGCGGAACGCTACGACTCCACGGTGAATTCGCACACCGCAGCAGCGGCGGTCGCAGGTATCCAGCCCTAACCGGACACCGCCACGAGCCCTTAGCCCGAGTACACGGCCCTACTACGCACGGGAGACCTGCTCGTGGTCGACGCGCGCAGCCACGCGATGGGCTAGCACAATCAGAAAAGCGAGCAACAGCGTCATGGCAGCGCTCGTGAACCACACCGCGCGAACGAGGTCGCCGCCCGCAACAAGCAGGATCGTGATCGGCACGATGAGATAGACGATCGCGAAGATCAGCATGGCGCCCTGTCGCTCGGCGACGATGAACACGGTCGACAGGGGTGCGGTCGCGACGTTCAGGTAGAGCCACGGCGTGAGTGCCTGCACGATGAGCCCCGCCTCTGCCCACTGCTCGCCGAGGAACCACGGCACAACGACGGGTGCCACAACGCCGAGCACCAGGAAGGGGAGGAAGGCGAGGAGCAATGCGCGCCTCGTCACGCCCCTCACGAGGGTCTTGAGCGTCCCCGGCTCAGCGACCGCCATCCGCTGGTAATACACCTGGGAGATCGCGCTCGCAATTAGCGCCATCGGCGCCTGAGCGAGCTTCCACGCCATCGAGAACTGGCCTAGCGCATGGAGCGAACGGCCTCCGATGATCATGTTGATCCCGTTCAGCCGCAAGGAGTCGACAAGCGCATTAGGCGCGTTGAGGAGCGGCATCTTGCGGTAGCGAACCATGAGCTCCCACCAGCTGCGATGGTCCCGGACGGGTGCGGTCTTGCGAGCATCGTCCGTGACGAGCAGGAGACCGACGCCGAAGACCTGACCGACGAGATAGCCGACGATGAGCCACTCGCCGGTTGGAGCGATGAGCAGCCCCAGGCCAGCCTGGGTGACCGCGGTGACCAGCGCCTGGACGATGCGTGAGACGCTCTGCATCCGATAGCGACGCTTTCGAGTCAGCCAGAAGTACAGAATCGTCGTCTCCCCGGCGAGGAAGACGCTCACGCCGATCAGCAGCACCCACCAGTGCTGATTGGCTGGCCCGGACAGACAGAACACCAGGATCGTCGCGACAACGGTGAGTACCGAGATGACACTGACCAAACCCGTGGAGAGCTGTCGTAGCCGGTGCGCGTCCTCCTCGCGCTCCGGGAGCACGATCGCATACTCGTAGCGCAGCGCCGCGACCATGCTGACCACTGCGCTCACCGAGAGGAAGATCGCCAGAATGCCGAACGCACCAGGGCCGTAGATCCGGCTGAGGATCGGCATGGTGATGACGCCGATGACCTGGGAGGCCACAGTCCCGGTGAGCAGAGTCGCGATACTGCGAACGGTCGACGAGCCACCCTTTCGCGATGATCTCCTGGACTCTTTAGGCGCGACGCTCAGGTCGTTGTCATCTTCAGCCATCGGAAGAATCTTCTCCCGCGCGCAGCCGACCTTCGAAATGATCCGCGTACTGGCGCCACACGCGATCCGTCGAGTAGTACTCCTCGGCCCGCGCCCTCGCCGCCGAACCCCATCGACGCACGTCGTCGCGGTCGGCGACCGCGCGCTCGATCGCGGCCGCCAGTGCGATCCCGTCCTTCACCGGCACGATCAGACCGGTCTCTCCGTCGACGACCACGTCTCGGGCGCCTGTCGCCTGGGTGGTGATGGTGGGAACTCCTAGTCCGGCGGCTTCGACGATCACCTGGCCGAACCCCTCACGCAAAGTGGGCAGGCAGAGCATGTCGACCGCGCGCATGTAGGCTCGCGGGTCTGCGACAGACCCCACCCGTTGGACGGCGTGCTCCGCCGCGAAGTCTTCGATCCGGCGTTCCAGCCCCGCATCCTCGCCGGGCCCGACGATGACGGAAGCCACCTCGACGCCGCGATCTGCAAGGAGGGCGAGGGCATCGAGAAGGTCGCCGACACCCTTGTCTCGCGTGATTCGGCCGACGAACAGCAACCGGAACGCAGCGCCTTGGCCCGCCAGGAATGCATCCGTGTCCGCGTCCAGCGCCGGAATGTCCAAGGCATCCGGGCTGAAGCGGCGCAGGTCGGTGCCAAAGGGGCTTCCCTCCCCGAGCACCACGACGCGCGACGTGAGGCGTTCCTCGCGCACGAGCTCGGCAAGGCTGTGGCTGACGGCGAGAGTCTCTGTCGCCAGCCCCGCAGCTGTCTTCTCCAGTGACCGGAAGACGCGCCGACGCATGCCCGACTCGGTCTCATAGCGCAGACCGAGGATGTGGTAGATCCGCACGGGTACGCGGAGCAGCCATCCGGCCACGGACGCCAGGAGCGACGCTTTGGGTGTGGAAAACACAAGGACGTCCGGACGGACACGTCGGATCGCGCGCGTGAGCCTGATGAGCGATCGCAGATCGCGGATCGGTGAGGGATCCCGAACCATGTCCACATCTACGATGTCGACGCCCTCAGCTTCACCGAGCGCAGTCAGTTTGCCGGTATCGCGCGAGATGATCGTCACGTTCCACCCGCGTTCCCGGAGGTAGCCGAGGTAGCCGCGATAGAAGACGGTGCTGATGTCGTTCGTGATCACGAAGCACAGTCGCCGGCCCGTCATCGCGCAGGAACTCCTCGCACGGTCGCACCGGCCGGCACGTTCTTCGTCACACAAGCGCTCGCGGCGACGAGAGCGCCGGGGCCGACCTCAAGCAGTTGCAGGATGACCGCTCCGGCACCGATCAAGGTGCCGGAATCCACCCGGACATCCCCCGAGATGACAGCTCCGGGGTTGATCGAGACATAGTCCTCAAGCCGGCAGTCGTGGCCGACGATCGCGCCCGGGTTGATGTGCACGTGGCGACCGAGCACGATGTTCGTAGAGATCTGGGCCCCGCCGCACACCACGGATCCTTCGCCGATCCGAACCTCGGAACCGACAACGGCGGCTGGATGGATCAGCGTGGCGGCACGACCACCCCAGGAGTCGATCCTCTCGCTCAGCTGAGCCCGCACCGACGGAGAACCGATGCCGATCACGTACCTCGCGGAAGCAACGTGAGAGCGCAGCTCCTCGATATCGCCCAGATGCGGGATCCCCAGCGCCGCGAGCCGTGCCCCATGAACCGGCGATGGACCGTCATCGACCACTCCGAGCACGTTCCAGACAGGCTCCGTCGCGGTCGCGTTGATCGCACGGACGACGTCGATCGTCTCACGCCCGAATCCGCCGGCGCCGACGATGATGATGTCTTCAGGCATTGGTCTCCCCGAACTTCTGCATGGTCGCATGGCCCTCTGCCGAGATGCCTTCACGCACGAAGACCGCTCGCACGGTCGCCAGAACCAGACGCGCGTCGAGGGCCAGGCTCCGATTGTCGACGTACTCGACGTCCAGCGCGAACTTCTCCTCCCAGCTCAGCGCGTTGCGCCCGCTCACCTGTGCAAGGCCGGTGATACCTGGGCGGACTTCGTGACGGCGTGCCTGTTCGGGCGAGTACTTCGACAGATATTCGACGAGGAGTGGCCGTGGGCCCACGACGCTCATGTCGCCGCGGAGCACGTTCCACAACGACGGCAACTCATCGAGGCTGGTCGAACGCAGCTTGCGCCCGAACGTCGTCAGCCTCTCGGCATCGCTGACGAGCCCCCTGGCCTGATCGATGTCGCGCATCGACCGGAACTTGCGCAGCCGAAAGATCTTCCCGTTCTTTCCCGGGCGCGGTTGAACGAACAGCACGGGGCGCCCGAGTCGCGTCGCGACCAGGAGCGCCACGATGACCATCACCGGTGACAGCACCACCAGGGCGATCCCCGCGGCGACGATGTCGAGCAGCCTCTTGAACAGATCGTAGGCACGCGTCGTCATCGTTCAGCGAGTCCGGAGGAAGCGGTCGATGGAGTCGAAGACGCGCCCGCGCTGAGTCTCCGTCAGCGCGGAACCGCTGGGCAACGTGAGCCCGCGAGCGAAGAGCCGCTCGGAGGCGCCCGTGAGCGCGCCCCGGTAGTGAGCGAAGACCGGCTGCAGGTGCATCGGCTTCCAGACGGGGCGGCTCTCGATGTCGTCCGCCGCCAAGGCGATCGACAGCTCGTTCGCGTTCCATCCTGCGGTCTCCCGATCCACGAGGATCGAAGTCAACCACGCATTGTCCTCCGCGTCGTCTGCCCCACCGAAGACCTCGACACCGGGCACCTCACGGAACACGTCCTTGTAGAGCTCGCGCATCTCACGGCGGCGCGCGAGCATCGAGTCGAGCCGTCGAAGCTGTGCACGCCCAAGGGCAGCCAGCAGGTTGCTCATGCGGTAGTTATAGCCCACGTCGACGTGCTCGTAGTGTGCGACCGGTTGACGAGCCTGCGTCGCCAGATAGCGGACGCGCTCGGCAATGTCACCGTCGTCTGTGAGAAGCATCCCGCCGCCCGAGGTGGTCATGACCTTGTTGCCGTTGAACGACACCGCGGAGATCTGCCCGAAGCTCCCGGCCGCCTTGCCCTTGTGCGTGGCCCCCAGAGACTCCGCGGCATCCGCCAACACCGGAACGCCGAACTCTTCGGCGATGGCGAGGATCGCCGTATAGTCGACCGTCTTGCCCAGCAGATCCACCGGAACGATCGCGCCGACCCGGGATCCTTCATCACGCAGCTCGTCGAGAGCCGACCGGAGAAGTTCGGGGTCCATGTTCCCTGTCGCCTCGTCGGCGTCGATGAAGAACGGATCTGCGCCCGCGTACATGATCGCGTTGGTGGTCGCCGCAAAAGTCATGGTCGACGTCACCACGATGTCGCCAGGCTTCACACCGAGCGTGAGCAACCCGAGGTGCAGGGCTGCCGTGCCCGAACTCAGCGCAACACCGTGCCCCACCCCGACCCGATCTGCGAGCTCCACCTCGAACGCGTCGACGTCGGGGCCGAGCGGAACGATCCACCCGGAGCGGATGGCCGCCACGACAGCGTCCTCCTCGCTCTGCGTGACATCCGGCGAGGACATGAGGATGCGGTCAGCCATTCGGCGATTCTCCCAGGTACGGGGCGCTGCTGACGACCTGATCCACCACGATCCGGTCGACCACGGCGGTGTCGTTGTTGCGCGGCTCGGCTTTCATCCGCGCCTCCCAGCCGGCCTTGTCGAGGCGCTCGGGGCTGATCGTGTCCGCGTGGGCGTGCGAGATCTGCGGGTGGAACGGACGCTCGAGGTTCTCGCGGGCTCCGACCAGCTCCTCATGCAGCTTCTCGCCGTGGCGGAGACCCGTGAAGACGATCTCGATGTCCTTGCCCGACATCGAGATCATGCGCTTGGCCACCTCGAGGATCGAGACGGGCTCCCCCATGTCGAGGATGAGCACCTCGCCGGCACGGCCGATACCGCCCGCCTGGATCACCAGCTGGCATGCCTCGGGGATCGTCATGAAGTACCGCGTCGCGTCCGGGTGCGTGACCGTGATCGGCCGCCCGTCCGCGATCAGGCGCTGGAACGTGGGAAGCATCGATCCGCGGCTGCCGATCACATTCCCGAAGCGCACCGAGAGGTACTGCATCCCGGTCTGCTCCCCCGCCCACGCGGTGAGCTTCTCCGCGACGCGCTTGGAGTGGCCGAGCACGCTCGTCGGGTTCGCAGCCTTGTCTGTGGAGATGTTGACGAAGTGGCTCACCCCGACGCGACGTGCGGCCTGGAGCACGTTGAGCGAGCCGAGGACGTTCGTCTTCCACGCCTCATCGGGGTACTGCTCGAGCATCGGCAGGTGCTTGAGTGCGGCCGCGTGGAAGACGACCTCCGGGCGGCGCTCGTCGAAGATGGCGTTCAGCACGGCGACATCGCGGATGTCGGCCAGGACGACCTCGTTCGAGTCGAGCAGGCCGTTGCCGGTCGTCCCCAGCTGAGCGGTCTGCAGCCCCGTCTCGTCGCGGTCGAGCATGATCAGCTCGCTGGGGCCGAACTTCGCGAGCTGGCGGCACAGCTCGGATCCGATGGATCCGCCCGCCCCCGTAACGAGCACGCGCTTGCCGGTGATGTAGCCGGCGATGAGCTCCACGTTGGTGTCGACCGGGTGCCGACCGATGAGGTCTTCGATCTCGATGTCTCGGACATCGACGGCGGCGTGCCCTTCGAGCATGTAGTCCGTGATGGTCGGCGTGACCGACACGCTCATCCCCGCAGCATCGGCGGCATCGCTCAGCTCGCGCAGCAGCACGCTGTCGGCGTTGCCGAGCGCGATGACCAGCCTCGTCGCGCCCGTCCGGGCCGCGATCTCCGCGAGCTGCGCGCGACGCCCGAGCACGGGCACGCCCCGCAGACGGAGGTTCTTCTTCGCAGGGTCGTCGTCGATGAGTCCGACGGGGAGGATCGGCGAGCCGGGATCGGTGGTGATCGTGTGCAGCAACCGGTCGCCGAGATAGCCGGCTCCCAGCACGAGCGTGCGCTCCGCATCACTCGAGGGCTTCCGTGAGCGCTCGATGGTCAGACGGGCGATGTAGCGCACGCCGAACATGAGGAGGAGGACGAAGGGACCGGCCAGCAGCACTGTCGCGCGGGGAAGGCCGATCAGGTTCCCGGACGGCACGACGACCGAGGAGAGGATGAGGGTGATCCCGGCCACGACGAGGGCGAGCGTCCACACCTCGCTGAACGAGCCATACGGGTAGCGACCGCGATACAGGGCGAGCACGTAGCCGACGATCAGCTGAATCGCCGCGGCAACGACGCCGAGGGCGAGCGTGGCGATCCACCCGGAGAGCGGCAGGGTGAAGTCGACCCGCAGGCCGACGGCGAGGAAGGTTCCGAGCACCCAGGCGAAAGCGTCCAGCGCGGCCACCCAGCGTCGGCGTCGCTGCCGGGTCACCAGCGCGCGCGCTGTCGTCGCCGTCTCATCTCGGTTGCCGCTCTGCACCGCAATCCCCCCTCATGGTTCCGCGACGCGTCTACGCGCGGACGCTAATCGTCAGCAATCCCGAGGCGTGGAGCGGTGCTCCGTGCCACTCCCCCTGCCTTTCCAGGATCTCATAGCTGTGAGAACGCCGAGTGCCATTGTCCGGAAAGTGACGCTTCGCGTACGGTCTTCGTTCGCATTTCGCATGTTTTTGACAACGCTCAGCACCTGGGAGGGCAGCCCGGAGAAGCAGCCGTCGGTCGACCAGGAGGCCCGAAATCCAGCGCGCCAGGGCCGTGTGGAGCGCGCCGCCCCGCCTGCGCCGCTGCGGCGTCTCGCTAGGCTGGCCCCATGGGTCACAGTGAGACACAGCAATGGCGCATCGCCGACGCCGTGGCCTGGACGTCGAACTCGGACGGGATCGTGGCGCTCGACCTCGAGTCGGAGACCGCCCATCCCACCGCTCTCCTCGGAACGGCGGCGTTCATCTGGGACGAGTTGGATGCGAACGGTCCGATCGACACAGAGCATCTCCTGAGGAACATCGCCATGGCTTTCGAGGTCGGCGTCGATGAGATCCGCGCCGACGTGATCGACCTGCTCGCGACTCTCCGTGACGGTGGTCTGGCGACGACGCAGGTCTCGACGACCGTCGGCTAACCCTCGCGCACCCTTCTGCCGCAACGCCGCGATGCGAACGGCGTCTTTTGCCAGTAGCGGTGGCCTCTCGCGAGGATCACAATGGCGACATGAACACCCGACCCGTGGTGCCGTAGCTCGCGTCCGAGAAGAGCCATGCACGCCCGCAACGCGCACGATGAGCATCGTGCCAAGGCAGCATCCGCACCCGAGGCGGACGACCTCCTCGCGTCCCTCGAGCACGGTTCCACGCATCCGGACGCATCAGGAGAGCATCCGCACCGGTACCGTCGCCCGCTGCTGAAGAGCGCCCGGTTCTGGGTGCCGATCGTGATCCTGCTGGTGCTGATCGGCATCGCCATCGCAGGCTTCCTCGCCGCGAAGCAGCTGTACGGGCACGCCATGTCTGCCAAGGCCGACCTCGAGAAGGCGATCCCGCTCGTCGACACGGTCCAGCAGCAGATGATCGACGGCAACACCGCGGGAGCCAAGGTCACGATCGCGCAGATCTCGCAGCTGACCGCCTCCGCCGAGAAGGAGACGACGGGCCAGCTGTGGAAGAGCGCGGAATGGGTGCCGGTGGCGGGGCCGAATCTCGTCGCGGCGCGGGTGGTCGCCGGATCCGTCAACGACCTCGTCACCCACGCGATCACGCCGCTCACGGCGATCGATCTGAAGGCGCTGATGCCGAAGGACGGCGCGATCGACGTCGCCAACCTCCAGAAGCTCGCCGCGACGATCGAGACCGCGAACGCGAGCGTCACCCGGATCCGTACGAGCCTCGACAAGCTCGACCGCTCCGCGCTGATCGACCAGGTCGCCTCTGGCGTGGCCAAGCTCGACGCCGCCATGGCGAAGATCGAGCCGACGGTGACCCCGATCCACAATGCGCTCACGATCCTGCCCAAAGCCCTCGGCGCCGATGGACCGCAGCACTACCTGCTGATCTTCCAGAACAACGCGGAGTCCCGCGGCACCGGCGGCAACCCCGCCGCGATCGCGATGCTGACCGCCGAGAACGGCAAGATCTCGATGACGCAGCAGGCGGGGTCGCAGGACTTCCACAACGGGCGGACGGATCCGATCATCCCGCTCGATCCCGAGACCGAGGCTCTGTACGGCACGAAGATCGGGCGCTACATCCAGGACTCCACCCTCGCCCCCGACTTCAGCGAGACGGCGCAGATCGTGCGGGCCTACTGGGCAGAGTCGTTCGGCACCCCGATCGACGCCGTCGCGTCGTTCGATCCGGTCGCGCTCAGCTACCTGCTGCGCGCGATCGGACCGGTGACGATGCCCGCGCCGTTCGGCGAGACCCTCACCGCCGACAGCGCCGTGCCGCTGCTGCTCAACGAGGTCTATGCGAGGTATCCGGATCCCGCCGTGCAGGACCAGTTCTTCGCCGCGGCCGCCAAGAGCGTCTTCGATGCGCTGCTCACCACGCACGCCGAACCCAAGGCGCTGCTGACGGCCCTGGTCCAGGCCTCGAACGAGGGGCGCCTGATGTACTCGCCCAGCGACAAGGCGCAGGCAGACCTGCTGGCCGGCACGCCCGTCGGCGGCAACATGCCCGCCGACAACGCCAAGACCACCGCCCTCGGCGTCTACATCGACGACATCACCGAGGGCAAGCTCGACTACTACATGCAGATGGGCATCGCGGCGTCGAGCACCCAGTGCCAGAAGGGCGCCGCGCCGACGTTCACCACCACGGTCACGATGCAGAACACGCTGGACCCCGGTGCGGCCGCGAACCTGCCCGTGTACATCGCACCAGGGCGCTTCTTCCCGAAGGGCGACGTGGCGACGGACGTGTACCTCTACGGACCGGTCGGATCCACCCTCACGGGGATCACGGTCGACGGGCAGCCGTATCCCTCGTCCGCACAGCCGCACCTCGGTCGCACCGCCGTCAAACTGAGCGTCCTGGTCATCCACCCCGGGCAGACCGCGACCATCGTGGCGACGTTCAGCGCGCCGGCCGGAACCTACGGTCCACTCGAGGTCCGCCGCACCCCGATGGTCAAGCCGACGCCCGTCACGATCGACACGCCGGGATGCGGGCCGGGGAAGAAGTAGGAGCCCGTCGGGCACTCCCGCACGGCCTAGGACGTCGGCGGAGGATCCACCGGAAGCGGCGGATTGGTCCCGGTATCGGTCGGGGTCGTCGGCGGCGTCGACGTCTCCGGTGCGGGAGGCGTCGTCGTGGTCGGCTCCGTCGTGGTGTCGCCCGAGGTTCCCCCGTTGCCGCCGGTTCCGCCCGACCCACCGGATCCGCTCGAACCCGCCTCGGCGACGGCGCGCGCCTGGTCGGCGATGAGCGCGGCGAGCGCGTTCCGCCAGGCGTCCATCGCCGCGAACGGGGTCGGACCGAACGGATCCGCGGCGGCCGCGGCTGCCGCAGCATCGGTGACCGCCGTGCGGAACGGCTCCGCCGCGTCGGCGTTGTCGGCGACAGCCGTCGCGGCGAACGCCGGGAGCGACTGCCGGAAGGTGGTGATCGCACTGCGGAAGCCCGCGCCCGCTGCCGTGAGCGACGCATTCGCCGCGGCGACGTCGCGCTCGAGCTGATCCAGCGACGTGTTGGTGGCGTTCTTGCCTGCGGGCTTGGGCACCTTCACCGCGGCGAGCGCGGCGACGTACGCCTGGCGAGCGGCATCCGCAGCGACGCGGGCCGACTCATCGCTGGATCCGGCCATCGCCGCCAACGGCGCCGCGAACGAATCCGCACTCGCCTGCGCGGTCGCGACCGCGGCGGCGAGCGCGTCCACCGATCCGTCGACCTTCGCCACACGGTCGGGGTCGACCGTCGGGGTCGGGGACGCCTGCACGGCTACCGGGGCCGAGGCGACGGGCGATGCGAGCGCCCATCCGGCGCCGGCGGCGGTGATCACGAGCCCGATGGCCATCGCGATCAGCTGCGGTCGCGCGAAGCCGTAGGACTGGGCGTGCTGCGGTTCGGGCCTGGCCGGTACGGGTGCGGGGAACGCGTGCGTGTACGGGTGCGCCTCGGTCGCGGCCTCGTCGAACAGGTGGCCCTCGGCCGTGTCGATGAGAACAGTCGCGGGAGTCAGCCGCAGGTCGTCGTCGATCGGCCCCGGGAGCGTCGCGGGACGCGAGGGCGTCGGAGTCGGATCCGCGAACAGGGTGCCCACGTCGTCGTGCCGGTCCGCATCCGG
This sequence comes from Microbacterium azadirachtae, assembly GCF_000956505.1. Lineage (GTDB taxonomy): Bacteria > Actinomycetota > Actinomycetes > Actinomycetales > Microbacteriaceae > Microbacterium > Microbacterium azadirachtae_A. Next base: position 81,434 of record NZ_JYIX01000028.1, on the reverse strand, counting down.
GAGCTCTTCGTGCTCGTGCGGGAACAGCGAGGAGAGATCGAAGTCGCGCCCGTCTTCGGGCTGCAGAGGATCGAGGCCCGCAGTCTCCGCGGTGCCATGCCCGTCTCCGGGCCGCTCGTCATCCGGCATCTCGCCCCCTTCCCACGTCGATGCGGTACTCGACTCTATCGACAAAGCGGTGGGCTCCCGGGTCGTGTCGCCTGCCGATCCCCGGGATGCGTGGCGTGCTCGACCGACGGTCGCTACGGCCGTCCCATCCCGAGGTACGTCCAGCCCGCCGCGCGCCATGCTGCGGGTTCCAGGCAGTTGCGTCCGTCGACGATGATGCGCCCCGCCGCCAGGGCCGCGGCGTGCGCGGGATCCAGTTCGCGACGGTACAGATCCCACTCGGTGACCAGCACGAGCGCCTCGGCCTTGCGGATCGCCTCATCGCGGTCGGCCTTGTACTTGAGCTGCGGATGCAGACGCTTCGCGTTCGGGATCGCCTCGGGATCCGTCACCGTCACCTTCGCGCCGAGCCCGCGCAGACGGGTCGCGACCTCGAGCGCCGGAGAGTCGCGCACATCGTCGCTGTGCGGCTTGAACGCGGCGCCGAGCATCGTGATCCGCCGTCCCACGACGTTGCCGCCGAACGCGTCGACGACGAGCCGCACCGCATGCTCACGGCGGCGCAGGTTGATCGCGTCGACCTCGCGGAGAAAGCCTACGGACGCCCCTCGGCCCAGCTCCTCCGCCCGCGCGGCGAACGCCCGGATGTCCTTGGGCAGGCAGCCTCCGCCGAACCCGATCCCCGCGCCGAGGAAGCGCCTGCCGATCCGCTCGTCATGGCCGATCGCGTCCGCGAGCAGGGTGACGTCGGCCCCGGAGGCCTCGGCGATCTCGGCCATCGCGTTGATGAACGAGATCTTCGTGGCGAGGAACGCGTTCGCCGCACCCTTCACGAGCTCGGCCGTGGCGAGGTCGGTCGCGAGGAACGGGCTGCCGGCGGCGATCGCGTCAGCGTAGGCGTCTCGCAGCACATCCGTCGCGCGCGCACCGGCCTCATCCGCAGCAGCGCCCACCACGAGACGATCGGGGCGGAGCGTGTCGTGCACCGCCCAGCCCTCACGGAGGAACTCAGGGTTCCAGACCAGGGCCGCACCGGTACCGGCCACGGCGGCGGCGAGCGCAGCGGCGGTGCCGACGGGCACGGTCGACTTGCCTGCCACCACGTCGCCGGGGCGCAGCTGCGGGAGCAGCGCGTCCATCGCCGCATGCACGAAGCGCAGGTCGGCGGCCGACGAGTCCGCCTGCTGCGGGGTGCCCACGGCGAGGAAGTGCACCTGCGCGCCGCGCGCCTGAGCGATATCGGAGGAGAAGGTCAGGCGCCCGCTCTCGACGCCGCTCGCCAGCAGCTCGTCCAGCCCCGGCTCGAAGAACGGCGCACGCCCCTCGGCGAGCGCGGCGATCTTGCCCTGATCCGTGTCGATGCCGACCACCTCGTGGCCGATCGACGCCATGGCCGCCGCGTGCACGGCCCCGAGATACCCGCAGCCGATCACAGACATCCGCATGAAGCGAGTCCACCGCGGCTCCCTCTCGCGCATGCGGCCTCGAGGCGACCGCAGGGTGACCTGCGGATGAACGATCGGCGCACGGCGCGATGGTCGCGCCGTGCGGGAGACCCGCGGGGCAGGCTACTTCGGCGTCGCCGTGACCAGGATCGGCAGGTGGTCCGACTCCCCCTGCGGCAGGGTGCGCACGGACTCGACGATGAACCCGGACGCGGCGGCGAAGTCGTAGAACCCGCGGAAGACCCGATAGCGCGTGTAGGTGTGCTGGTCGCTCATGACCAGCTCGTAGCCGACATCGCGCATGTGCTCGCTGAGCCGCTCCTTGAACACCGGGTAGTTGAAGTCGCCGACGATGAGCTGCGGCAGGCCCCAGCCGAGCTCGGAGAGCTCCGACAATGCCGCGCGGATCTGATCCCGTCGCAGCGCGTTGCGTGCGGTCAGTGGTGCCGCGTGCAGCGACGCGACGAGGAAGTCGCGTCCCGCGTCGATGTCTCGCAGGCGCACGCCGAGGAGGCGCTCGTGGGCGGGGCGGAGCACGTGATCGTGCAGCGACTTCTTGACCGAGACCGCCGCCATGTCGACGAGGCGGAACCCGCTGGAGCGGTAATAGATCGCGAGCCCCAGTCGGTTGCGCTGCGTCGTGTGGGCGAGCACCAGGCCTCCGGCGCGCTCCGGCAGAGAGGCGGTGTCCCCCTCCTGCAGGCACAGCACGTCGGGGTCATGCGCGTCGACGAGGTCGTCGAGCTCATGCGCCGCCCGGTGCTTGCGCAGGTTGTAGGAGATGATCCGCACGCTCCCACGCTACTCGCGCGCTCTCCTCGTACCCTGGGCGCGCGCACGGTATTCACCCGGTGTTAGGGTCTGCCGGCGTCCTGCCGTTCTGCGTCGTGCCGCCCCAGCGCAGCCCCAGCACGCCGGGACCGAAACCGTGCCGGACGGTGTGGGCGATGCGACCGCGGAGCGCGGCAGGGCCCGAGTACTCCTCGCCGGACTCGGTCTCGACGTATTCCTCGCACCAGTCCGGCTCCGCCCCTTCAGGGAAGATGACCCGGATGACGGTCTCCTTCGCGCGCCTCGCCGTCGCATGCCAGGCGCTTCGGCGTGCAGGATAGCCGGGCGGCAGCCGCTCGGCGAAGTCGAGGGTGAAGGTCTCGCCGGCCGCGACCGGCTCGTCCAGCGCGATGACGATCCCCGAGAGCAGCCGTCCGGGGTGCTGATACTCCCGGTCGAGCCGACCGCCCACGACGTCGAAGATCTCGCTCATCGTGTCCGTCTCCTCCGGCGCGACGTCGATCAGCGGGATCTCCGACACGATCCCGCGCGTGACCTGGATCACGCACTGGAACTCCGTGCGCTCCACCGCGCCGTCGGGCCTGGTGTAGACGGTCATATGCGTGGAGAGATCGCGGATCGCGAGCTGCGGAGCGGCGTCCAGTGCCGCCAGCGTCTCCTCCGTCTCGCGGCGCTCGCGCTCCTCGTCGAAGGGCACGCGCGGGGCGGCGAGGGTTCCGAGTCGCGCGGCCGGCGGGATCCGGTCCCTCAGCGATCCCCGGTCGACTCGGAGGATCCGCTCCAGATCTTCCACGGCGCTCAGGGAGGCAGCGCCTTCCGGAAGCCTGTCCCCGGAACGCCAGTAGCTGAGGGTGGTCAGCGCGACGCGATTGCCGTTCGCGAGGAGGCGCTGGTGCGTGCCGCTCAGCGTCAGGCCGCTGTCCGCGATGGCCCGCCGCAATGCGAGGGCGAAATCCTGTGCGCGGGCCTCGGGATCCGCCATCACAGTCCCCCTCGTCGCCTGTGAAGAGCCAGCACGTAGATTCAGCATACGGTTCACGCGCGTGGGACCCGAGGAGTGTCGGAGGTCGGTGCTGGGGAGGCCGACCCGCTCCTTCCATGCCGGAGCCGGAACCAGGGGACGGCAGCGGCCCTCGAACCGGGGAGGATCGGGGGCCGCCGCGCCATCCCAGGATCCCGGGATCCCGGACTCCCTCAATCCTCGCGATCGCGGCGGTTACGGGTCTGCTCGGCGCGGACGGCGAGCAGCTCGTCGGCGGGGTACCCCACCTCGGTGAGCGTCAGTCCGCGCGCCGCCAGCACCTTGAACGCGCTCGTCCGGGTGAGTTCATCGCGCAGGCGGGCGAGGTCGGCCACCTCGAGACGTCCCTCCCCCACCGCCGCGCACGCGCCGACGAGGGCGCGCACCATGCTGTGGCAGAACGCGTCGGCCTTCACCTCGGCCACGAGCACGCCGGTCGCGTCGCGCGTCCACCGGTAGTCCAGCAGCGTGCGGATCGTGGTGGCCTCTTCGCGCGGTTTGCAATAGGCAGCGAAGTCGTGCAGGCCGATGAGGGTCTGCGCCGCGGCGTCCATGGCGGCCTCGTCGAGGGACCCGCGGATGGTGGTGGTGTCGTGCCGCAGCAGCGGGTCGTAACCGGCGCGCGCATCGGCGAGGCGGTAGCGGTAGCGGCGCCACACCGCCGAGAACCGGGCGTCGAAGCCCTCCGGCGCCGACGACGTGCGCGAGACCGTGACGTCGGGATACTGGCCGAGCACTCCGCGGATCCGCGACGCGAGCGAACCGGCCGGATCCGACGCCACCCGCCCGCTGCGGGCGATGACGCGGGCCCACTGCTGCTCGTCGAGATCGACGTGCGCGACCTGCCCCGTCGCGTGCACTCCTGCGTCGGTGCGCCCGGCGACGACGAGGCGCGGATCGGATCCGCCCGCCGTGTCGTCACCGGCCGACGGTCCGACGATGCGGGCGAGCGCCTGCTCGATCGTGCCCTGCACGGTGCGCAGCCCCGGTTGCTTCGCCCAGCCCCGGAAGTGGGTGCCGTCATAGGCGATGTCGAGACGGATGCGCACGGATCCAGGGTACCCGGGGCCATCCGCGGCGTACTGCCGAGGCCGTACCGGCGATCACTCGGGGGATCCGCTTCCCTCGCGCCGCGAGGGTCCGGGACGCCCTCGAAACCAGCCCTGACACCCAGTGCCGTTTCATGCGACACTGAATCGCAAGCGGCGCGGCGCCCGACCGCACGCGACCGAGATCGAAGGAGATCCCATGGTCAGCAGCCTCCACCCCGAGATCGAGATCCCCGCGGTCCCGATCCACGAGTACCTCTTCGGCGACATCTCGGAGCACGACCTCGACCGGGTCGCGCTCGTCGACGGCATGTCCGGTGCCGAGACCACCTACCGCCAGTTGATCGGACAGATCGACCTGTTCGCGGGGGCGCTCGCGGCGCGCGGCATCGGCGTCGGCGACGCGGTCGGGCTCCTCTGTCCGAACGTCCCGGCGTTCGCGACCGTGTTCCACGGGATCCTGCGCTCCGGCGCCACGGCGACCACGATCAACGCGCTCTACACCGCGGACGAGATCGCGAACCAGCTGCGCGACGCCTCCGCATTCTGGCTGATCACGGTCAGCCCGCTGCTGCCGCAGGCGGAGGCCGCCGCCGCCCAGCTGGGCCTGCCCGCCGACCAGCTCATCGTCCTGGACGGCGCCGAGGGGCACCCCTCGCTGCGCGACCTGCTCTCCGAAGGGCACCACGCCCCCGCGATCACGTTCGACCCCGCCACGCACGTCGCCGTGCTCCCCTACTCCTCCGGCACGACGGGACGCCCCAAGGGCGTGATGCTCACGCACCGCAACCTCGTCGCGAACGTCGCGCAGAGCACGGTCTCGATCGATCTGAGCGACGAGGATCGGATCCTCGCCGTGCTGCCGTTCTTCCACATCTACGGCATGACCGTGCTGCTCAACCTCGCGGTGCGGCTGCGCGCCACGCTCGTCACGATGCCGAGGTTCGATCTGGTCGAGTTCCTGCGCATCATCGCGGAGCAGCGCACGAGCTGGCTCTTCATCGCACCGCCGATCGCCGTCGCGCTCGCCAAGCATCCGCTCGTCGCGCAGTACGACATGAGCGCGGTCAAGGTCGTGTTCTCCGGCGCGGCGCCGCTCGACGGCGCCCTCGCGCACGCGGTCGCGGAGCGCCTGGACTGCATCGTGCGGCAGGGCTACGGCATGACCGAGACCAGCCCCGTCACGCACACGATCCCGGTCGAGCGCGACGACATCGACCTCTCCTCGGTCGGGCTGCTGATCCCGAACACCGAGGCCCGCCTGCTCGCCGAGGACGGATCCGATGTCGTCGTCCCGGCCGACGGCGCCAGCGAACCGGGAGAGCTGCTCATCCGCGGACCGCAGGTCATGAAGGGGTATCTCAACCGTCCCGACGCCACCGCCGACATGCTGGATGCGGACGGCTGGCTGCACACCGGCGACGTCGCGACCGTGACGGCGGGCGGGGTGTTCCGGATCGTGGACCGGCTCAAGGAGCTGATCAAGTACAAGGGCTATCAGGTCGCGCCCGCCGTGCTGGAGGCCGTGCTGCTCGAGCACCCCGCGATCGCCGACGCCGCCGTGATCGGCGTCTCGGACGAGGACGGCCAGGAGGTGCCGAAGGCGTTCGTGGTGCTGCAGCAGGGCGCGGAGCTCGACGCGGAGGGCGTGAAGGCGCACGTCGCCGCCCACGTCGCCCCGCACGAGAAGGTGCGCCTGGTGGAGTTCATCGACGTGATCCCGAAGTCGAGCTCGGGGAAGATCCTGCGCAAGGACCTCCGCGCCCGCGCCTGACCGATCCGGATCCGTGAGACACCACGTTCTGTGTGAGACACCGCACGAGGCGTGGTGTCTCACGCAGGATCAGGCGTCTCGCGAGGTGTCGGCCGTAGCCGGTGCCGGCTTGGGCGTGTGCCGGAAGACGATGTAGTGGTACAGCACGAAACGCACCAGCACGATCACCGCGATGCTGCCGAGGTTGATCAGGTTCACCATCGCCGGCCCTGGCGCGTGACCGGTCATGCCCTCGACCACGTCGGCGCCGAGCCAGACGATGCCCGCGCCGAGCCCGGTGCAGACCAGGTTGACCGCGACGAACAGCACGATCTCCGCAACACGTCCGCGCCGGTCGCGTCCGCGGAACGCCCACTCGCGGTTTCCGATGTACGCATTCACCAGTGCGACGAGGCTCGCGGCGATCTTGCCGACCACGAGGTCCCACCCGAAGGCGTAGACGAAGAGATTGAACGCACCGACCTCGATGAGCGTGCTGATGCCGCCGACGATCAGGAAGCGGGTGCCGACTCCCGCCAGACGGCGCAACCGGGAGCGGCGATCCATAGCCCTACTAGAATACCCGGGGGACGGTGCGGCCCAGGACGCTTGGCATGAACGGGCGGATCCCCGCTCCTTCCTCCGCGAAGACTCCGCCGGTGCCGCCGTGGCTCCGACGGGTCCCGCCCCGGCCCGCACGGGCCCTCCATGAGAAGGCTCGAGGTTCGAGTGCAGTACGCCCATCTGGCCGTCGTCATGCCGGCCTACAACGAGGTCGAGGGCATCGGCGGCTTCATCGATGAGATCCGCACCGCCGTCGCCCCGCTGGCGGAACGCGTGACCTTCGTCGTCGCCGATGACCGCTCCACCGATGGCACGGCCGCCGCCCTGTCCGGCATCGTCGACATCGACGTGCAGACCCAGCCGGCCAACCGCGGCCACGGCCCCACGGCTCTCGCCGCGTACCGCGGGGGGCTCGCGCTCTCCCCCGATGCGATCGTGCACGTCGACGGCGACGGGCAGTTCCTCGGATCCGAGATCGCGTCCGCCGTGCGCGCCCTCGGCCGCACGGGCGCGGACGTCGTGCACGGCGTGCGCCACTCCCGCACCGATGCCTGGTACCGCCGCCTGCTCACCGCCGGCGTGCGCCTGCTCACCGCGGTCATCGTCGGACGCGGTGTCCCCGACGTGAACACCCCTCTGCGCGCCTACCGCCCCGAGGCGCTGCAGATCCTCGTGAACGCCGTGCCGTCCGACGCCCTCGTGCCGCACGTGCACTTCTCCTTCGCCGAGGTGCGGGCCGGGTTCGCGGTGCGCTACCTGAGCGTGCGCAGCATCCCCCGCCGCGGTGCGTCGAGCACCGGAACGATGTGGGGCAAGGTCGCCCGCCCGTCGCTGCCGCCCAAGAAGCTCGTGCTCTTCGCGCTCAGCGCGCTGCGCGAGGCCTGGACCTGGTCGCTGCGCCCTGGAGCGCCGCTGCGGGCGCTCGAGTTCGAGGGACCTGGATCCGCATGACTCGACGCCTCTCCGGAATCGCGTTCTGGGTCCTGCTCGGGCTGCTGATCGTCGCGAACGCGATCGTGATGTGGCACAGCCTGACCGTGCTGCGATTCTGGGAGGACGAGGCCTTCAACCTCACCGTGCCGCGAAACCTGCTCGCCGGCCTCGGCTATGCGAGCGACGGCACGCTGTCGGGCTCGACCCTGACGCCGTTCGATCCGCGGATCTCCACCGGTCCCGTCGTGCTGCTGCCGGTCGCCGGAGTGCTGGCGCTGGGCGCGGATCCGGTGATCGGCGCCCGTCTCGTGCCCCTCGCGTACTGGGTGCTGCTGCTCGTCGGACTCGGCGTCCTCGGACGGCGTCTCGCCGGCCGCTTCGGAGCGCTCATCGCGGTGGCGCTCCCGCTCGCGTTCAACACGGCCGACAGCGTCTCGCCGATCCAGGGCCCCGCGGACCTGCTCGGCGAGATCGCCGCGGCCGCGCTCATCGTGTGGGCGCTGATCGTGCTGCCGCGCCGCGCCTGGCTCGCGGGGCTGCTGCTCGGACTGGCGGTGCAGGCGAAGCTCATCGCGCTGCTCGCCCTGCCTGCGTTCGCCGTCGCACTGTTCCTGCTCACCCCCGCCGCGCCGTTCCGGCAGAGATTCGGCGCGACCCTGCGTCGCGCGATCGTGCCACTGGCGTTCGTGGCCGCGCCCACCGTGCTGATGGAGCTGATCGCGCTCGTCTCGCTCGGCGTCACGGGCTATGCCCGCCACGTGCGCGCACTGGGCGGCTTCCTGCTGAGCGGCGGCCAGCACATCGAGCCGACCACGGTGCCGCAGAAGCTCGGCACGCTGGCCGGATCCTGGTTCCTGCCGTGGTGGCTCGTCGCCGTCGCGGTCCTGCTCGCCGCCGTCGTGGTGGTGTGGGCGGCGCTGCCCGGTCGACGGAGGAATGCCGAACGAGGCTTGCGCGCGCCGGATCCGCAGGGCGCCGACTCCCTCCCGCAGCTGCATCGCCCGCGCTGGTGGGAACGGGATCCGCAGCTGCTCGCGCTCGGATTCGGATCCGCCGTCGGTCTGCTCGCGTTCGTCGGCTGGTGGTCGCAGGCCGCTCAGCTGCCGCTGTGGGTGCGCCATCCCGCGGTGGGCGTGTTCGCGTTCGCTCCGATCCTCGCCGCGATCGCGGTGCGCGCCGTGGTGGCGCTGTGGCGTCGGCGCGGGACCTCCGGCGCGCGCGGCCTCATGCGCACAACGGCCGTCGCCGCGGCCCTCGCACTGGCCGCCGTGGTGTCCGGCGGTGCGGTCGGAGACGCCGTGCGCGCCACACGGACCCCTGCCGAGACCCTGGCTCAGCAGCGGGCCGCGGTCGCGCCGCTCGCGGAGTGGGTGCGCGACAACGACGTGGAGTGGCTCGCGGCGAAGCCCTGGGGCGGGCCGGTGTCGTCCGTCGTGCTGACCGGCGCGCACCTCGGGCTGTTCGACGCCCCCGCGATGCGCCACACGCCGACTCTCGGCTACGGCACATGCGCGACCGGATCCCCCCTCGTCGCGGCCAACGGCATCGTGATCTGCCCCGCTCCCTGACGCCTGCCTACATTCCGAGTCGTCCCTGTGAGCGCACTCTATGGCGTGCGCTCACAGGGACGACTCGGAAGTGGCGTCGGCGGCGCGAGAGAGGGCAGGGCACCGGCGGGGAACGACGAAGCCCGCCGCCCCACAGGGGGCGACGGGCTTCGTACGAGCGAGGGACCTTACTCGGCCTTCTCCTCCGCGGCAGCCTCGGCCGGAGCCTCAGCCGCCTCGGCGGCGGGGGCCTCGACGGCCTCCTCGACGACCTCAGCCGGAGCCTCGGTAGCCTCGGCGGCCGGGGCAGCCTTCTCAGCCTTGGCGGGCTTCGCAGCGGCCTTCTTCACCTTGGGGGTGACGGGCTCGAGCACGAGCTCGATCACGGCCATGGGCGCGTTGTCGCCCTTGCGGTTGCCGACCTTGGTGATGCGGGTGTAGCCGCCCTCACGCTCGGCGACGAGCGGCGCGATCTCGGCGAACAGGATGTGCGTCGCCTCCTTGTTGCTGCGCAGGACCGTCAGCACGCGACGGCGTGCGTGCAGGTCGCCGCGCTTGGCGAAGGTAACGAGGCGCTCGGCCAGCGGACGCAGGCGCTTGGCCTTGGTCTCGGTGGTCTTGATCGACTTGTGAACGAACAGCTGGGCGGCGAGGTTCGCAAGCAGCAGACGCTCGTGGGCCGGGCCGCCTCCGAGGCGGGGACCCTTGGTGGGCTTAGGCATTGTTCTTACTCCTGGATCGGAAAGGTTCGGGTATCAGAAGGACTCGTCTTCGGAGCCGCCGTAGAAGTGGGCGCCGTCGAAACCGGGCACCGAATCCTTCAGCGACAGGCCGAGCGAGACGAGCTTGTCGCGCACCTCGTCCACCGACTTCTGTCCGAAATTGCGGATGTTCATGAGCTGCGTCTCCGAGAGGGCGACGAGCTCGGACACCGTGTTGATGCCTTCGCGCTTGAGGCAGTTGTACGAGCGGACCGACAGATCGAGGTCTTCGATCGGCATCGACAGCTCGTTCGAGAGCACGGCCTCGACCGGCGCCGGGCCGATCTCGATGCCCTCGGCCTCGACGTTCAGCTCGCGGGCGAGACCGAACAGCTCGGTCAGCGTGCGGCCGGCCGAAGCGACGGCGTCGCGCGGGGCGATCGAGTTCTTGGTCTCGACGTCCAGCACCAGCTTGTCGAAGTCGGTGCGCTCGCCGGCGCGGGTGGCGTCGACGCGGTAGCTGACCTTGAGCACGGGCGAGTAGATCGAGTCGATCGGCACCTGGCCGGCCTCGGCGTACTCGCTGCGGTTCTGCGCTGCGGAGACATAGCCGCGGCCGCGCTCGATGGTGAGCTCGAGCTCGAACTTGGCGGTGTCGTTGAGGGTCGCGATGACCAGCTCGGGGTTGTGCACCTCGACGCCGGCCGGAGCGGAGATGTCCGCCGCGGTGACCTCGCCGGCGCCGGTCTTGCGCAGGTAGGCCGTGATGGGCTCGTCGCGCTCCGAGGAGACGACCAGCTGCTTGATGTTGAGGATGATCTCGGTGACATCCTCCTTGACACCGGGGATGGTGCTGAACTCGTGGAGGACGCCGTCGATGCGGACGCTGGTCACGGCCGCGCCGGGGATCGAGGAGAGCAGGCTGCGACGCAGCGCGTTGCCGATCGTGTAGCCGAAGCCGGGCTCGAGCGGCTCGATGACGAACCGGCTACGGTTCTCGGAGATCTTTTCCTCGGTGAGAGTGGGACGCTGTGCGATGAGCACTGTGTGTTCCTTTCGATCACGTGCCCGCTATATGACACGTGTGGGTGAGGTCTTGAGTTGTGGAAGAAACGCGGGTGAGGATCCCCGGTCTCGACAGGATCGAGATCCGAGGATCCTCAAGACGCGTCAGACGCGGCGGCGCTTCGGCGGACGGCAGCCGTTGTGCGCCTGCGGCGTCACATCCTGGATCGAACCCACCTCGAGGCCGGCGGCCTGCAGCGAGCGGATCGCGGTCTCGCGACCGGAGCCCGGACCCTTCACGAGGACGTCGACCTTCTTCACACCGTGCTCGGCGGCCTGACGGGCGGCCGACTCCGCGGCCATGCCGGCGGCGTACGGGGTGGACTTGCGCGAGCCCTTGAAGCCCACGCCACCGGAGGACGCCCAGGCGATGACAGCGCCGGACGGGTCGGTGATCGAGACGATGGTGTTGTTGAACGTCGACTTGATGTGGGCCTGGCCCAACGCGATGTTCTTCTTCTCCTTGCGGCGCGGCTTGCGCGCGGCGGCCTTAGGTGCAGCCATGAAAGTTTTCTCCTATTCCCTGGCCGCCGCTTAGCGGGCCTTCTTCTTGCCGGCGACGGTGCGCTTGGGGCCCTTGCGGGTGCGCGCGTTGGTCTTGGTGCGCTGACCGCGGACCGGCAGGCCACGACGGTGGCGGATGCCCTCGTAGGAGCCGATCTCGACCTTGCGACGGATGTCGGCGGCGACCTCGCGACGGAGGTCACCCTCCACCTTGTAGGTGCCTTCGATGTAGTCGCGGAGGGCGACGAGCTGGTCGTCGGAGAGGTCCTTGACGCGGATCGACTCGTCGATCTCGGTGGCGGCGAGGATCTCGACCGAGCGGGTACGGCCGATGCCGTAGATGTACGTGAGGGCGATCACCACGCGCTTGTCGCGCGGGATGTCGACGCCGGCAAGACGTGCCATGCGGTAACTCCTGGAGTGTTGTGGAGGTGTGGAGCAGGATCGGTGCCCGGGCCTCCGCCCGAGGTGTCGGCTTCTTCCAACTGCGGAGCCGGTCGAAACGTCTGATCCTGCCGTTTCATTTTGAGTTGTGAGATTGCGAGAGTGACGGGCCGGAGCCCGCTGCTCAACCCTGGCGCTGCTTGTGGCGCGGGTTGCTCTTGCAGATCACCATGACGCGGCCGTGGCGGCGGATCACCTTGCAGTGGTCGCAGATCGGCTTGACGCTGGGGTTGACCTTCATGTTGTTTCCTTATCGCTGTCTTCACCGGGCAGGCGCGGACGCCTGGGGTGTTACTTCTCGACCGGCCTAGCGGTAGCGGTAGACGATGCGGCCGCGCGTGAGGTCGTAGGGCGAGAGCTCCACGACGACGCGATCCTCGGGGATGATGCGGATGTAGTTCTGCCGCATCTTTCCGGAGATCGTTGCAAGGACCTTGTGTCCGTTGGAGAGCTCAACGCGGAACATCGCGTTGGGCAGCGCCTCGGACACGACGCCTTCGATCTCGATGACACCGTCTTTCTTAGCCATAGCCTCGCTGACGCTTCTGCAGACCGGTCGATCTGCGGTGGGTGGATGGAGTGGAACTGTGCGGATCCGGACACGCCGGACCAAGGCGCAAAGCACCAAGGATCTATGGTAGTCCGGATCCGCGGATCCGCAAAATGCGGCGTGGTTACTTCTGGTCGACGATGGCCTGCAGCTTCGCGACGTCGCTCTGCTTGCTGGTGTCGAGGCGCTGACCGTTGATCTCGATCGTGGGCGTGCCCTGGATCTTGTGGGCCGTGGCCTGCGCCGTCGGGAACTTGAAGAAGGTGTTCGCCTTGATCGTGGCCTCTGCCTTGTCCGCGCCGACCTGCTTCGCGTAATCGATCAGCTGCTGGTCGGTGAGACCGGGCGTATTCTCGGTCGGCTGGTTCTCGAAGAGGAGGTTCAGGTAGTCGAGGAACTTGTCCGGGGTCTCCTGAGCGACACTGTAGGCGGCCGCGGCCGCGCGCGACGAGTAGTTCGTGCCCTGCGAGAAGCGGTCCAGGATCGCGATCGGGTGGTACTCGAGCGTGATCTTGTCCTCCTTCGCGAGCGCCTGGAGCTTCGAGCCGTACTCGCCTTCGAAGGTCTTGCAGATCGGGCACTGGAAGTCGACGAAGACGGCGACCTTGTCCTTGCCGGAGCCCGTGGTGACGGCGCCGGTGTCGGTGTTGATGATCGCGCTCTTCGGCACAGCGCCGGGATCCGTGGCCTTGTTGTTGAGCCAGACGACGACGCCGACGAGTGCGATGAGCACGGCGACGACGGCGGCGGTGATCCCGATGGCGAACCCGTTGGTCCTGCCCTTGGCAGCGGCCATGTGTGTGTCTCCTTGTCCAGACCCGCCCGGCGGATCCGCTCAGCTATGTCTCCCCATTGTGCCGTGTCCAGCCTTTGAGGGTCGTGGGAGCGCAGAATTCGCTCCCTCGGGGTCTCTTTTCGCGAGAAACCAGATCCTGGGTGAGACATCGTGGCACGCCTGGTGTGTCACGCGGGATCTGGTTTCTCGCCGACGTCCATTCGGTCCACTCGCGAACCTGCGCGCCGAGGTTCTGCACAGATTGCGAGGCGGGCAGGATCTGGATCGTGCTGAAGGCGCAGGATGCGATCATGCCGCTCCTGCTCTCCGACCGCGCCGCGCTGACCTCTCCCGTGCCGCTCGTGACGTCCGCGGAGGCCCGCATGCTGGGGATCCGCGTCGCCTCCACGGCGCATGTCCGAGTACGTTCGGGGATCTACGCGCCGCGCACCGCGTATCTGACACTGCCCCCATGGGAACGCTATGCGGCGCGCGTGCACGCCTTCGTCCGCGCGCACCCCGCCGCCGTGCTGTGCCTGGAGTCGGCGGCGGTCATGTGGGGGCTTCCACTCTTCGGCGAGACACGGGACATCCACGTCTTCGACGCGGACCGCAGTCGATCGCGGCGCTTCGGCGATGTGTGCGTGCACACGAGCATGCACGACCGCGCGGTCGCTCGCCGAGGCTCGCTCCTCTGCACCTCGATGATCGACACGGTCATCGACCTCAGCCGTGTCCTGCCTCCCGCCGAGGCTTTGGCGGTCGTGGACGCGGCGATGTCCCGGACGCAGGGTGGCCCGCTTGACCTGACGGAGTTGCGCGAGCACGCCGCCGCACAGACCACGACCAGGGGCTCCGCGCGGCAGCGCTGGCTCTGGGAACGGGCGGACGGCCGCTCCGAGTCGCTGCGGAAAGCGTCAGCCGTGCCGCGATCGAGTGGTGCGGATTCGAGGACCCCGAACTCCAGGAGAAGTTCCACTACGAGGTAGTACGCGACCGTGTGGACTTCTTCTTCCCCTCGGTCGGCGCGATCGGCGAGAGCGACGGCTGGCGCAAGTACGACTTCCAAGACGCGGCGAACGCGGCCGCGCGTCTCAAGGACGAAAAACGCCGCGAGGATCGTCTGCGTCGGCGCGGACACCCGTTCGCACGGTGGGATCTGAGCGACGTCTGGCGCATCGCGCCCCTGCAGCGCGCTCTGTCGGCTGCCGGCGTGCCCCTCCTGCGCCCGCCTCAGCTCGCAATGCTCGCTACGCTCCGCACCCGACCTCGTGCCGTGCGACCAGAACGCGAGAAACCACTTCCTGCATGAGACACCATGTCAGTCGTGGTGCCTCGTGCGGGAGGTGGTTTCTCGTACGAGCGCGGGCCGACCGTCAGGCGATCGGGGCTGGCGTGATGCCGTAGGCGGCGAGGCCCGCCGCACCCCCGTCGGCGGCGGTGAGCACCCAGATGCCGTCGTCGTGCAGAGCGACGCTGTGCTCCCAGTGCGAGCCGTCTGATCCGTCGGTCGTGGAGACGGTCCAGTCGTCGTCCTCGACGTACGTCTGGTCGGAGCCCGCGGTCACCATGGGCTCGATCGCGAGTACGAGACCGGGGCGCACCTCCGCGCCGCGGTCCGGCGTGCGGTAGTTGAACAGGCTCGGCGCCTCGTGCATCTTGCGGCCGATGCCGTGTCCGACGTACTCGCGCAGGATCCCGTAGGGCTTCCCCGAGACGGGCGAGGGGCCCGCGCCGAGGATGTGGTCCTCGATGGCCGCGCTGATGTCGCCCAGGTGCTTCGCGGACGCCATCGCGGCGATCCCGGCCCACATGGATCCCTCTGTCGCGTCGGACAGGGCCTGTCGCGCGGCGACGACCTCCGCCTGCGCCTCGTCGGGAACGATCACGGTGATCGCGCTGTCGCCGTTCCAGCCGCGGAACTGCGCACCGCAGTCGATCGAGACGATGTCACCGGGCTGCAGCACGCGCGATCCGGGGATCCCGTGCACGACCTGGTCGTTGACCGAGATGCAGGTGGTGTGCCGGTAGCCGCGCACGAGCTTGAAGTTCGACTCGGCGCCGCGATCCAGGATCACGCGCTCGGCGATCGCGTCGAGCTCCCCCGTCGTGATGCCGGGACGCACGGCCGCGCGCACCGCTGTGAGCGCCGCGCCCGTGATCAGGCCGGGCTCGACCATCGTCCCCAACTGGGCACGACTCTTGTAGATGGAGCGGCGGAACGCCACGTCAGACCGCAGCCGTGCGCACGAGACCGCGGGCGCCCAGCGCCGCGAAGATGCGCTCGGTGATCTCGTCGAGGCTGCCGACGCCGTCGATCGTGTCGACGATGCCGCGCGCGCCGTAGGCGTCGAGGATCGGGGCGGTCTGCGCCTCGTAGATGTCCAGACGGTGCGCGATCGCCTCGGGGGTGTCGTCGGCGCGGCCCTGCTCGGTCGCGCGCAGCTCGAGGCGGGCGATGCTCTCCTCGCGCGGCACGTCGAGCAGGATCACCGCGTCGAGCGCGGTGCCCGACTCGGCCAGGAACGCGTCCAGGTGCACGACCTGCGCGGCGTTGCGGGGATAGCCGTCCAGGAGGAAGCCGGCCTCGGCGTCGGGCTGCGACAGACGGTCGCGCACGAGTTCGCCGGTCAGCTCGTCCGAGACGAGGTCGCCCGCATCGAGGATCGCTGTGACCTGTTTGCCGAGCGGCGTGCCCGCCTTGATGTTGGCGCGGAAGATGTCACCCGTGGAGACCACCGGAACACCGTACGCTTCAGCGACCCGCACTCCTTGCGTGCCCTTGCCGGAGCCCTGCGGGCCCACGATCAGCAGGCGTGCGGTGGAGGTTGCGGATGCCGTCATCGTAGGAGCCCTTCGTAGTGTCGCTGCTGCAGCTGTGCATCGATCTGCTTGACCGTCTCCAGGCCGACGCCGACGATGATCAGGATCGACGCCCCGCCGAACGGGAAGTTCTGGTTCGCCCCGACCGTGGCCAGTGCGATCAACGGGATCAGCGCGATGAGACCGAGGTAGAGGGATCCGGGCAGCGTGATGCGGGTGAGCACGTAGTCGAGGTACTCGGCCGTGGGACGTCCAGCACGGATGCCCGGGATGAAGCCGCCGTACTTCTTCATGTTGTCCGCGACCTCGGTCGGGTTGAACGTGATCGCGACGTAGAAGTAGGTGAAGCCGATGATCAGCAGGAAGTACGTGATCATGTAGATCGGGTGGTCGCCCTTGACGAAGTACGTCATGATCCACGTCGCCCACGCGGGCGGCGTCTTGCCGTCCTGCGGGATGTTGAACTGCGCGACGAGCATCGGGATGTACAGCAGCGACGAGGCGAAGATGACCGGGATCACGCCCGCCATGTTGACCTTGATCGGGATGTAAGTGTTGGTGCCGCCGTACGTGCGGCGACCGACCATGCGCTTCGCGTACTGCACCGGGATCCGGCGCTGCGACTGCTCGATGAAGACGACCAGCGTCATCACGATGATGCCGACGAGCAGGACGAGCAAGAAGACCTCGAAGCCCTTCGTCTGCCAGATGGCCCACATGGCGCCGGGGAACGTCGCGGCGATCGAGGTGAAGATCAGCAGCGACATGCCGTTGCCGATGCCCTTCTCCGTGACGAGCTCGGCGAACCACATGATGAGGCCGGTGCCGGCGGTCAGCGTGATGATCAGGAGCAGCTGCGCCCACCACACGTCGTTGGTGAGCAGCTGGTTGCACGCGGCGACGCCGGTCTGACCGAACAGCTGGCCGGTGCGCGCGACCGTGACGAGGGTCGTGGACTGCAGCAGCGCCAGCGCGATGGTGACGTAGCGCGTGTACTGCGTGAGCCGTGCCTGGCCGGCCTGGCCCTCCTTGTGCAGCGCCTCGAAGTGCGGGATGACCACGCGGAGCAGCTGCGTGATGATCGAGGCCGTGATGTACGGCATGACGCCGAGGGCGAAGATCGACAGCTTCAGCAGCGCGCCGCCGGAGAACAGGTTGACGAGCCCGAGCAGTCCCTCGGTGCCGCTGTTCTGCGCGAGACACTCTGAGACGTTCGGGAAGCTCACGAACGGGGCGGGCACGGTGGATCCGAGGCGGTAGATCGCGATGATAGCGATCGTGAAGCCGATCTTGCGTCGAAGATCAGGCGTGCGGAAGATCCGCGCGATGGCGCTGAACAAAAGCTTGCCTTCCTGCAAAGGGATGACGCCCGACGAGGGACAGTCAATTACCCAGGGTAACGCAAGAGGGGCCGGAGATATCTCCGGCCCCTCTCGACGGGTGTTACTTGACGGATCCGCCGGCGGCGACGATCTTCTGCTCCGCAGAGCTGGAGACCTTGTCGACCGACACGGTCAGAGCCACGGCGATGTCGCCGTTGCCCAGGACCTTGACCTTCTCGTTCTTGCGGACCGCGCCCTTGGCGACCAGGTCGGCGACGGTCACGTCGCCACCGGCCGGGTAGAGCTCGGCGAGCTTCTCCAGGTTCACGACCTGGTACTCCACGCGGAACGGGTTCTTGAACCCGCGCAGCTTCGGGGTGCGCATGTGCAGCGGCATCTGCCCACCCTCGAAACCGACGCGAACGGTGTTGCGGGCCTTGGTGCCCTTGGTGCCGCGACCGGCGGTCTTGCCCTTGGAGCCCTCACCGCGACCGACACGGGTCTTCGCGGTGTTGGCGCCGGGGACCGGACGCAGGTGGTGCACCTTCAGGACGCCGGGACGGGAGACCGTGGTCTCCTCGGCCTTCTTGGCGGCGGGCTTCTTGGCAGCGGTCTTGGTGGCCGCTTCCTTCTTCTCAGCCATTAGTCGATCTCCTCAACCTTGACGAGGTGAGCGACCGTGCGGACGTAACCGCGGGTCTGGGCATCGTCGGGACGGACGACCGAGTCGCCGATCCGCTTGAGGCCGAGCGAACGCAGCGTGTCGCGCTGGTTCTGCTTCTCACTCACCTTGGACTTGACCTGCGTGACCTTGAGGCGCGCAGCCATCAGGCACCTGCCTTCTGCGCAGCGATGGCCTCGGCCTCTGCGCGGACGAGACGCGCCGGGGCGACCTGGTCGAACTCGAGGCCACGACGCGCGGCGACCGCACGGGGCTCCTCGAGCTGCTTCAGGGCCGCCACCGTCGCGTGCACGATGTTGATCGTGTTCGACGAACCGAGCGACTTCGACAGCACGTCGTGGATACCGGCGCACTCGAGCACGGCGCGGACCGGACCACCGGCGATGACACCGGTACCGGCAGCGGCCGGACGGAGCAGCACGACGCCGGCAGCGGCCTCGCCCTGCACCGGGTGCGGAATGGTGCTCGCGGAGCGCGGCACGCGGAAGAAGTTCCGCTTGGCCTCCTCGACACCCTTCGAGATGGCGAGCGGGACCTCGCGGGCCTTGCCGTAGCCGACGCCCACGAGACCGTTGCCGTCACCCACCACGACGAGCGCGGTGAAGCTGAACCGACGGCCGCCCTTGACGACCTTCGACACACGGTTGATGGTCACCACGCGCTCGAGGAACTGGTTGTCCCCACGGTCGCGGGAGTTGCGGTCGCGGCCGCCCTGGCCGCGGTCGCGGCCACCACGGCCGCCGCGGCGCTCATCGCGCTGCGGGGCCTCGGAACCGGCCGCGTTCTCGGCGGCAGGAGCCGTCTCGGTCACTTCGTTCTCCTTGATGTCACTCACAGTGCCAGCCCCCCTTCACGGGCGCCATCGGCGATGGCCGCGACGCGACCGGCGTACCGGTTGCCGCCACGGTCGAACACAGCCTCCGAGACGCCGGCGGCCTTCGCACGCTCGGCGACGAGCTCGCCGACCTTGCGGGCCTTGGCGGTCTTGTCACCGTCGAAGCCGCGCAGGTCGGTCTCGAGGGTGGAGGCGCTGGCCACGGTGCGGCCCTTGCTGTCGTCGACCAGCTGCACGAAGACGTGGCGGGCCGAACGGGTGACGACCAGGCGCGGACGCGCCTCGGTGCCCTGGATCTTCTTGCGAAGACGGGCGTGACGACGCGAGCGGGCGTCGGACTTCGTCTTGATAGCCATCGTTACTTACCACTCTTTCCGGCCTTGCGACGCACGATCTCGCCGGCGTAGCGCACACCCTTGCCCTTGTACGGCTCGGGCTTGCGGATCTTGCGGATGTTCGCAGCCGCCTCGCCGACGGCCTGCTTGCTGATGCCGCTGACGGTGAGCTTGTTGTTGCCCTCGACCGTCAGGGTGATGCCGGCGGGCGGGTCGATCAGGACCGGGTGCGAGAAGCCGAGGGCGAACTCGACCGAGCTGCCCTTCTGCTGCACGCGGTAACCGGTGCCGACGACCTCGAGGCCCTTGGAGTAGCCCTGGGTCACGCCGATGATGTCGTTGTTGATGAGCGTGCGGGTCAGACCGTGCAGCGAACGCGAGGAGCGCTCGTCGTCCGGGCGGGTGACGAGAACCTGGTTCTCCTCGACCGACACCTCGATGGGAGAGGCCACGGTGAGCGCGAGCTCGCCCTTAGGGCCCTTCACCGAAACCGCACGGCCGTCGACCGAAACGGTCACGCCCGCGGGGATCTCGATGGGAAGTCGTCCAATACGCGACATTTCAGATCACCACACGTAGGCGAGAACTTCTCCGCCCACGCCCTTCTGCTCTGCCTGGCGGTCCGTGAGGAGCCCCGAGGAGGTGGACAGGATCGCGACGCCGAGGCCACCGAGGACCTTGGGCAGCTCGGTCGACTTCGCGTACACGCGGAGGCCGGGCTTGGAAACGCGCTTGATGCCGGCGATCGACCGCTCGCGGTTCGGGCCGTACTTCAGCGAGATGGTGAGGTTGGTGCCGACGCGGGCGTCGGTGACCTCCCAGCCGGAGATGTAGCCCTCCTGCTGGAGGATCTCAGCGATGTGGGTCTTCAGCTTGCTCGACGGCAGGGTCACGGAGTCGTGATGCGCCGAGTTCGCGTTGCGCAGACGGGTCAGCAGATCTGCGACCGGGTCTGTCATCGTCATAGTTGTCTTCTTTCGTTCATGAGGTTCCGACTGCCGTTACACGGCAGACGGCCTGCGATGAGCACGCAATATTCAATTGTACGTCAAGCGAGACACGCCCGAAGACCGGATCCCGAGGAGAACCCCGGGATCCGGCCTTCAGAACATGGTCTTACGCCTGCGCGTCGGCCGACTTGAACGGGAAGCCGAGGAGGCGCAGCAGGGCGCGACCCTCGTCGTCGTTCTTCGCCGTGGTCACGACAGTGATGTCGAAACCGCGGACGCGGTCGATCCGGTCCTGATCGATCTCGTGGAACACGCTCTGCTCCGTGAGACCGAAGGTGTAGTTGCCGTTGCCGTCGAACTGCTTGTCCGAGAGACCGCGGAAGTCGCGGATACGGGGCAGTGCGAGGTTCACGAGGCGGTCCACGAACTCCCAGGCGCGGTCACCGCGGAGGGTGACGTGCGCGCCGATGGGCTGACCCTCGCGCAGCTTGAACTGCGCGATGGACTTGCGGGCCTTCGTGACGATCGGCTTCTGGCCGGTGATCTTGGTGAGGTCGTCGACCGCACCATCGATCACCTTGGAGTCGCGAGCCGCCTCACCGACACCGGTGTTGACGACGACCTTGACCAGGCCGGGGATCTGCATGACGTTCTCGTAGCCGAACTCGTCCTGCAGAGCCTTCTTGATCTCGTTGTTGTACTTCGCCTTCAGGCGGGGCTGCACCTTGACAGCGCCCGCGGCGTCAGCAGCCGCCATCAGAGGTCCTTACCGCTCTTCTTCGCGTAGCGCACGCGGACCGTGCGCTTCACGCCGTCCTTGACCTGCTCCTCGACGCGGTGGCCGATCTTGGTCGGCTTCTTCGTCTCGGGGTCGACCAGGGCGACGTTCGAGATGTGGATGGGGGCCTCGATGGTCTCGATGCCGCCCGTCTTCGTGCCGCGCTGCGTCTGGCCGACGCGGGTGTGCTTGGTGGCGTAGTTCACGCCCTCCACGATCACGCGGTTCTGCTCGACGAGGACCTCGAGGACCTTGCCCTGCTTGCCGCGGTCGCCGCCCTTTTCCTGCTTGCGGCCGGAGATGACCTGAACCAGGTCACCCTTCTTGATGTTCGCCATGAGTTACAGCACCTCCGGGGCGAGCGAGACGATCTTCATGAACTTCTTGTCACGAAGCTCGCGGCCGACCGGACCGAAGATACGGGTGCCGCGGGGCTCCCCGTCGTTCTTCAGGATCACGGCGGCGTTCTCGTCGAACTTGATGTACGAGCCGTCGGGACGACGGGTCTGCTTCTTGGTACGGACGATGACGGCCTTGACCACATCGCCCTTCTTGACGTTCCCACCGGGGATCGCGTCCTTGACCGTGGCGACGATGATGTCGCCGAGGCCCGCGTAACGACGGCTGGAGCCGCCGAGCACGCGGATGGTGAGGAGCTCCTTGGCGCCGGTGTTGTCGGCGACCTTGAGTCGGGACTCGGTCTGGATCACTTTGCCTTCTCCAGGATCTCCACCAGACGCCAGCGCTTGGTGGCGCTCAGCGGGCGGGTCTCGTTGATGAGAACGAGGTCGCCGATGCCGGCGGCGTTGTTCTCGTCGTGCGCCTTGACCTTCGTCGTACGGCGGATGACCTTGCCGTACAGCGGGTGCTTCACGCGGTCCTCGACCTCGACGACGATGGTCTTGTCCATCTTGTCGCTGACGACGTAGCCGCGGCGCGACTTGCGGTAGCCACGAGCATCGGCGTCACGCACATCGTGCGAGACGACCTCTGCCTCAGCGGCAGCAGCCTTCTTCTCAGCCATTACTCGGCCTCCTCCTTCGGCGCGTCAGCCTCGTCGGCCTTCTTCGCCTTTGCCTTGGACGCCTTCTTGGCCGGAGCCTCGACCGGAGCGGGCGTCGCACGGATGCCCAGCTCGCGCTCGCGGATCACGGTGTACAGGCGCGCGATGTCGCGCTTGACGGCGCGGATGCGGCCGTGGCTCTCCAGCTGGCCGGTGGCCGACTGGAAACGGAGGTTGAACAGCTCCTCCTTGGCCTTGCGCAGCTCCTCGACGAGGCGCTGGTCTTCGAACGTGTCGAGCTCGGTCACACCGAGCTCCTTGGTGCCGATCGCCATTACGCGTCGCCCTCCTCGCGCTTGATGATGCGTGCCTTGAGCGGCAGCTTGTGAATGGCACGGGTCAGGGCCTCACGAGCAAGTTCCTCGCTGACGCCCGCGACCTCGAAGAGGACGCGACCCGGCTTGACGTTGGCGACCCACCACTCGGGGGAACCCTTACCGGAACCCATGCGGGTCTCGGCAGGCTTCTTCGTGAGCGGACGGTCGGGGTAGATGTTGATCCACACCTTTCCACCACGCTTGATGTGACGGGTCATCGCGATACGAGCGGACTCGATCTGACGGTTGGTCACATAAGCGGGGGTGAGGGCCTGGATGCCGAACTCGCCGAAGGAGACCTTCGTGCCGCCGGTCGCAGCACCATCACGCTTGGGGTGATGCTGCTTGCGGTACTTGACCTTACGAGGGATAAGCATCAGGCAGACGCTCCTTCTGCGACGGGAGCCTCGCTGCGCGGGCCACGGCGGCGGTCGCCACCACGGTCGTCACGACGGGACTTCGGTGCGTTGGCCTGCTCGCGAGCAAGCTCCTTGTTGGTGAGGTCGCCCTTGTAGATCCAGACCTTCACGCCGATGCGGCCGAAGGTGGTCTTGGCCTCGTAGAAGCCGTAGTCGATGTTCGCGCGCAGCGTGTGCAGCGGCACACGACCCTCGCGGTAGAACTCCGACCGGCTCATCTCCGCGCCGCCGAGGCGGCCCGAGACCTGGATTCGGATGCCCTTCGCACCCGCGCGCTGGGCACCCTGGAGGCCCTTGCGCATGGCGCGACGGAAGGCGACACGAGCAGAGAGCTGCTCGGCGATGCCCTGGGCGACCAGCTGAGCGTCGGCCTCGGGGTTCTTCACCTCGAGGATGTTCAGCTGGATCTGCTTGCCGGTGAGCTTCTCGAGGTCACCGCGGATACGCTCGGCCTCGGCGCCGCGGCGGCCGATGACGATGCCCGGGCGCGCGGTGTGGATGTCCACACGCACGCGGTCGCGGGTGCGCTCGATCTCGATGTTGCTCACGCCGGCGCGGTCGAGCTGCGTCTGCAGGAGCTTGCGGATCTTGATGTCCTCGGCGACGTAGTCGGCGTAGCGCTGACCCGGCTTGGTCGAGTCAGAGAACCACCGGGACACGTGGTCCGTGGTGATGCCGAGGCGGAAGCCGTACGGGTTTACCTTCTGTCCCATTACTTGCTCGCCTTCTCGTTCTTGGCGACCTCAGGGGTGGCCAGCACGACCGTGATGTGGCTCGTGCGCTTCTTGATCTGGAACGCGCGGCCCTGGGCGCGGGGCTGGAAACGCTTGAGCGTCGTCCCCTCGTCCACGAAGGCGTTCTTGATGTAGAGATCCTGCTCATCGAGGAACTCGCCGTCACGATCGGCCTTCACCTGAGCGTTGGCCATCGCGGAGTGCACGAGCTTGTAGATCGGCTCGGAGGCGCTCTGCTGCGCGAACTTCAGGATGGCGAGGGCTTCCTGCGCCTGCTTGCCCTTGATGAGGGCGACGACACGACGAGCCTTCTGCGGGGTCACGCGGATGTGCTTCACGCGTGCGACGGATTCGACCATTAGCGGCGCCGCCCCTTCTTGTCGTCCTTCTCGTGGCCGCGGAAGGTGCGGGTGGGCGCGAACTCGCCCAGCTTGTGACCGACCATGGTCTCGGACACGAACACGGGGATGTGCTTGCGTCCGTCGTGCACGGCGATGGTGTGTCCCAGCATGGCGGGGATGATCATCGACCGGCGCGACCAGGTCTTGATGACGTTCTTGGTACCGGCATCGTTCTGAACGATCACCTTGCGAAGCAGGTGCTCGTCGACGAAGGGGCCCTTCTTAAGACTGCGAGGCATCTTCTCTTACTCCTACTTGCGCTTCTTGCCAGCGTTACGGCGACGCACGATGTACTTGTCGCTTTCCTTGTTGGCGTGACGGGTGCGTCCCTCAGCCTGGCCCCACGGGGAGACGGGGTGACGTCCACCGGACGTCTTGCCCTCACCACCACCGTGCGGGTGATCCACCGGGTTCATCGCGACACCGCGGACGGTCGGGCGAACGCCCAACCAGCGCTTGCGGCCGGCCTTACCCCAGTTGATGTTGGACTGCTCGGCGTTGCCGACCTCGCCGATCGTCGCACGGCAGCGCGCGTCGACGTTGCGGATCTCGCCCGAGGGCAGGCGCAGCTGGGCGTAGGCGCCATCCTTCGCGACCAGGCGCACGGAGACGCCGGCCGAGCGGGCCATCTTCGCGCCGCCGCCGGGGCGGAGCTCGATGGCGTGGATGACGGTACCCGTCGGGATGTTCTTCAGCGGCAGGTTGTTGCCCGGCTTGATGTCAGCGCCGGCACCCGACTCGACGATGTCGCCCTGCTTCAGCTTGTTCGGCGCGATGATGTAGCGCTTCTCGCCGTCGAAGTAGTGCAGCAGCGCGATGCGCGCGGTGCGGTTGGGGTCGTACTCGATGTGAGCGACCTTGGCGTCGATGCCGTCCTTGTCATTGCGACGGAAGTCGATGACGCGGTACTGGCGCTTGTGGCCACCACCGATGTGACGGGTCGTGATGCGGCCCTGGTTGTTACGGCCACCGGTCTTGCTCAGCGGGCGCAGCAGCGACTTCTCAGGCGTCGATCGGGTGATCTCGGCGAAGTCTGCCACCGACGAGCCGCGGCGACCCGGGGTCGTGGGCTTGTACTTGCGAATAGCCATGTTCTGTCCTTATCCCCCGGTCAGTTCACTGCCGTGAAGATGTCGATGGTGCCCGACTTCAGGGCCACGATCGCGCGCTTGGTGTCCTTGCGCTTTCCCGTGCCGAAGCGGGTGCGGCGAGCCTTGCCGACGCGGTTGATCGTGTTGACGCTCGCGACCTTGACGTCGAAGATCTTCTCGATGGCGAGCTTGATCTCGGTCTTGGAGGCGCGGGGGTCCACCAGGAAGGTGTACTTGCCCTCGTCGATCAGGCCGTAGCTCTTCTCGGAGACGACCGGCTTCAGGATGATGTCGCGCGGGTCCTTGTTGGCAGCCGCGGCGAGGATGTTGTCGCTCATGCGGAGACCTCCTCGGTTGCGCCGGACTTCAGCGCGACGAACGCGTCGAAGGCCGCCTTGGTGAAGACGATGTCGTCGGAGTTGACCACGTCGTAGGCGTTGAGCTGGTCCGAGTACAGCACGTGCACGGAGACCAGGTTGCGGACGCTCAGGGCGGTGAGGTCGTCCTCGCGGTCGATGACCACGAGGATGTTCTTGCCCGGAAGCGCCTTCAGGTAGGCGGCGGCCGTCTTGGTGGACGGCTTGCCCTCGATGCCGAAGGACTCGACGACGTGCAGGCGCTCACCGCGGAAGCGGTCGCTCAGCGCACCCACGAGGGCGGCGGCGATCATCTTCTTGGGGGTGCGCTGCGAGTAGTCGCGCGGCTTCGGGCCGTGGACGATGCCACCACCGGTCATGTGCGGCGCGCGGATGGAGCCCTGACGGGCGTTACCCGTGCCCTTCTGCTTGAAGGGCTTGCGACCGGCACCGGAGACCTCACCGCGACGCTTGGTCGAGTGGGTGCCCTGGCGTGCCGCGGCGAGCTGCGCGACGACGACCTGGTGGATCAGCGGAACGTTGGTCTTGGCGTCGAAGATCGCGGCGGGGGCGTCGACCGTACCGGTCTTCTTGCCGCCGGCGAACACGTCGAGCGTCAGAGTGGTGTCAGCCATGGGACTCAGGCACCCTTCACTGCGTTGCGGACGTAGACGATGCGGCCGCGTGCACCGGGGACGGCGCCCTTGACGAGCAGCAGACCCTTCTCGGCGTCGACGGCGTGCACCGTGAGGTTGAGGACGGTCACGCGCTCGCCACCCATACGACCGGCCATGCGCATGCCCTTGAAGACACGGCTCGGGGTCGACGAAGCACCGATGGAACCGGGCTTGCGGTGGTTGCGGTGCGAACCGTGGGAAGCGGAGACACCCTTGAAGTTGTGGCGCTTCATGACACCGGCGAAGCCCTTGCCCTTGCTGGTGCCGACGACGTCGACCAGCTGGCCGGCCTCGAAGGTGCCGTCAACGGTGAGCTCCTGGCCCAGCGCGTAGTCGCCGGCGTCCGCGGTGCGGATCTCGGTGACGTGGCGACGCGGGGTGACCCCGGCGGCCTCGAAGTGCTTGGCGAGGGGCTGCGTGACCTTGCGCGGGTCGATCTGACCGGCCGCGATCTGCACGGCGTTGTAGCCGTCCTTCTCGGGGGTGCGGATCTGGGTGACCACGTTCGGGGCCAGCTCGATCACGGTGACCGGGATCAGCTTGCCGTTCTCGTTCCAGACCTGGGTCATGCCGAGCTTGGTGCCGAGCAGGCCCTTGGAAATCTTTGCGTTGATGTCGACCATCGTGATCCCCTTACAGCTTGATCTCGATGTTGACGTCAGCAGGAAGGTCGAGACGCATGAGCGAGTCAACGGCCTTCGGCGTCGGGTCGACGATGTCGATCAGACGCTTGTGGGTGCGCATCTCGAAGTGCTCGCGGCTGTCCTTGTACTTGTGGGGTGACCGGATGACGCACACGACGTTCTTCTCGGTCGGAAGCGGCACCGGGCCGACGACGGTCGCGCCCGCACGGGTCACGGTGTCGACGATCTTGCGGGCCGACGTGTCGATGACCTCGTGGTCATACGACTTCAGGCGAATGCGGATCTTCTGTCCCGCCATTGTCTGCTCTCTCTCATTAAGCGTCTTACCTGCCCGGACCGGGTGATCCGGGGGCATTGGACGCGCGACGGCGCGTTCTGCGCCTTCGCACTCCTCCTCCTGGCCCGGATCCTTGCGGATCGAGGCCTCTCGAAGGGGCGCACCACTGTTCTGCTGTCAGCCCGGGGCCTTGCGACCGGCGGAAGCCGACCCCCGCACATGGCAGGGCCTCGGTGAAGAGGTGTCGGTTGTCTGTTCTGCTGCCCGCGGCCCAGATCCCTGCGACCGCTTCCCGGAGGAAGGGCGCCGTCTGTGCACTGCCCTGGCAGTGATCCGGCGCGCGTCAGGACGCGTACCGGAATGTGGAACCTCAACAGTCTACGTGCAGCCCGGGCGTGTCGCAAACTCGGGCGTGTCGCGGCGGCGTGTCCGGCGTGTCGATGCCGACCGACGTCAGCCCTCGTCCGTCGCGGTCTCCTCGACCGCTTCGCGGCGGGGTCGTCCCGTCGCCCAGACGAAGCCCGTGAGCATGATCAGGGCACCGCCGATGATCGGCGCCCACCACGGGAATCCGGGGATGTCAGGCGTCGCGCCGGCCGCGTCGAGGTCCTTCTGCGGAGTGGGCGTCACGCGCTCTCCCGTGACCAGGATCCGGTGGCTGTTGATGCCGAGCGGGGTGCAGGTGACCAGCGTGACCAGGTCCTCCCCCGCCTGCGGGCTCAGCGTCTGCGTGTCCTCCGGGAGGACCACCTGGGTATCGCGCACCCGGTAGGTCAGCACCTGGCCGAACACCTCGACGGTGAAGGTGTCGCCGATCTTGACCTGGTCGAGGTTGTCGAAGAGCGTCGCCCCGGCGAGCCCGCGGTGCGCCGTGAGCACGGAGTGCTGGTCGGCGCCGCCGATCGGGAGCGAGGTGCCCTCCAGGTGGCCGACCCCTTTGGTGAGCGTGGCGTCGGAGGTGCCGTGGTAGATCGGCAGATCGACGCCGATCGAGGGGACGCGCAGCCGGGCCATGACGCCGTCGGCATCCGCGCGGAGCAGGCTCGGGTAGTCGAATCCCGGAGCTCCGGCCGAGCTGGTCGGCACACGGGATCCCGCCCCGAGCAGAGCGCCTCCGACCAGCGCCTTGTTGTACGCCCTGGCCTGGTCGAGTGCCTTCTCGCGGGTATCGACCGCAGAGCCACCGACCTCGGAATCCACTTTGACGATGAGCTGCGACTGGTTGTACTGCGACCACCAGCTCGCCACCGTCGGATACATCAGAAGGAGGAGGCCGGCGAAGGCGATCGCTGCGAGGATGGCGGTGCCCCAGGGCATGCGCCAGCGCGGGGCGGCGGCCGGTCGCATGTCGCGACGGCGCAGCGGTGCGGTCTGCGTCATGACGCCCTCCTCAGGGTGCGGTTCGGAACGAATCCGGGTTCGGGACCACGGCCGTTCGTCCGGACTGCGATCCGGACGAAGCAGGGAGGAGGGCGGGAACTCGCGTCCCGCCCTCCTCCTGTCCGTCAGCGGTCACGCCTGAGCGCGGCCGCTGACGGAGCTGTCATCACTGACGACGTGCGCGCAGGCGACGCACCACGATGGTGCCGAGTCCTGCGGCGACCAGTGCGCCACCGACGATCGCGAACAGGGTGCTGCCCGCACCACCGGTCAGCGGCAGGTTCGGTCCCTGCTGCTGCGTGTTCGAGATCGTGAGCGCCGTCGGCGTCGCGGAGCCCGCGGCGGTGACGGTGACCTTGGTCCACGGGTCGGCGGGCAGCACGTAGCCGGCCGGCGCCTGGGTCTCCTTGAGCCAGTAGTCCTTGCTCTTCACGTCGTTGTTGCCGACCCACAGGCCGTCGACGAGGAGCTCTCCGGCGTCGTTCGTCGTGAACGCGCCGGCGACCTTGGTGCCGTTCTTGGCGTCGTACACCTCGAAGATCGCACCCTTCAGGGTGTTCTTCGACGTGGCGTCCTGCTTGACGACCTTCAGCGCGCCCCAGTTGGTCTGCGGCGTGTTGGTGGTGCGGTCGGAGCCGTTGGTGTTGACGACGGCGGTGTTCAGGATCTGGCCGTCGGCGCCGAGCGAGGTCACGGTCGTGGTGATGTCCGCGGTCACGGCCGTCTTGCCGGCGAGCTTGCCGAGGCCGGTCCCGGTGAAGGTGATCACGGCGTTGCCGGAGACGGTGTAGTCCGTGCCCTCGGTCAGCGTGGTGCCGTCGACCTTGACGACCGCGCCGACGTAGGTCAGCCGCGCGTCGAGGTTGTCGGTGATGGAGAAGCTGCGGTAGCTGTCACCGGCGGCGAGGGCGGGGATCGGCGCGTTGACCGTCCACACGATCTGCGAGCCCAGCACGGGCGCCTTCGGGTCGGCGACCGTCTTGGTCGGCTCCGTGGTGTTCAGCTTGTTCTTCGGGTAGACGTGCACGTTGTACAGCCAGGTGCCCTGGTTCGGGTACGGGACCGACACGAGGAACGGCTGCACCGGCGAGACGATCGGGTTCGCACCGGGGCTGGTCTCGGTCACGAGGTACAGGCCGTACGGGAGGTTCGAGACGACGGCCTGCCCGGTGGCGTCCGTGGTCGCCGTGGCGCCGGCGGCCACCGAGAACGGCGCCGACGACACGTTCGCCGGGGTCGCGGGCTTCGCCTGGTCCCAGCCGGCTGCGGTGGTGAGGTCGATCGGCGTGCCGTTCGCGCTCACGCGCTGCACGCTGAACTGCACGCCCTCGAGGCCCTGGCCGAGCGCGGCGAGCTTGCCGGCGTCGGTGATCTGGGTGCCGTCGCCGGCAGCCCCGGGGTCGCCCGCGTGCTTGTGGATGGTCAGGGTGCCCGTTGTCCCCGTGATGTTCGACGGGCTCGGGGCGTCGGCGGCGTTTGCGGCCGGCGACACTGCGAGGGCGCCGAGCGCGGCGAGAGCCGCGACTCCGAGGCCTGCTGCGATCTTGCGCAGCCCGAGAGACCTGGTGGTCATTGCCGTTCCTGCTTTCTTTGTCGTTCGTCGACCGGCACCCGCCGGCCGACAGTTGTCCTGCTGTCGGTGAGGTGGGTGGTGAGTCAGGAGGCGCGGCGCGCGTTCCGGCGGAGTCGGAGGACCCCGAGGACCGCGAGCGCGGAGAAGAGGAGAGCGCCGCCGCCGAGCAGGAAGGCGTCGCTGCCGAGACCGCCGGTCAGCGGGAGCACGGCACCGGCCTGCTGCTCGTTCTGCTGAGCGCCGATGTTCAGCGTGGTGCCGGCGTTCGCGGCGCTCACGGTGAAGGTGAAGGACCCTGCCGCGATGTAGCCCGCGGGAGCCAGAGTCTCCTTGGCGGTGTAGGCGCCCCAAACGAGCTTGTCGAGTCGGAACGCGCCGGGTGCCGGATCCTGATCGGGACCGGTGCAGGGGCCGGCCGTGCAGTCCTTGACGACGACGCCCTGTGCGGGCAGGCCAGGACCGGTGAGGGTCCATTCGGATCCGGCGAGCTGTTCGCCGGTGTTCTTGGACGTCTTGGTCCAGACGACGGATCCGGGCTTGCTCGCGTTCGTGATCGTGCAGACCGCGTTCGCGTTCGCCGCCACGGTGACGGAGGATCCGCTCACCGTCGCGCCGGTGCAGGTCCAGGCGCCCGCGGCGTAGCCCGCCGGGCTGCCGCTCTCGGTGAGCGCGTAGGTGCCGGGCGCGACGACCGCAGCGGTCACGCTCGGGTCGCCCGTCTTGCCGGTGATGGTCTTCGCCCCGGTCGCGGTCAGCGTCCAATCGGAGACGACCGAACCGCCGCCGTAGGTGTTATCGACCTGCTTCTTGAGCGTGAGCGCGGCGGCCGACGGCTTGTTCGTGATCGTGCACGCCACGGCGTCGCCGGGGGCGACGCCCGTGACATCGGCGCCGGTGACCCCGGGCAGGGTCACGGTGCGGGGCGAGCCGCCCAGGGGCGTGACGACGCAGCTGCCGCTGACGAAGTCCCACCCGCTCTTCTGGGTCTCGGAGACCCGCACGGTCGCCCGCGACGTCTGCTTGTCGAACACGACGGTCCAGTTCGCATCACCGGAGGCGGGCGTGACCTGCGTGCCTGCGGAAGGCGTGGGCGTGGCGGATCCGGTGGTCGCGGTCGTCGCCGCGCCGAGGGTCCAGCCCGCACCGGCTGCCGGGCTGTTGCCGTTGATGTCGAGCACCGTCTTGTGCACCGCGACGGTCGCGAGCAGCGGCGAGTTCGTGATCGTGCACTCGACGCTGGCGCCGGAGCGGTTCGGGATCGTGAGCTGGCCCGCGGCGTTCGTCGGCACCGTCGCACCGGTCTCGTCGACGCAGACCGTCGAGCTCGCGTAGTCGGAGAGCGTGCCGGGGGATCCGGCCGCGATCGTCTCGGACACGGTGTAGACGCCGTTCTGGATCACCGGGAGCGGACCCACCTGCGCGACCTGCACACCGTTCGACGTGCCAGTGGTCGTGGCGGTGCCCGACTCCGTCGTTCCGCTCTTCACGGAGAGGCGGAACTGGTCACCGGCGTGACCGCGGGCGACCACGTTCTTCTTGACCGTCAGGTTCGCCGGCGAGTTGCAGCTCGCGAGGTCGGTGCTGTTCAGCGCCGACGTGACGTCGCTGCCGATCTGCACGCCGGTCGACGCGTTGTACTCGCGCACCGTGGTGCCGTTGCCGAGGTACATCGAACCGGTCGTGTTGAACGCCATGCCGTTGATGGAGGAGAACCCGGAAGGGGCGAAGGCGAACGACTGCGACGCGGGGAGCCGCCCGCCCGTGCCACCGGCGATCGAGGCTGCGGTGACCGAGTAGACGGTCGTGGTCGTACCGCTTCCCGCGACGTAGAGGTTGCCGCTCGCATCGAACGCCATGTCACCGTTGGTGCCACCCGCGGAGGACGTGTCGATCGTGCCGACCAGCGAGAATGCGCCGGTGCCGGGCACGTACCGGTAGATGTAGAAGCTGCCGTTGGAGAAGCCGCCGAAGAAGTAGTTGCCCGTCTTCAGGTCCACGGCGCCGGCCACGAGCGAAGCCGAGGTGTTGTAGCTGTCGCCGGTGGACTTCCACGCGGAGCCGTCGAAGTACCAGATGGTCGCGGTAGCGGAGTTGTTGGTGCGCTCGTAGGCGAGGGCGGTGGCACCGTTCGCTCCGATGCCGAGGCCGTTGAAGGACGAGACCCTGGACGCCGCGGATCCGACGTTCGTGACGTTCCCGTTCGAGACGCGCTGCAGCTGCCCCGATCCGGAGACGGCGTAGAACGTGCCGGTCGCGCAGACCAGCCCTGCGGTCGCGCTCGGTGCGACGCGCGCGGCCATCGGCCCGGATGCCGCAGCACGGACCGACGTCTCCGACGTCTCCGCGTGCGCAGAGACCGGCGCAGCGGCAGGTGCGATCGCAGCCTGCGCCATCGGCGTCGCGACGAACGCGAGCCCGATGCTCAGACCCAGCGCCACGACGGCGCGCGCAAAGTACTCCCCAGACTTCATTGTGCTCCCCAGCCACAACGAAGGTCGCTTCGCTCCCAGCGAAACGTCCTTCACGAGAGCCGATCGCTCGGCTCTCTTCTCCCCAGCGGACCGTCCCCCGGCCCGATGTTCGGGAACCCATTTCCCGTGAGTTCCCTGCGGTTCGCACTCCCCGTGCGAGCCATGGATCCCGTCCTGCTCAGGCTGTCACCCAGACCCCAGAGATCAGGTGCGTTTCCCGTGCAGAGACGATGAATCCTCTGAAGACGCTACGGCATGCCCCCGCGAAAGACCAAATCGACCGCGGCATCGCACGAGATCACCGCGTCTGGGGACGCCGAAGGGCGGAGCGCCGCAGCGCTCCGCCCTTCGGCGGGAGTCAGTTCGAGGTCACTCGTTGCCCACGGACTTGTCGAGGTTGTCGCGGACGCCGTCGATCTGCTCGGCAGCACCGGGCGCGACTTTCTTGGCGAGATCCGCAGCGCCACCGAGGATCGAGTCGCTGATGCCCTCAGCCTGCTCGCTGTGCAGGACCTCGTCGATCTTGTCCTTGTTCTGCTCGATGAAATCCTTGCCCTTGTTCACGGCGTCGTTGATGGCGTCTTCGAGACCCATGGGGTTCCCTCCCTAGATCGAGCCGGCGGTCGGCCCGCACGTGGCCATTCTGCCCGGGCCCGCGCGCGAAAGGAAGCACTTTTCCCGCGAGGTGACGCCGCGCGTCACGGATACGACAAAGGGGCCGAGCCCGAAGGCTCGACCCCTTTGCGCGGAAGCAGATGCTTACTTGACGATCTTCGTCACCGTGCCGGCGCCGACGGTGCGGCCACCCTCACGGATCGCGAAGCCGAGGCCCTCTTCCATGGCGATCGGCTGGATCAGCTCGACCGACATGTCGGTGGTGTCACCGGGCATGACCATCTCGGTGCCCTCGGGCAGCGAGATGACGCCGGTGACGTCCGTGGTGCGGAAGTAGAACTGCGGGCGGTAGTTCGTGTAGAAGGGGTTGTGACGCCCACCCTCGTCCTTGGACAGGATGTACGCGGTGCCCTCGAAGTTGGTGTGCGGGGTGATGGAACCCGGCTTCACCACGACCTGGCCGCGCTCGACGTCCTCGCGCTTGGTGCCACGGAGGAGAAGACCGCAGTTCTCGCCGGCCCACGCCTCGTCGAGCTGCTTGTGGAACATCTCGATACCCGTGACCGTGGTCTTCTGCGTCGGGCGGATGCCGACGATCTCGACCTCGGAGTTGATCGCGAGGGTGCCGCGCTCGGCGCGACCGGTGACGACCGTGCCACGACCGGTGATCGTGAAGACGTCCTCGATCGGCATCAGGAACGGCTTGTCCTTGTCGCGGATGGGGTCCGGGATCGAGTTGTCGACGGCCTCCATGAGGTCGAGGATCGACTGCGTCCACTTCTCGTCACCCTCGAGAGCCTTCAGACCCGAGACGCGCACGACCGGCGCGGACTCGTCGAAGCCCTGGCTGGCGAGCAGCTCGGAGACCTCGAGCTCGACGAGCTCCAGGATCTCCTCGTCGTCGACCATGTCGGCCTTGTTCAGCGCGACGAGCAGGTACGGCACGCCGACCTGCTTGGCGAGCAGAACGTGCTCACGGGTCTGCGCCATCGGGCCGTCGGTGGCGGCGACCACGAGGATCGCGCCGTCCATCTGAGCGGCACCGGTGATCATGTTCTTGATGTAGTCGGCGTGACCGGGCGCGTCGACGTGAGCGTAGTGACGCTTCGGGGTCTCGTACTCGACGTGCGAGATGTTGATCGTGATACCGCGCTGACGCTCCTCGGGAGCGGAGTCGATCGACGCGAAGTCGCGCTGAACGTTGGTGGCCGACGGGAACTTGTCGGCGAGCACCTTCGAGATCGCAGCGGTGAGCGTGGTCTTGCCGTGGTCGACGTGACCGATCGTTCCGATGTTCACGTGCGGCTTGGTCCGCTCGAACTTGGCCTTAGCCACTGGGTCCTCCTCAGGACGTCATGTAGGGGCACCGGGCACTGGATTGTGACCGCTTTCCTACGGGTTTGATTCTCAGTTTAGTAGAGAGACGATGTGAAGTTGTCTGAGTGCCTGGCGGATCCGGGGCCGGAGCTCCGGATCCGCCAGGCTCCTAGGGCTTACTCGCCCTTGGTCTTCTGGATGATCTCGTCGGCGACGGCGCGCGGGACCTCGGCGTAGCTGTCGAACTCCATGGAGTAGACGGCACGGCCAGAGGTCTTCGAACGCAGGTCACCGATGTAGCCGAACATCTCGGACAGCGGGACCGACGCGCGCACGACCTTGACGCCCTGGGCGTCCTCCATCGACTGGATCTGGCCACGGCGCGAGTTCAGGTCGCCGATGACGTCGCCCATGTACTCCTCCGGAGTACGGACCTCGACGGCCATCAGCGGCTCGAGCAGCACGGGGTTCGCGCGACGCGCGGCCTCCTTGAAGCCCATGGATCCGGCGATCTTGAACGCCATCTCCGAGGAGTCGACGTCGTGCGCGGCACCATCGGTCAGGATCGCCTTGACTCCGACCATCGGGTAGCCGGCCAGCACGCCGACGTTCATCGCGTCCTGGAAGCCCGCGTCGATGGATCCGATGTACTCGCGCGGCACGCGACCACCGGTCACGGCGTTCTCGAACTCGTACGACTTCTCCGCAGCGAGATCGAGGGGCTCGATCGTGAACTGGATCTTCGCGAACTGACCCGAACCACCGGTCTGCTTCTTGTGCGTGTAGTCGTGCTTCTCGACGGCCTTCTTGATCGTCTCGCGGTACGCCACCTGCGGCTTGCCGACGTTGGCCTCGACGTTGAACTCGCGCTTCATGCGGTCCACGAGGATGTCCAGGTGCAGCTCGCCCATGCCCTTGATGGTCGTCTGACCGGTCTCGGGGTTGAGCTCCGTGCGGAACGTCGGGTCCTCTTCGGCGAGCTTCTGGATGGCGACACCCAGCTTCTCCTGGTCGGCCTTGGTCTTCGGCTCGATCGCGACCTCGATGACCGGCTCCGGGAACGTCATCGACTCGAGGACGACCGGCGATGCCGGGTCGGTGAGGGTGTCACCCGTGGTGGTGTCCTTCAGACCGATGACCGCGTAGATGTTGCCTGCGGTGACCGCGGGGACCGGGATCTCCTTGTTGGCGTGCATCTGGAAGATCTTCCCGATGCGCTCCTTCTTGCCCTTGGTCGAGTTGATGACCTGAGCACCGGAGTCGAGGTGTCCCGAGTAGACGCGCACGTAGGTGAGGCGACCGAAGAACGGGTGCACGGCGACCTTGAACGCGAGGGCCGCGAACGGGTCATTCGCGTCGGGGTGACGCTCGATGATCGTGTCGTAGTCCTTGGGGTCGTGCGCCTCGATCGAACCCACGTCGAGCGGGTTCGGCAGGAAGTCGATGACGGCGTCGAGCATCGGCTGGACGCCGCGGTTCTTGAACGCCGAACCGCACAGCACCGGGTAGATCTCGGAGGCGACGGTCATCTTGCGGATCGCGCCCTTGATCTCGGCGACGGTGAGCTCCTCGCCGCCGAAGAACTTCTCGAGCAGCGCGTCATCGCTCTCGGCGACAGTCTCGAGCAGTGCCTGACGGTACTCCTCGGCCTTGTCCTTGAGGTCGGCCGGGATCTCCTGCACCTCGTAGGACGCGCCCATGGTCACGTCGCCCTTCGAGTCTCCCGCCCAGACGAGCGCGCGCATCTCGATGAGGTCGACGACGCCGACGAAGCTGCTCTCGGAGCCGATCGGGAGCTGCAGCACGAGGGGCTTGGCACCGAGGCGGTTCACGATGGTGTCGACCGTGTAGTAGAAGTCGGCGCCCAGCTTGTCCATCTTGTTGACGAAGCAGATGCGGGGGACGTTGTACTTGTCGGCCTGACGCCACACGGTCTCGGACTGGGGCTCGACGCCCTCCTTGCCGTCGAACACGGCGACCGCACCGTCGAGGACGCGGAGCGAGCGCTCCACCTCGACCGTGAAGTCCACGTGACCGGGGGTGTCGATGATGTTGATCTGGTTCTTGTTCCAGTAGCAGGTCACGGCGGCAGACGTGATCGTGATGCCGCGCTCCTTCTCCTGCTCCATCCAGTCGGTCGTCGAGGCGCCGTCGTGGGTCTCGCCGATCTTGTGGTTCACACCCGTGTAGAACAGGATGCGCTCGGTCGTCGTGGTCTTACCGGCATCGATGTGCGCCATGATGCCGATGTTGCGGACCTTGCTCAGGTCGGTGAGCACTTCTTGTGCCACGGGGGTGTCCTTATCTTCTTGCTGTCGTCACGCGACGAAGGAAAGTGTGGGGTGCCGGGCCGGCCCTCCGACAGGCTCAGGGACCTCAGTCGGTCGCTGATCCTGTCGAAGTGCCGATCCCGGCCCGACTGGTTCTTACCAGCGGTAGTGCGCGAAGGCGCGGTTCGACTCGGCCATCTTGTGAGTGTCCTCGCGGCGCTTGACCGCGGCACCCAGGCCGTTCGAGGCGTCCAGGATCTCGTTCTGGAGACGCTCGGTCATGGTCTTCTCACGACGGCTCTTGGCGTAGCTGACGAGCCAGCGGAGGGCGAGGGTGTTCGCACGGTGCGGCTTCACCTCGACCGGAACCTGGTAGGTCGAGCCACCGACGCGGCGGCTGCGGACCTCGAGGGTCGGGCGCACGTTGTCGAGCGCCTTCTTCAGGGTGGCGACGGCGTCCTGACCGTTCTTCGCCTCGACGCCGGAGAGGGCGCCGTAGACGATCGACTCGGCGAGGGACTTCTTGCCGTCGACCAGGATCTTGTTCACCAGCGAGGTGACGATCGGAGCACCGTAGACCGGGTCGTTGACAACGGGGCGCTTGGGGGCGGGGCCCTTACGAGGCATCTAACTCAACCCTTCTTCGCGCCGTAGCGGGAACGAGCCTGCTTACGGTTCTTGACGGCCTGGGTGTCCAGGGCGCCGCGGACGATCTTGTAGCGGACACCGGGGAGGTCCTTCACACGACCACCGCGCACGAGCACCAGCGAGTGCTCCTGCAGGTTGTGGCCCTCACCGGGGATGTAGGCCGTGACCTCGGTACCGTTGCGGAGCTTCACACGAGCGACCTTGCGCATCGCCGAGTTCGGCTTCTTCGGGGTGGTGGTGTACACGCGGGTGCACACGCCGGCCTGCTGCGGGTTCGACTTCAGGGCGGGAGCCTTGGTCTTGGAGACCTTCGGCGAACGACCCTTGCGAACCAACTGCTGAATAGTTGGCACTGCTTCTCCTTGTTGTGCTGCACGGTGACAGCGTGATGGGTTTCACATCAAACCCGCCCGCACGCCGAGAACGACGTGCGTTTGAGTGGTGGGTATGCCGTGGGGGCGGAGCCGGCGAGTGCCGGTGCCCGGTACGCGCGCGTCAAGACGCACGCATACCCGCTCTATGGTAATGCGCGGTAACACGCCCGGTCAAATGCGCTCGGACGGCGCGCCGGGGCGCGGGGAGGCTCAGCGCAGGTCGCGGAGACGGGCCGCCACCGGCGCGTGCTCGGCCCGGCGCTCGGCGGTCGTCGCGATGATCAACAGCACCGCCCCCATCACGGCGAGCGTGATCCACCATGGCATCGATTCGATCCCCCGGCCGATCTGCACCGCGAACACGAACACGTTCTCGATCGGCAGCACGATCAGCCCGATGAGGAACGGCGCCGCGAGCCGCCGGGTCGCGCCGACGAGGATCGCGATCAGCGCGCACACCATGACCAGGATCGCGCGCTCCGTGAGCGGATCCGTGAACGTCGATACGACCGAGGCGATCATCGTCACCACGATGCCGGGGGCGAGCAGCGCCCAGGATCCGCTCGCACCCCTCGGCCAGTCGTGAAGGGCGGCGAACGAAGGGGTCACGCGTCCCGAGTCCGGCGCAGCACGCCCGGCCTCGGCGGGCGCCACCGCCCCGCCGCCCCCGAAGCGGCCCTGCATCCCCGCCGCGATCAGGAACAGCCCGAGCGGGAGCGAGAACCACTCCACGCGCAGATCCCGCGGACTCCACGCGACGACCGCGGTCACGAACGCCAACGCGAACAGGATCCACACCGGCGCGACCGTGGACGCACCGCGGACGGCACGGCGTGCGGTGAGCACCATCGCGGCCAGCAGCACGAGCATGAGCGACCACATCCCCCAGATCGAGAGCCAGTCCCGCTGGATCGCGGGCCACACCCCCGCCGTGGTCGCCGCGAGGGCCGGCACGAACAGCCAGCGCGAGCCGCGCACGGCGGTCGACGTGGTGATCGCCCGCAGCGCGGCGGCACCCGCCGCCATGCCGGCGCCGCCCACGGCCGCGAGCCCGACGCACGCGAAGAACAGCGCACCGGCGGTCAGCGGTGCCGGGAGCAGCCCGGCGAGCCCCTCCCCCCGGGCCAGCAGGATCGCCTGCGCCGCTCCCGCCAGGCCCGCCACGAGCGAGGCCGCCGCCAGCCACGACGCCACAGGACGCAGGCGGCGGGCGGCCACGGATGCCCGCGGCGCCGTGCTGCCCTCGGCGTCATCGCTGCGACGCAGGCTCCGGACGAGCACACCCACGACCGCAGCGAGCAGCCACGACGCCGCGAGCAGCGCCCCGGCGCGCCAGAGCGAGGCCTGCGCGGTGCCGGCGCCGATGAGCGCGAGCACCGGAACGACCGCTCCTACGGATCCGACCGCCGCGAACACCGCCCCGGCCCCGCCCCGCAGCGCGCGCACGGTTCCGAACGCCACCGCGGCGAGCGCGGGCGGCAGCAGGTAGGCCTCGGCCAGGGTCACTCCGAGCGCGGCCCACCCCGACCACAGCGCACCTGTGGCGGCGACCGCCGCGACCGCACGCAGGTGCCGGCGCCCGGTCGTCGCAGCGGCGACCCCGGCACCCGCCGACAGCAGCGCCAGCACGGCGCAGGCCGTGCCGAAACCCGCGGCCTCGCGCACGAGCGCCAGCACGACGGCGAGCGCTCCGGTGAGGAGCGCACCCGCTTCGAGCGCGGTCTGGATCCGGGCCGCGACGATGCGCCCCACTCCGCGGTCCGCGAGAGCACGGCGGATCCGCCGGGTGCACGGCAGCACGGCCGCCACGAGTGCGGCGATCACCGGCAGCACCACCGGGGAGGCGCTCATCGGCAGCACCTGTGCGCCCAGGCACAGCACCGACACCGCCAGCGCCGGTACGATCACGGCGGCCGCGAGCAGTCGCACTGCGGGCGACGCACCCTCGCGCCGCGTCTGCAGCAGCAGCGCGGCGAGCACGGCCATCGCCGCGGTGGGCAGAGCGGTCCAGCCGCTGCGCTCGATCAGCACCTGGGCCACGCCGATCGCGAACGGCACCGAGGCCACCGCGAGCATGGCCTGCCAGGAGCGGGCGGGCACCGACCGCAGCGCCGTGACCGCCGCGACCACGAGCAGACCCGTCGTCGCGGTGAGGCTGAGCAGCGCGACGCCGCCGATACCGGTGAGCGCGAGCGCCGACGAGAGCACCACGAGCGCGTAGCCGAAGCCCGCGCCGACGAGCAGGAACCGTGCGCCCCGCGGGAGTGCGGCGCCGAGCGCGAGGAGGGAGAGGAGGGTCGCCGCGCCCGCGAGAGGCATGAGCATCGGATCCTCGGCGCCGACGAAGGCGGCGAGGACGACCGCGATGTGGGCCGCGATGAGCAGCAGGATCCGCGGCACCTCCCCGACTCGCCGCGGCACCCGCACGACCAGCGACATCGAGACCGCCGCCACGAGCAGCAGGCCGATGCGGATCGGCGTCGCAAGCAGCGGCGAAGCCCCGAGCGCCAGCACCGCGAGCGCGGCGGGCACGATCGCCAGCGCGGCGAACACCGCCCGGAAGGCGACGGTCCTGCGGCGCGCCAGCACCGCGACCGCGCCGAGGGCGGCCGCACCGAGGACGAGACTCGCGACCAGGGCCCAGCCCAGCTCGGCGGACAGTTCCGCGACCGGGCCGTCGGCGAACGCCGCATCCCCGCTCAGCCGGGCCAGGACGGATCCGCCCGCGAGTGCGGTGAAGAGCCCTCCCGGCGCGAGCGCCGCGGCGAGGACGCCCAGGGCACCACCGACGACCGCCACCGGACGTGCGGTGCGGGGCAGCGGCAGCACGGCGCCGAGCAGGACGAGCCCGAGTCCGACGCCCCCGGCGCAGGAGACCAGGAACCAGGGGATGCCCATTCGGGGTGCGATACTCAACGCCACGAGCACGGGAGCGCCGGCACCGGCGACCCCCGCGACGATGCTCCACACGATCGCTCCCCCGTTGCGCGTGGCGAGCAGCGCCTGGACGCAGACGAGCATCGCGGTCAGGGCGAGCACGGGCATCGCTCCGGAGATCGTCATCAGCCGGCCGGCACTCATCAGCATCACGATCGTCACCGCGACCGCCTGCGCCACGATCAGCGACCCGCGTTCGAGGTCGAACGGCGCGGCCGCGCGGGAGGGAGCGGACGGACCCTGCTCGGCTTCCGAGGATCCGATCGCGTCCGGACGCTCCGCCGTATCTGCGCGATCCGCCGCATCCGGGCGCTCCGCCGTATCCGGGCGCTCCGTCGCATCCGCGACGAGGAACCGCGCGCCCAGCCGCGGCAGCGCGGCGACCTCGGCGAGCGCCACGAAGGCGACGGCGAGGATCGCGAGCAGCCCCCCGTCACCGATGCCCGCGACCCCCGCCAACATCGCCGGGGCCACGGCGAGCCCGACCGTGCCCGCCCAGAACCAGACCCGCAGCCGCGCCCGGCCGGCGACCGCGAGGAGCGCGGCCGAGCCCGCCGCGGTCAGCACCGCGCTGAGCAGCCACGGATCCGCGCCTGTGGCGGCCGCGACGACGCCCTGCGCGGCGAGCCCGGCGAAGACCAGCGCGAGCGCCGCGACGGTCTCCGCGGAGAAGCGCAGCCCCCGCCGGGCGAGCAGCACCGCGCCGGCGACGAACAGAGCCCCCGTCGCCCCGACGATGGCCGTGCGCGCCGCGGCCGCGAGATCCGGGGTGAAGAAGCTGAACACGATCGCCGCTGTGCCGAACAGCCCTGCTCCCGCGACGGACAGCAGCGACTGGAGCGACGTGCTCCGCTCGGGCGCGGGGGCGCCCAGCGCCGGCGGCGGGAAGATCGGCGTCCCAGGGACCCCCGCGACCGGGACGGCCGGGCTCGACACGTCTGCCCGCGGCGCGAGCGGCGCCGCGGCCTCCGCAGCGCTCACCCGAGGAAGCGCGGCCACCAGCTGTTCGCGGTGGGCGAGCGCGACCGCGGCCTGCTGCGAGGCCGACCACAGGTCTTGCGCCTCCTGCCCGCGGAAGTCGGCCCCGCACGCCGGGCACGTCGGCGCGACGACCGCGGCGTCGCAGACCGGGCAGTGCTCGTCGTCGCGCAGCCGGCCGAGCGCCGTCGCCGCCCAGGCTGCGGTGGCGGTCATGCCTCGGCCTCCGCCGTCCAGCGCAGGATGTCGCCGGGCTGGCACTCCAGCACCCGGCAGATCGCGTCGAGCGTCGTGAACCGGACGGCCTTGGCGCGGCCGTTCTTCAGCACCGCGACGTTCGCCGGCGTGATGCCGATGGCGTCGGCGAACTCCTGCACGCTCATCTTCTTCTTCGCGAGCTGCACGTCGAGATCGATCACGATGGGCATCAGACGACCTCGGACAGATCCTGCTCGAGCTCGAGCGCCTTGCGCAGCAGTCCGCGCATCACGCCGACCAGCAGCGCGAGGGCGATGCCGATCACGACGCCGACCACGCCCAGCAACAGGATCGAGGGGTTCACCGCGTGCCCCAGCAGGAGCACGACCACCGCCGCCGCGATCAGCACCGCCGAGGCGGCCATCGTCACCATGATGATGTCGACGTAGAGGAAGGCCCCCGAGCTGAAGATCCGGTCCTGACGCACGAGCGACAGGAGCCGCCAGACGCAGACGAGCACGAGTTCGATCAACGCCACCAGCACGATCCCGCCGACGATCCCCGGACCGGTCAGATACGCGAGTTCGGGGTTGCGCTCGGCGGCGAGCAGCGCGACGCCGGGGATGAGCGCCCCCTGGGTCGCCAGCAGCAGCGCGAGCAGCACGACGATGAGCGCCTTGAGTGCGGCGGTGATCCGGGGTTGCATGGCGCTCCTATC
Organism: Microbacterium azadirachtae; assembly: GCF_000956505.1. Lineage (GTDB taxonomy): Bacteria > Actinomycetota > Actinomycetes > Actinomycetales > Microbacteriaceae > Microbacterium > Microbacterium azadirachtae_A. Next base: position 39,000 of record NZ_JYIX01000028.1, on the reverse strand, counting down.
GAAAAGCGATCTGTATCTATCGAAAAACGATAGCCATGCGCGCAGACGGATGCCAGTCCGCACCGCGGCTCCCAGCGAACGCTCGGTTTCCCGGGATCAGAGGGTGTCGGGATCGAAGGGCGAGTCCAGCGCCTCGGTGAGCTCGGCGAGCATCGCCTCGATCTGCGGCTCGACGAACTCGCTGATCGCGGCCTGCACCCGCAGGCGATGGCGCAGCAGCAGCCCGCAGATCTCGCGGCCCACGACGTTCGCATAGTCGTCGGCGAGCGCGACCTCGTGACGCAGCGCGGCCTTCGCGTCGTCGCTCAGCGGCGGCAGCGGGGGCAGCTCCCCCGCGTCCGCATCGGCCATGCCGGCGAGCGTGAACAGGAACGGCGCCCCCGGGACCGGATCCGGATCCAGCGGCATGCCCTCGTACTCGGGCTCGAGATCCTCGGTGGGCCGGTACGCGCGGGCGCGGTTGCGCGCGGCCTGCTGGTCGAGCTCCCCCTGCAGCATCGGCAGATTCCGCGCCGTGTACTCGGCGACCGAGTGATCGACGATGGTCTTGATGCGCGTGGAGAGCCCGTGCTGCACGCCGTGCGGCACGTTCCCGCCGATGCCCGCGGCCGAGAGCACAGGAGAGCCGAGGCAGCGACGGCACGGCGCGACCCGCCCGCGGTGCGTGGAGGGCTCCCAGCGCGGCACCCAGCGCAGCCAGGCCTCGACGGCCTGGTCCACCTGCGTCTCCAGCGAGCGCTCCACGCCTCCAGCGTACGGGGCGGACACGCCCGGGTGGCCGCGGCACGCGAGATCGGGTGCCGCGGCGCTCACGAGGAGCGCAGGTCAGGGCTGCTCGTCGTCGTCCTTCTCCCACGGCCAGCGCGGAGCCCTCGCCTCCGTGCGCCGCAGCGCGATCGCCACCCACGCCGCGATGAGCGCCGCCACCACGATCACGGCGCTCGCCCCGCCCAGCACGAGCTGGCCCGCGGCCGCCGTGGCGTCGATCGCGCCCGCGCCCTCCGCCACCGCGGCGGCCCAGAGTCCACCCAGGTGGACGAGAGCCGCGCCGAGCGCGAGGAACACCGTCGCGACGAACGACGGATGGGGATTCGCGAGCACTCCCCGCAGCGCCAGGGCGAAGACCGCCACGGCGAGCACCATGCCGACGATGCCCGGCAGCTGGCCGAGTCGTGGCACGGAGATGAGGTCGCGCTCGGCGAAGAGGCTCAGCACGCCGAGGCCCATGATGGCCAGCGCGAAGAACGAGATGACCCCGATCGCCCAGGCGAGGACAGGCCGAACCCCCGCGGGCCGGGGCTCGCGGGGGTTCGGCGGGGTCTCGTTCGTGATGCTCTCCTGCGGGGCAGGCCGGCGCCGCTACGGCAGCTGGGGTCCGGCTTCGAGGACGCGCTCGTACTCGCGCTGCGCCTCCTCGTTCTGAGCGGTGCGGCGGGCGCCGGTGCGGGCGGCCCATGCGCCGAACCAGATGGTGAGCTCGCGGCCGAAGATGAAGGCGGCGATCGCGAGCGGCGCCAGCAGCTGTCCGTTCACGTTCTCGGCCAGCTGGGTCGCGCCGAGCTTCCAGAACTCGACGGATCCGATCGCGCCGAGCAGATGCCCGCCGTACGCGAATCCGCCGACGATGATGCCGAAAACGACCCAGTAGCCCCAGCGACCGCGGTTGATGATGCCGCCGAGCAGCCAGAATCCGATCGCGAACACGACGACCGGGATCCACAGGCCTGCACTGCGGGCCTGGTCGAGCAGATAGGTGCCGATGCTGTCAGTGGTGACCTTGCCGTCGAACGCGGCGATGCCGAGGGCGGTGCCGAGGTAGAGGATCGCGAAGGCGACGGCCGCCAGCAGGCCGATGCCGAAGATCGCGCCGCGGTTGCCGCGCTCGCGCGGAGGCTCCGGCGCCTGTACGAAGATGGGCGGCGGCACGTCGCTCGCGCCCGGGATGATGACGGCCGGCGCGAGCACCTGCGTCGGCGCTTCGGCGACGGGGTCGACGCGGGTCGTCGCGTGCTCGAATGTCGCGGTCTCCGTGGCGGCCGCCGCAGCGACGACGGTGGGCGTCTCGGCGGGCGACGGCGGAGTGAAGGTGCCGCCGAACGTGCCGGGGTACGCGGCCTCGGCGGCCTCGAAGGCGGCGAGATCCGCGTCGACGGCGGCTTTCTGGTCCGCGGCGGCGGCCTCGCCTCGCGCGGTCGCCCCCTCGGCGGCGCGCTCGGCCTGGGCGAGGCTGTCGTTCGCGCTCTGCGCGACCATGGCATGGTCGGGCTGCGCCGCACCGGCAACGCCTTCGCCGGCGTCCTGGGATGCGGCGTCGGCAGTCGGGGCCTGCGCCTCGGCGGCCTCGGCCGGGGCCGGCTGCACGTCGGCGGCCTCCGCGGGCACGGCCGGGGTGTCGACGCCCTGGGCGTCCGTCTCGGGCGCTGCGGCCACGGCGTCGTCGACGTCGTGCGCCTGCGCCGGCTTCGAAACCTCGTGGTCACTCATGTGAGCTCCTCCATACGGATACGGTGATTCGAGGCTATCTCCGAGGCGGGGCGCCGTCGCGGAGACGTGCCGGAAAAGTGCGGATGCCTGATCCGGATCCGCATCGCGGGCGGATCCGCGTCGCTATCGCAGCAGGCCCGCGAAGTAGTTCACCATCACGGGCCCCATGGGCGCGGCGAGGTACACGAGCCCCGCGATGACCCCGGCGCAGACGACGCCCGCGAGCCACGCGATCCCGGTGTTGCGCCCCCCGATCCGTGCCATACCTCGAGGGTACGAGCGTGAAGCGCGAGGGCTCGGGCGGCGCGCGGCGGAGGGGGCTCCCCGCGCCCTCAATGGGCGGCGGGGGACCCTGTCGCAGCGCTCAGCCGGCGTCGGGCGCAGCCACGCCGGGCAGCGCCCATGCTGCGAACACAGGGCCGTCCGCGGCGAGCGCGACGGCGCCGCCCTCGGACACCGCGAACGTCGCGTCCCCGATCAGGGCCTCGGCCGCTGCTGTTCCGGTCAACGCCCCGGGCGGGAGCTCGATGTCGACGTCTCCGCGCGCCGCGAGCACGAGCACGGTCTCGGACTCGGACTCCCGCACGAACGCGAGGCACTCGTCGTCGACGTGGAGCCAGCGCAGCCCGCCGGTGCCGAGCGCGGGGTGCGCCCGGCGCACCCCGACGAGGTCGCGGTAGAGCGCGATCCGCTCCGCGGTCTCCGGCTGCTCCTCGGTGCCCCACGGGATCGGCGTGCGGCTGGCCTCTCCGTCCACTCCGGTCAGCCCGAACTCGTCGCCGGCGAACACGACGGGCACCCCCGGCAGCGTCATCGACAGTCCGACGGCGACCGGGACGGTGCCGGGTGCGGCGTTCGTGGCGAACCGTGCGGTGTCGTGCGTGTCCAGTGGCTGCATGTTCCCGAGCCGCACCCTCCACGGGATCCCTCCGGTGAACCGGGTCATCGAGTCGACGACGTCGCGCGCGGTGTAGCGCGGGATCCCGCCGGTCTGCATGCCGAAGAACCAGCTCTCGGTGCGCTCCTCCCCCTCCGCGGTGAGGTACGGCTCGCCGTTCGGCTCGCTGAGCCAGGCCCATACCGGGCGGGTGAAGGACGGGTACGTCATCGCGCCGTCCCAGCCGTCGCCCTGGAGGTCGCTCGTGGCGTCGTTCGTCGACTCCCCGAGCAGGATCGCGTCCGGGTTGATCCCCCGCACCGTGTCGCGCAGCAGCCGGCGCACGTCGGCGTTCAGGTCGATCGCGCCGAGGCGGCCCGTCATGTTCGCGACGTCCACGCGCCAGCCGTCTGCCCCGTACGGCGGCTTGAGCCACCGCGCCACGGCCGAGTCCTCGCCCGTGATGAAGCGCTCGCGCAGTTCCTCGCTGGACCAGTCGAATTTGGGCAAACTGCGCGCGCCCAGCCAGCACTCGTACTCGGTGTTGTCGTCGTCGGTGAAGTAGTAGAACGCCTCCTCGGTCGCTCCGGGGTTCCCGAACGCCGCGCGGAACCACTCGTGGCGGTCGCCGGAGTGATTGCTGGTCAGGTCGCCGATCACCCTGATGCCTCGGGCGTGCGCCTCCTCGATGAGGCGGGCGTACGCCTCGTCACCTCCCAGCAGCGGGTCGACGCGGAGGAAGCTCGAGGCGTCGTAGCGGTGGTTGGACGCGGCGGGGAAGACGGGCGTCAGGTAGAGCAGGTTGACGCCGAGCCCGACGAGGTGGTCGAGGTGCTCGATGATCCCGGGGAGGTCTCCTCCGTAGAACTGGTGCGCACGGCCGGGCATGACCGGATCCACCGGGGTGTCCCAGTCCGCCGGGATCGCCCAGTCCGGAGTCCGGTGCTCATCGGCCTGGGCGGAACGGGCGAAGCGGTCGGGGAACACCTGGTACATCACCGACTCGTGCAGCCAGGCCGGAGGGGCGGGCTCGGCGACGAGCGCGAAGTCCTCGGCGTCGAGCGTCTCCAGGCCGTGGATGCCGGTCTGGTTCAGCCACTCGATCCGGCCGTCCTCGTGCTGAAGCAGGAAGCGGTACCCGTGCCGCGGGTTGCGCACGGTGACCGGCGCCTCCCACCAGTCCCAGCCGTCCGCCGCGCCGATCCGCTCGGCGTCGGTCCACTCCGGCTCGTGGTCGGGGTTGGAGCGGGTGCGGACCGCCGCGAGCGGACCGTAGCCCCCTGGCACGCGCAGCCGCACCCGGACGATGTCGCCGAGGGCGGGAGCGTCATCCGAGACGTGCAGCGGGGATCCGTCGTGGTGCGGGAGGAGAGCGGTCATGTCAGGCCTTTCCGAGTGCGGCGGCAGCCCGCCGGGAGTCGACGTGGTTGCACGACCGGTGCCGTGACAGAGCCCTTGAGTTGTGTTTCGAGGATCGCTACTTCACGCTACCGGCGGTGAGCCCGCCGACGATGTACTTCTGCAGCGAGAGGAACAGGACCATCGGCAGGATCGCCGCCAGGACGGCCCCGGCCGCGAACACCGCGTAGTTCTTCGCGTCGGTCGAGACGTACTGGTAGAGGCCGACCGCGAGCGTCTGCTTCTCCGGGGAGATGAGCACGGTGGACGCGATCAGGAAGTCCCCCGTGATGCCGATGAAGGCCAGCAGTCCGACCACCGCGAGGATGGGGGCGACCAGGCGGAGGGTGATCGTGAAGAAGATCCGCGCATGGCCCGCGCCGTCGATCTTCGCCGCCTCGTCGATCGATGCGGGGATCGTGTTGAAGAAGCCGTACATCAGGAAGGTGTTCGTGCCCAGTGCGCCGCCCAGGTAGACGAGGATCAGGCCGATCTGCGAGTTCAGGCCGAGCGCGGGGAAGATGTCGCCGATCGCGGACATGAGCAGGAAGATCGCCACGATCGCCAGCAGCTGCGGGAACATCTGCACGAGCAGCAGGGTCATCAGCCCGGTGCGGCGTCCGCGGAAGCGCATGCGCGAGAAGGCATATGCGGCGAGCGCGCACAGGAAGACGCTGGACACCGCGGCGAGCACGCCGATGAAGAGCGTGTTCAGGAACCAGGCGCCGTAGGGGCGGGACGGATCCTGGAACAGCTGCACGTAGTTGTCCAGGCTGATCTTCGAGAACAGCCCGTTCGTGCTGAGCAGCGTGCCGCCGGGGTTCAGCGAGGCGGACAGCACGTACACCAGCGGGAAGCCGGCGAACACGAGCATGACGATGCCGATGATGTGGCGCCAGCCGGTCTCCCGGAACCAGCGGCCGAACGGACGGCGGGTGCGCGGCGCCGGAGGAGCGAGCAGCGCCGCGGTGGCCGTCGGGACGGAGGTCGATGCGATGTCGGTCATGTCAGTTCAGATCCTCCAGCACCTTGGTCTGCCGGAAGCCGATCAGGGAGATCACGGCGACGAGCACGAAGATGATGATCGAGAAGGCGCTGGCGAGGCCGTAATCCCGCTCGGAGCCGACGAAGGCGACCTTGTAGACCATCGAGATGAGCAGGTCTGTGGATCCCACGTTGATGCTCGCATCGGTGAACTGCGGGCCGCCGTTGGTGAGCAGGAAGATGAGCCCGAAGTTGTTGAAGTTGAACGCGAACGACGCGATCAGCAGCGGGGCCACCGCCACGAGCAGCAGCGGGAATTTGATGAGCCGGAATGTCTGCCACACGCTCGCCCCGTCCACCCGCGCGGCCTCGACGACATCGTCTGGCAGCGACTGCAGCGCACCGGTCGTCACGAGGAACATGTACGGGAAGCCGAGCCACAGGTTCGCGATGAGGATCGCCCCCTTGGCGAGCCACGGATCCGTGAGCCACGGGATGGACGCCCCGCCGAGCACGACCTGATTGATGAAGCCGAAGTCCTTGTTGAACAGACCCGCCCAGACCAGGGCCGAGAGGAACGCCGGGAAGGCGTACGGCAGGATCATGATCAGCCGGTAGTACTTGCGGCTGCGCATCTTCGGATCGTTGAACACGATCGCGAGGAACAGGCCGAGGATGAACGTCGTCGCGACCGAGAGGATCGCGAACGCGAACGTCCACAGCAGCACGGCGAAGAACGGGCCGCGGATCGACTGGTCAGAGAAGGCGCGGACGAAGTTGTCCATCCCGACCCAGACCTGCCAGCCGGGCAGCAGGGCCTTGCCGTCCTTCGCGGTGAACGCGCCCTTGCCGGTGTCGCTGTAGACGACGCCGGTCTTGGTGTCGGTCATCGTGTCGGCCTTCGGATCCCACGACAGCGTCGAGGTGAACAGGTAGGCCTTGGATCCGTCGGTGGTCTTGAGATAGCCCTGGTTCAGGTCGCGCGAGAGCGGCACGGCGAGGGCGGCGATGTCGTCCTGGTGGGCGATCACGCTCGGGAAGTCGAGGGTCGTGAAGCCGGGGGCTCCGTCGGCGGTGATGCCGGGCTCGGTCGAGAGCGGGCGATCGGCGCCGCCGATGAGCGGCGCGGCGCTGCCGGGCTCCGAGGTGAGGAAGAAGAACTTGCCGTCCTTCTCGAGGACCTTGACGGAGAACGTCGGGGAGTCGGCGACGCGGGTCTGCGACTGCAGCAGGAGCGCCTGGACCGCGTCGTCCTTGGTGGAGTTGTGCCCGGATCCGTAGTTCGTGAAGGCGACGTATCCGGAGTAGAGCACCACGAAGATCTGGAAGATCAGCAGGAAGACGAGGCCCGGCGTGAGGTATTTCGCGGGCAGGAGCCCGGGGATGAGGTAGACCGCGTTGATCGCGAGGACGCCCACGGCGACCAGCACGGCCGGGGTCCACTGCGCGCTCGCGGCGAGCGCGAACACGGCGTACAGCGCGAGGGCGTCGATCACCGCGAGCGCGACGATCTTGACCAGCCACACCTTCCAGCCGGCAGATGCGGCCTCGGCGTAGGCCGCGGCGCGCCGCTGGCGGCGGCTCCTGGCCCTGTCCTCAGCGGACATGGCCGTCTTCTCCTGCACGGCAGGACCCGTCATCTCGACCCCTTCACAACGTCGTCAGCGGGCGGTGGTGCGGGGAGGCACACGATCGCGTGCCTCCCCGCACCGGGTTCCGGACCGGGTCAGCCGATCTTCGTCTGGATCGCCTGGGCCATGGTGGTCCAGGTGCTCGCCGGGTCCGCACCCTTGATGATGGCGACCTCGGACTTGCCCCAGTCGTCCCACACGGAGCCCATCTCGGGCACCGAGGGCATCGGCACGGCGTTCGCGCCGACCTTGGCGAAGCCGGCCACGGCCGGGTCGGACTGCGCGGCCTGGAACGACTCGGTCAGTGCCGGCGGACGTCCGCCGGCCTTGTAGAGCGCGGTCTGCACGGCGGGGGTGGCGAGGTAGTTCACCAGGAACTCGTTCGCGGCGAGGGTGTTCTTCGACTTCGCGTTCACGAAGAACGCCTGCACGCCGGCGAACGGACGGGCCTCCTGGCCGCCGGCGCTGGGGATCGGGTCGACGGAGACCTTGATGCCGGCCTTCTCGGCGTCGGGCAGGTTCCACGGGCCGCTGATGAAGTACGGGGCCTCGCCCGCGTTGAACGCGGCCTTCGCGAGGTCGCCGGTCAGGCCGGGGTTGAAGATGCCGGCCGCGCCCTGCGCGCCCAGCCACGTGGCGAACTTCTGGCCCGACTCGTCGCCGATCGTGAGCTTCTTGGCGTCGTAGCTGCCGTCGGTGTTCTGCGCGAAGACCTGGCCGCCGAACGAGGTCTCGAACGGGTACGTGTGGTACGCGTCGCCCGTGGCGGCGTCGAGTCCGATCAGGAACGGGTACTTGGTTCCCGCAGTCCTGCCCTTCGCGATCATCTCGTCGTAGGTGGCCGGGGTCGAGTCGGCGAGAGCGGTGTTGCGCAGGATCGCGATGTTCTCGATCGCGTAGGGCAGGCCGTAGACCTTGCTGTCGTAGGTGACGGCCGACATCGCGACCTTCTCAAACTTGGAGGCGGAGTCGCCCAGCTCGATCGGCGCGACCAGGCCGTCCTTGACGAAGGATCCGATCCAGTCGTGCGCGCCGATCGTGATGTCGGGGCCCTTGCCGGTGGGGACCTGGGCGGTGAAGTCGTCGCGGATCTTGCCGAAGTCCTTGACCACCAGGTTGATGGTGATGCCCTTGTCCTTCTTGAAGTCGGCGGCGACCTGCTTCATCGCGGCCGCGCGGTTGGAGTCGACCCAGACCGTGAGCGAGCTCGTGGTCTTGTCGCCGCCCGCGGACGATCCGCTGCCACTGCCGTTGCTGCCGCAGCCGGTCAGCGCCAGTGCGCCGGCCACGAGGAGTGCGCCGAACGCGACGACGCTCTTCCTGTTCACCTTCATCGGTGTACCTCTCTCGGTGCTTAGTGGGAGCGCGATCGGCTCCGATCGTGCGCCGGATCGGCGCGCGCCCCGCCTGCCAGAACGCAAGCGTTTACAGTATGCGGATCCGATCCCCTTCGCGCAACCCTTGCTTGCCTCGCCTCCGGCGATGATGCCTCGGTGATTTCTTTGTCTCCATTGGGATCCAGACGTAACGGACTCGGGCTTGCATTGCACGGAAGCGTTTACAACAATGATCCGAACGACCACCGCAGATCTCTCCTGCGACCCTTGCGCGCCGGGTCGGACCGGTACCCTTCCTTGACCCGACTTCCCAGGAGGCCTCGTGGCTGACATCGCCGATGTGGCGCGTCTCGCCGGTGTGTCCACCGCCACGGTCTCGCGCGCCCTGAACGGGAAGACCGCCTCAGCCGCGACGCGGGAGAAGGTCCTGGCGGCGGCGGCGGAGCTCGGCTACGTGGTCTCGTCGAACGCCTCGGGGCTCGCCTCAGGGCGCACCAGGCACATCGGCTTCATGGTGCCGTTCATCGATCGCTGGTTCTTCACGGACCTGCTCACCGGCATCGAGTCCGTGCTGCTCAGTCAGGGGTACGACGTGACCCTGTACGACCTGCAGGGCAACGAATCCCAGCGCGATCAGGTGTTCGGCAGCTCGCTGCGCCGGGCGAGCATCGACGGCCTGATCGCCGCGAGCATCGAACTGACGCCCGACGAGATCCGTGCGCTGCGGGCGCTCGGCAAGCCCGTGGTCAGCATCGGCGGCTACATCGAGGGCGCGACCGCGGTCGACGTCGACAATGCCCGGATGGCGACCCTCGCCACCGAGCACCTGCTCTCGCTCGGGCACACCCGGATCGCGTACGTCGGGGCAGGTCGGACGATCGCCAGCGCGTTCCAGCTCGGCGACGCCCGGTACGACGGCTGGCTGTCGGCCATGCGGGCCGCGGGGCTCGAGGTGGAGGGGACAGGGTTCTGGGAGGCGGACTTCGACATCCCGTCCGGGTACGCGGCCGCGAAGGCGCTGCTCGCGCACGACCGGCCGACCGCGATCTTCGCCGCGAGCGACGAGATCGGGATCGGCTGCATGCTCGCCGCGCGCGACCTGGGCCTGCGCGTGCCGGACGACCTGTCCGTCGTCGGCATCGACGACCACAAGCTGTCGGCGTTCTTCGGGCTGACCACGCTCGCCCAGGATCCTGCCGGCCAGGGCCGTCTCGCCGCGCACCTGCTGCTCGCCCAGCTGGACAACCCGGGTGCGGCCCCCGAGCACCGCACGCTCACTCCGCGGTTCGTGGTGCGCTCCTCGACGGCACGCCCGGGCGGCGCCGTGCACGGAACCGCCTGACGCCGACGCTCGTTACACTGCCTGTATGGCTGACAGCTCATTCGACATCGTGTCCAAGGTGGATCGCCAGGAGGCCGACAACGCCCTCAACCAGGCGCGCAAGGAGATCGAGCAGCGCTACGACTTCAAGGGAGTCGGCGCCTCGATCGCGTGGAGCGGCGAGAAGATCGTGATCCTGGCGAACTCGGACGAGCGCGTGCGGGCCGTGCTGGACGTGTTCCAGACCAAGCTCATCAAGCGCGGCATCTCGCTGAAGAGCCTGGAATCCGGCGAGCCGACCGCGAGCGGCAAGGAGTTCCGCCTCGAGTCGACCCTCAAGGAGGGCATCAGCTCCGAGAACGCCAAGAAGATCGGCAAGATCATCCGCGACGAGGGCCCGAAGTCGGTGAAGTCGCAGATCCAGGGCGACGAGCTGCGCGTGCAGTCCAAGAGCCGCGACGACCTGCAGGCCGTGATCGCGCTGCTCAAGGGATCCGATCTGGATCTCGATCTGCAGTTCATCAACTTCCGCTGAGCCGGCGCACCGCCTCGAATCCGAGGCGGCATGTCGATCGCGCGCGTCCTCGATCGTCACCTTTCTGAACGGAACCTCCGATCCGAAAGGGACACTCATGGACAGCATGCACATCACCGGGGTCCGCACGGTCAGCATCCCCGTGAACGACCAGGACGACGCGCTGCGGTTCTACCGCCGGCTCGGCTTCGCGGTGCTGCGCGACGCACCGACGCCGAACGGGCGCTGGATCGAGCTCGCCCCCGGGAGCGGGAACGTGATCCTCACGCTCGAACCGGCGGATCCCGCCGTCCACCGCGGATCGATCGGGATCCGGTTCACGTCCGACGATGTCGACGCCGCCCATGCCGCGATGCTCGCCGAGGGCATCGACGTCGACGAGATCCTGCGGTGGCCCGGAGTGCCGGCGATGTTCGCGTTCCGCGACCCGGACGGCAATGCGTTCTCGATCACGAGCACTGACCAGACGACGGATCAGAGCGCCGGTGAGAGGATCGCGTCATGAGCACGATCGGGCCGCTGGACATCGCCTTCACCGCCACGCTCGGGCGCGTCCGCGAGGGCGACACCTGGATCTGCGTGCAGCTGCCGGACTCCGCGACGATCTTCGGGACGCGGGGACTCGTCAAGGTGTCCGGAACCGTCGACGGGCACCCGTTCGACGGAGCCTTCATGGCCCTGGGCGACGGCACGCACAAGCTCCCGGTCTCGAGCACGATCCGCCGCGCGATCGGCAAGGCGGAGGGACAAGACGTCGCCGTGCATCTGACCCGCCGACGCAGCTGAGCCGTCCCGCGCCGATCTCCGCCCCGATCGCCGTTCCCACCGTGCACCCCGCCGGAACGTCGCGGAAACACCGCTCGATGTCGCCGAATGCACGGCATGTTCATCACTTCGATACCGGTATTTGGGTTTGCCCCCTCCCAGTGAGATAGTGCTGTTCTGGGGTAACTACTTGGGGGTAGTGATGGGCGAACGCGGTCCGTTGACTGGCGTAGTACGGTCGCCGCTGGGGGCGACGAAACAGCTTCTCGCTGAAGAGGTGTATCAGCAGGTCGGTGCGTCGATCATCGACGGCACGCTGCCGGCGGGATCGCGCATCAGGGATGCGGATCTGGCCGAGAAGTTCGGCGTCTCACGGATGCCGATCCGCGAGGCGCTCCAGCGTCTCGAGCGGGTCGGCCTGGTCGAGATGTATCCGAGCCGGTACACGCAGGTCACCGAGGTCCCGCCCGAACTCACGGCGAAGACCCTGGAGTACGCGGGCTATCTCGGCGGGGCGGTCGCGGCGATCGCCGTGCCCCGGCTGAGCGCCGCCGAGCGCAAGGAGGCCGCAGCCCTGGCTCGCGCCCTGGACGACGGCCTCGACGATCCGGCCGCGCTCTCGGCGGAGCGCTGGGCGCTCCTGCACTATCTGGCGGAGCGGTGCGACAACGAGATCCTCAGCTCCGTCCTGGACGAGACGAGCATGCCGCTGTCCCGCAACCTGCGGCCGTGGTCCGTCGACGCGTCGCAGCGCGACGTCATGCGCGGGCGGCATGCCGCCCTGTCCGAGGCGATCCTCGCCGGCGACGGCCACACGGCGGAGCACCTCATGCGCGCCATGCACCTCGTGGAGTGAGTCCGGGCCGGATCCGCGTCCGGGGCGTCCGTCAGGCGGGTGACGTCCGCCGCGCGGCGCGATCCGCGGCGGACCAGCCGTCGACCCAGTAGCCGAGCCGGTCGTAGGCCAGCTCGCGCGCATCGTGCCGGGACAGGAAGACGTCGTGCAGCGCGCCGTCGATCCGCTCGATCGTGACCGAGGGGCCGATCTTCAGCGCGGCCCTGGCGATGTCGTCGACGACCAGCACGCTGTCCGCGCGGGTGAGGTCGTCCGACCAGGCCGTCGGCACGGCGCTGCGCTGCGAGAGGAGCACGCACACCGGAACGCCGATCGCGATCCCTGCGGCGATCGTCGCGTGCCCGGCCAAGATCGCGTGCAGCCAGCCGGCGTGCACGGCCATCGTCTGCGCCGGCCGCCAGGCGAGGTTCACGTCCATGGGATCCGCGGGGTCAGCAGCCTCCTGCTGCGCGCGGGTGTAGTAGCCGAGGTCGACCTGGGGCGCCCGATCGAGCGGGCGGTACTTGGCGCGCAGCCCCACGAGCGGAGTGATCGTCTCGCGCGTGAAGCGCGACAGCTGGAACTCCAGCCACGGACTGTTCAGGACCACCGCCGAAGCGACGCCGGGGTTCCGTGCGGCCCACAGGCTGAGGATCAGCCCTCCCGTGGAGTGACCGAGCAGCACCAGCCGGCGGCCGACCGCGTCGGAGCCCGCCTGCATGGCGGCGAGCGCCGCCGCGATGTCCCGGTCGTAGTCGTCGAGGCTCCCGATGTAGCCCGGAGTCTGATAGTCGCGCAGGCTCCGTCCGTACTTGCGCAGATCCAGTGCGAAGAACCGGGCGCCGCGACCGGTCCAGAACCGCGCCAGCCGCTTCTGGAAGAAGTAGTCCGACCAGCCGTGCACGTACAGCACATCGGTGTCGGCGAGCTGCCGGCCGTCTCCGAAGAGCCGCTGCCACGCGGTGCGGTGCGGCAGCGCACGCACCAGGGTCGCGACGACCTCTCCCTCGTCATCGGATCCGAGCGGCAGCGTGAGCTGCTCGAACTCGTCGCCGAGCACGTCGGCCGTCCAGGCGGCGGGATCGGAGCGGCTCATGGACCCAGAGTATCCACGTCGCCCCGCGGCGCTCGTGGCACCCCTCCCCTACGCTGGGCACATCGACGCGCACCGCACAGGAGGAATCATGATCCGCACTCGACTGCACCGTTCGATCGCCGGCCTCGTCGCGGGCACCGCACTCGCCACCGCGGCTCTCGGGCTCGCCGGCTGCTCCGGCGGCACGACGCCCGCCGCGAGCACGAGCAGCGCCCCCTCGGCCACGGGTGCCGGCGCGCTGCCGCCGATCATCGCCGACCTCGGCTCGATCGACGGGACCACGGTCCAGGTGCCCCTCGGCAACACGATCGACCTCACCGGCGACGACAAGGACTTCACGCACTGGACGGCCGATATCGCCGACGCGAAGATCGTCTCGTTCGCACCGGGCAAGGACGACGGGTCCGCCCAGTTCAACCCGGGTCTCGACGCCCTCGCCGAGGGCACGACGAAGGTCACGATGGACAACAGCGCCTCGGGCAAGCACGTGGCGTTCACGGTCGAGGTGACCGCCAAGAAGTGAGGGACCGCCCTGCGGCTCGCTCAGAGACCCGGCTCGACCGGGGACGTCACTCCCCGCGGGAGACGCGGATCATGTCCTCGCGCGGCACGAGCTTCACGCGGACGCGCTCCTCGGGGGCGCCGAGCGCGATCTCGTGCTCGTCCAGCCGGTGCCAGCCGTCGAGGTCGGTCCACCGCACGCCGCGCTCGGCGAGCAGCGCAGGGATCGCCTCTTCGGACGGATCCTCCGGCTGCCACCAGGAGCCCTGGTCGTTGATGAGGTGGCGCACGGTCTCCATGGCGTCGGACTTGGTGTGGCCGATGAGCCCCACGGGTCCCCGCTTGATCCAGCCGGTGGCGTAGATGCCCGGCACGCGCTGGTTGGAGTCCTTCGCGAGCACCTGGCCCTCGCGGTTGGGGATCACGCCGTGCTTCTTGTCGAACGGCACGCCGTGCAGCGGCGAGCCGAAGTATCCGACAGCGCGGTACAGCGCCTGGATCGGCACCTCGCGCAGCTCTCCCGTGCCGACAGCGCCGCCCGTGCCGTCCGGCTTCGTGCGCTCGTAGACGAGGGCGGCGACACGGCCGTCCTCATCCGAGCGGACCTCCACCGGGCGCGCCCAGAAGTGCAGGTGCAGACGACGAGACGCGGATCCGCCGGCGTTGTTCACCGAGTCGCGCTTGCGCCAGGCCTGCAGCACCCGGTCGATGACCATGACCTGCTTGTTGCTGGCGATCGCGTCGCGTGATGCGTCGTCGTAGTCGAAGTCCTCGTCGTAGACGACCATGTCGACATCGCGCAGTTCGCCGAGCTCGCGCAGCTCGAGGGGGGTGAACTTCACCTGTGCGGGCCCGCGGCGGCCGAACACGTGCACGTCGGTGACGGCGCTGGCCTTCATGCCCTCGTAGACGTTCGCCGGCACCTCCGTGACCAGCAGGTCATCGGCGTGCTTCGCGAGCATGCGCGACACGTCGAGCGCCACGTTGCCGTTGCCGATGACGGCCACGGACGCCGCATCGAGCGGCCACTCGCGCGGAACGTCGGGGTGCCCGTCGAACCAGCTGACATAGTCGGCGGCGCCGTAGGATCCGACGGCGTCGATCCCCGGGATGTCCATGCCGGTGTCGCGCCGGGCGCCGGTCGCGAAGATCACCGCGTTGTAGTGCTGCTTCAGATCCTCGAGCGTGATGTCGGTGCCGAAGTTCACGTTGCCGAACAGGCGGATGTCGCCGCGGTCCAGCACGTCGCGCAGTGCCGTGATGATGCCCTTGATGCGCGGGTGGTCGGGTGCGACGCCGTAGCGGACCAGGCCGTACGGCGCGGGCAGCTGTTCGAAGAGGTCGATCGAGACGTCGAAGCGCCGTTCGGCTTTCAGCAGGAGGTCGGCGGCGTAGATGCCGGCGGGGCCGGCTCCGACGATGGCAAGCCTGAGCTTGGTCATAGTGGTTCCTTTCGGCAGCAGCAGGACGTCAGCTGCTGCGGTCCGCGAGCGACTCCGCGAACCGGGTCAGGGCATCGCGCACGGGCCCCTTGGGCAGTACGGCGAGCTCGTCGATCGCGCCCTGGGTCCAGCTGCGGGCGAGGTCGAGGGTCTTCCGGGTGACGGCGTGGTCGCGCAGGCGGGCGAGGGCGTCGTCGAGGATCGCCGGATCCTCGCCCTCGGCGATCCGCAGCACGCCGGCGTCGATCTCCGCGGCGAGCGCGACAGACTCCGGATCCGTCTCGACGCTCAGCAGCAGCGAAGGCATCGTCGGAACGCCCGCACGCAGATCCGTGCCCGGCACCTTGCCGGTGTCCTCGGGCTTCGCGGAGAGGTCGATCACGTCGTCGAGCAGCTGGAAGGCCACGCCGACCTTCTCGCCGTAGTTGCGCAGCGGCTCCTCGTACTCGGCGGGAGCGCCGGAGAAGATCGCGCCGGCCTGCGTGGACGCGGCGATGAGGGATCCGGTCTTGTCGGCGAGCACCTGGATGTAGAACTCGACCGGGTCGTCGCCCTCCTGCGGGCCGACCGTCTCGTGCATCTGCCCCAGGACGAGGCGCTCGAACGTGTCGGCCTGCAGCCGGATCGCGCGGTCGCCGTGGCGGGACATGAGCTGGCTCGCCCGGGAGAACAGGATGTCTCCGGTGAGGATCGCGATGTTGTTGCCCCACACGGTCTGTGCGGCCGGCACACCGCGGCGGCGGTCCGCGCCGTCCATGACGTCGTCGTGGTACAGCGAGCCGAGGTGCGTCATCTCCAGCGCCTTCGCGATGTCGATGACCGCGGGCACGTTTCCGGCGCCGAGCTGCGCGGTGAGCAGCGAGAGCACGGGGCGCACGCGCTTGCCGCCCGCCTCGTAGAGGTAGCGGCTCGGGGCGTCGGCGATCGAGTCGGCGACGCGCAGGTCGACGGCGAGGCCCTCTTCGACCAGGTCGAGGCCCGCTTCGACCTCACGGGCGAGCTTGCGCGCGGCGGGGCCGACGAACACGCGGTCGCTGAAACCGAGACGGCTCGCGAGGCGCGAACCCGTGGCGGCGGGGCTCGAAGTCACGTCGTCCAGCCTACCTGGGCGCGACCCGTGCCCGGTTCCCTCATGTCGCGACAGCGCAGGGATCTGCGGATCACCCGCGGAACGTCCGGATCCCCGCGTCCGCGCCGCTCTTCTCACCCGAGCGCCCGAGTTCTAGGCTGTCGTCCATGATCTCCGGATCCTCCGTCACGGCGCGCTGGCTCGCCGCCGGGGACAGCGGGAACCTCGACGAGTTCGATCGGTTCATGCACGCCGATGTCGTCGTCCACGCCCCGGCCGGGCTGTCCACCACCGGCCGGGATGAGGAGAAGCAGGTCTGGCGCGACGCGCTGGCCTCGTTGCACGGGCTGCGGCACGAGATCCAGGAGATCCTCGCCGACGGCGACACCGAGATGGCGCGGGTCATCGTGACCGGGACGATCGTCGGCGACCTCGGCAGCGTCACCACGGAGGCCACCGGCGCCGGCCGCGCCTTCACGCTGGATCAGGCGATCATCTGCCATCTCAGGGACGGACTCATCGCCGAGGCGTGGGAGATCGCGGACATCGCCGCGCTCCTGACCGCGCCGCCTCGCGACTGATCGCGCCGGAGCGTCTCGGGCCCGGGCCGCTCAGGCCCGCGGCTGCTCAGGCCCTCGGCTTGCGGGCGCGGTGCAGCGCGACGATGCCGAAGGACAGGTTGCGCCAGGCGACGTCGATCCAGCCCGCCTCGCGCAGCCAGCTCGCGAGCGTGCGCTGGTCCGGCCAGGCGCTGATCGACTCGTTGAGGTAGTCGTAGGCCTCGCTGTTCGTGCCGGCCAGACGCGCGACGCGCGGCAGCACCTGCGCGTTGTAGATCTTGTAGAAGCCGCGCAGCAGCTTGGCCGGCGGCGTGGAGAACTCGTTGATCACGACACGACCGCCCGGCTTGGTGACGCGGAACAGCTCGGCGATGGCCTTCTTCGGGTCCTGCACGTTGCGGAGGCTGTACGACATCGTCACCGCGTCGAACGAGTCGTCGTCGAACGGGAGGTCGGTCGCGTCCGCCTCCACGAAGCTGAGGTTCGGCAGGTCGCCGTGCCGGCGCTTCCCCTCGGCGAGCATGCCCGGCGAGAAGTCGGCCGCGACCACGTCGGCGCCGCTGCGCGCGAGCGCGGCCGAGGACGAGGCGGTTCCGGCCCCGAGATCGAGGATCCGCTCGCCCTTCCTCGGCGCGACCGCGCGGGTCGTCGCCGCGCGCCAGAGCGCATCGTTGCCGACCGTCATCACGGTGTTGGTGCGGTCGTAGCCGGCCGCGACCTGGTCGAACATGCCGCTGACGCGGGACGGATCCTTGCCGAGGTCTGCGCGGTTCGGCTGTTCGTTCGCACTCACGCGTCCAGCCTACGCGGGCGGAGCCGTGCGCACGCCGGGCGCCGTGCGCCGCCGGCGGTTACCCGCGTGCCGGCAGGGCGAGCGTCTCGAGCCGGTCCAGCCAGACGTCGGCCGTGGCGTCGTCGAACGGCGGCAGCTGGGCGCGCACCCGCTGCTCGAGGTCGGCGGCGAGGGCCTCCAGGCGACGCTGCACGTCGGCGGGGTAGCCGTACTGGACGCGATGCTCGTCCCACTCGTCCTCGTCGTCGATCCAGGTACCGCGCTCTCCCTCGATGCGCACGACGTCGAGGTCCATGTCGATGCCCGAGAACAGCACCGGCGCCCCTGCGACTTCGAGGAGGGATCCGCTGTCCTCGATGGCGCCGGGGATCCGGTCTCCGAGGTCCTCAGAAGAGTCTCCCCCGGGGTTCGAGGAACGCAGATCCCAGGCGAGGTCGATGTAGATCCGCATGCCCTTGGGGTGGTCGCGGTTCACCGTGAGGGCGTAATCACCGCTCGGCGGCACCAGCGTGACATTGGAGCCGGACGCCGTGAAGGTGCGGCCGGGACGTGCGCTCCCCCAGCCGCCGGGCTGACCCACCCAGTCGCCCCATTCGTCCGCGCCGAGGTAGACGCACTCGTGGCGCCAGTGCGGGGATCCGTCCCACTTGCGCCATTGGAAGACGATCTCGGTTCCGAATGCAGGACGCTCTGGAGTCACGGTGCCACTCTATGGCGCACCCCTGACGCTTCCCCCGGCACGGCGGCGCTGTCGGCACGCAATAGGCTGGATCCGTGAGTGCCGGCCTGGTCGTTCAGACGCGAGAGTTCGACCTCGCCGACGACCTGCTCGCCTACGCGGATCCGGCGGATCCGCGGGCGTGGCTGCGCCGCGGCGACGGGATCGTCGCGGTCGGATCCGAGACCGCGGCCGTGGTCCGGATCTCCTCCGGCGCAGACCCCCGCACGGCCGCCCTCAGCCGCGCCTGGGACGGGATCCGCTCTTCCGCCCGCATCGACGACGCGGTGCGCCTGCCCGGCACCGGCCTCGTCGCGTTCGCCGCGCTGGTCTTCGACGAGGCCTCCGCCGCGGACAGCGTGCTCATCGTGCCGCGTACCGTGATCGGCCGGCACGGCGGTCGCACGTGGATCACGCGCATCGTGGATGCCGGTGATGCGGACGACGCGCCGGCAGACCACGGTTTCGTGGACGGCGTTCCGGCGCCCACCGCCCTCGGCCCGCACTGGGCGGGCACCCTCGGCCCCGGCGCGCAGACGGCGCAGGGCTACCAGGCCTCGGTGCGCGAGGCGCTCGCCGCGATCGCCGACGCCCGGTACGGCAAGGTCGTGCTGGCGCGCGATCTCGTCGGCACGGTACCGGCCGGATCCGACCTGCGCCGTCTGGTGCGCGCGCTCAGCACCGAGTACCCCGACACATGGGCGTTCGCCGTGGACGGCCTCATCGGCGCGAGCCCGGAGACGCTCGTCACCGCGCAGGACGGCGTGGTGACAGCCCGAGTGCTGGCCGGCACGGCCGCGCGCGGTGCCGACGCCGTGACCGATGCCCGCGCCGCGGCCTCGCTCGCCGACAGCCCCAAGGACAACGACGAGCACGCGTTCGCGGTGCGCAGCGTGGTGGCCTCACTCGCCCCGCACACGACCGCGCTCGACGCGGAGGGCGGCCCGTTCATCCTCGAGCTGCCGAACCTGTTCCACCTGGCGACCGATGTGCGCGCGCGCCTCAGCGACGGCGCCTCCGCGCTCGACCTCGCCGCCGCGCTGCACCCGACGGCCGCGGTCGCGGGCACCCCGACCGATGCCGCGATCGCGGCGATCCGCGAACTCGAGCCCTTCGACCGGGGGCGCTATGCCGGCCCCGTGGGCTGGATCGACGGGCACGGCAACGGCGAGTGGGCGATCGCGCTGCGGTGCGCGCAGTTCGACGTGACCGGGACCGGATCCGGTCAGCCGATCCCGCTCACCGCCTATGCCGGCGCCGGGATCGTCGCCGGCAGCGACCCCGAGGCGGAGCTGCTCGAGACGCGGGTGAAGTTCCGCCCGATCGTCGACGCCCTCGCCTGACGCGCCGCGTCATCCTTCGCCCTTGTGTCGACGAGGGGCCCTCTCCCGTCCGGGAAAGGGCCCCGCGTCCTAGTCCTCGTCCTCGTCCTCGTCGTCGTCCTCCGCGGGAAGCGGGACGTCCCAGGTTCCGATGCTCAGGAACCCCGAGCGCTCGGCCAGGATGACGGACGAGGTGTTCTCGAGCTGGCAGCGGTACTGCGGCTCATACCCCTCCGCGAGGGCGTGGCGGGCGAGCGCGAGGACGATCGCTCGCGCATGCCCCTGGCCGCGATGGCTGGGCAGCGTGAGGACGCCGATGTCGGCCAGGAGACTGTCCTCGCGGAAGGGCAAGGCGCTGCCGGCGGCGACGAGGAGGTCGCCGTCGAAGGCGCCGAACACGACCCACTGATCGAGTTCGACCCACGCCTCGTCGACATCCGCCTCGGGTGCGCTCGCCACGAACGCCTCGAAAAGCCCTTCGTCGTCGGCGGTGAGCCGGCGGACGTGCGGCGCGTCGTCCGCGGCTCGCACCTCCTGCTTCCGCACGTCCGGCAGGAAGAACAGATGGTCCGCCCCGTTCATCTCGATGCCGGCGGCGGTGAGTGCAGCCCGCAGCTCCGCCTCGCTCGTCGACTGCCGGACGCCCTCCAACTCGGCGATCTCGGAGGAGACGAGCACGCTCGTGCCCGACGGCCTCCCGAGGATCTGCACGGCGAAGCCTTCCTCCGGGTTCTCCGTGTGGGCGAGCCGGAAGCTGTGGAGGGCGCGGATCTCGGTTCCGCCCGCGAACGGGTCGATCCACGTCTGGCGGACGACGGGGGCGGGGATGATCTGGATGGTCACGATGGTCCTCTCAGGACGTGCGCCTGCCGTGGGCCAACGCATGCGACGGTTCTCCGGTGCGTGTGCGATGGGCCGGAGTGTGAGATTCGGGATCGTCGGGATCCCGTGGGGTGCGTCGATCGTCGAACGGCGACGGCCTCGAAAGGGGCCTGCCGACGTGGAATTACAAAGGTGCCGGACGACCGGAACGGACGCCCTGAGGACGACGCACGACGATCGCACTCCATTCTCTGGGTGCGGTCGCAGGGGTTCGCGCGCGTGCGCGAGCCCGCCAGTGCAGAAGGTGCGTCGTCAGGAAATCACCGGTCATCCGATCCGTCGATGGGCAGTCGTGCGGCCCGCGGACCGCCTTCCGAACGTATCGGCAGCCGCATCGATCCGCGAAATGCGCTTGCTGAATCCGCAACGCGCTCCGCCGGGAAGCCGCGACCGCAGTCCGCGCCGGCTGCCGCGGCGTGCGCCCGTGCGCCCCCGTGCGCCGGCGCGAGCATGGGGCGCCGTCGCCTCCGCCGCCGTCGACCGACACCCCACTTCCGAGTCGTCCCCGTCAGCGCACGCTATGGAGTCCGCTGATAGGGACGACTCGAAGGTGGAAAGGCCGTGGGGTCACTGACGCAGCGACATCGGGGTCACATCGAATGCGCGGTGAAAGGCGTAGGAGAACGCGGCAGGTGAGGAATAGCCCAGCGCGCCGGCGACATCAGTAACGGCGCGGTGGGCCAGCAGTGGGATCGCCGCGAGCAACAGAGCCTTGGCGCGCCAGGCGGCGGGGCTCATCCCCGTCTGTGCGCGGAAGCGGCGCGTCAGGCTCCGCTCGCTCATGCGGGCCTCATGTGCCCAGGCCTTGTTGTCCACGCGTAGGTCCGGTGCGGACATGTAGCGGCGGCACAGACCCGCCAGCACGACGTCCTCGGGAAAGGGGATCGACATCGGCACTTCGACGAGCGCGGACAACTCGTGCAGGAGCAGCGCGAACACGGCCTGACTGCGGCTTTCGGTCAACGCCTCGACATCGACATCTGCTGCTGCCCGGAGAAGTTCTCGCAGGAGATCCGGGACCACGACCACCTCGCACCGATCCGGCCACCAGGGAGCGCTGCGGGGATCGATGTAGAGACTGTTGGTCTGCACATCCAGCATCCGGACCTGGTGGCGGGTCCGCGGCGGGATCAAGACCGCGCGCTCTCCCGGCACCGTCCACGCGCCGTCGCGTGTCTCGACGAGCATGGTGCCCGAGGCGGCGTACAGGAACTGTGCACGCCGATGCTCGTGCCACGCCAGCAGGTGCCTTGGGGCGTAGTCGGTCGCGATCGGCAGGACCGACACCGGCAGTCGATCGACGCGGTCCAGGGAGACGTTGCGCATGAACCGATCGTATGGCCGAGATTCGAAAGAAGATGCCCGATCCTCGACTGCGGGACGAGCGGCCCAGTGCTGGGCTGGTTGGGATGACAGTCTTCACGCTTCTCCTGATCGGAGCCTTCGCCGGGCTCACCACCGTTCTGTTCGGCTTCGGCGGCGGCTTCGTCACCGTTCCGGTAATCGTCTGGGCAGATGCCGCGGTCGGTTCCGATGCCGTCATGATCGCCGTGGCCACCTCCGCGCTGGTCATGGTCGTCAATGCGGCGATCGCCACAGCTGCCACCCCGGTCGCCGTACTCGAGCGGCTGCGAGGCCGCGGGGTGCTCCTTCTCCTGCTGACCCTGGGAGGGTTGTGCGGTGCCGTTGTCGCGACCGCGGTGCCCGCGGCGGTGGTCTCGTGGGGTTTCGTCGCCTATCTGGCGGTGACGATCGTCGACGTGTCCGTGCGCCCAGGCTTCTTCAGCCGCGCGACTCAGGACGGTTCACCGAGGGGGACGGTGCGGATTCCCTCCTCTTTCGGGCTGCCCATCGGCGCCGTGGCCTCGTTGCTCGGCGTCGGCGGCAGTGTGATGACGGTGCCTCTGCTGCGCCGCTCCGGCCTGCCCATGAGCGAGGCGACCGCCCTCGCGAACCCGCTGACTCTCGCGATCAGCCTTCCTGCGAGCCTTGCGTTCATGGTGCTCCCGCATGCGGCGCCCGTCCACGCACCTTTCCTCTCCGTGGGGATCGTCGACATCGGAGCCGCGGCGCTATTGCTGGCGGGGTCGATCCCCGTCATCGTCCTTCTACGCCGTCGACCGCTTCCGATCCCCGAAAGTGTGCACGCGGGGACCTATCTCGCCCTCTTGCTGACCGTGCTCGGGGCGATGATCGCATCACTGTGGTGAACGGGGTCGGCGAGGCGACGTCGCGGCGGGTGCATCGCGCGCCGCCCGGCCATGGTGCTGGGAGCCCTGACCGAGGAGGCGAATGACGCGCCGGGAGTCCGGAGCGCCCGACGAAGCGGTCCCGATAACCTCGAAGCATGCGCAGTGCGGCGGACGATGCTCGATCGGCGACAAAAAATCGCGAGATCCTGCGGCATCCGGCGTTCAGAAAGGTCTGTGTCGACAGAATCTGAAGACCTATCCGATCAGCGGCCTCGGGGCCGGCAATCGCTGCGTAAGTTATTAGAACGGACTCCCGCATGAAGCTCTGGCACTGGGCAGTAATTCAGGTCGCGCTCATCGTGGTTCTTGCCGCCGGGCTCGCCGTCGCGATCAGTGCGGACCTCCCGTTGTTGAAGGTCGCGACGCTCGTGGTCGTCGTCGGCGGCTCGGCAGCGCTAGCAATGGTTGCCAAGCGCGACCGAGGACGCAACGAGCCCGCCGACCACGATCAACACCGTTGATCCCTTCAAGAGGGATCCCGGGGCCGCTCATCGCCGCACTCGTCATCGGAGTCCGGGCCTCGATCGTGCACAGAGCGACCGGGCTCGATCTAGGGCACCAGGTGGATGTAGACCGCGTCAGCTTCAGCATCGAACGCGGTAAACGGCGCGAAGCCCACGTGGCGGGCGCGATAGATCCCAGGCTCGCACGCCGTCTCCTCGGCACTGCGTCTGACGTTCCGACCTCGTCAGTTCAGGGCGCCGCATGACGGCTCGCTCGAATCGTGCTCCACACGCCTCCTGCGAGGATCGCGGCAATGGAACAGCCCACCATCACTTCCGCGACGATCTCTGACCTCTGGGTCTCGACAAGCACGATCGCGGTGATCGCGAAGAGCGCACAGACGGACGCGCCCGCCCCTGCCGGCAGCAGGCCTGCGCGATGCGCGCGCTTCCAGGCCTGATCACTGCTCAACGTCGCCGCGGTGCGGATCCCGATGATGCGATTCCGTCCCAGAATCCCCGCAGCGGCGAGAGCGATCGTGATGACGCCTAGGACAGCCAGGATGAGGAAGAGGATTGCGACAGCGGTCGTCATGAACTGCCCACCTCGTCTGCTTCGCGCGGGAGACCCCGGCATTTGAGTGATCCCGCCCGGCCTCCGCGAGTTCGGGCAATAAGCCGTTGCCCGACCTCCATGAAGACCCCGCTGGCTCCTCGAGCTCATCTCCGACCATGCCCCCGGGCGCCTGGCCCGTCAACCCATCACGGCGGGATGTGGCGCTGCCCGATGGCTGCACGGAGCTCGAATGGGTTCTCCACGAGCCGCAGCCGATGCTCCCCGCGGTGAACGACCTGCGTGCAGCCGCCGGCAAGAACCCCGAGGCTCCCGTGCACATACGATGAGCGCATGACGACGGAGCGAGCCAGGATCCATTCACGACGCGTTCTGGTCGCCGCGGGAGCTGCTCTCGTGCTCATGGGAATCTCGGGATGCGCAGCGGGGACCGTCAAGGCGGAGCCCACGTCGTCTGCGAAGCCGTCCCTCACGACCACGCCTCCCGCTGCCGATCCGACAGCCTCCGCAGCCGCGATCGACAAGGTGACCTGCGAGACCTACTCGGACATGCTGACGATCATGCACAACACCGACTACTCGTTCCACCACGAGGCGATCGGCGATCAGGAGCGGACCGGCTGGTACGACCTGGCTTTTCGAGTCATAGGCCGCGCACCGTCCGGCGGTGAAGGACCGGTCGCGAAGGCGCTGGCGACCTTGAAGGGGATCCAGCCTCCGCTGGGGGGCGACTCGACCGATCCGACAGCCATCGCCTGGGGTGATGCCTCGAAGGCGCTGGCCGATGCGTGCGAAGCCGAAGGACTTCCCTACTGGGCCCGAGGGTTCGTCGGAGGGTGATCGACCAGGTTCTCGCGGCCAAGAGTCTCATCTCCGCGATCGTGCTCATCATCGCGGGCCCGCTGAGCATCGTCTTCGCGCCCTGGATCTACCGCTTCCTCTACGCAGCAGCCCGCAGGATGTTCGGCGACGAAGCCGACTTCTTCTTCCCGCCGTACGCGGGTCCCCGCAGGATCCGTGTCGTCGGGATCTTGATGATCGTGATGGCCGTGGGAGTCATCCTGCTGGACATCTACCACCCCTACCGGCGGTGAGCCGCGGGATGGAGCCCCACGCATGACCACCGAGATCCACGCTCTGCCTGAGGGCGCGGCGGTGCACTACAGCACGATCCTCGCGACCGTCGCGAAGGCCCTCCCCACGTCGTTCGACGTCGCCGAGCAGCTGCTCGAGCCGGTCGCCGGCGAGGTCTGGATGGGCTCGCTGACCCTGCACGGCAAGACCGCCCCCGGCACCGCCGAGCGCTCGTCCCGCGCGGTACCTGATCACATCCGGGCGCAGGTCTTCGTCCGCGATGGATTTGCGTGTTCATACTGCGGTGGCCCGACCATCCCCCGCAGCATCCTCGTCGCGATCAGCGACGTATTCCCCCGAAGCATTTCCGTACTACGCGCACTACCGCCGCGGCACGATGCACCCCGCGTACTGGGCGCTCGCCCCCGAAGCCGACCACACGCTCGCCCACGCCAACGGCGGCTCCAGCGGGATCGAGAACCTCACGACGATGCACGCGATGTGCAACACCCGGAAGTCGAGCCTCACCGCCGACGGACTCCCCGCCGTGCGTCAACCTGCTTCCGGCGACGCTCGATGGGACGGCCTGCTTTCGCACTACTCCGACATCGTCATCGCCGGGAACACCCACGGCCGCCGGCACTCGTCGCCCGGGTACCACCCGAAGTGGTTACGGCACTTCGGGCAGGTTTCGGATCCGCTGCCCCTTGAGAAATCGAGCAGCTGACACGCACACTGGAGTTGCCCGGTGCATACGGGAGGGGAAGAAGATGAACCGATATCTGCTCAGTCGGATCCTCGCCATTGTGGCGATCATTCTCATCGTGGCGGGCGTTGTGACCTTCGTGCTGGCAAAGGTGCTCGACTGGTCTTCGATCGGAACCACAATCGGCATCGTGATGTCCTGGCTGCCCGCCGCAGTCATTGCACTGGCCTTCCTGGTGAGAGCCATTCTGCCGAGAAAGCAATCCGGTCCGCGTCCTGAGGATCTCAGCGGCGCTGGTGAAACGATCAACGATGTCTATCTGGGACGCGTCGACTCAGCGCCCATCATGAGGTCAGCTGACGAGTACTCGGCTTTTCCGCCGCCAAACGACACGGGCCGCTGACAAAACCCAGCTACACAGGGTCGCCAACACCTTCAGGCCGTTCATACCCGCCCGAGCCATGCGATGGCCGCCGGGAACTGCTGTCGCCTAGCTCCACGGTGTCCGGTCGGCCCGAGCAGGCGAGAGTCGGAACCGTCACTCCGATGTCGTCGTTGATCTGCCCCGGGGTATTGGCGCGGGCGTAGAACATCGCCTGCAGTGAGTAGCTCGTGCTGCTCGCCACAAAGGTGATGGTGGTCGGTGAGATTTGTCGCGTACGTGACCGGTAGGCCCGGTGCGTTCGGGCACGCCGGTCGCGCAGTCGGAGCCAGCAATGTGTTGGTGAGCGTTGACTGAGGATCCCACAGCATGCCCCGCAGATCCCCATTGGGACGAGTCACATACTGTTTCTGCGGTGTGAACGTGCCCGTGGTGCGCGGGATGCCGCGGCAGGACGCCGAGGCATAACGCGCAGCATCCCGCGTGAGGCTCCCCAGAACCTCTTCCCCAGCGACCAGCGGGGTCGCGCTCGGGTGCGCTCCCGTCTGGTGGCACCCACCATGCCCTATACGGTTGCTCTGGCGCAACCGGCTCGCCCCTGCCCCAGCCGGGCTCAGTTCCGGTTCATCCCGTGCACGCGGCTGTCCAGCGCGTTCTTCCAGAACGACTCGCGCGCCAGGATCGAGTCGGCCCGGGTCTTGGGGTCGAAGATCTCCAGGATCGAGTACTGGAAGTTCTCCACGATGTGCGCATCGCCGAGGTCCTGACGGAGCTGCTCGAGCTCGCGGTTGCCGCCGGTGAGGTTCTTCAGGTGCGCGTAGTTGGACCAGCGCTGCCACAGCCCGTTGGCCTCCCCCGACGCGGACCCGACGTACAGCCGCCCGCAACTGAGATCGGTGATGACGTAGACGCCCTTCACGCTGGAGAGCGCGTCCCTCCAGCTGGGCTCGTCGCCGGCGATGATCCTCTGCAGCTCGTGGTGCCGCAGCCGGACGTTCTGGTATCCGGGGAACGTGCCGAGCTTGACGTCCGGTGCGAGCTCATAGACCTCCGGATTGAGCAGGCTGTCCTGCAGTCCCACGTAGTGACGCAGGTATGGGGTCCGACCGATGGGCCTGTCGAGCTTGATGATGAGGCGCTTGATGAAGTCCTCGTGCAGCGGTAGCGGTGTCAGGTCGTAGCCGTGATCGTCGATCCGATCGGGCTTGATCTCGGTCACCTCGTACGCGCCGCCGAAGATGAAGTACTGCGGCCCATAGGGGTAGTACTGCGCGAACGACAGCAGGTAGCGAGCGCCGCCCATGTTGTTGTTCGTCTGCTTGGTGCGCCAACGACCAAAATTGAGCCAGCGCTCGTGGTCGTCCATGAGGAAGTCCAAGGCCTCACCGCTGCCGTCGCCGGAGCGCATGTTGAACTTCACCTTCGTGAGCTGCGGCTCCGGGACCGTAAGAAAGCTTTCGAACGTGATCATGAGGGCCCTCCCGAAGAACGCCTATTTGCTGGGCTTGTCCTTGAACGAGGCGAGGTACTCGTTTCGCTCGACCATCGCCGCGTGGAGCGTGTCGGTGTACGTCTCCTTGCCGACGCAGCTCGCCGTGGTGTCTGCAGGCAGACCGAGCTGGTAGCGAATCTCCTGCGCGGCCGCAGCACCTGCTTCGGCGTCAGGGACCTGCTGGCTTGCGGCACTCGCGAAGTCGGACGAATTGACGAGACCGTCCTCGTAGCTGAGGAAGGCCATGAGGCTCTGTCGAAGGATCTGCAGCTGCGGCCGGACCTTGTCTGGCCAGGTGAAGTACTCGTCGTCGATGAGTTCGATGGCGAGTCGGTTCACCCGCTGTGCTTCGACCGCGGCCGCCTTCACGTCGGTGACGTCAGCGGTACCGCCTGACTGGAACGCGCCCAGTTGGGCGTCGAATGCGTTGCCGATGCGCGCGTTGGCCGCGTTGCGCTGGCAGACGAGCCCGAGATAACGGTCTGCCGCCTGCTCCTTGCTGAGCACCACTGGGCCAGCCTCGATCGTCGGTGTCGGCTTCGGCGTCGACGTCGGCTTTGAGCCAGCACCAGACTCGGCGTTCCCGGTCGACGCTGAGCAGCCTGTCAGCAGAAGGACCAGAACAGCTCCGGCAGCCACAGCAGCCTCATAGGCAAGTCTCATGCGGTCATCGTAGCCGTGAACAGGGAGGCTGCGAACGTCGCCCCCTCGACTTCGGCCTGACCGGGATCATCACGGCGCCGCGCGAGCGCTTTCGTCTTGAAGGGCAGCCGTCCAGGCGAGGCCCAGACGGCTGCCGCGCCACGACTCGTTACTTCAGCTCGAAGGTCATCGACCCGATCTCGTTGCTGCCGAGTCCGGTTGCGGCGACCAGCTTCACAGGCGTCGTCGTGTCGGAGAGCTTGTAGGCCACGGCGTTCTGGACGGTGCCCCCCTTCTTGATCTTCGCCGTTTGCGACTGCCGGAAGGCATCATCAGGGAGCAATCCCACCCGAAGTTCGTTCTCCACGTTCGGATCGTTGTCCTGATACGCGGAGAACAAGACCAGCCACTCCATCGCATCCATCTCGCGGCCGGACACGTTCGTCGTGTTGTACCAGAACGCGATCACAGGGGTTTCCCCGTACTCGTTGCCCTTCTCCCCCACCGGGATCGTCTTCACGTCGGTGATCTTGATCACGACGTCCTTCGTGGTGAGGGTTTTGTCCTTGAACGTCGTAACGGCCATGTCCGTCTTCGGTGCCTCGACGACTGCGGTCTCGTTGGGCTTGGGCTGCGTGCTGGTGGCGGCCGCGCCGCTGCAACCGGTGAGCATCAGGGTGGCGGCCAGGGCGGCAACGCCCAGCTTCTTCTTCAGGGTCACGGGAGAGCCAATCGTTCGAGAGAGCGGGTTTCCGTCGAATGCTGCTGTGCTCGCGGCCGCCCAGGAACCGATCGCAATCGGATACTGTCATTCAGTCACTACACATACAACACTCAGACAAGGCACAAGTTACATGATCCGCAAGCTCGCTCCCGCCACTGTCACGCTCGTCGCGGCGCTCGCTCTCGCCGGGTGCTCCGCGCCGGCTTCAGCGCCGACAGCGACCGAAGGCAAGCCTGTCGCCACCCAGGAGCAGGCCAAGCCGAAGGAGCAGCCCAAGCCCGCCGACCTCTCTGGTGATTGGGTCCAGGAGAACGCCGGCGACTCGTTCATGGCCGCCACGATCACCGCCGACGCGATCTCGATCAACTGGGTGAGCATGAAGGATGACACCACGGCCATCTACTGGGTCGGGACCTACCAGGCGCCGACCGCACCAGGCGACTTCACCTGGACGTCCACCCGCAACGAGGAAGCCACGAACAACGCCCTGCTCACGTCGACCGACCCGACCAAGGACTTCTCTGTCGCCGGCGACAAGGTCTCCTACGAGGTCACCATGATGGGCGTCACCAAGACGGTCTCGCTCGTGCGCAAGTAGCCCTGCTCTCGAACCACGAGCCGCTCAGGAACAAATCCTGGGCAGGCTCCTTCTTCATGCCGGGCACCACGGACTAGACCCTCGCGCCGAAACAGCCCATGCTGGCGCGGATGGGCATGATCGCCAGCCTGCGCAGATACTGACAGACAATATGACCGCCCCGCCTCTCGATGAGAAGCGGGGCGGTTTCGGTTACGACTGCTCTAGAACCAATGCAGCCAGCTCCCGAGGAAGTAGATCCCGGTTCCGACCAGCAGTGCTGCTACACCGATCGAAGACCACAACATCCCACGTTTGGTGGTATCCGCCGGTGCCATCTCACGAAACGACGGCCCGATCAGGTTGTTGTTGATTCCCGGCATCTGCCCGAATTCCTGCTGCATGGGCTTCATGTCGTCGTTGCGGTCCGGATCCATTGGCTCACCTGCCTCTGAGTTTCAGCCTTCCACCTTGAGGAGAGGGATCACAACCCCAGCCTGGGCTCCTCGCGCGACGGAGGAAGACGTGCTGAAGTCACCCGTGACAGGCGCGGAGGTGTTGACCGCGACCTGGTCAGACAGCGCCGTCAGGCCGGAGATCCCAGCATTCTCGGTGGTGACGCCGCCATTCGGCGAGAACACAGCCTGAACACTCTGACTGCCATCCGCGCTCACGGCGTGAATGGCGACGCCATGCTGGGCTGCCACCTCCGTCGGGTTGCAGCTCGACGCGACGTACTCGCCTTGTGCAACGAAGATGCAGTTCGCTCCGTTTCCGGTGGCCGTCCACACCTCACCGCCGGCGGTTGGGCCGTATGACGTGAACGTGAAGCCATCGGCACTGCCAGACCGAAGATCTTCGGCCGTGACTGATGCAGCCGCAGGCGGCGGCGCGGCCTGGTCGTCAATCATTCCGACCGACGACGCCTTCATCGTGCCGTTCATCTTCGCGTCCAGCAACCACGCCCTGACGTTGATCGTGTCGCCGGGGGCGTACCACCCGTACACGAACTTCGCCTTGGTGATGCCCCACCCGCGAGGACCGCTCTGCGTAGCAGTGGAATTGCCGACGTTCGAGTAGCCGTTGTACCAGACCGTGGTCTCCCACGTGTAGCCGGCGGCCTTGTCGATCGACGCGCTGATTCCCGTACGAGAGAAATTGCCGGCCATAGCGGTTTCGGTGTACGTCGTGCCGTTCGGAGCGATGCTCTGGTCCATCCAGACATACGTGGCGGACGATGCCGGCAAGGCGGTGCCGATCACAGCAGCCGTCGCAAGCGCCGCGACAGCGACCACCCGACCAGACCGGCTCTTCAGAAACTTCATTTGGTACCCCCCAAATTGATGCTCCAGGCATCGGGAGTCGATGCCCGCACCTCGAACCTATGGTCAAGCTGTACGCGTTCGCTGTCCCCACTTCGGCCTACAGACACGAGTCGCTCAGTGGCTTAGGCTCGCGCGCGGGGCAACGGCCACGCGCTGGATCACTTCGAGCCAAGCGGGCGACTTGCTGAAGCTGCTCCCGCCACTGGAGTCTCTGCGCGCGCCACGAGATTTCGCTCTTCACGTCGCCGTCGGGACGATGGCCCCACCTCATGTTCGGTCGTCTGCGCCCGGCGGCCGCGACGACAGTTTCCCCGTTGCGTTACCCCCGATGGCGGCCGGGATGCCGATGCTTTCGGTTCCCGCGCCTGCGACAAGCTCCGTCGATTTCTAGACGAGTAAGAACGACGAATCCACTCGTATTCGAGTATTGACCGCGTTAACCTTCAACTCAGCCCCATCTCACTTCAAGGGGTCGAATCCAAACCATCGATATTCACAGTTATCCGCACTATCGGCGCGAAGCCGATGTTCCGCGGAAGACAGCGAATCGGCCGGGATTGATCGGGCGTGGCCACCACTCTGATGAGTCGGTGTCGTGGGTGGTCCCGTATCTCCACGGCCGCCATCAGAAAGGCCGCTAGCGTCGCTGTGCTCCCGCGCCAGCTCATGCTCCACGCCTTGGTCCTGGACATTCGTGCTCTCGGAAAGCGAACTGCAGCAAGTGACTCTCGCGAGCTCAGCTCCGACCCCCCTTGACGACATCCTCCGGCGTAACGCAATCTCCAGCGGCTGACGCGGTCGACCCAACGGGATGACAGAGCGCCAGCGGAACCGACGATCTTCCGTTACCGCTTGGTTACCGCGCCGCGAGCCAGACAAAGAGATAGGCCCCGACTTCCCAGTGTTTTCTAGGAGAGTCGGGGCCTTACTGGTGGCGGTGACGGTGGGATTTGAACCCACGGTAGGGGGTTACCCTACACAACTTTTCGAGAGTTGCACCTTCGGCCGCTCGGACACGTCACCGCGGAATAGCTTACGCGACGGCGGGATCGATCGCGAATCGAGCGATGCCGCACGGGCGCGCCGCCCGCCGAGTCCACCGGATCCTGTCGAGCGCACGGCTTGTCGACGCCGACGTCCCGTGCACTCGACGGGATCCCGTGCGCTCGGCGACGACAGACGCGCCCCGCCGTCGTCACCAGGCCGCGGCGACCTCGGCGTGGGTGCGCAGGATGCCCTCCGTGGATCCGGCGGGGGCGCGTCCGATGCCGCACTCGGTGCCCACGCCGAACTCGGCGACGTGCGGGGAGGCCGCGGCGATGCGGCGCTCCGCACCCTCGGCTCCGTCTTCGCGGTGCACGAGGCCCAGGTACAGCTCGACGCCGTCGCCCAGCGCGAGCGTGTCGAGCGGGGCGAAGTACGCGTCGTCGTCGCGCTCGATCGGGACGGGCAGATGCAGCCAGGTCAGCGGGCGCCCGGCCGCCGCGACCACGGCGTTCGCGTAGCGGACCAGGGTGCCGGCATCGACCGGCTCGATGAAGTGCCTCTCGGCGGCGTCGCCGTAGCAGAGGTGCACGCCGACCTCGACGCCCGAGGGCACCGCGTCGACGAGCGCCGCCAGGCGCGCGACGAGGCCGTCGAACGGATCCCCGGGCCACCACGCCTCCATGACCTTGCCGTAGCCGGCGGCGCGCTCGATGATGCCCAGTTCGCTCGCGACGTCCCACTGGATCGCGAGGTCGGCGTGCGGGATCCCGCCCAGGACCTCGTCGAGCTCGCCGAGGAGCGCCGCCGTGTAGACCGGCTCGATCGCGGCACGGTCGTCGCCCGCGAAGAACGAAGAGATCACCGCGAGCGGCGTGGGCAGCGACACCTGGAAGCGCACCCCCTCGGCGATCGCACCCTCCGCGCGCAGGCGGCGGAAGACCTCGTACGACTCGAGCGCCGCGGACACATAGCCGAGCGGCGGCAGCGCGATCCCGGACGCCTCCACGCCATCGGCGATCCGGAGGGGCCGGGCGTCGAGACCCGCGCCGAAGGGGATCCGCTCGGCGCCGACCCGCTCGATCCCCTGCGCCTGCCCGAGCACATCGGGCTGGAACATGATCCAGTGGAAGCGGACGCCGACCTCGCCGTCGGGGATGCGCCGCAACCGCGGCCCGAGGATCTCGGCGGCGGTGCGCATCGTGGTCTCGGCGTCGTCGTAGTTCACGCTGCCGACCAGCAGCGCTCCGCGGGGGTTGGTCATGCCTGACAGCGTAAGACGGTTCCCGGAGCCGGTTTTGCACGGTTGCGTCCCGCATCCGTCGCACGCCGACGAGTTAGGATGCCCTAAGTAGGCTGCGAAGACGGATCGGAGGTCCCCGCCATGTCGCACATCCACTCGCCCGCACTGGAGAAGACCGGATACGTGGTGCTGGACCCTTACGACCAGACCGCGGACCCGGCCGAATGGCTCGACCTCGCGTACACGCCGTGGCGCTCCTCGGGCGTGACCCGGTTCGCCGCGCTCGCGAGCCACTCCGGCGACGCGGACTGCGACGGCTTCTGGAACCGCACCCCGCCGCGCGCCGACAAGGACGGCGTCTGGGTCGCGGCGCAGTCCGCCCTGGCGCCGACGCTCGTGCGGCGCGCGAAGGAGGCCGGCGCGACCATCGGGCGCTGCCGCGTGGTCGAGCTTCAGCCGAACACCTACGCCGACGCGATCTACAACCTGCACCAGGACGACAACAACCGCCTCAACCCCGACGGCACGGGCTGGGTCGTGCGCGGCTTCTACAACCTCACCGACGACCCGGAGTCGCTGCTGATCCTGCGGCAGGACCGCTTCGATCCGGCCACCGAAGTGCGCCTGCCGCTGCCCGCCGGCTCGCGGATCGTCGTCGACACCCAGCGCTTCTGGCATGCGGTCTGGCATCGCGGCACGGCGCCGCGCTACGCGCTCATCACGTCCTGGACCTCGGGTCCCGAGCTCGACGCGCACCTCGCCGCCGAGCACGCGCGCTCCGACGTGACGTCGGTGCCGCTGGATCCGGACGTCGTGGACGACGCGCAGCAGGAGCTCCACCGCCGCATCGAGGAGCGCCGCCACGCCTTCGAAGCGCTCGGCGAGGTGCTCGAGCCCACCGCTCCACTCTGGCCCTGACGGCGCGTCTGGATCCGGGCCGGGTCTCGGGATCCGGGCCTCGGCATCCGGACCGCGGGATCCGGATCAGTCGGCCGCGATCAGCCGAACACCCGCCGCCACGAGTTCGCGGAGCGTCGGATCGGCGGGATCCGCGTCCGTGACGATGCCGGCCACCTCGTCCAGCGCCACGACGCCGAACCGCGAGGCCGTGCCGATCTTCTCCTCGCTCGCGAGCACGTAGGTCTCGGCAGCACGGGAGGAGAGGACGCGCTTCATGGCCGCCTCCTCCGGATCCCCGGTGGTCAGCCCCGCCGTCGGATGCACGCCCGTGACCCCGAGGAAGAACAGGTCGGCGCTGATCCGCTGTGCAGCCTCGACGGCCGCCGCCCCGCACGCCACGGCGGAGTGCTTGAACAGCTGCCCTCCGATGAGGAAGACGTCGGCGGCATGATCGAGCAGCGCGGCGGCGACCGTAGGACTGTGCGTGATGACCGTGCACGGCAGCGCGAGCGGGATCTCGGCGACCATCGCGAGCGCCGTGGTGCCGCCGTCGAGGATCACGGTGGCGCCCGGCTCGATGAGGGCTGCGGCCGCGGCAGCGACCCGCGCCTTGCTGTCCGGGGCCACGGCCGTGCGCCGCGCGTAGTCGACCACGGCGGGCGATGCCGGGAGCGCACCGCCGTAGACGCGCACCGCGAGTCCCGCCGCATCGAGCTCGCGCAGATCGCGGCGAATGCTGTCCTCCGACAGGCCCAGCTCGGCGGCGATGTCCTTCGCGACGAGGCGGCCGTCACGGCGCAGTCGTTCGAGCAGCATGTCCTTGCGCGCGGCAGCAAGCATTCCGAGTCCTTCCGATTTATGCACGTTTCTGCTGTATTGTACCCGATATGACGAAGCCACTCATGATCCTCATCGCCGGCCCCTATGCGTCGGGCACCGGCGGCGACCCCGCGCTCATGGCGCAGAACCTGGCCCGACTCGAAGAGGCGGCCTGGCCGATCTTCCGTGCAGGGCACATCCCGATGATCGGCGAGTGGGTCGCGCTTCCCGTGTTGTCCAGCGCCGGCGCGACCGGCCCGGGAGATCCCCTCGCGACGGAGGTGATGTACCCGACGGCCGAGCGCCTGCTGCAGCACTGCGACGCGGTGCTGCGCCTGCCCGGAGAATCCCGCGGGGCCGATCAGGACGTCGCGATCGCCGAGGGTCGCGGGATCCCGGTCTACCGCAGCCTCGAGGAGGTGCCGGGGATCGCCGCCTGACCCACGCGTCGGCAGCCGGGCCCGACGGTTCGGGCCCGGCCGCACGGGCCGGCGGCGAAGCCCCGCCGCGCCCGGCGGCTCGAGCGCGAGGGCTCAGGCCTCGACGGCCCGGATCCGCCCCGCGTCGATCCGGACGGTCCGGTCGATCGTGCCGGCGGGCGGCTCCACGTGCGAGACCAGGACGACGGTCTGGGATCCGGCCGCGCCCAGCAGATCGCGCAGCAGCGCATCGGACGCGTCCGGATCCACCCCCGCTGTCGGCTCATCGAGCACGAGCACGGGGAATCCGCGCAGGATCGCCCTGGCGAGCGCGATGCGCTGCGCCTGGCCACCGGACACGAGGGCGCCCCGCTCCCCCACCCGCGTGTTGAGCCCGCCGCGCTCCTGCACCCAGGGGCCGAGGCCGACCCGGTCGAGCACCGCGAACAGCTCGGCATCGGTCGCCGTCTCGCGCGCGAACAGCAGGTTCTGCCGGATGTCCTCGTCGAAGAGCATCGGATCCTGCTCGCACAGTCCGATGTGGCGGCGCAGCTCCGGTCCCGGCACCAGGGCCGCGTCGCCGTCGCCGATGCGATACGAGCCCCCGAAGCGCAGGAAACCGACGAGGACGGCGGCGAGCGACGACTTGCCCGCGCCGCTGGATCCGGTGACGAGGATCCGCTCGCCCGGCGCGACGTCCAGGTCGAGGTCACTGAGGGCAGGGGTGCGGGCGCCGGGCCACGAGGCGGTCACGCCGCGGAGGCGAAGAGCGCCGTCCTCGATGCGGCCCTCGCCCTCGTCGCCGCGCACCTCCGCCGGCAGAGCGGAGGGCAGCAGCGCGTGGATCCGCTCGGCGCCGGCGCGCACACCGCGCCAGGCGGAGGCGGCCTGAGGCACGGCGGAGAACACGTCGAACACCGCCATCGGCAGGAGTACGGCGACCGCGAACCAGGGCGCATCGACGGCGCCTCCTGCCTGCCCTGGCGCCGCGACGGAGAGCGCCCAGATCGACGCGGCACCGGCCGCGAGCGACACGACCGCGGACGACAGCGCCTGCGCGACCGCCGCCCGGGTGGTCGTGCGGCGCAGCGCCTCGTCGGCGGCGCGGATCCGTCCGCGTGCGACCGGCTCCGCGCCGTACGCCTGCAGCACGTCGAGCGCGGTGAGCTCGTCGACGAGGGCTCCGGCGAGTTCGGCGCGGTCGCGGCTGAGCGCGCGTTCGGCCCGGCCTCCGGCGATGCCGCCGAGCACGACAGCACCGGCGACCGCGACCACGAGGCAGACCGCGAGCGCGAGGGCAGCCGAGGGGGCGATGACGGCGAGGACACCGATCGAGACGAGGGCCACGACGCCCCCGGTCAGCAGCGGCTGCACCACGCGGAGGGGCAGGTTCTGCAGGTTCTCCACGTCGTCGACGAGGGCGGCGAGCACCGAGCCGCGGTCCGTGGATCCGAGTCCCGCCGGGGCCAGAGGAGTGAGCCGGCGCACGACCGCGGCCCGCAGGTCCGCGAGGCGGCCGAGGGCGGCGTCGTGCCCCACGAGGCGCTCGAGGTACCGGGTGACGGCGCGGGTCACGGCGAAGAACCGCACCCCGACGATCGCGACCGAGAGCGGCACGAGGTTGTCGACGAGCGACGCGGTGACGATGAGCCAGCCGCTCACGAGCAGCAGGCCGACCGCGGCCGCCGCCGAGACGATCCCGGCCAGGATCGCGGGCAGGAACCGGCGGGTGCGGGGCATCGCGAGGCGGAGGATGCCGCCGACGGAGGCCGGGAGACCCGGGATCGGATCCGGATCCTCCCCGGGGTGGGGTCGCGATTCCGGGTCGGACCCCGGTTCGGGTCGCACTTTTGGCGCTTCCGGACGCCCCGGTGCAGCCGAAAGTGCGACCTGAGCGGGAACGGGTGGGCCGCCCAGGCGGACCACCTGGTCGGCGATCGCGCGGGCCGACTCCCGGTGCGAGACGAGCAGCACCGTCGCCCCGTCATCTGCGGCGCGGCGCAGCGACGCCCACAGCCGCTGCTCGGTCACGGCGTCGAGGGCGCTCGACGGCTCATCGAGCGCGAGCACCCTCGCTCCGGATCCGAGTCGGTACAGGGCACGCGCCACGGCGACGCGCTGGGCCTGGCCTCCCGAGAGTCCCGCCCCCTGCACGCCGAGCTCCTGCGCCGGATCCAGGTCGGGCGCGGCCGCCTCGACGAGCGCCGTGCGGACGCGCTCGAGGTCGGGCGCGGGGTCGCCGAGCGCGACGTTCGCATCGACCGTGCCGCGGATGAGCCCGGGGCGCTGGCCCGCCCAGGCGAGCCACGTGGTGGGATCCGGATCCGCTGCGCCCTCGGCCGCGACGGCTCCGTCGTGCGCCGCCGCCCCGCGCAGGGCCGCGAGCAGACTCGACTTGCCGGATCCGCTCCGCCCCTCGATGAGCGTGACCGTCCCCGGCTCCGCCGTGAACGACACCCCCGGCAGCCGCTGCTCCTCGTGCCGCACCGAGACCCCGTCGACGACCAGCCGGATCCCACGTCCTGTTTCGAAGCGCGCAAATGGCTGGATTCCGGGCCGATATGCAGCAAGGTGCGCACCGTGAACGCCGGACTCGGCCGCCGGATCCGACTCCAGGACCTCGAAGACGTCCTCCGTCGCGGCGACGCCCTCGGACGCGGCGTGGAACTGCACCCCGACCTGCCGCAGTGGCAGGAACGCCTCGGGAGCCAGCAGCAGCACGAACAGGCCGACGCCGAGGCTCAGCTCGCCGCCCAGCAGGCGCAGGCCCACCGAGACGGCGATGATCGCGACCGCGAGCGACGAGAGCAGTTCGAGAGCGAAGCCGGAGAGGAACGAGTACCGCAGCACGCGCATGGTCTCGCGGCGGTACTGGTCGGCGGTCTCGCGCATGCGGGCGGCCGCGCGGCGCTCCCGCCCGAACACGCGCAGCGTGGCGAGGCCCTGCACGGTGTCGGCGAACCGCGCCGCGAGCGCGTGCAGCACCTGCAGCTGCTTGCGCTGCACACTGCGGGTCGCGATGCCGATGAGGATGAGGAACAGCGGGATGAGCGGCAGCGTGACGATCGCGGCGAGTCCGCTCGGCCAGTCCTGCCACCACATGACGGCGACGATGACGGGCGTCGCGATCGCGGTGAGCACGAGCTGCGGGATGTACCGGGAGAAATACGGATCCAGGGCGTCGAGCCCATGCCCCGCGGTGACCGCGAGCGCGGCGCGGTTGCGCGTGCCGAGCCAGGCCGGGCCGCGGCGGGAGATCGCATCGAGCAGGGCCGTCCGCAGCTCGCGCCCGGCCTGCGCGGCGGCGCGGGCGCCCCACGCCTCGGACACCCAGAGCAGCACGGCGCGCACGAGCACCACGAGCGCCAGCCACGGCACGTGGCCGAGTGGCGAGCGCCCTTCCGCCACGTCCGTGATCCCCGCGGCGAGCAGCCCCGCGAACGCGATCGTGACCGCCGTCTGCACGAGCGCGATGCCCGCCGAGACCGCGAGGTAGGTCCGCGCGGCGGGCGCCCACCGCAGCAGCCGCGGATCGATCGGCTTCATCGGATCCGCTCCGATGCTGCCGCCGCGTCTGCGAACGCGCCCGCGTGCGCCCGCCCCCCGGCCGCCTTTCCACCTTCGAGTCGTCCCCGTGAGCGCACGCCAGGGGGTCCGCTCACAGGGACGACCCGGAAGTAGAAGGGGCCCCGGGCGGGCGCCGCGAGAACAGGGACGACCCGAAAGTGGAGGGCCGCCCGCGCCAGCGCCCGAGGCACAGCGGCCCTTCCACCTTCGAGTCGTCCCCGTGAGCGCACGCCAGGGGGTCCGCCCACGGGGACGACCCGGAAGTAGAAGGGGCCCCGGGCGGGCGCCGCGGTCGCGGGCCGGCGCACGCGCGGCGCGGTCGCGGGG
>NZ_JYIX01000027.1 GCF_000956505.1 Microbacterium azadirachtae | reverse complement strand
CCTTCGACGGGCTCAGCGACCGGGGGTCAGCGGGCGGCGGGCAGCACGCCGAAGGCCTCGGCGAGCTGCATGATCTTGCGGGCGCGGCCGAGGCGGGGCAGGTCGCTGCCGTCGCGGACGATGCACCCGCGCGCCTCGAAGTCCTCGAGGAACTCGTAGGCCCACTCGACGTCGGTGCGGGTGGGGCTGATCACCTCGTTCACGACCGGGGCCTGGTCGGCCTGCAGGCACAGCTTGCCGGTCATCCCCATCGAGACGGTGATGGCGGACTGCTCGCGCAGGATCGGGTGGCTGGATCCGACGGTCGGGCCGTCGATCGGACCGGGCAGGCCGCCGGCGCGACTCGAGATGACGAGGCGCGCCCGCGGGTAGGCCATCGCCTCGCGGTCGGCCGACATACCGGTGTCGCGGCGGAAGTCTCCACTGCCGAAGGCGAGCCGGAAGGCGCCCTTGGCCCGCGCGATCTCAGTCGCATTCTCGATGCCGACCGCGGACTCGACGAGTGCGACGACGGGCACCCTGGCGCCGAGACGGTTGAACGTGTCCATCACCTGGCCGCCGAACTCGGTCTTGGCGAGCATCACGCCCTGCAGACCAGGGGCGTCGCGCAGCCCGTCCAGATCCGGGGACCAGTGCTCGCTGGTCGCATCGTTGATGCGCACCCACGCGCGGTTGGCCTTGCCGTCCGCGTCGGCACCGTGCAGCCAGCGCACGACGTCATCGCGTGCGGAGTCCTTGTGGCTCGCGTCGACCGCGTCCTCCACGTCGAGCACGACGGCGTCGGCGTGCGAGCGCACCGCGTCGTCGAACGTCTCCGGCCTCGTCGCCGCGACCAGGAGCCACGAGCGCGCCAGCTCCGGCGCGATCTCGCGCGGGCTGGTGGTAGGCAGAGGAGCGTTCATTGCATTCCATTCTATGAAACTTTGATTTTGCGATATGAAAAGATTACTCCCGCTCGCACGCGGGCACCAGCCCCGGGCAGGGCTCGGCATCAGCCGCGGAGCGCGACCACGGCATCCCACAGCGCCGCGGCGACCGCGCGCTTCGAGCCGGACGCCACGGTGACCACGGCCCCGTCGGGACCGATGACCTCGACCGCGTTCTCGCGCTTCTCGAACCCGTGCTCGGCGTCGGCGAGATTCACGGCGAGCAGGTCGGCGCCCTTGCGCTCGCGCTTGCGGCGTGCGCGGTCGCGCCGGGCTTCGGGATCCGTCGCCGTCTCCGCGGCGAAGCCGAGGATGATCTGCCCCACGGGCGCTCCGCCTGCCAGACGGGCGGCTCCGAGCGCGGCGAGCACGTCCTCGTTCTCCACGAGCTCGATCCGCTCGAGGATCCCGTCCTCCTTGGTGAGCTTATGCGCGGCGGCCTGGGCGGGCCGGTAGTCGGCGACGGCGGCGGCCATGACCACGACATCCGCGCGGTCCGCCGCCTCCTTCATCGCGGTCGCGAGCTCCGCGGCCGTCGCGACGGGACGGATCCTGATCCGCGGATGTCCCGCCTCGGCGAGGACCTCCCCCGCGAGGTTGGCTGCGACGAGCTCGACGTCGGCGCCGCGGGTCGCAGCCTCGACGGCGAGGGCCGCGCCCTGCCGCCCGCTGGAGCGGTTGCCGAGATAGCGCACGGGGTCGATCGGCTCGCGCGTGCCGCCCGCGGAGACCACGACCGTCAGGCCGACGAGATCCTGCGGGGCGAGCAGGCGCAGCGCGGCCTCGGCGATCGCCTCTGGCTCGCTCATCCGGCCGGGTCCGCTGTCGCCGCCCGCGAGCTCGCCGTCGTCCGGCCCGATCAGATGCACGCCGCGCTCGACCAGCGTGCGGATGTTCGCCTGCGTCGCGGGGTGCGCCCACATCTCGGCGTGCATCGCGGGGGCGATGAGCACGGGAGCGGTCGTCGCCAGGAGCGTCGTGCCGAGGAGGTTGTCGGCGATGCCCGCGGCCATGCGCGCGATCGTGTTCGCGGTGGCGGGCGCGACCACGACCAGGTCGGCGCCCTGTCCCAGGGCCACGTGACGCACCTTCGCCACGTCGTCGTGCACGCTCGTGGTGACCGGGTTGCGGCTGATCGCCTCCCACGTCGGTGCACCCACGAAGCGCAGCGCATCCTCGGTGGGGACGACGGTGACCGCGTGCCCCGCCTTCACGAGGAGCCGCACGAGCTGCACCGACTTGTAGGCCGCGATGCCGCCGGAGACCCCCACCACGATGTCCATCCCTCGATTCTGCCCGAGATGCCGGGAGTGCGGGCTGGAAGCGCGCACGCACGCCCGTGTGCGCCCACGTGCGCCCCTTGGACTTCGATGCCCCCTCGTGCGATCGACGCCCCCTTTGGGAGACGTTCGTACGAGGGGGCATCGACGCCACGAGGGGGCGTGGCGTGCCTAGACTGAGGCGCGTGTGCACCGTCGTGATCGAGGTCGGCGCCCTTCGAGGGGCTCAGGAACCGGTGGTGCGGCTGCTGGCCGTGCGGGATGAGGATCCGCTGCGCGAGTGGGACGCGCTCGGCGAGTGGTGGCCCGACCGCCCAGGGGTGATCGGGATCCGCGACCGCCGTGCGGGTGGCGCATGGCTCGCGGTCGATCCCGCCTCGCACCGGCTCGCGGTGCTGCTGAACCGCGCCGATGTGCTCGACCTCCCCAACGATCAGGCCGTCTCGCGCGGCACGCTGGCACCGGCGTCCGTCACCGGCACCTCGCCCACCGGCTCGGAGCACATGCACGGCTTCAACCTCCTCGAGGTCTCCCCCGACGGCGCCCGCGTGCTGTCCTGGGACGGCACCGCGCTGCGCGAGACTCCGGTGCCCCCGGGCGTGCACATGATCGCGCACTCCGATCTCGACGACCCGGAGACCGCCCGCATCGCGCGCTGGCTCCCGGAGTTCCGTGCACATCCGACCCGCGACGAGGACTGGCCGGAGTCCTGGATCCGGCTGCTCGCAACGACGGCGGAGCTGGATCCTTCCGACGACCGCGCGATCATCCGGGACAACCGCACGCACGGCTACCCGACGCAGTCGCTCCTCTACTGCACGGCGTCGATCGGCCCCGACGGCATCGAGGTGCGCGACCACGCGCTCCCGGCGCCGGCGCACTGGGCACGATGACGCCGGAGGGGTCCTCGGATCGCCTCGTCCCGATCCCCGGGGACGTGATCCGGCAGTCGTTCCCCGGCGCGGACGACCTGGAGCGGTCAGTCGCGCTGCTCCGACAGGTCGCGTCCGGAGAGGGTCCGCAGCGGCTGCTCCGTCTGTACACGCCGGCGCCGACGCTCGCCCTGACCCGGCGGGAGAGCCTGATGCCCGGCTACGACATCGCCGTAGCCGCGGCGGAGCGACTCGGCTTCACACCGGCGATCCGCCCGACCGGCGGCCGCGCCGCCGCCTATGACGAGACGTGCCTCGTCTTCGACCTGGTCGAGCGCGAGGAGTCACATGCCGACCCCACCGCCCTGTTCGCCCAGGCGGGCAGGACGATCGTCGACGCCCTGCGCGGGCTCGGCGTCGACGC
This sequence comes from Microbacterium azadirachtae, assembly GCF_000956505.1. GTDB lineage: Bacteria > Actinomycetota > Actinomycetes > Actinomycetales > Microbacteriaceae > Microbacterium > Microbacterium azadirachtae_A. Next base: position 113,076 of record NZ_JYIX01000027.1, on the reverse strand, counting down.
CCGGCTGGGTGAGGTGCCCGGCGAGTACTGCCCCGGAGAGTACAGCATCAACGCCCGAGGCTCCGTGAAGCTCGTCGGCACATCGCAACGCGGTGTGCGCGGCGCACGACTCCTCAGCGGGATGCTCGCGTTCGGTCCCGTCAACCGCTTCGTCGCGGTGCTCACGGAGGCCAACGCCGCGCTGGGATTGGAGTGGGATCCGCGGACCTTCGGATCCATGCTCACCGAGGCTCCGGGGATCTCGCGCGAGGACGTTGAGGAAGCGCTGGCGGCGGCGCCCATCGTCTGATCACGTGTTTTCTTCTGAAGTCAGAGCACTCGGATGCGTCTATTGCCGCTTTTCGGTCGCATCTTGAGAAATGCTATAAGTCGACGTGAAGTGCTTCTCCGGGCGTCTAGGAACGCCGAAAACGAGCATTTCGGGCGTCTCGAACCCCCTCGGATATCTGAGCAATCTGCTCTCTGCGGGGTCCTGCGGTCGAGCGCAGCGGGTTTGCGGACCCGCCGACAGCGCCACGAGTGGCGTTGCATCGTCGAGGCGCGATGCGACAGCATCCAGATCGTCGTCGAAGAAGTCGGCGTAGGTGTAGGGCGCCATGGTCACCGACGCGTGCCCCAGCATCCGCGGCACGGCCTCACGTTCGCGCCCGAGCTGATCGCAGCGATGCTGCGGACTGCCGGAAGCCGTGAGGCATCAGCCGCGGGATCGACAGATCCTCAGCCTGCGCGCGGCGGACTGTGTTCGCGGCCCAACTCTGTGCGCCTGAATTGCGCTTGTGGTTGACGCCGTCACCCAAGAGCAACCCGCCGGGCCCTTTCGGGCGTAGGCTTGCTCGATCACCGAGACGAGACGCTCCGGGGAGGGCACCGAGCGCTTCTCGTGCACCTTCCAATCATGAAGCGTCGACGGCCTGGAACAGCCCTCGATTGTCGTGTTCGATTCGTCCACTCTCGAGGCCGCGCTGCAGTCCGGAATCGAGTCGCGACGAAACCCCTTCGGTGAGGCGCTTGCCGCCGAAGAGACTCAGCGACTCGCGCTTGAGCTCGTCCTCGTTCATGCCACCGCCGAGTTCGGCGACGACCGCCATGGCGTTCGCGATCTCTTCAAGGGGAACGTGGTCGATGATGCGACCATCGCCAGGTTGGCTGCGACGGACATCTCGCCACTCGACAGGATCGACCCCGGTCGGCCAAGCGCAAGATCGGTCGGTCGTGCGGAGAAACTCCGGCGGCAGGCAGCGAAGGATCGCCTCGGCGCGCGCCGCGGCGACACGGTTCAGTCCGAACGACTCAGCGGCGAGCCGCGCGAGCCTCATCTTGTGGATGGGTCCCTCCTTCTGCACGATCTCTCGCAGGACAGAGCGCACCTTCTCGGTTGCGGCGTCGTGTGGGAGCCGATCGAGTGTGTCGGTCGTACCGAATCGCTTTGGTTCCCACTCGACGTATTGGCGTAGGCGCGGGTGGCGCAGCTCCGTGCTGACGGGTGCGGCCACGTCGCTCCGCGATGCTGAACGAAGCAGGCTGGGTTCATCGGTCACTTGCGGGACGTCCGGCGCGTTTGGCCGCGACGGGGAAGGTCGCGGCTGGGCCTTCGCTTGCTCAAGCCGGAGCACGGCGCCAGCCTTCACAACTGCGGCCGAGAGTCGAGCGAGCGTAGACTCGCGCTCTTGGAGCCATTCAGGGAGCCATACCCGCTCAACACCCGGCCACTTCATGAGGCCCTTCAGCACGTCGACGGGGAGGCCATCGCGGTCCGCGACCGTGCGGCGTGCACGCCAGCTCTCGCCGTCGAGGAGAACCGCGACGAGGGGTTGCCCGGGGGCGGCCGCATCGGCGATCGAGATATCGACGCGGAAGTCTGACAGCCCGATGTCGGTCTGGACAGCGAATCCGCGGTAGCGCAGCTCGTCCGCGATCTCCTCCCGGTGGCGATCGATCAGCCGGTCACGGTGGGCAATGTCAGTCGTCGATTCGACTCCGGATGCGGCGAGCTCGAGGTACCCCTTGAGGTGCTTGATGCCGATCGACGCGGTCTCCTCCGCGCGCAACTCGGAAGGGTCGAAGCTGGCGAACAGGATCACCTGGCGACGGGCGCGGGTGATGGCGACGTTGAGTCGTCGCTCGCCGCCTGCGCGCGAGAGTGGCCCGAAGTTGAGGGGGATGATCCCGCGCTCGTTCGCGCTAAACGCGACCGAGAACAGGATGGTGTCCCGTTCGTCGCCCTGAACGTTCTCGAGGTTCTTCACGAACAGGCCGTCGCGCTCATCCAGGGCATGAGCGAGCCTCTCGTCGGGGGCTTCTCGCAGGAGGGTCTCGATGAGCGTGCGTTGCTGGGCGTTGAAGGTGATGATCCCGAGCGAGGGCGTTTCGTTGGGCGAGTTCGCGAATCGCTGCGCGACCTCACGAACTATGGCTTCGGCTTCGACGGCATTCGTTCGCAGGTCGCGGCCACGGCCGGCGCGGTTGAAATGGCCGGCGACGCGCACGAGGGAGATCCCGTGGTCGGTGTCCACATTGGGGGCGTCGGCGGACCAGGGCGCGGGGAAGGACGAGAGCCGACTGTCGTAGTACGCGTGGTTGCTGAATGAGATCAGAGCCTCATCCTGGCTGCGGTAGTGCCACGACAGCCATTTGCGCGGAACCCGGGCCTGGACGCACTCGATGAGGATAGACTCCTCATCGGCAACGACGTCGGCGATAGACGAGGCATCCGCGTCGATGTCATTGCTCACGTCGGCGAAGCTTGACGGTGGCATCTGCTTGCTGTCGCCGACGACAACGACCGAGGTGCCGCGCCCCATTGCCCCGACTGCATCCGCCACACGGATCTGGGATGCCTCGTCGAACACCACGATGTCGAACATCTTCGCCCTCGCAGGGAAGAAGCGCGCCACCGACTCGGGACTCATGAGAACGCAGGGGGCGATCTGCGTAATGAGGTCGCCGTAGTTCTCGAACAGGGCGCGCACTGTCATTCCGCCGCGCTGGCGTGCGAGCTGCCGTTTGAGCTCGCCCATCATGCCCCCCTCATACGCGGGATCGATTCGGCGCTTGGCGATGATCTCCGCGGGGATCCACCGATGGAGGGCGTCACGAATTGCGGCCGCACTCGAGGTGAACCGCCCAATGGTGCGGTTGTGCGCGGGTACGTCGAACGCCGCCATGGCCTGCGAGTCCGCCCGCTCAGCGATCGACGCTTGGGCGATACCCTTGTCGAGGGAGAGCGAAGCGAGGTCTGCGGGAAGCGCGCCGGTGAGGAGGGCATCGTGGGCGGCGGTCATGCCGAAGCGAAGGAGCGGCTCGAGGTGCTGCCGGAAGGCAACCCACCGATCGAGGGTGACCGGTTCCGTGGTCGCGAGATTGCGGGCAGGTGCGGTAGACCGCCACGTCGCGAAGAAGCCATCTGGCTCGGCCCACATGGCGAACGCGTCCATTCCATCGCCCGACGGCTCGGCCACGCCGCTCGCTGCCGCGAGTGCACGCCACGCGCTTGCGAGTCTGGTGAGCGCGCTGGCGAGGTCGGCGTCGGGGAGGCTTGCTGCGTAGTAGCCGCGGACCGCCTGCCGAAGATCGGCGTTCTCGCCGGTCGATGACAGTGCGGAGCCCAACCAGACCCCCCACGCGAGAGTGGCCTTCGCGGGCTCCACGCCTTCGCGCAGGTAGGGGTTCCAGTTGGACGACACGAGCGGGAGCGGAAGGGTCGCAAGAGCCGCGCGCAACGCGCCGATCTCGTCGGCTGTGCGTGCGACGTCGGCGGCGAGAGGGGTCACATCCCGGGCAGGGAACGAGCGTGCCTCGACTCGCAGGGCGGTGCCGTATCCCGCGAGGACCGCGCGTTGGCGCTTACGGCGCCCGAAGAAGCCAGAGGCATCCGCGGCGACCGCTGACCGATGCACTGACTGCACATCCCCATCAAGCGCTTCGGGACCTACCGAGGCGAACCAAGGGCGATCTGCGTTGCTGGCGTTGAGCCGATCCTGGAGGGCGGGCACCTCGCCGGAAAGGGTTCTTGCATGCACGGCGTCGATCGCGTCGAGAAGGTGTCGTGGCGCACTCGCCAGCGACGCCCAGCAATCGAGCTGACCGGGCGCGGACGCGAGGGCAAGCAGTTCGGGATTCGGCTGACGAGCGACGAGGTCGGCGAGCGCCGCGTCGAACTCCCGTGCGGCGAAGTGGAGTGGGTTCGTGTCGATTGGATTCGCCATCGACACCGTCACGAAGCCCCAAGGATGCAACGGGCTGGCATGGGCAAGGTCCGCGGTCTCAGGCAAGGTACGCAGCAGCTCGCGAAGATAGCCGAACTGTTCTTCTGTCCCTGTCGCGACCAGCGTCGCCGGGATGTCAAGGGCTTCGATGTCTTCTGCCGAGGCGAGAAGCTGTGCGCGGGCGGAGTAGAGGGACAGGCCGGCGGAGTTCGGCTCGTGGAGGCGCTGCGCGTACCGTCTGAGCGAGCTGCGACTCGTTGCTGCGGTCTCTGTGTCCGCCTTGAGGGCTGCTCCGTCCGGTCGCGCGATCGCGTCGATCGCCGCGCGGATCTGTGCGCGCACGGCCGCCGGGCGTGCCCCCTTGTCGTGCAGGTCGAGTGAGAAAGGGCCGAGGCCCACGGCATCCAACCGGTCCTTGACGACGTCGAGGGCGGCGCGCTTCTCGGCGACGAACAGCACGCGCTTCCCATTTGCGAGCGCGTGCGCGAGCAGGTTGGTGATGGTCTGGGACTTGCCCGTGCCCGGGGGACCTTCGAGGACGAACGTGCGTCGGGCTTCCGCCTCGGCAACCGCTTCGAGCTGCGATGAGTCTGCCGAGACAGGGACGGCATTGTTCAGTGCGTCGAGGTCGACGGCGGTCGGTGCCTCGAACGGGTCGACGTATTCGGCCGTCGGCGTCTGGATCAGGTGCGTGACCAGTGAGTTGCTCGCCAGCTCCTTCCAGTTCTCGTCCAGGTCCTTCCACAGTCTGTACTTGGCGAACTGAAGTATCGAGAGGTCGACGGTGTCTTCAACGGTGAACGGCAGCCGTGCGGAAGCGAGCGCCCGTCGCGTCGCGGCGAATGCCGCGGGCAGATCGATTCCAGAGTCATCCTTCGCTGGGTTGGCGAGGCCGGGAATGTCGAGCCCGAAGCTCAGTCGCAGCTTCTCCAACAGGCAATAGTTCGGCGCGGACTCCCCGGCCTCATCGATGCTGAGGCGGAAGGTGTTGCCGCCACCCGATGCCGCAAGTCTGACGGGGACGAGAACGAGCGGAGAACGCAGCTCACGATCGTTGAATGTCCAGCGCAGCATCCCGAACGCGAGGTAGAGGTTGTTGGCGCCCGTCTCTTCGATGATCGTTCGGGCTTTGTAGGCGAGCGCCCGCAGGCGGGCCGTGTAGGTCGCCTCGGTCACGCCGACGAAGACCTGCTTTCGCTCGGTCAGCATCCCTGCGCGAGCGGTTTCCGGGAGGTCCTGCCCGAACCGGATGCCGCGGCTGCCGTCGACCGTGGGGATGCGGTCGTTTGGCACCAGAGTGACGGTGGTGCCGTTGTTGATCATGTCCTCGAACTTGGCCAGAGACGGCTGCGGGACAGCGAGCGGGTATCCGGACTTCTCGCCGTAGTTGATGAGTCGGTTCCGCAGGCTCAGGTCGAGCAGCGCGTTCTTCCAGAGGGCGACGCGCGGAGGTACGTCGCGAGCGACGCCTCCGGCGATCGCCTCGGCGGACGGCGCATAGTGCAGGGCGTCCGGTGCCTGGGCGACGGCGTACTCGAAGATCTTCACCTCACCCGACTCGCTTATGGCCCGGCTCGGCAAGGGGTAGATGCGCGCGAGTCGCGCCTGCATGATGTCGGTGATCCCGTGCACCGCTGACACGTCGCCGGCGAGGGTGCTGATGTGGTGGTGCCGGCGTGCATCGCCGAACGGCTTCGACGTGGTTCCGCCCGTGAGGAACGTGGTCTCGACGACCTCGATCTGCCCGATGCCGACGTAGTTCACTGCTTCGGCGGGGTCCAGTTGAGCCGGCCCGTCGAGGCTGGCCTCATCGCGCCAATAGCCGAGGAAGATGTGCCCGGGGAGCAGCCAAAGGGTGGAGTTGATCCCGACTTCCTCCAGCGCAGCCGCGAGCGTCACCGTGGTGTCGAGGCAGGTGCCGAGCCGTCCTTCGAGAACCTCGGAAGGCGTGCGTACCTTCTGGCCGTCGAGCCCCCAGCTGGCAGGCGGCTCGGCGTAGCGGATGTCGCGGGCCCGCATGCTTTCGTAGACGGCGTCGACGATCGCATCGACCCGTTCCCGAGAGCCCTGCTGATAACCGTCGAGGGCAGAGTTGCCCGTCTTGGCCTGAAGATGGTCGGACGCCTCGACCAGAAGAGCCGCGATTGCGGGAGAGTTCGGCTGCACGAAAGAGGCAAGCAGCTCGAGGCTGAGCTGTGGCGGATTCGCGCGCCACTGATTAGCCGCGAGCACCGTCACGGGACTGTCGTGGTACGCGATCACACCGCCTTCGGCATCGCGCAGAGTGACACGCACCACGCCGTCGGTCGGATGCTCGACGGCGAGCATGCGCACCGGATCGAGGACGAGGTCCGCGTTGCGCAAAGTGGTGGGCGTTGTCCCGTCGAGATCGACGATGAGCACCTTCGGGTCGCCCAGCGAGCCGAGCCTGCAGATCGCCTCGATCTCGACTGACGCCCCCCGCATCTCTTCGCCTTGATAGTCGATCGTGACCTCATCCACGATTGCGATGGAGTTGCGGGCGTGCGCATAGCTCAGATCTGGCAGAGCACTGACTCGGATCGCCACAGTGGCGTCAGGAAGGGATGCTGCACGTTCTGGGAAGACGGGGCCCGCGACCGTGGGGGTCGCTGCGACCTCGGGCCTGGTTGCTGAGGCGTCGGGAGCCGCGAGCGGGGAGTCGAGCGTTGAACCGGAATCCTGCACTGGTGCCGCCGTTCCCGATTCGGCAGTCATCGCCGCGAGCACCGGTACTTTGAGCTCTCGCAGCCGATCCGCCTGAGTATCCGCACGGAGTCCGCGCAAGAGCATCTCCGCCGAGTCAAGCGCGCGATAGGTCTCGGCGATTGAGAATTCCTCGTTGTGCGCCCACTTGTTACGGACGTTTCGCAACTCGCTCGCCCAGTTCTGCGCCTGCCGGCCGAGGAGCCCCGCGAACGGGTAGCCCAGCGACCCAAACGACTCGGTGAACGCGCGGAGGATCAGCGAGAGGTCACGGGGGTTGTACCAGGCGAAGCTGCGCCCCGCTTGTCGGTCCTTGCGCTCGAGAATCTCGGTCCAGTCCTTGACCTCCGGCGCGAGCTCGCGGAAGCGCTCCGCAACAACGGGGTTCAGCCCATCGCTCAGCGCATCGAGCGCCTCTTCGACATGGTCCCGCGTATCGAACTCAGGCATCGCACTCCTTGCAAAACTCTTCCGGCGAACTCGTCATCGATCCAGCAATTGCCATCCGTGTTCCCCTTTCGTCAATTGCTGAGGCTACGGTCGTCGGTCGTCCGCATAGCGCGGTGCCATCGACTCCATCTGATCCATCACGAGCTTGATTGCTTCGGGCTGCTTGTCGGGCGGGTATTTGTACTTCACCAGCAGCCGCTTAATCGACGAACGCAGCTTTGCGCGCACGTCATCGCGCACCGTCCAGTCGGTGCGGACGTCGCGTCGCATCACGGCGACGAGTTCGCGCGCGATCTGCGCCAGCACATCCTCGCCCTGCACATCCACCGCTGACTCGTTCGAGGCGACAGCGTCGTAGAACGCGAGCTCGTCGCTCGACAGCGGCGGCGAGAATTGCGATCCGCGGGATGCCTCGGCCGCGACTTCCTTCGCCAGCTCCACCAGTTCGGCGATGACCTCCGCCGAGGTCAGCTGCTGGTTGGTGTAGCGGTTCATGATTTCGGCGATCCGTTCCGAAAACGCGCGCTGACGCACGAGGTTTCCGCGGATCGCCGCACCCCCGGCATCGGTCAGCGACTTCCGCAGCGCCTCAATGGCGAGGTGTGCGTTCGGCGCGGCCTGCGCCTTCGCGAGAAACTCGGGTCCGAGGTCATCGAGCGCGAGGCGCGGGAGTCCGGCCGCTTCGTAGATGTCGAGCACGTCTCCGGGCGCGATCGAGTCCGCGACCAGAGTGCCGAGCAGGCGCGAGATCTCTTCGGGGATCGGTTCATCGCGTGACTGCCGCTCAGCGGCGTCGAACTTCGCCATCCATACGCGGACCTCTTCGTAGAACCCGATCTCGTCGTGCAATTCGGCGAGTCCGGCGCGGCCCGAGGCGAGGGCCCACGCGCGAGCGAGCCGTCCGGTCGCCGTCCGGAAGCGGTAGGACAGGCGCTCAGGCCCGAGCTCTTCTGCATTGAGCGGGTTCGCGGCGTTGCGCAGGTAGTTCGTGGCCGTCGTCGCCGCGGTGCGCCACGCGCGCGACCCACCCTGCGCGACTATCGAACGCCAGTCGCACTCGGCAAGCATCTCCCGGATCTGCGCCACCAGTTCGGTTGCAATCCCCACCGCATCGTCGACGTCGCGCCCGATCGGCTTGTTCTCCTGGTCCGAGACGGTGTACTCCGACAGTGCCTTGGCGAGGTTGTCGGCCAGCGGCGCATAGGCGACGAGCAGTCCGTCCTGCTTGCCCTTGAACGTGCGGTTCACACGCGCGAGCGTCTGCATCAGCAGCGCGCCCTTAAGAGGACGGTCGAGATAGAGGGTATGCAGCGGCGGGGCGTCGAACCCGGTGAGCATCATGTCTTTGACGATCACGAGCTCCAGCTCGTCGTCGGCGTTCTTCAGCCGTGCCTTGATCGCCTTGTTCTCAGAGTCCCGCCGGACGTGATCGCTCACCGGCGGCTGGTCGGATGCTGATCCCGAGTAGACGACCTTGATCCGTCCGGAGTCCAGTGCATCAGAGTGCCAGTCCGGCCGCAGCGCGATGATCGCCGAATAGAGCCGCGCGCAGATCTCGCGCGTTCCGCCCACGATGAGCGCCTTGCCCGGCGAATCGAGGAACGGCTTCATACGCTCGCGACGCTCCTCCCAGTGCGCGACGAGGTCGGCGGCCAGGGTCTCGATACGCTCAGGCGCGCCGTACACGGCGTTGACGACGGCGACGGATGCTTCCAGCCGAGCCCGTTCGGTGTCGTCGAGGCCGAGCGTGTATCCGTCGGCGGCGCGGTCGATGTCTTCTTCGGTCGCGCCTTCGGCGAACGAGACCTTGATGAGTCGCGGCTCGAAGTACACCGGGACGGTCGCGCCGTCATCGACCGCCCGCGTGAGGTCGTAGATGTCGATGTAGTCGCCGAACACCGCACGAGTATCGCGCTCGGCAAACGAGATCGGCGTGCCCGTGAAGGCGATGAGTGTTGCGTTCGGCAGCGCGTCGCGTAGGTGACGGGCGTACCCGTCCAGATCGTCGTAGTGACTGCGATGCGCTTCGTCGACGACGACGATCACGTTGCGTCGGTCGGCGAGGAGCGGATGCTGCGTGCCCGACAACTTCTCGGCCTCGGTCAGGCCGAACTTCTGCAGCGTCGTGAAGTAGATCCCACCGGTGATGCGGTTGCTCAGCTCGCTGCGCAACTGGGCGCGCTCGCGCACCTGCACCGGCTTCTCGGCGAGCAGCAGGCTCTGGTTGAACGTCTGGAAGAGCTGTCCGTCGAGCTCGGTGCGGTCCGTCACGACGATCACGGTGGGGTTCTTGAGCTTCGGATGCCGCGATACGAGGTTCGCGTACAGCTCCATCTCCATGGACTTGCCTGAGCCCTGCGTGTGCCACACGACGCCGGCTTTGCCGTTGGTCTCGACGGCCTGCACGGTCGAGCCCACGGCCTTGGTCACCGCGAAGTACTGGTGCGGTTTGGCGATGCGCTTGGTCAGCCCGTCGGCGTTCTCGTCGAACGCAGTGAAGCTGCACACGAGCTGCAGAAAGCGCTCTTGGTTGAAGAGCCCACTGAGCGCATCGTCGATGGGCTCGACCGACGCACCGCACTCGATCCGCGGTTGCGTGAGGGGCGCACCGTCGTCGTCGACGTTCCAGGGCGCAAAGTGATTCAGCGGAGTGAACGGGGTGCCGTACTTGGCCTCGAGCCCGTCGCTGGCGAGCGTGAGCACGCAGAACCGAAACGCCATCGGGAACTCGCGCAGGTACGTCTGCAGCTGTGCGTGCGCCGGGGCGACACCGGTGGACGCGGACCCCGCACGTTTCAGCTCGACGACGCTGAGGGGCATCCCGTTGACGAACAGCACGATGTCGAAACGTCGATGCAGATCGCCCTGTCGCAACGTGACCTGGTTGACGGCGAGCCAGTCATTCTCTGACGGGTCGGAGCCAAGCAGCCGCAGCCGAGGGTTCTGCTCGACTCCGTCAGAATCGATGTAGCTCAGCGGGTACCCGCTGACGAGGAACTGGTGGATGCGGTGGTTCTCGGTAATCGCATCTTGCGACTTCGGTGAAGCGATCTCGGCGACTGCCTGCTGCAGATACTCAGCGGGCACGCCGGGGTTGAGTCGGCGCAGCGCGTCGAGCAGACGGGGACGGATCAGCAGATCGTCCCATGTGTCGCGCTCACCGCTCCCTGGTGCGACTTCATCGCCCTTCGCCGGTTGCCACCCCAGCGGCTCGGCGAGCGTTTCGAGAGCGTCCTGCTCCCATGCAGATTCAGGTAGCGCGGTCATCGCTCATCACCTCTCGAGCAGCTTTGCGAGTCCGTCTTCAGTGACGATCGGGATTCCGTAGTCGCGGGCCTTCTTCGCCTTGCCGGACAGGGAGTCAAGATCGGCGGCGACGACGAGCTTGACCTTCTTGGTCACGGTCGGGTGCGGCAGGTACCCGCGGTCGCGCAGTTCCGCCTCCCATGCCTCGCGTGGGCGCATCATGTCGCCAGTGAGTACGACCATGTCTCCCGTCGCGAGAGCAAACGTTTCGGAGGCAGGCAGGTTGACGTCGGGCCGCACACCATCGACTGCCGCCGCAATGTCGCTCTCGTCGAGCTGCAGCAATGCGCCCACAGCTCGGAGGTCGGCCTTCTCGTCCTCTGTCAGCACTCCGTCCGCCCACGCGCGTCGCTCAAGCTCGACGAAGTAGTCGCGGTGGATGCCGTGAACCGCAGTTCGTGTGAGGCCGAGCTCTGTGGCGACATCACCGAGCTGTGCACCTTCGCTCAGAGAGATGATTCCGTCTAGGAGGCAGCGGTCGAGAAGCGCGGTGTACTTTGCCGCTGGTCCTTCCACCGCATACCGTACAGACTCGGTCGAGATGCGCTCGAGAAAGCTGACGCGAGAGGCGGATACCGCGGCCCGAGGCTTTGCCGTTGTGCTGGTCCGCCGACCCGTGGGATATGCGTGCGCCCGGCCGGTTTCTGCTGTGCGCTGCCAATACTCGGCCCATCCGGGCCACGTGGAGCTCGTCCATTGGTAATGCGAGAGCAACTGAGCGGTCGCGTAAGAATCCGCGCCCGCACTGTGCGAGAGGCCGGGTTCGATGGAACACGTAACGCACGCATGCGCCAAGGAGCAGGAAGAACCGAGGCCGAAGCTCGATCCCAACGCCATCGTGCAAACGCTCGGCGTATCGGCATGCAGCCAGTACCCGGCCCGTTCGAATTCAGCGTGCAAGAACCGCAGATCAAACGTCGCGTTGTGTGCCGCGAACACTCGTCCTCGCAGCAGGTCGGCGAACTCCGCCGCGATGTCAGCGAACACGGGCGCATCCAGGATGTCGGCAGCGCGGATGCCATGAATGCTCTGCGGCCCGAGGTCGCGCTCAGGGTTGACCAGCGTCTCCCAGCGCGCGGTGATCGTGCCGTCATCCTCGACGTGCGTGACACCGATCTCCACGACCCGGTGGTGGTACGACGGCAAGATGCCGGTGGTCTCGAAATCTACGACCGCGAAGCTCATGACTGTTCCTCTTCGAGGTGGCTTTGGTTGTCCGTTGACGAGGAATCGCCGGTACGCTGGAGGCGGTTCGCGAGTTTCTCTGCCAGTCGGCCTGTCGACTGACGGGCATTCTCGAGCATCTCGGTGCTGAAACGGCCCGCAGCTTGGAGCCCGTTCTTGCTGGCACCGAGCATGTCATCGCGCACATCGGCGGCCGCAGCGGACCAGCGGCGGGCCTCGACGAAGTCACGCTCGTCAGCGAGCCCGAGGGTCAGATGAAGGTCTCTGACACCCGACGCGACCTCGTTGCTCGCGTTTACTACCACCTTCGCTGAAACGGGGTTCAGCAGCACCTTGGCGTTCGCACGAGTGGCTGCCGCGTCCATCCTCGAAACGAGCTGCGACGTGGCCATCGAGATAGCATCCTGTCGCCGCTGACGCGCTGTGTGCAACGCAAGCCGGTGGCTATCGATTTCGTCGGGTGAACTGTCGAGCACACGATCGATCTCGAGCACCGCCATCGCGTCCTGCAGCTGGAAGCAACGCGCAAGGACTGCCAGCCACTCGACCACGGTATCTTGCGCCTGCTTCGACAGCTCGGCGAGGTCGCCCATCTTCGTTTCTTTCTCGAGCTTCTCAGCGAGCCCGTCGAGCTGGCGCAGCGCATACGCCTGGGTGCGGGCGATCGTGGAAGCCGATCCTTGGATCTTCGACCAGGTCACCTCAGAGACCCGGCCGACCTCGGTCCGGACGGCCATGGCTTCGTCGAGCATAAGTTCGACGCCGATCATGTCGGCCAGCACTGCGTCCTTCTGGGCACGGAGGATGTCGTCGACCTTCGCATCGATCTTCGCGAGGTACTCGGTGATCTCTTCCATCTGCTGCTGCATCGCGTACTGCGCCATGATGCCGCCGACCCCAGCGAGCATCGCGGGGTTCGTGAGGAACGCGCCTGCATTGCCTGGCTTGATGATCTGCAGGTTCTTCGTGAATTGGCCGCTCGCCCCGCGGGTCGTAGCTTGGACGAACTGGCCACCCGAACGCTGAACGAGGTTCGCGCTATGCGCGGCACGCGCCGACTCCTCGGTCAGCTTCATCCACCGCCCGGCGTTGGCCGAGATCTCGGACGCACCCTGCAGTGCCGATCCGGACTTCGCGACCGCCGAGTTCAGCGGGCGCAGGTCCAGCTCACGCGACGGCACTCCCGCCGACGCGACGAGGAGCTCGACGGCCGCCGGCGGGCCGATGGCGATGAGCCCGTCGCCATCGCTGATCAGCTCAATCTCGTTTCCCGTGTCGTCGGGTGCTTCGTGGAATTCGGAGTAATCGGTCATGCGGTGAATCCCCCAAGATTCATGCAACGGTGCGGTCTTGTGAATGTATCGGGTCTCGGCAGCGTTCGTGATCAGGCGCCGGCTCGGCGGGATGCCGCCGCCTCGGCATCACGGACGCGAAGCTTGCCCGACATGAGCTGCGGGAGCAGCGCGTCGCGAGTCGCCGCAAGGGTTCGGTTCTCGCGTGCTTGCGCAGCAACCGCCGCGAAGAGCGCATCGGCGCGTCTTCCGAACTGATCGAGCCAAGCGAAGTCGGGCGTCGGCAACTCGAACGCAGCGAGGTCGGAAGCAGCCACTCGCTGACGTCCGGAGGTGCCGATCATGTGCTGAATCGCGAACTCGCGGAATCGTGCTTCCGTAGCCAAGAGAAATGAAGTCGGCGCTGCGATGCCATGGCGCGCGCGCATGACAATGAACTCGGTTGAGCCAATGCCGACAGCACCATCCTCCAGATGGTCAACAAAGCCAGTCTTTCGGTTCTCGAGACACGGAGTGATCCGAGCCATGAGTGTGTCACCGTTCTGGAATCGCGCGCCACCTTTCGGCTCTCGATGGTCGTACCCGTCGATCGACCAACCCGACTCAGGAAGTCGCTTCATGTCTATGTAGATCGCGGACTCACTGCGCGGCACACTGACCTTGGGATTGAACTCGACGAAGTCAGCGAGCGTCGATGATCTGTCCTCTCTGCGCAACCACGCCACATCGACCTCGGCTCGAAGAACCTGTTCTGTGTTGACGGCGAGGGCTGTGTTGGCGGCGATCTTGTCGTCGAGGGCGCCCAGCACCTCGGCGATCGCTTGCTGCTCGTGGACCGGCGGGACATCGAGTCGCCATCGCGCGCGAAACGTCTCGAACTGAAAATTGGAGATCCCGGTCGATTGATTCTGGTATTCCCAGGTCCCGCCGCGATCGTATAGATCCTTCAGCGCGTAATACACAAATGCGGGAGATGCCTTCGATCGGTCAATGCGCACCAGCCGGCAGAAGCTGGCGGGAATCACGTCATGGTCAACAGACGAAAGCAGCTCAGGCGAGACGAAGATCGATCGGCCGGTAGGGCGGTCCTTTGTACCGCCTGAGACCTCGAGCACGATGTCACCTTCGCGCAAGGTGCGACTCGCGGCCTTCTTTGACCGCTCATAGCGAAGGGGTGCAGACGCAAGATTGCGAGACTCCGCCGCGGGGAAGTCAGCACCTCGAATCACGCGCACCGGCACCATGCCATCGGAGGGCTGTTCCTCACCCCACCCGCCACCGACCGCGAACTCCACAAGTTCACCGAACGCGACATTCACGAGATCCTCCCAAGTTGTTCGCGAACTACCTGTGCCAGCCGCGCTGACTCGGCGAATTGCGCCTCAAGCTCCGCTTGCAACCGCGGGAGCTTCTCCTCGATCGGCTCGCTGTCATCCTCGGCCTCGGCGGCACCGACGTAGCGGCCCGGGGTCAGTGCGTAGTCGGCGGCCTTGATCTCGGCGAGGGTTGCGGAGCGGCAGAAGCCTGGGACGTCACGATAGATGCCGACCGTCGACCTGGGCGTGTCGTCTCGCTCCGCTCGATCAACGACGGGGAGCTCATTGGCCGGGAAGGCGAGGGAGGCGGCATCCGATTCGATTCCTCGCCAGGCGTGGAACGTTCCCGCGATACGTGCGATGTCGTCATCCGATAGAGCTCGCTCGGCGCGGTCGACCATGTGGCCGAGGTTGCGGGTGTCAATGAAGAGCACCTCGCCCGCACGCGCACCCTTGTCTTTCGCGAAGAACCAGGCGCACACCGGAATTCCGGTGGAACGGAACAGTTGGGTCGGCAGAGCGACCATACAGGCGACTAGGTCGGCTTCGACGATCTCGGCGCGGATCTGGCCCTCACCGCCGGAGTTCGACGACATCGAGCCATTGGCCATGACGACGCCAGCCTGCCCGCCCGGAGCGAGCTTCGAGAGGATGTGCTGGATCCACGCGTAGTTCGCGTTGCCGGCTGGCGGCACGCCGAACCGCCAGCGCGGGTCCTCTTCGTTGCGTGCCCAGTCCTTGATGTTGAACGGCGGGTTGGCCATCACGAAGTCGGCCTGCAGGTCCGGGTGCAGGTCGCGGGCGAAGGTGTCGCCCCAGCGGGGGCCGAGGTTGCCCGAGAGCCCGTGGATGGCGAGGTTCATCTTGGCCATGCGCCAGGTGCGCTCGTTGAGCTCTTGGCCATAGACCGAGATGTCGCTGCCCTCGCCGTGGTGGGCGTCGATGAACTTCTCGGCCTGCACGAACATGCCTCCCGACCCGCACGCCGGATCGTATACGCGGCCATGGGTCGGCTGTAGCAGTTCGACGAGCACACGTACGACTCCGGCGGGCGTGTAGAACTCGCCGCCCCGCTTGCCTTCGGCAGCCGCGAACTTCTCCAGGAAGTACTCGTACACCTCGCCGAGCAGGTCACGGGCGCGACGTCCGTCCGAACCACCCTGCCCCTGCGCGGCGAACCGCGCCGAGTTGAACAGGTCGATCAGCTCGCCGAGCCGTCGCTGGTCGACGTTGTCGCGGTTGAAGATGCGCGGGAGCGTGCCCGAGAGCTGCAGATTGGCCTGCATGACGGCATCCATCGCCTCATCGATCAGCGCGCCGACCGACTTCTCGGGGACGTCCATCGAAGGGCCCAGCCCCTTGGCGTTCTCGGCGAGGAACCCCCATCGAGCGTTGGCCGGAACCCAGAAGACGCCGCGGCCGGTGTACTCGTCGGCGTCGTCTATGAGTTCGGCGATCTGCTCGTCGTCGTACCCCTCGGCGGTCAGCTCAGTGCGGATGCCGGCACGGCGCTCGTCGAAGGCATCCGAGACATACTTGAGGAAAACGAGCCCGAGGATGACGTCCTTGTATTGCGAGGCATCCATCGAGCCGCGCAACTTGTCGGCGGCCTTCCAGAGCGTGTCTTTCAACTCCTTCATCGTCGACGGCGCCTGCGGCGCGGCTTTCGGTGTGCGGGGCATGGTGTTCCTTACTGCGTGGATGCCGCATCCGCGGCGTGGTTCGTATCGATCATGGTTACCGCGCCCGACGTCGCACCGGCGACGATCAGGGCGGCGAGGTCGTCGAGGCGCGCGGCGCGGGCCGCGAGGTCTTCGCGGGCGGTGGCGATGTCTGTGAGGGCCCGGCGGAGCGGCGCGATGGTGCGAGGAGCGACGCGGCGGAGGATCCATCGCTTCCATGCTCCAGGGCCGGCGGCCGCGCCAGTGATGTCGGCGGCGATAACCTCGGGCACCAGTCCGCCGGGGTCGCCCGCGGTAATGCGCAGAACGCGCGCTGGGTAGGCGACGACCTTCGAGCCATCGACGTCGACCCACGCGGCGGCGGTCGGGCTCGTTCGGAAGATCACATCACCTGGGCGAGTGAGCTGCGCGTTCGGGTATTGGGTCGCGAACGCGAGCTGATCCACGCGGGCACGACCGATCGACGCAGGACGATCGAGATCGGACGAGGTCACCACGACGAGTCCTTCCGAGCCCAGCAGGTCAGGATCGAGGCGGGCGCCCTGAATCCTCCTCAAGTGTCGGGCATCTATCAGCTCGGGCAGGGAAGTGGCGCGCGGGACGTCATGCGCATCGGGAGCGATTTCGATCGGGGCGAAGTCGTTACGAACTGCATCGGCGGCGAGGTCGAGAAGAGCGGGAATCTCTGCCGCGTCCGTGGTGTCGGGCACAGGCTTTCGAGTCGCCGATGCCACGAGCGAGCCGCTTCGTGCCTGCAGCGACGTCGTACGCACGAACCTCGCGAATCGGAACTGATGGGCGCGCAGGTCGCGCCCACCACCCATGCCCGCAATCAGGTCCGATACGAGGTCGGTGCGCGCGGCGAGAGTGAGCGGAATCGCGGTGAGATCGGCAATGGCGGTGACCCGCTCCGCCAGCGAGACCTCACCTACCGGCTCGCCGAGCACCCAGAGCGCGAGCGACTCGCGAGTCGCGCTATCGACCAGGCCGGCAGACAGGCGTGCGATGCCCCGCACCCGGCCAGATCGAAGGATGTCGGTGCGCGCCCGCTCGTCGGTGGGCGCCAACGGATCGACGAGGGTCCTCGCGGGGCCGATAATCACCGCCGCGTCCGAATCACGCAACGACAAGGAGACCTCATCGACCGCTCGCAGCATCCTTGCCACGTCGTCACCTGGCTCAGACGGAACGCGCGCGACAACGACGGAGCGCGTCGCGGGTTGCTCTGTATCAGCGAGCCAATGGCCCTCGACACGCAGCTGGCGTCGAACTCGCCGACTGTCAGCTCCCGCAGGCAGCACGATGATCACGTCGTCACCAAGTCTGCCCGCGAGCGTCGAGGAGAGCGTGGCGTCGCCAGCATCCAAGGTCACAGCATCGCCGTCGCCAACGAGCGCGAGCGTGGCGTCGATGACGAGCGCGATCGCGTCGGCTACGAGTGGCCCTGCGGACCCGGCGGCTCGACGCGAGACAGCATGCCGACGGGCTACGAGCGCCATCGCAGCCGACGGCGAGTATGTCGCGTCAATCAGATGAACTGAGTATTCGAGCCATGGTGCTCCCCGTTGCACGTGAGCGGAGATCTCGGCCTGGAGCATGTCATCGAGAGGGTCGACCTTGGCCGCGGCATCCTCGATCTGCGATTGGGTGAGTTCGCCCGGGTCATCAGTCTGCGAATAGAGGGTGATGAGCGCTTCCAGTTCGGCGACCGCGTTCGAGTCGGCGAACGAGAAGTCCGCAGGGGCGGCCGCTGCCGCGGCATCCTCGCGTGCTTCTGGATTGTTCCCGTGCCCTGTGCGGACGAGCCAGTCGGCGACCTGCTGAGCCTCAAACTGCGGCCGACCGCTCTCCTCACTGACAGCCCCCGGAAAGGGATCGGTCGTACCTGCGAATCGCGAACGCCACATCGATGCTACGGGTCGCTGCACGGCGGCCAGCCGGGCGACGCCGGCCAGGTCGATGAGAAGCGAAGGCTCTGTGGGCATGCGACCAAGGTACTCGGAGCCGGTTCTCTGGGCGTGCATTTGGTGATAAGTCACCTTATCAGTCTCTCCCGCCTGCAGAGCCACGATCTGGTTCACGATCTGTTCCGGCGGCATCACGTCGCCGCTGCAGGCGGGGTGCTACCGGGGGCCGCCCGTCTGCAGGATCCGCTCTCGCCCCTACTTGGAGATACCCATGACTGAGATCACGCCGACCATCGCTGCGAACGAGATCAAGTGCCCGCACTGCGGCACCCTCTTCACCGTCGACGAGGCGCAGTACGCCGACATCGTGCAGCAGGTGCGCACGACCGAGTTCGAGCACGAGCTTCACACGCGTCTCGCGGCAGCCGAGAAGGCCAAGGAAACCGAGATCGCTCTCGCGGTGGCGAATGCGACGCATCAGGCGCAGAAGGTCAGCGCCGCAAAGGACACCGAGATCCAGCAGCTGAAGTCGGAGCTCAAGTCAGCTGCTACCGACCAGGAGCTGACGGTTGCAAGAGCGGTCTCGGCCGCGGAGAAGAACCTCAACGAGGCGAAGAGCAAGCTGGACCTTCGGGCGGCCGAGCAGAAGGTCAAGGACGCCGCACTCAAGGAGTCGCACACCAAGGAGCTCGCTCTGAAGGATGAGCTCATCGACCGCTATAAGGACATGAAGGCGAAGCTGTCGGTGAAGCTCCTCGGCGAAACCCTCGAGCAGCACTGCGAGATCGAGTTCAACCGCATGCGCTCGCTCGCCTTCCCCAACGCGCAGTTCGGCAAGGACAACGACGCGTCCGCCGGCACGAAGGGCGACTACGTCTTCCGCGATTTCAGCGACGACGACGTGGAGTACGTCTCGATCATGTTCGAGATGAAAAACGAGTCCGACGCCACCACGACGAAGAAGAAGAACAGCGACTTCTTCGCCAAGCTCGACAAGGACCGTAACGACAAGGGCTGCGAGTACGCGGTGCTCGTCTCGATGCTTGAAGAGGACTCCGACCTCTACACCGGCATCACGGACGTGTCGCACCTGTACCCGAAGATGTTCGTCGTCCGCCCGCAGTTCTTCCTTGCGATCATCGCGCTTCTGCGCAATGCCGCCCAGGACACCATCGTGGTCAAGGCGGAACTCGAACAGATCAAGAAGCAGAACATCGACATCACCGACTTCGAGTCCGAGCTCGAAGACTTCAAGTCGGCGTTCGGACGCAACTACGACCTCGCTAAGCGCAAGTTCGATGCGGCGATCAAGGACATCGACGTCGCCATCGACCGTCTCCAGAAGGTCAAGGACGGCCTGCTCGGCTCCGAAAACAACCTCCGCCTCGCGAACGACAAGGCCACGGCGCTCACGGTCAAGAAGCTCACCAAGGGAAACCCGACGATGGCGGCCAAGTTCGCCGAACTGGATGTCCCCGAAGAGCTGGACGCCGCGTAGCACTCTGCGGAAGGGGAGTCCTCTGGCCGTGAGGACTCCCCACCAGCGGTCGTGCCAACGAACTGTTAGCCGGCCCGGCGAGCGATTCAAAGGATGGATCGCCGGACAAGCTCCCGGCATCCGAGAGAACCATAGCGACGCACTGACATCACGCTGCCGAGACCCAAGAGCCAAGAGCCAGAGCCAGGAGTCAGGAGTCAAGCCGAACCGAGCCGCGAAGGGAGAACGAAGGACCGAACCAAGAAGAGAAGAGGAGAGGAGAACCAGCAATGCACGAAGACGCCACGGGTGAGCGAAACCGTGCAGAAGCACTCCCCTACACGTACCTGCGCCACGAGAAAACCCCTGTGCGAAAGATCCCGAACCCCCATCGATCGAATCAACAACGGTCGAGGTCAGCTAGCGCGAACTTGAAGACGGCTATCTGACGCAGTCGCTCCTCTACGCGACCGCCGCCGTCGACGCGCCCAACTCGCGCCGCGGCCGGAGCCAGGGCCGCGGCGGCCGCTCCGTCGTCCCCCTCGCCCCATGGGCAGCGCTCCCCATTCCGCGATCGCGGCGGCGCCGGTAGCGTCGGCGGCATGAGCGATCCGCAGCAGTTCCCGCCCGCGCCGGGCGCGCAGGGCGCGCAGCCCGCGCCGGGCATGCAGCCCGCGCCGGCCACGTCGACCCCCGCGCCGCCGTACAACACCGCGCAGACCGGCTATCCGGCGAGCACCACGCAGGCCGGCTATCCGGGAGCACCGGCCGCCCGCGACTCCGGCGGCCTTGCCCGCGCCGCATTCGTGCTGGCGATCGTGAGCGTCGCCCTGAGCCTGCTCTCCACCGCGCTCTTCCGCTTCGTGATCATCCGGCTCTCGTACGACATGCACCTGGGCGCGAACGCCATCAGCCTGTACAACATCGTCGGCGAGGTCGTCCTTTTCCTCGCCTACGGTGTCACGCTGATCCTCGGGATCCTCGGTGCGCGCAGGAGTCGCACGCTGCCGGCGGGCATCGCGATCGGCGTCGGCGGAGCGGGCGTCGTCGGCATCGCGTTCGCCCTCCTGTCGGGCCTGATCGCCTCGGCGCTCTGACGCGTCCGCGCGGGGACGGATCTGAGCCCTGGCGCGCTCAACCAGCGATCGCGCACTCAACCAGCGATGGCGCGCTCAACCCGCGATCGCACGCTCGTAGACCTCGAGCATCGCCGCGGTCCGCGACGACTGCCGGAAGTCGGCGGCGACCTGCGGATCCGGCTCGGGCGCACGACCGGCCGCGATGTCGTCCGCGGCGATGCGCAGCGTGTCGGCCAGGGCGGCGATCCGCCGCGGCTCGCCTGACCCGGCGTCGGGCACGGCCCACAGCCCGCCGCGCAGCTCGTCGGCGATGTCGGGGTCGCTCACGACCGTCGGGGTGCCGAGGGTCGCGGCCTCGAACGGCGTCATCCCCTGGGTCTCGAAACCGATCGAGGTCTGCACCACGGCGTCGGCCGCGGCGATCCGGGCGAGCACGTCGGAGTAGCCGATCCGTCCCGCGAAGCGGATCCCCGGACGCCCCGCCCGCGCGGCGATGCGTTCAGCCGCGCGCCGCTCTCCCCCGCCGCCGACGATCTCGATGTCCGCGTCCACGTCGCTCGCGACGACCGCCTCCAGGAACGGCAGCAGCCGCTTCTCCGGGCTCATCCGGCCGAGCCAGATGAACCGCGGCCGGCCCGGCTGCCGTTGGCCGGCCGGTCCCTGAGCCTGTCGAAGGGCGGCGAGCACCTGCTCGCGCACCTCGTCATCGATGCCGTTCCAGATCACGTCCACGGATCCGAAGACGCCGTGCTGCTCGAGCCTGCGGGCGAAGTGTCCCGATGGCGCGGTCACCGCACGCGACTCCGCAGCGATCCCCGCGAGATACGCCCACCCGTCGGCGCCATGCGGCTGCACGCCGATCCCGCGCAGCGCCGTGCGCCGCCACAGGTTCAGCGCTCCGAGCACCGGCCGGTGCAGCGGGGTCACCGCGGCGATCCCGACATCCACCCGGTTGTGCATCGTGTGCACGGCGGGGATGCCGTGCCGGTGCGCGAAGCGGTGCCCGATGTATGCACCCCAGAAGTCGGCCTGCACGTGCACGAGATCGACCGGCGGACGGCGCGTGAGCGCTCGGTCCAAGAAGCGGTCGGTGCGCCGCCCCGGCCAGGTCAGCGAGTACTCGCGGTCGGCCGTGATCGGCATCGACGGAAGGTCGACGTATCCCGGGTCGTCCTCGGCGCCGGTGAGCCTCGCCCGCTCGGCGTGCATCCGCGGCGCCACGATCGTGACCGTGTGCCCCGCCCGCTCCAGATACTTCCGCTGCAGCCGCATCGAGACCTGCGCCCCGCCCAGCGACTCGGCGTGCTGGTCGCCGAAGAAGACGATGTGCATCCGGTCTACTCCGGCAGCGGCTCGTCGCGGTACAGCGCCTCGAAGGTGTCCAGCGTGCGGTTGATGTCGTGCACGAGCACACCTTCGAGCGAGGCGCGCTGCATGCGCTCGTGTTCGGCGGGATCCGCGGTGAGCACGTCGGTCAACCGCGCGGCCAGCTCGTTGACGTTGCCGGGTTCGAAGAGGTAGCCGTTCTCGCCGTCATGCACGAGGTGGGGCAGCGCGACCGCGTCGGCCGCGACGATCGGCAGCGCCGAAGCCATCGCCTCCATGGTCGCGATCGACTGCAGCTCGGCGATCGAGGCGATCACGAACAGCGACGCGCGGCTGAGCAGCCCGCGCAGCTCGGCATCGGTCGTGCGGCCGTGGAAGGTCACGCGATCCTGCAGGCCCAGCTGCTGGGTGAGCGACTCGAGCTGCTTGCGCTGGTCTCCGCCGCCGACGATGTCGAACGTCACGTCGAGAGCGGGATCCAGTTTGGTCATCGCCTTGAGGATGACCTCGACCTGCTTCTCGGCGGTCAGGCGGCCGACGAACACGATGCGGTTCTTCTCCCGCGGACCGATGACCGGCGTGTACTGCGTGCGGTCGATCCCGCAGCTGATCGGGATGACGCCCTCGACGTCGATCGTGCGCTCGAGGAAGTCCGCCGCGCGGCGGGTCGGCGTCGTGACGGCGCGGGTGAGCGCGAACGTGCGGCCCGCGTCGGCCCAGGCGAGGCGCAGCACGATGTCGTCGATGAACTTGGGCATCGTGGTGTGGTCGAGGATGTTCTCGGCCATGACGTGGTTCGTGGCGATCACCGGGATGCCGCGCTGGTGCGCGATCCGCGACAGGCCGCGTCCGATCACGATGTGCGACTGGATGTGCACCACGTCGGGCTGCACCTCGTCGAGCACCTTCCTGGCGTAGTGCTTCGAGCGCCACGGCCACACGAAGCGCAGCCAGTCGTGCGGCGCCCAACGCACCGATGGCAGTCGGTGCAGGGTCATCGCCTCGCCCTCGATCACCTCGATGCGAGGCTTCGCGGTGCGGTACGCCTGGTTGGGGGCGACGACGTGCACGTCGTGGCCGCGCTGCACGAGGCCGGCGGCGAGGCGCTCCGTGAACCGGGCGGCGCCGTTCACGTCGGGAGCGAAGGTGTCGGCGCCGATGAGGATCCGCAGCGGGCGTGCCGCCGCGGCGGGCTCGGCTGCGGCGGACGCGGCGGTGTCGGAGGTGGCCTGCGGGCGATGGTCGCCGGGGGAAGTCACGTGATTGCTGCCTTTTGCTGGGCCGCGGTGCCGGCGAGCACCTCATCGGCCGCTCGAACCCCGCGGAGATGGCCTGGATCGGGCGCTGGCCACTCTACCGGAGGGGCCTGGGGATCCGAGGGAGGCGGATCCGGCATGGCCGCACCGCACGGCGGAGGGCCGGCCCGCGGAGCGCAGGCCGGCCCTCCGCGCCGCTCAGGCGCCGAGCACGATCCTCTTGGCGTGGCCGTGCCCGTCGAGGTCGAACTCGAGCGTGAGCGGCGACGTTCCGACGACCCGCACACCGTCGTCGCCCTCGGCCACCGTGGACTCTGCGACACCGGCGAGTACGACCCGCGCGGTCGTCTGGGTGCGGCTCGGATCCGACAGCGCGACCGTGGTGCGTCCCGCGTCGGTGCGCACGGCGACGGAGCACGGCCCACCGACCGTCACGCCGTATGCGGGCGTCGTACCCGCCGGCGTCGCCTGGAAGAAGTTCGCGAGGACGAGCCCCTGCCCCGCCACGCGGATCGCCTGGGCCTGCGCGTTGTTCGCGAGGACCTCGACGGTCGGCGCGTCCGACTCCGTGAACGTCACCGAGTGCGCCACGTTCGGCAGCACGATGTAGGCGTAGCCCCCGCCGGACGGGTTCGTGCCGTGGTGGTGCGTCACCGTGACGTAGTCGCGGTTCTTGACATCGGTGGTGCCGCCCGTGTCGGATCCGGAGTTGATCGTCTGCCAGTCGCCGGAGCGCGGCACGACCTGCACATCGATCGCACCGGAGACGTTCTCGCCCTTGAGGAAGACGTATCCGCCGTGGCCCATGATGTGCACGTTGCGCTTGACCGTGATCGCCCCGTCGGCCGAGGTGAGGACCCGGTTGCGGTTGTCGGTGCGCACGTTCGGCACGGTTCCCTGCGCGAACGAGCGGTTGTCGATCGTGGTGAACACGTCGAACCCGGACGCCGACGCGATCGCGGATCCCAGGCACACGACCTTGTCGTCGAGGAAGAACCACGACTTGCGCGCACTGAGCGACTTGTCGAAGTTCAGGTGGTCCATGCCCTGCACACCCCAGCGCTCGTCGAGCGCGAGGCCACCGCCGAACGCCTGAAACGCGCGTGGGATGCCCGTGCCGTCCGTCGCGCCGTTCGCCCGAGGCGCCGCGGTGACGGTCGTGCCCGGCAGCCGGTACGGGTCGATCGTGGGCCAGAAGTCGGCGCTGTACTGCGCGGGATCCGCAGCGCTGTAGAAGAAGGTGAGTCCGTCGCCCTGGTACCAGCCGAGGTTGTTCTCCCGGTTGCCCCATTCGTAGCGGCCGATCCGCTTCGAGGAGAGGTTGACGACGGCGCTGAAGCCGGGGCGGTGGTGCACGAGCCGATCCTGATCGCCGAACGCCTTCGTGTAGACGGGGGCGTCGGCCGGCGCCACCGAGCTGTCGCCGAGGATCGAGGTGACGAGAAGCGACTTCGCCACGGTCTGCGTGGGCAGCCCGTAGAGCTTCTCGTCGGTGCAGCGCTGCAGCCAGCCCTTCACGAGTGCGAGGTAGCGGGCGCGGTACGGCTCTCCCGCGCCCTGGGCGAGCAGCAGGATCGCGGTGATCGCCGCGGCGCCGTCGACGTAGTCGGGCTCCGCCTGACGCGACACCGCCCGGCCGCGGACGGCCTCCATCATGCGGCCGTTCCAGACGAACGGGGCGTAGGAGGCCTCGACCGCGTCCAGGACCACCGACTTCTTCGGATCCGTCACGTCCCAGTCGCTTCCGCCGAGGAGCCCGAGGATCTCGGCGATGCCGCCCAGCGTGACCACGCCGTAGGTGCCGACATAGGGCAGGTAGGTGTGCTGCACGAAGGATCCGTCGACGTAGAAGCCGTCGCCGCTCGTGACGTAGCCGAACACGCTGTTCTTCCCTGCGCGGACCGTGTCGCTGAGGGCGTCGCGGGCGAGTGCGATCTCGTCGGCGCGCCCGTCGAGGATCCCGCGCAGGGCGCAGGACAGCGCCTTGTCGGTGCGGTTGGCGCCCGTCTCGGCGAGGCTCGTGCCGCGACCGCGCCAGTTCGGGTCGGGCGTGAAGTAGCGCGCGGCGGCCAGGAGCGACGTGCGCACGTCGGCCGGGACGACGTCGTGCAGCAGGATGCAGATGTCGGCCGCCTTGCGAGGCACGCCGATCTCCCAGAACCACCAGTTGCCGACCGGAGACTTGCCCGCCTTGTAGACGTTCGCGCTGAGCCAGGTCAGGGCGCCCACGAGATCGGCGGCGAGCGCGGCATCGCCGTGCTGGGCACACCCCGCGGTGGCGTACGCGAGGGCGAGATCGAAGATCCGGTTGAAGGTGACGCCCATGTTCCCGGAGAGCACGGTGCCGCTCACGCCGGAGAGCGGCAGGTCGCTCCAGATCCCGGGGGACGCCGCGGGGCGCACCATCGCGTTCCACGACGCGGCCGCCGCGTCGCTCATGCCGCTCAGCACGCCGGCGAGCTCGGGGACGGCTGCCGCGCTGCCGTCCCCGGCGAGCATGATCGCGCGGCGCTGGACGAGCAGCGCGAGCGGATCTTCGGCGGCGGCCCTGACGCCGGGCAGCGTGCGGGCGCTCGCGGATTCACCGGCGACGGCGACGAGAGCGCCGGCTCCGAGCAGTCCGAGCAGGGCGCGGCGGTTCATTTCGAGGGGGGACATCATCGGCCTCCGGGTGATTCGGGGAAGGATTCGCGCACTATGGTATGCGCTTTCCCAATCGAATAGTAGAGGCGGTGTACATATTTCATCGCGGGGCGGACGCACGGCTGACCCCCACTTTCGCCCCCTACGCTCTGAGCATGCGCCTGCTCGCCGACGCCGACCCCGCACGCTGGATCCCCGTGACCGGATCCCTGGGCCTGCGCGGCCGCCGCCACCGCAAGGCGGCGATCCGGATGCTGCTCGGCCAGGCCGGCGCCGCCGTCGGTGCCGAGTCCCGCCCCGGATCGGGCTTCGGCGCCTGGGCGCTCAGCCAGGCCGCCCCGTTCCTCATGCGGAAGGCCGACGGGCGCGTGCTGGTGTGGACCTGGAAGGCGGAGCCCGAGCTCATCGTGGCCATGGCGAGCGCGCAGGAGCTCACCCCGCAGGTGCGCACCGCGCGCGCGATGATGCCGATGGAGTACGACGACACCGAGGAGTTCCGCAACCCCTACCTCGGCGCGGGCGAGAAGCTCGTGGTGCCGCTGCCGCCGCCCGGCCCCTCCGGGCAGGCGACGCCGCCGTTCGCGACGTACACCTGGGACACCGGCACGCACCTCATCACGCTGCAGGCCGTGTGCGGCGATCGGGAACGGTTCGGCACGGTGATCTCCGCCGTGGACGAGATCGCCCGCACGCTGCGCACCGCCGACGACCTCGCAGTCGGCGAGGCGGGTCCGGTGCTGCGGCTGCCGCCGGCCTGACCCCGGGGCGCGGCCCGGCGGCCGGCCTCCGCGCGCCCGGCTCCGCGCCCGGCTCCGCGGCGAGAAACCAGATCCTGCGCGAGACGCCAGCGCTGCCGGGATGTCTCGTGCAGGAAGTGGTTTCTCGCGGGATCCGGCCCGCGCGCCGGCCCCCGCGCCCGGCCGCGCACCCGGCCGTCAGCGGTCGGGCTGCAGCACCGCGGCCAGGCCGTTCAGGCGGAGGGCCGTGCCCCCGCGCAGGTGGGGGAAGTCGTCACTTCCGTCTCCCGTGCGGGTCAGGAACGCGACCTGCTCGGTCCAGGTCAGGAGGCAGCCGGCGCCGTCGGCGGCGAACAGGACCGTCGCCAGCGACGCCCACCGCGGCACGTCGTCCACCGTCGAGGTGTAGGAGAACACGATCCGACGATCGGGAACGATGTCGAGGTAGTGGGAGTGATAGGCGAGGCGTTCCGGTGCGATGCCGGGGAGCGCGAACGTGCTGGTGGCATCCGCGCCTCCGCCGACGCGGAACTCGTGATGATCGGACCCCCGAGCGCCGGGCAGGCGGAACCAGCGCCGCCGGGTCGCGTCGTCGGCGAACGCGGCGAACACCTCCTCGGGCGCCGCATCGACATGGCGCTCGATGGTGAAGGCGTCGTGACGCACGTCGAGGGCGCTGGTCGTCGACCGCGTCACGGCATCGCCGCGGGTCTCGGGCTGGGCTGGCATGTCGTCTCCATCGGTCAGCTGATGCGAACAGTTACTATCCGTAGGAAACGTGCACCGGCGGCGATGATTCCGCCCGCACCATACGCACTTCAACGTCAGCAACGCACCCGGAAGGAGGAAACGGTGAACGCTGATCTCCGGACCGAACTGGCCGAGCGAGGGATAGCGCCCGACTGCGTCGAGACGATCGTGGTCGTCCGCGAGGTGCTCGCCCGCGTCGGCGACAAGTGGACGATGCTCATCGTCGGCGCGCTCAAGGACGGACCGATGCGCTTCACCGCTCTGCATGGAGAGGTGACGGGCATCTCCCAGCGCATGCTCGGCCACACCCTCAGCGCGCTCACCCGCGACGGCCTCGCGACCCGCACCGCCTACCCCGAGGTCCCGCCCCGCGTCGAGTACGAGCTCACCGACCTCGGCCGATCCCTCGCCTCCGCCGTCGAGCACCTCGTCGGGTGGGTCACGCAGCATCAGGACGAGATCATGGACAACCGCGTCCGATCCGACGTCCTCGGCTGAACCCGCCCGCCTCGACGCCGCGCCCGGCTCCCCGGCGAGAAACCAGATCCAGCCCGAGACACCAGCACTGCCGTGGCGTCTCGCGCAGGAAGTGGTTTCTCGCGGATCGGGCGCGGATCCGGCGCGGATCAGGCGAGCCCGCGTTCGTCGAGCCAGGCTTGCGCGACGGCCTTCGGGGCGCGCAGCAGCCAGGCGTCGGCCAGGAGTTCGCCGAGGTGGTCGTGCGCGATCGCATCGAGCTGCAGCAGCACGGCCGGGTAGCCGGCGAAGTGCGGGATCGTGAAGAAGACCCGCGGATCCGCGGCCACGAGCTCTCCGGCGAGGGCGACCGTCTCGGTGCGCACCGCGAGCACCGGCCCCTCGGGCCAGGAGCGGCCGAGCTCGCCGAGCTGACGCAGATCGGTCTGCGACGGCCCGCGCATCCACGCGATCTGGCCGCCGTTGCAACGCCAGGCGGCTTCGCCGGTGTGCCCGCCGACCTTCTCCTCGACGCCCGGCAGCGCGAGGGCCAGAGCACGGACGTCGTCGATCGTCGCCATGGATCCGATCCTCCCCCGCCTGCGCTCCGCCCTCAAGGGCTGCGACGGATGCATGGACCGGCGACGGATGCAGGATCCCTGCGCCGGATCCGTCGTGCATCCGTCGCAGGGTCCTGCATCCGTCGCCCGCATTCAGGCGCCGCGACGGGACCGTCGCGATTCACCTGCACGATCCGGGCACGGATGCACGACCGGATCGCCGGATCCGTCGTGCATCCGTGTCGTGATCGTGCATCCGTCCCGCCCCGGTCCAGCATCCGCCCTGGCGGGCACGCCTCACACGTTCACGTCCCCCACGAGGTTGACCCTGATGCCCATGCCGTCGAGCATCGCGGCCTTGGCGACGAGAGCCTTGTCCGCGGTCTCGGCGTCGGGGGCGTAGACGAGCTGAGCGTGGTTGGCCTTGTGCCGGGCCATGAACTGGTCGCGGCTCTGCCCGTGCAGCACGACGTGCGCGATCGGCCACTCCGGGTTCGTGGCGTCCTTGCGGCGCTGCGTCTCCTCGGCGGGGAGCTCCACGACGGTGCCGCGGAACACGTCGGCCTGCAGCACCCCGTCGGCGATGAAGATGCGCGAGAGCACGACCTCGCCGGGCTTCGAGACCCCGTTGATCGTGGCGCCGCCGGCGGGGAAGAACACGTGCCCCTGCCGCCACCCCTCCGCCCTGTCCCAGCCGCCGAGGTGCGAGGCGGGGACGGATCCGGAGATCTCGTAGACCCACACGAACTCGTCGTCGTAGTCCTCGCCCCAGCGCACGTCGTGCAGCGTGTTGTCCGGCACGAGCCCCATCGCCCGCCACACCCGGTCGGTCACGAGCGCGTCGACCGCGACGCCCTCGTCCGCCTCGTTGAAGTGCGGGAAGGCGCGTCCCTCGTGCAGGATCCGGGATCCGTCGCGCGACGTCACCGGCGGACGCTCGGTGGAGTTCAGGATCCCTTCCGCGAGATCCGACGCGGGGACCAGATCCTTGAGGCCCTGCTGGTACTGGATCCCGACCGCGTCCAGGCCGAAGTCGTCGGCGATGCGGAGGGCGGCGATGTACATCTTCAGCTGCCACTGCACCTGGTCGCGGGTGAGCTCGGTGGCGGCATCCTCGCCGTACACGAACGTCATGCCGTGCGCGATGAGCCAGTCGTAGGCGGCGTCGGCCTCGGCGTCGGCGACCTCGAGCATCTCCGCGTACAGCGCCGACTGCGACAGGCGCTCCTTGTAGATGCCGGTGGCGTTCAGCAGCTCGTCGTCGAAGATCGCGTTGTACATGCCCATGCAGCCCTCGTCGAAGACCCCGATGATGGCCTTGTCCGCGCGCAGCTGCGCCGCGAGCGCTTCGCCGAGCTGCCGCTCGGGGCTCTCGGGCAGCGTCGGCAGCGCCCGCACGTGCGAGGCGTCGTGCGTGATGCCGCCGGTCTCGGTCCACTCCTTGAGGCCCTGCCGGAACCAGTCGTCGGAGAAGTCGACCGACCAGATCGTCGAATAGGGCTTCCCCATCTTCGTGAGCCCCGCGTTCAGGCCGAGGAGGCCCACGAGGCCTGGCCAGTCGGGCGCGAAGTTGGCCGTGGTGAGGATCGGACCGCGGTGCGTGCGCAGTCCCGCGAGCACATGGTGCGAGTACTGCCAGTTCGCGGTCGCGACGATGAGCGGCGCGTCCTCGGGGATCGCCGTGAACACCTGCATGCCCATGCGCTGGCTCGAGATGTAGCCGTGGCCCGTCTTCGGATCCACGCCGAAGGGCCGGATGACCGTCCAGCCGAGGTCCGCGAAGGCCGCGGTGACGGCCGCCTCTGTCGCCTCCTGCACCGGCCATCCCGCGATGTTCGCCGACTCGCGGAGGTCGCCGGAGGTGATCAGGTAGGCGGTCTTCGGCGCGGAGGCGGGGCGCTCGGTCGGCGCGGGGATTGCGTAGGTCATGAGTTACTCCGGTTGCGGGTGGATGGCCCTTCGACGAGCTCAGGGACCGGGATGGGGACGGAAGTGTCAGGGACCGGGATGGGGAACGAACGGATCCCGCCGCCGTCGAGGTGCACGTCGCGCGCGAGGACCGCGTCGTGCAGACGCAGTTCGGCGAGATCGAGCGCACCACCGTCGAGGTGGAGCAGGAGCCGGTCTGCATGGATCTCGACGCGCCCCCAGCCGGTGCCGGTGGTGAACAGGAAGCGCTGCACCTCGTCGTCAGCGAACGCTCCCGCGACCGGGGCGAAGGACAGCGCGCGGGCGGGGGCGTCCCACTGCGCGCCGCTCGCCGCGAGCAGCAGCGCCCAGGACGCGAGCGAGCGCGCATAGTGGTTGCCGCACTCGATCTCGTTCCACGGATTGCGGTGCACCCCGTCGTAGCGGGCGCGCAGGGTGCGCTCGACGAGCAGTGCGTCGTCGACCCGCCCCGCGTAGAGCAGGGTCGCCGCGACCTGATGCTCGATCCCTGTCCACACCTCGTCGGAGTAGACGAACGGGATCGCCGGCCGGCCGCCGCGCGGCCACGACGCGAGCAGCAGCCCGCCCTCGTCGTTCAGGGCGTACACCCGCTGCGTGCTCTCGTGCGCGGACAGGTCCGCCCGGTGGTTGTGCGCGACGATCGCGGCGAGCGCGCTGTCGAGGTGTTCCCGCGACAGCAGCGGGCCGAGTCCGTTCACGAAGGCGTGGAACTGTCCGAGCAGCTGGTCCGACAGCACCCCGTCCCCGTACTGATAGCGGTGCGCGTCGACGTCGTCGATCACCTGCCGGTAGTACTCGCCGTCGAACAGCACATCGTCCATCGCCGCGGCCACGTGATCGGCGCGGGCCGCCCAGTCGCGGGCGCGCTCCGCCTCGCGTAGGTGCGCCGCCATGCGGGACCCGGCGCGGAGCGCGGCGAGGTAGATCCCGTTGGCGAGCGGGTCGATTCCGTGGAACTCGATGTCATAGGTGTTGTGCAGCTCGCCGTCCAGGAGGCCGTCGCCGTCGCGGTCCCATTCGCGGGTCGCGTGCTCGAGGGTGCGCACAGCGGCGAGCCAGAGCTCGCGCAGGAATGCGTCGTCGCCCGAGAACCGCCATTCCCGATGCAGCCGCAGGAACGTGCCGAGCTGCCCGTCGACGGCGGGCCCCATGAACCACGGCGAGGATCCGAGGATCCGGTTGCCGCGGAACTTCTGCGCGCCGTCCCCGTCGGTCTCGAGCAGGAACTCCGGGCGGCGGGCGCTGCGCTCGAGCGCAGGGAACAGCCAGGCGACCGTCTGCGCATACGACCAGACGTGCGTGCAGGTGCCCTCGCAGGAGCCGCCGTGGTCGAAGGATCCCTCCCACGCGGCGAACACCGGCCCCTCCCCCATGACCGGGTTCGGCGACTCCAGGACGAAGCAGGTGGTGGAGCGCACCGCGGCGAGGTTCGCCCCGGCGGCTTCGGCGAGCACGGGATCCAGAGTGCCGCCGTACAGGGCCTCGACGAAGGCGTCGGTGGCCGCCTCGAGTGAGGGGAGTTCGCGATGCAGGTGGACTGCCGCGGCCCAGGCATCGGGCCAGAGGGTCGCGTAGTGGTTGCGCACGATCGGCGACAGCGTCGGATCCGTCGGCTCGTCGTTCAGGATGATGTGCCCGTGCCAGCCGCGCCGCCGGTTCGGGAAGGACCAGCTCAGCACGAACTCGAAGTCGCGGGCCTCGCCGGGCGCGAGCGTGTGCACGATCCCGACGGATCCGGTGCGCAGCCGGGGCAGCTTCGCGAGCATCTCCTCCTCGGTGAGCGGTCGCGCCGCCGCATCCACGTCCTGCTCCGCGAACAGGCCTCGCGGCCGGTCCTCGAGCGTGAGGCGCGGCTCGACGTCGAGCAGTCCGTCGGCCGTGAGATCGCTCCAGAACATGCGGGCGCCGTCGGGCCAGTAGCTCGTGACCCACTGCGGTTTGACCGTGGTGGAGGGGTCGGTCGTGGTGAGGCTGAGCGTTCCGTAGCCCGGATCGTCCTCGGACAGGTCGATCCCGAAGTCGAGGCCGCGCACATCGCAGTCGTCGCGCCAGCGCACGGTCTGCGTGCCGCGCATCCCCCAGGGCGCGTCCGGCCCGGGTTCGCCGCGGCCGGCCGTGTGCGAGACGCTGCCGGCGACCGTGACCGCGACCGGCACATCGCCAGGGTTCGCGACCCGGTAGCGCAGCACGGCCCCTGGGATGCCGGAGGCGTCCGCGTCGAGCGGCACGAGCGGGGTGAACGCGTGCAGCGACACCTCGACCGGAAGCACGCGGTCGGCGAAGTCGATGTCGACCACGGGGTACTCGCCGTGCATCGTGGCCGCGTCGAGTCGCGGGAGACCCGCGAGGTCGTCGAAGGAGAACCCCGCATCGAGGTCGCGCCGGCCCGTCACCCGCGCCTCGAGCACCCGGGTGACCGGATCCGCCCCCTCCGGCGCCGCGTGGATAGCGAAGAAGGTGCGGGGATTGCGGCGGTCCTTGTCGGGATGGTTCTCCAGCTCCCAGTCGCGCAGCTCGCCGCGGGCGCCGAGCGACACGTTGCCGGTGCCGATGCCACCGAGGAGGAACGCCGCACGCTCGGCGGTGTGCGGGATGGGACGGGCGCGGCGGGTCATGCGGGCGTCTCCTTCTCGTCATCGGCCCGCTGCTGCGCTGCGAGCTCGTGCACGACCTCGGCCGTGCCTGCGTAGAGCCGCAGGTAGCGGTCGAACAGCGTGTCGTAGACCGGCGCGAGGGCGGGATCCGGCGCGATCGTCATGACGACCGGGTTCCAGTCCGCGATCGCCGGGGCGGGGTCGGAGACGGCGCCCGCGGCGAGGAAGGCCGCGCCGTAGCTCGCGCCGACCGTCACCCGCGGCACCTCCTGCTCGAGGCCCGTGACGTCCGACACGATCTGCAGCCAGAGCCGCCCCTGCGTGCCGCCGCCCACCGCCACGATCCGCCGGATGTCCGCACCCGCGTCGCGCATGGTCTGCACGTTGTGCCGCACGCCGAGCGCCGTGGCCTCGAGGGCGGCCCGGTACAGGTCGCCACGGCCGTGCGCGAGGGTGAGGCCGGCGATCACGCCGCGCGCGTCCGGATCCTGGATCGGCGTGCGCTCCCCCGCGAAGTACGGCAGCAACACGAGGCCGCGAGCGCCGGCGCCCGAGCCCTCGGCCTCGGCCAGCAGCTCGGGGTAGTCGGATCCGGTGAGATCCTTCAACCAGGCGGTGAGGGCGCCGGACGTCGACAGCCCGCCGGCGAGGTTGCGGGTGCCCGCGAAGGCTCCGGCTGTGGTCCACATCGAGGGCGTGCGGAGCGTCTCCTCCCCCGTCGCCACGCTGCGGGTGAAGACCATGAACATGGTGGTCCCGTACATGAGCATGAGATCGCCAGGGCCGTGCGCGCCGACGCTGACGGCCTCGCTCCAGGCATCGATCGTGCCGGCGATCACGGGCGTCCCCTCGGGGATCCCGGTGAGCACCGCGGCCTCGTCCGTCACGGTGCCGGCGACGTCGCCCGCCCAGAGCAGGGCTGGCTGCTCGAGGGGCGCGGCGTACCGCTGCCACCAGTCGTCGTGCCACTGCTCCCGATCGATGTCGTAGAGGGGCGAGACCTGGCTCGCGGACTGGTGGTCCAGCACATAGGCGCCGGTGAGCCGGTGCGCAAGCCACGAGGCCGGCATGAAGATCCGACGGGCACGGCCCCACGCGGCCGGATCCTCCTCCTGGATCCAGAGGATCTTCGGGCCCGCGGCCTGGGAGGTGAGCGCGGATCCGCCCACGCGCGTGATCGCCTCGACCCCGAGGTCGGCCGTCATCCGCGCGATCTGCTCTCCCGCGCGGGTGTCGACGCCGTAGAGGATCGCGGGGCGCACGGGCTCGCCGTCCTGGTCGGTCAGGAGGACGCACGGCCCCATGCCGCTCACCCCGACCGCGGTGACCTCGGCATCCGGCACGGCGGCGAGAAGCTCCCGGGACAGCGCGACGAATTCGTCCCACCAGTTCCCGCCGTCCATCTCGACCCAGCCGGTGCGCGGACGGCTCACGTCATGCGCCCGCGTCGCCTGGGCGAGGATCGCACCGCCGGCGTCGACCAGGACGCCCTTGCTGCTGGAGGTGCCGATGTCGACACCGATGGTGCATCGCACGCGCATCCTCCTCGATCGCTCGTCCTGACCGGACGGCGATCACACTACGCGAAATCGATTTCAAGCGCAATCGGCTTGCAATCACACCCCACAGCTCAGAATCTGCGGCGACTTTCCACCGATTCCATGAAACCGATCCACCCGCGCGCAGGGGATGACAAGCTCGGCGGCACCGAAGGGAATGGGCGCATGGACATGACCGAACCGCAGGTGTGGACCCTGATCGGGGTCTTCGCGGCGATCATGCTCGGCGGAATGACGCTGATGACGACGCTCCTGACGAAGGCCATCGGCGGACGGCTCGCCGCCCTCGAGGGCACGTTCGACGGCAAGTTCGAGGCCATGGACGGCAGGATCACGGGGCTTCGAAACGAGATGAACGCCCGGTTCGACGCCATGGACGTCAAGGTCTCCGCCCTCGACAAGGGTGTGGCGGCACTCGCCGAGCGCTTCTGGCGCTCCTGAGTCCGAGCTCAGCGCGAGACGGTCGCGGCCTGGATCTCGTTGCGGAGCACGATCGTGCGCGCGGGCTGGTCGTCGCCGCCGATCCGGTCCAGCAGCATGCGCGCCGCAGTCACGCCCATGTGCCGTGCGGGAAGGCGCACCACCGTGACCACGCTCGGCGACAGGGTCGTGAAGGGCAGCGAGCCCACGACCGCGACGCCCATGGCCGGCGGAGTCAGACCGTGCTCGGTGAGCACCTGGATCGCTCCCACACCGATGAGGTTGTTTCCCGCGACCACGGCGTCCGGAGGCTCGGGCAGGGCCAGCAGCTCCTCCATGGCCTCGCGCCCGCCGTCCACCCGGAACGAGGAGAACCGCAGGAGGCCGGGATCCGCCGGAAGACCGTGCGCCGCGAGGGCGGTCCGCCAGCCGTCCACGCGCTCCACCGCGGTCTCGATGTGCTCGGGTCCCGCGATGTGCGCGATGCGGGAGTATCCGGCCTCGATCAGCTGCTCGGTCGCACTGCGCCCGGCATCGCGGTTCGCCATCACGACGCCGTCGATGTCGTAGCCGGTGCCGCGGTCGACGGCGACCACAGGACGGCCCGCCGCCATGATCTCCTCGAGACTGGTGCGGTCCGACGCCGCCGCGAGGATCACGCCCGACATGTGCTCGGCGATCGCGATGCGCAGGTAGGTCTGCTCCTTCTCGACCTGCGCGTCGGAGTTGCACAGCACCACCGAGAAGCCGGCCTCGGAGGCGACATCCTCGACGCCGCGCGCCATCTCGGTGAAGTAGGGGTTCTCGATGTCGGGGATCACCAGGGCGATCACCTCGGAGCTCTGCCGGCGCAGGGTGCGGGCGGTGCGGTTCGGGAAGAACTTCAGCTGCGCGGCCGCCTGGCGCACGGCCGCGACCTTCTCCTCGGAGACTCCGACGCCGTTGAACACGCGCGACACCGTCGCCGGGGACACCCCCGCGAGCCGCGCCACGTCATAGATGGTCGCCATCTCGCCCCCTCCGTTGTCCGTCAGGACACACTACCGCGATGAAATCGATTGCAACAGTCGGGGGGAATCGGTAGGGTGGCCGCACGCGCTGCCACGACCCGCGCGCGGATCCGCCCCACAGACACGAGGATGTGCACCCGCCATGACTCTTCCCGACCTGTCGTCCCTGTCCGCCCTGCGGACCGTGCAGACCCGGTCCATCTCGCCGGAGAACTTCGACGGCGCCGTCGGCGGCGGCGGACGCGCGACGGAGGGCACGGGCGCGGACTGCGCGCGCGACCTCGGCCCGGGCTGGAAGATCTCGCCGAGCGTCGACATCAAGGCCGGCGAGACGTTCGATCTCGCCGCGATCGAGGGCGCGGGCAAGATCACCCACATCTGGATCACGACGCACACCGACAACTGGCGCACCCTCATCCTGCGCGCCTACTGGGACGGCGCGTCGGAGCCCGCCGTCGAGGTGCCCTACGGCGACTTCTTCTGCAACGGCTGGGGCGTCTTCGCGCAGGTGAACTCGCAGGTGATCGCCGCGAACCCGCACGGCGGCTTCAACTCCTACTGGCCCATGCC
Organism: Microbacterium azadirachtae; assembly: GCF_000956505.1. Lineage (GTDB taxonomy): Bacteria > Actinomycetota > Actinomycetes > Actinomycetales > Microbacteriaceae > Microbacterium > Microbacterium azadirachtae_A. Next base: position 76,622 of record NZ_JYIX01000027.1, on the reverse strand, counting down.
GTTCCGGGACGGCGCCCGCCTCACGATCGAGAACACCTCGGTCGTCGACGTGCGGGTGTACTACCAGGTGACCTATGAGGTCGGCGGGGACTACTCCCGCGACGGATACTTCCACGCCCAGTGGCGCCGTTCCGACCCGCTCGAGGAGCTCGTGCCGCACACGATCCTGGAGGGGATCGAGGGGCAGGGGCAGTACGTCGGGACCTACATCGCGTGGGGCGTCAACTCCAACGGGTGGTGGGGCGAGGGCGAGATCAAGTTCTACCTCGACGACGACACCGACTACCCCACGATCTGCGGCACCGGCACGGAGGACTACTTCGGCGGCGCCTGGAACTTCGACATCCCCGGCCAGGGCTACACCGCCTTCTCGACGCCGTATCTGGGCATGCCGCAGGTGATCCGCCCCGACGGGCTCTACGTCTCGCAGCAGCGCTTCGGCATGTACCGCTGGCATCTGGCCGATCCGATCCACTTCTCCACCGGGATCCCGAAGGTGGACATCCAGGCGCTCGGGTGGCGCAGCGGATGGCGCTACCTGCCCCTGCGCGACGACATCGCCTCCACCGCGTTGTTCTACCTGGACCGCCCGACCGCCCGCCGCCCGAAGGCGCCCGCTGCCTCCGACATGGAGGTGCACCTAGGAACGGCCCCGGTGCCGGACCTGGGATCCACTCCGCCGCGCGCACCGCGCGGCTGATGCCGTCGCGGGCGAGGGCCGCCCGGCGACGCCCCGAAAGGAGAGGGCGATGAAGCCCCTGACGAAGATCACGGCCGGCGCCGCGATCGCCTCCCTCGCCGTCGTCGCCTTCGCGACCGCGGCGGCGCCTCCGCCCGCGGTCGCCACGACCGCGACCACGCCGGCGACCGTGGTCGAGAAGCTCACGGGGCCGGATGCGCCGAACAACACCTGGGGCCGGTGGGACGTGAAGTCCACCGACCTCGGGATCATGTGGGACGACGGATCCGGCCACGTCCTCACCGCCTTCGGCGACACGTTCGGCAACTCCTGGACCGGACCGGGCGGCGGCGCACCGCCGAACGGCAACTGGCGCAGCAACGTGCTGCTGCGCTCGAGCGACGCGGATCTCGCCGACGGCATGCTCTTCGATCACGCCGCACAGGATCCGCAGGGGATCGCGAAGCAGATCATCCCCTCGAAGAAGATCAACGGCGATGAGATCACGGTGATCCCCACGAGCGGCATCTCGGTCGGCAGCCGCCAGTACCTCGGCTTCATGTCGGTGCGGCAATGGGGCCCGCCCGGCATGTGGGACACGAATCACGCGGGCATCGCGTACTCCGACGACGACGGCGAGACCTGGACCGTCTCCGACACCCGCTGGGAGAACCCCGACGGCCACGACCCGTTCCAGATGCAGGCCTACGTGCAGAAGGGCGGCACGATCTACGTCTTCGGCACGCAGAACGGGCGCAACGGCCCTGCCTCGGTCGCGAAGGTGCCGGCGCAGAAGCTGCTCGACAAGGGTTCGTACCGGTACTGGGACGGCTCGTCGTGGAGCAAGGACGAGTCCGCCGCGAAGCCCGTGCTCGACGCGCCGATGAGCGAGATGTCGGTGCGGTGGGACAGCTACAGCAAGCGGTTCCTGATGATGACGCTCTCGGGCGAGGACATCATCCTGCGGACCGCGACCAGCCCCGAGGGCCCGTGGACGCCGGCGCAGACCGTGGCGAGTTCGACGGACTATCCGGCGCTCTACGGCGGCTACTTCCACCCCTGGAGCAAGGACGGCGAGATCTACTTCACGATGTCGCAGTGGAATCCGTACAACGTCTATCTGATGCACCTGCGCATCGACCGCAACGGCACGATCATCGATCCCAACCTCGTCGCGGATCCGAGCTTCGAGCGGGCGACGACGCTGGGCGACGGGACGAACGGCGCCTGGGGAGCGAAGCCCAACTCGGGCATCGACGACGCCCCTGCCGCGGGCTTCACCGGCGATCACCGCGTGTTCGTCCGCTACGACGACGGGTGGCGCGACATCTGGCAGGACGTGGCGGTGCAGCCGCACACGAGATATCAGCTGACCGGATTCCTCCGCACCTCGGTGAACAGCGACAACGGCTACTTCGGCGCGCGCACGGTCGATGGCACCGTGATCGCGGAGGCGCATTTCGTCTCGGTGGGGGCGTGGACGCGCTTCACGGTGACGTTCGACTCCGGGGATCGCGATCAGGTGCAGCTCTACGGCGGAGTCTGGACGAACAGCGGAGACATCTGGATGCAGATGGACGACGTCGCGCTCGTCCGAGCGCCCTGACGCGGCCGCGGCCGCCGCGGCACACTTGCACGACGCGGGCACGGATGCACGACGCGATCAGCGGATCCGTCGTGCATCCGTGTCGCGATCGTGCATCCGTCGCAGAGGCGGATCCGGGCTCAGGCCAGAGCGCGCACGGGTCCGCGCAGCACGGCGCGATCCAGCCCGTACCGGCCGGCGCCGGTGAAGGCGAGGGCCAGCGCGCCGGCGCCGAGCACGGCCGCGAACTCCCAGCCGCCGTCGCCGACCCAGATGCCGTTGCCCAGGTGCACGAGCACGATGGCGCCGACCATGTCCGCGGCCAGCAGCACGCCGACCGGACGCGTGAACAGGCCGGCGATGAGCAGGATCCCTCCGATGAGTTCGAGGAACGCGATCACGGGTCCGGCGATCTCCGGCAGCGGGGCGCCCATGCCCGCGAAGGCCTGCACCGTGCCGGGCAGAGTGAACTCGAAGACCTTCTGCGCACCGTGCGCGGCGAAGACGCCGCCCATCACGAGGCGCAGGACCAGGAGTCCGAGAGAGGCGGCGGGCTTCGTGGTGTTCGTCATTCCGGACAGCTCCTTCGTGGCAGGACACCGCGGCGAGCGCGGCTCGGGGCGTCCGCCCCGGTCTTCCACGCTACGGAGCCGCGCCTGTCATGTTTCTGAACACGAGACGGATATTGCGCGTTCGGCACATGTCCGTGCCGTCCGGATCAAGAGGTCGGGATGACGAGGATCGGCTCGCTCGTGGGCTTTCCCGTCGGCGATCCGCCGGCCCGCTCGACCGTGACGGCGATCGCATCGCCCGCGTGCATGGCGCCCTTGAGCTGCGCCGTGGTCACTCCCTGCGCCGCCTCGAACACTCCGGCCGAGACCGGGGTGCTGCCGCGGACGAACCACAGCTCGTAGGTCTGCGTGGCCTCCAGCCGCCCGAGTCCGTCCGCCACCAGCACCGCGGCGCCCATCGACGCCGACCAGTGCGCCGTGGCCTTGCCCCCTTCGGGCAGCGGCACGGTCTTCTCCGCGGCGTCCGGCGCGTTCTCGATCCGGTCGAGCGCGACCACGGCGGCAGGGCGGAGCAGCTGCGGGATGACGACGGAGGCGCCCACGCCGAGCCCGATGAGCAGCACGAGACCGGCGGCGAGTCCGAAGAGAAGTCGCCGCGGCCGGCGGATCGACGGCGCGACGGTTCCGGCGCCCGCGGACACGGCCGCACGCGGCGCCTCCTCGGGGCGCGCTTCCCCCGCAGTCTCCGCGACGTCGCCCTGCTCCTGCGCCGTCGCCGCGATGCGGGCGAGGAGCGCGTCGCGGATCCCGGGCGGCGGCGCGACGGCAGGGACGCCCTCAGCGAGCAGCGCGGCCGTTCCGGCGTCGTCGTCGGCGATCGCCGTCCAGTCCGGGTGCTCGGCCAGAGCGGCGCGGAAGCGCTGCTCGTCCGCCGCGGACAGCGCGCCGAGGCTGCGGCCGGCCGCCAGTTCTGCGAACTCCGGCTCGTTCATGCGTTCACCCCCCAGTGCGCCCGCAGGCGCGTGAGTCCGTCTCTCATCCGGGTCTTCACCGTTCCCAGCGGCGAGCCCGTGATCGTGGCGATCTCGCTCTGCGAGTATCCGCCGTAGTAGGCCAGCACGAGCGCTTCGCGCTGCGGTTCCGGGAGTGCGGAGAGGGCGTCGACGACCCGCTCCGCATCGATCGACAGCTCCGCCTGCTCTGCCACGCTGTCGTGCGCGACGTCGAGATCCCGGGCACCGGCACGGACATCGCGGTCGGCGCTCGCCTGCGAGGACCGCACGCGGTCGATCGCACGGCGGTGGGCCATCGTCAGGATCCAGGTCCTTCCCCGTCCCCGGTCGGCGGTGAAGTGCGAGGCGGTCTGCCAGATCTCCAGGAACACCTCCTGCAGCACCTCCTCGCTCTGGGACCGGTTCACCAGCACGCGGAGGATGAGGCCGAAGACGCGCGACGACAGCAGGTCGTAGAGATCGGCGAACGCCGCCTGGTCCCCGCCCGCGATGCGCGTCAGCAGGGCGGACGCGGGGTCGTCGCCGCCGTCCCGCTCCACGTGCTCTCTGTCGTCGATCACCATCGTGTCCAGCATGCCTCACCTCCCGCTCCTCCCGTATCGCAACGCGCGTCGCTGCCCCGGCGTCCGTCCTCACCCGAAGGTGAACGAGTACGCCTGCACGCCGGCGGGAACGGTCACGGTGAGGGTGCCCTGATGCGAGGAGGACCCGGTGCGCAGCGCGTAGGACCGCGGCGTCCCGCTGACGGCGATCGTCTTCGTCGCGCCCTCGTCGTCCCGGACCGTGATCTCACCGCTTCCCGCGAGCACCATCCGCACCTCGGTCGCGTGGTAGCGCAGCCGGACCTGTGCCGGCAGGTCCTTCGGGGTCGCGTACTGCGTCTGCACGTCCCACGCGCCGTCCATCGCGAAGCTGTCCTCGGGCTGGGCGGACGGCAGGGCGAAGTCCGCCGTGCCGGCGCGGTATGCCGTCCCTCCCCCGAAGTTCACCGCCTTGGTCGCACCGAGGAACGTCTCCCGCGTCGTGGATCCGGCCTTCGGCGTGCGGTCGGCGACCTCGGTCTGCTTCGGCAGCTCGACCCGGGGATCCGCCTGCTGCAGCAGCTCGCGGATCAGCCGCTCCGTGGTGGCGTAGTCGCCCTCGCCGAAGGAGATGTGCCGCACGACGCCCTTCGCGTCGATGAGGTAGTGCGCCGGCCAGTAGCGGTTGCGGTAGGCAGTCCAGGTCGCGAGCGAGTTGTCCAGCGCCACCGGATAGTCGATCCCGAAATCCCGCGCCCCCGCGGCCACATTGCCCGGATCCTTCTCGAACGCGTACTCGGGCGAGTGCACGCCGATCACCTGCAGCCCCGCCGCGGAGTAGGCCTTGTCCCAGGCCACGACGTGGGGGATCGAACGCTGGCAGTTGATGCACGAGTACGCCCAGAAGTCGATCAGCACGACCTTGCCGCGCAGGCTCTTCAGATCGATCGGCGCCCCTCCGGGGGTGTTCAGCCACTGCTGGATCCCCCGGATCTGCGGCGCCGTCCCGCAGCTCTGCAGCGGGGTCGCATCGTTCGTGCACTTGTCCAGGTCACGGTTCTCATCGGTCACGAGGCCCCCGAGCCCGAGCGCGCCACCCTGCGGCGAGTTCGCCAGTCCCTGCTGGAACCCTGCGGTGTAGTCCGGCACCAGGCGCTGGAGCATCTGCGGCACGTTGAAGACCAGGCCGATCGCGAGCGCGATCATCGCGACGCCGGCCGTGATCCGCAGGCCGCGCTCGCGGTTGCGGAACGCGCGGATCCGCTGGATCACTCCGCGGCCGGCCAGCGCGAAGACCAGCAGCGGGAGCGCGACTCCCACCGCGAACGAGACGGTGAGGACCACGGTGTCCAGGCCGATCCTCCCCGTCGCGCCCGCGACGATGATCGCGGCGAGCACAGGGCCGGCGCACGGCACGAAGACGGCTCCGAGGGCGAGGCCGACGCCGAACCCGCTCCCGCGGTTCTCGACGTTCCTGCGCGGCAGCCACTGGAACGGCTTCTCGAGCAGCTGCTCGAACCGCGGAATGATGAGGCCGACGCCGAGGACGACGAGCACCGCGATCCCGGCCCAGCGGATCACGTCCTGCGGCAGATGCAGCAGGCCGAGCAGGAGGGATCCGACCAGGGTGACGAGCGAGAAGCTCAGCACCAGTCCCGCGATCACGAGGAACGGCCGGCTGCGGCGTGCAGGGAGGACTTCACCGTCGCCCGCCCCGTCGCGCGCCGACGGGGTCCCTCCCGTGAGGAAGATGACCGGCAGCACGGGCAGGATGCAGGGCGAGATACCCGTGATGAGCCCGCCCAGCACTCCGATGATGACCAGGTCCATGTGCCCGCCTTCCGTCGCCGGTAGTTCGGACGAGAGGCCGGAACGGATTGGTTTCCGCCGGGACGGACGACGGATCGGATCCGCTCCCATCCGATCGCCGGAGCGCTCCGAAGAATGCTCGACGCCGCGGGAGGTCCGCGACGCGAATCTCCGGAGGTACACGATGTTCAGCACCACCAAGAAGTTCGCCGCCGCAGCATCTCTCGGCTTCGCGGGCCTGCTCGTCCTGTCGGGATGCTCGATGGGATCCGGTTCGGCGGCGGGGTCGTCCTCCTCGGCGGCTCCGTCGTCGGCCATGCCGAGTGCGGCGCCGACCATGGATCCGGCCGCAGACCTGGTCGGCCCCGGATGCGCGGCCTACGCCAAGGCGGTTCCCGATGGGGCAGGGTCGATCCAGGGCATGTCGCAGGACCCGGTCGCCGTGGCCGCGTCGAACAACCCGATGCTGAAGACGCTCGTCTCCGCCGTCAGCGGCAAGCTCAACCCCGACGTCAACCTCGTCGACACGCTGAACGGCAGCGAGTTCACGGTGTTCGCGCCGGTGGACGACGCGTTCGCCAAGATCCCCGCCTCGACGATCGACGGCCTGAAGACGGATGCGAAGACGCTGACGTCGATCCTGACCTACCACGTCGTCGCCGGCCAGATCGATCCGTCGAAGATCGCCGGCACGCACAAGACCGTGCAGGGCGCGGATCTGACCGTGACCGGCAGTGGCGACAACCTGATGGTGGGCGACGCCAAGGTGATCTGCGGCGGCGTGCACACCGCCAACGCCACCGTCTACCTGATCGACTCGGTGCTGATGCCGCCGGCCAACTGACCCGCCCCCTCCACCCCGGGTCCGGATCCCGGACCGTGCGCCCGCCCCGACAGGTTCAGCGACCGTCGGAGCGGGCGCCGTCGTCGCGCCAGAGCGCCCAGAGCCGGGCGTATGCGCCGCCCGCCTCGACCAGTTCGTCGTGGGATCCGAGCTCCACGATCCTGCCGCCGTCGACGACCGCGATCCGGTCGGCCTCATAGGCGGTGGACAGCCGATGCGCGATCGCGATCACCGTGCGCCCCTGCATGGTCGCCGCCAGCGCGGCCTCGAGGTCGCGCGCCGCGGTGGGATCCATCGCGCTCGTCGCCTCGTCCAGGATGATCGTGTGCGGATCCGCGAGCAGCACGCGGGCGAGCGCGAGCTGCTGCTCCTGCGCTCCGGTGAGCGGATGCCCGCCGGATCCGACCACGGTGTCCCACCCGTCGTCGAGCGCGTCGATCCATTCGAGCGCACCCATGGTGCGGAGCGCATCGCGGACCTCGCCCTCGCGGGCGTCGCCCCGTGCGAGCTGCACGTTCTCCAGGATCGTCGTCGCGAAGATATGGCTCTCCTGCGACACCAGCATGACCTCACGGCGCCGGCGATCCAGCGCGATCCTGTCCGCGTCCACGCCTCCGATCAGCACGCGCCCGCCCATCGGAGAGTCGATCCCCGCGAAGAGCCGTGCGAGGGTCGACTTCCCCGCCCCTGATGGGCCCACGAGAGTGAGTCGCTCCCCCGGGATCACGAGCAGCGTCACACCGTGGACGACTTCGTACCCTGCGCGATAGCTGAAGCGCACGTCGCGCAACTCGACGTCCTTCGTCGCCGGCTCGGCCGAAGAGTCGGTGCGGTCTGCCGCGGCCTCGCCCACTCCGAGGATCCTCGCGAATGACACGAATCCCTTCTGCAGCTCATCCGTCCAGCCGATCAGCGATTCGAGCGGCGCGACCAGAGCCGACGCGAAGAGGGTGACGCTCACGACCGTGCCGATGGACACGTGGCCCTGTGCCGCGAGCCATCCGCCCCAGGCCAGCGATGCGAAGACAGGGATCGCGAACGCGAGGTTCGTCCACGGGAGCATCACCTGACGCAGCCGGATGCGCGCGTACCAGGCGACGCCGATGTCGGCGATCGCCGCCTCCATCGAGCGGTCCCGCGCTCCGGCGATGCCCAGGGCCTCCACCGTCCGCGCTCCCGTCGCCGTCTCGTTGATCGAGGCGAAGATCGGGCCCCAGCTCGCGCCGAGTGTCTCGTAGACACCGCCGGCCCGACGGATGAACCATCGCATGACCGGCACGAGGATCGGCACGCTGAGCAGGTAGACCGGGGCGATGACCGGAGAGGTGAGTACCGCGGCGGCCAGCGTGAGGACGACCGTGATCCCGGCGATCAGCGACTCCGGGAGCGCACGACGCACGGTGTCCGACACGGCGGAGATGTCCTGGGTGGTGCGTGCGACGAGATCTCCCGTGCCGCCCCTCTCGAGCACGCCGACCGGCAGCGCGAGCGCGCTCGCCAGGAACTCTTCCCGCAGTTGCGCGAAGACATGCTCGCCCGCGACGTAGGCGAGCCTGCTCGCGCTCAGCACGAGGACGCCCTGCGCGAGCGCGCAGCCCAGCATGCCGGCACAGTAGAGCGCCAACTCCCCCGCGTCGGCGCCCGCCGTAAGCCGATCGATGAGCAGCCCCATCAGGCGCGGCGGGGCGAGTCCTGCCACGGCCGCGCCGGCGAACAGGGCGATCACCGCGATGAACGTCGCCCGCCGCGCGCGCCAGATGGCGCGCATCGCGGCGTACACGTGCGGGCGCCCGGCTGTGGGCAGCGCGGAAGCGCTCATCGTTCCACCCCCTCGGCGCGCATCACGAGCGCGCGGTACTCCTGGTGGCTCTCGAGAAGACCAAGGTGCGTGCCGTCCGCCACGATCCGGTCGCCGACGACGAGGACGACCCGAGCGGCGAGTGCGAGCACGAGTGGGCTCGTCGTCACGATCATCGTGGTGCGTCCTCGACGATGCGAACGGATCCCCGACGACATCCGCTCCTCGGTCGGAGCGTCCACCGACGAAGTGGGATCGTGCATCACCAGCAGCTCGGGCTCGGCGAGAAGGGCACGTGCCGCACCGAGCCGCTGGCGCTGGCCGCCGGAGAACTCGACGCCCCGTTCGCCGACCAGCACGTCGAGGCCACCGGGGACCGACTTCACGATGTCGGAGGCGTCCACCGCGGCGACGGCGGCGAGAACGGCATCGTCGTCATGGCGGCCCCAGGGATCGAGCACCTCGCGCAGCGTGCCGCTGAAGAGGAACGGCACAGGATCCGACACGACGATCCGTTCCCGCACGACGGCGATGTCCCAGTCCTCAAGGCGACGACCGTGCAGCACGACGGATCCTTCACCGACGTCGGGGAGGAGACGACCGACGCGGTCGACCAGGGCCCGGGCGCTGCCCTCCTCGGAGACGACGACGCCCAAGAGCTCGCCCTCCCGCACGACGAGCCCCGTGACGTCGTCGCGCAGCAGATCGTCTTCCTCCGGCGATGGTTCGGGCATACGTCCCGAGGCCGCTCCGTCCGCCCAGAGCGGCTGCAGCGCGAGCAGCCCGATGATGCGTCTCGCCGCCACCCGCGCATCGACCGCGACCGTCATCGCCTGGTTGATGAGAGCCACCGGCAGCACCAGGAAGCCTGCGTAGCCGTAGAAGGCGACGAGCGCGCCCACCTGAAGCTGCCCCTGGCTCACGAGGACCGCTCCGACCCAGGTCAGCCCCGCGACGAAGAGTCCGGGGATGAGCAGGTTCAGCGCCTCCGCGGCCGCTCTCGGCAGGGCGAGGCGGATCCCCGCGACGCGCAGCTCGGCGGAGCGCTCGCGGTAGCGTGCGAGGAAGCGCTGCTCGCCACCGACACCGCGGAGCACACGCAGGCCCTTCACGCTGTCCAGGGCGACCGCGTTCATCGCCTCTCGCGCACCCCAGGCGATCTCGCTGCGAGCGTTGAGCGTGCGCACCAGCAGGAACGACGCGGCCGAGAACAGCGGGACCCCCACGATCACGAAGAGCCCCAGCATCACAGAGTCCCGCAGCAGCAGCACCGACACCGTGATGAAGGCCACGAGCGCCGAGGTGATGGAGCCCACGTTGATCGGCAGGAACGTGGCGCTCCACGACTCCGCCGCCATCGTCACGACCGCGCCCGGCGCCAGAGCGCGCTCTGCGGCCACGGTCACGTGCGAGGTCGATCGCGCGAGCACCATCTCGAGCCGCGAGTATGCGCGGGCGAAGTTGATGGATCCGGCTCTGTCCCTGAGCCCCTGGATCAGGGAGTGCTGCAGCTGCAACCACACCACGACGCCCAGCCACCTCAGGAAGGCGCCGTAGTCCCCCGCCACCAGCCCCTCATCGACGGCGCGGCCGATCGCCCAGGGGGTGAGGGCGAGACCGAGCAGCCAGATCACGTCGCAGACGACGCCCTGCAGCACGGTCGTCCACTGCCTGCGGACGAGCCAGGCGAGGAACCCCACCGGGGTCACCCCGGCCGGTGGCGGGACGTACTTCTCGGGAAGGGCGATCATCGCCCGTCTCCTCTCGCAGCGGGAACAGAGTCGTCGACCCCGGGCTCTCGGCACGGCGGTCGGGGAGGATCACGAGGATCCGCGGAGTCTCTGTTCAACGGCGCATGTCGCCACCCTAGCGACTTTCGCGCGAAATCGATATCACCGATTCAGGCGAGACCCTGGATCCGGAACTGCTCGACGTGATAGACGCTGTTGTTCCCCGTGTTCCACTGGCTCACGCTCAGGTGCAGATCCGAGAGCGTCGAGCCGGGCAGGATGTACCCGCCGTAGAGCTGGGCGACATGGGTCGCGTCCTCGGCGCCCCAGTTCCCGCCCCACAGCAGCGTCGTCTTGGCGGCCGTGTAGAGGTTGTCCGTCGGGGTGTTCACGATCATCGCGTCGATCCGGTAGGCGTCGGCGTTGAACCACGTCAGGATCCACTTGCCGCCGAGGGGCCGCAGGCACATCTCGCCGAACTTGCCCGGCAGCACCTCTGTGGCCGGATTTCCCCACCCCCAGGAGCCGTTCGCGAAGCCCCAGGGCTGGTACGCGGACAAGGTGGTCATGCTGTTCTGCGGCACCCGGTAGAGCACGATGCCCTTGTCGCGCTGGAACCCGGTGCCGTAGATGTAGACGTACCCGTCGTTGCCCTGACCCCAGGTGATGCACTGGAAGTGCCCGTCGGCCATGTCGGCCGGGAAGGTCAGCCCGGTGTGCTGCCAGGTCGCGCCGGAGTCATCGGACTGCCACAGCTCCGTCCAGCGCACCGCACCGAACGTCGGGCCGTTCACGATCGCGTGCAGGTACATCCGCGAGCCGATCGTGATCACGTCGGAGGGGATCACGGTCTCGTAGTACGCGTCGTGCGGGTAGTACCAGAGCTGCGGGGCGGTGACCTGGGTGTTGGTGCCGGCCCCCGCCGCCCCGTCGAACACGACCCCGGAGGCGAGGTTCGCCGTCGAGGAGTACAGCGCGACAGGGGAGCGCCAGCTCGCACCTCCCACCGCATCGGCCCAGGTGTCGCCGAACATGAACAGCAGCCGCCCGTCGGGCGTGCGCGCGGGGATCCCGAGATCGGTCGCGCCGATCCCGTACTGGACACCGGCCTGCGTGCCGGCCAGCACCTTCATGCGGGTCACGGTGAGCCCGGCGGCCGCCGCGGGGCTCGCCCCCAGCGCCGAGACGCCGAGCGCGGCGCCCGCGGCGAGGGCTCCCTGCAGCAGGCCGCGGCGGGTCAGCCGGTGGGCAGGACGGATCGCTTCTTCGGACATGGCCTTCTCCTCTTCGAGAACGCGACCGGCTACTTGAGTCCGGCCATCTTGATGTTGCCGATGATCTGACGCTGGAAGATCAGGAACAGGATCACGACCGGCGCCGCGGCGAGCACGGATCCGGCCATGAGCAGGCCGAGCTCGCTCGAGCCTCGGCCGGTGCGGAACTCGGCGAGGTACTGCTGCAGCACGAACTTCTCCGGCGACGTGATCGTCATGATCGGCCACACGTAGGAGTTCCAGTACGCGAGGAACGCGGTGATGCCCATTACGACGAACGGCGGCTTCGACAGCGGAAGGAAGATCCGCACGAAGATCCCGAACCGGCCGCATCCGTCGAGCATCGCCGCCTCCTCGAGGCTGGCCGGGATGTTCAGGTAGAACTGCCGGATGAAGAAGACCGACGCGGCGCTCGCCGCCCCCGGGATCACCAGCACGGCCAGCGTGTCCAGCATCGCGAGCTTCGTCACCACGATGAAGCTCGTGAGCAGGATCGTCATCCCGGGGATGAACATGGTCGTGATGACGGCGACCCAGAGCGTCCGCTGGAACCGGAACTCGAGCCGCGCGAACGCGTAGGCCGCGAAGGAGTTCACGGTGAGGCTGAGCACCGTGAACAGGATCGCCCCGAGGAAGGTCCAGCCGAGCGTGCGCAGGAAGGTCTCGTCGCCCAGGATCTTGCCGTAGTTCTCCCAGTGCCACACCTCGGGGAAGAACTGGAAGGGCGTGCTCAGCACCTCGGTCTTCGCCTTGAAGCCGGCGATCACCATCCACGCGAGCGGGAACAGCGCGGCGAGCAGGAAGATCAGGCCCACCACGCCCTTGCCGACGACTGCGGCCCAGCCTCCGATGCCGCGCGGCATCGTGAAGCGGCGGTGATCCTTGCCGTCGAGGACGATCCGGGTGGTCTCGGGCACGGTGCTCTGGCGCGTCGCGCTCATCAGTCGACCAGCCTCTCGGAGTTGATGAACTTGAACACGAGGGCCGACACGGATCCCAGCACCACGAACAGCAGCAGCGCCGCGGCGATCGAGTAGCCCACGTTCACGTCGTTGCGGAAGTGGTTGAAGATGAACAGGTTCGGCAGGGTGGTCGAGTCCAGCGGCCCGCCCTGCGTCATGACGAGGGGCAGCTCGAACTGCTGGATCGCGGCGACGAAGCCCGTGATGAGCAGGTACAGGAACACGTTCTTCATCTGCGGCATCGTGATGTAGAAGGTCTTCTGCCACCACCCCGCGCCCTCCATCGCGGCCGCCTCGTAGTACTCCGTCGGGATGTCGACCATCGCGGCGACCATGATGAGCGACGTCAGGCCCATGCCGAGCCAGACCGCCGGCACGGCGACGGAGAGGAGCGCCCACGCCGGATCCCCGATCCAGGACACCGGGTCGATGTGGAATGCGGCGAGCACCGCGTTCAGGATCCCGCCGTCGTAGGCGTAGATCACCACGAAGATGATGGAGGCGATGACGCCGGAGATGATCGTCGGGATGTAGATGCTGACCTTGAGGATCGTCGCCAGGCGGCGGGACAGCGTCACCACGAGACTCGCGAACAGGAATGCGAGAACGAGCATCGGGGGCACCGTCAGCAGCACGAACAGGAAGCCGCGGCCGATCGTGGCGACGAACAGCGGGTCCGTCAGGACGTCGGCGTAGTTCTTCACGCCGACGAACTGCGGATCCTTGTAGAAGCTCCAGTCCTGGAACGACAGGAACCCTGCGTACACCGCCGGCCACGCGACGAAGACGCCGAGCAGGATCACCACGGGCGCGAGCATCAGGTAGGCGAGCTTCGTGTCGCGATTGCGGTACTTGGCGTGCCGGCGCTTGATCGTGCGCCGGTCGTCGATCGCTTCGGTGGCCATCGTCTCTCCCCGTCGTTCTGAGGTGCTGGGCGCGGGCCGCGCGGTCGGGGACGGCCGCGCAGCGGTCCCCGACCGCGCCGCACTCACTTCTTGGGAGCCTTGCTGGGCAGGTCCTGCGACTGGATGACCTTCTGGATCGCGGCGTTCGCCGTGTTGATCGCGTCATCCGGCGAGGCTGCGCCCTTCATCACCGACTCCATCGCGGTGCCGACCGCGAGCGAGACGTCCCACGGGTAGGTCGGCTCGGAGATCGCGTCGGGCGCGATGTCGTTCGTGATGACGGTCGACCACGGCGCCTTGGCCGCGGCCTCGTCCTTCGCGACAGCGTCCTGCACCGACTTGCGCACGGGGACCTTGGTGAACTGCGTGTTCACGAAGAAGGGCACGAGGTTCTGCGGGTCGCCGGCGAGCGACCACTCCAGGAACTTCCCCGCGGCCTCGGCGTTCTTGGTCTTCGCGTCGATGACCCACTTGAAGTTGCCGAGCGTGGTGGCGGTGCGACCATCGGCGTTCGAGGCGTTCGGGAAGGCGCCGATCCCGGTCTTGGTGAGGAGGTCGGGATAGTCGGATCCGATCTCGGACATCATCCACGAGCCGGAGACCTTGAAGGCGACCTTCTTCTGGCCGAAGTCCTTGCCCTCGACGTAGGCGGCGAGCGCCTGCTTGGGCATGTAGCCCTTGTCCCACAGCTCCTTGTACTTGGACATCAGGTCGCGGTACCCGGCGTTGTCGATGTTCGGCGACTTCCAGTCGTCGGTGAGCGCGGTGTGCCCGGCGAAGTTGTACTGCTGGCCGACGGTCGACCAGGCGAAGGTGATGGCGTCGGACGAGGGCGAGATGCAGTACTGCCCCTGGGCGAGCGTCGGCTGGATCTTCGCGCAGTCGGCGAGCAGGTCGTCCCAGGTGGCCGGGGCCTTGTCGGTGTCGACGCCGGCTTTGGAGAGCATGTCCTTGTTCCAGAACAGCACCGTCTGGGCCTCCTGCAGGAGCGGGTAGGCGTAGTAGGTCCCGCCGATCTCGGACACCGACTTCGCGGAGTCGATGATCTCGCCGAGCTTGGACTTGTCGACGACCTTGCCGAGGTCGTACAGCTGCCCCGCGTTCACCGCGTCCTGGATGCTGCCGGAGTGCGTGTAGATGTCGGGGGCCTTGCCCGCGGCCTGGGCGGCCTTCATCTTCTGGTCCCAGGCGTCGGCCGGGATCTCCGTGTCCTTGACGACGATCTTGTCCTGCGAGGCGTTGAACTTCTTGACGATGTCCTTGTACCAGGCGTTCTCCGGCGGGGTGAACGTGCGGTGCCAGAACTCGATCGTGGTCTTGCCGGAGGAATCGCCTCCGCCCCCTGCGGCCTGACCAGGGGTGCTCGAGCCGCAGCCTGCGAGCAGTCCTACCGCCGTGATGCCGCCGAGAGCGGCCATCACCACCCGGCGCGTGCGCTGTGTGTCCGTCTTCATGGGTTCCTCCTCGGGAACACGACTTCCTCGTCGATTCGGTGCTGGGTCCGGCACGGGGGGCCGGGTCCGCGGTCGCGCTGAGTCGGCATCGACCGGGCTGCACTCAGAGTAGGCGAAATCGATTTCAGACACAAGACACTCTTCGCGGATTCGCTTCCGAACCCGCCACCGGGCAGTGAGACGCTTCGCAATGGAAATCGATTTCAGATACTATTGGACCGATCGCGGGCGCGCAGACGGCGCCCGCGGCGCCGCTCAGCGGGCGCTGTCGTCCGGGTCGTCGGCGAGGTCGTCGGGGTGCTCCGGAGTGCTCCCCCACGGCCGCCACAGCACGACCTCGGTGGAGCGGCGGATCCGGCGGCCCGACGGGACGGCCATGACGGATCCGGACGTGCCTGCGGCGAACACGCGCAGACCGGGACGGTTGGCGCGCTCCTCGCGCAGTGCGAGCTCGAGCTCGACCACGCGGCGGTGCAGCGTGCGCACCTCGTCCTCGAGGTCGAGGAGGCGCGCGATCGCGGGCAGGCTCATGCCCTCGCTGGACAGCTGGGCGACCTCGCGCAGCTGCTCGATGTCGCGCATCGAATAGCGGCGGGACCCGCCTCGGGTGCGACCGGGCACGACCAGGCCGATCCGGTCGTACTGCCGCAGGGTCTGCGGGTGCATCCCGGCGAGCTCGGCGGCGACCGCGATCGCGAAGACCGGGGTGTCCGCGCTCATGCGCTCATCGCCCACGGCGCACCTCCGGCACTGCCGTTCCGGTCATCGGACGCCCTTCGTCTCGCTGCGCTCGCTCAGGGACCGACGAACCGGTTCCTGAAGCGGCTCGCTCAGGGACCGACGAACCGGTTCCTGAAGCGAGGCGCTCAGGGACCGGCGAACCGGTTCCTGAGCGAGGAGCGCAGCGACGAGACGAAGGACGCTCAACGACCGAGAGGCTCATCACGCCCGCGCCTTCGCCAGCAGCTCGGTACGCGGGTTCTCCGCGGGTTCGGCGGCACGGAAACGCTCCAGCGCTTCGCGCGCGGCGTCGTCGAGGTGCGACGGCACGGCGACCTGGACCTCGGCGAGCAGGTCGCCGGTGCCCTTGGACGTGGTGACCCCGCGGCCCTTGACCCGCAGCACCCGGCCGGACGGCGTGCCCGCCGCGACCTTGAGCTTGACCGGATCGCCGCCGAGCGTCGGCACCTCGATGGTGGCGCCGAGCGCGGCCTCGGTGAAGGTGATCGGCACGGTGACGCGCAGGTTCAGCCCGTCGCGGGTGAACACCGGATGCGGCTTCACGGCGACCTGCACCACGATGTCGCCGTTCTCCCCGCCATCGGGCGAGGGACGCCCCCGGCCGCGGAGCCGGATCTTCTGCCCGTCCTTGACGCCGGCGGGGATCTTCACCTTGAGCGGCCGGCCGTCCTCGCCCTGCAGCGTCACGGTCTCGCCCTGCACCGCTGTCGCGAACGACAGCGTCGTGCGGGCCGTGACATCGGCGCCCTTCTGCGGGCCGCCGAAGCCCCGGTAGCCGCCGGACGGCTGACCGAAGCGCCCGGAGCCGAAGGATCCGCCGCCCTGGTTGAACATCGCGAAGATGTCGTCGAAGTCGCCCTGCTGCCCGCCACGGCCACGGCCGAACGCGCTGAACACGTCGTCGAAGCCGCCGTTGCCGGCGCTCCCCGGAGCCGTGAAGCGCGCGCCGCCGGCGCCCATGGCGCGGATCTGGTCGTACTCGGCACGCTGCTCCTTGTCGGAGAGCACCGAGTACGCCTCGCTGATCTCCTTGAACTTCGCCTCCGCCGCGGCATCGCCGGCGTTGGAGTCGGGGTGGTACTTGCGCGCGAGCTTGCGGTAGGTCTTCTTCAGATCCGCCTCGGACACGTCCTTCGAGACGCCGAGGGTCTTGTAGAAGTCCTTGTCGAACCAGTCCTGGCTAGCCATATGCTAAGCGGTCCCTGAGCCTGCCGAAGGGTCAGGGGGAACGGCGACGACGACCTTGGCGGGACGCAGCTCGACATCGCCCAGGCGGTAGCCCACCTCGACGACCTCGAGCACGATGGTCTTCTCCACACCCGGAGTGGGCTGCTGGAAGATCGCCTCGTGCTGCTGCGGGTCGAACTCGTCGCCCTTCTCGCCGTAGGAGACCACGCCGAGGCGCTCGACGACCGAGCGGATCTTGTCGGCGATCGCGGCGAAGGGGCTTCCTTCCTCCAGATCGCCGTGCGCGGCGGCGCGGTCGAGGTCGTCGAGCACGGGGAGCAGGCCCTTGGCGGCCTCGCCCTTCGCGCGCTGGATCTCGACACCGCGCTGCTCCTCGGTGCGGCGGCGGTAGTTCGCGTACTCGGCCTGAAGGCGCTTGAGGTCGACGAGCAGGGTGTGCTCGGCGTCGTGGAGGGCCGCATCCTCCACGGCGTCCTCGGCGAGCGCGTCGTCGTTCTGAGCGATGTTCAGGATGTCGTCGACCGTGAGCTCTTCGGCGTCCTGCGCGTCATCGGATCCTTCGACGGGCTCAGGGACCGGCCCGGGGCCGGACGCGTTCGCGTCCGACCCCTGACCGCCGACCTCACGACCCTCTTCGGGCTCTTCGAAGTCCTTGGGATCCGTCATCACTTCTTCTCGTCCTCGTCTTCCACGACCTCGGCGTCCACGACGTCCTCATCGGACGCCGCGCTCTCGCCGGCCGGGGCGCCCTCGGAGGCACCGGGGGCCGCCGCGTCGGCCTGGGACTGCGCGTAGATCGCCTCGCCCAGCTTCGACTGCGACGCGTTCAGCTTGTCGAACGCGGTCTTCACGGCCTCGTCGTCCTCGCCGGCCAGCGCGGTCTTCAGCGCGTCGACGTCGGCCTTGACCTCGGTCTTGACGTCCTCCGGCAGCTTGTCCTCGTTCTCCGAGATGAGCTTCTCGATCGAGTAGGACAGGGTCTCGGCCTGGTTGCGGACCTCGGCCGACTCACGGCGCTTCTTGTCCTCGGCGGCGTGCTCCTCGGCCTCGCGCACCATGCGGTCGATGTCGTCCTTCGAGAGCGACGAGCCGCCCGTGATGGTCATCGACTGCTCCTTGCCCGTGCCCTTGTCCTTGGCGGACACGTGCACGATGCCGTTCGCGTCGATGTCGAAGGTGACCTCGATCTGCGGGATGCCGCGCGGAGCCGGCGCGATGCCGGTCAGCTCGAACGTGCCCAGCGGCTTGTTGTCGCGGGTGAACTCGCGCTCGCCCTGGAAGACCTGGATCGCGACCGACGGCTGGTTGTCGTCGGCGGTCGTGAAGGTCTCACTGCGCTTGGTCGGGATGGCCGTGTTGCGCTCGATGAGCTTGGTCATCATGCCGCCCTTGGTCTCGATGCCGAGGCTCAGCGGGGTGACGTCGATGAGGAGGACGTCCTTGCGCTCGCCCTTCAGGACACCGGCCTGGAGGGCTGCGCCGACGGCGACGACCTCGTCCGGGTTCACGCCCTTGTTGGCCTCCTTGCCGGCCTCGCGCTTGACGAGCTCGGCCACGGCGGGCATACGGGTGGATCCGCCGACGAGCACGACGTGGGCGATGTCGCCGACCTTGATGCCGGCCTCGCGGATCACGTCCTCGAAGGGCTTCTTGGTGCGGTCGAGCAGGTCCTTGGTGAGGTCCTCGAACTTCGCGCGGGTGATCGTCTCGCTCAGCGACACGGGGCCGTTCTCGGTGAGCGACAGGTACGGCAGGTTGACGCTGGTCGACGTCGAGGAGCTGAGCTCCTTCTTCGCCTGCTCCGCGGCCTCCTTGAGGCGCTGCAGTGCGATCTTGTCGCCCGAGACGTCGACGCCGGTCGAGTCCTTGAACTGCTTGATCAGGTAGTCGACGAGGCGCTGGTCCCAGTCGTCGCCGCCGAGGCGGTTGTCACCGGCGGTGGAGCGCACCTGGATCGTCGAGAAGTCGTCGTCCTTGCCCACCTCGAGCAGCGAGACGTCGAACGTGCCGCCACCGAGGTCGAAGACGAGGATGAGCTCGTCCTCCTTGCCCTTGTCCAGGCCGTAGGCCAGGGCCGCGGCGGTGGGCTCGTTGATGATGCGCAGGACGTTGAGGCCCGAGATCTCGCCGGCCTCCTTGGTGGCCTGACGCTCGGCGTCGTTGAAGTATGCGGGGACCGTGATGACCGCGTCGGTCACGGTGTCGCCCAGGTACGCCTCGGCGTCGCGCTTGAGCTTCTGCAGGATGCGCGCGGAGATCTCCTGCGGCGTCCACTTCTTGCCGTCCACGTCGAACGACCAGTCGGTGCCCATGTGGCGCTTGACCGATGCGATCGTGCGGTCCACGTTGGTGACGGCCTGGCGCTTCGCGGTCTCGCCGACGAGCACCTCCCCGTCCTTGGTGAAGGCGACCACCGAGGGGGTGGTCCGGAAGCCTTCTGCGTTGGCGATGACCTTGGGCTCGCCGCCCTCGAGGACGCTGACGACGGAGTTCGTCGTACCGAGGTCGATACCGACAGCACGTGCCATTTGTTTTCTCCTTCAGTCGGAAGTTTCTGGGAAAGTCTGCGCGATCCCCTGTTCCGCCGGAGAAGATCCCTCCGAAACCTGAGTCGCGATGACTCAAGGGTACGCCCGACGTCAAGCGTTGTCAACAAACTTGATACCAGTCGGCTCAAGTTTGAGTGCTGGTGGCCCGCGTCGTCGTGAACCTCAGGCTCCGAGCGCGTCCACCGTCGCGTCGTCCAGCGTGAGGACCACCTCCTGATAGGAGGCGATCATCGCCAGCACCTCTTCGCGGTACCCCTCTCGCCACAGCGCGCTGCCGTAGAAGCGGTCCTCCTGCTCGTCCCGGTGGAGCGTCGAATCGAACGCGCGCATGAGGACGTAGGAGACGTCGTCGTGCTCGCTCGCGCCGTAGCGCACCACGCGGATCCCCTGATCGGCGAGCATCGGCATGACCTTCGTGTGGAAGAGGTCGTGGAAGCTCTGACGGGCACCGGGATGCAGGACGTAGGAGCGGATCTCGAGCACGGTCATGACGACTCCGGAAGAGGGCGGCGGGCGCGGATGACCGCCATCCTCGCACGGCACCCCGCGCCCGATCCAGACTCTTCCGCGGTCGGACTGCGGTCAGTGGCTCCCGCCGGGAGGGCCGATCAGCAGCAGGACCGCGAAGAGCGCGGCGACCGCGGCGACGATGAGCAGCGCGAGCACCCACGGACGGTGCAGGAACCACCGCATCGTGCGGTCGTACCAGGCGGCGTCGCGCGGATCCTCCGTCTGCTCCAGGCGCCAGTCGCCGGCGAGGCGGCCACTGCGGTGCAGCCAGATCTCGGCGGGGATCGTGGCGTAGGGCACGATCGCGCTCGCGATCGCGAGGATCGCGACGCCGACGCCCCAGCGCTGGTGGAACGCGAGCAGCACCGCCGTGGCGCCGTAGGAGAGGAAGACGAAGCCGTGGATGGATCCGGCGATCGTCACGAGCACCGGAGGCAGACCCGTGGCGCGGCCGATCAGGGCGCCGATCAGGAGGGTCCAGGTGATGGCCTCGGCGATCGCGAGCACGCGGAAAAGGCGGGCGGGAGTGGTGAACACGTCTCTCCTCGGGTCGGGTCCCCTCCAGCGTAGGGATCGGGATCCCCCGGCCGCTTCCCGCAGGCCTCCACCTTTCGATGGGTCTTCGGATCCTTCCTGGGGCTTCCGCGCGAGGGCCGCGGCCCCGTAGACTCGGCGGGCACCGGGATCGCCCCGGGATCCGAGGGAAGGAGCTGACGATGAACGTCTCTGTTGTCGCGCCCTTTGCCGACCTTCTTCCCTGAGGCCGCCCGCCCCATCACTTCGCGAGCGGCCCCGACCCGGAGCCTCTCGTGATCCCTTCCTCCGCATCCTCGGATGCCTCTGCTTCCCTTTTCCTCTCCGCCGCCGATGACGACGACCTCGGCCTGTCCTTCGCCGATGTCGAACTCGGCGAAGGACAGCGCTGGACCACCTGGCCCGCCGCGACGCCGACCGAGCGCGGTCCGCACCCGCGCCCCGACTGGGTGGTGACCTCGGCCGGTGCGGTCGACACCGAGCTCGGCATCCTCAAGACCGGCAAGGAGGCCGACGTCTTCCTCCTCGAGCGCGCCGTGCCGGGCGATCCCGGCCAGCGCACGCTCCTCGCCGCCAAGCGCTATCGCGGCACCGAGCACCGCTCGTTCCACCGCTCCGCCGTGTACACCGAGGGTCGGCGCACCCGGAACTCGCGCGACGCCCGCGCCCTCGCGAAGAAGTCGGAGCACGGCCGCGAGGTCGCCGCAGCGCAGTGGTCGCTGGCCGAGTTCGAGGCCCTGCGCCGGATGTGGGAGCTCGGCGCCCCCGTGCCCTATCCGGTGCAGGTGAGCGGCACCGAGGTGCTCATGGAGTTCATCGGATCCGCCGGTGGTGCCGCGGCGCCCCGGCTCGCGCAGGTGCGGCACGATCCGGAGGCGCTCCCCGATCTGTTCGCGCAGGTCGCCGCGCTCATGCGGACCTTCGCCAGAGCCGGGGTCGCGCACGGCGACCTGTCCCCGTACAACCTGCTCGTCCAGGACGGCCGCGTGGTCGTGATCGACCTGCCGCAGATCGTGGACACGGTCGCGAACCCGCAGGGGCTGGACCTGCTGCACCGCGACTGCGTCAACGTGTGCGACTGGTTCGCCCGACAGCGCCTCGACGTCGACGCGGAGGAGCTCTTCGGCGAGCTGGTCGCGGAGTCGTTCGGGTGACCCGCCCCCGTTTGGGGCGCGATCTGCCGATTCGGGGCGCATCAGGACACCTGATCGTGGCGGGACGCGCCCCAAAACCGGATCGTCGGCACGAGTGGTCGCCTAGATGCGTGCACGACCCGCCCCCGTTTGGGGCGTGTTCTGCCGGTTCGGGGCGCACCAGGACACCTGATCGTGGCGGGAGGCGCCCCAAACCGGACTTGCGGACCGCCACAAGACGCGGACGCCCATCGGAGTCGATGTCGGTGTGTGAAGAACTTCCGAACACCGCCCACGGACATCCGCATACACTCCGACCATGCCCCGCCCCGCACTGCTCGCCGTGTCGCACGGCACCTCGGACGTCGCCGGCGCCGCCGCGATCGCGCTGCTCGTGCGCCGCGTCGCCGAGCGCCTCCCCGACGTCGCCGTGCACTCCGGATTCGTCGACGTGCAGGAGCCGGATGCGCCGACGGCCCTGGCCGCGGTCGACGGGCCCGTGGTCGTCGTGCCGCTGCTGCTGTCGCAGGGCTTCCACGTGCGGGTGGACCTGGGTGGCGCCGCCCGGGCACGCAGCAATGCGGTCGTGACGGATCCGCTCGGGCCAGACCCGCGGCTCGCGGAGGTGCTCGCACTCCGGCTGGCGGAAGCCCCCGCTCCCGGCGCCGATGCCGATGCCGATGCCGACGCCGATGGTCCGGTCGTGCTCGCCGTCGCGGGATCACGGGATCCGCGCTCCCTGCCCGATGCCGAGGCGATGGCGGCGCAGCTCGGCGCGCGCCTGCGCCGTCCAGTCGTACCCGCCTACCTCGCCGCCCGGGAGCCGAGCCTCGCCGACGCCCTCGCCGCGCATCCCGGCGCCCCCGTGGCGACGTACCTGCTCGCGCACGGCTACTTCTTCGACGTCGCGGAGCGCGTGGCCGGATCCGCCCTCACCGAGCCGCTGCTGGACGACGGCGAGCCGCCCGCCCCGCTCGTGGACCTCGTGGTGGACCGCTATCTCGCGGGCGCCGCCCGGATCGCCGATCCGCCCCCGTCCGGTCGGTGAGCGCGGACGCCCCTCGGCATCGCGGCCTCGCGTCGGCCTGCGCGCGGCACTTCTTCCCGCCCTGTTCATCCGGGCGCAACCTCGGCATCGCGCGAGCGGAGCAGTGTGGCTCTCGACGCTCTCCTCGGAGCGCCACGCCTACCGAAGGAGCTACGCATGCGCGCCTCTCGAGCGCTTCTTTCCCTCGCTGCCGCGCTGGCCGCCGTCGCGGCCGCCACGAGTCCGGCGTTCGCCGCGGGGGCCGCGGACGCCCCGGGACAGGACAAGCCGGGCCACTACTCGTTCGCCGTCATCGGCGACGTCCCCTACGGCGCCGCGCAGCAGGCGCTGTTCCCGCAGTGGATTCAGGAGATCAACGCCGCCGATCCGGCGATGACGTTCCACGTCGGCGACATCAAGAACGGATCCACCCGCTGCGACGACGCCCTCTACCAGCAGATCAAGGGCGACTTCGACACCTTCGCCAACCCCCTCGTCTACACCCCGGGCGACAACGAGTGGACCGACTGCCACCGTGCGAACAACGGTGCGTACAACCCGCTCGAGCGCCTCGCCTACGACCGCTCCGTGTTCTTCTCGAACCCGGGAGTCTCCCTCGGGCAGAACCCGGTGAAGGTCGACGCGCAGACCGCGGCCGGCTTCCCGGAGAACGTGACCCTGCGCCGTCAGGGCGTGGACTTCGCCGTGATCCACGTGGTGGGCAGCAACGACGGGGCCCAGCCGTGGGCGGGTCTCGGCGACACCAGCCCGCGCCCCGAACAGCTCGCCGCGGAGCAGGCGCGCATGGCGAACGCGATCTCGGTCGTGAAGAGCGCTTTCGCGACGGCGAAGCAGAAGCACGACCGCGCCGTCATGGTGCTGCTTCAGGCCGACATGTTCGACCCGACCTACACGCCGGCGGGGAGCGACATCTCGGCCTTCCAGGGCCTCGTGCAGACGCTCGTCGACGAGTCGAGCGCGTTCGACGGCGAGGTGTACCTGGTCAACGGGGACAGCCACGTCTTCAACGACGACAAGCCGCTCGCGGCGGGATCCGCCTGGCTGAACACGTACGGGGTGACCGGCTCGGCCGACAACCTCACGCGCCTGACGGTCGACGGATCCTCGAACAACAAGGACTGGCTGCGCGTCACGATCAACCGGCCCGGCGCCGGACAGGTGCTGAGCTGGGAGCGCGTCCCGTACGTCGCGCACTGACCTCCGCAGGACGACGGCGCGGGGCTCTCGCAGGAGGGCGCCGCGCCGTCGTCGTGCCGCGGAGGACGCGCGCGGGCACCGGGACGACCATGCGGCGGCGCACAATTCAACCGCACGAAACCCCGAAGAATCTGCACCATGTCGAACAATGACGCCCCGTGTCGGAGGCTCTGACACAGACGGGCGCCCGGGCGGATCCGCACGTAACTTGTCCGCATGTCTCCCGAACCGACCGCTGCCGTGCGCGGCGCACGACCGACGACCGACCGCGCCCGTCCGCCGCGCCCGTCGTCCAAGCCCAACGGTCAGTGGAAGATCGACGGCACTGCGCCGCTCAACGGCAACGAGGAGTGGAAGCAGGTCGACAACGGCCTGAGCGTGCGCGAGCGCATCGAGCAGGTGTACTCGAAGGGCGGCTTCTCGAGCATCGACCCGACCGACCTGCACGGCCGCTTCCGCGTATGGGGTCTATACACGCAGCGCAAGCCGGGCATCGACGGCGGGCGCACTGCGACGCTCACGCCGGAGGAGCTCGAGGACGAGTACTTCATGCTGCGCGTGCGCATCGACGGCGGGCAGCTGACCACCGAGCAGCTGCGCGTCATCGCAGGGATCTCGGTCGACTTCGCGCGCGACACCGCAGACGTCACCGACCGCCAGAACATCCAGCTGCACTGGGTGCGCGTCGAAGACGTGCCGGAGATCTGGCGGCGCCTGGAGGCGGTCGGGCTGCAGACCACCGAGGCCTGCGGCGACGTGCCGCGCGTCGTGCTCGGCTCGCCCGTCGCGGGGATCGCCGCCGACGAGATCATCGACCCGACCCCGCAGATCGACGAGATCACCGACCGTTTCATCGGCGACCCGGAGCTTGCGAACCTCCCCCGCAAGTTCAAGACGGCCATCACCGGACACCCCAGCCAGGACGTCGTGCACGAGATCAACGACGTCGCATTCGTCGGCGTCGTGCACCCGGAACTCGGAGTGGGCTACGACCTCTGGGTCGGCGGCGCCCTGTCGACCACCCCCCGCCTCGGCGAGCGGCTCGGCGTGTTCGTCGCCCCCGAGCTCGTCGCCGACGTGTGGCACGGGGTGACCAGGATCTTCCGCGACTACGGCTACCGCCGGCTGCGGAACAAGGCCCGGCTGAAGTTCCTGCTGGCCGAGTGGGGCACCGAGAAGTTCCGCCGGATCCTCGAGACCGAGTACCTGGAAGCGGCGCTGCCGGACGGCCCCGCGGCCCCGCAGCCGACCAGCCCCGGTGACCACGTGGGCATCCACCGGCAGAAGGACGGCCGGTTCTACGTCGGCGTCACCCCGCTCGTCGGCCGGATCTCCGGCCCGTCGCTGGCGAAGCTGTCCGACCTCATCGAGGAGCACGGATCGGCGCGGCTGCGCACCACCCCGCACCAGAAGCTCGTGATCCTCGACATCCCGGAGGATCGGGTCCCCTCGCTCATCGCCGGGCTCGATGCGCTCGGGCTGTCCTCGCGTCCCGACCTGTTCCGGCGCAGCACGATCGCCTGCACGGGCATCGAGTTCTGCAAGCTCGCGATCGTGGAGACCAAGGTGAACGCGGCCGCCGCCGTCGAGCAGCTCGAGGAGCGCCTGGCCGGCATCGACCTGCCGCACCCCATCTCGCTCCACGTCAACGGCTGCCCCAACTCGTGCGCCCGCATCCAGACCGCCGACATCGGCCTGAAGGGCCAGCTCGTCACGATCGACGGCGAGCAGGTGCCCGGCTATCAGGTGCACCTCGGCGGCGGACTGGCGTCGCCGCTCCGGGAAGAGGCCGGGCTCGGCCGCACGGTGCGCGGGCTGAAGGTCACCGCCGACGGCATCGCCGACTACACGGAACGCGTCGTGCGCAGGTTCCTCGCCGACCGCGA
The DNA here is from genome assembly GCF_000956505.1 of Microbacterium azadirachtae. Classification (GTDB taxonomy): domain Bacteria; phylum Actinomycetota; class Actinomycetes; order Actinomycetales; family Microbacteriaceae; genus Microbacterium; species Microbacterium azadirachtae_A. Next base: position 50,750 of record NZ_JYIX01000027.1, on the reverse strand, counting down.
GGCCGACGAGACCTTCGCCGTCTGGGCCCACCGTGCCGACGAGGAGGCGCTGCAGTGAGCACGTCCGAACCGGTCGTTGAGCGACCCTTCGACTCGCTGCCGCTCGCTCAGGGCGAGTCTGCGCGAGACGAAACGCGGCGCCCTTCCGAAGACGGCGTTTCGTCTCGGTCGGCTGCGCCGTCCTCGCTCAACGTCCCCGTGAAGCGTCCACTCGACGAGCTGCGCGCACTCGCCGAACGCGGCGCCGCGGAGCTGCGCAGCGGAGCCGACGACGAGGCCTCGCCCGCCGAGGTCGTCGCCTGGGTCGCCGCGAACTTCTCCCCGCGCCTCGCCGCCGTCGCCTGCTCGATGGCGGACGCGACGCTCCCGCACCTCGTCGCCGAGGCGATCGGCGGCGTCGACGTGCTGTTCCTCGACACCGGCTACCACTTCCTCGAGACGACGTTCACGCGCGACGAGGTCGCCCGCACGCTCGACGTGCGCATCGTCGACGTGAAGCCCGCGCAGACCGTCCGCGAGCAGGACGCCGAGTTCGGCAAGGACCTGTTCTCCCGGGATCCGGCGCTGTGCTGCGAGATGCGCAAGGTCGCTCCCCTGCACCAGGCCCTCGGCGGCTACGAGGTATGGTTCACCGGGGTGCGCCGCGAGGAGGCACCCACGAGGGCGAACACGCCCCTGATCACGTTCGACGAGCGCAACGGACTCATCAAGGTGAACCCCGTCGCGGCGTGGTCCTTCGACGACCTCATCGCCTACGCCACCGCGCACGACGTGGTGGTCAACCCGCTCGTCGCGAACGGTTACCCCTCGATCGGCTGCGCGCCGTGCACCAAGCCCGTCGCCGCGGGCGAAGATCCCCGCTCCGGCCGCTGGGCCGGACTCGCCAAGACCGAATGCGGACTCCACGTATGAGCATCATCGACACCCTGCCCGCGCCCGCGCCGGCCGACGCCGGATCCCTCACCGGACTCGACCTGCTCGAGGCCGAGGCGATCCACATCATCCGCGAGGTCGTGGCCGAGTTCGAGCGCCCCGTGCTGCTGTTCTCGGGCGGCAAGGACTCCGTGCTCGTGCTGCATCTCGCCGCGCGCGCCTTCGCGCCGGGCCGGATCCCCTTCCCCGTGCTGCACGTGGACACGGGGCACAACTTCGACGAGGTCATCCGGTTCCGGGACGAGACCGTCGAGCGCCTGGGCCTCACGCTCGAGGTCGCCCGCGTGCAGGACTACCTCGACGACGGCCGCCTGGCGGAGCGTCCGGACGGCACCCGTAACGTGCTGCAGACCCAGCCGCTGCTCGACGCGATCGCCGCGGGCAAGCACGACGCCGTGTTCGGCGGCGCCCGCCGCGACGAGGACAAGGCGCGCGCCAAGGAGCGCATCATCTCGCTGCGCGACGAGTTCGGGCAGTGGGATCCGCGCAACCAGCGTCCGGAGCTCTGGAGCCTGTACAACGGCCGGCACACGCCGGGCAAGCACGTGCGCGCGTTCCCGATCTCGAACTGGACCGAGCTCGACGTGTGGCGCTACATCGCCCGCGAGCGGATCGCCCTGCCGCCGCTGTATCTGGCGCACGAGCGCGAGGTGTTCCGCCGCGACGGCATGTGGTGGGCCGTGAACGAGCACGCTCAGCCGCGCGAGGGCGAGCAGGTCGAGCGCCGCGTGGTCCGCTACCGCACGGTGGGAGACGCGAGCTGCACCGGCGCCGTCGAGTCCGATGCGGCGACCGTCGACCAGGTGGTCGCCGAGGTCGCCCGCTCCACGCTCACCGAGCGCGGCGCCACCCGCGCCGACGACCGGATCAGCGAGGCCGCCATGGAGGACCGCAAGAAGAACGGATACTTCTGATGAGCACCGACACCACCGCCTCGCGCCCCCTTCTCTCCCGCGAGGCCCGCGACTCCCGCGAGACTCCAACTGGGCGACGAGACAGCGCCGCAGACGTGCAGTCTCGTCGCGGAGATGAAGTCTCGCGGTCAGGGGAAGGGCGGGAAGCCGGGGTGCTGGGCGACACCACGCTGTTCCGGTTCGCGACGGCGGGATCCGTCGACGACGGCAAGTCGACCCTGGTCGGGCGGCTGCTGCACGATGCGAAGGCGATCCTCGCCGACCAGCTCGAGCAGGTCGCCCGCACCTCGGCCGATCGCGGTTTCGCGCACGGCGAGTTCGACTTCGCGCTGCTCACCGACGGCCTGCGCGCCGAGCGCGAGCAGGGCATCACGATCGACGTCGCGTACCGCTACTTCGCCACCGACGCCCGCAGCTTCATCCTCGCCGACTGCCCCGGGCACGTGCAGTACACCCGCAACATGGTCACCGGATCCGCGACCGCAGACGCCGTGGTCGTGCTCATCGACGCGCGCAAGGGCGTCGTCGAGCAGACCCGCCGGCACCTCGCCGTGGTGTCTCTGCTGCGCGTGCCGCATGTGATCGTCGCGGTCAACAAGATCGACCTCACCGGCTTCGACGAGGACCGCTTCCGCGCGGTCGAGGAGCAGGCGCTCGCAGTCGCCGCCGAGCTCGGCCTCATCGATACGCACGTGATCCCGGTCTCGGCGCTCGAGGGCGACAACATCGTGGATCGGTCCGCGCGCACCCCCTGGTACGACGGCCCGACGCTGCGCGAGCTGCTGGAGGCCCTCCCCGCCCGCCAGGCCGAGGAGGACGCCGCCTTCCGTCTCCCGGTGCAGACCGTGATCCGTCCGCAGGGCGGCGTCTCGGCGCTCATCGACGATGCGGAGACCGAGGACCTGCGCGACTACCGCGGCTTCGCCGGGCGGGTGTCCAGCGGATCCGTCCGCGTCGGCGACCGCGTGCAGGTCTTCCCCGGCGGGCACGAGACGACCGTCACCGGGATCCGCGTCGCCGGCCGGGTCGCCGAGTCCGCGCACACCGCGCAGTCGATCGCCGTGACGCTCGCCGACGAGGTGGACGCCGCCCGCGGCGCCCTCATCGCGACCGCCGGCACCGTGCCGAGCGGACACGCGGAGGCCGAGGTCGAGATCTTCCAGCTCGACGTCCGGCCGATCGCGCCGGGGGCGCGCGTGCTCGCCAAGCACGGCACGTCGACCGTGCAGGCGATCGTGACCGAAGTGCTCTCGCGCCGCGACCTGGACACGCTCGCCCTCGAGGACGCCGCCGAGCTGGCCGTGAACGAGATCGGCCGCGTGCGGATCCGCTTCGCATCCGCCCTGCCCCTGGAGCCGTACGCCGAGGACCGGGAGGGCGGCGCGCTGCTGCTCATCCACCCGGTCGACGGCGCCACCCTCGCCGCCGCGACCGTCGTCACGGCGGTGTAGTCGGGGTCGTCATGCGCCCTTCGTCTCGCTTCGCTCGCTCAGGGGCCGGTTCCTGAGCGAGGAGCGAAGTGACGAGACGAAGGACGCTCAACGACCAACAGAGATCCCCCCAAAGAACGCCTAAGGAGGCGACAGTGAATCGCAAGACCCGCATCAGCACGGCCATCACGACCCTCGGACTCGCGATGGCGATGCTCGCCGGCTGCGCCTCCGGACAGGCCTCGGCCGCCGACAAGGGCGAGAAGCTCGACACGCTGCGCCTCGGCTACTTCGCCACGGTCACGCACGCCCCGGCCCTGGTCGGTGTGAGCGAGGGCCTGATCCAGAAGGAGCTCGGCTCCACGAAGCTGCAGACCGAGGTCTTCAACGCCGGCCCCGCAGCCGTCGAGGCGCTCTCCGCAGGCGCGATCGACGCGGCCTACATCGGCCCGAACCCGGCGATCAACACGTTCATCAAGTCGGGCGGCGCCTCGGCGCGCGTGATCGCAGGCGCCACCAGCGGCGGAGCCTCGCTCGTCGTCCGCGACGGGATCAACAGCGCGGAGGATCTCAAGGGCAAGACGCTCGCCTCGCCGCAGCTGGGCAACACGCAGGACGTCGCGCTGCGCACCTGGCTCTCCTCGAAGGGCCTGAAGACGAACGTCTCCGGCGGCGGCGACGTCGCGATCACCCCGACCGAGAACGCGCAGACCCTCACGCTCTTCAAGAACGGGCAGCTCGACGGCGCCTGGCTTCCGGAGCCGTGGGCCTCGCGCCTGGTCGTCGAGGCGGGCGCGCACGTGCTGCAGGATGAGCGCGACCTGTGGCCCGACGGCAAATTCCCCACCACGGTGCTGCTCGTGAGCAAGGACTTCGCCGACAAGCACCCCGCGGCGGTCAAGGAACTGCTGGCCGGGCACCTCGACTCCCTCGACTGGATCAAGGCCCACCCGACCGAGCTCCCCGGCGTCGTGAACGCCGCCCTGCAGAAGGCCACGGGCAAGCCCCTGGCCGATGAGGTGCTCACGAAGTCCCTGTCGGCGGTGACGTTCTCCGCGGATCCGAATGCGGCCGCGTTCGCGACGCTCGTGAAGAACGGCGTCACCGCGGGCACGCAGACGAAGGGCTCGATCGAGGGCCTCTTCGACCTCACCGCGCTGAACGCCGCCCTCAAGGCACGGAACGAGGCCGAGGTCGACGACGGCGGGCTGGGAACCAAGAAATGACCACTCCGCTCGCGCCGAGTTTCGACGGGGTCACCCCGGTCCTGCCCGCGCCGGATCCGGTGGATCCGGCGGTGCGCCTCGCGCACGTCACCAAGCGGTTCGGATCCGGCCCTGTCGTGCTCGACGACGTCTCGCTCGACATCGCGCCGGGAGAGTTCGTCTGTCTGCTCGGCGCGAGCGGCTGCGGCAAGTCCACCCTGCTCAACCTCATCGCAGGCCTCGAGCCCCTCACCTCGGGCTCGCTCAGCGCACCCGACGAGGGCGCGGCCGTGATGTTCCAGGACGCGGCGCTCATGCCCTGGCTGAGCGCCCGGCGCAACGTCGAGCTCGCTCTGCGCCTGCGCGGCGTGCCCCGCGCCGAGCGCCGGGCCGAGGCGCTGCGCCTGCTCGGGATCGTGAACCTCGCCGACGCCGCGGACAAGCGCCCGCACGAGCTCTCCGGCGGCATGCGGCAGCGCGTGGCTCTGGCCCGCGCCCTCGCCCAGGACCGGCCCGTGCTGCTCATGGACGAGCCCTTCGCCGCGCTCGACGCGATCACCCGCGACCTGCTGCACGAGGTGCTGGAGAACGTGTGGCGCGAGACCGGTCGCACGATCGTCTTCGTCACGCACAACGTGCGCGAGGCCGCCCGCCTCGGCGAGCGCGTGGTGCTGCTCGGCAGCCGCCCCGGCCGGATCTCGCGCGAATGGCGGGTCGCCCGCACCCGCGGCCGCCGCATCGAATCGCCCGAGGTGTCGGCGCTGGCCGCCGAGATCACCGTCGAGCTGCGGAAGGAGATCCGCCGCAATGCCTCTTGACACCTTCCCCTCCGCGAGCTCCGTCCCCCCGGGGTCTTTGAGCGAGGACGGCGCGCCAGCGCCGACCGAGACGAAACGCGGTGCGCTCGCGGGATCGCGCACCACGGAGCGGGACGACGATCTCTCCCGCCTCGAAGCGGGCCTCGACCGCCTGCAGACCGTCGAGAGCGGATCCGGGTCCCGCACGCGCGAGCGACTGCGTGCGGTGCTGCCGCCGGTCGGCCTGTTGGTCGTGCTGCTTGCCGCCTGGCAGCTGTACATCGTGATCGCGAATCCCCGTCCGGACAAGGCGCCGAGCCCGCTCCAGGTGCTGGGCGCGCTGGGCGACGCCTGGCAGACGGGGCGCCTGCAGGAGGCCGTGCTCACGAGCCTGGAGCGCGGCGGCATCGGCTTCGTCGTCGCGATCGCCGTCGGCACTCCGCTCGGGCTGCTGCTGGCCGAGTGGAAACTGCTGCGCCGCGCCGCGGGGCCTCTGATCTCCGGACTGCAGGTGCTGCCGAGCGTGGCGTGGGTGCCCGCGGCGATCATCTGGTTCGGGCTCTCCGACGCGACGGCGTACTTCGTGATCCTGATGGGCGCGATCCCCTCGATCGTGAACGGCCTGCTGGCCGGCATCGACCAGGTGCCGCCGCAGCTGCGCCGCGTGGGCACCGTGCTCGGGGCGAGCCGCTGGCAGGCCGCCACGGCGATCGTGCTCCCTGCGGCGTTGCCCGGCTATCTCGCCGGACTCAAGCAGGGCTGGGCGTTCTCCTGGCGCTCGCTCATGGCCGCGGAGATCATCACCACCGGCGGATCCATCGGGTTCGGCCTCGGGACCATGCTCAATCAGTCCCGCGAGCTGGCGGATCTCCCTGGGGTGCTCGCGACCATCATCCTGATCCTGGCGATCGGCATCCTGATCGAGCTGGCGCTGTTCGCGCCGCTCGAGCGGGCCGTGCTCCGCCGCCGCGGACTTCTGCTCGGAGGCGCATGATGACCAACGGAACCGTCACCCTCGTGGGTGCAGGACCCGGCGATGCCGGCCTGCTCACGATCCGCGGCCTGCGCGCCCTCGAGCGCGCCGACGTGATCGTCGCCGACCGTCTCGGCGCGCGCGCCGTGCTCGATCAGCTCGCGGCCGAGGGCGTGATCCTCGCGGCCGAGGTGATCGACGTGGGCAAGACCCCGGGGCACCACCCCGTGCCGCAGAACGAGATCAACGCCCTTCTCGTGCGGCACGCCCGTGCGGGGCGCGAGGTCGTGCGCCTCAAGGGCGGGGATCCTTTCGTGCTCGGGCGCGGCCGCGAGGAGGCGCTGTACTGCGAGGCCGAGGGCATCGCCGTCAGCGTGGTGCCCGGCATCACGAGCGCGATCTCGGTGCCCGCCGTCGCGGGCATCCCGCTCACGCACCGGGGCGTCGCCACGGCCTTCACGGTCGCGAGCGCGCACGATCCGATCGAGCAGCTGCCGGGCGGATCCGACCACACTGTCGTGCTGCTCATGGGCATCGGCACTCTCGCGCACACGGCGGGGGTCCTGGCCCGTGGCGACCGCGGGGTCGACTGCCCCGTCGCGATCGTCGAGGACGGCTACGGATCCGGCGAGCGCGTCACGATCGGCACCCTCGGCACGATCGCAGCCCTCGCTGCCGCGCGCCAGGTCCGCAACCCCGCCGTCGTCGTCGTCGGCGACGTGGTGCGCCTGAGCCCGTACGCCACCCCCTCCCCTACCCGCGAGGCTGCAACTCCGCGACGAGACAGCGCTTCTGGTGTGCAGTCTCGTCGCGGAGATGGAGTCTCGCGGTCATACTTCGCCCGAACCGACCGAAAGACCCTGCAGCCGTGACCGCTCTGAACACCTCCGCCCCGCTCCGCGTCGCGATCGTCGGCGCCGGCCCGGCCGGCATCTACGCCGGCAACATCCTCGCGAACGCCGTGGCCGCGCGCGCCGGCGGCAGCGTCGCCGACACCAGCGTCGCCGAAACCGGCGCCGCCGGCCTCGGGTACGGCGCCGTCGAGATCGACCTGTTCGAGTCGCTGCCCGCGCCCTACGGCCTGATCCGCTACGGCGTCGCCCCCGATCACCCCCGCATCAAGGGCATCGTCAACTCGCTGCACGAGATGCTCGACGCGCCCTTCGACGGGCTCAGGGACCGTTCGGATGGGGACCGCCGCACGATCCGCTTCCTCGGCAACATCGAGGTCGGTCGCGACGTGTCCCTCGACGAGCTGCAGGCCCGGTACCACGCCGTCGTGCTCGCGACCGGCGCGATCCGCGACGCCGCCCTGCGGATTCCCGGCGTCGACCTGCCCGGATCCTATGGCGCCGCCGACTTCGTGTCCTGGTTCGACGGCCACCCGGACGTGCCTCGCTCCTGGCCGCTCGTCGACGAGCAGGTCGCGGTGATCGGCAACGGCAACGTCGCGCTCGACGTCGCCCGCATCCTCGCCAAGCTGCCGGAGAACCTGCGCAGCACCGAGGTCCCGGACAACGTGCTCGCGGGGCTCGAGGCCTCCGCCGTCACCGACGTGCACGTGTTCGGCCGCCGCGGGCCGGCCGACATCAAGTTCACCCCGATCGAGCTGCGCGAGCTGGGCGAGGTCGCCGGCGTCGACATCATCCTGGACGACGCCGATTTCGCTGGCGTGGATCCGGCCGCCGCGCCCAACAACCAGTTGAAGGTCATGCTGCGCACCCTGAACGCCTGGCGCGATCGTCCGGAGAACCGCGGCGAGAGCACAGGGGCGACCCGTCGTCTGCACCTGCACTTCTGGCACGCCCCCGTGGAGATCGCCGGATCCGATCGCGTCGAGTCGGTGCGGTTCGAGCGCACGGCGCCGGCCGAGGACGGATCCGTCTCGGGCACCGGCGAGTTCGTCGAGTACCCGATCACCGGCGTGTACCGGGCCGTCGGCTACTTCGGTTCGCCGATCGTCGATGTGCCTTTCGACACGCAGCGCGGGGTGGTGCCGAACGAGGCGGGCCGCGTCGACGGCGTCCCGGGGCTGTACGCGACCGGCTGGATCAAGCGCGGCCCGGTCGGCCTCATCGGGCACACCAAGTCCGACGCGACCGAGACCATCGCGAACCTGCTCGAGGACGCCGAGGCCGGCCGCCTCGTGGCGCCCGCCGAGACCGCCGACGTGCGGGAGCTCCTCGCCGCGCGCGAGGTCGAGGTCACCACGTGGGACGGCTGGCTCGAGCTCGACGCGCACGAGCGCGCGCTCGGCGCCGCGCACGCGCACACCCGCGAGCGGGTCAAGGTCGTGCCGCGCGAGGAGCAGGTGGAGATCTCGCGCAGCGGAGCGCTCGCCCGATGACGTACGTGATCGCGCTGCCCTGCGTGGATGTGAAGGACCGCGCGTGCATCGACGAGTGCCCGGTCGACTGCATCTACGAGGGCGAGCGCTCCCTCTACATCCACCCCGACGAGTGCGTCGACTGCGGCGCCTGCGAGCCCGTCTGCCCTGTCGAGGCGATCTACTACGAGGACGACCTCCCCGACGAGTGGACCGACTACTACAAGGCGAACGTCGAGTTCTTCGACGAGATCGGATCCCCTGGCGGGGCCGCCAAGGTCGGCGTGTACGCCTTCGACCACCCCGTCGTGGCCGCGCTCCCGCCCCAGGGCGATGGCCATGACTGACGATGTCTACGACGTGCTCATCGTCGGCGGAGGGCCTGCCGGGCTCTCCGCCGCGCTGAACCTCGCCCGCTCGCTCGCGCGCGTGCTCGTCGTCGACGCCGATCGGCCGCGCAACGCCGCGACGCTCATCTCGCACGGATTCCTCACGCGCGACGGGATCCCTCCGCACGAGCTGCGGCGCCTCGCCCGCGAGGAGCTCGCCGCCTACCCGCAGGTCACGATCCGCACCAGGGAGCGTGTTTTCCAGATCGAGGCCGAGGGATCCGGTTTCGTCGCCGAGATCGGCCGACGTGCGCCGGAGGCAAGGGTCGCCGCGCACCGCGTGCTGCTCGCCACCGGCTTGCGCGAGACCCTGCCCGACGTGCCGAACCTGCGCGGCTTCTACGGCGTAAGCCTGTTCAGCTGCGCGGCGTGCGACGCCTGGGAGCTGCAGGGCCGCGCGCTCGCGCTCATCGGCGAGACGCCGGATCTGGCCGCCCGCGCCCGGCTCATCGCGCGGTGGACCCGCGATCTCACCGCCTTCACGAACGGCGCCGACGTGATCGACGCCGCGGAGGAGGCCGAGCTCGCGGCCGCCGGGATCGGAGTCGAGCGCAGCCCGATCGCGGAACTCCGTGGCGAGCGAGGCGCGCTCACCGGCATCCGCCTCGCCGACGGATCCGAGCATGCGGTCGAGGGCGGCTTCGTGCGCCCGGAGTGGGAGACCGACCTCTCCTTCCTGCCCGCGCTCGCACCAGACCTCGACGCGCACGGCCACCTCGCCGCGGACCGCGCCGGCCGCACCAGCGTTCCCGGTCTCTACGCCGCGGGCGACGTCGCCTCCCCCGGACCGCAGCAGCTCATCGTCGCCGCGGGTGCCGGCGCCAGGGTCGCCGCCGTCATGATCCACGACTCGATCGGCGTCGCGACAGCGCACTGACCCGGCCGCAGGCTGCCCGGTCGGAAGGGCATCTCTCGTCCGACCGAGCGCACCGGAACGTCAGCCCGGAAGCCTTGCCGCTTCGGCGGCCATGGCTGCGGCGATCTCGGCCCCGGTCCGCCGGGCGAACGTCACCGTGCGCAGCACCGACATCGCTCCGGGATACTCGCCGTACCAGACGCCGGTTGCAACCCCGGCGGCATACAGACCAGGGATGGCCGTGCCGCGAGGCGTCACCACCCGGCCCTGAAGGTCGATGCGGATGCCGCCGTAGCTGAAGGTCGATGCGGTCGCGAGCGGGTACGCGAAGAACGGCGCCTCGGCGATGGGCAGCGCCCAGTTCGTCTTGTCGACACTCAGCCCGTGGGTGCGCTTGCCGTCGAGGACCCCGGGATCGAAGTCGCCCTCGCCCACCGCCGCGTTGAACCTGGCGATCTCCTCCTCGAAGACCTCCGGATCCACGCCGATCAGCCCCGCGAGCTCGGCGAGGGTGTCTGCGCGGTACGGCTCGAGGTCGGTCTGGTTCAGGAATCCCCAGCCCGGGATCCGGGCCGCGCGGGCGTCGAAGACGAAGGACGCGGTGGCGTCATGATCGCGCCACACGGACCAGGCCAGCGGCGCATTGAGCGCCTCTGGAGTGGCGGATCCCTCGTCCGCGAAGCGCCGGCCATGCCCGTCCACGATCACCCCGAAGGGAATCCCGAAGATGCCCGCGTCCGGCTTGGTCGTACGCTCGTCCACCAGTTGCACGTGCAGCCGGTCGAACTGGCCGGCTGTGGCCGCGCCGAGCTCGGTCGCCATCCGCAGCCCGTCGCCGGTGTTGAACCGCAGGCCGGGAACGACGTGCCTGATTTGCCCGGCCCGCTGCCCGACGTAGCGGGTGACGGCCTCCAGGCTGCCCTCGAGGCCACCGGTCGCCAGCACCACCGCGTCGGCGGCGAGGCGGCGGGTGAGCCCGTCCGAACCGCGCACCATCACACCGTCCACCTGGCCGGTCTCGTCGGTCGTCAGGCGCACGGCCTCGGTGTCGTACAGGATCTGCACGCCCGGATCTGCCTCGAGCAGCCCGCAGAACGCATCGACGAGGCTCGCGCCGCCGCCGACCATCGCGCCGTAGTCGTTCGCCATCGCGAACGGCGGCCGCTCGTGCACGATCTGCACGCCGTGCTCTTCGAGCCAGGCCACGGTCCCCGCGCCCTCGCGCTCGATGACCCGGAAGTAAGGCTCATCGACCTGGGGATGGGAGGCCAGGATCCGCGCGATGACCTTCGGATCCACGATCCCGTCCTGGTCGACAGTGAGGTTGACCCAAGACCAGCGGGTGGCCCCGCCGCGTTCGGCCCTCGGGGCCCGCTCCAGAAGTGCGACCCGCGGGATGCCGCCGTCGCGCGCGGCCTCCTCGAGGAAGGCCTGGGCGACGGTCAGGCCGCCGGCGCCGCAGCCGACGACGAGCAGGTCGACAGCCTCGTCACGGGCGATCATTCCCCTTCACCGCCATCCGGGACGAACGCGAAGACCCGGGCCGGCCCCGCGGTGCCACCGACCAGTGGCAGCGGGGCGACGACGATCCACGCGCCCGTGGCGGGGAGCATGTCGAGGTTGCGCAGCGAGGTCAGCCCGTACTTGTCGGATCCGAGCAGGTAGTAGTGCCCCGGGCCGAAAGCGCCGGGATCATCCTCGGCATCGCCCGCCTCGGGGCCAGCGCCGAGTCCGTCGATGCCGATCGCCTCGACGCCGTAGCCGGACAGGTGCGGATGCGCCGCGAGCCACTTGGCGGCCTTCAGCGTCAGGCCGGGCCACACGTTGCCGTTCAGGAACCGTTCGGCATCCTCGCCGCGGGCGCTCCAGCCGGTGCGGACGAGCAGCCAGGTCCCCGGCTGCATCCGTCCGTGCTCGGCCTCCCAGCGCTCCAGGTCGTCGGCTGTGACGAGGTATCCGGGGTTCTCGGCGACCTCGGCCGTGCGGTCGAGGACTGCGACCGGGCCGACCAGCCGCTCCGGGGGGATCTGATCGATCGAACGCCCGTCGCGACCGCTGATCCAGTGCCGCGGAGCATCGACGTGCGTACCGGCGTGCTCGCCGAGGGTGATGTCGCTCCACGACCAGCCCGGTCCGTGCTCGTCGAAGTCGCTCACCGGGGTGAAGCTCAAGGCGGCGGTCGGCGCGAACGGCTCCGGCACGGGCACGACAGGGGTGGACGGGCTCAGCGGCGTCGTCAGGTCGACGATGCGCGAGTCGAGGACGGGGATCTGAGCGGTCATGCGTGGTCTCCATTCGGGTCGGTCGGGTCGATGGCAGGGATCGGGTCGGTCGGGTGGATCGGTGCGCCGGGGCCGCGGGGCGTGGATCCATCCGCGAAGTCCGGGAGATAGGCCCTGACCTCGATCTCGAGGAGCATGCCGGGGCCGAGGAACTCGGCGACGTAGCCGCTGCCGACGAAGCCGCGCTCGGGGATCCGCACTCGGAAGATGTCGTTCAGGGTGCCGAAGTCCTCGGCGCGGGCGAGGGTCGCGTGGATCTCGTAGACGTGCTCGAACCCCGCGTCGACCGCCGCGAGCACGGCGGCGATGTTGTCGAAGGTTAGCTCCGCCTGCGCCCGGAAGTCCGCGGGAAGGCTCCGTTCCTCGACCGGGCCGGTGAGGTTCGTCAACGCCGAGGTGCCGGACACGGTGAGCCACGGCCCGATCCGTACTGCGCGGTCGAAATGCCCGGCGGGTGGAGCGAGGCTCGGCGGATTGATCGCCTCGACGAACGGGCGGGCGGTGCGGATCATGGATTCCTCCTCGGGAGCGGGGTCGGATGGTCGTGCGCGGACGGATCCATCTCATCGACGACGGGCGTGCGCATGCGGCCGAGGCCGGTGATCTCCGCGTCGACAACGTCCCCCGGCCGCAGGAACACCGGAGGATCCTGTTCGAATCCGCACCCGGCCGGGGATCCGGACAGGATCACGTCGCCCGGTTCGAGCGGAAAGCCGGCGCTCACGAAGGCGACAAGCTCCGCGACGCCGGTGATCATCTCGGCGGCGCGCGCCTGCTGCCGGGCGGACCCGTTGACGCTCAACCGCAGGAGCAAGTCGGCAGGATCCGTCGTCTCGTCCACGGTGAGCAGCCATGGCCCGAGCGGGCAGAACGTCGGGAAGCCCTTCGCGCGGGTGAGCTGCAAGGAGAGCGGGTGCGCGAGACCGGCGCCGAGGGCGATGTCCCTGGCAGAGACGTCGTCGGCGACGACGAAGCCGGCAACTCGCTCCAGGGCCCGTTCCGGAGGGACCCGGTGGGCGGCGGCTCCGATCACGATGCCGAGCTCGACCTCGTGGTCCAGGGCCGTGGTCTCGGGCGGGCGAACGATCGCGTCGTAGGGCCCGCAGACCGCGGAGGGAGGCTTGAGGAAGAGGACCGGATCCCCGGCTCGGGCGTCGAGCCCGGCCGCGTGCGCCGGATAGTTCATCCCGACTCCGACGATGAGTCGCGGCGTCGGGATCGGCGCTCCGATCCGCCGGTTCCCCAGCGGCTCACGGAGGTCGCGGGCGTGCCGCTCGTCCAGCCATCGCGCGAGACCGGGAAGACTATCCAGTAACTCGCTCAGATGCCGGATCCGGACACCATGCCGGGCGGCCAGCGGACGCAGCGGCACGACGACAGCCTCCGGTCGCAACGGCCCCGCGGATCCGGCGTCGTCGATCAGGGCGAACGGCTCCTCGGCCCCGACGGGCCCCGCACTCAGCAACCGCACGGGCGGCGTCCGTCCTCATCGACCATGGCTACTCCCTCGTGACTGTCGTTTCGACGACATTAAGAGGAGCAACACCCCGACTTCGTCGGTGGATCGCTGGCCTTCCGCGTCAGTTCTTCGCGGAATTCACAAGGAGTCGGCTCGCCCTCGGTAGGTCCCGCATGGCTGCCGGAAAAGGCGGGAGCTCAGCGCGGCGGCCCGATCGACAGCATCGATAGTGCGAGACCGTCGAAGCGCCGCGGGTCGTGACCGGTCAGCTCATGCCACCGATCCAGCCGGTAGGCGACCGTGTTCGGATGCAGCTGCAGCGCTCCGGCGGCTGCCGCGAGGCTGAACCCCTCATCGGCGAACGCACGCACGGCTTGAGCGAGACCGGGATGCTCCGCTGCCACCGCCTTCGCCTCGCCGTACAGGGGCGTGAGCCTGGTGCGCGCGTCGACGAGACCCGAGTGCAGCCACGCGCGCTCGAAATACGACACGGAGTCCGGCCAGGCCACACGCAGCGCCCGCTCGGCATCTCCGATGCTCGTCTCCGCCCCGGAGATGCCGGGCCGCTCCAGCCCGACGCCGACGCTTCCGCGACCGGTCAGCTGTCGGTGCACCTCCTCCGACACCGCCTCCGGGGAGGCACCCTGGCAGAGCACGATCATCAGGGTCCCGTGCAGGCCAGCATGGTTCGTACCGGGCAGCCGCGACAGCCCTCTCTGCAGCAGTTCGAGGTCACCCTCCACCCATGGTCCCGCCTCGGTGCACACGGCGCGGAAGACCCCGCCGGGAACGAAGCCGAGCCGCCGTGCGTTCTCGACCGCGTCGCCCTCCGCGGCGTCGCCCGCGCGTACGGACTCCAGCAGGCGCTGACGCAGCACGACCTGACGCCCCTGAGCACCCCCTCCGCCCGCGAATGCCTCGGCGACGTGGACGCTCGTCTTCTGGATCCACGACCACAGCCGGTCGGCCAGCTGCACCAGGGTGCTCGGCGCGATCCCGTCGACGTGCGACAGCGCATCCCACACGTCTCGCCCGACCACGTGGAACGCGGCGAGTACATCCTGGGCGGGGATGCCGGCGGCCTCCCGGCGCAGCGCGGCATAACGGATCGCCCTGGCATCGTCCGCCGAGAGGGTGCCGTCGGCAGCGAGTGCGCGCAGGAGCGCCCGGATCGTGTCGCGCACGGTCGCGCGGTGAGCCTCGAGCGGCACCAGGGCGTAGCCGGGCAGCTCGGCGCGCACGTGGTCAGTGGTCCCTGTCGCGAGCGCGTCGAGCCCGGCCTCGACCTGCGCGCATGCCCTCCGCGCCGCGGTCTGCTTCCTCGTCGTCATGCCTCTCCCGGGCCGCCTCATCGTGGAATGCAGGCTACTCCGCGGGTTCGAGCAGCCGCGCCCAGGGATGCGAGCCCGGCCCGGTGGCAATGCCGTCCCAGGCCGTACGACGCTCAGGATCGGGATCGGTCATGCACGCGGCGCCCTCCGTGCGGAAGCGCAGTTCGTGCCGCTCTGCCGTCGAGTACGCCCTCCAGGAGGGATCCGGGATCCCCGTGCGCGCGAACGCGCTCAGGCACCGGGCGCCTGTGTCGTCTCCGGTCCATCCGAAGAACGCGGGCACCTCGGCGCCATGCGCCGCCGACCCCGTCGTCGCCGGCACGTCGTACCGGTACACGTAAGTGGCCGCGGTGCCGGCGGTCAGGCGCGCCTCGGCGAGGCGGAGGCTGCGGATCCGGAACTGGTCCGAGGCGATCGTGAGCCACAGTTCTCGCAGCTCGATATCGGGGAGCAGGCCGCGGTAGCTCTGCAGCAGCCGGTCCGCGTCATCGCGCCGATCCAGCCCGTCCGCGACGAGGCGGCGTAGTTCGTCGGGTGCGAGGTCGCGCGAGGCGGCGTCCGGATCCGCGCCGAGCACGATGTGTGACTCGTCCCGGGCGGTGCCGATGATGAGGGGGATGTCGGCGCCGGTGCCGACTCGCGCCGCCGCCGTGGGGACGAGCGGAAGCAGACGGCGACCGACGACAGGCGAGAAGCGCATGCTGTGGGGGCCGGGAGCCGCGCCTGCGCCGAGGTGCTCCTGAACCTGCAGGAGCACCTCGGCCGGCACCCGGCGCAGCCCGGAGACGAGCTCCTCGGCGTCGCCCGTGAGCCCGAGGGCGTCCGAAACGGCGGTCCGGGTCGCCTCGGCGCGTGCGCAGTCGTTGAGGTCGAACTCCGGCCCGGCCATGATCACGGCACCATGCATGAGCCGCTCCGCGCCAGGCGTGCTCAGCAGCATGGACGTCTTGCCTCCGCCCCCGGAGTGACCGACGACCGTGACCCGTCCCGGGTCGCCGCCGAAGGCGGCGATGTGCACACGGATCCAGCGCAGCGCCTCGATGAGGTCGAGGTGCCCGGCGAGGCCGGATCCGCGGACGCCGAGGGGCTCCAGGTCCAAGAATCCGAGAATGCCGAGGCGGTGTGTCACGGACACGACCACCACATCGTGCTCAGCGCTCAACCGCGCGCCGTCACTGTCGGGTTCCAGCGAGGATCCGGCGAAATAGCCTCCGCCATGCAGCCACACCACGACGGGACGACGACCGTGCGCGGACGGCGTGACGACGTCGAGGAAGAGGCAGTCCTCGCTCATGTCGCGGCTTGAGTCCGCCAGCGGGCTCGTCGGCTGCGGTGCGATAGGCCCTGGCGCCGCCGAGCCGCGGATCCCTGTCCACGGCAGCAGGGGGACGGGTGCGGCGAATCGCCTGCCGCCCACCGGGGCCTCAGCGTACGGAACCCGATGAAACCGGAGCAGGCCGTCGTCACTGCGGCCCAGGAGACTGCCGGAAGGGGTGGACAGGACGACGTCAGGCACTCGCGCTCCCGTCCGTCGCGGCCCGGAGGTGGTCGCCGATCAGTACGGCGAGTCGCTCGGCAGCGGTGTCGAGTAGCCAGTGCCCGCCTTCGTCGAGCTCCACCATCCGGTAGGGGCCCCGCGCGAAGTCCGCGCAGAGCCGGGCGGTGGCCGGCAGCAGCGCAGGGCCCTGGCTGAAGACGTAGAGCGACGGCACGGCGACCGGAGCGACCTCAGCCATCGCTTCGACGGGAATGAGGTGCCAGGCCACGGCGGCCTCGAGGACCTCCGGATCCTGCAGCCGCGCGGTCGTCTCCTCGACGAGCGTCGGATGCATCCCGGATGCCGCGAGGAACGCCCGGAGCGCGGCTGCGTCGTCGCGCAGCAGCTGTTGCGCCGCGGCATGGGGCGGGCTCATGCTCTCCAGCTCGTTCCACGCTCTGCGCTGCGCCGGGTCCCTGCGCACGGCCTGGGCGAAGGCTGCGGGGTGCGGGAAGCGCAATGCCGTGAGTGATGCGATCCGACCGGGATGCGCAGCAGCGGTCGCCCAGCTCTGCAGCGCACCCTGACCAAACCCGGCGAGGTGCACACGATCCCACCCGAGCGCGTCCGCAACGCCCACTGCGTCGGCGACCACAGCGTCGAGCGTGTACTGATCCAGCGGCACCCGGGCCCCGGGCGAATACCCGCGCTGATCGAAGGCGACCGTACGGATCCCCTGCTCCGCGAGCAGCGGGGCGACACGGTCCCAGCTGCGGGCGTGCTGCGGAAAGCCGTGCAGGGCGAGGAGGGGGATGCCGTCGGACGGCCCCCAGGAGACGGCTCGGAATCGGAGGTGTCCGACAGCGATCGCGATCTCAGAGGATGCGGCCGCGGCCGGCCCGCCCGTCACGAACGGGCCTCGGATGCGAGCGTCTCGGATCCGACCGGCGTCTGCATCGCAGGGGAAAGCGCCCCGTCCTCCGCTGCCTCCGCCGTCCGCCGGGCACGCCGGAGCAGCACCGCGGCGACGATTCCTGCCACGGTGGGCACGGCGATGCCGAGGAAGAGCTGGGGCGTGCTGAGACCCGCCGCGAGCATGGCACCCCCGGCCCACCCTCCGCCGAGGCGGCCGATCTGGCCGGCGCCGTTCGCCCAGGAGACGCCCGTCGCGTTCGCCCGCGCGGGATACAGCGCCGTGGCGAGAGTGGGCAGCACAGCGTTGGATCCCGCGATCGTGAATGCGATCGCGCAGATCGCGGCGAGGAAGCCTCCGATCCCGAGGTCGACCACCGCGAGCAGGACGATCCCCGCGGTCCCGACGCCCCAGATCACGGCCAGCACGGAGCGCGGATCCCAGCGCCGCAGCGCGAAGCCGTGCCCGAGCTGTCCCAGCAGCCCGCACAGACCGAACAGTCCGGTCACCAGCGCCGCGCTGCCGGAGCCCAGGCCGTAGCGCTCGACCATGAGCGGCAAGTACGTCGCGATGAGGTACGCGACGCCGAGGCCGACGGCGAAGCAGATCCAGGTGAGGATGGTGGAGGCCAGATAGCGGCGGGCGAAGAGCGTCCCGACAGCGGTCCGCTTGTCGTCGGCCGCGACCGGTGCCGGGTCATCGAGCCGTTCCGCGCGACGTGGCAGCACGCGGAGCAGGAACGGCACCAGAACGAGTGAGAGGCCGCCGCTGACGATCACCAGAGTCCGCCAGCCCGCTGCGGGGATGATCACGGCGGCGAGCAGGCTGCCCAGGATGAACCCGAACGCGCCGCCCGACCAGACCAGACTCACCATGTGCGACCTGCTGCGTTCGGGGACGAGCTCCGCCACCTGAGCGATCACGACGGGCACAAGCGCGCCGAGTCCGACGCACGCTGCCAGCCGAACGATCATCAGCCCGGCGAGCCCGGGGGCCGCTGCGGTCGCGATCGTGAGCACCGAGAACTCCAGGGCGCACACAAGGATCACCGGACGGCAGCCGAAACGGTCCGCGAGTGGGCCCGCGAGATAGCCGCCGATGGCGCCGGCGACGACGCTGAGAGTGACCAGCAGCGTGATGTCCTCGATGCTCGTTCCCCACTCCTCCATCACGCGCGGGAACACGAAGCTCGCGACGACGAGGTCGAGGCCTTCGGCGACCATGGCCAGCATCAGGATGAACAGGGCGAAGCGGATCCGAGGTCTTGCAGTCGACGCTGACATGTGAATCTCCGTGCTCGGGATGGCCGGCACGAACAGTGCCGTGCGGGCACGCTAACGAGCCGCGCCAGCGTTCCGCATCAGCGATTCCCCAGCCCGAACCCGTTGATCCCACAGACTGCATGGACATGGCCCGACCGCCTGGCGTGGCCCTGGACCGATCACGCGCAGAGCGGATGCGGAGGGATCCCGGCTGCCTGTGCGCGTTGCACGAGTTCCCGATCGAAGCTGAGCATCGAGTCGACGATGCCCTCCAGCTGCAGGGCCGTGGCGAGGTGCAGCGCGTCCAGCGCTCGCAGCCCGGATCGCGCCTCCAACGCCTTCGCGAGGACGCCGTCGTCAAGAGTGAACAGGGAGATCCGCGAGAGGACCCGCGATACCCGCTCTTCCTCGCCTCCGCGACGCTGCAGTGCGACGGCGAGCTCGAGTTCGAGCAGTCGGGATGACACCAAGGGCTCCGTGCCGCCGAAGAGATCCCGCATCTCCTGAGTCTGCTCTTCGACGATGAGCACCTTGACCGCTGCGGACGTGTCCAGGTAGATCATCCGTTCTCCCCGCGGATGTCGTCCATGATCTCCTCCGTCGTGGCTCCGCTCCACATCGGCGTGATCGTCACGCCTCCGCTCGCGACCGCCGGCCTGATCTTCCCTTCGGCGACCAGCCGGTCCCAGGCGCTCTCGCGCGGCGGGCTGATCTCCGCGATCGGCCGACCACGCTCCGTCACAGTGATGTGCTCACCGGACGCGACGCGCGCCAGGACTCGCGCCGTCTGCTGGTTCAGCTCCGTCTTCGTCACGGTTCCCATGCAACCACGGTACGCCGAAACTAGTAGAAGTACTACACAAGCCTGATCGACGCCCCGCCATGCGTTCAGGGAGACTCGTTAGTTTGGGTTACGGCGTGCTC
Source organism: Microbacterium azadirachtae (assembly GCF_000956505.1). Lineage (GTDB taxonomy): Bacteria > Actinomycetota > Actinomycetes > Actinomycetales > Microbacteriaceae > Microbacterium > Microbacterium azadirachtae_A. The sequence goes on along the minus strand of NZ_JYIX01000027.1, from coordinate 31,279 downwards.
GTGCGAGTAACGCCTCCGCAGAAGACCTCCGAGTCTTCGGCCGCCCCACCCGTGTCCCGCTTTCGGCGGCACCGCGTCCCACTTCTGGTCCAGCGGGGCCCGATATCGCAGCCAAAACTGGGACACGGTCGGTGACCGCCACGGCCCCCCTCAGGCCTGCGACACGGCGGCGTCGAGCACCGCCACCAGCGGATCCGGGATTCGGTCCGGAGGCAGGGCCGCCACGACATCGGCCGCGAAATGCGCCTTGCGGCCGCTCGCGGTGCCGGCGAAGCGATGCAGCTGCGCCTCGACCGAGCGGACCCGTTGCGCCGGCTGCCCCTGGAAGACCCGGAACAGCGCCAGCTCTCCGCGGGCGGCCAGCGTCTCCAGCACCAGCTCCGGACCGGCGGCGCGGATCACCTCGTCCTCGAGGTCGCGCTCGCAGCCGAAGAATCCCGCCCGGGCGATGACGGCCGGATCCGTCTCGCCCTCGGCCAGCAGTCCTCCGGCGATCAGTGCGCCGATCACGTAGCGCATTTCGGCGGCGTCGTAGAGCCCGCGCACCGGCACCACAGGATCCCTCCGCTCCAGCCAGGAGCGCAGGTTCGTGATGCCGCCGAGAGAGACCACGTCCGCACGGAGGTCGTCCCCGCGGACGCGCGCGGCGGCGAGGAGGGCGAGCCGATCGCTCTCCCCCTCGACGAGCACGACGGGCAGCACCATCCCCCGACGGTACCCGGCACCGCGGACTGCGGCCCCGCGGATCGCGGATCCCGCACCGGCGCGCCGCTACCTCTCGTTCACCGGCACGCACGAGACTTCCTGCATGAGCAACGGCGATCATCCCGAACCCCAGGCGACCGCGAACAGCGGCGCCGTCGCGGTCGTGGGCCTGGACCTCCGCGGGGACGAGCCGGCGCCGAAGAAGCAGATCTACTCCTGGGCGCTCTGGGACTGGGCGACGCAGCCGTTCCACTCGGTGATCCTGACCTTCATCTTCACCGCGCTGTACCTGACGACGAACGCGTTCCTGCCGCCCGAGCTCGCGCAGCTCGACAAGACGGATCCGGCCAGGGTCGCCGGGATCGCAGAGCTCACGAGCGGCCTCGGGCTCGGCGGCACGATCGCCGGCCTTGCGATCCTGCTGCTCGCGCCCGTGCTCGGGCAGCGCGCGGACGCGGCAGGGCGGCAGAAGCTGTGGCTCGGGATCGGCACGGGCGCCCTGATCCTGTGCATGCTCGGACTCTGGTTCGTCACACCGACGCCCTCGCTGTTCTGGCTGGGGGTCGCCCTGATCTCCGCCGGCGTCGTGTTCAGCGAGATCGCCTCGGTCAATTCCAACGCGATGCTCATCTCGATCGCGAGCCCCAAGACGGTCGGGCGAATCTCGGGCCTCGGCTGGGGCTTCGGCTATCTGGGCGGCATCGTCGCGCTCGTCCTGGTGATCGTGTTCTACATGTCGGACTGGTTCGGGCTCTCCGCGGACGGCGGACTCCCGTTCCGCATCATCGCGGTCGGCTGCGCGGTCTGGGCGATCGCGTTCTCGATCCCCATCTTCCTGAACGTGCCGGAGCCGTCGCTCGGCCGTCCGGACCGGAAGGTCGGCTTCTTCGCCTCTTACGTACTGCTCGTGAAGGACGTGATCGGCCTCTACCGCAACCCCGGCACGCGCACGACGTTCTGGTTCCTCGTCGCGAGCGCGGTCTTCCGCGACGGCCTGAGCGCGGTCTTCACCTTCGGCGCCGTGATCGCGAGCACCGTCTTCGGCTTCGACTTCATCCATCTGGTGATCTTCGGCGTCGCCGCGAACCTGATCGCCGGTGTCTCCACGATCCTGGCAGGCCGCCTCGACGACCGCTGGGGCCCGAAGCGGCTCATCATCATCTCGCTCGCCTGCATGATCGTGTCCGGCATCGCGGTGTTCGCGCTGGTCGACACCGGCCAGGTCGCCTACTGGATCGGCGGTCTGATCCTGTGCGCGTTCGTCGGACCGGCGCAGTCCGCGGGGCGCTCGTTCCTGGCCCGGGTCACACCGGCCGGCCGCGAGGGCGAGGTCTTCGGCCTCTACGCCACGACCGGCCGCGCTGCGAGCTGGATCGCCCAAGGCGCCTGGACGGTGCTGATCATCCTGACCGGGAACACCAAGTTCGGCATCCTCGGCATCGTCGCGGTGCTGCTGGTGGGCCTGCTGCTGCTCCTGCCGGTCAAGGAGACGCGGCGGAGCGTGCGGCTCTCGCACTAGGCCGGATCTCGGCGGAGCACCGCCCACGGACCGCGTCCGCCCGGCGGATCCCTACGCGTCGAGCGCGATCACATGCCCCGGTGCCGCACCCGCGGCGCGCAGCCGATCGCGCATCGCCCGAGCCGCGAGAGTGTAGGGGCGATCGTCCTGAAGGAGCAGCGAGCGCGAGTTGGCCTCCTCGTTCAGCGCGACGAGCTCGAACGCCAGCTGCTCGGCATCCGCTCCGGCGTCGAGCTCCCCCGCAGCGATCCCGTGCCGCACCTGCGCCTCGACGTAGCCGTACCAGTCCACGAGGGCAGTGCGCACGGCATCTCGCACCGGACCGGGCTTGGAATCCACGTCTGCGGCGGTCGCCGCGAAGAAACAGCCGCCCGTGAAGACCCGGTCGCGGGAGTAGTCCAGGGCGTTGCGGAGCAGGGCCGACAGCCGCCGCACCCCGCGGGGCTCGACGCGTGCCCGCTCGACGATGAGCGCGGTGAAGATCTCCCGCGCGGCGGCGATCGTCGCGAGCTGCAGCCCCTCTTTGCTCTGGAACAGCGTCGCGATGCTGCTCTTGCCCCGCCCGGACGCCGTCGCCAGCCGCCCGATCGTGAGGCCGTCCAGGCCGTCCACCGACGCGATGTCCGTCGCGCTCTCGAGCACGGTGCGTCGCGAGGCGTCGCCGCGCAGGCGACGTCCGTCCGACGTCGGCCCCGGTGCGATCCCGGCGCCGGCCGCTGGGCGGGGCGCGACTTTCGACATGCCCCTAGTGTACGAACGATCGTTCGCTTATTCTACGTATGACCGTTCGTATTCTTTGTCCGAGGGGGATCCCATGCCCACTTCCGCCCGCCTGATCCTCGGCGGCATCCGCGCCGCCGGCGCCGTGTCGCCGCGCCTCGCCGGCCGCCTCGCCCTGCGCCTGTTCTTCACGACGGCCCCGCGCATGGCCGTGCGCGGCTCCGACCTCGCCACACATCGGGACGCCCAGCGGGGACGGATCCCGATCCGCGGAACCGAGATCGCCGCCTACCGCTGGGGGCGCGGCGAGCGCGCCGTGCTGCTGATGCACGGCTGGCAGGGGCGAGCATCGCAGTTCGCCCCGCTCGTGCGCGAGCTGGTCACCGAGGGCTTCCGGGTGGTCTCCTTCGACGCTCCCGCGCATGGAGACTCCGCCGGGCGGAGCACCGACCTTCGAGACTGGGTCACTGCCGCGGAGCAGCTGCAGCGCAGCGATGGTCCCTTCCATGCGATCGTCGGCCACTCCTTCGGCGGGCTCGCCGCCCTCACCGCCGCGCGCACGACCGTGCCCGCCTCCCGCGTCGCGGTCATCGCCGGCGCCTCCGCGCCGACCGCATTCCTCGCGGAGTTCTCCCGCACCCTTCGCCTCGAGCCCGCGGTCGCCGCGCGCTTCGAGCAGCGGTTCGGGGCGCGATTCGGCCTCGACCCGGAGGGGATCGCCGCGGCCTACGACGCGGTGCAGAACCCGCTGCCCTCCGGCACCGAGCTTCTCGTGGTGCACGACCGCGTCGACCGCCGCATGCCCGACGCCGATGCCCTGCGCCTGCACGCCGCGCACGCCGGCCGCTCGCACCTGCTGCGCACCGAGGGGTTCGGGCACAACCGCGTACTGCAAGCGGATCCGGTGCTCGACGCGGTCGTCGCCTTCACCGGCGCAGGAATCGCGGGCATCACGACATCGGAGCCGCAGGTCGCCACCGCGCCCTGAGCGATTCCCCGCCCGGTCAGCGCCAGTTCGCGGCGACCTTGGCGAGCAGGCGTGCGAACTCGGCCTGCTCCTCGGCCGTCAGCGCCGACATCGCGCCGCGCAGCGCCTCGCGCCGGTCACCGCGGACGCCGCGCCCCATCCGCCGCCCCTCGTCGGTGAGCACGATCCGCGTGCGGCGGGCGTCGTCGGGATCCGCGTCGCGGCGCAGCCAGCCTCGCTCGACGCCCTGCTGCACGAGACGCGAGGCGCGTGGCTGATCCACGCCGATCGCCTCGCCCAGCGCGCTGACGCTGAGCGGCCCCGAGGCCAGCGCTTCGAGCATGCGCAGCCGCGCGGGCGCCTCACCGCGCCCACCACCCCAGGGGCCGCCGCCCCAGGGGCCGGCGCCTCGCCCATGCGGATCCGCGTGCGGACCGCCGTGATCCCCGTGATCGCCGTGCGGCCCGCCGCGCCCGCGGAACCCCTCGCCATGCCGCGGGTCCCCGTCATGCATCCCGTGACGGTGCTCGCGGGGCGAACGCGGCCCGCGTCCGCGCAGCAGGCCGAGCGCGGCGACGATCGCGTCGAGCGGATCCGGGTTCTCGGCATCGTGAGGCATGCTCCGATTTTACATGCGACTTGACATGGACCCCAATTGCATGTCACACTGCATGTACATGGCAGATGACATGGATCCGGGAGAACCGGAGAGACGGCCGCCACAGCGACGAGCCGCCGTCATCGCCCCGATACCTGAAGGACTTCGCATGAACAGCACAGAGAACACCCCAGAGAACACGCCCGCCGACCGGAGCCGCCCGTTCGGCTTCTGGATCACCGCCGTCGACCGCCTGCTGGCGGCCGAGTTCGCCACCGCCTTCGAGGACGAGGGGATCACCCGCCGTGACTGGCGGATCCTCAACGCCGTCGACGGCACCGTCCCGCTCGGGCGGGACCTCCCCGACGGCAAGGTGCGCCACCTGGCCGCCCTCGGCTGGGTCGAGCCCGGCCCGGACGGCTGGACGCTCACCGCAGAAGGCGCCGCCGCCAAGGCGCGCCTGAGCACCGCCGTCGAGGAGATCCGCGCGCAGGTCGCCGGCGCCCTCGACCCTGAGGAGTTCGCCACGATGGCGGCCGCCCTCGAGAAGCTCGCCCGCGGCCTCGGCTACGAGGAGGGCACGCGCCTGCCCCGTCGTCACACCGGCGAGCGCCGGGGCGCGGGCCGCGACCGTCGCGAGCACGGACACCGCGGTCGCGGTCACCGCGGGCACGATCGTCACCACGGCGACCACCACGACGGAGAGTTCGGCGAGCGCTTCGCGCGCCACGGCGAGCACCCCCGTCATGAGGACGGCTTCCACGGCGGCCACCCCGGCGGCTTCGGACACGGCCGCTTCGGCGGGCGTTCCGGTGCCGGTCGCGAGTGGTCGCACCGCGAGCACCTCCGTCACGAGCACCTCCGTCACGAGCACCGCTGCGGAGGGCACGCGGACGGCGAGCGCCTCCCCCGTGAGCACGGGCGCGGCGAGCACCCGTTCCGCGGGCACGGTGCACCCGGTCGCTCCCCTGCCCACCTCCACATCCACCTGCACGACGGCCGCCACCGCAACGGCTGACCTCGCGCGTCCGATCCGGCCCCTGCCCGCACTCCGCGGCGGGGGCCGGATCCTTCTGTCCGGCTCTCCGCCGACGACGCCCTCGTCCGCGCGGCGGAATAGAGCCCGCGCGTGCACGGTTTCCCTTTCACATGACCCTTATCGCTCCCGACCGGATGCCGCCGCTGCACGCCGTGCCGGACGTGGCGATGCAGGCCCGCGGCGCCGTCGATGCCCTCCTCGCGACCGTCGACGTCCGGCTGCGGCGGCAGGTGCGCATCGCGCCGGATCCCGCCGAGACCATCGCCCTGGATCGCAACGCGCTCTCGGTCGTCTATGTCATCGAGGGCGCCGTGCACACCCGCTGCGGCGACAAGCCGATGTCGCTCGCCCACGGCGACGCCATGCTGACCCCCGGCCGCCTGCCGATGTCGCTCAAGACCGACCCCGGCACGCGGATCCTGGTGTCCACCCTCATCCTCGCTCCCGCGGCCGCGCACGTCGCGGACGCACTGCCCGACATCGCCCTGGTGCGCGACTTCGCCCACCACGAGCCGGCCGCCGCCGCCCTGGCCGCGCAGGTGGGGCTCGACCTCACCGCGCTCCCGCTGGACACCGCCGCACTCGAGGACGCGAGCCGCGACGGCGACGCCGTGATCTGCCGCATGATGGCGAACACCGTGCTGGCGTCGGTGATCCGCGCATGGGCCGCGCACGGCTGCGCCCCTGCGGGCTGGCCCGCGCGCACGAGCGACCCGTTCCTGGAGCGCGTGATCGAGGCGATCCACGCCGCGCCGGGACGCGACTGGAGCGTCGAGGGCATGGCCAGTGTCGGCGCCATGTCGCGGACGGTGTTCGCGGAGCGGTTCCGCGCCGCGTTCGGCACCTCGCCGGCGAGCTATGTGACCGAGGTGCGCATCCGCGCCGCGCAGGACCGTCTCGCGCTCGGCTGCCTGGTCAGCGAGATCTCCCGCGACCTCGGCTACAGCTCCGACGAGGGGTTCAGCCGCGCGTTCCGCCGCCGCACCGGGCAGACCCCGTCCGCCTGGCGCGAGGCTCGCACCGCCTGACGGCGGCCGGATCCGCCGGATCCCCGCCTCAACGTCGAAGGACGATGGCCACTTCTGAGGATGGATCCGCTCGGATCCTCCTGCAGAGTCGCCATCGTCCTTCAGGGTTGCGGGACCGACGCCCGGATCAGCGCTCCGCGCGGGCGCTGATCCGGCTCGAGAACCCGAACAGCACCGCGCCGACGATGAGCACGGCCGCACCGATCACGTAGACCTGGGAGATCCCGATGCCGTCCACCAGCAGACCGCCGACGCCCGCGGCGATCATGATCGCGGCCTGGAACCCCATGACCACCAGGCTCCCGCCCGACTCGAGCCGGTCCGGCATGCGATGCCCGATCCAGGTGTTCACGATCAGCAGCCACGAGGCGAAGAAGAAGCCCCAGACGAACGCGACCACGCCGATCGCCCACAGGGATCCGACCAGCGCGTTCATCAGCAGCACCATCCCGGCGATCACGAGCGGGGTGATCACCGCGAGCGTCCGGTAACGGCGGTCGACGATGATGCCGATCGCGATGTTCCCTATGAAGCCGCCGATGCCGAACAGCGCGAGCAGCAGGATGATCGTTCCCTCGGTGATCGCGGCGCCGCCCTCGTGGACCCGCTCGAGGGCGACCCGGATGTACGTGTACGCGATGAAGTGCCCGAGCACGACGAGCACATGGCCGACCACACCCAGACCGACGCCGCGACGACGGAACGTCTCGACCAGGGTCGACAACCGGGCAGTCCCTTCGGCGGGCACGCTCGGGAGCAGGATCCGCAGAAGGACCGCGAGGACGACGCTGGCCGCCGCGGCGATCCCGAACACCCCGCGCCAGTCGAGCACCTGACTGAGCAGCACGCCCGCCGGCACGCCCGCCACTGTCGCGAGCGATACGCCGGCCGAATTGAACATCATCGCCCGGCCCAGGCGCTCCGGCCCGGCGATCCGCGCCGCCACCGTCACCGACATCGACCAGAAGCCGCTCAGTGCGGCGCCCAGCAGCACGCGGGCGACGAGCAGCAGCGGCAGGTTCGGCGCGACGGCGACGATCAGATTCGAGACGGCCGCGCCGATCGCCATCCACACCAGCAGCGAGCGACGATCCAGACGGGGCAGCATGAGGCCGATGGTCGGCGCCACGATGAGCCCTGCGAGCGCCGTCACCGTGACCATCTGGCCGGCCTGGCCGGGCGTGACCCCGATCTCCGCCGCGATGTCGGTGAGCAGACCGCCGGGGAGGAACTCCGCGGTGACGAGCAGGAACGCCGTCGCCATCATGGCGAGCAGGGCGCTGTAGTTCAGCCGGCGCGGGGCGGCGGCCGCGGTCGTGGGCACAGGGGCGGTCGTGGTCATGCTTCCAGCTTTCCGTGTTCTTCGCGCGGGCGCCCGACCGTGCGTCCGGCGGATCCGACCGATCGTCCGGATCGGCCGTCGCGCGCGAACCCCGTGTCCGTCAGACGAGCGGCAGCACGGCCGGGAGCGCGGCGGCGGCGATCGGGAACGGCCACGCGGCGTTCGCGATGAGCACGGCGATCAGCACGATGGCGCCGACCAGCAGCACGACGAGGAGCAGGAACACCAGCCCGACGAGCAGCGGGTAGTTGCCACCCCCGCCCTCCGGGGCGAGCGGCGGCGCTGGTCGCTCCGGCGGAAGCGCGGGGAGCGGCGGAGGCCCCGAGGCGGGAGCCGGATCCTCCACAGGAGTCGGATCCTCCGGGGGAGCCGGATCCGCCACAGGAGCCGGGGCGCGCGAGACCTCGGCATCGGCAGCGGCCGGGCTCTCGGGCGCGGGCTCCGCGTCGCCGAACGCCGCAGGGTCCGGCGAGGCGAGGAGCTCCGCGAGCCCCGGCGTCTCCTCCGCCGGCGCGGCCTCCGCGGGCGGGGCGAGCAGGTCGGCGAGCGCTGCGCTCTCCTCGGCCGGGGCGATCTCGGGATCGGCCAGGAGATCGGCCAGCCCCTCGCTCTCCACCGGGACAGGGGCGAGCTCGGTGTCGCCGGCAGGCGGCGGCGCTGCAGGCGGCGGCGCGACGGACGGCTTCGGTGCGGACTGCGCGTCCGGGTTCGGATCCGTCTCGTCCGCGCTCATGTCAGCCTCCGGTGGATCCCGCGTCGGTGACGCCGACGTCGGTGCGATGGAAGTTCTGGAACGAGCGCGACGCCGTCGGGCCGCGCTGCCCCTGGTAGCGGTTGCCGTACGGACCGGATCCGTACGGGTTCTCCGCCGGAGAGGACAGCTGGAAGAAGCACAGCTGTCCGATCTTCATGCCGGGCCAGAGCTTGATCGGCAGGGTCGCGACGTTCGCGAGCTCGAGCGTGACGTGCCCCGTGAAGCCGGGATCGATGAAGCCGGCCGTGGAGTGCGTGATGAGCCCGAGGCGACCCAGCGAGGACTTGCCCTCGAGACGGGCGGCGACATCCTCCGAGAGCGACACCTGCTCGAACGTCGCACCGAGTGCGAACTCCCCCGGGTGCAGCACGAACGGCTCATCCGGCTCGACCTCGATCAGCCGCGTCAGTTCTGGCTGGTCCTCTCCCGGGTCGATGAAGGGGTATTTGTGGTTGTCGAAGAGGCGGAAGTAGCGGTCCAGCCGCACATCGATGCTCGACGGCTGGATCATCGACGGTTCGAGCGGATCCAGTCCGATCCGTCCCGTGTCGAGCCCCGCCCTGATATCCCTGTCGCTCAGCAGCACGGTTTCAGCGTAGTCGGTGCGGTCACTGCGGATCGGTCAGGCCGTTCCGGAACGCGAACACGACCGCCAGCACGCGATCCCGCATGCCGAGCTTCTGCAGCACGCGGCCGACGTGGGTCTTGACGGTCGATTCGCTCAGCCAGAGCTTCTCCGCGATCTCGGCGTTGGACAGCCCCTGCACGAGCGCGTCGAAGACCTCGCGCTCCCGGTCGGTGAGCACCTGCAGTCGGGCCGCGGCCGCGCGCCGGTCGTCATCCTTCGCGCGGCGGGCGGGATCCTCCGCGGCGCGGGTGAGCGCGCCGAAGCGCCGCAGCAGCTCCGACGTGACCCGCGGGGCGAGCACGGCGTCGCCGGCGGCCACCGCACGGATCGCGGCGATGATGTCCTCGGCATCCGAGTCCTTGAGCAGGAAGCCGCTGGCTCCGGCGTCGATCGCGCCGAACGCGTAGGCGTCCAGGTCGAAGGTGGTGAGCACGAGCACTCTGATGCCGCTGCCTGACGAGACGAGTTCCCTCGTCGCCTCCAGGCCGTCCATGCGGGGCATCTGCACGTCCATCAGCACGACGTCCGGCTGGTGCACGTTCGCGAGCGCCACGGCCTCGATGCCGTCCTGCGCCTCACCGACCACCTCGATGTCCGGCTGGGCGCCCAGCACCATCGCGAGGCCCGCGCGGATCAGGGCCTGGTCGTCGGCGATGAGCACCCGCACCGCCGTCATGACCCGCTCCTCGGCAGCGCGAGGCGCACGGTCCAGCCACGGGCGCCCGATGGGCCGGCGTCGAGCGTTCCTCCATAGAGGGCCGCCCGCTCACGCATCCCCAGCAGCCCGCGCCCGACGCGGGCGGGGGCCGGCGCGCCCTCCGATCCGCTCGCGCGGCCGCGCTCCGGCGTGCCGCCGTGCCCCGAGCGCGTGCCCTCCGCCGCGACCGTCGCCACCGCGCCGTCGTCGCGGATCTCGGCGTGGATCGCATCCTCGTCCACCCGCACCTCGACCCGCACCTGGGTGGGCGCCTCGGCGTGCCGGAGCGCATTGGTGAGGGACTCCTGCACCACCCGGAACACGGTCATCTGGAGCCCTGCCGGGATCCCCTGCGCATCGACGGCCGCGGGTCCCGGGGTGCCTTCCCGCCCCGCCCGTCCCAGGTCCAGGTCCAGTCGCACCGGCAGCCCGATCCCTCGGTAGACCTCGGCGAGGCGCGGCAGGTCCTCGAGCCCTGTACCGGTGCGCGCGGACTCCTGTCCGTTCGGCCGTTCGAGCACCCCGAGCGCCCTCCGCATCTCGTCGAGGGAGGAGCGCGCGACGCCGCCGATCTGGCCCACCGCCTCCCGTGCGCGGTCCGGATCGGCGTCGAACACGGCCCTCGTGCCGTCGGCCAGCCGCACGATGACGCTCAGCGAGTGCGACACGATGTCGTGCACGTCGCGGGCGATGCGCGAGCGCTCGGCGAGGGCGGCGAGCTGCGCCTCCTGATCGCGCTCATGCTCCAGGATCCGCGCCCGCTCCACGAGGGCCGCCACGTAGCGGCGGCGGTTGCCCGCGTTCTGCCCCCACAGCAGCGCGACCAGGAGCAAGAGCAGATCGAAGGCGGCCCAGGTCAGGGCGGTTTCCAGTCGCGACCCGGAGCGGTTCACGGGCGTGAAGCCGAACCCCGTGAGCAGGTGCACGGCGCTCAGCACGAGGGTCACCGCGTAGGCGACCGCTCCGGCGATCCACGCCCGGGACACCCGGTCGTACACGGCGATCGCGAACACCGCGTACGCGACTGCGAACGCTCCCACATCGAGCGAGAACGGCAGCAGCACGAGCGGCAGCGTGACCGAGACGAGGAAGAGCAGCACCGGGTTGCGCCGACGGAGAAGCACCATGGTCGTCGCGACGATCGCGACCACGACGAGCCCGAGGCCGAAGCCCCACGGCCCGACGGGTCGCGCCGCGATCGCAGGATCCGCGGATTCCGCCGCGAACATCGGCACAGCCGTCAGCACGACCCAGCTGAGCGTCGTGAGCGCGTCGGCCACGTGCGGATGACGCTGCCAGCGCGACGCGGCGCGATCCAGGGCGCGCGCGGAGCCGTCGGTCACGTCGCCAGTCTCCCACGGTCCTCCGGGTCGGCGGACGCCGCCCGATCCGTGCTCGTGCGCGACGAGCGGGGCCCGGGCTCCTCGGCGCTCAGCGGCAGCGCAGCGGCCGTCTCGCCCTCGGACGATGCCGGATCCTGCTCGTTCTCGAACACCTCGACTCCGGCGGTGCGGCCCTGGCGGCGGGCCTCGCGACGCTCCCGCCGCGCCTGCCGGCGGTCTCCGCGGCGCTCGTACAGCACGACCAGCGCCGGCACCAGCAGCAGCGTGAGCACGGTCGACGACACCAGCCCGCCGATCACGACGATCGCCAGCGACTGCGAGATGAACGCCCCGCCACCGGTGATGCCGAGCGCCATCGGGATGAGCGCGAAGATGGTCGCGCACGCGGTCATGATGATCGGCCGCAGGCGCAGTCGCGCGCCGTGCACCACGGCGTCGTCCAGGCCCGAGCCGTTCCTGCGATACTCGTTGATGAGGTCGATCAGCACGATCGCGTTCGTGACCACGATCCCGATCAGCATGAGCATGCCGATCAGCGCCGGAATGCCGAGCGGCGTTCCGGTGATCAGCAGGCCCGCGATCGCCCCTGTCGCGGCGAACGGCACCGAGACCAGCAGCAGCAGGGGCTGCACGAGCGAGCGGAACGTCGCGACCAGCACGATGTAGACCAGGGCGATCGCGGCGAGCATGGCGATGCCGAGCTCCCCGAACGACTGCGCCTGCTCGGCGGCGGCGCCGCCCTCGTCCAGGCTCACGCCTGCGGGCAGGGAGACCCCATCCACGGCTGTCTGCACGCCGTACGACGCCGTGGAGAGGTCCGCCCCCTCGGCGGGCGTGGCCGAGATCGTGACCGCGCGGGCGCCGTCGATCCGGGTGATCGTCGCGGGGGCCGAGACGACCTCCACCGCGGCGATGTCGCCGACCCGGATAGGCGTCGCGCGCAGGTGCTCGAGGTCGCGCTGCGCCTGGGTGAGCCGGTCGGTCTCGGCCTGCTGGCGCGAGCCGTCGGCGATCGCGGTGCGCGCCCCGGAGATCTGCTCGTCCAGGTTGCTCAGCCCGCTCTCCGCCCCGGCCACGGCCTGGGTGAGCTGCTGGACGAGCTTCTGGTACTCGAGCGCGCTGAGCTGGCCCTGCGTCGCGGGGTTCGCGTCGGCGGGCGGCGGGGAGGCGAGCAGCTGCGCGAGCTGCTCGCGCAGCGCGACCAGATCCTGCGCCCCAGAGGAGCGGGCGTCGTACAGCTCGGAGAGCTGCTCGTCGGCCTTGTTCTCGGCCTCCGTGCGCGCCTGGGAGGACATCGCCTCCTGCTCGCGCTGCAGTGCGTCCGCGGCATCCTTCTGCGTCTTCTGCGCCTGGAGCGCCGAGATCGGCAGGGTGAGCGCCTTGACCGCTTCCGGATCCGTCGCCGTCGACTGCGCGCGGACCACCAGATCCGTGGCGGTGCCGTCGATGCCGACGGAGCCGAGCCGCTCGCCCTGCACGGCGGCGGAGATCGCCGCGCCCACCTCGGCGGTGGTGAAGCCCTGCGTCGCGGCGCGCGCCGGATCGACCGAGACCTTCAGCACCGGGAGATCAGAGGCGAGATCGCTCTTCACCGTGCCGATGCCGTCGACCTTGCCGAGTGCGGCGGTGAGCTTCTCGGACGCGCTCGCGAGCGCCTTCTCGTCGGGGCTCTTCACGATCACGTCGATCGAGGACGAGGTGGTCTGCGTCGCCTGCGTCGACACGGTGATGCGGTCGGCGTCAGGGAGCTGGCCCACCGCGGTGCGGATCCGCGGCAGCACGGCCTTGGGGTCCGCATCCGCGGCGATCACGATGTCGAGCGTGACGGGAGCCCCCTGCTCGCCCGCGGTGGTGCGGTACGAGGCGACGCCGTCGAGGTCGCGGACCTTCTTCTCCAGGGCGGTGGCCGCCTTGTCCGAGACGGCGAGCGTGGTGTCCAGCGGCATCGTCTGGGTGACGGTCACCGCGCGCTCGTCGGCGAAGCTGCCGAGCATATCGGTCTTCAGGAACCCGGCGGCCACGATCGTGCCGGCGAACACCACGACCGAGATCAGCACGATGGTGACGGGGCGCCGCAGTGCGAACAGCAGCGAGGGCAGATACGCCCGCTGCATGCGCGTGACGCGCTCGGCGGGATCCTGTGCCGCCGGATCCGAGGCCGAGGCGGTCGCTGCTGCTGTGCCGGCCTGATGCGAGTCCGCGACGGCCGGGCCCGACGCCTCCGCGTGCTCCACCAGGGCGGTCGCCCCGTGCTCGACGTCCGCGGCGGCCTCCGCCGCCGCCCCCTTCGCCGGACGGCGCAGGAACCAGTACGCGAGCACGGGCACGATCGTCAGCGACACCAGCAGCGAGGCCAGCAGCGCGATCGTCACCGTCAGCGCGAACGGCCGGAACAGCTCCCCGGCCATGCCGCCGACGAGCGCGACCGGCAGGAACACCGCGACCGTCGTCAGCGTCGACGCCGTCACGGCACCGGCCACCTGGCGCACCGCGGCGAGCACGTCCGCGGGCGTGAGCGGTGCGGATCCGCGTCGTCGCGCGATGTTCTCGATGACGACGATCGAGTCGTCGACGACCCGACCCACGGCGACCGTCAGCGCGGCGAGCGTGAACACGTTGAAGGAGAAGCCGCCGACGCGCAGTCCGATCACCGCGATGAGCAGTGAAAGCGGGATCGAGACGGCCGTGATCACCGTCGCCTTCGGAGAGAGCAGGAAGACCAGGATGATGAGCACCGCGAACACGAGGCCCAGGCCGCCCTCGACGGCCAGGTCGTGGGTCGACTTCTCGATCATCGTGGACTGGTCGAACAGCACGGAGCTCGCGGCATTCGCACCGAGAGAGGGCAGGGTCTTCCCGACCGCGGCGGTCACCGCATGCGACACCTGCACGGCGTTCGCCTCGGGGGTCTTGGTGATCGTCAGGCTCAGTGCGGGACGGCCGTCCGAGCGCGAGATCGAGCTCTGCGGGACGGGAGCGAGCTCGACCGTCGCGACCTCGGACAACGGCACGGGCCCCTGCATCGTCGGGATCGGCATCGCGGAGAGCCGCTCGATCGACGTGCCCTCCTGGCCCACCTCGATCGCCATCGCCCTGGTGCCGTCGCTGCTGGTTCCGGCCGGAACCACGACGCCGGCGGTGCGCAGGATCCCCGACACCGCGGCCGCATCGACCGATCGCGCCGAGAGCTTGGCCGGATCCAGGGTCACCAGCACGCGCTCGGAGACGCGTCCCGACACCTGCACGGCGCGCACGCCCGGCACGTGCTCGATCGCGGAGACGAGGGTCTTGTCCACTCGGTCGGCCAGTGCCTCGACGTCGCCGTCCCCGGTGATCGCGAGGCTCTGCACCGGGATGTCGGCGGAGCTGCCCGCATACACCTCGGTGTGGATGCCGTCGGCGGCGGATCCGGCGGCCGTCGCGGCGGCCTTGAGGTCGGCGAGGATCTTGGTGTCGTCGCGGCCGAACGCCCACGACACGGTCAGCTGCCCGCTGCCGCTCGAGGTACTCGTGCGCACCTCGTCCACCCCTGTCACGGAGCCCAGCGTGTCGGACAGCGGCTTCACGACGTCGTGGTCGAGGGTCTCGGCAGAGGCGCCGGGCTTGGTCACGAGGACGACCGCCGCGGGCTGCGACATCGACGGCAGCAGCTCCTGCTTCATGCTGCCGGTGGCCCAGAGCCCCGCCCCGACGATGAGGACGGTGAACAGGGCGACGACGGCGCGGTTGGCGAGGCTGAGTCGGGTCAGCAGGGTCACGGATCCTCCAGGGCGATCACGAGCGGGCGCAGGGCGCCCCGGCTGTCGCCACCTGCGACGAGCCGTATCTTCAGGAAACCGGTCGCGACCGGGTCCGCACATCCGCTTCGGGGAGGATCCCGCCCATCTCGGGGTCGTCCTCAAGTACCACATCCGGGTGCGTCGGCCGCGCGAGCAGACGACGTCGCCCCCTCCGGCACGGACGGCCGGAGGGGGCGACGGGGCGAGGGAGACGCGCGGCGATCAGGCGTCGCGCGAGCGCAGCACCACCCAGGATCCGAGCAGCCCCGCGGCCACCCAGGCGCCGAGCGTGAGGAACGCCACGCCCGCGGACATCGGCGCCGTGTCGCTGGGCAGGATCGCGTTCTGCGCGGCCGACAGCGGCAGGTAGTTCGCCGCGTCCAGCACCCACTTCCAGGACTCGCCCGCGAAGGCGAAGAAGTTCGACATGATCGGCAGCACGAACAGCAGCCCGACCGTCGCGGCGATCGCGCCGGCGCCGGAGCGCAGCATGAAGCCGAACGAGACGCCGATCAGCGCGCACACCGCCATCGTCGCGGCGGCCGACAGCAGCGGCAGGAGCACCTTGTCGGGCGCGCCCCACTCGAGCGCCTCACCGTGCGCGCCGAGGATCGTCGAGACGATGACGGCGGCGATCACGAACATCACCAGGGAGGCGAGGAAGAGGAACACCGCGAGCACGGCGGCCTTCGCGACCAGCACCCGCCCGCGAAGCGGATCCGCGGTGAGGGTGGAGCGGATCATGCCCGTGGAGTACTCGCCGGTGACCGCGATCGCACCCAGGATCCCCGCGAGGAGAGCCGTGAACTGGATCGGCGAGACGACGGCCATGATGCCGTTGACGCCCTGGCGCACGGCGCCCGTCGACGTGAAGGCGAACGCGATCAGCACGGCGATGCCGATGGTGAGCGCGGCGGTGATCGCGATCGACCACCAGGTCGAGCGCAGCGTGCTCAGCTTGATCCACTCGCTGCGGAGGCTCCGGGGGAAGCTCAGGCGGAACCGGCCCGAGACGGCGGGGACGGCGGGAGCGACGGCGCTCATGCGACCACCTCCGGGATCGGTGCGCCGGCTTCCGACACGGCGCGGGTGCGGTATTCGACGGCCTCGCCGGTGAGGGCGAGGTACGCGTCCTCCAGCGAACCGCTGGTGGGGGTGAGCTCGTGCAGCGGGATGCCTCGCTCTGCGGCGAGGTCGCCGATCCACCACGCCTCGGGACCGGTGACGTCGATCACGTCGTGACCCGAGGGGGTGACCAGGGCGCCGGCCGCGACGAGCAGGTCGCCGAGCTCGGCGGCTCGGGGGCTCCGCACCCGCACCTGGGCGGTGGTCCACTGCTGCACGAGCTGCGCCAGCGGCGCATCCGCGAGCACTCGGCCGCGGCCCAGCACGATCACGTGGTCGGCGGTCTGCGACATCTCGCTCATGAGGTGGCTGGAGAGCAGCACCGTGCGTCCCTCGGACGCGGCATGCCGCACGAACTCGCGCACCCAGCGCACGCCCTCGGGGTCGAGGCCGTTGACCGGCTCGTCCAGGATGAGCGTGTGCGGGTCGCCGAGCAGAGCTGCGGCGATGCCGAGGCGCTGCCCCATGCCGAGGGAGAACCCGCCCGCACGCTTGCGGGAGACGGATCCGATGCCCGTGATCTCGATCACCTCGTCGACGCGCTTCGACGGGAGTCCGTGCGTGGCGGCGAGCGCGCGCAGGTGGTTGCGGGCGGAGCGGCCCGTGTGCACGGCCTTGGCGTCCAGCAGCACGCCGACCTCGGTGAGGGGCGCGCGCAGACGGCGGTACTCCTGGCCGTTCACGGTGACGCGGCCCGCGCTCGGGCGGTCCAGGCCCACGATCATGCGCATCGTGGTCGACTTGCCGGCACCGTTCGGCCCGAGGAAGCCGGTGACCGACCCCGGCTGGACGGTGAACGACACGTTGTCGACCGCGGTCTTGGGTCCATATCTCTTGCTGAGGCCCTCTGCTGTGATCATGCCTTCGACGCTATGCGGCGACGGGCCCTCCGCGCATCCCTCTGGAGGATGACTCGGGGAACCCCCGAGGATGACTCCGGATACCCCGAATGTCCCGGTGGCTCCAGGGATCCAGGGCCTCGCCCTGCGCTGTGCTCGCTCGCATTGATGCGCACCTCGAGTGGACGGGCACCCCCACGTCCGCGCCCCCTCGCAGCGTCCGCGCCCCCTCGCACGGACGCGCACAGGAGGGGGCGCCGATGCCACGAGGGGGCGCCGACGCCCCGGCCCGGCCTGCTCGATCCCCGGCTGCCCCGACCGCAGCCGCGCCGGTTGCGGCTGCTCCATCCCCGGTTTGGGGCGCGGGCTGCCGTTTTGGGGCGCGTCGCGCCCGGAATCCACGACGAGACGCGCCCCAAAACGAGAGAGCACGCCCCAACCAAGCATCAGTCTGGGACCGGCCCGGAGCGAGGCTCCCCCTCCACCCCTGTTTTGGGGCGTGATTCATCGGTTCGGGGCGCGGGAGCCCCGGAATCCACGTCGAGACGCGCCCCAAAACGGAACGGCACGCCCCAAAACGGGGATCACCCCCGACCGAATCCCCGGGTCAGCTCGCGGCGAGGCGCTTCTTCTCGGCCGCGACGTCGTAGTCGGCGACGGGCCACTGCGGATCGATGTCCTCGAGCGCGGCCAGCAGCAGCTCCTGCACCGCGAGACGGGCGTACCACTTGCGGTTCGCCGGGATCACGTACCAGGGGGCGTCGTCGGTCGAGGTGCGCTCGAAGACGGTGTCGTACGCCACCATGTAGTCGTCCCAGAGCAGGCGCTCGTCCGTGTCGCCGGGATTGAACTTCCAGTGCTTCTCCGGGCGCTCGAGCCGCTCCATCAGGCGCTGCTTCTGCTCGTCGCGGGAGATGTGCAGCATGACCTTGATGATGCGGGTGCCGGAGTCCGCCACGCGCTTCTCGAAGTCGACGATCGCCCGGTAGCGGCGCTCGATCTCCTCGGCCGGCGCGAGCGCGCGCACCCGCCCGATGAGCACATCCTCGTAGTGCGAGCGGTCGAAGACGCCGATCTTGCCCTCCGCGGGCAGGCGCTTCTCGATGCGCCAGAGGAAGTCGTGCTGCAGCTCCTCGGCGGTCGGCGCCTTGAACGCGGCGAGCTCGATGCCCTGCGGATCCACGCCGCCGACGACGTGCCGGACGATGCCGCCCTTGCCCGCCGAGTCCATCGCCTGCAGCACGAGCAGCACACTCGCCTGCGCCTCGCCCACCGCGGAGCGCGCGAAGAGCCGCTCCTGCAGGTCGCCGAGCGCGGCGAGCCCGGACGCCAGCGACTCGGCTCCGTCGGTCTTCTTCCCCTGGTACCCGGGCGTCGCTTCGGGATCGACTCCGCTCAGACCGGCGGAGGTGACGCGGAGGACTTCCGAAGCGGGGGCGGTCCACCCGGCGGAGTGCTGGCTCATGGCCCCATGATGCCGCATCCGCCTGGCCGCATCGGAGCGGAGCGGATCTCGGCGCGCCGGGCGTCAGCGCGCCAGCGGCACCTCGATCAGCTGCGGTCCCTCGACCTCCGCGGACAGCGCGCGCTCGAGCTCGTCGGGGGTCGCCGCCCGCGCATAGGCCCACCCGTACGCCGCAGCGAGAGGTGCCAGCGCGACGGTCTGCGGCGTGTAGAAGGCGCGGTCGAGGTCCTCCGTCGCGGCGGTGCCGGCGACCTCGAGCCCGTCGAAGATCGTCCCTCCCCCGTCGTTGCCGACGACGACCTGGATCCGCGGAGCCGGTTCGTCACCGGGCAGCAGCAGGGATCCGACATCGTGCAGGAGCGACAGGTCGCCGAGCAGCACCCGGGTGACCCCGGCGCCCGCGAGGGCGAGGCCGACGCCCGTCGCGATCGTGCCGTCGATGCCGGCGAGCCCGCGATTCGCGTGCACGCGCAGGTCCTTGCCCTCGAGGATCTGGTCGGCCACCCGGACGATCCGCGAGGATCCGAAAAGCAGAAGGTCTTCGGATCCGGTCGCCGCCCACACCGCCCGCACCAGCGCGGCGCGGTCCAGCGGGCGGTCGACACCGACACCAGCACCGACACCAGCACCAGCACCAGCACCAGCACCAGCACCCGCACCGTCCACCGGCATCCCGGCCCGGGTCCACGCGGCCAGCCACGCCTCAGCATCCGCGCCGGTGCCCGCCTCCGCGTCGAC
The DNA here is from genome assembly GCF_000956505.1 of Microbacterium azadirachtae. Lineage (GTDB taxonomy): Bacteria > Actinomycetota > Actinomycetes > Actinomycetales > Microbacteriaceae > Microbacterium > Microbacterium azadirachtae_A. The sequence goes on along the minus strand of NZ_JYIX01000027.1, from coordinate 11,993 downwards.
GTCGATCGCGCGCGCGTCGACCGCGGCGCCGGAGAGGTTCAGCCGCTCACCGCCCCGGCGCACGGCGATCACCTCGAGGTCCGTGCGGCGCAGCAGGGCCGCGACCTCGCGACTGAGCGTCGGGTGCCCGAAGACGATCACGCGCTCGATCCGGTCGGCGAGGGCGGGGTCGCGCAGCCGTTCGCGGTAGGCGGGGACGAGATGGGCGCCGAAGCGGGATCCGCTCACGACCTCGGCGACGAGCGGCCAGCCGCCGGCGCGGGCGATCCGCTCGGCGTCCGGACCGGCGTCCGCCCCGGCGACGACGAGCGTGCGCGGATCCCGGGCGATCCGCAGCGGCTCCCCGGGTGCGAGTTGCGGAGCGGATCCGAGGGTGGCGCGGAGCGGATCCGGCATCGGCCCGGACAGCGGCTCGCGCGTGGGCAGGTTCAGGTGCACGGGTCCGGCGACGCCGTCGAGCCCCTCGCCCGGCGCGCCGAGGGCCACGGCCACGGCATCGGCCGCGAGCGCTTCGAAGTGCGCCGGCTCGACCTCCCCCGGCACAGGCGCGTCGATGCTCGAACGCGCCCAGGGCCGGTACATGCCGGGCTGGATCGTGGCCTGGTTCGCCCCGACGCCGCGCAGCTCGGGAGGCCGGTCTGCGGTCAGCAGGATCAGCGGCATCCCGGCGTGGAACGCCTCCATCGCGGCGGGCAGGTATCCGGCGGCGGCGGTGCCAGAGGTGCACACGAGTGCCGCCGGCACGCCGGTTCCGCGGCCGAGGCCCAGGGCGGTGAAGCCGGCGACCCGTTCGTCGATCCGCACGTGCACGCGCACGGATCCGGATCGGGCGAGCGCGACGGCGGCGAGCGCGAGCGCCTGGGAGCGCGAGCCGGGAGACAGCACGATGTCGCGGACGCCGTGCGCGATGAGGCCGGTCAGCAGGCGCACGGCCGCCTCGGTCGCGGGAGATGACGCGGGAGACGACAAAGAAGACGAGGGAGACGCCTCACGCCCTGTGGTCCCCGCCGCGGCGGGCGCGGGATCCGCGAAGGGCGGCGGTGTCACGGGCGCGGGCCGGGGGTGTCGGTGTCGCCGCGGTCGTCGAAACGGGACAGCTCCTCCTGGAGCTCCTGGATCAGCCGCTCCTGCTCGGCAGCACTGATCCGGTCGGCCGGCCGCCCGGCCGGATCGACGTCGTCGAGCGGCAGGTAGCGCTCCTGATCCGCGGTGCGTCCGCGCCGTGTGCGCCCGATCGCGAACCACAGCAGGCCGCCGATCACGGGGAAGACGACCACGATCGCGATCCACACGCCCTTGGGCACGCCGCGGTGCCGGCTCGCCGGCTGCACGATGCAGTCGACGATGCTGAACACCCAGAAGACCGCGGCCAGGAAGCCGCCGATCACAAGGAAACGTGCCACCCTTCCAGTGTAGGCATGCCCGCGGCTCCCGGATCCGCCCTGCGGCAGCACCGCGGAACTCGCGGACCGAGCATCGGCATAGGGACCTCACAGCGCGTGCCGAACGCGCCCTCCTAGACTGAACGCGTGAAACTTCCTCCCCTGCTCGTCTACTCGGTGCTGCGCCTGCTGGCGTTCCTCGTGCCGCTGGGGATCCTGTGGTTCTTCTTCCCCATCTTCCGGGAGTTCTGGTGGCTGGCGGCCCTGTTCGCCGCGCTCATCGGCATCAGCATCTCGCTGCTGTTCCTGCGCAGCCCTCTCTCCGACGCGTCGCGTGCGATCTACGCCAAGCGCTCGTCGAAGGTCGCCTCCACTCCCTCCGACGAGGACATCGAGGACGCCGAGGCTCCCGATTCCGACGGAACGGACCCGCGTGGACCCGCTGCGAACGGCACCGGAGCGAACGACTCGGGCGACGCCGGATCCCGTCACGCGGCCTGACCGCCACTCCCCCTGACCGCCAAGCCCCCTGACCACCGAACCGCTGTCGTCCAGCGCGCCCGTGGGCCTGCTCAGTCGCGTCAGTCGCGCGCGAACGTCAGGTGCACGACACCGCTCTCGGCGACCTCGCTCGTGACCGCGTAGTCGCTCTCGAGCCCGCGCAGGTCCGCCCACAGGTTCTTGCCGCGCCCGAGCAGGATCGGCGTGATGCCGACGTGCAGGCGGTCGACGAGCCCCGCGGCCAGGAACGAGCGCACCGTGTCGACGCCGCCGCCGATGCGCACGTCGGCGCCGGCCGCCGCCGCAGTGGCGAGCGCGAGCGCCTCCTCCGGGGCCGCGTCGAGGAAGCGGAACTCCGTGCCGTTGTCGAACGAGATCGGCGCGCGGCCCGCACTGTGCGTCAGCACGAACACCGGGCAGTGGAACGGCGGCTCCTCGCCCCACCAGCCGCGCCAGTCCGCATCGTCGGGGAAGTTGTGCAGCCCGAACATGCCCGCGCCCATGATCTCCGCGCCGATGTTCTCGAAGTATGCGGCGCCGTAGCGATCATCGACACCGGTGGTGCCGCCGGACGGATCGCCCAGGACGCGCGCGCGGAAGGTGCGCGTCGCGGTGTACGCGGCCACGAGACGGCCCCAGTCCTCCCCGAAAGGGTTCTCGGGGGTCTGGTCGGTCGTGGTGGCGTATCCGTCCAGAGAGATGTTGAGGTCGACGCGAACGGCCATGTGCGGTGTCCTTGCTGGTAGCGGGCGGGCTCAGCCGAGCGGGTTCGAGTCCTTGCCGTCGAGCCAGAGCGTATCGCTCGCATCGCGGTGCACGCCATCGGTTCCGACATGCTTCGCGCTGATGGTCGGCCCCTTCGTGATCACGTGCACGATCGCCATGCCGTGGCCGCGCCCGAGGTCGTACTCGGACTTCAGCCACTCGAGGATCGGCGTCGCCTTGGTGTCGGGGCCGAAGCCCTGCGCGGCGGCGAGGTCGACGATCTGGCGGGGGGTGAGGCCGGTCTTGGTCTCGACGGCGTCGAGGTATGCCTGGAAGGACATCGTTCTTCTCCTTGAAGGTGCGGTCAGTCGACCACGGTCTGGATGATGACGGCGGAGGCGTGAATGCCTATCAGTCGCATTGTGCCGGATCCTACGTTCTCGAAGCGATGCGGCACGAAGGCGGGGCCGGTGATCGTGTCGCCCGCGGTCGCCGTGATGGTGCGGTCGCCGACGGTGAACGCGGCATCGCCCTCCAGCACGACCCAGGTCTCGGGATACGGGTGCCAGTGCAGCAGGGATCCCTGTCCCGGCTGGTTGTCGACGTAGAAGTACGAGACGCCGGCGCCGTGCTCGGCGCCTTCGAAGCGTCGTCCGTTGCCGGTGCCGAGGCGGATCTCCTCTGGTGCGATGACGGCGATGTCGGGGGCGATGCTGCTCATGATCTGGTCCTCTCTGCGGGGTGCTCCCACTCTCGCGGGGGCGCGCTTCGCGACGTAGAGTTTCGATGTGGATCGAAACATGGAGGGCGTGGAGTGGGAGCACCACCGTGTCGACTTCCGGCTCAGTCCCGGTGACATCCAGGCCGTGCGATTCGGCGTCTCGCCCGGGCACGAGCTCGCCCATGCGATCCGCGTGCTGCTGCGACCGGAGCAGTACCCGCTCGCCTGGGGGTGGCTGAAGGAGTTCCGCGGGCGGGTCCCGCGTGAAGCCTTCGGCGTGCTCGCGCAGGTGATCGGGGCCGACGGCTACATGCCGGACTTCCTCACCACGACCGCCCGTTGGGACCTCACCCCCGATGACGAGCTCGCGGCGATCCGCTCCGCTCCCCTCGCGGGAATGCGCGTCGACCTCGCGAAGATGGTCGTGCGCTCCTCCGGCCGGCGCCAGGAGGCGCTGCGCGGCATGCAGGACGACCCTGCGCGGGCGCGCACCGTCATCGCCGATGCCTGGGCTGAGGTCTGGGAGAGCGCGATGGCGCCGGTCTGGCCGCAGCTCGAGCGGATACTGCGCGCGGACGTCGCGGTGCGCTCCCGCAGCGTCGCGACTGAGGGGCTCGCAGCGATGGCCTCCGGCATCCACCCCTGGGTGAGCTGGGGCGACGGATCCGTGCGGGTGCGACTGCGCCGGCACAGCGAGGACGTCGACTGCCGAGGCAGCGGACTGGTGCTCGTTCCCTCCGTGATGTCGTCCTGGGGCTGCATGGTGATCACGGAGCCGCCCGCCCAGCCGACGCTGTACTACCCCGCCCGCGGGGTGACCGCCGGCTGGGCCAGGGACGCGGACGACCTCGTGCACGCGCTCGAGGCGCTGGTCGGCCCCGTCCGCGCCGGCATCCTGCTCGCCGCGCATGTGCCGCGCACAACGACCCGCGTGGCGGAGGAGGCGGGGATCGCCGCATCCACCGCCTCACATCACCTCAGGGTGCTGCGCGACGCCGGCCTGGTCGTGAGCACGCGCGACGGGGCGCGGATGATGCATCTGCGCAGCCCGCTCGGTGAGGCGCTCGTCGGCGCCGCGCTCTGATCCCCCGGGGGGTCACTCGCTCAACGACCCCGGTCGAGCACGACGAGCTCCTGGGTCGCGCGGGTCATCGCGACGTATCGGTCCACCGCGCCCTCGATGCCCTCGCCGAAGGACTCCGGATCCACGAGCACGACGAGGTCGAACTCGAGCCCCTTCGCAGTCATGGGCGTGCGGAACCGCACCCGCGCATCCGGGAACGGCCGGTCGTCGCCGATCACGCAGGCGATGCCGTCGTCGTGCGCCGCGAGCCAGGCGGCGAGGATCCCGTCACGGTCCGCGGGCGTCGCGTGGCGCACCGGGATCCCGCTCGCGCGCACCGAGACCGGGACGTTCGCGTCGGGCAGGGCGGCGCGGATCGCGGGCTCTGCCTCCGCCATGACCTCCTCTGGCGTGCGGTAGTTGATGCGCAGCGACGCCTGCGCGATGCGCCGCAGCCCCACCCGCTCCAGCCGCTCGGTCCACGACTCGCGGAACCCGTGCCTGGCCTGCGCCCGGTCGCCGACGATCGTGAGGCTCTGCGACGGCACGCGCCTCAGCAGCATCGCCCACTCCGCATCGCTGAGCTCCTGGGCCTCGTCGACGATCACGTGCGCGAACGGCCCGGCGAGCGCATCGGAGTCGAGACGCGGCAGAGCAGCCTCGTCCTGCAGCATCGCGCGCACCCCCGCGCTCTCGTCGCCGAAGAAGAACCCGGTGATCGCGCTCTCCTTGTCGTCATCGGCCGCGAGCAGCTCGTCCAGCACCCGCTCGCGCTGCTCCCGCTCCTCGGCGGACACGGCCTCCTGCCGCCGTCGCTGCCGCGCCCCCTCCGGATCCCCGGTGAGCGCACGGGCCGCGTCGAGCAGCGGCAGATCCTGGCGCGTCCACGCCCTCGCGTCCTCCCTTCGCAGCACCGCGCGCTCGTCGTCCGCGAGCCAGGGCGCACAGATCCGCAGGTACGCCGGCGTCGCCCAGAGATCGGCGACGACCCCGGCCGGATCCAGCACCGGCCAGGCCGCCACGAATGCGCGCTGCAGCGCGTCGCTCTGCCGCAGGGCGCGATCGAGCTGCCGCGGCGGCACGTCCTCGTCGGCGTTGTCCTCCACGAGAGCGCCGATCAACGCCTCCCAGACGACGTCCCTCGCGTCATTGTGCGACGTGCCGGGCTCCGGCGCGTCGAACGCCTCTGTCCATACCGCCGGCTCCACGATCACGTCGCGCCACGGCGTCTCCACGAAGAGGCGGGCGCTCGGCGCGTGCTCGTGATAACGGACCGCGGAGGCCACGGCGTCGAGCAGGCGGGCGTTCGACTTCAGGATCCTCGCGAGCGGATCCCGCTCATCCGGCATGCGGTCGCCGGCCCTCCCCTCCCGGACCAGGTCCGACAGCGTGCACACGCGGACGCTGTCCTCGCCGAGCCCCGGCAGCACGTCCTCGATGTAGGCCAGGTACGGCTGGTGCGGCCCGATGAACAGGATCCCGCCGTGGCCGAGCCGCTGCTCGGCGTGCATCAGGTAGGCGGCCCGGTGCAGTGCGACGACCGTCTTGCCCGTGCCGGGTCCGCCGTCCACGACCAGAGGGGCGCGGGACGAGGCCCGGATGATCGCGTCCTGGTCCGCCTGGATCGTGCTGAGGACGTCGCGCATCCGCGGCGAGCGCGAGGCGCCGAGACTGGCGATGAAGGCGGACTGGTCGTCGAGCGCGGCCGCGCCCTCGAGTCCCTCGGGGTCGAACACCTCGTCCCAGTAGTCGGTGATGCGACGCGAGGCCCAGCGGTACCGACGGCGGCTGATCAGGCCCTCCGGATCCGCGTGCGTCGCGGCGAAGAACGGCTCGGCCGCCGGCGCGCGCCAGTCCACGAGCAGCCGTCGACCGTCGGCGTCGGACAGCCCGATGCGCCCGATGTAGACGGATTCGGACCCGGCCGCGCCGGCGACGACCATGCGCCCGAGGCACAGGTCGACGCCGAACCGGCCCAGCAGCTGCAGGCGCGAGCTCGAGCGATGGATCTCGAGGTCGCGCTCGAGCGCCTCCTGCCCGGCACGCGCCGGGGCGGCGCGGAGTCGGACGAGGCGCTCCTGGAGAGCCGCGATCTCCTCGGCGAGGCGGTCGCGGATCGCGGCGAGGTGGGCATCGTCGGCGGCGATGAGGGCCGGATCCGCCTTGCGGGAGACAGCGGGCGGCAGAGCGAAGACCGACGGCGACCACGAAGGGGCCTGCGGGTCGGCGACGAGGGCGGTGACGGGGGTGGATTCAGGGCGCACGGATCCTCCGATTCCTGGGCGAAACCACACAGTCTGCCCCCGCAGGGGGGCCTTGCCGCAAGCCCCACCCCCGCCGTTAGAATGGAAGTGCAGGGAGTGGTCCGCACGGATCCGCTCCCTTTTCCATTCCCCGACGTTCAGGTCGCACTTTCGGCGCGAGAACGGCGGCCGGAGGAGCAGAAATCGCGACCTGAGCGCTGGGCGCATCCATCTCGCGGACACGCCGCACGGCTAGCATCGAAGGTGCTCTGCGCCGCCTCGGCGGTCGCGCACCCGCCCCGGAAGGATCCTCATGTCCCACGCCGCTTCCGCCCGTACGCACGTCGAGGATCTGGCGGACTATGTCGCCGCCTCCCCGTCCAGCTATCACGCGGCGGAGGAGGTCGCCCGGCGCCTCGAGGAGCAGGGCTTCACCCGCCTCGACGAGACCGAGGCCTGGCCGGCGCAGGCCGGCGGCCGCTTCGTGATCGTGCGCGACGGCGCCGCCATCGCCTGGGTCGTGCCGGCGGGGGCGACGGCGACTACGCCCTCGCACGTGTTCGGCGCGCACACCGACTCCCCCGGTTTCAAGCTCAAGCCGCGCCCGACCACGGGCGCCAAGGGCTGGCTCCAGGCGGCCGTGGAGGTGTACGGCGGCCCGCTGCTGAACTCGTGGCTCGACCGCGAGCTGCGCCTGGCCGGACGGCTCGCCCTCGCCGATGGCCGGGTCGTGCTCGCCTCGACCGGGCCGCTGCTGCGGCTGCCGCAGCTCGCGATCCACCTGGACCGGGGCGTGAACAACGGTCTCGCGCTCGACAAGCAGAACGAGACCCAGCCGGTGTGGGGCCTGGGCGATCCCGAGGAGGCCGATCTGCTCGCAGAGCTGGCCGGCGCGGCCGGGGTCGATCCGCTCGAGATCCGCGGCTTCGACGCCGTGGTCGCCGACAGCGCCCGAGGCGCGGTGTTCGGCAAGGACGACGCGTTCTTCGCGAGCGGACGCCTGGACGACCTCGCCTCGGTGCACGCCGGCGTGGTCGCACTCGGCGAGATCGCGGCCCACGGCGACCCGCACGCGATCGCCGTGCTCGCCGCGTTCGACCACGAGGAGCTCGGATCCGGCTCCCGCTCGGGCGCCGCCGGCCCGATCCTCGAGGACGTGCTGGAGCGCATCTATGCGGGCCTCGGTGCCGACGCCGTCGACGTGCACCGCGCGTACGCGTCGTCGTGGTGCCTGTCCAGCGACGTCGGCCACTCGGTGCACCCCAACTACGCCGGCAAGCACGACCCGGTCGTGCAGCCGGTCCTCGGATCCGGCCCGATCCTGAAGATCAACGCGAACCAGCGCTACGCCACGGACGCCGTGGGCGCCGCCGCCTGGCACCGCTGGTGCGACGCCGCCGGCGTCGTGACCCAGGAGTTCGTCTCGAACAACGACGTGCCCTGCGGATCCACGATCGGCCCGATCACGGCGACCCGCCTCGGGATCCGCACGGTCGACGTCGGGATCCCGATCCTCTCGATGCACTCCGCTCGCGAGCTCGCCGGCGTGAGCGACCTGCACGATCTCGCCGCCGTCGCGAAGGCGTTCTTCGCGGGCTGAGGCGTACCGCGCACCCCGGTCCCCGGTCCCTGAGCGAGCGCAGCGAGACGAAGGGTGCTCAGGGACCACCCTCACCCCGGTCCCTGAGCGAGCGCAGCGAGACGAAGGGTCAGCGCATCGTGTCCAGGATCCCGACGAGGTTCTCGAACGTCGTCAGCGGGTTGAGGATCGCGAACCGCGTGTTCGTGCGGCCCGCGTGCGAGCTCGGCACGACGAGCGCACGCTGCGTCTGCAGCAGCTCGTCGGACCAGCGGTCGTAGTCGGCGCGCTCCCAGCCCTCGCGCTCGAACACCACGACCGACAGTTGCGGGTCGCGCACCAGTCGCAGCTCGGGGCGGGACGCGATCTCGTCGGCGATCCGGCGCGTGAGCGAGAGCGTCGCCGAGACCGCGGTGCGGTAGGCGTCCACGCCGTAGGTCGCAAGGGAGAACCACAGCGGCAGGCCGCGCGGGCGACGGGTCAGCTGGATCGAGTAGTCCGACGGGCTGAACTCGTCGGTGTCCGTGAGGGTGTCCAGGTACTCCGCGTGCTGGGTGTGCGCGCGACGGCCGTCCTCCGGGTCGCGGTACAGCAGCGCGCAGCAGTCGAACGGCGCATACAGCCACTTGTGCGGATCCACGATGAGCGAGTCGGAGCGCTCCACGCCCGCGAACCACGCCCGAGCCTCGGGCGCGAGCATCGCGGTGAGCCCGTAGGCGCCGTCGATGTGCAGCCAGAAGTCGAACTCGTCCTTGAGCGCCGCGATCCCGGCGATGTCGTCGACGATGCCGAAGTTCGTGGATCCGGCCGTCGCGACGACCGCGAACGCGGCCTCGCCGTGCTCCTCGAGCGCCTCGCGCACGGCGTCGGCGCGCAGCTTTCCGTCGGGCCCTGCTGGCACGGCGACGACGTCGACGTCCATGATCTTCGCGGCGGACTTGTTCGAGGAGTGCGCCTCGATGCTGCACACGAGCTTCCACCGCGCGGGCAGCGGACGGCCGGCCTCGGTCAAGCGGCGCGCGGCGCGGTCTCGTGCCGCGGCGAGCGCCGACAGGTTGCCGATCGTGCCGCCCTGCACAAACACGCCGCCGGCGGTCGCGGGCAGACCGAACTCGGCCGCGAGGAACGCGAGCACCTCGTTCTCGGCGTGCACGGCGCCGGCGCCCTCGAGCCAGCTGCCGCCGTAGAGCCCTGAGGCGGAGACCACGAGGTCGAACGCAATCGAAGCGACGGTCGGCGCGGTCGGGATGAACGACAGGTACGCCGGGTGGCTCGTGGTGAGGCTCGCCGGAGCGAGGATGTGCTCGAACACGCTCAGCGCGCGCTGGGCGCCGAGCCCCTGGTCCGTGATGGTCGTGCCGACCAGGCGGCGCAGCTCGGCTTCGGGCTGGGGCTTGTCCAGCGGCACATCCGTGGCGAGCATCCGGCGACGGGAGTAGTCGAGCACGGCATCGACGATCGCAGCGGATTCGGGCGAGGCGGCATGCATGCGCGCGGCGTCCATGGAGGATCCTTCCGACCCGGAAGCCGACGGGCGCCCGGCGACGAGCCGACTGCCGCGCCGGATCAACGGGTCGGCGATATCGTACCGCGTCGCCGCGGGTCGGCCACAGGGCCCGATGCGCCCGCCCGCCTGCCGACCGGGACCCGCGCCACCCGGTCGGCGCGCATCGAATTCCGGCCGGACCGCCCACACGATCGCGACCCCTGCCAGGATGAAGCCATGTCCGCCGATTCCCAGCCCGGATCCGCCGCCCTCATCGAACGACGCGGCATCGAGATCGTCCCAGAGTCCGAGCGCACCGCGCGTCCCCGCGACCTGTTCTGGCCGTGGTTCGCGGCGAACGTCTCGGTGTTCGGCATGTCCTACGGATCCTTCCTGCTCGGGTTCGGGATCTCGCTCTGGCAGGCGACGGTCGTTGCGATCATCGGCATCGTGGTGTCGTTCGCACTGTGCGGGCTCATCGCGATCGCCGGCAAGCGCGGATCCGCACCGACCATGGTGCTGTCCCGCGCCGCATTCGGCGTGCGGGGGCAGAAGATCCCCGGCATCGTCTCGTGGCTGACCTCGATCGGGTGGGAGACCTCGCTCACGATCACGGCCGTGCTCGCGACCACGACCGTGCTGCATGCGCTCGGCTGGGTCGGCGCCGACGGCGACGTCGCGGTTCACCTCATCGCGACCGTGCTGGTCGCGGCGCTCATCGTGGGCGCCTCGGTGCTCGGCTATCACACGATCATGAAGCTGCAATCGGTGCTGACCTGGCTGACCGGGGCGTTCACCATCCTGTTCCTCATCCTCACGGTGAACAGCATCGACTGGACCAAGGCGTTCGCGCACCCCGACGGCACGCTCGCGCAGACGATCGGGGCGCTGGTCATGGTGATGACGGGCTTCGGCCTCGGCTGGATCAACATCGCGGCCGACTGGTCGCGCTACCAGAAGCGCACCGCCTCCGACTCCCAGATCGTCGCCTGGAACACGATCGGCGGATCCGTCGCTCCCATCGTGCTGGTGTTCTTCGGTCTGCTGCTGGCGGGGTCGAACGACAAGCTCAGCGCCGCGGTCGCCGCCGACCCGATCGGCGCGCTCGCGACTCTGCTGCCGACGTGGGCACTGTTCCCGTTCCTCATCGTCGCGATCCTCACCCTCGTCTCCGGCGCGGTGCTCGGCATCTACTCCTCGGGCCTGACCCTGCTGAGCCTGGGTATCCGGATCCCCCGTCCTGCGGCCGCGGCCGTCGACGGCGTGATCCTCACGATCGGCACGATCGTGGTCGTGTTCTTCGCGCAGAACTTCATCGGGCCGTTCCAGTCGTTCCTCATCACGCTCGGCGTTCCGATGGCGGCCTGGGCCGGGATCCTGATCGCCGACATCCTGCGTCGGAAGAAGGACTACGACGACGAGGCGCTCTTCGACGCGCGCGGGCGGTACGGAGCCTGGGACGGGGTCGCGATCGGCACGCTCGTCGTGGCCTCGGTCATCGGCTGGGGCTTCGTGATCAACAACTTCGCCGAGGCCGCGCCGTGGAACAACTGGCAGGGCTACTTCCTCGGCGTGATCGGCGGCAAGGACGGCGAGTGGGCCTACGCCAACCTCGGCGTCTTCTTCGCACTCGTGCTGGGCTTCGTGGTGACCTGGTTCGCGCGCGCCGGGAGGATCCGCCGCCAGGAGCAGGCATGACGGGGACGCCGCTCGCGCCGACTGCCGCGGAGGCTCCGACGCCGCTCGCGCCGACTGCTGCGGCCTGGCTCGTCGTGATCGATCCGCAGAACATCTTCGCCGCGCCGGATTCGGCGTGGGGATCCCCGATGTTCCCGGATGCGTTCGCCAACATCCGCCGCCTCGCCGACGCCGCGGCGGGCAGGGTGCTCGTGACCCGCTGGCTGCCGACCGCGGATCGGCGCACGGCGTGGGGCGACTACTTCGCGGCCTGGCCCTTCGCGGACAAGCCGGCCGACGACCCGCTCTACGACCTCGTGCCCGAGGCGCGGGACCTCTCCCCGCATCCGACGCTCGACCTGCCCACGTTCGGCAAGTGGGGCCCGGAGCTGGAGCGGATCGTGGGGTCCGCTCCGGTCGTGCTGGCTGGCGTCTCGACGGACTGCTGCGTGATCTCGACCGCGCTGGCCGCCGCCGATGCGGGTGCGCGCGTGACGATCGCCGCCGATGCGTGCGCAGGTTCGGATCCAGCCAATCACGCCGCCGCGATCCAGGTCATGTCCCTCTACCCGCCGCAGCTCACGATCACCGACACGGACGCAGCGCTCCCCCTCCTCCGGCACCCCACCCCCGAAC
>NZ_JYIX01000026.1 GCF_000956505.1 Microbacterium azadirachtae | reverse complement strand
CGGCGCAGATCACCTGCACCTGCTCCACCAGCCGGCCGACCTCACCGGCCTCGCGAAGCACCGCCACCGCCTCCGCATCCGCGAGTCCCTCGACCACGCCTTGCACGTCCGACGCGCCCGCACCCGCCCTGATCCGCCCGGCCAGGGTCGGGATCAGCGCCGCGATCGCATCCAACGTCTTCATATCCCCATCCTCCCCGCCACCACCGACATTCGAACCCCAGATCAACCCAGAATTCCAAACCGGGGATAACCCAGCCGAAGACAGAGTTGTGGAGGACGATCACCGAGCCGGGGACCTCAGGTGTGCGCGACGAGACAGGCCCTACGCACTCCACGGCAAGTCCGGAGAGTCTCGCAGCCGGCCTCTTCGAGAAACAGGGCTTGCGCTCTTTTTCCACACATGTAGACTAAACGCACGACACATCGAAGTGACGTCGGTGAGGCTCCCTCGAGAGCGCGGCCGAAGGCTCTTCGAACCTTCTTCCCCAACCCGCACCGAGAGAAGGAACCATGAAACGAGTGCCCCTCGCGATCGCCGCGGCCGTGGCCGCGGTCCTCGCCCTCACCAGCTGCTCCGGTGGCGCAGGCGCCACGCAGGAGAGCGACGGCGCCGCCGCGAACGCCCCGGACGACCTCAACATCGGCAACTTCCTGGACGTCACGTCCTGGGATCCGTCCCTGGCCGACATCGGCTTCGACGGGCCGTACCTCTCCGCCGTCTACGACACCCTGGTCGCCCTCGACAAGGACGGCAAGCCCGTCCCGTCGTTCGCCACGAAGTGGACCGTGTCCGGTGACGACAAGACCATCGACTTCGACCTCCGCACCGACGCGAAGTTCTCGGACGGCGAGAAGGTCGACGCCGACGCCGTCGTGAAGAGCCTCGAGTACCTCAAGGCGGGGGCCCGCTCCGGCGAGGCGTACACGAACGTCTCCGCGATCACCGCGAAGGACGACCACACGGTCGAGGTCGCCCTCACCCAGCGCGACGACACGATCCTGTACCTGATGGGCCTCGGTCGCAGCTACATCATGTCGCCGAAGGCGATCGCCGCAGGCACGCTCGGCAAGGACCCGATCGGATCCGGTCCGTACGTGCTCGACAGCTCGAAGAGCGTCGCGGGCAGCGAGTACCACTTCACGAAGGTGAAGGACCATTGGGACGCGAAGACCTACGCCTTCTCGAACCTCGCGATCTTCCCGATCCAGGACGCGACGGCGCGGCACAACGCCATGCTGAGCGGTCAGATCAACCTCGAGTACGGCGACGTCGCGAACCAGTCCCAGGCCGACCAGCAGGGCTGGAACACCGCGGACCGGGTGTCCGGCTGGGCAGGTCTGGTGATCACCGACCACACCGGGGCGAAGAGCAAGCCGCTCGGCAGCGTCGAGGTGCGTCAGGCGCTGAACTACGCGTTCGACGGGGCTGCCGTGCTCAAGGCGGTCGGCAACGGCGCGGGCGTCGCGACCAACCAGGTCTTCCCGGACGGCGGCGACATCAACGATCCGTCGCTGAACAAGGCCTACGCCTACGACGTCGCGAAGGCGAAGGAGCTGCTCGCCAAGGCCGGCTACGCCGACGGCTTCAGCATCTCGATGCCGATGTCGCCCGTGTTCGAGATGTGGAAGCCCGCGGCCGAGCAGGCGCTGACGGCGATCGGCGTCAAGGTCACCTGGGACAACATGCAGATGCCCGACTATCAGACGAACGCGCCGAACTACCCGATGTTCATCTCGTTCCTCGCGATGGACGGCAATGACGTCGCGACGGTGCAGCGCCAGGTCACGAGCAAGCAGTGGTTCAACCCGAATCCCGACTACGCGAGCAACACGGTCCTCGCGCCGCTCGTGAAGAAGGTGCAGGAGTCCAAGGGCGCCGACCAGACGGCCGCGATCAAGGAGCTCAACAAGGCTCTCGTCGATCAGGCCTGGTGGTCTGTCTGGTACCAGGCCAAGAACACCTTCTACAGCGTCCAGGGCATCAAGGTCCAGCCGATCGTCGGCATGATGTTCCCCACGCTCCGCTACATCACCAAGGGCTGATGCCCCGGGGATCCGGTCCTGCCCGGGTCCGGATCCCCGCACCGACTCCTCCATCCCGAGAGGCCCCCATGCTCCTGTTCACCGCGAAGCGGCTGCTGTCCGGCATCGTGCTGCTCGTGGTCGTCTCGATCGCGACCTTCTTCCTCGCGCACCTCGCGATCAAGGATCCGACCGCCGCCCTCCTCGGCACCACCGCGAGCCCCGCGCAGCAGGCGGCGCTGGCGACGAGGATCGGCATCGACCGTCCGCTGCTGGTCCAGTTCTGGGACTGGTTCTCGCACCTCGTCACGGGTGACTTCGGCACCTCCTGGCGCAACTTCCAGCCCGTCGGGGCCCAGCTCGCGATCAAAATCCCGGTCACGCTCTCGGTCGTGACCTTCGCGACCCTTCTCACCGCCGTCCTCGGTCTCACCTTCGGGATGATCGCAGGCCTGCGCCCCGGCACCTGGTTCGATCGCGCTCTCAAGGGCGTCTCGGTCGTGCTCTTCGCCCTCCCGGGCTTCTGGGTCAGCCTGGTGCTCGTCCTGTGGTTCGCGGTGCAGCTGAAGTGGTTCCCCGCGGTCGGCTACGTGCAGCCGGCGCAGTCCGTCGACGGCTGGATCCGCTCGCTCACGCTTCCCGCGGTCTCGCTCGCGCTCGGCGGCGTGGTCGCCGTGTCGGAGCAGCTGCGGAACGCGGTGATCGCGCAGAGCCGGCAGGACTGGGTGCGCACGCTCCGCAGCCGCGGACTGTCCGCGACCCGGGTCAACCTGCACATCCTGCGCAACGCCTCGCCCGCGGCGCTCACGGTGATCGCCCTCATGTTCGTCGGACTGCTCAGTGGCGCGATCGTGGTGGAGCAGATCTTCAGCCTCCCTGGCATCGGGCAGCTGACCAACCAGTCCTCGCAGAACGGCGATATCCCGATGCTGCTCGGCATCACCGTGGTGTCGGTCGTCTTCGTCGTGATCATCAACCTCCTGCTCGACCTCGTGCTCGGCTGGATCAACCCGAAGGTGCGCGTCGCATGACCACCACCGACATCCGCGTCGCTTTCGACCGCGCGAAGCAGCGCCGTCGCTCCGGTCTGTTCCGCCGGTTCCTCCGCCACCCGGGCGGCTGGATCCCTCTCGCGGTCTTCGTCCTCATCGTGCTGGTGGGCGTGTTCGCGCCGCTGCTCGCGCCGATGGATCCGAACTTCGTCGACCTCGCCGCGGCCAAGGCTCCGCCCTCCGCCGCGCATCTGCTCGGCGCGGACTCGACCGGCCGCGACATCCTCAGCCGGCTCATCTACGGCACCCGGATCACGATCTGGGGCGCGCTCATCACGATCGTCACCGCCGTCGTGATCGGCGTTCCGGCGGGCGTCGCCACGGGGTACTTCCGGGGCCCGTTCGACCGGATCGCGATGTGGGTGAGCGATGCGCTGCAGTCGATCCCCGGCATGATCATCCTGCTGGTGGTCGCCGCGGGCAGCCGCAACAATTTCGAGCTGCTCATGGTCACGGTCGGCGTGTTCATGGTCCCCGGCTACTTCCGCATCGCCCGGTCGCAGACGCTCACCGTGCGCGAGGAGCCCTACATCGACGCGGCCCGCGTCTCCGGCCTCTCCGATGCGCGGATCATCTCCCGGCATGTCGTGAAGGCCGTCTACCCGCCCGTCATCATCCAGACCGCGCTCACCGCTGGTATGGCCATGGGCATGCAGGCGGGCCTGCAGTTCCTCGGGATCGGCGACTCGAACGTGCCCAGCTGGGGCGCGATGATGCTCGAGGGCTTCCGCCTCATGCTCACCTATCCGCTCATGCTGCTGTGGCCCTCGGTCGCGCTCGGCCTCACGATCGCGGTGCTCGCGATCATGGGCTCCACGCTCGCCGAGCTCGCCCAGGTGCGCACTCCGCGACTGCGCCGCCGGCGCGCTACCGCCGCCGCTCTCGAAGCGGCGACCACGGCCGCTCCCGCGACCGGCACCGTGCGGCACGCCGCGGAGGGGTCGGTGCTGCGCGTGGAGAACCTGCGGGTGAGCCATGCGACCCCGAGCGGTGCCGTGGAGGTCGTGCACGGCGTGACGCTCGACGTCGCCGCGGGAGAGGTCGTCGGCATCGTCGGCGAATCCGGATCCGGCAAGTCGCAGACGGTCTTCTCGGTGCTCGACCTGCTGCCATCGAGCGGCGCGAGCACCGCCGACGCCATCCGCATCGCCGGGCACGAGGTCACACACGCCTCGCCGAAGCAGCGCCAGGCGCTGCTCGGCCGTGAGCTGGGCTACGTGCCGCAGGAGCCGATGAGTAACCTCGACCCGTCGTACACGATCGGCCACCAGCTCGTGGAGCCCCTGCGCCGCGTGCACGGCATGAGCGCGGCCGAGGCGAAGGCCAGGGCCCGAGAGGTGCTGCTGCGCGTGGGGCTCTCGGATCCGGACCGCGTCCTGCGCAGCTATCCGCATCAGGTCTCCGGCGGTATGGCGCAGCGCGTGCTCATCGCCGGCGCGATCTCCGGCCGTCCCTCGATCCTGGTGGCGGACGAGCCCACCACCGCGCTCGACGTCACGGTGCAGGCCGAGGTGCTCGAGCTGCTGCGCGAACTGCAGCAGGAGTACGGCATGGCGCTGCTCATCGTGACGCACAACTTCGGCGTCGTCGCCGACATCTGCGACCGCGTGATCGTCATGCGCGGCGGCGAGATCGTCGAGCAGGGCGACGTGGATCCGCTGTTCGCGGAACCTCAGCAGCCCTATACCCGCGAGCTCATCGCTGCCTCGCTCGACGATGCGGCCGGGCGGGCGGAGCTCGACGCGGTGGGCGGCGCGACGCTCGACGACGATGCCGCTGGCGCGACGAACGCGACGAACACGACGGAGGTGCGCGCATGACCGCGCTGCTCGAGGTGCAGGATCTGGTCGTCGAGTACGGCCGCGGACGCAAGGCGTTCCGGGCCCTGCACGGCGTCTCGATCGACGTCGCGCCGGGGGAGTGCATGGGCCTGGTGGGCGAGTCCGGATCCGGCAAGTCCACGCTCGGCAAGGCCATCCTCGGTCTCGCGCCCGTGACCGGCGGCAGGATCCGCTTCGACGGGAAGGACATCACCGCGGTCGGCCGGGCCGGGCGCCGCGCGCTGGCCGACGACGTGCAGGTCGTGTTCCAGGATCCGTACGGATCCCTGAATCCGGCGATGACGATCGGCGACATCCTGTCCGAGCCGCTGCTGACGAGCGGGCTGGGCGGCGCAGAAGCCCAGGCGCGCGTGCGCGAGATGCTCGACCGCGTGCGTCTTCCCGAGACCGCGATGGACCGCTACCCGAGCGAGTTCTCCGGCGGGCAGCGTCAGCGCGTCGCGATCGCGCGGGCGCTCGTGCGCCGGCCGCGCCTGATCGTGTGCGACGAGCCGGTCAGCGCCCTCGACCTCACCACGCAGGCGACGATCCTCGACCTCTTCATCGAGTTGCAGCGCGACACGGGCGTCTCCTACCTCTTCGTCTCGCACGACCTGGGGGTCGTCCGCCGGGTGTGCCACCGCGTGGCAGTGATGTATCAAGGCGAGATCGTCGAGACCGGCGCGGGGGAGCAGATCACCCGCGCACCGCGGCACCCGTACGCCGAGCGACTGCGATTGGCGTCGCCGGTCGCCGACCCCGTCACGCAGAGGACGCGCCGTGCCGAATGGTTGGCGCTGCGCGAGGCCGCGGATGCCCCGGTACGGTAGCAGGCAGCGATTCCGCACGTCCGCGCCCCTGTGCGCGCCGTCGCCGGACGCCACGTCGGAAGGAACCCATGCCGAAGATCATCGATCACGATCAGCGTCGTCGGGAGATCGTCGAGGTCGCCAAGGGGATCATCCTCAAGGGCGGGTTCGAAGCGGCGACCATGCGCAGCATCGCCGCGGAGGCGGGCTTCGCGAACGGCGCCCTGAAGCACTACTTCCCGGGCAAGGAGAGCATCGTCGCAGCGACGTTCGAGACCGTCCTGCACGAGCACGACGTCTGGCTGCAGAAGGCGATCTCGGCCGAGCTGACCCCCGACGAGATGCTCCGCCAGGTGCTGGTGGGCACGCTGCCGAGCGACAAGGACGAGATCGCGAGCGGTCGGGTCCTCCTGGCGCTCTGGGAGTACGCGATGTCGAACGAGTCGCTCGCGGAGCTCTATCAGACCCACCTCGTGCGCTGGCGGGGCATGCTCGTCGAGCGGATGGAGGCGGCCCGCGACGCGGGCTCGATCCGCGATCTCGACTACGAGGCGATGGCGAACGAGTTCATCTCCGTCGCCGTGGGCGCCACCGTGATCAACCTCATGTATCCGCAGGGCGACCGCATCCCCGACTATCAGGCCTACATCGACCAGTTCCTCGCGCGGCTGCGCTGACCGGATCACGGGCGGCCTCCACGCTTCATCGAGAGGAGGGCGCCCGATGACCGGTGCACCCGAGATCGCCCTGTCCATCACCCGTCGGGAGGGGACCGGCCGGCCGGTGCTGTTCCTGCACGGCCTCGCCTCGCGCGCCCGCCTCGACTGGCCGGATGCCGAGTGGGATCCTGTGCTCGCGGATCGCCCCGCCGTGCGGGTGGATCTGCCCGCGCACGGCGACAGCCCCGCGGTCGGCGCGCTCTCCACGTCGGGGGTCGTCGACCTGCTCGCGCGGGCCGTCGCCACGGCCTGTTCGGGCGAGGAGATCGACGTCGTCGGCTATTCGCTCGGCGCGCGGCTGGCCTGGGCGCTCGCCGGCCATCCCGGGCTCTCGGTGCGGCGAGTGGTGCTCGGCGGCCTCAGCCCGATGGAGCCGTTCGCCCTGGTCGACCTGCCCGCCGCCCGTGCCGCGCTCGCCGGGGGACCCGCGCCGGCGGATCCGATCACGGGCATGATCCTGGGCATGGCGACGCTGCCAGGGAACCGCCCCGAGGCGCTGCTCGACCTGATCGAGGGGCTCGCGTCCCAGCCGTTCGATCCCGCGGTCGGCGCACCGACCCAGTCCGTGCTGCTGGTCGGGGGAGCCGACGATCCGATGGCGCAGGGCATCGACGCGCTCGCCGCCGCGGTGCCGGACTCCCGCGTCGTGCGGGTGCCCGGTGACCACCTGGCTGCGCCGCACGCACCCGAGTTCCGCGCTGCGGTCGCGGAGTTCCTCGCCGAGGACTGAGCCCCCGGCTCCTGAGCCTGTCGAAGCCGGCCCACCCCTACCTGTTTTTTCCAACGTTTGTAGACTTACCACTCACGAAAGGCAATACACATGACGACGACACCCGACGCCGCGCGCATCCTGGACATCGCGACGGGCTACATGGCCTCGAAGCAGCTGTTCGAAGCCAGTCGGATCGGCCTGTTCGCCGCGATCGCCGCGGGCGCCGACACGGTTCCCGCGATCGCGGAGCGCACCGGCGTGAGCGAGCGCGTCGCGCAGATCCTCGCCGACGCGATGGCGGGGAAGGGGCTGCTGACGCGCGCGGACGGACGCTATGCGCTCGAGTCCGACACGGCCGCGTACCTCGCGGGGGAGTCCTCCGCGCTCGACCTGGCCCCGTTCCTCACTTTCCTCGGCGAGATCAGCTACCCGCACTGGTTGCAGTTCGGGCACACGGTCGACACGACCGAGCCGGGGGACCTGCAGATGGACGACGCCCGCTGGGGCACCTTCATGGCCGGGGTCATGACCTACAACGCCCTGCACGCGCAGGAGTTCGGCCGTCTCGTCGACCTCTCCGCGGCGACGAACGCGCTGGACTTCGGCGGGCTGTCGGCGGGCTTCGCGCTGGAGGCGATGAAGCGCAACGCCGGGCTGCGCGCCACGTTCGTGTATGCGCCCGGGTTCGAGGGCGGGGTGGCGGAGGCGATCGAGGCGGCAGGCGTTGCCGACCGCGCCGTGGTCGAGACCGCGGACACCGCGACCGCGCAGCCGCAGGGCGCCTACGACGCGGTGCTCGCGAACCACGTGATCCACCGCTTCTCGGCGGAGGAGAACGCGCAGATCTTCCGCAACCTCCGGGCCGCTGCACTCCCCGGCGCCACCCTCACGGTGCTCGACTTCTTCCTCGACGACGACGCCTCGCAGCGCGGCATCGACGCGCTGCACGCGGGGGAGTACCTCGTGATCGACGGCACGATCGTGTATCCCGAGGCGCAGGTGCGCGGCTGGCTGGCCGATGCCGGCTGGGAGGTGCGGGAGAAGATCGCGCTCCCGGCGAGCCCGCGGGTGCTCCTCGCCACGGCGGTGTGAGAGCGGCGTCGCCCGTCGGCCCCTCTCGGAGGGTCGACGGGCGGCGCATCCGGATCCGGTTCTCGCGGACGTGGCCGGATCCAGGGCGGGCGACGAGCGGACACGTCGCCCGCCCGTTTCGTGCGCGCGCGACGCGCCGAGTGCACGGGATGGTGTCGAGTGCACGGCTCGTTCGCGTGAAGAACCCGTTCGCTCGACAGGATCCGATGCATTCGAGGGGGCACGACCGAGCGCGGGGCAGGGTCGCGCGCGGGCCAGGATCCCGCCCGCTCACGCCCGCTCGAACACCGTCCGGCCGTCGACGATCGTGCGGGCGATGCCGATGCCGGCGAAGGGGCGGCCGGGTTCGGCGGGATCCTCGTCCAGCACCGTGATGTCGGCGACCTTGCCGATCTCGAGCGAGCCCTTCCAGGTGGCGGCGCCGTCCTGGCGGGCCGGGTCGATGGTCACGCGCCGAAGCAGCTGCCTGCGGGTGCCTGCATCGTCGCGGCCGAGCAGGGCGAGCGAGGCGTCCAGCCCGATGCGCCAGTCCGGCGTCGCGATCGGGGCGTCGCTCGTGATCGTGGTCAGCGCTCCCGAGCCGAGCATCTCGCCGAGCGGCCACGCGGCGGCGGTGCGCTCGGGGCCGAGCTGCGCGCCGGCCCAGTCCCGGGTGTGCTCTGCGATCAGCGGCTGCACGGCGAAGCCCGCCCCGACCGCACGCATGCGCTCGATCTGCGCAGGGGTCGCGAGGTCGGCGTGCACGACGTAGTGCGGCGCCGCGCCGACGGATTCCCGGTGCTCCTCGAGCACGCGCAGGAACTCCTCGATCGAGCGGTCGCCGGTCGCGTGCACCGCGATCTGCTCGCCGCGCTCGAGCGCGATCGCGATCATGCGCCGGTAGGCGTGCAGCGCACCGTCGGCGCTCTGCGGCAGCAGCTCTCCCGAGGTGCCGTCGGGGTACGGCTCGCTCACCCACGAGGTCGTCATCGGAGGGATCCCGTCCGCGAAGATCTTCACGCCGGTCACCGCCAGCCAGCGCGGATCCGTCGTGGGCAACGGGGTGCGGATGCCGCGTTCGAAGTCCTCGAGCTCCGCGGCACCGTCCAGCGTGCCGAACAGGCGCAGCAGGGTCACCCGCGCCGTCTGCGCCTTCTCGCGGTGCAGCGCGAGGTAGGCGTCCATCATGGCGGTGCCGAAGCAGCCGGTCTCGCCCGCGTCCTCACCCGGCCCGATCCCCGGCTCGGTGTAGCTCGTGATGCCGAGTTCGGCGAGCAGGCGCCAGGCGTTCTGCAGGGCGGCGCGGCGCTCGGCGGCGGTGTGCACGAGCGCGCCGGCGGGCTGCTCCGCCGGGGGCGTGGCGGAGAAGAACAGGTGCGGCCAGCGCGCGCCGAGCCAGGCCGCGTGCAGGTGCGCGTCATTCACCCCGGGGATCGCGGTGCGGCCGTCGAGGTCGACGGCCTCGGTCGCGTGCATCCTGAGCGCGTCGGCCCCGAGGGCGACGATGCGGCCGGAGCGGACGGCGAGGGCGTCGGTCGTCGCTCCCCGCCCGTCGAGGGTGTGGATCCGTCCGCCGTGCAGGAGGAGATCGGCGTCGTCGCCGAGCGGTGTCTGATTCATTATTCCACCAGTGTAGACGAATAGACCGATGCGTCAGGGATGCAGATCCGCGGCATTGTGCGGCCGCAGTCCCGAGAGGCACGGGTCCGCCTTGTGCGAGGCGCAAAGAAGCCCGATTCTTGCGGCCCTGATCGGTCGGATGCGGCCAGGGCGGCCACCTACCCTGGATAGGGGCGGATCCGCCCCCACCCGATCCCGCGCCATCGATCCCCTGGCGCATGTGCATGCAAGGACGCTGATGAACGACTTCGCCGCGCGCCGCGACGACTGGAAGGCCAGAGAAGAACTCGCCGAGCGGATGATCCCGCTGATCGGCGGGCTGAACCGCGATCGTGACGTGGTCACGTCGCTGCACGGGCACCGCCTGCTCGGCCTGTCCACCACCGAGATCCTCGAGGTGCACGAGCGGGTCGCCGGCCTCGGCCACGACGAGCTCCCGCTCGAGGACACCCTCGCCGTGCTCGAGGCGCTCCGCGAGCTCGCACCCTCCTCCGCCTCCCTCGACATCGGGCGTCTCGTGGAGCACGCGCAGGGCGACGCCGCCGAGCTCGTCGAGCGCCTCCGCGGCGAGCTCGCCCCGGCGCTGAGCGAGACGGCTCCCGCTGAGCCCACCGACGTCGTGCTCTACGGCTTCGGTCGCATCGGGCGCCTGCTCGCCCGCATCCTCATCGCGCACACCGGCGGAGGCAGCGGCCTGCGGCTGCGTGCCATCGTCGTGCGCAAGGGCGCCGAGAACGACCTCGTCAAGCGCGCCTCCCTGCTGCTGCGCGACTCGGTGCACGGCCGCTTCGAGGGCTCCGTCGACGTCGATGAGGAGAACTCGCAGCTCATCGCCAACGGCACCCGGATCCAGGTCATCTACTCGGACGACCCCGGCACGATCGACTACACCGACTACGGCATCCGCGACGCGATCGTCGTCGACAACACCGGCCGCTGGCGCGACGAGGCGGGCCTCAGCCGTCACCTCGAGTCCACGGGCGTCGCCCGCGTGCTGCTCACCGCGCCGGGCAAGGGCGACCTGAAGAACATCGTGCACGGGATCAACCACGCCACGATCGAGGACGGCGACCGGATCCTGTCCGCCGCCTCCTGCACGACGAACGCGATCACCCCGGTGCTCAAGGCCGTCGACGAGGCCTACGGCATCGTCCGCGGCCACGTCGAGACGGTGCACTCCTTCACGAACGACCAGAACCTCATCGACAACTTCCACAAGGGCGACCGCCGCGGCCGCTCGGCGGTGCTGAACATGGTCATCACGGAGACCGGCGCCGCGAAGGCCGTCGCCAGGGCTCTGCCCGAGCTGGCCGGCAAGCTGACCGGATCCGCGATCCGCGTGCCCACGCCCGACGTGTCGCTCGCCGTGCTGCACCTGACCCTGGAGCGTCCGGCCGAGAAGGCCGAGATCAACGACTACCTGCGCCGGGTCTCGCTGCACTCCAAGCTGCGCCAGCAGATCGACTACGTCGAGTCGCCCGAGGTGGTATCGACCGACTTCGTGGGCTCGCACAGGGCCGGGATCGTCGACGGTCTCGCGACGATCGCGAACGGCACCGACGTCATCCTCTACGTCTGGTACGACAACGAGTTCGGCTACTCGAGCCAGGTCATCCGCGTGCTCGAGGTCATGGCGGGCTCGCACCCGGTCGTGCTGCCGGTGCGCCGCGAGGTCACGCTGCAGGCCTGAGCGCCCGTTTCCGGCCTCTCCCACTCGTTTTGGGGCCCACTCTCACGTTTTGGGGCGCGTCCCGTCGGATTTTCTCGGCGGGACGCGCCCCAAACGCGTAGAGGACGCCCCAAAACGTGGCATTCCTGGGCCTCGTCTTGGAGCGGGTGTGGTGCAATCCTGGGGACAGGAGGCCCGCATGATCGACGCCCGGCCGCGGCTGCTCTACGTGGAGGACGACGCCGACATCGCCGAGATGACCCTTGAGGTGCTCGGCGAGACCTACGCCGTCGACCACGAGACCGACGGCGCGGTCGCGCTGCGCCGTGCGCTCGATGAGCGCTACGACGTGATGCTCGTGGATCGCCGGTTGCCGGGGCTGGACGGCGCGAGCCTGGTCGAGGCGGTCCGCACCGCGCGGATCACCACCCCCGTGCTCCTGCTGACCGCGCTCGGCGCGGTGCAGGACCGGGTCGAGGGACTGGATGCGGGCGCCAACGACTACCTCACGAAGCCCTTCGACTTCGACGAACTGCTCGCGCGGCTTCGCGCGCTGCGCCGGGGCTTCCAGGCCGAGGGGCGGCGCAGGGCGATCGGGGAGTGGACCTTCATCCCCGACTCCTGGGTGCTGCATGCGCCGACCGGGGCGAGGGTGTCGCTGACGGCTACCGAGGCGGCGTTCCTCGAGTTCCTGTCCGCGAGTCCCGAGCGCGTGTTCAGCCGCGAGGAGATCCTGCGCGGGGTGTTCTCCTCGGCGGACGGGGTCGGCACCGTCGACACGTACGTGCACTACATCCGGCGCAAGACCACGCCCGAGATGATCGACACCGTGCGCGGGCGCGGCTACCGTGCGGGGGATCCGGCATGAGCGGATCCGCGGACCGCGATCGGGTGCGGCGCACGGCCCGGCAGATCGGGCTGTGGACGGGGGTCGCCTCGGCGGTCGTGATCGCCGCGGGGGTCGGCATCCTCATCGCCGTGATCCTGGCGACCTCGCGCCCGCAGGGCGGCGACCGGATCACGGCCGGCACCAAGCCGGACGGCTTCGTGTTGAACAACCCCGACCACATCGTGGTGGACGTGGACCGCGTGCTGCCCTGGGTCATCGTGCTGGGCCTGGTGGGAGTCGCGCTGCTCGGCCTCATCGCCTGGCTCACCGCCCGGCGCGCGGTCGCGCCGCTCGAGGTGGCGCTGCAGGCGCAGCGGGATTTCGTCGCCGACGCGAGCCATGAGCTGCGCACTCCGCTCACGGCCCTGTCGAGCCGCGTGCAGATCCTGCAGCGCCGCCTCGCCCGCGGAGAGGACATCGACGACGCCCTCGAGCGGCTGCGGGGCGACACCGCAGCCATGGACGACATCCTCACGGAGCTGCTCCTCGCGGCGCAGGCGGACCAGGGTCCCGTTCCCGCGACGGCGACGGACGCCGCGGTCGCGGTGCAGGCCGCGGTCGGGCTGATCCGCCCGATCGCCGAGAGCGCGGGGGTCGAGCTGCGGCCGGAACTCGGCCCCGGCATCTCCGTCGCGGTGCCCGACGTGACCCTGACCCGGCTGTGCACCGCGCTGCTCGACAACGCCGTGCAGCATGCGCCCCGGGGCACCTCGGTCGCGATCGTCGTCGGAGCGGGCGGCGGCGCCGCCCGTGGATTTGCCGAGATCAGGGTCGTCGATCAGGGCCCCGGCGTCCGCGCCGACGACCGCGAGCGCATCTTCACGCGCTTCGCCCGAGGCCCCGAGACCGGGCGGAGGCGCGGTTTCGGACTCGGCCTCGCGCTCGTGCGCGACGTGGCCACGCGCTACGGCGGATCGGTCGGCATCGAGAGCACCTCCAAGGCGGGCACCACGTTCCTGCTGCGCCTGCCCTCCGCCTTCAGCTGAGGAGGGCTCAGCTGAGGAGGGCCAGTTCGTCGGCGACGGCGACCTCCACGCCGTGCGCCCAGCGCCGGATCCGACCGTCCGGTGCGATCAGCATCCCCGAGCAGTCGGGCGCCGCGCGCAGCCAGGTGAGGTCGTCGAATCCGGCGACCACGGCGATCGTCGCCCACGCGTCCGCGTCGCTCAGGCGCTCGGCGATCACGGTCGCGGTCGGGGCGTCGACCACCGCGCGTCCCGTGCGCGGGTCGACGATGTGCGCGCCCCGCTCGGCCGGACCCGAGGTCGCGACGGCCCCGTCGCGCAGCGGCACCTCGGCCCGCAGCGCGCCGGGGCGGAGCGGATCCGCGATCCCGACGTTCCAGGTCCAGTCCGCTCCGGGTACGGTGAGCAGCTGCATGTCGCCGCCCGCGGAGAGACCTGCGGCGATCACGCCGTCCTCGACCAGCAGGGGTGCGAGGTGGCGGGAGGCCGCGCGTTCGACGGCCCAGCCTTTGACGTAGCCCGTCGGATCGAACCAGCCGTCCCTGTTCGCGTCGAACCGCCGGCCGCTGTCCGCCGCGAGGCGCACGCACGCCTCGCAGACCTCGAGGATCCGCGGATCCGCGTCCTCGGGATGCAGCGTGCCGTCACGCAGTCGCGAGATATGCGAGTCCGAGCGGAACGGGGAGAACAGCGCGTCCAGCTCGTGCAGCTCGTCGAGCGCGGCGCCCTGCGCATCGGAGATCCGCGCGGCGACGGCAGGATCGGGGGAGGGGGCCGCGGTGAGCACGTGCACGCTCGCCACTGTGCCCATGAGCGCGGCGGTGCGGACGTGGCGGTGCGGCGAGGCCGCAGAGGGCACGGCGGCGCTCATGCCTTCGCCTGGTCGATCGCGCTCTGCAGCGACTGGGTGTACCCGTCCGAGGTGAAGGTGGCGCCGGAGACCATGTCGATCTGCGCAGACTGCGCGCTCTTGGTCTCCGAGACCAGGATCGGGATGGCCTGCGCGTTGATCTGCTCGTCGCGGCGCTCGGTGTTCGGGTACTGCGGCACCGACACGTCGGTGATCTGCCCGCCCGACACGGTGATCGCGACCTGCACGGCGCCGTAGCGCGTGTCGACGGCCTGACCCGTGAAGGATCCGTCCTTGAGACCGGACGAGGACGTGGTGGATCCCGTGGATCCCGTGGAGCTCGTGGAGCCCGAGGACGACGAGCCCGCCGACGTCCCGGAGGAGGTGCCGCTCGTGCTCGTCCCGGTGGAGGAGCCGGTCGCGCTCTTCGTCGTGCCGGCGGTCCCGGTGGCCCCCGCGGTCCCGGCGGCACCGCTCGCGGCCGGTGTGACGACCTCGAGCGAGGTGCGGTAGCTGAACAGCAGGACCAGTCCGGTCACGGTCGCGAGGACGGCGTAGACGATCTTCTTCATGGTTCTCTCGCTCTCGGTTCTCTCGCCCTCGGTGCCCTCGTCCGCCGCTCAGACGGCGAAGGCCTCGCTGTGGATGCGTTCGGCGGGGACGCCGGCGGTGCGCAGGTCGCGGCGGATGCTCTGCATCCAGGGGGTCGGCCCGCACAGGTACACGTCGTACAGGGACAGGTCGCCGGCGATGCGCTGCAGCAGCTGAGCGCCGTCCCACTCGGCATGGGTCGCGGGCACCCAGGTCGTGCCCGCATCGGCGCGGCGGCCGTGCAGCGTGTAGTGCACGAGCCCGCGGGACATCGCGAGCCGATCGATCTCTGCACGGCGCAGCCCGTGCGCGGCGGAGTGGTTGCGCGTCACGAGGATCGCCTCGCCGGCCGCGTAGGGCTCGGACTCGAGCAGCGCGACGAGCGGGGCGACGCCCGCGCCGGCGCCGAGCATGAGCAGGCGGGATCCGCTGCGCCGCTCACCGGTCATGTGGCCGTAGGGGCCCTCGACCATGACCCTCGTGCCGGGGCGCAGCTCGGCGAGCCGGTCGGTGCCGTCGCCGATACGGCGGGCCGAGATGACGAGCGCGTCCCCGGCCGGATTCGCGGCGAGCGAGAACGGGTGCCCCCGCGTCCAGCCTGGACCGTCCAGGAAGCGCCAGATGAAGAACTGCCCCGCCCTGGCGCCGAGACGGTGCACGTCCCGTCCCGCGACGCGGACCGAGATCCCGTCCCGGCCGTCCTGGTCGACGGCGACCACGCGCAGGCCGTGGCGGGCGCTGCGCAGGAGCGGCACGGCGATGCGGAACCACAGCACGCACGCGGCCGTGACCGCCCACAGCGCCCACCAGTAGAACGTCGCGCCGGCCGAGGCCGTGAAATCCGCGCCGGTCCACAGCATGTGCGGGATCGCGAGGCCCACGCCGAGGTAGCCGTACAGGTGCAGGAGGTGCCAGGACTCGTACCGCAGCCGGCGGCGCGCGCGTCGGATCGACGTCACCACGACGAGGATCAGCAGCCCGGTCCCCGCGGTCGCCAGGAGCATGCCGGGGTAGTCCCAGACGAAGTCCCACGCCTGCACGAGCACGTTCGTGTGCGCCGTGATCGCGTAGCCGAACGTGATGAGCACGAGATGCGCGAAGAGCAGCCAGAACGACCAGAAGCCCACGAGGCGGTGCAGCCGCGTGATGCCGTCCCGCCCGAAACCGCGCTCGAACACCGGCACCCTGGCCATCAGCAGCACCTGGTACAGCAGCAGGTTCGCGGACACGAGGCCGGTCAGGCGGCCGAGCGTCGTTAAGGTGTCGCCGTCGAACGCGAGCAGCGACTGCACGCCGGCGCCGCTCACCCAGAGCGCGAGCACGAACAGGCTCGTCGCCCAGATCAGCGTCACCGCGGCCAGGCGCCAGAGCGCCGGGCGCAGCCGGCGTCCTCGGGCCGCGACGAGGGCCCCGGCGGGAGCGAGGGGGGTGAGCGTTGCCATGGCACCATCGTCGGCGGCGGTTTGACAGAGAAGCCCAAGAAACGGGCGTCTTGAGCATCGTCATAGGGAACTCATCGGATCCGACCGGATCCGCCCCGCTCGCGCGTCCTCAAGCTCCGTCGATGTCCCGACCCCACGGCATGATGGACCCCATGACGGCACTCCTGAGCGAACGGCTCCGCTCGCACCGGCTCACCGCCCCTGCTCGCACCCCTGTCGCCGCCGCCCGGCACATGCTCGCCGTGCAGGGCCAGGAGTTCGTCGCCGGACGCTGGGCGCTCGGGATCCGCTCGTCCGGTGCTCCGACGCTCGCCGTCGTCGATGCGGCGTTCGATCGCGGCGAGCTCGTGCGCACGCACACGATGCGCGGCACGCTGCACGTGATCCCCGCCGAAGATGTGCGGTGGGTGCTCTCGGTGACGGGCGATCGGCAACTCCGGCAGGACGCGACGCGCCAGCGTCAGCTCGGCATCGACGACGCGCTCGTCGCGCGCGTCGAGTCGGCGTTCCGCGAGCGCCTCGCCGACGGAGGGCGCACGAGGGCGCAGCTCTTCGACGACCTCACGGAGATCGGCATCGATCCGGCGGGCCAGCGCGGGGTGCACCTCATCTACGCGCTCAACGTGCGCGGCATTCTGGTGCAGGGCCCGGTCGTGCACCGGGACGACGCGGTCTCGCGCGAGCAGCTGTTCATGCTCGGCGAGGAGTGGCTTCCCGAGACCGCGCCGCCTGCGGATCCGCTGGCCGAGCTGTTCGTCCGCTACGTCGACGGGCACGGGCCCGTCACGGTCGACGACTTCGCCTGGTGGTCCGGCCTGCCGATCACCGTGGCGCGCGAGGCCGTCGAGAGGGGGCGCGCGAGGGTGACGGAGAAGGCGGAGGGCGTGTTCATCGGCACGGTCCGCCCTCGCCGCGCCGCCGGGGCGGACGACGCCGCGACGCTCGCGCTGCCCATGTTCGACGAGTACTACATCTCCTATGCCGACCGCTCGGTGGTGGCCACGGCGGAGGGCATGGCGCTGATCGGGCCAGGCAAAAACGGCATGGTGCGCGCGAGCCTGCTCGCGGCGGGCCGGATCGCCGGCGCCTGGACGCACTCGGCGGCGGTCGGACGGCATCGCGACGAGCCGATCCCCGAGTTCTTCGGCGGGGAGCCGGCCCCGAATCCCACTGCCGTGGCCTCGGCCCTGCGCCGCTACGCCGACTTCGTCTCGGCGCACTGACGGTCGCTCACCGCCGCGCGGAGGCTCGGTTCAGAACTCGGCGGAGAAGGCGCCGTCGGACTTGAGCAGCTGGCCGGACACCCAGCGGCCCTCGGGCGAGACCAGGAAGTCCACCAGCGCCGCGACATCGGCCGGGCGGCCGAGACGCCCCTGCGGAGTCAGCCCGGCGAGGTGCTCGCGGACCCCCTCGTCCATCCAGCCGGTGTCGATCGGGCCGGGGTTCAGCACGTTCGCGGAGATCCCTCGGGGTCCGAGCTCCCGCGCCGCGGAGATCACGATGCGGTCGAGGGCCCCCTTGGACGCCCCGTACGGCAGGTTCCCGGTCACGTGGTCGCTCGTGAGGGCGACGATCGCCCCGCCCTCGGGGGCCGCCTGCCGCGCGAACGCCGCGATCAGCAGCAGCGTGGCGCGCGCGTTGACGGCGACGTGCCGATCGAAGCTCTCCGCGGTCGTGTCCAGGATCCCCGACTCGACGTCGTAGGCATGGCTCAGCACCAGCGCGGTGATCGTTCCGTGCTCGCGCACGACCGTGTCGATCAGCGACTCGGGGCCGTCCGTCGTCGACAGATCCGCCGGGTGGTCTGCGTCACCGAGATCGCTCGTGACGACGGCCCAACCGCTGTTCCGAAGGCGCGGCACGATCCCCGCCGCGATGCTGTCGGCGCGCGCGGCGCCGGTGACGAGGGCGAGGGGCATGCTCCCACGCTACTGGGCCGCGTGCCGGTCCAGGAACGAGTACACCTCGTTGTCGTCGACGCCGGGGAACGCGCCGCGGGGGAGCGGCGAGAACATGTGCGTGTGCACCCGGGCGCTCGGCCAGGCCTTGCTGCTCCAGCGCTCCGCGATACCGGCCGGGGGCCGGCGGCAGCACGCCTCGTCCGGGCAGGTCGACTGCGCGCGGTCGGTGGTCTCCCTGCCGCGCCACCAGCGGGCATCGTCGAACGGCACGCCGACTGTGATCGAGAAGCCGCCGCCGTCGGTGGATCCGGTCTGCGTCGAGCACCAGAACGTGCCGGACGGGGTGTCCGTGTACTGGTAGTGCTCGGTGGTGCGGTTGCGCTGGCTGAAGGCGGCCCTCGCGGAGAACTTGCGGCAGACCGTGAGGCCTTCGACGGATCCCGTGACGTCCGTCGGCAGCGGCAGGTCGTCGTTCTCGTACACGCGGGTGAGCGCGCCGGACTCGTCCACGCGCAGGAAGTGCAGCCGCATGTCGAGGTGCGTCGTCATGAGGTTGGTCATCCGCATGCCGGCGGCCTCGTGGGTCACGCCGAACGCGTCGCGGAAGTCCTCGACCGCGAGGTTGCGGTCCTTCTTCGCCTGCTGCAGGAAGGCGACGCCCGCCGTCTCCGGCACGAGGCAGCACGCGGCGAAGTAGTTGATCTCGAGCCGCTGCTGCAGGAAGTCGGCGTAGTCGGTGGGAGGGGTGTGCCCGAGCATCCGGTGCGCCATCGCCTGCAGCGCCATCGAGCGCAGGCCGTGCCCGCCGGGGATCGACGCGGGCGGCAGGTAGATCCGGCCGTGTTCCAGATCGGTGACCGACCGTGTGGAGTGGGGCAGGTCGTCGACGTAGAGCAGCTCGAAGCCGAGCTGCTCGGCCATGATGCTCACGGTGCGGTGGGTGAGCGCCCCCGAGGAGTGGCCCGCCGCCTTGAGCTGCTTCTCGGCGAGCGCTTCGATGTCGGGCAGGTGGTTGTCCAGGGCGCGCATCTTGAGGCGCAGCTCGGTGTTGGCGCGTCGCGCCTCCTCCGGCGTGGCGATCGCCTCGCGCTCGCGGCGGTGCAGCTCCCGGTGCAGCCCCAGGATCGACTCGATCGTCTCGTCGGGCATGCCCTTGTTCACCCGCACGGGGGTGATGCCGAGCTGGCGGAACACCGAGCTGGACTGCGCGCGGTCGAGTTCGATCTCCAGCGCCGCGCGCCGGTTCGGCGGCTCGCCCGAGATGAGGTCGCTCACCTCGGTGCCCGTCGCGTTCGCGATCGCCTGCAGCAGGGAGAGCTTCGGCTCGCGCTTGCCGTTCTCGATGAGGCTGAGCTGGGAGCCGGCGACGCCGACGGCGGCGCCCAGTTCGTCCAGCGTCATGCCGCTGCGCGTGCGGTGGTGCCGGATGCGATGTCCGAGAGTGGTGAGCTCGAGTCCTGAAGCCATGCTTTTGATCCTAGCGAAAGAATTCAGGTTCTTGAAGCCAGAATCGACCCGAAGAGTGCCGATTACTCGCACAGAATGGTCACAACGCCCCAGGATTTAAGGAGCAGGCCATGGCTATCGCCGAGACGTCCACCCCGCGGACCACCCACCTCGCACCCGTGCGCGAGTACGGTGCGGCTCCCGAGTACGACACGCCGGCCTTCGCCGCGCTCAGCGCCTGGGTCGACGAGATCCGCGCCCTGACCCAGGCGGACCGCGTGCACTGGATCGACGGATCCGCTGCCGAGAACGACGCGCTGCTGCACGAGCTCGTCGACGAGGGCAAGCTCATCAAGCTCAACCCGGAGTGGCGACCCGGTTCCTACCTGGCCCGCTCGCACCCGAGCGACGTCGCCCGCACCGAGGGGCGCACCTTCATCGCCTCCGAGAAGGAGATCGACGCCGGCCCCACGAACAACTGGGCGGATCCCGCCGAGATGCACGCGAAGATGAACGAGATCTTCGAGGGCTCGATGCGCGGTCGCACCATGTACGTCGTGCCGTTCTCGATGGGCCCGGTCGGCGGGCCGATCTCGCAGATCGGCGTGCAGGTCACCGACAGCGCCTACGCCGTCGCCTCGATCGGCATCATGACCCGCGTCGGCGCGGCCGTCGTCCGCGAGATCGCGAAGGGCGCCCAGTGGGTGCGCACCGTGCATTCCGTCGG
Source organism: Microbacterium azadirachtae (assembly GCF_000956505.1). Lineage (GTDB taxonomy): Bacteria > Actinomycetota > Actinomycetes > Actinomycetales > Microbacteriaceae > Microbacterium > Microbacterium azadirachtae_A. The sequence continues at coordinate 81,941 of NZ_JYIX01000026.1, read as the reverse complement.
GGCTCCGCTCGCCGCCGGTGAGGCGGACACCACCTGGCCGTGCAACGACGAGAAGTGGATCGTGCACTTCCCCGACACGCTCGAGGTCTACTCCTTCGGCTCCGGCTACGGCGGCAACGCGATCCTCGCGAAGAAGTGCTTCGCGCTGCGCATCGCGTCGGTCCTCGCCCGCGACGAGGGCTGGATGGCCGAGCACATGCTGCTCATCCGTGTCGTCTCGCCCCAGGGCAAGGCCTACCACGTGGCCGCCGCGTTCCCGTCGGCGTGCGGCAAGACCAACCTCGCGATGCTCCGCCCGACGATCCCCGGCTGGAAGGTCGAGACGCTCGGCGACGACATCACCTGGATCCGCCCCGGGGCGGACGGGCGCATGCGCGCGATCAATCCGGAGGCCGGATTCTTCGGCGTCGCGCCGGGTACCGGGGAGTCGACCAACGTCACCGCGGTCGAGACCCTCTGGGGCAACACGATCTTCACGAACGTGGCGCTGCGCCCCGACGGCGACGTCTGGTGGGAGGGCCTGACCGACGAGGCGCCCGCGAACCTCATCGACTGGGAGGGCAACGCGTGGACCCCGGAGTCCGGTAGTCCTGCTGCGCACCCGAACTCGCGCTTCACCGTGTCGGCGGCGCAGTGCCCGCAGATCGCGGAGGACTGGGAGGACCCCGAGGGCGTGCCTCTCGATGTGATCCTCTTCGGCGGGCGTCGCGCCACCAACGTCCCGCTCGTCGTCGAGGCGACGGACTGGAGCCACGGCGTGTTCCTCGGCGCGACCATCTCGTCCGAGCGCACGGCCGCGGCCGAGGGCACGCTCGGCGAGCTGCGCCGCGACCCGTTCGCGATGCTGCCGTTCTGCGGTTACAACATGGGCGACTACTTCGCGCACTGGCTGAAGATGGGCCGCGCGGTCCGCTTCGACAAGGCGCCGCGCATCTTCCAGGTGAACTGGTTCCGCCGCGGCTCCGACGGCCGGTTCCTGTGGCCGGGCTTCGGCGACAACGCCCGCGTGATCGACTGGATCATCCGTCGCATCGAGGGCGAGGTCGGCGCGGTGGACAGCCCGATCGGGCGTCTGCCGAAGATCGAGGACCTCAACCTCGAGGGCGCGGATGTGACCGATGAGGATCTCGCGGAGCTGTTCCGCGTCGACGCCGCGTCGTGGTCCCGCGAGGCCGACTCGACCGAGGAGTTCTTCGCGACGTTCGGCGACCGCCTCCCGGCGGCTCTCACCACCGAGCTCGCCTCGCTGCGCTACCGCCTGGCGAGCGCATAAGACGTGATCCGGGCTGCTCGCGCGAGCAGCCCGGATCCACCAGGACCCGCGGCGGCGGGATGTCAGGGGCGAAAAGGCTGAGTGGTCCCCGGCATCCTGTCGCCGCGGCTTTCCGTGCGGGCGACCTCCTGCTTCGGCGACCTAGTGTGGGACGCATGCTGCATCCGCCCAAGGCCCGTCCCGGCGACCGTGTCGCGGTGCTCTCGCCGGCCTTCGCGGCGCCCGCGGTCTCGGCCGCGATCCACGAGCAGGCGATGCGCCGGCTGGCCGCGCTCACCGGACTCGTGCCGGTCGAGTACCCGACGACGCGGCAGCTCGGCGCGAGTCCCGAAGCGCGCGCCGCCGACATGAACGAGGCCTTCGCCGACCCGTCGATCCGGGCGATCCTCGCGACCATCGGCGGCGACGACCAGATCCTGGTCACCCCGCATCTCGATGCGGAGCTCGCGCAGGCGGATCCGAAGCCGTTCCTCGGCTACAGCGACAACACGAACATCCTGAACTGGCTGTGGCGGCACGGCATCGCGGGCTTCCACGGCGGATCCACGCAGGTGCATCTCGGCGCGGGGCCGGCCGTCGATGATGTCCATGCGCGATCGCTCAGGGCGGCGCTTCTCGACGGCGGCGCCCTCGACGTCACCGAACCGGGGGAGTCCGAGGACTTCGGGCGGCCGTGGGAGCATCCGGCCGCGCTTCACGTGTACGGCGACCGCGAGCCCGCCGAGCCGTGGACCTGGGCCGGGCCCGCGGAGACGGTCTCGGCGCCGACCTGGGGCGGGTGCGTGGAGGTGCTCGCCCAGCTCGCGCTCGCCGATCGCTTCCCGCGTCCGGAGCAGCTCGACGGCACGATCCTGCTGCTGGAGACCAGTGAGCGGCTGACTCCCGCCGAGGCCGTCGCCGAGCAGCTGCGCGCCTACGGGGAGCGGGGACTGCTCGCACGGGTGGCAGGGGCAGTCGTCGCCCGACCTCCGGTCAGCACGCGCGAGTTCGTGCCCGCCGCACCGGAGCGCGCAGCGGCGCGGGCCGCGCAGCGGGACGCCGTGCTCGCGGCCTTCGCGCGGTACAACCCCGACGCGGTGGTCTGCGTCGGGGTGCCGTTCGGTCATACGAGACCGCAGTGGATCCTGCCCTATGGCGGAACGCTGACGCTCGATGGCGCCGCCCGCCGCGTTCTCGCGGACTTCTCCTAGCGGGCGCGCCCCGTGCGCGTGTCGGGGGCGAGGGGTAGCGTCGCGGGCATGGACGTCATCGACTACCTGATGGACGGGGATCCCGCGATCCGCTGGCAGGTCCTGCGGGATCTGACGGACGCCGCTCCCGAGGAGGTCGCCGCCGAGCGCGCCCGCGTGGCCGCCGAGGGCTGGGGCGCCCGGCTGCTCGCGCTGCAGGCGGAGGACGGGATGTGGGACGGCGGGGTGTACCGGCCGGGCTGGGTCGACGAGAGCCGCCCGATGTACGACGCCTGGACGGCCACGCACTTCAGCCTGCAGCAGCTCGTCGACTTCGGGGTCGACCCCGCGGACGAGCGTATGCGGCGCGCGGTCGCGCGCGTGCGCGACGGTGTGCGGTGGGATCAGCCGGGATCCCCGCCCTACTTCGACGGCGAGACGGAGCCCTGCGTCAACGGCGTCGTGCTGACGATCGCCGCGCATGTCGGCGAGTCGGGAGACGCAGTCGTCAAGACCCTGCTCGACAGCCGGCTCGACGATGGCGGGTGGAACTGCTGGGCCGAGTACGGCGCCACGACGTCGTCTCTGCACTCCACGATCTGCGTGCTGGAGGGGCTGCTCGACTGGGAGCAGGCGACCGGCGGCACGGAGGAGGCGCGGGCGGTGCGGATCGCCGCGGAGGAGTACCTGCTCGATCGCCGTCTGTTCCGGCGCCGCAACACGGGGGAGGTCATCGACCCGCGGTTCACGATGACGTCCTATCCGGTGCGCTGGTTCTACGACGTCCTGCGCGGACTGGACTATCTGCGACGAGCCAGGCCCGCGGGTGATCCGCGCTGCGCCGAGGCGATCGAGCTGCTGCGCGCGAAGCAGGGGCCGGACGGGGCGTGGCGCCTGGAGAACACGCACGAGGGGCCGACGCCGTTCGAGATGGACGGCGAGCAGGAAGGCTTCCCCAGTCGCTGGGTCACGCTGCGCGCCCTGAGGGTGCTGCGCTGGGCGGACGCGACCCGCGGCTGAGCCGCTGCGTTCAGTGTCGCCCGAACCGCCGATGCGCGGCCTGGCGCGTGGTGCCGAGGGCGCTCGCGATCGCCTGCCAGGAGTAGCCGTTCGCGCGGGCTCGGCGCACCTGCACTTCCTCGGCGCGGGCGATGTCCCGGCGCGCTGCGACCAGCCGGTGCAGCTCCGCCAAGGGCTCGCCGTGGGGGTCCGTCGCCTGTGCCGTCTTCATCATGAAAGCCTCCTCGTGTCAATGCTTGTTGACACGAGGAGGCTTGTCAATCGATGTTGACGGATCTGATTCAGCTCCCGGCGGACACCCCGAGATCGTCCTCGTAGGCGTGGTCCTTGGTCTCGGGGATGAGGATCAGCGCGATGAGGGTGAGCACGGCCATCGCCGACAGGTACACACCCACGAGCCAGGAGGATCCGCCCGCCGACTGCCACAGCCACACCGCGATGAGCGGAGCCACCGCGGCGCCGAGGATCGACGACACGTTGTACGCGACCGCGGATCCCGTGTAGCGGACGTTGGTCGGGAACAGCTCGGGCAGCAACGCGCCCATCGGGCCGAAGGTGATGCCCATGAGCAGGAAGCCGAGGATCAGGAACGACTGGGTCAGCACCACCGCGAAGGGCTCACCGGCGTGCTGTCCGAGGAACAGCGGGAACGTGAAGCCGAACAGGATGATGGCGATCGTGGTCCAGATGAGGAGCTTGCGGCGCCCGATCCGATCCGCCCACGGCCCTGAGACGAGCGTGAAGATGCCGAAGAAGACCACGCCGATGATCTGCATGACCACGAAGTCGGTGTAGCCGAAGCCCTGGCCGGGGTAGAACTGCGCGGCGAACGCGGCCGGATCGAAGGCGACGCCCTTGACCTCGGCGGCCTTCTGCGCGGCGGCGGACGCGACCTCGACGGACGACGGCTTCGTGCCGAACGAGAGCGTGAAGTTGGTCATCAGGTAGAACAGCACGTAGGTCGCGAGCATCACGAAGGTGCCGAGGATCAGGTGCTTCCCGTGGTGGCGGAACACGGTCGCGAGCGGCAGCTTGCGGATCGTGCCCTTGTCCTCTGCGCGCTTGAAGGTCTCCGACTCGACGAGCTTGAGGCGCACCCAGAGACCGATGATCACCATGACGGCGGAGAACAGGAACGGCACGCGCCAGCCCCAGCTGAGGAACGCCTCCGACTTCAGCGTCGGGTCGGACGCGTGCGGCAGCAGGGCGTTGATGGTGAGGAACAGGCCGTTGGCGATGATGAAGCCGAGCGGGGCGCCCAGCTGCGGGAAGGATCCGTACCAGGCGCGCTTGCCCTCCGGCGCATTCTCGGTGGCGACGAGCGCGGCGCCCGACCACTCGCCGCCGAGGGCGAAGCCCTGGGCGAGTCGGAGGATCAGCAGCAGAAGCGCCGCCCACCAGTTGATCTGCTGGAACGTGGGCAGCAGGCCGATCAGGAAGGTGGCGATGCCCATCGTGAGCAGGGAGGCGACGAGTGTGGCCTTGCGTCCGTAACGGTCGCCGAAGTGACCGAAGACCATGGCGCCGATCGGGCGCGCGATCATCGCGGCGCCGAAGACGCCGAACGAGGCGAGCAGCGCGGTCGTGTCGTTGCCGGTGGGGAAGAACAGGATCGGGAAGACGAGGACCGCGGCGGTCGCGTAGACGTAGAAGTCGTAGAACTCGATCGTCGTGCCGATGAGGCTGGCGAGGATCACCCGGGATCTGGGGTTGGCGGGTGCGGTCACGGTGTCGGTGCTCATGCGGTCCTCCGGTCGGTGCGTCGTTCTGCGCTCGCCGGGTCCCCAGCCGTGCGACGGGCACCGGGGGAGTCTACGCCTGACGTTCAGCCGATCCACAGGTGGACACGCGGCCGCGGCGGAGTGTGACGCGGCGGCCGCGCGTCCTTCAGCGCGACAGCCAGGCCTTGTACTCGATCACCGAACCGGGCGCGATCTTCAGCTTCATCGTGGATCCGCCCTGGTAGATCGTGTCGGCGGCGATGATCTCGCGGGTTCCTGCATCGAGCACCACAGTCGCTGTGAACTGCGGTCGCTTCGTGGAGGCGATCTTCAGGGCGATCCCGGAACGGCCGAGGCGATCGGTGACGGTGCCGAGCACGCTCACACCGCCCGCGTCGCGGAGCAGCTGCAGCGCCGCGGCCTGCTGCGCGGGGCTGAGTGCCCATTCGTCGCGGATCGCGCTGATCGCGCCCCACACGGTCATCGGGTCGGCGTCGGTCGGCAGATCGATGCGGTGGGCGATGTACGCGCGGAGCGCGGTGGGCTCGGCGGGCGGCTCGGCGAAGTACTGGGCCGAGCTCTGCCGAGGCAGCTCGGTGGGCGAGCCTTCCTTCGGTGCTTCGGTCGCCGGTGCGACGATCTTCCCGTCGGCCGTGACCGAGTAGGGAGCGCCCGCCTGGGATTCGAGATGCCCGGTGCCGTCGGCGTCCCAGACCCACTTCTGCCAGACAGGGGTGATGACCGGATCCGGGTTCCCGTCGTCGCGGAGCGCCCAGCCCACCACCTGCGCGTCGCGCGTCGGCGTGCGCGGCTGTGCGCCCTGCAAGGTCGCGATCGATGCGTTCAGCACCTCGTCCGCTGTCTGCGGGATCGGTTGCGCGACGAGGACGGGAGGGGTCACGGCGTAGGCCGGAGCGGCGGTCATCGGGCCGATCGCCAGACCGACGGCGATGATCGCGGCCAGTGCCGGTGCGATCCACGCCGTGCGCAGAGCGATCCGGAGCGGGCGCGAGGTTCTGGCCGTACGGCGGATCGCGGCGATCCGGTCGAGAACCGGTCGTTCCGGGGACGATCGCACCGGCGAAGCGGTGGAAGGTGCGTCCATCATGCGACGCAGGAGGGCCCAGTCCTCCGCGCTCGGAGCGGAGTCGAGCGGAGTGGAGGCCGGATCCGCCTCGCGGATCAGCGTTCCGAACAGCTCATCAGTCAATGGCATACGTCATCACCCCTTTCCCGGGTGTCGATGCGGATGGTCTCCTGGTGCCGTCCGGCGCGTCATCGCCGTCGGTCGGTGAGCCGGCGGGCTCCTGCAGCATGGACCGCAGCTCTGCCCGTGCGCGGCTCAGCCGCTTCCAGGCCGCCGCGGTGCGGCAGCCCACGACTTCGGCGATCTCCTCGGCGGTCAGACCGTCCCAGTAGTGCAGTTCGAGCACCTCGCGGTCGGCAGGGCGGAGCAGCGAGAGCGCGTGGCGCAGCTCGACGTGCGCGAGGTCGTCGCCGGGCCGGGCCGCCGACGCGAGGTCCCGCAGGCCTTCCCGCTCGCGATCGCGCTTGCGATATGCGTCCCCGACGAGGTTGCGGGCGGTCTGCAGCAGCCAGGGGCGGCGGTACGGTTGCGCGGTGTCGAATCTCCGCCAGGCGATCTCGAAGCAGTCCATGGTGAGCTCCCTCGCGTGCTCGCGGTCATCGACGCGGCGCTCGATGTACCGCAGCACGGCGGTGTGGTGTTCGGCGAAGAGCGCCTCGAAGGCGACACGGCGTTCATCCATCGTGGATTCCCGTCATTGCAGCGGCGGGTTCTCGGCGATGATCTGCCGCGCCTGAGCGGTGAGCGCGTCGATGTCGGCCTTCATGGTCTTGAGCTGGTCCGCGTGGTTCTGCACCACCCTGACCTCGGCGTCCCATTGCGCGTCGTAGTACGCCTTCGTCCACCCGCTGGAGTCGCGGCAGGTAGCGTCGGCGACGGCGAGCTCGATCTCCGCCGGCGTCGGCTTCCGCGGCCCGATCGTGTCGGGGTCGACCTCTGTGTCCCCGTAGGTGCGGATCGGTCCTTCCGTCGGCTGCGGCCGCATCGAGGGCGGGGGCGCAAAGAAACCCAGCTCTACGCCGAGTTTCTCGGTGGGCATCCATTCTGCTTCGTCGCCAGCAGGTGCGGAGATCGAGACGTCATAGCCGGCCGCGACGATGCACTTCTTCCACGCCGTGGAGGCCTCCTTCACAGCCGGTTGCTGCGGGATCTTCTCCGCCCCCTCGGAAGACCAGCCGGCAATGAGGTTGTAGATGTCGACGGCCTTGATCACATCGAAGGTCTTGCGGCTCTCTTCCCTGCAGGCGATCAGCGTTGTGTCGAGCCCGGGCGTCGACATCCCGATCCGGTTCAGCTTCACAGATGTCTGTGGATCGGGCATGGGGCCCGCCATATACATCGCGGTGTAGCCGTACTGTTTCGCGATCTCGACGGTCAACGCGGGGAACGCCGACAAGTTCCTCGGGAAGGCGAGATAGCTCGCATCATCCGTGGGCTCGATCGGGATCGGCCAGGAGAAACCCTCCTTGCTGAGGCACGTCTCCATGCGGCGGTTCTCCGCATAGGTCGAAAGGTGCGCCAACACTGCGGGCGAGAACGGATCCATCGGCATCACCCAGTGCGCGATGTCCTTCTCCGGCAGATCGGGCATGACGCCCGTCGCGTGAGCAGAGTTCGTCGCGTTCGCCGGCGGCGTGGCGCATCCCGCGATAGGGGCGACCAGGGCGGCCAGGGCGAGGGCGGTGATCATTCGGCGACAGTGCTTCGTCGGGGTGCGCTTCATGCGGTGACCTCTCTTCCGGAGCCTTTCGCAGCTCTCACCCTCAAAGGTTGCGCGCCGCGCGGAATCCTGACATCGGGGTTCCGGGATGACGCCTCGGACACGAAGACGCGGGACCCGAATGATCGGATCCCGCGTCCCATGAGACTTCGTCGAGCGGCGTGCGCTCAGTGCCAGAAGTAGCCGAGGCCCGCGTTCAGCAGGGTGAGGGCGCCGACGCTCCAGAACATGCCGGCGGGCACCTTCTCGCCGCGCTTCTGGCGGGCCATGCCCATTCCGATCATCGCGCCGATGATGACAAGCACCACGAGCTTCACGGTGATCTTGATGTAGAAGCTCATGCCGGGCGTCCAGGTGATGCCCCACGGTGCGGCGAGGGCGAGGCCCGCGAGGCCGGCGATCGCGAGACCGATGTTCATCAGCTGCGTGAACTCGCGCTTGCCGCCGACGGCCTGAGCGAGCCAGGCGCCGAAGAGCGTGGCGAAGCCGAGCAGGTGGATGAACACGACGATGGCGCGGAGGGTCTCCATGGCCTCAGGCTATGCCCGCACCGGTGGCCGCGCCAGGTAGGCGCGCCTCAGCTGCCGGGCGCTCCGTCAGAACGGCGCCGGGGCGATGCCGGATCCGGATGGCGGGTCCGGGTCCTCGACCGTGAAGGTCACGGGCGGGGGTGGCCGGTCGATGTAGGTGCGCCCGACAGGACTGGTCCATTCCAGGACCCCGGCGCCGCGTTGCTTCACTGTCCAGGCGGTCTGGTGTTTGAGGACGTGGTGCCTGCGGCAGAGTCCGCCGAGGTTGCCTTCTTCGGTGGGCCCGCCGTGGGCGGCGTCGATGGTGTGGTCGAGGTCCTGGGTGTGGGGTGGGAGCCCGCAGGTCGGGAACCGGCACCGGGAATCCCGGGCGTGCAAGAGACGCCGCAGATCGGCATTGGGCCGGTAGTGGTCGACCGCGAGGATCGCCCCGGTCACCGGGTGAGTGAGGACCCGTTCCCACGCGGTGGCCCCGCCGGCGAGGGTGCGGGCGGTGTTGGTGTCGATGGGCTGCCCGCCGGCGAGCTCGGCTGGCTGTTCGCTGCGGACACCGAACACAATGCCGGCCCCTGTCCCGTCACCCGTGTCGGCTGTGACGAGGGTGAGCACGGGCACGGTGACTTCGACCCGCGCCTGAATGGCGGACAGGAGCCCGGCGGCGGTGTCGTGTCCGGACGCCGCCCCGGTGAGCAGCGTGTCCGCGCACAGGTCGGCGCGCAGCTGGTCCATCGTCCGCGCGTCGCGGGGATCGCCGAGGCCCTCCGAGTCGAGAGAGGCAACGTCCTTCGCGGCCTGCGCATTCGCGACCGTGATCATCCGCGCCTGCTGGGTGAGCCGGTCGTAGATCCCGTCGATCACGGCGGCGGCGTGGATCACCCCGAGAGCCTTCTGACCGTCGCCCAGGTCTTCCCGCCACACCCGCCGCTGCTCCTGCACCTCCCGGTGCCGGTCGGTCAGGCTCCGCGGCGCGAGCCTCTCCGCGACCCGCTCGACGATCCGCTTCGCCCGATGCGGCGTCTCGCCTTCCGAAGCGGCGACCGCGATCTGCTCGTACTCGGCCCGCACACTCTCATCGAGCCGCGCGCCGGCATCCTGGATCACCCGCACATGCGCAGCATTGATCCGCGCATCTGTGAACGCCCGCATCGTCGCGGGGAATCGGGCCATGAGGTCTGCAGCCCGCGCCATCCGACCCTGCACCACACGGTCCGACATGCGCAGCACGCCGGCGATCTCCGCCGCGACCGACCGCGCGGCGAGCTCAGCCGCCGCACCCGGCGTCGATCCGGACCGTTCGGACGCCGCGATCGCCACGGCGACGTCTTGCGCCACAGCCAGCTGCGCCTCCCGCAACGCGTGCAGCCGGATGATCGCAGCTTCCGTCGCCTCCAACCCGGTGACGAGCGCGGTCAGCACGACGGCCGGATCCGCGGGTTCTGCCCCGGGATCCTGCACCGTGCCACTCACGTTTGCCATGACCCCAGTAAACTCCGGGCCACCGACATTCCGCCCCCGAATTCACCAGATCAGCGCCATAAACCCCCTCAAACGGAGTCGTCCCTGTCAGCGGACGCCATAGCGTGCGCTGACAGGGACGACTCGGAGATGAGAGGGCTCCGATGAGCCCGGTGAGCCTGGTGAGCCCGGTGAGCCCGGCGGAAGCGGCTCAGCCGCGCAGGGAGCGGATGACCTGTGCGGTGCGCAAGGCGGCGTCGGCTGCCTCGGCGCCCTTGTCCTCCTTGGAGCCCGGAAGGCCCGCACGGTCGAGACCCTGCTGCTCGTCGTCCAGCGTCAGCACGCCGAAGCCGACGGGCTTGCCCGCATCGAGCGAGACCCGGGTGAGACCGTCCGTGGTGGCGGCCGAGACGTACTCGAAGTGCGGGGTACCGCCGCGGATGATCACACCGAGCGCGACGACCGCGTCCGCACCGCCGGCGAAGGCGGCCTGCGCGGCCACGGCGAGCTCGAACGAACCGGGGACCCGTACCAGGCGGTGGTTCGCGCCTGTCGCCTCGAGCACGCGCTGCGCGCCCGCGATGAGACCGTTCGTGATCGTCTCGTGCCAGGTGCCGGCGACGATCACGACGTTCAGGCCGCTCGCGTCGAATCCGCCGGTGGTAGGTGCTCCTGCGCCGCTCATGCGTCGTCTCTTCCGTTCTCCGCGCCGTTCGCCGCCAGGGCAGCGGCGAGTTCGGACTCGCCGATGATGTGGCCCATGCGGTCGCGCTTGGTCTCGAGGTACTGGTGGTTGTTGGGGCCGACGCCCACGATCAGCGGGACCTGCTCGATCACGTCGAGGCCGAGGTCGCGCAGCTGCGCCACCTTGTCGGTGTTGTTCGTGAGCAGGCGCACCCGCTTCACGCCGAGGTCGGTGAGGATCCCGGCGGCCGCCGCGTAGTCGCGGGCATCGGCGGGCAGGCCGAGGGCGAGGTTGGCGTCGACGGTGTCGAGTCCCTCCTCCTGCAGCGCGTAGGCGCGCAGCTTGTTGATGAGGCCGATGCCGCGTCCCTCGTGGCCGCGCATGTAGATGACGATGCCGCCGTCCTGCTCGATCGCGTCGAGCGCCGCCTCGAGCTGCGGACCGCACTCGCACTTGAGGGATCCGAACGCCTCGCCGGTCAGGCACTCGGAGTGCACCCGCACCAGGGCGGTCTCGGTCGGCTCCCCGGACACGACCGCGATGTGGTCGGTCCCGGTGATGCGGTCCTTGTAGGCGAGGAACCGGAACACGCCGTGCGTGGTCGGCACCGTGGCGTCCGCGCGCAGGCTCACGCGGCGTCGGGTGTTGTTCGCGACGCAGTCCGCCTCGTCCCGCGGGTCCGTCTCGTTGAGGTGGGCGATGAGCTGCTCGATCGTGATCACGGGAATCCCGTCGCGCTCGCCGAGCTCCATGAGGCCTGGCAGGCGCATCATGCTGCCGTCCTCGGCGACGACCTCGGCGATCGCGCCCACCGGGCGCAGACCCGCCAGGCGCATGAGCTCGACGGCGGCCTCGGTGTGACCACCGCGCTGACGCACGCCGCCGTCGACCGCGCGCAGCGGCAGCACGTGCCCAGGGCGGATCAGGTCGGTCGGGGTGGATGCCGCGTCCGCGAGCACGTTCAGCGTGCGGGCGCGGTCGGCCGCGCTGATGCCCGTGGTGACCCCGGAGGCCGCGTCGACGCTGATCGTGTACGCCGTGCTGCGGGCGTCCTCGTTCGCCTCGACCATCGGCGGCAGGTTGAGCGCGTCGGCGATGTCGGCGGGCATGGGCGCGCACAGGTACCCGGAGGTCCAGCGCACGGTCCACGCGATCCACTCTGGCGTCGCGAGCTCGGCCGACAGGATGACGTCGCCCTCGTTCTCGCGGTTCTCATCGTCGGCGACGAGCACCGGGCGGCCGGCGCGGAGCGACTCCAGCGCCTCATCGATGGTGGAAAGGCTCATCGCGAGCCTCCTTCCGGTGTGGCGGCGCTGTCGGCGCCTGCGTCTGCGGCACGGAACGCGAGCAGCCGCTCGACGTGCCGGGCGAGGATGTCGGTCTCGAGGTTCACGCGGTCGCCGACGGACCGGGATCCGAGCGTGGTCGCCGAGAGGGTCTCCGGGATCAGCGACACCTCGAACCAGGCGGCCGGCGCGGACGGCTCGCTGACGGCGCTCACCGTGAGCGACGTGCCGTCGACGGAGATGGATCCCTTGTCCACGACGAGCGGGGCGAGGTCGTGCGGCAGGGAGATGCGCAGCACGCTCCACTGCGCACCGGGGCGCACCTCGAGCACCTCGCCGACCCCGTCGACGTGGCCCTGCACGATGTGGCCGCCGAGGCGCGCGCCGACCGGCATCGCCTTCTCGATGTTCACCCGCGTGCCGACGGTCGCGCCGCCGATCGCGGCCACGTCGAGCGTCTGCTTCATGACGTCGGTGTCGAAGGTGTCCGAGGTGGACCCGACCACGGTGAGGCACACGCCGCTCACGGCGATGGACTCGCCGTGCACGGCGTCGGACGCCGCCCTCGGGGCGCGCACGGTCAGGCGCCAGCCGTCGCCGGCGGGCGCGATCGCGGTGATCTCGCCGATCTCCTCGATGATTCCGGTGAACATCAGGCTGCTCCTTCGTTCCGGGAGGTGTTCAGGTCTGCAGGCGCCGCTGCGGCGCCGGTCGAAGTCGTTCCTTCGGCGTCCGCCGGGTGGGCCAGCACCAGCAGGTCCGCGCCGAGCGGCAGCCACTCGTCCACGACGAGGCGCCGTGCGTCTCCGATCGAGGGCACGCCGATGTCGGTGAGGGCGAGCTTGGGTCCGCCGATCAGCACGGGCGCCAGATACGCGAGCACCTCGTCGGCGAGACCCGCCGCGAGGAACGCGCTGGCAAGGGTCGGGCCGCCTTCGACGAACACACGCTGGATCCCGCGGTCGCGGAGGTCCGCGAGGACGGCGGCGAGGTCGTGCTCGGCGTAGAACAGGGGCTCGTGCGGGTGACGGCGCACGGCGGCGTCGGCGGGGGTCTCCCTGACGCCGATCACCACGGGGACCGGCTGGTGGGGGAGCAGCGCGTGGCCGTCCCGGGCGGTGAGGGCGGGATCGTCGGCCAGCACGGTTCCGGTGCCGACGACGATCGCGTCGGCCACGGCACGACGACGGTGCACATCTGCGCGGGCGGCGGGACCGGTGATCCACTGACTGGATCCGTCCGCCGCGGCGGCGCGCCCGTCCAGGCTCTGCGCCCACTTCACGGTCACGTGCGGCCGGCCGAGCCGCTGCACGGTGAGCCAATCGTCGATCAGGGCGCGCGCGGCCTCGGCCTGCTCACCGGCGACGACGTCGACGCCCGCGGCGCGCATCCGCTCGGCCCCTCCGCCGGAGACCGCTCCTGGATCGTCCAGGGCGTAGATCACACGGCGGACGCCCGCGTCGATGAGCGCCTGGGCGCACGGGCCCGTGCGTCCGGTGTGGTTGCACGGCTCGAGCGTCACCACCGCGGTCGCGCCGCGAAGCTGCTCCGGGGTCAGCTTCGAGAGCGCGTCGACCTCGGCATGCGAGGTGCCCGCGCCGCGGTGCCAGCCCTCGGCGAGCAGGTCACCCGAGGGGGAGAGGATCACGGCGCCGACCTGCGGGTTGAGCCCGCGGGGGCCGCGGCGCGCGATCTCGAGCGCGTGCGTCATCGCCGCCCGCTCCACCGCTGTCGCCGTCATGTCGCCTTCCTCATCCAGGTCAGGTCACCGGGGTCAGGCGCACGTCGATCGTGCGTGCTTCCTCTCATCCGGACTCGCAAGCCTTCGCTCGCATCACCGTCGGTCCCGGAATTCCACCGGATCGGCCTCGGATCCCTGTCGGATTCTCGGTTCGCGGACTGTCACCGCCGGTTCGGATTCTCACCGACCCCGGAGCACGTTGTATTGCTCTCAGCTTAGTCAACGCGCCGGTGCCGGTTTCATTCCGGTGGATGGTTCTGTGACAGCCCGTGTCGCGCGCGGCGTCACTTCAGCAGCCGGGACAGCCGACGGTCCGCGAGCACCTTGCCGCCGGTCTGGCAGGTCGGACAGTACTCCAGCGACCGGTCGGCGAAGAACACGCTGCGCACCGTGTCGCCGCAGACCGGGCATGCTTCGCCGCGGCGGGCGTGCACCTGCATGCCGCGCCGCTTCGCGTCCTTGAGGTCGGCCGGCGGCTTGCCGCTCGCCTCCGCCACGGCTTCGCGCAGCGTCGACTGCATCGCGTCGTAGAGCCGGGTGACGTCGGCATCGCCGAGGCCTCCGGCGGGTGCGTAGGGGGACATCCGGGCGGCGTGCAGGATCTCGTCGGAGTAGGCGTTGCCGATGCCGCCGATCACGGCCTGGTCGCGCAGCAGGCCCTTGATCTGGGTGCGCCGCCCGTCGAGCAACGCCGCGAACACGTCGCGCGAGAACGACGGATCCAGGGGATCGGGACCCAGCCGTGCGATGCCCGGAACGTCGGCCGGATCCCGGACGACGTACGCCGCGAGGGACTTCTTGGTTCCGGCCTCCGTGAGGTCGAAGCCGCTCCCGTCGTCGAAGGCGATCCTCAGCGCGATCGGCGACTTGCCCGGACGGATCAGCGTGGTGGGCAGCGCGTCGTACCAGCGCAGCCATCCGGCTTTGGCGAGGTGGAACACGAGGTGCAGGCGCGGCTCGGCGTCGCTCTCGAGCGTCAGATCCAGGAACTTGCCGTGCCGCTCCGCGCTCCGGATGCGCGAGCCCGCCAGCGCGGTCACGGGCGGATCGAAGGTCTTGAGCGCGGCGATCGCCGACACGGACGCACGCGTGATGGTGAGCCCGACCGCGCGTTCCGCGAGGAAGTCGACCAGCCCCTGCACCTCAGGCATCTCCGGCATGCGTTCATCCTGCCACCCCTGTCCGATATCAGGGCAGGGCGATCGGAAGCCGCGCGGGAGCGCGGTCGGGGGAGGAGGCCTCAGCCGAGGTCGATCGGCCAGGCGACCGGCGCGCGGTCGTCCGTCCGCAGAAGCCCCGCCACCCAGCCGTCGTCCCGGCCGCGAGGGCTGGTCAGGAACCGGCGGTGCGTCCCCTCGAACCGGAAGCCGAGGGCACGGGCGCTGCGCGCGGACGGGATGTTGCCCACCACGGCGCGCCAGGTGATGCGGGCGAGCCCGAGCTCGGCGAAGCCCCAGTCGATCACGGCGCGGGCCGCCTCGGTGAGGTAGCCGTGACCGCGAGCCGGGGCCGCGACCCAGTACCCGAGCTCGGCGTCTCCGCCCGTCCTGTGGTCGGCGATGTGGTGCAGCCCGATCGAACCGACCAGGACGTCGTCCGCGAACACCGCCCACACGGTCTCGGATCCGTCCTCCCACCACTCGCCGACGAGCCGGATGAAGTCCTCGGCGTCCTCGCGCGCGTACGGGCTGGGAACGGTCGTCCAGCGCGGGATCTCCGGATCCTGGCACGCCTCGGTGATCGCGTCCGCGTCCGCCGAGGTCGGGGCGCGCAGGACCAGTCGCTCCGTGCGGAGAGGCGCGGGCCGCATCCGGGTCGCCTAGAGGACGATACGGCGGAGCAGGCCCACCTTGTCGTAGACGGTGGCGAGGGACCTGTCGGCGACCTCGTCGGCACGGGCCGCGTTGGCCGCGAGGATGCGGTCCAGCTCTGCGGGGTCGGCGAGCAGCTCGTTCGCGCGGTCGCGCACCGGGCCGAACTCGTTCACGACGACCTCGGCGAGACCCTTCTTGAAGTCGCCGTAGCCGCGACCCGCGTATTCGTCCTCGATCGAGGGGATCTGGCGACCGGTGAGCGCCGCGTAGATCGTGAGCAGGTTCGAGACGCCGGGCTTGTTCTCGCGGTCGTACCGGACGGATCCCTCGTTGTCGGTCACGGCGCGCATGATCTTCTTCGCCGACTTCGCCGGGTCGTCCAGCAGCCACAGCACGCCGGCGTCGGTCTCGGCCGACTTCGACATCTTCGAGGTGGGGTTCTGCAGGTCGTAGATCCGCGCGGTGTCCTTCTGGATCACCGGGATCGGCACGACGAACGTCTCACCGAAGCGGGAGTTGAACCGCTCCGCGAGATCGCGTGTGAGCTCGACGTGCTGCTTCTGGTCGTCGCCCACCGGCACGACGTCGGTCTGGTAGAGCAGGATGTCGGCGGCCATCAGCACGGGGTAGGTGAACAGGCCGACGGAGGTCGCATCCGCGCCGAAGCGCGACGACTTGTCCTTGAACTGGGTCATCCGGCCGGCCTCGCCGAAGCCGGTGATGGTGCTGAGGATCCAGGCGAGCTCCGCGTGCGCGCGCACGTGCGACTGCACGTACAGCGTCGACTGGGACGGCTCGATGCCGGCCGCAATGTACTGCGCGGCGGTGCGACGGGTCTTCTCGCGCAGCTCGGCCGGATCCTGCGGCACGGTGATCGCGTGCAGGTCGACGACGGAGAAGAAGGCGTCGTAGGAGTTCTGCAGGTCCCGCCACTGCAGCAGCGCCCCGATGTAGTTGCCGGCCTGGAGGGAGTCGGCGGAGGGCTGCATTCCGGAGTAGAGGCGGGGTTTCGTCACGGATCAATCCTATGGTGACCGTGACGAGCACCCGACCGTCTCC
Source organism: Microbacterium azadirachtae (assembly GCF_000956505.1). Taxonomy (GTDB): domain Bacteria; phylum Actinomycetota; class Actinomycetes; order Actinomycetales; family Microbacteriaceae; genus Microbacterium; species Microbacterium azadirachtae_A. The sequence continues at coordinate 65,381 of NZ_JYIX01000026.1, read as the reverse complement.
CGGCGGCGGGGACCGGGCGGAGACTCAGAACGTGTAGTCGACGAGCACCGGGGTGTGATCGCTCCACCGCTCGGCATAGGTCGCGGCGCGGGCGACGCGGTAGTTCGTCGCACGGGCGGCGAGCGGCGCCGAGGCGAGGTGGTAGTCGATGCGCCAGCCGGAGTCGTTGTCGAAAGCCTGGCCGCGCATGGTCCACCAGGTGTACGGGCCCGCGACCTCGCCGGCCGCGACGCGTCCCACGTCAACCCAGCCGAGGCCCTTGCCGTCGCCCTCCGCGGCGTAGGGGCGGGTGTCGCTGAGCTGCCCGACCATTCCCCGGCCGATGCCCTCCTGCCCCACGGCCGGCTCGCCGGCGGCGCCGAGGAAGCGGTCGAAGTAGGCCCGCTCGCGAGCCAGATAGCCGGACTTCTTGACGTTGCCCTTCCAGTTCAGGATGTCGAGGGGCCGGTGACCCACGTTGAGGTCGCCCGTGACGAGGGCGAGGGCGCCGTCGGCGCCCAGCTCGCCCATGCGCGTGGTCATCGCGTCGAGGAACTTCCACTTCTCGTCCTGCTTCGGAGTGTCGGCCTCGCCGCTGTGCACGTAGGCGCTGACGACCGTGAGCGGCGAGCCGCCGAGCGAGAAGTCGGCCTCGAGCCAGCGCCCCTTCGAGTCGAAGTCCTCGGCGCCCAACGTCGTCCGGGAGGCGAGGGCGGGCTCGCGGCTCAGCACCGCGACGCCCGCGCGGCCCTTGGCCGTGGCCTCGTCGTGCAGGATCGACCAGCCGGGGAACGCCGCCTCGAGGTGCTCGTCCTGCGCGCGCACCTCTTGCAGGGTGAGCACATCGACGCCGGCGTCGTCGAGCCAGCCGTGCATTCCGTTGCGGACCGCGGCGCGGATCCCGTTGACGTTGACCGTGGCGATACGCAGGTGGGGCATGGCTCCCAGCCTAACGAGCGCCCCCGACATCGTCGTTCCGGCGCGGAGCCCGCTCCCGCCGCGGACCTTCGAGCAGCAGGCCGAGCATGCCCTCCTCGTCCTCTGCGGGAGCGGCGGCCGCCTCGTCCGCGAGCGCGTCGCCCCATTCCTCGCGGGCCTCGCGCACCGCGCGCGCCGTCGCGCGCCGACGCCACCACGATGCGGTCTCGTGCTCCTTCTCCGCGCGGCGCAGCCGCACCTCCGCGGCGAGCACGAGGGCTGCCAGCTCCGCGCGGTGCGCGGCGTCCTCGTCGACCGCCTGCAGCGGCTGATCCCTGTCCTCGGCGGTCAGCGCGATCCAGGCCGCGGCGACCAGGATCACGACCGCCACCCAGCGGCACCACAGCAGCATCGCGATGATCACCGCGAACGTGGCGAGCAGAGGATTGTTGGGGGAGTGCGCGAGCAGCAGGCCGGCGCCCAGCTGCAGCACCACGACGGCTCCGCCGCCGAGCATCGACCCGGGCAGGATCGTGCTCCAGGCGAGCCGCGTGCCGGTGAGGAACCGTACGAGCAGCGCGATCGCCGCGGAGTCGATCGCGAACATCACCACGACCGAGCCCAGCCGCGTCACCACATCGAAGGCCGTGGTGCCGAGGTGCCAGCCGAACAGGTCGAACACCTGCCGCAGTGCCCAGACGCCGACGAAGCCGAGGACGGACCCTGCCAGCAGCGCGAGTCCGAAGCCCGCCCCTGCGAGCCCGTCGCGCACCTTCAGCAGCACGAAGCTGCGGTTGTCGTAGGGGAGCCCGAAGATGTCGCGCACCGCGCGCCGGGTGAAGGTCACGGCGGTGATGCCGGTCCAGGCGACGACGCCGGCGGCGACGATGCCGGTGATGCTCAGCACGTTCGTGGCCTCCGCGGCGAAGCCCTGCACGGCGTCGGGATGCACGAGCCCGTTCTCGCCGATGATGCCGTGGATGTAGCTGTTCGCGATCGCCGTCACCAGGGCGATCGCCTGGTCGCTGCCGCCGAGCCAGAGTCCCGCCGAGGCGAACGCCAAGTAGAGGAGCCCGAACACCGCGAACAGGCCCTGGTAGCTCATCCCCGCGGAGAGCAGGAAGCCGTTGCGCTGCAGGAACCGCCGCCACACCCGGATCGGGAAGGCCTGCATCGTGCGCCGGGTGATCGCCGCGGCCCGCTCGATGGGCGCCTCGAAGCGTGCGCGCAGCTCCGGCTCCGAATCCACCACGATCTCACCCTAGCGAGTGCTCAGGGCCGCCCGTCGCGGGTGGGAGACGCGGAGAGGCGCCACCCGCAGGGGGTGGCGCCTCTCCGGAGGTGCGGAAGGGATCCTGTTACGGTCGACCGCGCAGGACGGCCTGCTTCACTTCGGCGATCGCCTTGGTGACCTCGATGCCGCGGGGGCACGCCTCGGTGCAGTTGAAGGTCGTGCGGCAGCGCCAGACGCCCTCCTTGTCGTTGAGGATGTCGAGGCGCACGTCGGCGGCGTCGTCGCGCGAGTCGAAGATGAAGCGGTGCGCGTTCACGATCGCGGCGGGGCCGAAGTACTGCCCGTCGGTCCAGAACACGGGGCACGACGAGGTGCACGCGGCGCACAGGATGCACTTGGTGGTGTCGTCGAAGACCGCGCGGTCGGCGATCGACTGCACGCGCTCCTTGCCCTTCTCCGGCTCGCTCGTGGTCAGCAGGAACGGCTTCACCTCGCGGAACGCGGCGAAGAACGGATCCATGTCGACGACGAGGTCCTTCTCGAGCGGCAGGCCCTTGATCGCCTCGACGTAGATCGGCTTGGAGATGTCCAGGTCCTTGATCAGCGTCTTGCAGGCGAGGCGGTTGCGGCCGTTGATGCGCATCGCATCGGATCCGCAGATGCCGTGCGCGCAGGAGCGGCGGAACGTGAGGGATCCGTCGACCTCCCACTTGATCTTGTGCAGCGCGTCGAGCACGCGGTCGGTCGCGTACAGCTCCACGTCGTAGTCGACCCAGTGCGGCTCGCTGTCGACCTCGGGGTCGAAGCGGCGGATGTTGAACGTGACGAGGAAGGACTGCACGCCCGAGTCTTCGACGACGGCCTCAGAGACGACTTCCTCAACGACGGCGGCGGACATCAGTACTTCCTCTCCATCGGCGGGTAGTTCAACTCGCCCTGCTCGTTCTTCGTGAACACGACCGGCTTCCAGTCGAGCTTGATGTGGTCGCTCGGCGTCGACGAGTGCGGGTCGCCGGTCAGGTACGCCATCGTGTGCTGCATGTAGTTCTCGTCGTCGCGCTTCGGGAAGTCGTCGCGCATGTGGCCGCCACGGCTCTCCTCGCGGTTCTGCGCGGCGTAGACGACGACCTCGGCGATGTCGAGGAGGAAGCCCAGCTCGACAGCCTCGAGCAGATCGGTGTTGAACCGGCTGCCCTTGTCGTCGACGTGCACGTTCTTGTAGCGCTCGCGGAGCTCAGCGATCACGCCCAGCACGTGCTGGAGGGACTCGTGCGTGCGGAAGACCTGCGCGCCCTTGTCCATCTCCTCCTGCAGCTTCTTGCGCAGCACGGCGATGCGCTCGGTGCCCGCGTTGTTCCGCAGCCCCTCGAGCATCTCCTTGACCGCGGTCTCCGGCGACTCGGGGAGGGGCAGGAACTCGGCCGTCTTGACGTACTCAACGGCGTTGCGACCGCTGCGCTTGCCGAACACGTTGATGTCCAGGAGCGAGTTCGTGCCGAGGCGGTTGGCGCCGTGCACCGAGACGCAGGCGCACTCGCCCGCGGCGTACAGGCCTGGCACCACGGTGTCGTTGTCGGCGAGCACCTCGCCGCTGTTGTTGGTCGGGATGCCGCCCATGGCGTAGTGCGCGGTGGGCATCACGGGGACCGGCTCGACGACGGGGTCGACACCGAGGTAGGTGCGCGCGAACTCCGTGATGTCGGGGAGCTTGGTCTCCAGGACCTCGGCGCCGAGGTGCGTGCAGTCCAGCAGCACGTAGTCCTTGTGCGGGCCCGCTCCACGGCCCTCCGCGACCTCCTGCACCATGCAGCGGGCGACGATGTCGCGCGGTGCGAGGTCCTTGATCGTGGGGGCGTAGCGCTCCATGAAGCGCTCGCCGGAGGCGTTTCGCAGGATCGCGCCCTCACCGCGTGCGCCCTCGGTGAGCAGGATGCCGAGACCGGCGAGGCCGGTCGGGTGGAACTGGAAGAACTCGAGGTCCTCCAGCGGCAGGCCCTTGCGCCACACGATCCCGACGCCGTCTCCGGTGAGGGTGTGCGCGTTCGAGGTGGTCTTGAAGATCTTGCCGAAGCCGCCGGTCGCGAAGATCACGGCCTTGGCGTGGAAGACGTGCAGCTCGCCCGTGGACAGGTCGTAGGCGACCACGCCGGCGATGCCGGTCTTGCCCGCCTCGTCCTTCACCGTGATGAGGTCGAGCACGTAGAACTCGTTGAAGAAGTTGATGCCGAGCTTCACGCAGTTCTGGAACAGCGTCTGCAGGATCATGTGACCGGTGCGGTCCGCCGCGTAGCACGCACGGCGGACGGGCGTCTTGCCGTGCTCGGCCGTGTGCCCGCCGAAGCGGCGCTGGTCGATCTTGCCCTCGGGCGTGCGGTTGAACGGAAGGCCCATGTTCTCGAGGTCGATGACCGCGTCGATGGCCTCCTTGGCGAGGATCTCCGCCGCGTCCTGGTCGACGAGGTAGTCGCCGCCCTTGACGGTGTCGAAGGTGTGCCACTCCCAGCTGTCCTCCTCGACGTTCGCGAGCGCCGCGGCCATGCCGCCCTGCGCCGCGCCCGTGTGGGAGCGGGTGGGGTAGAGCTTCGAGATCACCGCGGTCTTCGCGCCAGGGCCGGCCTCGATCGCCGCACGCATGCCGGCGCCGCCGGCGCCGACGATCACGATGTCGAACTGATGGTGGTGCACGCCGTTCTTGACGACGGAATCCTGGGTCTCAGTGGTCACTGGTTCTGCCTATTCTCTGAGCTTTTTCGCCGCTGCCGCGGGGGAGCTTGTCTCGCCGCCGATCGCCGGGCTATTTGCCCAGCGCCTTGCAGGTGTCCCACATGGCGCCGCTCTCGAACACGCCGTTGCAGGGGTCGAAGGTGAACACGACCAGGGTGCCGAGCAGGACGAGCAGCGCGGTGGCCAGGCCGAGCACGACCAGGAGGGTCTTGCGGATACCCGTGTGGCCGACGTAGTCGTTGACGACCGTGCGCATGCCGTTGGCGCCGTGGATGAGCGCCAGCCACAGCATCAGCACGTCCCACCACTGCCAGAACGGCGTCGCGTACTTGCCGGCGACGAACGCGAAGTCCAGGGCGTGGATGCCCTCGCCGAGCATGAGGTTGACGAACAGGTGGCCGAAGATCAGCACGACGAGCACGACGCCCGACACGCGCATGTAGATCCAGCCCCACTTCTCGATGTTGAAGCCCTTGTTGCGGCGCGGAGCCGCCATGTGCTGCGTGGTGAAGACGTCAGCGGCCATCAGCTCGCACCTCCCACGTGCGAGAACACGTTGATCAGGTGGCGCGGTGCGAAACTGGCCATCAGCACCAGCCACAGGCCGATGACGATCCAGAACATCTGCCGCTGGTACTGGGCGCCCTTGGACCACACGTCGACCAGGATGATCCGCAGGCCGTTGAGCGCGTGGAACACGATCGCGGCGACGAGCACCGTCTCGCCCAGCCCCATGATCGGGTTCTTGTACGTGCCGAGAACGGCGTCGTACGCCTCCGGCGAGACCCGGATGAGCGACGTGTCGAGCACGTGCACCAGGAGGAAGAAGAAGATGGAGATTCCGGTGATGCGATGCAGAACCCAGGACCACATGCCTTCGCGACCCCGGTAGAGGGTGCCGCGCGGCGTCTTGGACGTGGTTTCCGCAATCGAAGGTGTCAAGCGAGTGCTTGCGGACACAGTCGTCCTCCCTGATCGATAGCGAAGGATCGCGGCGCGCAGGCGTCCGATCCCCCTCATCCTATTCCTGTCAGCTGGCTGGGAGCGACGAAGGCGACCCTTAGCGCGATGCGCTTCTGCGATCGGAACCATGCACGATTGCGATCGTGCGCGCGGGCTCCGAGGAGTCGCTCGGGGGCGCTCGCTACGCTGGTGACCATGCGCGAGCCGATCTCCGACTTCTACGCCGTCATCCCCGCCGGGGGCATCGGGAGCCGGCTGTGGCCGCTGTCCCGCGCGGATGCGCCGAAGTTCCTGCACGACCTGACCGGCTCTGGACAGTCGCTGCTGCGCGACACCTGGGATCGGATCGAACCACTCGCCGGTCACGACCGGATCGCCGTTGTGACGGGCCGCGCGCACCGGGCCGCCGTCGAGGCGCAGCTTCCCGGCATCCCCGACAGGAACGTCTTCCTGGAGTCGGAGCCGCGCGAGTCGGCCGCGGCGATCGGGCTCGCCGCGGCGATCCTGCACCGGCGCGAACCGGACGTGATCATCGGATCCTTCAGCGCCGATCACGTCATCCGCAGCACGCGCAAGTTCGAGTTCGCCGTGCGCGACGCCGTCGAGGTCGCGCGGCAGGGGTTCATCGTCACGATCGGGATCACCCCGACCGAGCCCGCGGTCGGCTTCGGCTACATCAAGCAGGGCGAGGAGCTCGACGTGGACGGCGTGCGCGAGGCGTCGCTCGTCGAGCGGTTCGTGGAGAAGCCGGATCTGGCCACCGCGAAGACGTACTACGAGGACCGCAGCTACCTCTGGAACGCGGGCATGTTCATCAGCCGCGCCGACGTGCTGCTGGCGGAGCTCGAGCGGCACCAGCCCGCGCTGCACGCGGGGCTCCTCGAGCTCGCCGAGGCGTGGGACGATCGCGATCGCCGCGGAGCGGTCGTCGACCGGGTGTGGCCGGCGCTCCCGAAGATCGCGATCGACTACGCCGTCGCCGAGCCGGCGGCCGAGGGCGGCCGGCTGGCCGTCGTGCCCGGCCATTTCGACTGGGACGACGTGGGGGACTTCGCCTCGCTCACCAAGCTCATCCTCAACGGGCGCAAGAACGACCTGGCCGTGCTCGGTCCCTCGGCGCGCGTGCTGTCGGACGCGGCGAGCGGGATCCTGGTCAGCCAGACCTCCCGGGTGATCAGCCTGGTCGGGGTGCAGGACATCGTCGTGGTGGACACCCCTGATGCGCTGCTCGTGACCACCATCGAGCACGCGCAGCGGGTGAAGGGCGTCGTCGAGTCGCTCAAGCTCAACGGCCGCGGCGACGTGCTCTGACGCGTCGGCGGTTCATCAGCAGATGCGCACGACTCTGCACGAAAGCAGGGATGGTCAGAGTGATCTGCTCATATGAGCACGGACGAGCGCATGTGATCTCATGTTTGTAACCATTGACTCCAGCGACACGGACGAGGATGCCCGATCCCCGTCATAGTCGGTAACTTTCAAGTGACCCGCGATGGCCGCGGGCTCGTGTTCTGGAGGCCCGAGTGACCATCTCCCTCACCAAGAAGCTGATCGGCGCGACCGTCGCGGCCGGTGTCATCGTCGCCCTCGCAGGTTGCGGTTCCGCTCCTGCCCCGGCGAGCTCGAGCGCGGCGAAGCCCGCCGACGCCAACTTCAAGCCCTGCCTCGTCTCCGACAGCGGCGGGTTCAACGACAAGTCCTTCAACGAGTCGGCCAAGAACGGCATCGAGAAGGCCGGCAAGGACCTCGGGGTCAAGCCGATCACGGTCGAGTCCAAGGCGGACGGCGACTACAAGCCGAACATCGACTCCCTCATCGCGGGAAAGTGCACGCTGATCATCGGTGTGGGCTTCAAGCTGGACCAGGCGATCGCTGACGCGGCCATCGCCAACCCGAAGCTCAACTTCGGCATCATCGACTCGATGGCCGACCCCAAGAACACCGGAAAGCCGGCGGCGCCGAACATCAAGCCGCTGCTGTTCGACACCGCTCAGGCGGCCTACCTCGGCGGCTACGCCGCAGCGGCCTGGTCGGCGCAGTCCGGCGCGAACAAGGTCGGCACCTTCGGCGGCATGAAGATCCCGCCCGTGACGATCTTCATGGACGGCTACGTCGACGGCGTCAAGAAGTACAACGAGGACAAGGGCGCGAACGTCGCCGTCGTCGGCTGGGACAAGGACAAGCAGGACGGCTCGTTCACCGGCGCGTTCCAGGCGAACGACGTCGCCAAGCAGACCGCGAACTCGGTGCTGGACCAGGGCGTCGACCCGATCCTCCCCGTCGGCGGCCCGATCTACCTCTCCGCGAGCGCGGCGATCAAGGACGGCGGCAAGAAGACGGTCATGCTCGGCGTCGACTCCGACCTCGCCGTGGCCGACCCGTCGGTCGCCGACCAGATCCTGGTCTCGATCATGAAGCGGATCGACGACGCCGTGTACAGCACGGTCACCGAGACGGCGAAGGGCTCCTTCGACCCGACGGCGTACGTCGGCACCCTGGAGAACAACGGCGTGGGCCTGTCGTCCTTCCACGACTTCGAGAGCAAGCTCCCGAAGGGCCTGACCGACGAGCTGAAGGCGCTGCAGGACAAGATCATCAAGGGTGACATCAAGGTCACCTCGCCCAGCTCCCCGAAGTAATCCCCCTTCGACGCGGGACGTTCCGGTCCGCCGCCGCAGCCTGATGGCTCGACGGGCGGGTCGGGCGTCCCGCGCTCTTCTTTGAGACACGCCTTCCCGGATAGGGTCACCACTATGAAGCTCGAGCTCCGCGGCATCACCAAACGCTTCGGATCCCTTGTCGCCAACGACCACATCGACGTGGTCGTCGAGGGCGGCGAGATCCACGCCCTGCTGGGCGAGAACGGGGCCGGCAAATCGACCCTGATGAACGTCCTCTACGGCCTGTACCAGGCCGATGAGGGCGAGATCCTGCTCGACGGCGTGCCGCAGCACTTCCGCGGCCCCGGCGACGCGATGGCGGCCGGCATCGGCATGGTGCACCAGCACTTCATGCTCATCCCGGTGTTCACCGTCGCCGAGAACGTGATGCTCGGGCACGAGCAGTCCAAGGCGCTCGGCGTGCTGGACATCGCGGCCGCCCGCGAGCACGTGCGACAGGTCGCCTCCCGGTTCGGCTTCGAGGTCGACCCGGACGCGATCGTCGGCGACCTCCCGGTCGGCGTGCAGCAGCGCGTGGAGATCATCAAGGCGCTGAGCCGCGACGCGAAGGTGCTCGTCTTCGACGAGCCGACCGCTGTGCTCACGCCGCAGGAGACCGACGAGCTCATGGAGATCATGAAGCAGCTGCGCGATGAGGGCACCGCCATCGTGTTCATCACGCACAAGCTGCGCGAGGTGCGCGCGATCGCCGACAAGATCACCGTGATCCGGCTCGGCAGGGTGGTCGGCGAGGCCGACCCCAAGTCCTCGAACACCGAGCTCGCATCGATGATGGTGGGACGCGCGGTCGAGCTCACCGTGCACAAGGATCCGCCGAAGATCGGCGAGGGCGGCCTGCGCGTGAAGGATCTGCGCGTGATCGCCCCGGACGGCGTCGTCGTCGTCGACGACGTGAGCTTCGAGGTGCACCCCGGCGAGGTGCTCGCGATCGCGGGCGTGCAGGGCAACGGGCAGACCGAGCTCGCCGAGGCGATCATCGGACTCGGCACCAGGGTGACCGGATCCATCTCGCTGAACGGCGTCGAGCTGGTCGGCCGCAACGTGCACCAGGTGCTCGACGCCGGCGTCGGGTTCGTGCCGGAGGACCGCAACGAGGACGGCCTGGTCGGCGCGTTCTCCGTGGCCGAGAACCTCATCCTCGACCGCTCGGACGACCCGGCGTTCAGCCGCTTCGGGACGATCCTGCGCGGCGTGCTCGACGACTTCGCGAAGAAGCGGATCTCCGAGTTCGACATCCGCACCCAGGGGCCTGGCCAGGCGGCCGGCTCGCTGTCCGGCGGAAACCAGCAGAAGGTCGTGATCGCGCGCGAGCTCAACCGCGACCTCAAGCTGCTGCTGGCATCGCAGCCGACTCGCGGCGTGGATGTCGGATCCATCGAGTTCATCCACAAGCGCATCGTCGCCACCCGCGATTCCGGAATCCCTGTGGTCGTGGTGTCGACCGAGCTCGACGAGGTCACCGCCCTGGCCGACCGCATCGCGGTCATGTATCGCGGACGCGTCGTCGGGATCGTCCCCGGAGACACCCCGCGCGATGTGCTCGGCCTGATGATGGCCGGCGAGAACCCGACGGAGGCTGCCGCATGAGCACCGCGACCGAACCTCAGACGCCGGCGCCCGAGCCGCCGATGACCCGAAACATCCAGGAGGTGCCGGTCTCGAACCGCGTGCTCCGGGAGATCCTGCGCGGCAGCGCGGTCACCACGGTGCTCGCGATCGTGCTGGCCCTTGTCGTCGGCGGTGTGCTGATCGCCATCACCAGCCCCGATGTGCAGGCCTCGGCCGGGTACTTCTTCGCACGCCCCGGGGACACCCTGGGGGCGGCGTGGACGGTCGTGGCGGGCGCCTACACGGCCCTGTTCAACGGATCCGTCATCGACTTCAGCGCCACCGACTTCTGGTCCGCGGTCAAGCCTCTGGGCAGCACGATCGCGTTCGCGGCGCCGCTCATCGCCGCCGGACTCGGCATCGCCGTCGCGTTCCGGGTCGGTCTGTTCAACATCGGCGCGCGCGGCCAGATGCTCATCGCCTGTGCGGCCGCGGCCCTGGTCACGTTCCAGCTGAACCTGCCGCCGATCATCCAGATCCCGCTGACGCTCATCATCGGCATCGCCGCCGGCGCGCTCTGGGGCGGACTCGTGGGGCTGCTCAAGGCGCGCACCGGCGCCCACGAGGTCATCCTCACGATCATGCTCAACTACGTCGCGTTCTACCTGGTGACGTGGCTGGTGCAGGTGCCGCAGCTGCTGCAGCGGCCGGGGCAGATCCAGCCGATCTCGCGGCCGACGCCGGCGAACGCGGTGCTGCCCAAGCTCCCCGGCCTCGACCTGATCGACTGGGGCTTCCCGATCGTCATCGTCGCGACGCTGTTCGTGTGGTGGCTCGTCGAGCGTTCGAGCCTCGGCTTCCGGATGCGGGCAGTGGGGGAGAACCCCAGCGCCGCACGGGCCGCGGGCATCAGCGTCCCGCGCGTGTACATCTACGCCATGCTGTTCTCCGGCGGGCTCGCGGGCCTGGCCGGCATGTTCCAGATCCAGAGCACGATCACGGGCGGCTTCGACGGCGGCATCGACGCCGGCATCGGCTTCACCGCGATCACGGTGGCCCTGCTCGGTCGCAGCCGCGCCTGGGGCACCTTCTGGGCGGGCCTGCTGTTCGGCGCGCTCAAAGCCGGATCGTTCCCGATGCAGGCGCTGCAGTCGATCCCGGTCGACATCGTGCTGGTGGTGCAGTCGCTCATCGTGCTGTTCATCGCCGCGCCCCCGCTGATCCGCACCATCTTCTTCCTGCCCAAGGACGACTCGGAGCGCTCGCAGCGCGCCAAGGCGCGGATCGCGCGACGGGCTTCGAAGAACTCCGATTCCTCCGACACGAAGGCGGCGGCCGCATGAGCACCTCCCTCACCTCGGCGCCTGCCCTCGACGCGCCGACCGTCGTCAAGGTCCGCTCGCTGAAGACGCCGATCACGCTGCTCGCGATCGTCGCGCTCCTCGGCCTGCTGTTCCTGTTCGCGCCCCGCTACGGCACCACGACCTTCCGCCTGTCCGAGGCGAGTGCGGCGATCCGCCTGGGCGACATCCCGGTGCCCGCGGGCCCTGTGCTCTGGATCGCCTGGACGCTCGCGCTCGTCCTCGGCGCGCTCGCCCTGGTCAGCGCGCTGCAGTACCGCAAGATCGCGCTCTGGCTGCCGATCATCTACGCGCTGCTGGCGATGACCGCGTTCCTCACCTGGGCCGGCGCCGGCGCCGCCGGGGCGATCACCCTGACCGGCCTGCTCGGCGGATCCATCTCGCTCGCGGTGCCGCTCGTGTTCGGCGCCCTCGCCGGCGTGATCGGCGAGCGCGCGGGCGTCGTGAACGTCGCGATCGAGGGCCAGTTCCTGCTGGGCGCCTTCACCGCGACGATCCTCGGATCCCTCACGCACAATCCGTTCGTCGGCCTCATCGGCGCGATGTTCGGCGGCATCCTCATCTCGCTCGTGCTGGGCGCCTTCGCGATCAAGTACCTGGTCGACCAGGTGATCGTCGGCGTCGTGCTCAACGTCTTCGCCTCTGGTCTGACCGGATTCCTCTACCAGGGCGTGCTCGCCCCGAACGCGCAGACGCTGAACAGCCCGACCCGGTTCTCGCTCATCAAGATCCCGATCCTCGGCGACATCCCGGTGATCGGCCCCGCGCTGTTCAACCAGACCTTCCTCGTCTACCTGATGTACGTCGTGGTGGCGCTCGTCGCGTGGGCGATGTACCGCACCCGCTGGGGGCTGCGCGTGCGCGCGGTCGGCGAGCACCCGCACGCCGCCGACACGGTCGGCATCAAGGTCAACCCGACGCGGTTCTGGAACCTGCAGCTCGCGGGCGCCATCGCCGGCATCGGCGGCGCCTACTTCACGCTGGTCTCGGTGCCGCAGTTCACCAAGGACATGACCGCCGGCCTCGGCTTCATCGCGCTGGCCGCAGTGATCTTCGGCCGGTGGGATCCGGTGCGCGCGGCCCTCGCCGCCCTGCTGTTCGGCTTTGCGACGAACCTGCAGAACCTGCTCACGGTGCTGCGCACGCCGATCCCCGGCGAGTTCATGCTGATGCTGCCGTACGTCGTGACGATCCTCGCCGTGGTCGGCTTCGTCGGCCAGATCAAGGCGCCGGCGGCCGACGGCAAGCCGTACATCAAGTCCTAGGGGGACGATCATGGACATCGACTGGGACGAGCTCCGCCGCGTCGCCGACGAGGCCCAGCAGAAGGCCTACGCGCCCTACTCGCACTACCGGGTGGGCGCCGCGGCGCTCGTCGACGACGGCCGGATCGTGTCCGGCTGCAACGTGGAGAACGCCTCCTACGGCGTCACGCTGTGCGCCGAGTGCGCGATGGTCGGCGACCTGTTCATGTCGGGAGGCGGGCGTCTCGTCGCGTTCCTCTGCGTGAACGGCGAGGGCGAGACGATCATGCCCTGCGGCCGCTGCCGTCAGCTGCTGTTCGAGCACTCCGCACCGGGGATGCTGCTCGAGACCGTGTCCGGGATCAGGACCATCGACGAAGTGCTGCCCGACGCGTTCGGGCCGAGCGCCCTTCGACGGGCTCAGGGACCGAATGGAGAAGGACGTTGAGTGTTGAGCCTTTCGATGCCGTCGACGTGATCCGCGCCAAGCGCGACGGCGGGACCGTGCCGGAGCCCGCGCTGCGCTGGATGGTCGACGCCTACACGCGCGGCTACGTCACGGATCCGCAGATGGCCTCGTTCGCGATGGCCGTGTTCCAGCGCGGCATGCAGCGCGACGAGATCCGCGTGCTCACCGACGCGATGATCGCGTCGGGAGAGCGGATGAGCTTCGCCGCCCTGGGCAAGAAGACCGTCGACAAGCACTCCACCGGCGGCGTGGGGGACAAGATCACGCTGCCGCTCGCGCCGCTCGTCGCCTGCTTCGGCGTGGCTGTCCCGCAGCTGAGCGGGCGCGGCCTCGGCCACACCGGCGGCACGCTGGACAAGCTCGAGGCGATCCCCGGCTGGCGCGCCGCGCTCAGCAACGAGGAGATGTTCGCGCAGCTGCAGGGCGATGTCGGCGCGGTGATCTGCGCGGCAGGATCCGGTCTCGCCCCCGCCGACAAGAAGCTCTACGCGCTGCGCGACGTCACCGGCACGGTCGAGGCGATCCCGCTGATCGCCTCGAGCATCATGTCCAAGAAGATCGCCGAGGGCACCGACGCGCTCGTGCTGGACGTGAAGTTCGGATCCGGCGCCTTCATGCAGGACATCGACCGCGCCCGCGAGCTCGCCCGCACGATGGTGGCGCTCGGCACCGACTCCGGCGTGCACACCACCGCGCTGCTCACCGACATGAATGTTCCGCTCGGACTCGCGATCGGCAACGCGAACGAGGTGCGCGAATCGGTCGAGGTGCTCGCCGGGGGCGGCCCGGCCGACATCCGCGAGCTCACCCTCGCCCTCGCCCGCGAGATGCTGGCGCTCAGCGGCCAGCCCGACGCGGACGTGGAGCGGGCGCTCGACGATGGCCGCGCGATGGATTCGTGGAAGGCCATGATCCGCGCTCAGGACGGCGACCCGGATGCGGCGCTGCCGACCGCGCGCGAGACGCACACCGTGACCGCCCCCTCGGATGGATTCGTGACCCGCATGGACGCGCTGCCGTTCGGCATCGGCGCCTGGCGCCTCGGTGCGGGCCGCGCCAGGGCCGAGGACGCGGTGGTGTTCGCCGCGGGCATCGACCTGCACGTGAAGCCCGGCGACGCCGTGCGCGCGGGGGATCCGGTGTTCACGCTCTCGGCCGACGACGCGGCGCGGTTCGACCGGGCCTTGGACGCGGTCGACGGCGCGTGGGAGATCGGCGCGGAGCACATCGAGCGCGCGCCCCTCGTGCGCGAGCGCATCACGGCCTAGGCTGATTCCGGGCGCGGCGTCCGCGCGGCGCCCTGTCCGGTTCCTCTCGGAACATCCCTGACGATTCCCATCGATCGACCGCTGAGGAAGGATCTGTCATGCCCATCGACGCGAACGGCGACCTGGAGGTCGAGGGCCTGTCCCTCCGGAGCCTTCCCAAAGTCTCGCTGCACGATCACCTCGACGGCGGGGTGCGTCCCGCCACGATCATCGAGCTCGCCGATGCGGCGGGGATCGAACTGCCGCACACGGACCCGACGGCGCTGGCGATGTGGTTCCGCACGCAGGCCGCGGCCGGATCCCTGGTCGACTACCTGAAGACGTTCGACGTGTCGCTCTCCGTCATGCAGAGCGCCGAGAACCTGCGCCGCATCTCGCGCGAGTTCGTCGAGGACCTGGTGCGCGACGGCGTCGTGTACGGCGAGGTGCGCTGGGCGCCGGAGCTGCACCTGACGACCGGGCTCAGCCTGCAGCAGGCGGTCGACGCCGTGCAGGACGGCATCGACGAGGCGGAGGACGCGGCGGAGAGCCGGGGCAAGAGCATCCGGGTGGGACAGCTGCTCTCCGCGATGCGGCAGACCGACCGGGTGCGCGAGATCGCCGAGCTCGCGGTGGCCAACCGCGATCGCGGCGTGGTCGGCTTCGACACCGCAGGTCCAGAGGCGGGCTACCCGTCCTCGCGCTACCGGGAGACCTTCGAGTACCTGGCGGGGCAGATGTTCCCCACGACCGTGCACGCGGGCGAGGCCGCGGGACCGGACTCGATCCGCTCCGCCCTGGTCGACGGCCGCGCACTGCGCCTCGGTCACGGCGTGCGCATCGCCGAGGATCTGGAGATCGTCAACCGGGAGGGCGAGGAGGTGCAGGTCCGCTTCGGCGATCTGGCGCGCTGGGTGCGCGACCGGGAGATCCCGCTCGAGCTCTCGCCGTCGTCGAACCTGCAGACCGGCGCGATCGCCGCCTGGGGCACCGAGTTCGGCGACCACCCGTTCGACCTGCTGTACCAGCTCGGCTTCGCGGTGACCGTGAACGTCGACAACCGCACGATGAGCGCGACCTCGCTGACCCGCGAGATGGCGCTGCTCGTGGACGCCTTCGGCTACGACCTGGAGGACCTGGAGTCCTTCCAGTTCAATGCCGCCGCCGGCGCCTTCCTCCCCGTCGAGGAGCGCGAGGAGCTCGTCGAGCTCATCGCAGAGGGCTTCGATGAGTGAAGCCCCCGCTGAGGGGCGCGTCGCGATCGTCGGCGCGGTGTCGTGGAACACGATCGTGCTGCTGGACAGACTGCCCGAACCGACGCCGCACATGCAGTTCGCCGAGGCGGACTGGCAGACCGTCGGAGGCACGAGCGCGGGCAAGGCGCTGAGCCTGCGAGGCCTCGGCCGCGCGGTGTCGCTGCGCGCGAGGGTCGGCCCGGATCCGGCGGGAGTGCGGATCCGTGACGCGCTCGGCCGCGCGGGAGTGCCCCTGCTCGGGCTGCGCGAGGCCACCTCCTCGGAGCGTCATCTGAACCTCATGACGGGCGCCGGCGAGCGGGTATCGCTCTTCCTGTCGTCGCCCGAGCTCGCGCCGCGGTGGCAGGAGTTCGTCGGCGACGAGCCCCCGCTCGCGGGCGCCGCCGCGATCGTGCTCGACCTCTCCGCCGAGGGGCTCGCCGCGATCGAGGAGGCGCAGGCGACCGGAGCTCCGATCTGGGTCGACCTGCACGACTACGACGGCGCCGCGGCGTTCCACCGGCCCTTCCTCGAGGCGGCCGACGTCCTCTTCTGCAACGCCGACCGCCTGCCGGATCCCGAGGCGTTCCTGCGCGCACGCATCGATGCGGGCGCCCAGCTCGCTGTCTGCACGCTCGGCGCCGAGGGCGCGATCGCGGTCGACCGCGATCGCGTGCTGCATCGCGTGGCGGCGGTACCGGTCGAGGTCGTCGACACCAACGGCGCCGGAGACGCCTTCTTCGCCGGAGTGCTCGACGCGACGCTCGCGGGCGACGCCGTGGACGACGCCCTCGCGGCGGGCGCCACGGCCGCTGCCGCGGCCCTGCGCTCACGGCATCTGCATCCGCTGCTCGACGATGTCCTCGGCTGACCCTGCGGGCGGCACGCCGGACGCCGAGGCCGGCGTCCGGCGCCCGGCCAGCGCCTGGCCGCCCCTGCTGCTCGCGATCGTGCTGGAGGTCAGCGCCACGCTGAGTCTGCGCGCGGTGTCGACGGGCGGATCCTGGTGGTGGCTGTGCGTGGTCGTGCTCGGGTACGGCGGGTCGTTCTGGCTGCTCGGGCTCGTCCTCACCCGCGGGATGCCGGTGGGCGTCGCCTACGGCATCTGGTCGGCGATCGGCGTGGCGCTCACGGCGCTCGCGGCCGCGGCGCTGTTCGCGGAGGCGCTGAGCCCGCTCTCCCTCGTCGGTCTCGGCGTCATCATCGCGGGCGTCCTGCTCGCGGAGCTCGGCACCCGGCACGCCCGCGGCGGATCGGGGAGCGCGTCATGACCTGGCTGCTGCTGCTCGGAGCGATCGTCTCCGAGGTGACCGCGACGCTGAGCCTGCGCGCATCAGAGGGCTTCCGGCGCCGGCGCCACATCCCCGCCATCGTGCTCGGCTATCTCGCCTCCTACGTCCTGCTGGGGACGGTGCTGGCGCTGGGCATGCCGGTCGGCATCGCGTACGCGGTCTGGGCCGCGCTCGGCGTCGCCGCCACCGCCGTCCTCGGGCGGGTGCTGTTCCGCGACCGCATCTCGGTCATGACGGCGATCGGCCTCGCCGTCATCGTCGGCGGCGTGATCCTGGTGGAAGCCGGCACGCACTGACGCGGTGGCCCGCGCTGAGGGCGGCGTAGAGTGCGAGGCATGGCCATCCGCATGGACAACGTCGGCATCGCCGTCCACGACCTCGAGGCGACCATCGCCTTCTTCACCGACCTGGGGCTCGCCCTGCTGGGCCGCGACACCGTCTCGGGGGAGTGGACCGACACGGCCGTCGGACTGGACGGCAACCACGCGCGGATCGCCGTGCTGCAGACGCCGGACGGACACGGGCGCGTGGAGCTGTTCGAGTACATCCATCCCGAGGCGATCGAGACGGCACCGACCCTCCCGAACGAGATCGGCATGCACCGGATCGCGTTCGCCGTCGACGACATCGACGAGTCCCTGGCGATCGCCGCCCGCCACGGGTGCTTCCCGCTGCGGGGCGTCGCGAACTATCAGGACGTCTACAAGCTCACCTACCTCCGCGGACCCAGCGGCATCCTGGTGATGCTCGCCCAGGAGCTGCAGAAGCCCTGACGGCGCAGGCTCCGCGGTCGGGGTTCGCCAGTCAGCCGGCGTGCACGACGTCAGGGTGCGTGCGCAGGTACTCCTCGAACGCCTCCGCCGAGGTGAGCCGCGGCGTGTAGCCGAACTCCTCCTTCAGCCGGTCGTTGCGCAGCACGGGCCGGTAGCGCAGGAAGCGGATCTTCTCGGGTCCGTGATCGGTCAGGCGCAGGGCGCTGCCGATCGCGAGGGCGATCGCGAGCAGCGGTGCGGGGATCGTCAGCAGCGGTTTGCGCAGCCGCCGGGCGATCTGCGGCACGGTCAGCGCCCCGTCGCCCGCCACGTTGTAGATCCCGGCGGGGCCCTCGCCCAGCGCGGCGCGCACCATCGCCGCGGCGACGTCGTCCACCCAGACGAACACGAAGGGGGAATCGGATCCGGCGATGTGCAGGATCCGCTTCGCGTCCCACAGCGCCGTGATCTGATTGCGCACCGTGGGGCCCAGGATCGTGCCGATCCGGAAGATCACCTGCTCCAGGGCCGGGTGCGTGGTGCGCGCGGCGGCGAGCATCTCCTCGACCATGCGCTTGTGCCGCGAGTACGGGAACTCGTCGTTGCCGCGGAGCGCATCCGTCTCGTCGATCCAGTCCGGATTGTCGGCGTGGTAGCCGTACGCGGCGCCGGAGCTGGAGACGACGAGGCGGCGCACGCCGGCCTCCACGCAGGCCGCCAGCACGTTGGACGAGCCCTGCACATCGACGCGGAACTCTCCCTGCACGTCGCGGCCCGGATTCACGATCGCGGCCAGGTGCACGACCGTGTCGACGCGGTGATGGCGCAGCAGCTCCGGCAGTCCGCGCGGGTCCGTGACGTCCACCTCGACCGAGACGACGCCTGGCACCTCCGAATCGCGGAGATCGCCGGAGAGGACGACGTCGACGCCGGGATGATCGGACAGGAGACCGGTGACCCTGCTGCCGAGGAAGCCGGCGCCGCCGGTGACCATGACGCGTCTCATCGATCTCCTGCCCTGACGGCTCGGCGGGAGGCATCGCCGGTGCGCGAACCGGTGCGGCGCGTGGTGTGCATGCCCCAGAGCGTAGCGACACACAGCCCCGCGACGATGTCCCACACGCCCCACCAGCCGGCGACGACCGCCATGCCGCCGAGTCCGCCGAAGAACGTGAACACCAGGCCGAGCCCGAGGCCGGCGTTGCGGATGCCGACCTCGAACGTCATCGCCTTGCGCTCCCTGGTGCCGAGTCCGCCGAGGACAGCGGTGCCGTATCCGATCGCGAGCGAGACCGCATCGTGGATCGCGACCACGAGCAGCACGGATCCGATCACGCCGAGGAAGACGGCCCAGTTGCCCGCGAGCGCTCCGACGATGAAGCCCACGAGGGCGATCAGGCCGAACCAGCGCACGAACGGCTGCACGCGCGTCGCCAGGCGCGGCAGGCGGGCGCGCAGCAGCAGGCCGAGGGCGAACGGCAGGCCGATGATCAGCAGGATCTCCAGCAGCATCTGCCACGGGTTCACGGCGACCCGGTGCAGCAGGTGCCTGGCCGTGGGGTGCAGGGATCCCCAGAACGCGATGCTCAGCGGCATCGCGACGATGTAGAGCAGGTTGCCGACCGCCGTCATGGAGACGGACAGCGCGGTGTTGCCGCCCGAGCGGTGGGTCAGGACCTGGGAGATGTTGCCGGGCGGGCAGCACGCGACCAGGATCATGCCGAGCGCCATGGACGGCGTCACCGGCAGGATCATGGTGAGGCCGAAGGTGACGGCCGGAAGCACCAGCAGCTGCGCGAGGATCGCGACGACGAAGGGCTTGGGATGCGTGAGCACGACCCGGAAGTCCTTCGGCGAGGTGTCCAGCGCGATCCCGAGCATGATGAGCCCGAGGACGACGTTGAGGATCGTCAGCGTGCCCGGTGCGAAGTGCACCACGACGTCGTCGACGTTCATGCGCCCCCGCGCCCCGCTCCGGCCGGTGCCGTGCGCTCGGAGAGGGCCGCCTTCTCGGTGCGCACCGCGCGCCGGTAGGCGTCCTTGTTGACGTAGTACGACATGCGCGCGAGGCCCAGGTAGCGGTACCCGCCGGTGAGGTCGGGCCATGACCGCGTCGTCACCCTGTCGCGGAAGAGCGCGGCGCGGGCCGGATCCGCGTTCTCGGCGGCGAGGTAGGCGGCGATCAGCTCCGCCTGCTCGTAGCGGCCCTGCCAGCCGATCCCGCTCGCCTCGATCATCCCCATCATGTACAGGCCGTTGAACGACGGCGGGAAGACGTTAAGGAACAGCCGCGGTGAGGCGCCCGTCCAGTTCAGGTGCTCCCGGTCGACGAAGGGGTAGTCCAGGGCGTAGCCGGTCGCGAGCAGGATGAGGTCGTAGTCGCCCGAGGTGCCGTCGCGGAAGCGCACCGTGGAGCCGTCGAAGCGCTCGACGTCGGCCCGGATCCGCAGATCGCCCTGACCGAGGTGGTTCAGTACGAGGGTGTTCACGATCGGGTGCGACTCGTAGATGCGGTAGTCGGGCTTGGGGAAGCCGAAGCGCACCGGGTCGCCGGTGAACGCGCGCAGCACGCGCGAGTCGATCGCCTGTTTGATCCGCGCGGGCAGCGGCCTGCCCTGGTTGAGGGTGTCGCTCGGCCGGCCGAAAAGGTAGCGCGGCACGAAGTAGTAGCCGCGGCGCACGCTCATGTCCACGCTCGCGGCGTGGTGCACGGCGTCCACCGCGATGTCGCAGCCGGAGTTGCCGGCGCCGATGATGAGCACGCGCCGGCCCGCGAGCTGCGCGGGATCCTTGTACGCGCTGGTGTGCATGATCTCGCCGGCGAACTCTCCGGGGAACGCCGGGACGTTCGGCTCGGCGAGCGTGCCGTTGGCGAGGATCACGCCGTCGTGACGCTCGGTGATGGTTGCGTCCGCGCCGTCTTCGCCGTTCGCCGTGGCACGCAGGATCCACCCGCTGTCGTCGTGCTCGCCGTCGCGCTCCAGACGATCCACCCTGGTGCCGAATCGGAAGCGCTCGCGCAGCCCGAACTCGTCCGCGTAGTCGTCGAAGTAGCGCTTGAGCACGCGGTGACCCGGGTAGTCGACGTCGCTGTCCATCGGGAACTCGGTGAACTCGGTCGTGGTGCGCGAGGAGATCAGGTGCGCGGAGGAGTACATCGTGCTGCGCGGATTCGTGATGTCCCACAGTCCGCCGACGTCGTGCGAGGCCTCGTAACCGGTGGCCTCGATCCCCGCCTTCCGCAGTGCGCGCATGACAGCGAGTCCGGAGGGGCCGGCGCCGATCACGGCATATGACTTCGTCGTCATGCTCTCCTCATCCGGGCGCGGCTCGGGGTCTCCGCGCGCAGTGCCCCGATCCTATCCTTCCGCTGAGAGCGCAGGCGAGTGCGGCTTCGCGGACGGGGCAGGCCGAGTTCAGCGGCGCTTGTCGAGCCTGGCGTCGAGGCCGTTGCGGACCGCGGGCCACTCGTGGGGGAGGATCGAGTACACCACGGTGTCGCGGAAGGCGCCGTCGGGTCCGATGCGGTCGTTGCGCAGGATCCCGTCCAGCTTCGCCCCGAGCCGCTCGATCGCGGTGCGGGACTGCCGGTTGTGGAAATGCGTGCAGAACTGCACCCTGATCGCGTCGCACTGTTCGAAGGCGTGTCCCAGCAGCAGGCGCTTGGCGGACGGGTTCACGGCCGTGCCGTGTACCTCGGGCGACAGCCAGGTGTAGCCGATCTCGACGGTGCGGTTGGCCTGGTCGATGTCGCAGAACGTCGTCATCCCGACCGCGCGGCCGGTGTCGAGTCGCACGATCGCGAACGGGTTCATGGCGCCCGCATCATGCAGCGCACGGCGTCGCGCGATCTCCGCGGGCACCCCCTCGGCGGACGGCACCGACGTGTACCAGCGGTCCTCGAGCCCGGCGGTCGCGAGGGCGAGGTCTTCGGCGTGGGCGAGGGCGAGCGGCTCCAGCCGCACGAAGTCGTTCTCGAGGGTGACGGGTGCCGCGAAATCCATGGTCCGAGCGTATCGGGGCCGTGGAGCCCTTCCCGCCACGGCCGCCGGTTCGGGGTTCCCCACCGAGGTTTTGGGGCGCGCTCTGACGTTTTGGGGCGCGCCACGCCAGGAAATCCGTGCCGAACGCGCCCCAAAACGTGAGGCTGCGCCCCGAAACGGGGACGCCCACCCCGGCGAAGCCCTGCACAGATCGCGTCGTGGGCGAGTTCTCCACGCATTCCGCACGCGCCCGGGGGAGACGCGGACCCGCGCCTCAGGATGGGGCGATGACCCTCCTCATCCCCGCGGTGCATCACGTCGCAGAGCTCGGACGCATCCGCCGCACGAAGACGGGCGACCGTGTGGCGGACGACGGCCGGGATCTGGAGCGGATCCGGCCCGGCGTCTACGCGCATCGGCAAGACTGGGCCGCTGCGTCGACCGAAGGGCGGGTCATCGCCCGTGCGCATGCGCTCGGGCTGATCGCGGACGACGCCGTGTTCTCGCACGAGACCGCCGCCGCGCTGCACGGGCTTCCGCTGTTCCGCCCCGATCGCACGCGCGTGCATCTCACGGTGTCGCACGCGCGTCCCGGATCCGCGGTCGGGACGATCCGGCATCGCGGATTCGTGCCCGAGGAGGAGATCGTCGAGATCCGCGGACTGCGTTGCACGACGCTCGAACGCACGGTCGCGGACGTGGTTCGCACGGCGGGCTTCGAGAGCGCCGTGGTGGTGGCGGACGCGGCGCTGCGAGCGCGCTGCGTGCCGGGGCCTGGATCCTACGACGAGGATGAGGCGGGAGCGTTCCTCGACGCCGTCCACGGCATCGCGCACCGATTCGCGCACGGGCGGCACCGTGCGGACCGGGTGCTGGCGTTCGCCGACGGCAGGGCGCAGCTTCCCGGAGAGAGCATCAGCCGGATCCGACTCGTCGAGCTCGGATTCCGGAGCATCCGGCTTCAGGTCGAAGTGCCAGGGCCCCACGGTTCGTACTTCGTGGACTTCGCGCTCGATGATCCCGCGGCGCTGGCCTTCGGGGAATTCGACGGCGCGGTCAAGTACGCCGATGCGGGGATGCTCGCGGGGCGAAGCGGCGCAGACGTACTCGACGAGGAGAAGCAGCGCGAGGACTGGATCCGAGGCGCCACGCAGCGCAGGCTCGCGCGGTGGGGCTGGAGGCACCTCGAGACAGCCCCCGTGCTGGGACGGCGTCTCGCTGCGTTCGGCATCCGGCCCGCCTGAACCAGGGGCGTGGTCGGCCGGTGTGGGGCGAGTCGGATCGTTTTGGGGCGTGCGGCTCCGTTTTGGGGCGCACCGTGCCCCGATTTCGGTGTGCAACGCGCCCCAAAACGGGGATACACGCCCCAAACGGAGTCAGGGCCGTGGAGGAACGCTCGCGACGTGCCGCCGGATCCGGGACCAGGTCCGCCCGAGCCGAGGCAAGGGCGACCGGTTTGGGGCGCGATTCTCCGGTTCGGGGCGCGTCTGGCCCGGAAAACACGGTGGGACGCGCCCCAAAACGTCGAAGCGCGCCCCAAATCGGGGGACCCGGCGGCCTGAGGTCGGGCGGCCCGGCTCAGCCGAGGCGGGCGAGCAGCTCGCGGATCGCGGCGTCCAGCGCGGCCACGGCGGCGTGGGCCGCCTCGCCCGAGTCCGCGCGCGCGTCGAGGTACACCTTGAGCTTGGGCTCGGTGCCGCTCGGGCGCACGATCACCCGGGAGCCGTCGGCGAGACGGTAGCGCAGCACGTCGCCGGCGGGCGCGCCCTCGGCGGCCGTGAGCAGATCCTCGACAGACGTGATCGCGGTTTCGCCGAAGCCGGCGGGGGGATCCTGCCGCAGCGCGGCCATGATCCGGCCGATCACGGCGACGTCGTCGACGCGGATCGACACCTGGCCGCTCGCGAAGTGACCCACCTCGGCGGCGACCTCCTCGAGCAGGTCCACGAGCGTCGCATCGCGTCCGCGCGCCTCGGCGGCGAGCCCGAGCAGGGCGACCGCGGCGGAGATGCCGTCCTTGTCGCGCACCGTCTCCGGGTTCACCAGATAGCCCAGGGCCTCCTCGTAGCCGAATGCGATGCCGGGAGCACGGGAGATCCACTTGAAGCCGGTGAGGGTCTCGTGGAAGTCCAGCCCGTACCGCGCGGCGACCGCGCCGAGTGCGGGGGAGGACACGAGCGAGCACGCCAGCGAGGTTCCCGGCGCGGCGGGACCGTCCGCCGTGGCCGCGCGCGCGGCGCGCCAGCCGAGCAGCAGGCCGACCTCGTTGCCGGTGAGCCGGCGCCAGCCCCCCTCTGCGGTCTCGTCGGGGACGCCGACCGCGAGCCGGTCCGCATCGGGGTCGTTCGCGATCACGAGCTCGGCGCCCAGCGTGCGCGCCTTCGCGAACGCGAGGTCCATGGCGCCAGGCTCCTCCGGATTGGGGAAGGAGACCGTGCGGAAGGTGGGATCGGGGTCGCGCTGCTCGGTCACGGTCCACGGCGCGGGGTAGCCGGCGTCGCCGATGATGCGGGAGAACGTCTCCCAGCCCACCCCGTGCAGGGCGGTGTAGACCCAGCGCAGCCCCGCGGTGCCGACCGGGGCCGGCGCCACGGCGGCGGTCGCGGCGACGTACGCCTCGACGATGTCCTCGCCGGCGGTCTCGTAGGCCTCGGAGCGCGGGATCGCCCGTGCGTCCCCGCGATCGGCGACCTGCTGGATGTGCGCCGCGATCTCGGCGTCGGCGGGCGCGACGATCTGCGAGCCCTGGTCCGCGCCGCCGAGGTACACCTTGTAGCCGTTGTCGTTCGGCGGGTTGTGGCTCGCGGTCACCATCACACCGGCGTCCGCGCCGAGGTGCCGCACGGCGAATGCGAGCACCGGGGTCGGCAGCAGCCGCGGCAGCAGGATCGCCCGCAGTCCCGCGCCGGCGAAGATCTCGGCCGAGTCCTTCGCGAACACGCGGGAGTTCTTGCGCCCGTCGTACCCGATCACGACGGTCGGCGTTCCTGCCGACGCCTTCTCGGACAGGTACGCGGCGAAGCCCGCGGCGGCCTGCGCCACGAGCACCCGGTTCATCCGGTTCGAGCCGGCGGCGAGCTCGCCGCGCAGCCCGGCGGTGCCGAAGGCGAGGCGCGTGGAGAAGCGGTCGGCGAGGTCGGCGGCGGCAGCCTCGTCACCGGATCCGGCGCTCGTGATGAGACCGGCGAGCTCGTCCCGGGTCTCCGGGTCGGGATCCTGACGCAGCCAGGCGCGTGCCTGCGTGAGCAGCGTCGCCTCCTGCGCGCTCACAGCGCCCCGATCACACGGGCGAGCAGATCCGAGATGACGGGCTCCGCCTCCCGGCCGGCCTCGATCACCTCGGCGTGGCTGAGCGGGGTCTTCTGGATCCCCGCGGCGAGGTTCGTGATGAGCGAGAAGCCGAGGATCTCCATGCCGGCCTGCCGCGCCGCGATCGCCTCGAGCGCGGTGGACATGCCGACGATGTGGCCGCCGATGGCCTTCGCCATCTGCACTTCGGCCGGGGTCTCGTAGTGCGGGCCGCGGAACTGCGTGTAGACGCCCTCGTCGAGGCTCGGGTCGATCGTGCGGGCGAGATCGCGCAGCCGCGCGCTGTACAGGTCGGTGAGGTCGATGAAGGTCGCGCCCTCGAGCGGCGAATCCGCGGTGAGGTTGAGGTGGTCGCTGATCAGCACCGGCTGCCCGGGCTTCCAGGTCTCGCGGATGCCGCCGGCGCCGTTGGTGAGCACCATGGTCGCAGCGCCCGTGGCGGCGGCGGTGCGCACGCTGTGCACGACGCGGCGGACGCCGTGGCCCTCGTAGTAATGGGTGCGCGCGCCGATCACGAGCACGTTCTTCCCACCAGGGGTGACGATGCTGCGGAGCGTGCCGACGTGGCCCTCCAGCGCGGGCTTGGAGAAGCCGGTGACCTCGGTGGCGGGGATGGTCGCGACGGTCTCGCCGATGAGCTCCGCGGCCTTGCCCCAGCCGGAGCCGAGGGTGACGGCGATGTCGTGACGCTCGACGCCGGTGAGCCGGTGGATGTCGGAGGCGGCCTCAGCAGCGATCGCGAAGGGGTCGGCACTCGGGTCGTCGAGGGGGTGGTTCCAGTCAGCCATGAGATCGAGGATACGGCCCCGCACCCTGAGCGGGCGAGGAGGGCGCGGAAGAGCGGGAGTCGCACTCGCCCGCGCTCACGATGGCGCCGCGGTGGCCGAACGCGCGGCGAACGGGGAGGGAACGCTTTCCCGGTCGCGGACCGGCTGATCCCGGCCGCGCGGCGGATGCGGAAGAATGGATCCCATGACCTTGATGTTCGAGCGCTCTCAGCGTGTCGCCGTGCTCGGTGGCGGTCCCGGCGGTTACGAGGCGGCGCTCGCCGCAGCACAGCTCGGGGCGGAGGTGACGCTCGTCGAACGGGTCGGCGTGGGCGGATCCGCCGTGCTCACCGATGTGGTGCCCTCCAAGAGCTTGATCGCCACGGCGGACGCGGCCGTCGCGATCAGCGAGGCCACCGACCTCGGCGTGCAGTTCTATGCGAAGGGCGCGGAGGGCAAGCCGCTCAAGCCGCAGGTCGCGATCAACCTCGCCGCCGTGAACAAGCGCCTGATGGCGCTCGCCGGGCAGCAGTCCGAGGACATGCGCACCACGCTGCTCGACGCGGGTGTGACGATCCTCTCCGGTCACGGTCGCCTGGACGGCCCGAACGCGATCGTCGTCGCCACCTCCGTGGACGGCACCGAGTTCGACCGCGTCGAGGCCGACACCCTCATCGTCGCCGTGGGGGCGTCCCCGCGCGAGCTGGACTCTGCCAAGCCGGACGGCGAGCGGATCCTCACCTGGACGCAGCTGTACGACATGAAGACGCTGCCCGAGCACCTCATCGTGGTCGGCTCCGGCGTCACCGGCGCCGAGTTCGCCTCGGCGTACATGAACCTCGGCGCGAAGGTCACCCTGATCTCCAGCCGCGACCAGGTACTCCCCGGTGAGGACCAGGACGCGGCGCACGTGCTCGAGAAGGTCTTCAAGCGCGGCGGGATGCAGGTGCTGTCGAAGTCGCGCGCCGACAAGGTCGAGCGCACCGGGGACGGCGTCACCGTGACGCTCTCGGATGGGCGCACGGTCGAGGGCAGCCACTGCCTGATGGCGGTCGGATCCATCCCGAACACGGCGGGGATCGGCCTCGAGGATGTCGGCGTCGAGCTGACCGCGTCGGGCCACATCCGCGTCAACAGGGTCGCGCGGACCTCGGTCTCCAACATCTACGCGGTCGGCGACTGCACGAACTTCTTCCCGCTCGCCTCCGTCGCCTCGATGCAGGGCCGGACGGCCGTGTTCCATGCCCTCGGCGACATCGTGATCCCGCTCGAGAAGCTCAAGATCACGGCGAACATCTTCACCGCCCCGGAGATCGCGACGATCGGCTTCTCCGAGAAGGACATCGAGGACGGCGTGGCCGACGGCATCGCCTACAAGCTGCCTCTCGCCGCCAACCCGCGCGCCAAGATGCAGGGGATCCGCGACGGTTTCGTCAAGATCATCGCGCGCAAGGGATCCGGCACGGTCATCGGCGCCGTGATCGTCGCCCCGCGCGCCTCGGAGCTGATCTACCCGCTCGCGATCGCCGTGGAGCGCCGTCTCAACGTCGACCAGGTGTCGCGCGTGTTCGCCGCCTACCCGTCGATCACGAGCAGCATCACCGACGCGACCCGCGCGATGCACCAGGTCTACATCGCGAACTGACGCTGACACGAAGAAGCGGCGCCCCCTCAGGGGAGCGCCGCTTCTTCGTCGTTGGGGCCCTTCGCGGGCCGAGGATCCTGTCAGCTGATCGTGAGGAGCTGGTGGCCTGCCGACACGGTCGCGCCGGCATCGGCGTTGATGTTGCCGATGACGCCGTCCTTGTGCGCCTGCAGCGGCTGCTCCATCTTCATCGCCTCGAGCACGACGACGAGATCGCCCTTGACGACCTGCTGCCCCTCCTCGACGGCGACCTTGACGACCGTCGCCTGCATCGGCGACTTCACCGCATCGCCGGACGCGCCAGCGTTCACGGTCTTGGCGTGGCTGCGACGCGACGGCGGCACCGCCGCGGGGCGCCCGCCCGTGCCCACGACGGAGGCGGCGACGCGGTCGGGCAGGCTGACCTCGAGGCGCTTGCCGGCGACCTCGACGACGACCGTGTGCCGGCCCTTGGGCTCGGCCGCGGCCTCCAGCTCGCCGTCCCACGCGGGGATGTCGTTGACGAACTCGGTCTCGATCCAGCGCGTGTAGACGCCGAAGCGGCCGTCCTCGGCGGTGAAGGCGGGGTCGTTCACGACCTTGCGGTGGAACGGCAGCACGGTCGGCAGGCCGGAGACCTCGAACTCGTCGAGCGCACGACGCGAGCGCTCGAGCGCCTCTGCGCGGTCCTTGCCGGTCACGATGATCTTCGCGAGGAGGGAATCGAACGCGCCGGAGACGACATCGCCTGCGGTCACACCGGAGTCCAGGCGCAGGCCGGGTCCGCCGAAGGTCTTGAAGACGTGGATCGGTCCGGGCTGCGGCAGGAAGCCCCTGCCCGGGTCCTCGCCGTTGATGCGGAACTCGATCGAGTGGCCCTGCGGGGCGGGGTCCTCGTAGTCGATGGTGCCTCCGGCCGCGATGCGGAACTGCTCGCGGACGAGGTCGATCCCGGTGACCTCCTCGGAGACGGGGTGCTCGACCTGCAGGCGGGTGTTCACCTCGAGGAAGGACACCGTGCCGTCGGCGCCGATGAGGAACTCGCAGGTTCCGGCGCCGACGTAGCCGACCTCCTTGAGGATGGCCTTGGACGCCGAGTACAGCAGGTCGTTCTGCTCCTCGGTGAGGAACGGCGCGGGCGCCTCCTCGACGAGCTTCTGGTGGCGGCGCTGCAGCGAGCAGTCGCGCGTCGAGATGACGACGACGTTGCCCTCGGCGTCGGCGAGGCACTGGGTCTCGACGTGGCGCGGCTTGTCGAGGTACTTCTCCACGAAGCACTCGCCGCGGCCGAAGGCGGCGACGGCCTCGCGGGTGGCGGACTCGAACATCTCGGCGACCTCGTCGAGCTCGCGTGCGACCTTGAGGCCGCGTCCGCCGCCGCCGTAGGCGGCCTTGATCGCGATGGGCAGACCCACCTTCTCGGCGAATGCGACCACCTCGGCGGCCGTCTCGACCGGGCCGGGGGTGCCGGGGGCGAGCGGTGCGCCCACCTTCTCGGCGACGTGGCGCGCGGTGACCTTGTCGCCCAGCGCCTCGATGGCCTCGGGGGACGGGCCGATCCACACCATGCCGGCGCCGATCACGGCACGGGCGAAGGCGGCGTTCTCGGCGAGGAAGCCGTAGCCGGGGTGAACGGCGTCGGCCCCGGCACGGCGGGCCACCGACAGGATCTTGTCGATCTGCAGGTAGGTCTCGGCGCTCGTGGATCCGTCGAGGGCGTAGGCCTCGTCGGCCAGGCGCGTGTGCATGGCGTCACGGTCCTGGTCCGCGTAGACGGCGACGGAGGAGAGACCGGAGTCGCGCGCGGCGCGGATGATGCGGACGGCGATCTCGCCGCGGTTGGCGACGAGCACCTTGGCGATGTCAGGCATGAATGTCAGCCTATCGACAGCGCCGCCGATATTTTTGACGACTCTCCACAAGAATCGGCGCGGATCACGTCCCGGATCCTACGAGCCGGGTCCTCCCGGAGCCGGCTCAGGAGGACGGCGGCACCGCGTTCCACAGGTCGGTCCAGCGGATCCCGAGCCGTCCGGCGAGGTGCCGGAGAGTGGACAGCGACATGCCGACGACCGTGGAGGGATCGCCGTCGACCCGCTCGATGAAGGCGCCGCCCAGGCTGTCCACGGTGAAGGCGCCCGCCACGAGCAGGGGCTCCCCGGTGGCGACGTACCGCTCGAGCTCGGCGTCATCGATGTCGGCGGCGAACGTCACGGCCGCTTCCGCGACGGCATGCGTCTCGGCGGCGGGCTCGCCAGGACGCACCAGGATGACGCTGTGCCCGGAGTGCAGCACGCCGGTCCTGCCGCGCATGGCGTGCCAGCGCGCGAGCGCGCGCTCCGGAGTGTGCGGCTTGCCGTGCACCTCGCCGTCGAGCTCGAACATCGAGTCGCCGCCGATCACGATCCCCTCGAAGTCCGGATGCGCGTCATGGATCCGCGCGGCGACGTCGGCGGCCTTCGCGCGTCCGAGCAGCAGCACGACCTCCTCCGGCGCGAGCGCCCTGCCGAGGCGGTCGGCTTCTGCGGCGGCGACCGCGTCCTCGTCCACATCGGGACTCAGGCACAGCGGTTCGATGCCGCTCTGCCGCAGCAGAGCGAGCCGGGCGGGTGAGGTGGAGGCGAGGCACACGCGCATGGGACCACGCTAGCGGTGCGGCGACCGCGGATCCGGATCCGGCGGCGGGCGGGCGCCGACGTCTGGGATGATCGAGGGGTGACAGATTCCCACGCGTCCGAGGGCGCCCTTCTCGACCTCGACGTGACCGCCATCGCGCACGGCGGCGTCTTCATCGCCCGGCATGAGGGGCGCGTGGTGTTCGTCTCGGATGCGCTCCCCGGTGAGCGCGTCAGGGCGCGGTTGACCGACCCTTCGGCAGGCTCAGGGGGCGACGGCGCCGACACGCGCTCGTTCTGGCGGGCCGAGACCGTCGAGGTGCTCGACGCGTCGGAGCACCGGCGCCCGCACGTGTGGCCGGAGGCGGACGTGTCGCGCGCACCGGAGCAGCGGCCGGGCGGCGCGGACCTCGGGCACATCGAGATCGCGCACCAGCGCGTGCTCAAGCGCCGGGTGCTGCAGGAGGCCCTGGACCGCTTCGCCGGGGGAGGGATCGACGCTCCAGAGGTCGAGGCCACGGGAACCGATGAGAACTGGCGCACCCGGGTCACCCTGCACGTGGACGGAGAGGGGCGGATCGGCCCCTTCGCCGCGCGCAGCCACCGCGTGGTGCCGGTCGCCGAGCACGTGCTCGCCCGCCCCGCGATCGACGCCGCCGCGCGCGAGCTGCGCGGGCTGCCGGAAGGCCGGATCGAGCTCGTCGAGCCCTCCGACGGCGAGGTGCGCCGCGTGCTCCGCACCGAGGCGGAGCGCGTCGCGCACGGCGCCCGGCGTCGCGGGCCGCGGCGCCCCGCACCGGAGACCATCGTCGAGCGCGTCGGCGAGCGCTCCTTCACGCTCGACGCCGACGGCTTCTGGCAGATCCACCCGGCCGCCGCGGGACTCCTCGACGGGGCCGTCGCCGAGCTGCTCGACGGGCAGATCGACCCGGACGCGATGCACCTCGACCTGTACGGCGGCGTCGGCCTGTTCTCGGCCACTCTGGCGCGGCTCGGCGCGCGGCGGATCACCACCGTCGAATCCGCCCCTCGCGCCACCCGGCATGCGGCCGCGAACCTGCGCGATCTGGGCGTTCAGGCGGTCACCGCGCGCGTGGACCGCTTCCTGCGCGCCGACGATGCGGCGACCGAGGGTGTCGCCGGCGGCGCCGTGATCCTGGACCCGCCCCGTTCCGGCGCCGGACGGGCCGTCGTCGAGGACGTCGCCGCGCTGGATCCGGCCGCGATCGCCTACGTGGCCTGCGACCCGGTCGCCCTCGCCCGGGACCTCGCCACGTTCCGGGGCCTGGGATACGAGCCGCGCGCACTCCGCGCCTTCGACCTGTTCCCGCACTCCCACCACCTGGAGACGGTGGCGCTCCTCACGCGCTGAACGGAGGGCCGTCTCGGGCGGATACGGGAGCGTGGACCCGCCGGGCCACGGGATAGGGTGAGACCGTGAGCAGCGTAGCCCTGATCGACGACCACGAGTCCGTTCGCCTGGGACTCGCCGCCGCGCTCGAGCGGGCGTCCTTCGACGTCGTCTTCGCGGGCGCCGGTGTGGCCGAGTACCTCGATGCACGAAGCCGCGCGGGCAATGCTCCCGCCGACGTCGTGGTGCTCGATCTCACCCTGGGCGACGGCACGACCGTGACGGAGAACGTCACCCGGCTCGTCCTCGACGGCTCCAGCGTGGTCATCCACAGTGTCGCCGACCGGCCGGTCTCGGTGCGCGAGGCGCTCGCTGCAGGGGCCGCGGGGGTCATCAGCAAGTCGTCGCCGCTGGACGACGTGATCGCCGCCGTGCGCACGGTCGCGCGGGGCGAGGCCCTGAACAATGTGGAGTGGGCGAACGCGGTCGACGGCGACACGGCTTTCGCGGACGCGCAGCTGTCCACCCGCGAGCGCGAGGTGCTCCGCCTCTACGCGACGGGCCTGCCGCTCAAGGTCGTGGCGGAGCGGCTCGGCGTGGCCTATTCGACGGCCAAGGAGAACATCACCCGGATCAGGGTCAAGTACGTCGAGGTCGGGCGCCCTGCCCCCACCAAGGTCGACCTGCTGCGGCGCGCGATGGAGGACGGCATCGTGGAGACGGCGCAGGAGGATCCGCAGGGTGTCTCCTGAACCGAGCGGGCACCGTGGCGCAACGGCCGCGGTGAGCGCCATCCCGACGCCGCGGCCGAGGGGCTGACGCGTGTCGGCGGATCAGGGCCTCAGAGAGGCGTGGGAGAAGATCCCCACGCCCGGCGAGGTCGGCCAGGAACTGGAGCGCTTCGCCGGACGGCGGATGGAGCGCATCATCGCGATCGTCGTCGGGGTCGGCGCGCTCGCGCTGGGGGCCCAGGCGCTGGTCACCGCGCTCGTGACGCTGCAGGTCGTCGATGCGTCGCACCTCACGATGATGGCGGTGGTGTTCGTGCCGTGGCTCGCGATGCTCGTGTGCTGCACGCTCGGGCGCGGGGTGCGCCTGACGGCGGGGATCTTCTTCGTCGCGTATCTCATCGACCTGCTGCTGTGGCCGTTCGTGGCAAACCACAAGGACGTGGTGCCGACGGAGCAGCCGTGGATCTTCTTCCTCGTCAACGTGGCCGGCGTCGCGGCGGTCGTCGCGTTCCCGCTCGGCGTGCAGGTCGCGTGGGCACTCGTCGGCCCTTTCATCTACGGGACCGTGCGACTCATGCAGGGCGACTTCGGACCGGACTTCTGGATCGTCACGGCGTTCGACGTGTCCTTCACGCTGATCCTCGGGCTCGTGCTGGTCGCCCTGGGCTGGATGTTCCGTTCGGTCGCGAACGGTGTCGACGACGCCAGGGGGCGCGCGGTCGCGCTCTACACCGAGGCCGCCTCCGCCGAGGCGGTCGAGCACGAGCGCGTCGCCGTGGCGGCGCTCATGCACGACAGCGTGCTGGCCGCGCTGATCGCGGCCGAGCGCGCGGGCACCGACCGCGAGCGCGCCCTCGCGATGGACATGGCGAGGGAGGCCCTGACCCGTCTCGCGAACGCCGAGGCCCCCGCACAGGAGGGCAGCGACGAGCCGGTGGAGGTCGAGCTGCTCGCCGAGGACCTGCGCCATGCCGTGACGCAGCTGGGGCTCACGATCGAGGTCGAGCAGTTCGGCCACGGCGCCGTCCCCGACCGGGTCGCCCGCGCGATGGCGCTCGCCGCACGGCAGGCGATCGGCAACGCGGTCGCGCACGCCTCCGCGCGCGGTCTCGCTGTGGTGGTCGAGGGGCACGGCGACACGGGGCTCACCGTCAAGGTCAGCGACACCGGCAGCGGATTCGACCCCTCTCAGGTCGGTGCCGACCGGCTCGGGATCCGCGCCTCGATCCTCGCCAGGATGACGGCGGTCGGCGGCAGCGCGACGATCGACTCCGACCGTCGCGGCACGGTCGTCACGCTGGGCTGGTCGCGGACATGAGGCTCACCGTCCGCATCGTCGCGACCGGGCTCGCGCTCGTGTTCGCCTGCTACTTCGCCGCGCGAGCGCTGTGGTGGACCTCGCCGCCGCCGCGTCCGCTGCTCGTGCTGCTCGCGGTCCTGATCTACCTCGTCTCGTTCGCCGTGATCGCCGTCGTCGGCGCCGCTCGCGCGGTGAAGATGCCGCGCTGGGCCGCCGCCCTGGCGCTCGCGTCCGCACTCGCGATCCCGCAACTGAGCAACCTCGGCCTGGATCCGGCCGCGCTGCGTGCTCCCTACGCCACCTGGTACATCGGCTCCGTGGGCTTGATCGGCGTGGTCTGCATCGTGCGCCGCCGCCCGCTCGCCGGATGGCTGGTGCTGCTCCTGCTCACGATCGCGTCGACGCTGTGGATCGGCATCCTCGACTCGCTCGGTCTCGGGCTCGTCGGATCCACGGTGTGGATGGTGATCGCCCAGCTGCTGGTCGCCTTCTGGCGGCGCGCCGTGCGCGACACCGATCGCCTCGCGGGGATCCAGCAGGCGGCGTCGGCCTGGCAGGCGACCCAGATCGTGCGTCAGCGCGAGCGCCGCGAACGCGTCCAGTACGCGCTCGCGGTCGCGGGTCCGATCCTCGCCAGGGTCATCGCGACCCGGGGCGACCTGTCCGTCGAGGAGCGGCAGGAGGCGCATCTGTCCGAGGGACGGCTCCGCGATGAGATCCGCGGCGGAGAGCTGCTCAACGAGCGCGCCCGCGCGGCGATCGAGACGGCGCGCGCGAGGGGCGCCACCGTGACCGTGTTCGACGACGGCGGGCTGGAGGGCCTCGACGAGCAGACCAAGGGCGTGATCCGCGAGGAGCTGGCGGACGTGCTCGCGGACTCGTCCTCCGCGCGGCTCATCATCCGCGCCCCGAGGGACGCGCGGATCGCGGTCACCGTGGTCGGACGCTCTGCGGCGGGGGAGTCCTCGGACGAGGACTCCGTCGAGCTGTGGCGCGAGATCCCGCGCTCGCGCTGATCGGCAAGCCGCAGCCTGCGAGCAGGAAGCCCGATTCCGCTGTGGAGCAGGAATCCCGATTCCTCCGTGGAGGAAGAAAGGGCGAGGGGCGGCGAAGCCGCCCACCCCTCGCCAGGTGCGGAACAGTTACCCGAAAACTGCCCGCGGAGACCGGAGATCGTCTACCTACCCTGTGGCAGAGATCCGGTCGAACGCGAAGCGTTGCAAGAAAGAGTCTTCCGGGTTGCAAGAGGGATGTCTGTAGGTATTTTGGGGGACAAATCCAGACGGAGGTGAAAATCCCGTCGGAGGCCCCAGAAGCCCGGTCTCCTGCGCAGGGGGCGCGGTCAGCCGGAGAAGCGGCCCCAGGGGATGTCCCGTCGCAGCGGGGCCCTGAGGCCACGCTGAGTGCGGCCCCAGGCCGACACCGGCTTCTCGGCGGCCACGGCATCCGCCTCCTCGGCCACGAAGGCCTCGGAGAGCACGGCGATGAGCGCCGCGAGCTCCTCCTCGGTGGCGGAGCCGCGCAGCACCTGGATCTCGACCGCCCCGTCGTCCTCCGCGCTCACAGCGGGATGTTCCCGTGCTTCTTCGGGGGCAGCTCTGCGCGCTTGCCGCGCAGCGCCCGCAGCGCCTTCGCGATCGAGACCCGCGTGTTCGCCGGCTCGATGACGCCGTCGATCTCGCCGCGCTCGGCGGCCAGGAACGGGCTGGTCACGTTGTAGGTGTACTCGTTGGCGAGGCGGGTGCGGACGGCGGCGACATCCTCGCCGGCCTCCTCCGCGCGCTTGATCTCCCCGCGGTAGAGGATGTTCACCGCGCCCTGGCCGCCCATGACGGCGATCTCGGCCGTGGGCCAGGCGAGGTTCACGTCCGCCCCGAGCTGCTTGGAGCCCATCACGATGTAGGCGCCGCCGTAGGCCTTGCGCAGGATCACGGTCACGAGGGGCACGGTGGCCTCGGCGTAGGCGTAGATGAGCTTGGCGCCGCGGCGGATCACGCCGGTCCACTCCTGGTCGGTGCCCGGCAGGTAGCCCGGCACGTCGACGAGCGTGACGATCGGGATGGAGAAGGCATCGCAGAAGCGCACGAAGCGGCTGGCCTTCTCGCCGGCCTCGATGTTGAGCGTGCCCGCCATCTGCGAGGGCTGGTTGGCGATGATGCCGACCGAGCGTCCCTCGACGCGGCCGAAGCCGATCACGATGTTCGGGGCGAACAGCGGCTGCACCTCGAGGAACTCGCCGTCGTCGACGACCCGCTCGATGACGGTGTGGATGTCGTAGGGCTGGTTCGCGGAGTCGGGGATCAGCGTGTTGAGCGTGCGATCCGCATCGGTCGTCTCGAACTCGAAGTCGTTGGAGTACGACGGCAGCTCCGCCATGTTGTTGTCCGGCAGGAAGCCGAGGAGGGTGCGCGCGTAGTCGATCGCGTCGTCCTCGTCCTCGGCGAGGTAGTGCGCGACGCCGGAGCGGGTGTTGTGCGTGTACGCACCGCCGAGCTCCTCCATCCCGACGTCCTCGCCGGTGACGGTCTTGATGACGTCGGGGCCGGTGACGAACATCTGGCTGGTCTTGTCGACCATGATCACGAAGTCGGTCAGCGCGGGGCCGTACACGGCGCCGCCCGCAGCCGGGCCCATGATGATGGAGATCTGCGGGATGACGCCGGAGGAGCGGGTGTTCGTCCGGAAGATCTCGCCGTACTTGCTGAGCGCGAGCACGCCCTCCTGGATGCGGGCTCCGCCCGAGTCGAGGATGCCGATGATGGGCACGCCGCTGCGCAGCGCGAACTCCATGATCTTGATGATCTTGTCGCCGGAGACCTCTCCGAGCGAGCCGCCGAAGGTCGTGAAGTCCTGCGAGTAGACCGCGATGGTGCGACCGTTGATGGTGCCGACGCCGGTGACGACCGAGTCGCCGTACGGCCGGTTCTTGTCCATGCCGAACGCGGTCGTGCGGTGCCGCACGTACTCGTCGAACTCGACGAAGCTGCCGGGGTCCACCAGCAGCTCGATGCGCTCGCGGGCCGTCATCTTGCCCTTGGCGTGCTGCTTCTCCTTGGCCTTCGCCTCGGCCGCGACGACGGCCTCGTCGTAGCGGGCGCGGAGGTCGGCGATCTTGCCGGCGGTCGTGTAGAGGTCAGGGGTGTCCGTCACGCTTTCCACATTAGCGCCGGGGCCCGGGGGTCCGTTGGATGAGAGGCACAACACCCGAGCGGGATCCTCTGTGCGGACCCTCTGGTCGTCGCCGGGCGCCCGCGTGCGCTGCGGGCCCCGCGGATAGGGTGACCGGATGAGCTTCCCGCACAGCACCGCGGCCGCCGCGCGCCTCGAGATCGTCGCCTCGACCGGTTCCACGAACGCCGATCTGCGGGCGCTCGCGGACGACGAGGCCGGCTGGCCGCACCTGTCCGCGATCCTCACCGAGGATCAGGTCGCGGGCCGTGGCCGCCTCGACCGCGTGTGGACGGCGCCGGCCGGATCCGCGCTGGCCCTGTCGGTGCTGCTGCGCGTGCCGCGGGTCCCCGTCGCCGAGCGCGGCTGGATCCCGCTCGCGGCGGGCCTCGCGATGGCCGATGCGATCGCCGTTCAGCTGCCAGGGCGCGCCGTGGGCGTGAAGTGGCCGAACGACGTGCTGGTGGGCGACCGCAAGATCTGCGGCATCCTCGCCGAGGCCACCGGATCCGATGTCGTGATCGTCGGCTCAGGCGTCAACACCGCGATGGCGGCCGGGCAGCTCCCGGTCGAGACCGCGACCTCGTTCGCCGTCGAGGGCGTGGAGGCCGATCTCGATCTGCTCGTCGCCGGCTACCTGGCCCGGCTGGACGGGTGGATCGAAGCGCTCTCGGAGCACGGCTCGGCCGTCGCGAGTGGTCTGCACGACGCCGTCGCGGCCCGCTGCGTCACGCTCGGCCGGACGGTGCGCGTGATGCTGCCCGGCGGTGCCGATCTGGTCGGCGAGGCGACGGGGCTCGGTCAGGACGGCTGCCTGATCGTCACCGCGGACGGATCCGAGCACCGCATCGCCGCCGGCGACATCGTGCACCTGCGCCTGGCCTGAGCCGGCGGGCGCCCTCCGGGCTCGGCGGGATCCCTGGCGGCCCGACTACCCTGGATCCGACATGGCACATCTCCTCGGGGCCGAAGGCCTCCATCTCGAGTTCCCCACCCGGATCGTCTTCGATTCCGTCACCCTCGGCATCGAAGAGGGGGACCGGATCGGGATCGTCGGCCGCAACGGCGACGGCAAGTCCAGCCTGCTCGCGATGCTCGCCGGACGCCTGGAGCCCGACACCGGGCGCGTGACCGTGCGCGGCGGCACCACGATCGGAGTGCTCGACCAGGCGGACGTGCTCGATGACGCCCTCACCGTCGGCGGGGCCATCGTCGGCGACACCCCGGAGCACGAGTGGGCGGGGGACCCGAAGGTCCGCGACGTGATCGACGGCCTCGTGAGCGACCTGGACTGGAACGCCTCCGTCGCCGACCTCTCCGGCGGCCAGCGCCGCCGCGTCTCGCTGGCGAAGCTGCTCGTGGGGGACTGGGACATCGTCGCGCTCGACGAGCCCACCAACCACCTCGATGTGGAGGCGATCGGCTGGCTCGCCGAGCACCTGAAGAGGCGCTGGTCGGCGAACCAGGGCGCGCTCATGGTCGTGACGCACGATCGCTGGTTCCTGGACGAGGTGTGCACCGAGACCTGGGAGGTGCACGACCGGATCGTCGAGCCCTTCGAGGGCGGTTACGCGGCGTACATCCTGCAGCGCGTCGAGCGCGACCGGATGTCGGCGGCGACCGAGGCGAAGCGGCAGAACCTCGCGCGCAAGGAGCTCGCCTGGCTGCGCCGCGGCGCCCCCGCGCGCACATCGAAGCCGAAGTTCCGCATCGACGCGGCGAACGAGCTCATCTCCGATGTGCCAGAGATCCGCGACCGCATCGGGCTGCAGTCGCTCGCCGTCTCGCGGCTCGGCAAGGACGTCGTCGATCTCATCGACGCCGGCGTCACCTTCCCCGCCTCCGCGTCCACCCCGGAGCGGGAAGTGCTGCGCGATGTCGAGTGGCGGATCGCGCCGGGGGAGCGCACCGGCATCCTCGGCGTCAACGGCGCGGGCAAGTCGACCCTGCTCGGCCTCGTGGCGGGCACGCTGGCGCCGACGAGCGGCCGGGTAAAGCACGGCAAGACCGTGCAGGTGCGCACGCTCACGCAGCGCCTGGACGAACTGCAGGACGTCTGGGACGAGCCGGTGCGCATCGTGATCGGTCGGCTGCGCACGACCTACACGTTCGGCACCGGATCCAAGGCGGCCGAACTGACGCCGGGACAGCTGCTGGAGAGGCTCGGCTTCTCCTCGGCGCAGCTCTCCACGCCCGTCAAGGACCTCTCGGGCGGCCAGCAGCGCCGGCTGCAGCTGCTGCTCGTGCTGCTGGATCAGCCCAACGTGATGATCCTCGATGAGCCCACGAACGACATGGACACCGACATGCTCGCGGCGATCGAGGATCTCCTCGACTCCTGGCCCGGCACGCTGCTGGTGGTGAGCCACGACCGCTACTTCCTGGAGCGCGTGACGGACCAGCAGTACGCGATCCTGGACCGGCGGCTCAGGCATCTGCCGGGCGGGGTGGACGAGTACCTGCGTCTGCGGGCGCTCGAGCAGACGCACCAGAAGGCGCCTGCGGCGGGATCCGCCTCCGCCTCCGCCTCCACGTCCGCGCAGGCCGCCGAGCCCGCCCTGAGCGGCGCCGATCGCCGCACCGCGGAGAAGGAGCTGACCGCCCTGGAGCGCCGCATGCAGAAGCTCGCCGAGCAGATCGACCGCGCCAAGCACGCCCTCGCCGACCACGATCAGTCCGACTACGCGGGTCTCGGCGAGAAGATGAAGGAGATCTCCGCGCGGGAGGCCGAGGTCGAGGAGCTCGAGCTGCGCTGGTTCGAACTCACCGAGCAGTTGGGCTGACCGCCGAGAGCGTTGCGCCTAATGCAACGCGTGTTGCGTCAGTGGCGTCCGGTGGGAGAGAATGCCGGAATGGCAACTGCAGACGTTCCCGCGCTGATCGCGATCGGCGAGACCATGGCGATGGTGACGCCGAGCCGGGCGGAGTCCCTCCTCGATGCGGAGAGCATCCGGCTCCGCGTCGGCGGCGCCGAATCCAACGTGGCGGGGCATGTGGCGGCGCTCGGCGGCGCGGCCGCCTGGGTGAGCGCGCTCGGAGACGACGTGCTCGGGCGCCGGGTGCGCCGCGAGATCGAGTCGCAGGGCATCGACACCCGCTGGGTGTCGTTCGATGAGACCGCGCCCACCGGAGTCTTCTTCAAGGATCCGGGGCGCGGCGTCAGCTACTACCGTGCCGGATCCGCCGCGTCGCGGATGACCCCCGCGTCGATCGCGCTGATCCCGATCGAGCAGTCAGCGATCGTGCACGTCTCGGGGATCACCCCCGCGCTCTCGGACGACTGCGCCGCGATGATCGATGCGGTGTTCGATCGCGTCGCCGCGAGCAGCGCGCTCCTCAGCTTCGATGTGAACCACCGTCAGGGGCTGTGGCCGGTCGCCGATGCCGCCCCGATCCTCCGCGATCTGGCGAACCGCGCGGACATCGTCTTCGTGGGGCGCGACGAGGCGGAGACGCTCTGGGGCTGCCGGACCGCGGAGGACGTGCGCGCCCACCTCCCCGCGCCGGCACGGCTGATCGTCAAGGACGGCGACGTCGGCGCCACCGAGTTCTCCGCAGACGGCCCGATCTTCGTGCCCGCGATCCCGACCGAGGTGGTCGAGCCGGTCGGCGCCGGTGACGCGTTCGCGGGCGGCTACCTCGCAGGCCTCCTGCGCGGGTGGACCGTGCAGGAGTGCCTGCGGAGCGGGCACGAGCGCGCGCACCTGGTGCTCCAGTCGACGAGCGACAGCGCGCCTCCCGCTGCGGCGGGTGGTGCGCACCCCCCTCTCGCTGACGTGGCGCGCTGACCTCTCGACCGCTGCTCGGCGCCGTATCCCTCAGAACACGATCACCGGTTTGACCGTGCGGCCGTGGTGCATGTCCTCGACGGCGCGTGCGATCTCGTCGAGCTCGTAGGCCCGTTCCAGCCGCTCCAGCGGAAGCCGGCCTTCGGCGTGCAGCGCGACGAGCTGCGGGATCAGCTGCTGCGGACTGGCATCGCCCATCGTGACGCCGCGCAGCACCTTGCCCGTGAGCATCCCCTGGATGTCGACGGCGATCTCGGTGCCAGGCGGCGGCGCACCGCACACCAGCACCGTGCCGCGGATCGCCGCGGCGTCGAGCGCGGCCCTGGCGACGCCGGGACTCCCCGTCGTGTCGAAGCTCAGATCGACGCCGCGGCCCCCTGTGATCTCCGCGAGGCGCGTGGCGACGTCCTCGGCCCCTGCGTCGATCACGTCGGTCGCGCCGAGCTCCCTGGCGAGATCCAGCCGTTCCGCGACGAGGTCGATCGCGATGAGCCGTGCGGGGGAGCGCAGAGACGCCGCGATCACCCCGGACAGGCCCACCGCGCCCGCCCCGTAGACGGCGACGATGTCCTCCGGGCCCGGGTCGAGCACGTTCCAGATCGAGCCGAAGCCGGTGAGCACGCCGCAGCCGAGCGGGGCGAGGGCGGTGAGGTCCGCGTCCGGCGCGACCCTCACGAGCGAGCGGCGGTCGGCGATCGCGAAGGTGCCGAACGAGGACTGGCCGAAGAAGTGGCCGGCGAGGGGCTGCCCATCGCGGGTGATCGTTCCGGCGTCGTCCTGGCGCAGGGCGCCGAGCAGGTTCCGCGGCAGCCAGGTCTCGCAGTACGCCGGGTGATCCGCCGTGCAGGCGGCGCAATCGCCGCAGGACGTGAAGCTGAGCAGGACCTTGTCGCCCGGTGCGACCTCCGTCACCCCCGGCCCGACGCGCTCGACGACGCCCGCACCCTCGTGTCCGATGATTCCGGGGGCCGGGAACGGGATCCCCCCGGCGAGGACCGCGAGGTCGGTGTGGCACAGGCCGCTCGCGACCAGCCGCACGAGCACCTCGTCCCGGCCGGGGTCGCCGTAGTCGACGTCGGAGACCGTGAACGCTCCCGCCTCCAGAACGGCGGCGCGCCCCGCGGTCACCGCCGGTCCTCCGGCCCGAGGCCGATCACGATCGCGTGCGACCGCTGATACGACGCCATCGCCTCCGGACCACCTTCCCGGCCCCACCCCGAGGCCTTGACGCCGCCGAACGGGATCGCGGGATCGAGGATCGCCCAGCCGTTCACCCAGGTGATGCCGGCGTGCAGGCGCGCGGCGACCCGGTGCGCCCGTGCGAGATCCGAGGTCTGGATGCCGCTGGCCAGCCCGTACCTCGTGTCGTTGGCGAGCGCGATGGCCTCGTCCTCGGTGTCGAAGGGCTGCACTGTCAGCACCGGACCGAAGATCTCCTCGACGACCGCCTCGGCGGCCGGGTCGAGGTCGGCGAGCACCGTGGGCGCGTAGTAGAAGCCGCCGTCGAGGTCGACCCTCTCGCCGCCCGTGACCACGCGTGCGCCCGCGGACCGCGCGCGGTCGACGATGCCGGCGACCTTCTCCAGCTGGCCTCGGCTCGCGACGGGGCCGATCACCGTGGCCGGATCGGAGATGTCCCCGAACGGGACCTGCGGAACCGCGTCGGCGAGGATGCCGAGCACGACCTCGTAGACGGGCCGCTCCACCAGCAGGCGGGGCCCGGCCATGCAGAACTGGCCGCTGTTGAACACGAAGGCGGAGATGACCGTTCCGATCGCGGTGTCCAGATCGGCGTCGGCGAACAGGATGTTGGCGGCATTGCCGCCGAGCTCGGCGGTGAACGACGTGAGGGACTTCCCGGCGAGTGCCGCCGCGCGGGCTCCGACCTCGGTCGAGCCGGTGAAGGCGACCTTGTCCACCCCTGGGTGCCCGACCAGGTGATCGCCGAGCGCCGAGCCGGGGCCGGTGACGACGTTGAAGACGCCGTCCGGCACGCCGGCCTGCTGCAGCACGTCGGCCACGATCAGGGCGCTCAGCGGGGTGTCGCTCGCGGGCTTGTGCACGATCGTGTTGCCGGCGATCAGCGCGGGCGCGATCTTGGAGCTGGACAGGATCAGCGGGAAGTTGAAGGGCGTGATCGCTGCGACCACGCCGTAGGGCTCCTTCTTCACGTAGGCGTGCGCGTGCGCGGCGATCTCCCTGACCTCGCCGTCGAGGTGGTGCCCCAGCGCTGCGTAGTACTCGTACAGCTCCGCGGCGTTGTTGACGTCGACGATCCGCGCGAACGTGATCGGCTTGCCGGCGTTCGCGCTCTCCGCCTGGGCGAGCTCCTCCGTGCGCTCGCGCAGCAGGTCGTGCGCGCGCTGCAGGATGCGGGCCCGCTCACGGCTGGAGAGTCCGGACCACACGCCGGAGTCGAAGGCGGCGCGGGCCGCGGCGACCGCGTCGTCCACGTCCTGCGTCGTCGCGCGGGCGACATCCGTGAGCTTCCGTCCGGTCGCCGGGGCGAGGACGTCCATCCGACCGCCGTCGGACGCCTCGCGCCATGATCCTCCGATGAACAGCCGTCCTGGCGGGAAGGCCGGGGGCGCGGCGACGGGCGCCTCTTCTGCGATCGTCATGATCAGTCCTCTCCTCGTCGAGATGCGGGTCGACGACGGGATGCAGGCCCGGCCGCGGAGCGGCGGAGCACAGGGCAGCGGCGTCGTCCGGGTCAGTCTGCGGGAGCGTTCTGCAGGGCGGTATCCGTAGGATTACCGATTCGACCCGGCCGTGTCCGCCTCGTACCACGCCGCGATCTGCGCGCGGGAGGAGACCCCGAGCTTCGCGAAGATGCGCTGCACGTGCGTGTCGACCGTGCGCACCGAGAGCACCAGGCGTTCGGCGATCCCGCGGTTGCTCAGCCCGGCGTGGACGCCGGCGGCGACCTCGCGCTCGCGGTCGCTCAGGGCCGGGGTCCGCGGTGCGCGGTCCTCGTGGAAGGATGCCGCCTCCGCCGGCGAGAGGCGCTCGCCGAGGGCGGCGAGGCGCTCGGCGGCCCGGCGCCCGAGTCGCGAGCGCACGATCTCGACGCAGCGGTCGTGATGGGCTGTCATCTGCGGGCCGTGCACCTCGATGCCGGATCCGATCCGCCGCCACCGGCTCCGAGCGGCGCCCAGCAGCACGGCCGAGCGTTCGGCGCGCGAGCGCGCGGCGGCGATCCACGCCAGCAGTTCCAGCACGAGGCAGTCTCCCGCCGGGTCGTCGATCCCGGTGTCGACGGCCAGCGCCTCCTGCGCGATGCTCTCGGCGTCGTCGAGTGCTCGCTCGGTGAACGAGGCCAGTGCTCGCGCCCAGAGGGCGAGCGAACGCATCCAGCGCTCTCCGGTCGCGTCCGCATAGCGCTCCGCGGCCGCGGCGGGAAGCGACGCGTCCGGCAGGCCGAGGTGGCTCATCGCGGTCGTCAGCTGGAACTGCGCGAACAACGACTCCTCCGGAAGGCCGGCGTCGACGGCGAGACGGATCGAGTGCACGAACTCCTCGCGGGCGTGCGCCGCATCGCCCGAGAAGAGGGCGAGCGTGCCGTTCCAGCGATGACGCTCGATCTCGGTTCGTGTGCGGAGCGCCGCAGGCAGGTCCGCCGACAGGACCGCCGCCTCATCGAGACGGATCCGCGCCTCGTCGAGATCCCCTTGCAGCAGACACAGCCAGGTCGCCGTGAGCAGGGCCGGCACGCGCAGGTCGGGCGTCGCATCGGCCAGCGGGAGCAGCCGGGACGCCCATCCGCGCCCCTCGAGCAGGTACCCGCCGACGCCCCAGTGGTAGCGGAGATCGGCGAACAGGCCGAGCGCGGCCGCGGTGTCGAGCGCGGCCGCCGCGCGCAGCGCCGCCTGCAGCTCCGCCCGATCCGCGCGGAGCCCCGCGATCGTCTCGGCCTGCCGCGGTCCGTACCAGTGCCGGTTCGCGTCGGCGGCCACGCGGGCGTAGTGCGCGAGATGGCGGCGGACGAGTGCCGGCCTCGCTCCGGAGTCCTCGGCGAGCTCCCGCCCATAGCCGCGGATCGTCTCCAGCAGGCGGAACCTGCCGGCGTCGCGATCCGCCTCCACGAGGGACTGCGCCACCA
Organism: Microbacterium azadirachtae; assembly: GCF_000956505.1. GTDB lineage: Bacteria > Actinomycetota > Actinomycetes > Actinomycetales > Microbacteriaceae > Microbacterium > Microbacterium azadirachtae_A. Next base: position 20,996 of record NZ_JYIX01000026.1, on the reverse strand, counting down.
GTTCGTCGAGCAGATCGAGGATGGTCTCCTCCGGTTCGCCTGCCACCGCCGCGGCGGCGGCGAGGTCGAACGGGCCGGCGAACGTGCTCACCGCCGCCCACAGCGCGCGCTGCGACGGGGAGCAGAGGTCGTGGCTCCAGTCGACGACCGCGCGCAGCGTGCGCTGGCGGGCGGACGCGGAGCGGGAGGTTCCGCGCAGCACGGTGAAGCGCGACGACAGACGGGCGGCGAGATCGGCGGGGGAGAGCGTGCGCAGTCTGCTCGCCGCGAGTTCGATCGCGAGGGGAAGACCGTCGAGGGTGCGGCAGATCTCCACCGCGATCGGGGCCTCCTCCGGGTGCAGCACGAAGGAGGAATCCGCCGCGCGGGCGCGCGCGGTCAGCAGCGCGACGGCCTCCGAGACGTCCCCCGCCGCGGCCTCCACCTCGAGCGGCGGCACCGCGAAGACGCTCTCGCCGTCCAGCTCCAGGCGCCGCCTGCTCGTCGCCACGATCCTCAGCGCCGGCACCGCGTCGAGCAGCTCGTCGGCCATCGCGGCCACGGCGTCGACCAGATGCTCGCAGTTGTCCAGCACGAGCAGGGCAGGGGTCTCGCCGAGCACCTCGATGACGAACTCGCGGGGATCCCGGACGGACTGCTCGCCCAGCGGGAGCGCACGGGCCACCGCGAGCGGGAGCCGCCGCGGATCCTGGACGCCGTCGAGAGCGACGAACCAGACGGGATCGCCGGTCGCGTCGGCGTGGGCGTTCGCCGCCCGGATCGCCAGGCGCGTCTTGCCGGCGCCGCCGACACCGGTGAGCGTGACGAGGCGCGTGTCGCGGAGCAGCGCGGAGAGTGCGTCGAGCTCTCGTCCTCGCCCCACGAACGCGCTGCGCGGTTCCCTGATCATGTCGTCCCCATCGTGGCTGGGATTATTGCACGGGGTCCCGCAAAGCGATTCTCCGTCCGGCGGATGTGCCGACATCGATGGCGACGGAGTCCCACGCGGGAATACCGTGGTCCTACGCGATGCTGTGCTGTGGGCGGATGGCACTCGCGGTCCGTATGCGAGACGAGAGGAGACCGCGCATGGAAGGTCTCGAAGTCACCGTCCTGCTGGGGCTCACGATCCTCACGGGCGCCCTGCTCGCACCGCGGCTCCGGCTTGCGCTGCCGCTGGTGCTCGTGATCATCGGCCTCGCGCTGGGATTCGTGCCGGCCCTCCGGGAGATCCAGCTGCCGCCGGAGACGGTGCTGCTGCTGTTCCTGCCGGTCATGCTGTTCTGGGAGAGCCTGACCACGTCGCTGCGGGCGATCCGCCGCGACTTCCGCTACATCCTGCCCATGAGCACGCTGCTCGTCGTGGTCTCCGCGTTCGCCGTCGCCGGCATCGGGCTGCTCTTCGGGCTGCCGTGGGAGACCGCGCTGATCCTCGGCGCGGCGGTCGCGCCGCCCGACGCGACCGCGGTCGCCGCCCTCGGCCGGCTGCTGCCGCGGCGCATGTTCATGAAGCTCAAGGCCGAGAGCCTCACCAACGACGGCACGGCGCTCGTGCTGTACGCGATCGGGATCTCGCTCGCGGTCGGCGGGCACATCACGCCGCTGAGCGTCACCTGGTCGGTGATCGTCTCGTACCTCGGCGGCATCGCGGCCGGTGTGGCCGTCGCGGCCCTCGCGTTCCTGCTGCTGCGTGCGGTCTCCTCGACCATCGTGATCAACACTGCCCTGCTCCTGGTCCCGTTCGTCGCGTTCCTGCTCGCCGAGCTCATCACCGCCTCTGGCGTGCTCGCCGTCGTCGTCGCGGGCGTGATCATCGCGTACGTATCGCCGACCGTGACGACGGCGCAGTCCCGCCGGCAGGCCGAGTCCGCCTGGCCGTTCGGGGTGTTCCTGCTCAACGGCGCGCTCTTCGTGCTGATCGGGCTCGAGGTGCAGTACGTCGTGCACCAGATCTCGGCCGGCGCGATCGGGCGCCTCGTGCTCGTCACGCTCGCGGTCTGGGTCGCGCTCCTCATCGTGCGCTACCTGTTCCAGCTGCTCAGCGTGCCGTTCTACCAGCGCACAGGTCCCCGCCCGCCCCGCGGCGTCAGGGCGCGCTCGCGCGTATTGAGCACGTTCGCGGGCATGCGCGGCGCGGTGTCGCTCGCGATCGCACTGTCGGTGCCCGCGGGTGCCGTCGCCGGGGGAGCGCTGGACGGCCGCGACGAGATCGTGTTCGTGACGGCCGGCGTCATCCTGCTGAGCCTGCTCGTGCAGGGCACGCTGCTGCCGGCGATCGTGCGCTGGGCACGGATCCCGGCCGACCAGGGCGAGGTCGAGGAGTACGAGCTCGCCGAGCGCACGATCTCGGGGGCGGCGCTCTCGGCGCTCGACGACCTCGCGGTGCGGTTCGAGGTCAGCGACGACGTGCGCGACCGGATCCGGTTCGAGGGCTATCAGATGCTCGAGTACGCCAACGCGCGCACCCTCGCCCGCGAGCAGGCGCTCGTGGACGCCGAGGTCAAGGCGCTCGACGAGATGCTCGGACAGCCCGACCCGCTCGCGGCCGGGACCGAGCCGGAGCAGGACGCCTCCGGATCCGATGGGATTCCGTCCGGCGGCATCGGATCCGACGGCATCGGATCCGACGGCATCGGCGGCGAGCCGATCGCCGCCGACGAGCAGGGCACGGCGGGCGGATCCGCTCCGCGCCGCACCCTCATCGAGGGCGCGACGCTCCAGATGATCGCGACCTCGGAGGACGTGGACCTCCTGCAGCGCTCGCCGCTGGTGCGCCATGAGGAGTTCACGCGCCTCAAGCTCGGGCTGCTGGACCGCAAGCGCGAGGTGCTGCTGGGCCTGCGCCGCTCCGGGACGGTCGACGACCTCGTCGTGCGGCGGATCTCCGCGCGGCTCGACCTCGAGCAGCTCCGCCTGCAGGGACTCGAGGACTTCGACTGACCGCGACGCTCCGCGTGCCGCCCGTCCTACTCCCGTAGTACGACGGGCGGCGAGGATCACTCTGCAGAGGGACGCGACCGGATCCTGCCGCGACCTACCGTGAGGTCATGGCCGACCTCCTGAGCTCCTTCCTCCTCACCCCGTGGGCGCCGCTCCTGATCCTGCTGTTCTGCTTCCTGGACGGATTCTTCCCACCCGTGCCGAGTGAGACGGTGGTCGTCGGCGCCCTGTCGCTGGCCTTCGCGACGGGGCCTGAGGCGACCCCCACCGCGATCCTGGTCCTCATCGCCGCCGGAGTGGGAGCGGCGGCCGGCGACAGCGCGGCGTACGCGATCGGCCGTCGCGTGGGCACAGAACGGTGGGCCTGGATGCGCCGCCCCCGCGTGCGCTCCGCGTTCGAGTGGGCCGGCGAGCGCCTGGCCTCCCGCCCTGCCGTGTACCTGCTGGTGGCGCGGTACATCCCGGTCGGGCGGGTCGCGGTCAACATGACGGCGGGGGCGACCAGGCTGCCGTATCGCAGATTCCTGCCGCTGTCGCTCGTCGCGGCCGTCTGCTGGGTCGCGCTCAGCGCGGTGATCGCGTCCGTCGCATCCGCCTGGCTCGGGCATTCGCCCTTGCTCGCGGCGCTGGTCGGCATCGCGCTGTCGATCGTGGTCGGCGTGCTGATCGATCTCGCAGCCCGGCTCGTCCGTCGGGCTCGCGGCCGAGGTGCGGCCGTGCCGGCCCCCGCCTCGGAGGCCGAGCCCGAGTTCGTGAAGACGGGTGCCGGCGCGGAGCTGTGACGCCGTGTGACGGGTCGATTCGGAGGGCGCTCGGAGCCCCTCGTAGCGTGGTCGAGTCCCCCCAAGAGAGGAACTCACAGCCATGTCCCGCACCCTCACCACCGCGCTCGCCGCCGCCACCGCGGCCGCCGCGCTCGTCGTCTCCCTCGTCGGCTGCTCGTCCGCATCGGGCGCCGGATCCGACCCGACCTCCGAGTCCGGCAAGACCGTCAAGGTCGGCGTCGTCGGCAAGAGCGACCCGCAGTGGCCCGCCTTCGTCGAGGCCGCCAAGAAGGAGGGCATCACCGTCGAGCTGGTGGACTTCGGCTCCTACGAGCAGCCGAACCCTGCGCTCGCCGAGGGTGAGCTCGACCTCAACGAGTTCCAGCACATCGTCTACCTCGCGCAGTACAACGTGAAGTCCGGCAAGGACCTGCAGGCGATCGGATCCACCGCGATCTACCCGCTCGGCCTGTACTCGAAGAAGCACAAGAGCGTGAAGGAGATCCCGTCCGGCGGGACGGTCGCGGTCCCCGACGACGCCTCGAACCAGGCGCGCGCCCTGCTCGTGCTGCAGTCGGCGGGTCTCGTGAAGCTGAAGTCCGGAGGCACCGCCCTGTCCGACGTCGCCGACGTCGACACCGCGGCCTCCAAGGTCAAGGTCACCCCGCTCGAGGCCGCACTCATCCCGACCTCGCTGCCGGACGTCGACGCCGCGATCATCAACAACGACTTCGTCAAGGACGCAGGGCTCACGTTCGCCGACGCGCTCACGCAGGACGACGCGAAGGATGCGACCGCGCAGCCCTACGTCAACATCTTCGCCGCACGGGCGAAGGACAAGGACAACCCCACGTACCTGAAGCTCGTCGAGATCTTCCAGAAGGATCCGGCCGTGCAGGCGGGTCTCAAGAAGGCCTCGGGCGACATCGGGATCCCGACGGTCCTCTCCGCCGCCGACCTGCAGAAGGTGCAGGCGACCGTCGAGTCGGACGTCAAGGCGCACAAGAACTGAGGCCCTCGGGCCGGCGGCGGGGGATCGAGCCCCGCCGTGCACGACAGAGCCGGGCGATGCGGAACCGCGTCGCCCGGCTCCGCGTCGCGAGAACCCCGTGACGCAGAACCGAACCGGAGAACCCATGCCGATCGTGAGCCTGCAGGGCGTGACCAAGACCTATCCGCCGACCGCGCGGGACAGCGCGCCCGTGATCGCCGTCGACGACGTGTCCCTCGACATCGCCCAGGGCGACGTCTTCGGGATCATCGGATACTCCGGGGCCGGAAAGTCCACCCTGGTGCGGCTGATCAACGCGCTGGAGCCGACGACGAGCGGGCGCCTGATCGTGGACGGCGTCGACCTCACGACGCTCACCGAGCGCGAGCTGCGTCGTGTGCGCAGCGGGATCGGCATGATCTTCCAGCAGTTCAACCTGTTCTCCGCGAAGACGGTCAGGGCGAACATCGCCTACCCGCTCACGCTCGCGGGCTGGGCGAAGGCTGATATCGAGGCGCGGGTGACGGAGCTGCTCGCGTTCGTCGGGCTCTCCGACAAGGCCAAGGCCTTCCCCGAGCAGCTCTCCGGGGGCCAGAAGCAGCGCGTCGGCATCGCGCGCGCCCTGGCCACTCGGCCCGCCATCCTGCTCGCCGACGAGGCGACCAGCGCCCTCGACCCGCAGACGACGCACGAGGTGCTCGAGCTGCTGGCCAGGGTGAACCGGGAGCAGGGCGTGACGATCGTCGTGATCACGCACGAGATGGACGTGATCCAGACCCTCGCCACCAAGGTGGCCGTGATGGAGGGCGGGCGCGTCGTCGAGCAGGGCGAGGTCTTCGAGGTGTTCTCGAACCCCAGGAACCCGGCGTCGCAGCGCTTCGTCGGCACCGTCATCAAGGGCATCCCCAGTCCCGCGGAGCAGGCGTCGCTGGGCGCGCGCCACGAGGGCCGGCTCGTCACGTTCTCCTTCCGCGACGGCGACTCCTCGCAGGCCCAGGTGTTCCTGGACCTCGCCGAGGCCGGTCTCGCGTTCGAGCTCGTCTACGGCGGGATCAACGACATCCGCGGCCGCGCGTTCGGCCATCTCACGCTCGCGATCCGCGGTGCGGATGCGGCGATCGACGCCGCGCTCCGGAAGATCCGGGAGCACGCGACCGTGACCGAGATCGGATCCGACGCGCCCGCAGGGACGGCTCGGGCGGAAGGCGAGGTGCGCTGATGGATCGCCTGATCGAACTGCTCCCTGATTTCTTGCAGGCCGCGCTCGAGACGCTGTACATGACCACGTTCGCGCTCGCGATGGCGGGCGTGATCGGCACGATCATCGGCATCGGCCTGTACGTCACGCGTCCCGGCGGTCTGCTGCCGAACCGTCCGGTGAGCATCCTCATCTCGTTCCTGGTGAACTTCTTCCGGCCGATCCCGTTCGTGATCTTCATCGCCGTGCTGCAGCCGTTCACCCGGATCGTGATCGGCACGGGCATCGGCATCAACGCGGGCGCCTTCGCGATCGGCGTCGCCGCGTCGTTCGCGATCGGCCGCATCGTCGAGCAGCACCTCGTCTCGGTCTCGCCCGGCGTGATCGAGGCCGCGCGGTCGATGGGCGCCGGACCCTGGCGGATCCTCCTCACGGTCGCGATGCCAGAGGCGCTAGGGCCGCTGATCCTCGGCTACACCTTCGTGGTCGTTGCGCTCATCGACATGACCGCGATGGCGGGGCTGGTCGGCGGCGGCGGTCTGGGCGCGTTCGCCCAGGTCTACGGCTTCCGCCAGTTCGAGCCGGTCGTGATGTGGGCCGCGATCATCCTGATCGTCGTGTTCGTGCACCTCGTGCAGACCCTCGGCACCTGGCTCGCCCGCCGCATCATGCGGCGCTGAGCCGGTCGGCTCTGGTTCGCGCTGGGGTCGCGTCTGGGGCGTGTTCTGTCCCGGTTCTGGGGCGTGTTCTGTCCCGGTTCTGGGGCGTGTTCTGTCCCGGGTCGGGGTGGGCACTGTCCCGTTTTGGGGCGCGTTCCACCGTTTTGGGGCGCGTCACACTCGGCTTTCTCGTCAGGGCGCGCCCCAAAACGCGTGATCGCGCCCCGAACCGGAGGTGGACGGGGGTGCGCGGGTCAGGATCCGAGCGCGGCGCGCAGAGCCGGAACGAGCATCTCGGCGGACGGGTGACCTGAGGGACCGTCCGCCGTCCGGTACACCCGGCAGGCCAGATCCTGGATCGGCGCGGATCCCGGCACGGCGTCCACGCCGTCGACGAGCACGGTCGGCGAACCGGCGAAGGCGGTCGCGGCGGCCTCGGCGGGGGTGCGGATCACCCGGACCGCGGGCTCCGTCTCGAGTCCCAGCTCGGAGAGAGCATGGCGCACGGCGCGCTCCGCGGCGGACCCGTTCGGGCAGCCGTCGATGGTCAGGATCTCGATCCGCATAGGACGATCATCCCCCGGTCTGCGCGGCCGGGCACCGGTTCGGGGCGGGTTCTGTCGTTTTGGGGCGCGGCCTCCCCGGATTTCCGGGCGGGGTGCGCCCCAAACGGCAGGATCGCGCCCCAAAACGGAGGTGGAGGGACGGGGAGGCCGGCGCCGAGGCTGCCGCCCGGGCCGTCACTGCCGGGCGGGCGCCTCTTGCAGCAACCGGCGGGTGCGGAACTCGCGGGGGGCGCCGGTCAGCGGATCCGTGAAACGCAGCTCGCGGGCGAGCAGCTGCAGCGGACGGGCGAAGTCGTCCGGCGCCTCGGGCAGGAGCTCGGGGTAGAACGCGTCGTTGAGGATCCCGGCACCGAGCTCTGCGAGGTGCACGCGCAACTGGTGCATGCGTCCGCTGTGCGGGCGCAGCAGGGTGTGCAGCACGCGGTCGTCGAATCCGAGGAGCTCGACGAGCGTCTCCGCATTCGGCTCGCGCGCCGGATCCACCTGCACGCAGACCTGCCCGCGCAGCTTCTCGATGTGGTTGCGGTGCACGAGCGGGAGCGCGGATCCGCCGAGCGCTGGCGTCCGCGGATCCCAGCCCTCCGGCAGCAGCGAGACGGCCTCGTAGACCTTCTCGACCCGGCGCTTCTCGAACAGCAGCTGGTATGCGCCGCGCGTGACGGGCCGCGTAGAGAACATCAGCAGGCCCGCCGTCGCGCGGTCGAGGCGGTGGATGGGCGTGAGCTCGGGGATGTCGAGCGCATTGCGCAGCCGCACCAGCGCCGAGTTCTGCAGGTACTTGCCACCGGGGGTCGTCGGGAGGAAATGCGGTTTGTCGACCACGATGAGATCGGCGTCCTGGTGCAGGATCTCGACATCGAACGGGATCTGCCTCTCGACCGGCGGCTCCCGGTAGTACCAGACGAAGTCGTGCACGCCGAGCGGGGTCTCGCGTGCGAGAGGGGTGCCGTCGATCGCCACGATCTCGCCGCGGTCGAAGCGGTCCAGCAGGAGCTTCGGATCGAGATGGAAGAAGCGCTCCGCCATGAACGCGCCCACGGTCGGCCAGGGTCCCTCGACGGGCACGCGCAGGCGCGTCGCGCCGACGCCGTCGCGCACGGGAAGGGGAGAGGGCATGCCCATTCGCACCAGCCTAGTTCGGGCGGCGGGACGCCACGATCGGCCGGGCCGGCCGGGTCGGCCGGGTCGGCCGCATTGGCGCGCCCGCGTCATCTGTCGTCGCCCGGGAACAGCGTCGGGGGTCGCCGGGTTGCCCCCGGTATGACTCGCATCGGATCCAGTGACCTGTCCGTCTTCCCGCTCTCGCTCGGGGGCAACGTGTTCGGCTGGACCGCCGACCGCGAGGCCTCCTTCGCGGTGCTCGACGCGTTCGTCGCGGGAGCGGGAGACTTCATCGACACGGCGGATGCGTACAGCGCCTGGGTGCCGGGGAACAGCGGCGGCGAGAGCGAGACGATCATCGGCGAGTGGCTCGCCTCGCGGCGCCCCCAAGGACTCGTGGTCGCGACGAAGGTGAGCCAGCACCCGCAGTTCCGGGGTCTGTCGGCCGCGAACGTGCGGCGCGCGGCCGAGGCGTCGCTCGAGCGGCTCGGGGTGGACGCGATCGACCTGTACTACGCGCACTTCGATGACGCGGAGGCGCCGCTCGAGGAGACCGTCGCGGCCTTCGGACAGCTCGTCGCGGACGGGCTGGTCCGCAACATCGCCGTGTCCAACTACTCCGCCGACCGCATTCGCGAGTGGATCGAGATCGCACGATCCACCGGCGTCGCCCAGCCCGTGGCCGTCCAGCCGCACTACAACCTGGTGCACCGCAACGAAGTGGAGGAGACGATCGTCCCGCTCGCGACCGAGTTCGCACTGGGACTCGTCCCGTACTACGCCCTCGCGAGCGGATTCCTCACGGGCAAGTATCGCTCGACCGATGCGACGGACCAGACGTCGCCGCGCGCCGCGGGTGCGGCGAAGTACGCGACCGAGCACGGGCTGCGGATCATCGATGCCCTCGAAGAGGTCGGCGACGCGCACGGCGCCTCGATCACGGCGACCGCGCTCGCCTGGCTGCGGGCGCAGTCGGCCGTCGTAGCCCCGATCGCCAGCGCCCGCACCGCGGATCAGGTGCCGGACCTGCTCGCCGGCGCACGCCTGGAGCTGTCCGCCGAGGAGATCGCGCGCCTGAGCAGCGTCTCCGAGTGGACTCCGGCACAGGTCTGACGGCGGGCGGGAGGACGAACATGCGTGCAGCGTGCTACACCGGGGCCGGCGCGGCCGCGACGGTCATCTCGTTCGAGGACCTCGACGCCCCCGCGGCGGGACCGGGCGAGGTCCTGATCCGGGTCGCGGCGGTCGGTCTCAACCCCGTGGACGTCAAGATCCGCGCCGCCGGCCACGACTTCGGCCCGATCCGGTATGCGGATCGTCCGGGCTGGGATGTCGCGGGAACCATCGTCGAGGTGGGTACCGGGGTGAAGGGCTGGGCGCAGGGCGACGACGTGTTCGCCCTCGCCCGATTCCCCGAGGCGGCGCACACGCTCGCGGAGCTCGTCGCCGTCCCCGCGGACGATCTGGCGGCGGCCCCGCGGGCGTGGAGCGCCGCCCAGGCCGGCGCGGCGCCGCTCGCCGCGCTGACCGCATGGCAGGCGCTGGACGCCGCAGGTATCCGCGAGGACGGCGCCGCACGCGTCCTCGTCCTCGGCGGTGCAGGTGGCGTGGGGCATCTCGCCGTGCAGCTCGCCGCGGCGCGCGGTGCGCATGTGCTCGCGACCGCCGGCGCGGCGAAGCAGGCGCTCGTCGCGGGCTGGGGCGCGGACGAGGTGATCGACTACCGCGACGACGACGCGCTCGCCGCGATCGGCCCCGTGGACGCCGTCATCGTCACGGTCTCGGACACGCTTCCGCCACGGGGCGCCGTCGCCGAGGGGACCGCGGTGATCACGATCACCGGGTTCTCCGCGGCGCAGGAGGAGGAGCTGCGCGGCTGGGGAGCGGAGCCCGTGCAACGGATCCTGGTGGCGGCTGACGGCGCGCAGCTCGCGGGCGTCGCCGCCCTGGCGGACGCGGGCCGGATCACGGTGCACCTCGATTCCGAGTACGGGTTCGACGATCTCGCCGCCGCGGAGGAGCGCGTCGAGACGGGTCGCGTCACCGGGAAGGTCGTCGTCCTGGTCGATTCCGCGGGGTGACGCGGCCTCCCCGGCTCGGGCGCCGAAGCTCGGGCGCCGGGACTCAGGCGCCGAAGCTCAGGCTGAGCTTGCGCAGCAGCGCGGCGAGGCGCTCGCGGTCGCTGCGGGACAGCGCGGAGAGCAGGGTCGCCTCGGCGTCGACGAGGCGCGTGATCGCGGCGTCCACGCGCACCCTGCCGTCGTCGGTGAGGGTCACCTGCACGCTGCGGCCGTCTCCGGGATCCGCTTCACGGCGCACGAGCCTGCGTCCCACGAGCCGGTCGATGCGGTTGGTCATGGTGCCGCTGGAGACGAGGGTCTGCAGCAGCAACTGCTTCGGGCTGAGCTGGAACGGGTCGCCCGCGCGGCGCAGGGCTGACAGCACGTCCCACTCCCACGGCTCGAGGTCGCTGCGGCGGAACACATCCCGGCGGGCGCGGTCGAGCAGCCGGGAGAGCCGGTCCACGCGGGAGAGCACCTCGAGGGGCGAGAAGTCGAGGTCCGGCCGCTGCGTGTTCCACGCGGCGACGATCCGGTCGACCTCGTCGCCGGCATGATCCGCTCCGATGCTCATCCGTTCATTATCGCGGGCGCATCGGAGGGCGCAGGTGCGTGCGACAGGCGCGACTCAGTCCGTCAGCCGCATGGTGAGGAACAGACTGTGCGGATCGTCGGCGTAGGACCCGAACGGCTCGCACTCGTCGAAGCCGGCCTTGGCGTACAGCCGGTGCGCGGGCCAGAACCAGTCCGCGGCGCCGGTCTCCAGAGAGATCCGCTCGACGCCGCGGGAGCGGGCATCGTCGAGGAGCGCGGCGAGGATCGCGGACGCCACGCCCCTGCCGCGCATCGCCGGCGCGGTCCGCATCGACTTGAGCTCCTCATGACCCGGCTGCAGGGCGGCCAGCGCTCCCGTTCCCGCGAGCGCGCCGTCCGCCGTCGCGGCGAAGAGCCGCACACCGGGCGCGAGCAGGCTCGTCATGTCGAGGGCGTGCCGGCTCTCGGGCGGCGCCGTCGGCTCCATGTCCCGCAGGTGCGCGGCGAGGAACGCCTCGAGCTCGGGGGTCGAGACGGAGACGCGGTCGATCAGGATCGTCATGCCGCCACCCTGCCCGGCCGGTGTTGCGGGGAGGTTGCGCGTCTGTTCCGGCCCGATCACACAGGCCGCGCATGGCAGACTTGAGGCGCGACCGCCGCACAGGGCGGGCGCGGTCCGCCGTGGTGTAACGGCAGCACCCCAGCCTTTGGAGCTGTGGGGTCCAGGTTCGAATCCTGGCGGCGGAGCATGACGGAGAACACACTCGCCATCGTCGTCCTCGCCGCAGGCCAGGGCACGCGCATGAAGTCCCGCCTGCCCAAGGTGCTGCACCCGATCGGCGGCCGCACCCTCGTCGGGCACGTGCTGGCGACCGCCGCGCAGTTGGGCGCCGACACGGTCGAGGTCGTGGTGCGCCACGAGCGCGACCAGGTGGTCGCGGCCCTCGCCGCCGAGCATCCTGAGGCGGTCATCGTCGATCAGGACGAGGTCCCCGGCACCGGCCGTGCCGTGCAGGTGGCGCTGGACGCGCTGCCGGAGGGCTTCGACGGCGACGTGCTGGTGCTCTCCGGCGACGTGCCGCTGCTGGAGGCCGAGACGCTGCAGGCCCTCGTCGACGGGCATCGCGCCGCCGCGGCCGCGGCGACCGTGCTGAGCGCGCTCGTCGACGACCCGAACGGGTACGGCCGCATCATCCGCGACGCGTCGGGAGACGTCGCCCGCATCGTGGAGCAGAAGGATGCGGACGACGCCGAGAAGGCCACGCGCGAGATCAACGCTGGCGTGTACGTGTTCCGCGCGGGTCTGCTCCGTGCCGAGCTCGCGAAGGTCACCACCGACAACGCGCAGGGCGAGATGTACCTCACCGCGGTGATCGGCCTGCTCCGCGCCGCGGGCGAGAAGGTCGCCGTCTCGATCGCCGCCGACACGGCCGCGACCTTCGGCATCAACGACCGTGTCCAGCTCGCGGAGGCCGCGCGCACCCTGAACGACCGCATCGTGCGCCGCTGGCAGCGAGAAGGCGTGACGATCCAGGATCCCGCGACCACCTGGATCGACGACGACGTGACCCTCTCGCCCGACGTCACGATCCTGCCGAACACCCACGTCCTGCGGGCGAGCACGGTCGCGAGCGGAGCGATCATCGGCCCCGACACGACGCTCGTCAGCACGGAGGTCGGCGAGGACGCGACGGTCCGTCGCTCAGAGGCGACGCTCGCCGTGATCGGCGCGCGCGCAACGGTCGGCCCGTTCTCGTACCTGCGCGCGGGCACCACGCTCGGTGCGGACGGCAAGATCGGCGCCTACGTCGAGACCAAGAACGCGCAGATCGGCGACGACTCGAAGGTCCCGCACCTGTCCTACGTTGGCGACGCGATCGTGGGTCGCGGCGTCAACCTCGGCGCATCGACGATCACCGCGAACTACGACGATGTGAACAAGCACCGCACCGAGATCGGGGACGAGGTGCACACCGGCTCGCACACGGTGCTCGTCGCGCCCGTTAGGCTGGGTGCCGGCGCGAAGACCGCCGCCGGCGCCGTCGTCCGCAAGGATGTCCCCGCCGGTGCGCTCGCGATGAGCGTCGCCCCCCAGCGAAACGTCGCGGGGTGGGTCGAGAAGAACAGGGCAGGCACGGCCGCGGCAGACGCTGCGGCACGTGCCGATTCGGCGGAATAGGCGGGTCCGATGGGGCGCAAGAAGAACACGACGGTCGAGCTGGACCGCGAGAACGACATCGCACCGGGACTGGTCGCCAAGACCAAGAAGAGGCTCGTCGTCGCCGGCGGCCGGTCGCACCCGGAGTTGACCGCCGCGGTCGCCGCGGCGCTCGGCACCGAGCTGGCCCCTGTCGAGCACCGCACGTTCGCGTCCGGCGAGCTCTACGCCCGCTTCGAGGTCTCGATCCGCGGCTGCGACCTGTTCATCGTGCAGTCCTTCGGGACCGGTGTGAACGAGTGGCTGATGGAGCTGCTCATCATGCTCGACGCGGCCAAGCGGGCCTCGGCCAAGCGGATCACCGTCGTCGCCCCCTACTACCCGTACTCCCGACAGGACAAGAAGGGCCGTGGCCGCGAGCCGATCAGCGCCCGCCTCGTCGCCGACCTGCTGAAGACCGCCGGCGCCGATCGCGTGATGAGCGTCGACCTGCACGCTGCGCAGATCCAGGGCTTCTTCGACGGCCCCGTCGATCACCTGTTCGCGAAGCCCGTGTTGCTTGAGCACTTCGAGCGGACCCTGAGCGCCGAGGACCGCGAGACGCTCACGATCGTCTCGCCGGACATGGGCCGGGTGCGCGTCGCCGACACCTGGTCGGACAGCCTGGATGCGCCGCTCGCGATCATCCACAAGCGGCGTGACCCGAAGGTCGCCAACCAGGTCTCGGTGCACGAGATCGTCGGTGCGGTGGACGGCCGCACCTGCCTGCTGGTCGACGACATGATCGACACCGGCGGGACGATCGTGAAGGCCGCGCAGGCGCTCAAGGCGAACGGCGCCCGCAAGGTCATCGTCGCCGCGACCCACGCGATCTTCTCGGATCCGGCGAGCGAGCGGCTTCAGGATTCCTCGATCGACGAGGTCGTCGTCACCGACACGATCCCGCTCTCGGAGTCGCGGCGCTTCCCGGGCCTGCTGATCCTGCCGATCGCTCCGCTGCTGGCCACCGCGATCAAGCAGGTGTTCGAGGACGGGTCCGTCACGAGCATGTTCGACGGCGCCGCCTGAGACGGTGTCGTCAGGCGCGGATCCTGACTTCACGACACGATGCGTCATCTCAAAGGTGACGCACAGGAGGGTTGCGGAAGCTGGAACCATGAAGCTCTCGCCCTCGGTTCGTCAAGGATCCGCCCTCGTCGGCATCGCCGGAACGCTGCTGCTCGCGGGGTGCGCGGCCGAGTCGTCGTCCGCCGAGACCACGACCGGGACGCCCGCGCCGCAGGCGAGCGCTGACTCCTCGCCGTCCGCGACGAGCGCCGGCGCCTCGACCGGGTCCGGCTCGACCTACAAGGACGGCACCTACTCCGCCGACGGCTCGTACCAGACGCCGGAGACGGTCGAGAAGATCTCGGTCTCGATCACCCTCGCCGACGACACCGTCACGAAGGTCGAGGTCACGGGCGACCCGCAGGCATCGGAGACGAAGCACTACCAGTCGCAGTTCATCGGCGGGATCTCCGCGCTCGTGGTCGGCAAGAAACTCGACGAGATCTCCGTCAGCCGCGTCTCGGGATCCTCGCTGACCAGCAAGGGATTCACCCAGGCGCTGGACACCATCCGCACCGAAGCCGCGGGCTAGGGTGGATCCCCGCCCGCCGATGGACGTGTGGCGGTTCGAGGCGATCGGCACCGTCTGGGAGATCGGCACGGCCGGGCGGCTCCCGGATGGCGAACGCGACGCGGTGCGCGACGTGATCGGCGACTTCGACCACACCTGGTCCCGGTTCCGTGCCGACTCGCTGGTGACGGCCCTCGCCGAGGAGCCGCAGGAGGTGCCGACGCCGCCGGACGCGGTGGCGATGCTCGATCTGTACCGGGAGCTGTCGCTCGCGACCGATGGCGCCGTGCAGCCGCTCCTCGGCGACAGCCTGTCCGCGCGCGGCTACGACGCGGAGTACTCGTTCCGCGATCGGGGCGCCAGACCGGCGCCCGCCGACTGGGCCGAACAGCTCGCCTGGGACGACGGTGCCCTCGCCCTGCACGCGCCGGCCCTCATCGATGTGGGCGCGATCGGCAAGGGCCGCATCGTCGACGTCGTGCACGACCTGCTCGGATCCCTGGGGCATGCCGAACGCCTCGTCGACGCCGGCGGCGACCTGCGCCTGAGCGGGGCGCCGATCCGGGTGGGTCTCGAGCACCCGTTCGACGCGACGCGCGCGATCGGGGTCGCCACGGTCACGGACGCGGCGCTCTGCGGCTCGGCGGTGAACCGGCGCGCGTGGCCGGGGGAGCACGGCGGGCTGCACCACGTGCTGGATGCGCGGACGGGGGAGCCCGTGCGCACGATCGCGGCGACCTGGGCCATCGCCGCGGAGGCGATGGTCGCGGATGCGGCCGCCACGGCGCTGTTCTTCGACGGCGGTCCCGCGTTCGCGGCCCTGTCCGGTGTGGAATGGGTGCGGATGACCACGGACGGAACGCTCGAGTGGTCGGCAGGGGACCGGATGGAGGTGTTCGCATGATCGCGACGCTGATCGGCGCGCGCCAGCGCGTGGTCGCGCAGCTCGGACGGCTTTCGATGTACCGGCTCACGCTGTACGCGCTGCTCGCGCTGGCCGCGATCGCGACGATCCTGTCCGCCGTCGGCGCGGTCTCCTCGCTGCCGCTCGACATCCTCGCCACGCTCGCGGTGCTGATGCTCGCGACGCTCTGCACCGATGCCGTCGCCCAGGCGCTGCTGCGCGTCCCGCGCCGCATCGAGTCGTCGCTGATCACGGCGCTCATCCTGCTGTTCGTGGTGCAGCCCGGTGCGAACCCCGACCAGATCGGCGGCATCGCGCTCGCGGGCGTGGTCGCGGCGGCCTCCAAGTACGTGCTGGTGTGGCGCGGTCGGCACCTGCTCAATCCCGCCGCCGTCGGCGCGACGGTGCTCACGATCACCGGCCTCGGCTTCTCGGCCTGGTGGGTCGGCACTCCGGCGATGGCGATCCCCGTGATCGTGCTGGGCCTGCTCGTGCTCTGGCGCACCGAGCGGATCCGCGTCGTCCTGCTGTTCGTGCTCGTGTACGCCGTCGTGTCGATCCTGCGGACCTCGGTGCAGTCGGCCGCGGCCGGGCTGGCCGTGGAACCTGGGGCGATGCTCACGTCGGTGCTGCTGCAGTCGCCGGTGCTGTTCCTCGGCGCCTTCATGCTGTCCGAGCCGCTGAGCATGCCGTCGCGCCGATGGCAGCAGCTGCTCGTCGCGCTGATCGTTGGAGCGCTCGCCGGCTGGCCGATCAGCCTCGGGATCATCACGCTCGGCCAGGAGCGGGCGCTGCTGGTCGGCAACCTCCTCGCCGCGGTGCTCGTCGCCCGCGCGGGGATCAGGCTCTCGCTCGTGCGCCGCAGGGCCGTCACCCCGACCGTGCACGAGCTGACGTTCCGGGCGCGGCGCCCGTTCCGGTTCGCGCCGGGGCAGTACCTGGAGCTGCAGGTGCCGCACCGCCGCCCCGACAGCAGGGGCACCCGCCGCGAGTTCAGCATCGTCTCCACGCCGGCGGAGCTGCCGTTCGTGCGCATCGCCTATCGCGAGACCGAGCGCGGGTCGAGCTACAAGCGCGCGCTCGGCGCGGTGCAGCCCGACGACGTGCTCACCGCGACAGGCGTGTGGGGCGACTTCGTGCTGCCCGCTCGCGAGGCGCCCGTGCTGCTCATCGCTGCAGGGATCGGCGTGACGCCGTTCGTCGCGCAGCTCGCTGCGCGTGAGGCGGCGGACGCGGTGCTCGTGCTCGTGGCCTCCTCGGCGGAGGAGTGCGCGTACCTGCGCGAGCTCGGCGGGTCCGGTGCACGGATCGTGGTCATCGCCCCCGACCGGCCCGCGGACCTGCCCTCGGGCGCGGAATGGGCGGGCGGCGCGCGGCTGGACGCGGCGCTGCTGCACGCGCTGGTGCCGGATCTGGATCGGCGGCACGCCTGGATCTCGGGTCCGCCGCGGCTCATCGCGGAGCTCGCCCCCGCGCTGCGCGGCGCGCGGCACGTGACGACCGACGCCTTCGCAGGCTACTGAGGACCCGCCTCTGGGGCGCCGACCCAGGGGCGGCTTCAGCGCCCGCCGAGAGTGCGGCCGAGCTGGTGGCTGCCCGCGTCGCCGTGGTTCTCAGCGCCGCGCGGCGCGTCCGCGTCCCTGTGCCGCGGCGCCGGACGATCGGCGTGATGCTGCCGTGGCGCGTCCTTGTCGGCGGGACGCGGGGGAGCGGCGTCGGCGGGGCGCGTCTGAGCTGCACCGACCGTCGCCTGCGGCACCTTCGGCAGGCGGACCGTGAACAGCGTCGCGCCGGGCTCGCTCTGCACCGAGATCGTGCCGCCGTGGCCGTCGACGATCGCCTTGGTGATCGACAGGCCGAGGCCCGAACCGCCGGTCGCCCTGTTGCGGGAGCGGTCGCCCCGGGCGAAGCGGCTGAAGAGCTCGTCGCGCACCGCGGGGTCGATGCCCGGTCCGTCGTCGCGGACCCGGAGCACGACCTCTGATCCTTCTTCGGCCACCTCGATCGCGATGCGCGTGCCGGCCGGGGTGTGCGTGCGGGCGTTGGCGAGCAGGTTCGTGACGACCTGCTGCAGCCGTCCCGTGTCGCCGATGAGCTCGACCGGCTCCTCCGGCACGTCGATCGCCCACACGTGATCCGGTGCCGTGGGGCGGGCGTCCTCGACCCCCTCGATCGCCAGCCGGGACAGGTCGACGGTGGAGAGGGTGAGCTCCCTGCCCTCCTCGAGACGCGCGAGCAGCAGCAGGTCCTCGACCAGGCTGGTCATCCGCAGGGACTGCGCCTGGATGCGCTCGAGGGCGGTGTGCGCGGAGGCCGTGGCGGGATCCTCCGGCGCATCGGATCGTGTCAGCGCGCGCAGCGACAACTCCGAGTATCCGCGGATCGAGGACAGCGGCGTCCGCAGTTCGTGGCTCGCATCGGCGACGAACTGCCGCATCCTCTCCTCGTTGCGCTGACGCACCGCGAGCGAGGCGTCGACGTGATCGAGCAGGGTGTTCAGCGCGGATCCGACGAGTCCGGTCTCGGTGCGCGGATCCGCCTCCGCGGCGGGCACGCGCTCCGTGATCGACACGTCGCCGCGGTCGAGCGGCTGGTTGGCGACCCTGTTCGCGGTCGCGGCGACCTCGCGGAGCGGGCGCAGGGCGACCCGGATCGTGATCGCCGTGGACAGCGCGAGCAGGATCAGTCCGCCGATCGTGGTGAGCGCGATCATGGAGAACAGGGTCGTGATCTGCGCCTCCGTGGATGCACGGGGGAGTCCGGTGATCACCTCGAACTGCGCCGGCCCCGAGGCAGGGACCGGCTGATGCACGAACTGGTAGTCGCCGAGCTGGGAGAGATCCTCGGTGTAGCGGCCTTCGGAGAGGGCGGTGACCGCCTGATGGATCTGCAGCGGCGTGAGGTCCTGCGCGACACGGTCGGCGGTGACCACGGTGCCCGTCGCGGAGCCGGCCGGGGTCACGACGATGACCAGCGTGCCGTTCTGCACGCCGGTGGGGCCGACCACCAGGTCCGAGGCGTCGGGGACGACGTGCCCCAGCACGAGCTTCTGCATGGCCTGGGTGCCGACGTTCTTCGTGGTCGCGGCGAGCTCGTCCTGCAGCCGCCCGTTGAGCACGTTGCCGAGCACGACGCTCGTCGCGATCGCGATGACGACGAGGATGAGCGAGACGAACCCCGTCACCGCCGCCATCAGCCGTGTCTGCAGGGACAGCGGGCCCCTGGGACGGGTGCGGAACGGATTCATCGAGGGCATGCCTTCTTCGTGCTCGGTGCAGCAGTCGTGCTGCTTACTGCTGGGGCGCCTTGATCATGTAGCCGACCCCGCGCACGGTGTGGATCAGCGCCACCTCGCGTCCGGCGTCGAGCTTCTTGCGCAGGTAGGAGATGTACAGCTCGACGACGCTCGAGCGCCCGCCGAAGTCGTAGCTCCACACCCGGTCCAGGATCTGCGCCTTGGACAGTACACGGCGCTCGTTGCGCATGAGGAAGCGCAGCAGCTCGAACTCCGTCGCGGTCAACTCGATCTCGTCGCCTGCGCGGACCACCTCGTGGCTGTCCTCGTTGAGCGTGAGATCGCCGACCTGCAGGATCGAGTCGCTGGCGTCGGTGGTCGCGCCGCCGGAGCGGCGGATCACGGCGCGCAGTCGCGCGACGACCTCCTCCAGGCTGAACGGCTTCGTGACGTAGTCGTCGCCACCGGCGGTGAGGCCCGCGATCCGATCGCTCACCGCGTCTTTGGCGGTGAGGAACACGACGGGCACCATGTTGCCCTGCTCGCGCAGGCGCTTGAGGACGCCGAGCCCGTCCAGGTCGGGCATCATGACGTCGAGGACCAGGGCATCGGGGCCGAAGTCGCGGGCGACCTGCAGCGCTTCGAGCCCTGATCCGGCGGTGCGCACCTCCCATCCCTCCATCCGCAGGGCCATGGCGAGGAGGTCGGTGAGCATCGGCTCATCGTCGACCGCGAGGATCCGCAGGGGAGAGCCATCGGGGCGACGCAGCTCAGTGGCGTGATCGTTCATGGGATCTATTCTCCTCAGTTTCCTATGAACGGTCTATGAGCTTTGGTGATCCGACGTGCTTAGCGCGCGCATAGCAGCGCCATCATCGCGCCTCAGAACCGGCTCCTAGCGTCACCAGCACGAGCGTGATCGAAGGAGAAGCATGTACGGGACGTATCTGCGCCGGGAACTGGCCGGGCGGAAGAAGCAGACGGTGATCGTCGCCGTGGGCCTCGCAATAGCGATCGCCCTGGTGATCGTGGTCAACGCGCTGGCGGCGGGCGTGCGCGATGCGCAGACGGAGGCGCTCGCGAGGGTCTACGGCGTGGGCACCGATCTCACGGTCACCGGCGCACCGGCCCAGCGCGGCAGCGACACCGGGCAGCGCTTCGACTTCGGGGCCGGCGGCGGCGCCGCCGCGAGCGACGGCAGCACGACCCTGAACACCTCGGTGCTGCGGGCCTCCCCGGCGCGGGGCACGATCGACGCGGCCGGGGTGAAGACGATCTCGAGCACCGGGAGCGTCGCCGCGGCCACGGGCGCGCTGAGCCTGACCAACCTCACGTTCGACGGGCAGATCGCCCAGCAGGGCGCGCAGGGCGGCACCGGCACCGGCCAGACGGGTACGGGACAGGGCGCCACCGGTGAGGGCCAGGGCACGGGCACGGGTGAGCGGCCACGGTTCGGCGGTGGCAAGTTCGGCCTCAACTCGTTCTCGGTACTGGGCGTCGATCCTTCGGCGGGGACGACCGTGGGACCGCTGTCGTCGGTGAAGGTCTCCTCCGGGCGTGCCCTCGCCGCCGCCGACGCGGGACAGCTGGTCGCCCTCGCGGACAGCACCTACGCGACCTCGAAGAGCCTGAGCGTCGGCAGCACGATCGATGTGGGCGGATCCACGGTGAAGATCGTCGGGATCGTGAGCTCGTCGTCCGATTCCGCCGACACCGCGGCGAACGTGTACCTGCCGCTGGACACCGCGCAGAAGATCGCCGGCACGGGCGATGTCGTGTCGACGGTCTACGTGAAGGCGGCATCGGCGGCCGACATCTCCTCCGTGCAGACCGCGCTCGCCAAGGCCCTCCCGACGGCGACCGTGAGCTCGCAGGCGGATCTGGCCTCCACGGTCTCCGGATCCCTCGCGAGCGCCGCCGGCATGATCGAGGGCCTCGGCACGTGGCTGTCGATCATCGTGCTCGCGGTCGCCGTGCTCCTCGCGGTGCTGTTCACGCTCTCCGGCGTCGCCCGGCGCACCAGGGAGTTCGGCACGCTCAAGGCGATCGGCTGGTCGAACGGGCGGATCGTCCGCCAGGTGGCCGGAGAGTCGCTCGTCCAGGGCCTCATCGGCGGAGCGGCGGGGCTCGCGCTCGGTCTCGTCGGGATCCTCGTCGTGAACCTCGTCCAGCCCACGATCTCCGGCGCGTCCGCCGCCGGCCTCGGGCGCGGTGGAGCCGCCACGGGCGCGGGCACGGGACAGGCCGGTGCGGGCGCCGGGGGCGGAGCGTTCCAGGGCGGGGGAGGCG
>NZ_JYIX01000025.1 GCF_000956505.1 Microbacterium azadirachtae | reverse complement strand
TCTCATGCCCGTCCCTTGACCGCGAGACTCCAACTGGGCGACGAGACTGCGCTCCACAGCCGCAGTCTCGTCGCCCAGTTGGAGTCTCGCGGACAGATGGTGCGGTCAAGGAGAGCGTCCCCACATGAAAGGCTGACCGCATGAACATCCGACCGGGGCTGTGCTCCGTGACCTTCCGGCAGCTGGATCCGGCCGCGATCGCGGTGCTCGCCGCCGACGCGGGGCTGCAGGTCATCGAGTGGGGCGGGGATGTGCACGTGCCCCCGGGCGATGCCGCGCGCGCCGCCGAGGTCGCCCGCATCACGGCCGACGCGGGACTCGCGGTCTGCTCGTACGGCTCGTACTTCCGCGCGCAGGCCGGGGAGGATATCGCCCCGGTCCTGGACTCGGCGGAGGCGCTCGGCGCCGACCGGATCCGCGTGTGGGCGGGGGGCATCGGATCCGCGGACGCCACCGCTGCCCAGCGCGTCGAGGTCATCGACGCGCTCGCGGGGGCGGCGGAGCACGCAGGCCGCCGCGGGATCTCGCTCGCTCTGGAGTTCCACGGGCGTACGCTCGCCGACGACGCCGAGCAGACGCTGCGCGTGCTGGCCGAGGTCGCCAGCCCGCACCTGTCCACGTACTGGCAGCCCACCGTGTCGGCGCCCGACGAGGTCGCCGTGGCCGAGTACGAGCGCCTCGCCGACCGGGTCTCCGCCGTGCACGTGTTCTCGTGGTGGCCCGTGGCGGAGCGGCTCCCGCTCACCGCCCGGGCGAGCCTGTGGACGGCGTTCGCGGCCGCAGCCGCCGCCATGCCGGCGCCCCCGCGCGATGCGCTGCTCGAATTCGTGCCGGGCGACGATCCCGCCGCGCTCGCCGCAGAAGCCGCGGCTCTGCGCGGGTACCTCGGCTGACGGGCGGCGGGCCCCGCGAGGGCTCGGCGAGCCTTGAACCCAGAGTGGCAAACGCTTGCCATTTTCGCCGGATCTCGCCATGATCGGACGGAAGGCAGTTTCCCCACGAGATCCGCCGCGCGCTGCACGAAGGCGTTCCGCGTCGCGGGACAGGTGCGCGTCGCGGCCGTCGCCCGGCAGCGCAGGCGGTGATCCATCGAAGAAGATCGGAAGCCCAGATGAAGACCACTCGATCATTGCTCGCGGTCGCCGCGGCCGCGGCGCTGGTGCTCAGCGGCGCGGGCGTCGCGAGCGCCGCCGAGCATCCCGCTCCCTCCCCCGACGCCGCACAGGCTGCGGCCGCCGGTGTCGGCCCCCTCGCTGCGGTGCCGGCGGGTTCTGCGGGGGTGACGGAGGATATCCAGCCCAGCGCGGCGTCTGCCGTCACGGTGAGCTCCCTCGCCCAGCTGCAGAGCGCGATCACGGCGGCGCAGCCCGGCGACACGATCATCCTCAGCAACGGCACCTACGCGGTCGGATCGCCGATCGCGGTCACCGGCGGAGGGGCGACCGGCAACCCGGTCACGATCAAAGCCGCGACAGTCGGCGGGGTCACTCTCACCGGCACCTCCAGCTTCACGTTCTCGGCGGCGCACGACGTCGTGCTCCACGGCTTCCGCTTCACGCAGTCGACGACCCTCGAGGTCCCGGCGGACAGCCACGCGATCACCTTCAGCCGCGACGAGTTCGCCTTCGCCCAGAGCGCGGAGCACAACCTGATGGTGCGCGCCGATGACTCCGTCGTCGAGTACAGCTGGTTCCACGGGAAGAGCACGATCGGCGTCTACCTGGGCATCGAGGGCGCCGGGACCACCGAGATGGCCACCGGCGTGCGGGTGCATCACAACTACTTCTCCGACCAGAGCTTCACCGGAGCCAACGGCGGCGAGTGCATCCGCCTCGGGGTCAGCCCTCGCGCGCTGAGCGCCGCCGGCGCCATCATCGAGAACAATCTCTTCGAGAACGCCAACGGCGACCCGGAGACGATCTCCGTCAAATCGAGCGGGAACACGATCCGCTACAACACCATCCGCAACAGCGTCGGCGGAATCGTGCTGCGGCACGGGAACGGGAATGCGGTGGTCGGCAACCGGATCATCGGCGGCGCCAACGGCATCCGCATCTACGGCAACGACCACGTCATCGTGAACAACTACGTGGCCGGCCTGAGCAAGGACGGCATCGTCATCGGATCCGGCACGGAGCGTGACCACTATGCAGGAGAGCCGGCGGACTCGCGTCGCGGCAACGACGCTCCCGACAGGATCCGGATCGCGCTGAACACGCTCGTCGACAATGGTGGCGGGATCGTCGGGGAGACCAACCGCACGGTTCCGCCGCTCGACGTCACCATCGTGGACAACATCGTGCGCGGCCAGACGGGCTACCTCGGCAACGTCCCGCTCATGCAGGACTTCTACTGGCGAGGCAACATCATCTGGGGATCCGCGGCCAACGGGAACATCCCGAAGGTCGGCTTCACCCGGGTGGATCCGCTGCTCGCCCAGGACGCGGCCGGGACCTGGAAGATCACGACCTCCAGCCCGGCCGTGAACGCGGCGACGCAGACGAATCACGCGAACTGGGTCACCGACGATCTCGATGGGCGTGCGCGCACCGGGGTGTACGACATCGGCGCTCAGGAGGTCACCGGCACCCCCGCGACCAGGGCTCCGCTGACCACGACCGACGTCGGCCCGAGCGCCCCCTGACCGTGAAGGGCGCCGGGATCGGGCCGGCGCCCTTTCCGGCGGTCGCCGGCGTACGGCGGCGGGACTCGCGGATGGCAACCGTATGCCATGTCGCGGTCGTGAGACGCCTCGACGGGGGCGGACACGAAGGGGCCGGATCGGAGAACTCTCCGATCCGGCCCCTTCGCCGTGCGCCGATGCTCAGGCGCTCTGCGGACCCACATCCCCGGCGTGCAGCGGCGTGCGCCGCGCGTGCGCGGAGGAGGACTCGTGCGCCCCGACGTCCGCAGCGCCGGTGCGATGCCGGCCCAGGATGTCGTCGGTCACCCAGGCCGTGTGGTCCTGGGCGGCGGCGTCGATCGCGGGGCTGCCGGCGCCGATCCGTGGCAGGCCCTCGGCGTCGGTCTCGAGCAGCGGATCCGCCGAGGTGTACCCCGATGCCGGCAGATCGCCGGTCGCCGCGGCGCCCCACAGGATGTTGCCCGCCCAGGTGAAGCCCTGCGACTTCGGCACGAGCGCGAGCGAGCCCCGATCGGAGACGACGAGGTTGTCCACGATCACGCAGTCGCGCGGTTCGATGGGCCGCGCGGTCTCGCCGATGATGCCGCCGCCCACGTCGATGAGCGAGTTCAGCGCGATCCGGACCCGGTCGGGAGCGTCGTTCTTCGAGCGGGAGCTCGAGGGCTCGCCTTCGTAGTGGTCGCGCAGCGTGCCGCAGCCGATCACGATCGCCGAGCCGCGGATTCCCGTGATGAGGTTGTTCACGATCACGTGGTCGTTGCCGTAGATCCGGACGCCGTTCTCGCCGTTCAGGATGTGGTTCGACTCGATCCGGGTGCGGTTGCCGTGCCGCAGCACGATGCCGCCGAGGGAGTCCCGGATGGTGTTGTACCGCACCGTGTTGTCGCTCGACTTCACCGAGATCGCCTCGGGGTCGCCGTTGCACCGCTCGAACAGGTTGTACTCGACGATCGCGTGCGCGCTGCTCAGCGCCCGAGGGCTCACGCCCAGGCGGATCGGCTCGCCGCCGTTGTCGCCGGGGAACGTGTGGTCCGAGAAGTGATTGTGGTGGATGTGCACGTTCTGGGCCATGTCGGTGGCACCGCCGCCCTCGACGCCGAGGTAGATGCCGAGCGTCGACTTGCCGTGGAAGTGGTTGTACTCGATCACGGTGTCGTCCGCACGCACCATCACATTGTGCAGACCCTCGATGTCGGCCAGGACGAACTCGTTGCGGCTGAGCGTGATCGCCTGACACGAGGCGGGGATCTCGAACGTGGTGGACTGCATGAACACGAACCCGCTGAGGGTCACATGGTGCGCGCCGTCGAACACGAAGCTCTGCGCGCCCGTGAACGTGACGCCGCCTATGCTCTCGGCGGTGATCGTGAGGTGCTTGTTCCACCGCCCGCCCACGCCGGAGAGGCGGATCGGGGATCCGTCCGGCACCGCATACGTGCCGTCGGCCACGACGATCGTCGCGCCCTCCGTCACCGTGTCGATCGCGTTCTGCAGGGCGGTGAGATCCGACACGAACGTGTACGGTCCGCGGCCGGCGAGCGTCGGCACGCCCGCATGCGGGCCGACGGCCTGCGCGGCACCGGGGACGGCCGTCAGCGCCAGGGCGGCACCGGCGGCGGACAGGATGAATGTGCGTCTCTTCATGATCCTCCTCGTTGAGAGATGACCTGCACCGCATCTCGGCGCAGGGTCGACGGCGGTCCCCTCGATGACTCGGGGACTGGGGTGGGCAGGCGGCGCTCGGAGGGACGATCCTCAGGCGATCGCGTCGTCGGTCAGGAACAGCTCCACGACGGGCACGGCCGTATCGGGCCGCTGCAGCGGGAGCTGAAGGGTGAGGGTGCCTTCGGGAAGGCCGCCCATGAGCGTGTTCTGCGCGACGCGATCCGGATCCACCTGCAGAGGAACCAACTCGGAGGCGTCGGTCATGAGCTGGGCGTACCGTACGCGTCCGGCGAGCCCCGGCAGGTGCAGGTGCCGGAACGGCCAGGCGAAAAGGTGCGCGTACAGGCGGTCGCCGCGCAGCGTGTAACGGACGTCGGTCGGCGGCGCGAAGGGCGCGGGACCCGCGCCCTGGATCGCGCGGGCATGATCGGCCATCCACCCGGCGATCCCGCCGAAGGTCCTCTCGGCGTCCGCTCCGAGCCGGCCGCGGCCGTCGGGGCCGATGTTGAGCAGCAGGTTGCCGTTCTTCGAGACGCCGTCGACGAGCAACCGGACGAGCGCCTCCGCGGTCTTGAACTCGTGGTTGTCGCGGTCGTAGCCCCAGCTGCCGTTGAGCGTCTGGCACGCCTCCCACGGCACCGGTTCGCCCCGGCGGGTCATCGGCGTGAGCGGTTGATACTGCTCGGGGGTCACGATGTCGCCGGGGATCCCGAGGCGATCGTTCACGATGATGCCCGGCTGCAGTTCTCGGACCAGCGCGAGGAGCCTCTCCGCGTCCCAGTCCTCGGCGCCCTTGCCGCCCCAGTAGTCCGGGCGGTGGGTGTACGAGAAGTCGAAGAACAGGTAGTCGATGCGGCCGTAACGGGTGAGTAGCTCGCGCACCTGCCCGTGCAGGTAGGGCTGGTAGCCGCGCACATCGCGGTCGGCCGTCTCCGCCTTGAAGTCGTCGTCGTCGCGCTGGGGATGGGTGCCGTCGACGGGGAAGGAGGCGTGGTGCCAGTCGATGAGGGAGTAGTACAGGCCCACCCGCAGTCCTTCGGCGCGGCAGGCCTCGACGAACTCGGCGACGGCGTCGCGCCCGAACGGCGTGCTCATCGTCGTGTAGTCCGTGAGGTCCGAATCCCACAGGCAGAACCCGTCGTGGTGCTTGGCCGTCAGCACGACATAGCCGGCTCCGGCCTCGCGCGCGGTGCGGGCCCAGGTGCGCGGGTCGAATCGGTCGGGGGCGAAGTGCGCTCGGTACGTCTCGTAGTCGGCGTCGCTCATCCGCTCGCGGCTCTTCACCCATTCGTGGCGGGCGGCGAGGGAGTAGAGCCCCCAGTGCACGAACATGCCGAGGCGGGCGTCGGTGAACCAGGCGAGGTCGGCGGGGGCGGTCATGCGTTCACTCCGATGTCGGTCGTGGCGGGCGGATCCGCGTCGATGAGGGCGTGCGAATCCCGCAGTGCCGCGTCGAGCGCGTCGAGCTCGGCGTCGGCGAGACCGTGCGCGGCGAGGAAGGCACGGGCGGATCCGTGATCGCGGTCGAGCGCCACGAGCGTTTCGCGCATGGCCTCGGCGGGGGAATCGGTGGCGAGCACGGCCGCATGCGGCGAGTCGGGGTAGGCGCGACGCAGGCGCTCGCTCGTCGCGCGGCGCTCGGCCTCCGGGATCAGCGCGGCGGTGAGGGCGTAGTCGGCGATGACGGCGTCGCGGTCGGCCCCGACCGCGCAGAGGGCGAGTGCGATCACGAGGCCTGTGCGGTCCTTGCCTGCTGTGCAGTGCACGAGCGTCGGCTCGCCGGAGGCGATCGCGCGCACGGCCGCGACGAGCTCCGGCGCCGACTCGGCGAGTAGATGACGGTAGATCCCGACCAGGTCGTAGCCCTGCTCGAAGAACGAGCGGGGGGAGCCGTGGTACAGCGGCAGCGCGATGATCGGCACCCCGTCGATCGGGGTGGGCGCCGCCGCGACCTCCTCGATCGAGCGCAGGTCGACGATCCTCCGGGCGAGGGCGCTGATGCGTGCAGCGCCCTCAGCGTCGATCCCCGCGAGCGCCCCTGACCGGAACAGGCGCCCGGTCCTGACCCGCCCCGTGCCGGCGGGCATCCCGCCCACGTCGCGCAGACCGACCACGCCCTCGACCTCGATCACCGTCATGATCAGCCCTTGAGCGCGCCGGAGGTGAGCCCGCGGGCGAAGGAGCGCTGGAAGAGCAGGAACACGATGACCGACGGCGCGAGCGCGAGCAGGGACGCGGCCATGATCACGCCCGGCGTGACCGCCGGGTCGATGCGCAGAGTACGCAGGGCGAGCGGCAGGGTGTACGTGGCGTTGCTCTGCGAGACGAGCAGAGGAAGCAGGTACTGATCCCAGATCATGGTGAAGCCGAACACCCCGACCACGCCGAGAGCGGGCTTGCACAGCGGCAGGATGATCTGCGCGAACACGCGGAATTCGCCGGCGCCGTCGATGCGGGCGGCCTCCTCGAGCTCGATCGGCACGTCCTTCATGAACTCGGTCATGACGAGGATCGAGAACGCCCACGCGCCCAGCGGCACGATCATGCCGGCGAGCGTGCCCATGAGGTTGATGTGCACGAGGGGCAGATCCGCGAGCAGGATCGACAGGGGGAGCGCGAGGATCTCCTCCGGCAGCATCATGGTGGCGAGGATCGCGACCATGACGAATGCGGAGAACCGGAAGCGCTTGCGGGCGAGGGCGTAGCCGGCCAGAACCGAGACGATGACCTGCAGCAGCAGGCCGAAGCCGACGACGAAGAACGAGTTGGCGAGGTAGTTCAGCACGCCGTAGTCGATGGCGATGCCGAAGTTCTCCAGGGTCGGCTTCGACGGGATGATGCTCAGTTCGGTCGGGTCGCTGATCTGGCTGAAGGCGCCGACGAGCAGCGCGAGCAGCGGTCCTGCGAACAGGGCGGCGACGAGCACGTAGAGCACGATCTTGACGGCGATCGCGAGGGGGGTGCGGCTCTCGGTCAGGCCGAGGGCGGTGTCGGTGCCGGCGCTCATGCGTCCTTCCTCCTGCGGGTGATGATCTGCACGAACACGGTCAGGACCAGCGTGGCGAGGAACAGCAGCACCGCGCCGGCCGAGCCGACGCCGAGCTTGCCCTGCTCCAGGCCGAGTTTGTAGAGCAGCGTCATGACCACCTCGGTGGCGCCGTTCGGTCCGCCGTTGGTCATCAGGAACACCTCGGTGAACACGCGGAACCCGCGGACCGCGGCGAGGACGAACAGGATCGTGAACACGGGGCGCAGACCCGGCAGCGTGACGTGCAGGATCCGCTGCCAGCGGTTCGCCCCGTCGACCGTCGCCGCCTCGTACAGGCCGCGGTCGATGCCGGCCAGGCCCGCGAGGATGATCATCATGTCGTAGGGGGCGCCGCGCCAGATGCCCATCAGCATGATGGATCCCATCGCGGAGCCGGGGGCGTTGATGAACTCGCTCGGGCCGAGCCCCGCGACGCCGAGGATCGCGTTGAGGAATCCGTCGGGCGACGGGTAGTACATGATCCGCCAGAGCTCGGCGATCACGGCCATCGGCACGACGACGGGGAGGAAGGCGGCCGAGCGCAGGAACGAGAGCTTGCGCGTCTGGCCCTCCAGCAGCAGGGCGAGCAGGAAGCCGATGCCGAGGCTGCCCGCGGTCTGTCCGAGTGCGAGGATCACCGTGTTCAGCGCCGCGCTGCGGAAGTCGGGGGAGGAGAGGATCGTCTCGTAGTTGGCCGTCCCGACGAACTCGTTGCCGAGGTAGGGGCGGACGTTCTCGACGGACATCTGGACGGCCTGGACCATCGGGATGTAGCGGAAGACGAGGAACAGCAGCAGCGCGGGGGTCAGGAACGCCCACGGGATCCACCACTGCCCCTGTGCCCGCCGCCGGCGGCGCCGAGCAGGCGACGGGACCAGGAGGGCCTCCGTCGCCGTGCTCGGCACGGATTCCGCCCGGGCGGTGTCCATGATGTCGTAGGTCACTTCTTGAGGATCCCCTGCGTCAGGAGTTCGGTGGTCAGCTTGCCGTCGAGCTTGGTCAGCTCGCCCTTCAGATCGAGTGAGCAGTCCGCCAGGAGCGCGTTCACGGTGTCGGCGGTCATCTGGCGCACCGGCGTCCAGCTCGGGATGTTGGGCGCGTAGCGGCCGTTGTCCTGATAGGCGGTCGCGAACGTCTCCCAGCGCTGATCGTCGCGCACATCCGAGACCTTCACCTTCTGGTTCACCGGGAGCTGGACGCTGAACGTGCCGTTCTGGCCCTCCATGCCCGCCTTCTGCGCGTCGGTGCCGATGTACCAGTCGGCGAATGCGTTCTGGCCCTTCTCGTTGTCGGAGCCTGCCATGAGGTAGATCGCGCCGCCCTCGGCGAGCACGCTCGCGTCCTTGGGTCCCTTCGGGGCGGGGACGACCTCGTACTTGTCGGCGCCGAGGGACTTGTCGAACCGGGGCATCATGTAGGGGCCGGTGAGATACATGCCCGCGACGCCGGTCTCGAAGGCCTCGTTCGTCGGCGGGGTGTCCATGCTGACCGCTCCCGGCTGCATGACCTTGTCGGTGCACTGCAGGCCGCGGTACCACTCCATGGCCTTGACCGAGGCGTCGTCGCTCATCCCCGGGACGAACTTGTCGCCGGACTTCTTGATGAAGTCTCCGCCGGCCGCCCACAGGAAGTTGGAGAAGTACCACGACGCGTAGCCGCGCTTGGTGGAGCCGGGCACCGCGAGGCCGTAGGTGTCGTTCTGGCCGTTGCCGTCCGGATCCTGCGCGGTGAACGCCTGGGCGACCTTGCGCATCTCGTCCCAGGTCTTCGGTGCTTTCAGATCCAGCTTCTGCAGCCAGTCGCTGCGGATCAGCAGGGCGTTGGCCTGCGCGGAGTAGGGGACCGCATAGGTCTTGCCGTCGGTCGCCTTGCCCGCGGCCGCGGCCTGCGGGGTGAGGTCCTTCGAGTGCGGCACATCCGTCGAGCTCACCTCGCGCACGATGCCCTGCGTGTGCATGGTGCCCAGCTGGCTGATGTCGTTCATGACGATGTCGGGGAGCTTGCGCTGTCCCGCCCGCTGGGCGAGCTTCGTCTCGAAGTCGTCGAAGATCGCGGTGAGCTCGGCCTTGTAGCCGGTCTTCTTCTCGAACGCTTCGACCATCGCCTTCTGCGCGGCCTCGCTCGGGCTGCCCGGCGTGGTGCGGATCCAGATCTCGAGGGCGGCCTTGTCATTCTGGGCCACGGCGGGCTTGCCGCCGCTCGAGCTGCTGCTCGAACAGCCGGCGAGGGCGAGGGCGGCGACGCCGAGCAACGCGGCGGTGCGCAGGATTCTGCTGTGCATGGGGGGCTTCTCCGTCGTATTTGGCAAACGCTTGCCACTTTGCAAGGCGTCGATGGCGAATCTAATGTAGGTGCGCAGACGCTGTCAATCATTCATCGGATGTCTCGCCCGTCGGGGCGGGCCGAAAGGAGACGGAATGGGCGGACGGATACGCGCACGACTGGTCATGGAGGAGCGTCGCCGCGGTGACGTCTACCCGGAGGACGTGCTCGCCGGGATCGACGCCGCGGTGACGCTGGTGCGGCCTTTCCTGACGGCCGAGGAGCTGGCGGCGCAGCCCGACGCGCTCGCCGACGTCGAGGTGCTGCTCACCGGGTGGGGTGCGCCGGTCGTGGACGCGCGGCTGCTCGAGCATGCGCCCCACCTGCGGGCGGTGCTGCACGGCGCCGGCTCGGTCAAGCACCTGATTTCGCCCGATGCATGGAGACGCGGGATCACCGTGGTCTCCGCGGCCGCGGCCAACGCGGACCCGGTCGCGGAGATCGCGGCGGCGCAGATCGTGCTGGCCGCCCGCGGCGTGCACGCGGCGCGCCGCCGCTACAGGGCCGAACGGCGGCGGGCGGCGGCGGATGCGGCGTCTGGTGCGCGCGGCCGCACCGTGGGGCTCGTCGCACTGGGCGAGATCGGGCGGCGCGTGGCCGAACGGCTGCGGGGATCGGGGTTCCGGCTCGTGGCGGCCGATCCGTTCGCGCAGTCCGAGGATGCGGCCGCCCTCGGAGTCGAGCTCGTGGAACTGGACGAGCTGTTCGCGATCGCAGACGTGGTCAGCCTGCACGCGCCCCTGCTGGACGCGACGACCGGGATGATCGACGCCCGCCTGCTGCGCCGGATGCCGGAAAGGGCGACCCTCGTCAACACCGCGCGAGGAGCCCTGATCCGTGAGGAAGACCTGATCGAGGTGTGGCGGGAGCGTCCGGATCTCACTGCGCTGCTCGACGTCACCGTCGACGAGCCGCCGCGAGCGGACTCGCCCCTGTGGGGGCTCGAGAACGTCGAGCTCACCCCGCACGTCGCGGGATCCATGGGGGAGGATCGGGCCGCGATGGGACGGCTCGTCGCCGAAGAGCTGGCGCGCTTCGCCACGGGTCAGCCGCTCCGGCATCGCGTGGATCCGGCCGCGCTCGACCGGATCGCCTGACGATTCACGCCCGAAAACGGCAATCGGTTGCTCGTCCCCTCGGCGCGGGACGGGTATCGTCGTGCCGCCCGTGCGCCGTGACTCGTTCGCGCTAGGCTCACCGCATGAATCCGGAACGCCGGTCCCCGGCCGCCGAGCCCGCTGCCGACCCGGCGTCCGGGCCCTCCGGTTCGCGGGCGGCGACGCTGCACGACGTCGCCCTGCAGGCCGGTGTGTCGCTGGCCACGGCGTCACGGGTGCTCAACGGCTCCGAGCGCAAGGTGGCCGAGGGGTTCCGGGAGCGGGTCGAGCGCGCGGCCGAGGCTCTCGGCTACACGCCGAACGTGTCGGCGCAGGCGACGGCTCGTGGCCGCTCCCCGGTGATCGCGCTGCTCGTCGCCGACATCGCCGACCCGTACTTCGGCCAGATCGCGGCCGGCGTCGCCCGCGGCGCCGATGAGCACGGACTCGTCGTCACCATCTCGATCACGGAGCGGGATCCGGACCGCGAGCAGCGGATCCTGCGCGCCCTGCGCGGACAGCGGCCACAGGGCCTCATCCTCGCCGCCTCCCGCGCCGATCTGGCATCGAGTCCTGGCACGTCCCCGGTCGAGCTGGAGGCGTTCGAGCGCTACGGCGGCAGGGTCGTCGCATTCGGTGAGGGGCAGGAGGTCGGCGAAGGCCGCACCGCACGCTCGGTCGTGCTGGACAACGGGGGCGGGGCGGAGGAGCTCGGCCGCCGGATGGCGGCACTCGGCTATCGCACCGCGATCGGGATCGGCGCCGCCTCGGGCGTGCGCACCTCCGACGACCGCCTCGGTGGCTTCGCGCGTGGCTTCGAGAGCGGCGGCGGCAGGATGGATCGGATCCTGCGCGGCGACTTCCGGCGCGAGTCCGGCGCCGCGGCGATGACCGAGGCGCTGACCGAGGGCGTCGAGCCCGGCACCCTGGTGTTCGCGATGAGCGACGTCGTCGCACTCGGTGCGATCTCCGCGATCCGCGAGGCAGGACGCGAGATCGGGGCGGACATCGCGGTGTGCGGCTTCGACGATGTGCCGGCGAGCGGCGATGTGACACCAGCGCTGACGACGGTCCGGCTGCCGCTCAACGAGGCCGGCTATCAGGCCTTCCGGGCGATCGTGGACGACGACTGGATCCAGGCGGCGCTCCCCATCGAGGTGGTCGTGCGCGCGAGCACGCCGGGACTCGTTCAGGGTCGCTGAGCACCCCTCCGAGACCGCGCCCGGGCTTCGAGCATGCAGGGGTGCGGCAGCGGCGACGAGCAATCGTCCGAGAGGTCGCGCTGCACCCGGCGCTGCCCGCACGCACGCACGCGATCGACGACGCGCTAGGCGGCACCCACCGTCGCGGGCTCCGCGGCGGTGACGGCCGCTGCCACGTCGTCCGTGGCGATGCCGGGATCGAGCACCGCGAGCAGCGCGCGCACCGGATCGGCCGAGCGGCGCGCGCGCTCGATCGCAGGCTGTTTCGCATCGCGCGCGGCGGCGCCTGTGCGAACGAGACGGATCCAGGCGGCGATGGCACCGAGCGAGGCGTCGCCACCGCGCCCCGCGGCCCGTTCCGCGCGCAGCACCGGTACGACGCGCAGGGCGAGCTTGGTGGCGCCGTCCTCCGCGATCTGCGCCAGGTGGTGCGCGATCCGGGCATTGGCGAAGCGCTCGGCCAAGGCGCGGCGGTACGCGTCGAGATCGAGCTCCGCGGGCAGGTGCCGGACCGCCTCGTCCCAGTACCTTTCGACCCATGCGCGGATGCCGGGATCCGACATCGCCTCCGCGA
Organism: Microbacterium azadirachtae; assembly: GCF_000956505.1. Taxonomy (GTDB): domain Bacteria; phylum Actinomycetota; class Actinomycetes; order Actinomycetales; family Microbacteriaceae; genus Microbacterium; species Microbacterium azadirachtae_A. The sequence continues at coordinate 66,600 of NZ_JYIX01000025.1, read as the reverse complement.
CGGTCGTGTGCCCGCGCAGAAGCCCCTGGCTCGCAAGCAGGCTGTGCGCCCCGTTGAGCAGCAGCAGCTTGCGGCGCTCCCATGGCCCGATGTCGTCGACGAAGCGCGCACCGGCCGTCTCCCACTGCGGGCGTCCGTTCGGGAATCGCCCGCACAGCACCCAGTCGGCGAAAGGCTCGGCGACCACCGGGGAGGCGTCGTAGAACCCGGTGAGTGCGGCCGCGGTGGCGCGGTCCGCGTCCGTGGCGCGCGGCGTGATGCGGTCCACAGACGTCGACACGACGGAGGTCTGCTCCCTGAGCCATGCCTCGAGAGCCGGATCCACGGCTCGGGCGAGACCCGTGAGCGCCGCCCGCACCCTGGCGCCGTTGTCGGGGAGGTTGTCGCACGGCACGATCGCGATCGGTCCCGCATCCGCCGAACGCCGTGCACGCAGCCCGGATAGAAGGCGCCCGAGCGGGGTCGCGGGCGCGGCGCGGGCGCGCAGCGCGGCGATGTCGGCGACGACCGCGGCATCAGTGACGTCGAGGGTGCCGTCGGGGCGCAGCCGGTAGGCGGGCTCGGTGATCGTGAGCGTCACGAGCGCGGTTGCGGGTGCGGCGAGGAGCTCTTCGAGCCGGGCGACGTCGCCCGCAGGGTGCGCCTCGGCGATCGTCGGCACGATCTCGGCACGATCCCGGTCGGGGCCGCGCTCGATCAGGGTGTACAGCCCGTTCTGCCTCGACAGCTCGTCGGCGGCCCTCGGGGCCCGGCCCGTGAAGGCGGCGATCGTCCAGTCGGCCGCGTCGGCGGCGTGGGCCGTGTACCAGGCCTGATGCGCGCGGTGGAAGGCGCCGAGCCCGAGGTGCACGATGCGCGGCGGGGCGGCAGCGGCCGAGGCCGGGTTGCGGCGCAGGGGTGTGCCGGTCACAGCTTGAAGGCCTTCCGGGGCAGGGCGTCGACCAGGTCCCGCGCGATCCGGCCCGCCATCGGCGCATCCAGCCTGCCCTCGGCGACGAGCCGGGCGAGGAACGAGGCATCCAGGCGGCGAGCCATGTCGTGGCGGGCGGGGATGGAGAGGAACGCGCGGGTGTCGTCGACGAAACCCGATCCGCGATAGAAGCCGGCCGTCTCGGTCACCGCCGCGCGGAAGCGCAGGATCGCATCAGGGGCGTCGAGGAACCACCACGGCGCGCCGATGTAGAGGCTCTGGTAGAAGCCCGCGAGCGGGGCGATCTCGCGGGAGAACGACGTCTCGTCGACGGTGAACAGCACCAGGTGGAAGTCGTCCGCGTTGCCGTAGCGCTGCAGCAGCGGGCGCAGCGCCTCCGCATAGCCCGTGCGCAGGGGGATGTCATGGCCGGTGTCGGGTCCGAACGTCTCGAACGTCGCCGTGCTGTGGTTGCGGAGCACCCCGGCGTGCACCGTCATCACGAGACCGTCCTCGACCGACATCCGTGCCGACTCCAGCAGCATGTGCCCCTGGAACACCGCCGCCTCGATGTCACCGAGTCGACCGCGCACGGCGCGCGAGAACAGCGCGGACGCCTCGTCCGGGCCGAGGTCGACGGTGAGCGGCTGCAGGACGCCGTGGTCGGCCGAGACCGCGCCGTGCGTGACGAAATGCGCCCGGCGCGCCTCGAGCGCGGCGAGGTAGCCGTCGTAGTCGTCGGCGGCCGAACCGCTCCACGCGGCCAGTCGCTCGATGTTCGCGGTGAAGTCGGGATGAGCGGGGTTCAGATAGGCGTCGGGGCGGAACGTCGGCGCGACGCGTCCGGCGAAAGCAGGATCCGCCGCCAGCGCGCGATGCACGGCGAGGTCGTCGAGCGGATCGTCGGTCGTCGCGAGGAACTCGATGCCGAACGCGTCGAACAGGGCGCGAGGCCGGAACGACGGCGCGGTGAGCATCGCGGAGATGCGGTCGTACAGGGCGTCGGCGTTGGCGGCGTCGGGTTGCTCGGTGAGACCGAACAGGGCCGCGAACTGGTGGTGCAGCCAATAGCCCGAGGCCGTCCCGGCGAACAGATGCCAGTTCTCGCAAAAGCGCCGCCAGGCAGTGCGCGGGTCCGCTGTCGGGGCTGCGCCGGTGCGATCCGGCACGGCGAGCTCGTTGAGCGCGATGCCGGAGGCGTGCAGCAACCGGGTGACGTAGTGGTCGTGGCGCAGCAGCAGCTCGGTCGGATCGGCGAACGCCTCGTCGTCGAGCAGGAGGCCGGGGTCCACATGGCCGTGCGGAGACAGGATCGGCAGCTCGGCGGTCTGCCGATAGAGCTCCCTGGCGATCTCGCGGGTGCGCGGATCGACGGGGAGCAGGCGGTCCGGGTCGGATTCGAGATGCATGAGTGCTTCCTGGATGGCGGGGACGGTCGTGGGCGCGCGGCCGGTTCCGCGCATGCCGGATCAGTGGTGCCCGCGCCTCCCCGGTCTCCAGAGACGGTGCGGCCTCCTCGGTATTCTGTCCGCCGGATCTCGAAGATGTCAACCGGTTGCCATTCACGTCGGGACGGCACGGCTGCGGTCGGTGCGGCGATGGTTGAGCGAGCATCTCCGTCGCCTGACAATCGGTTGGATCCGATCCGGCCCGCTGCGAGCGGCACCGGGGCCGCGCGCGGTACGGTGGTGCGAATCCTGAAGGAGTGTGCTCGTGGCAGCTGACGCAGCGGATCCCCGGCCGACGCGATCCCGAACCCGCTCGGCCGCCACGATCTACGACGTGGCGAAGCTCGCCGGCGTGAACCCGTCCACGGTGTCGCGTGCGCTCACGCAACCGGGGCGCGTCAACGCGCAGACCGAGGCGAGGATCCGTGAGGCCGCCGCGCAGCTCAAGTACCGCACGAATCCGATGGCGAGGGCGCTGCCGACCGGTCGCACGAAGACTCTCGGCCTGCTGATCGCCGACATCACGAACCCGGTGATCTTCGGCATCGTGCGCGGGGCGGAGCACGCGGCGGGGGAGTTCGGCTACACGCTCGTGATCGCGGAGTCGCAGGAGTCGGGGGAGCGCGAGGCGCGCTCGGCCGAGCGGATCCTGCCCGCTGTCGACGCCCTCGTGCTCGGCACGACCCGTCTGGCCGACGATCAGATCCGGGAACTCGCCGAGACGAAGCCCCTGGTCGTGCTGAACCGCGAGATCGTGGGAGTTTCGACCGTGACCCCCGACCTCGAGCCGGGGATCGACCAGGCGCTCGCGCACCTCGAACTGCTGGGGCACACGGCGCTCGTGTTCCTCGCGGGGCCCGCCGATTCCTGGATGAGTCGTCGCCGGGGGGAGGCGCTGAAGGCCGGCGCCGAGAGTCGCGGCATGACGATCTCCTCGATCGGGCCGACCGATCCGACGATCGACGGTGGCCGCGGAGCCCTGCCGCGCGTCATCGCCTCGCGGGCGACCGCGGTGATCGCGTACAACGACATCATGGCGATCGGGCTGCTCCGCGCGGCCGCGGAGCACGGCGTCGCCGTGCCCGGAACGTTCAGCATCCTCGGGTTCGACGACATCTTCGGGTCCGATTTCACCTCGCCCGCGCTGACCACCGTGCGCTCGCCGCTGGCGGCGGCGGGAGGATTCGCGGTGCGCAGGGCGCTCGAGCTCGCGGGGGCCGTCGAGCCGGACGACGCCGCGGCGATCGAGGCGGCGTCGCTCGAGACCGAGCTCGTGATCCGCGGCTCGACCGGTCCGGTGCGGCCCGTCTGACGCTCGGTCCCTCCGACGCGCGCGCCGGCACGCGGGCGTGCCGGCGCGCCGTGGCGCCACTGGTTCGATGCATCGTGGTGGCAATCGTTTGCCAATCCTGGTCGCGACGTGGTTCAATGAGCCCGCAGCTCCCCAGGCCCCGGTCACGGACGCCGCACAGCGAAAGGATCTCCATGCGAATCGACATGGCCGAGGTGATCGTCACCAGTCCCGACCGCAACTTCGTCACGCTGAAGATCACGACCGCAGACGGGGTGACCGGGCTGGGCGATGCGACGCTCAACGGGCGCGAGCTGGCGGTGGTGGCCTATCTGCGTGAGCACGTGGTGCCGCTGCTGATCGGGGCGGATGCGTCGCGCATCGAGGACACCTGGCAGTTCCTGTACCGGTCGGCGTACTGGCGCCGCGGCCCGGTCACGATGGCCGCGATCGCCGCGGTGGACATGGCGCTGTGGGACATCAAGGCCAAGGCCGCGGGGATGCCGCTGTATCAGCTGCTCGGCGGAGCGAGCAGGGAGGGACTCCTGGCGTACGGGCACGCCTCAGGGAAGGAGCTTCCCGAGTTGTTCGACTCCGTGCGCTCGCACCTCGAGCAGGGGTACCGGGCGATCCGGATCCAGACCGGCGTTCCCGGACTGAAGGCGATCTACGGCATCGCCTCGCAGGCCGCGGACACCGGCGGCGGCGAGGCCCGTTACGATCACGAGCCGGCTCGACGCGGCGCGCGGCCGGTGCAGGAGGACTGGGACACCCGCGCCTACCTGCGCCACCTGCCCGGAGTGTTCGACGCGGTGCGCAATGAGTTCGGGCCGGAGATCCCGCTGCTGCACGACGGACACCACAGGATGACGCCGATTCAGGCCGCCCGGCTCGGCAAGTCGCTCGAGCCCTACGACCTGTTCTGGCTCGAGGACTGCACGCCCGCCGAGAACCAGGAGGCGCTGCGGCTGGTCAGGCAGCACACCACGACTCCGCTCGCGATCGGCGAGGTGTTCAACACGGTGTGGGACTTCAAGGACCTGATCCGCGATCAGCTCATCGATTACGTGCGCGGCGCCGTCACCCACATGGGCGGCATCAGCCCGCTGAAGAAGACGATCGACTTCGCCGCCATGTACCAGATCCGCTCCGGATTCCATGGGCCGACGGACATCTCGCCCGTCGGCATGGCGGCGCAGATGCATCTGGGGCTCGCGATCCACAACTTCGGGATCCAGGAGTACATGCCTCACGGCGCGAAGACCGATCAGGTGTTCCGGCAGTCGTTCAGCTGGCGGGGTGGTCTGCTGCACCCCGGCGACGAGCCGGGTCTCGGCGTCGAGCTCGATGTGGACGAGGCAGGCGCCTACCCGTACGAGCAGGCCCACCTCCCGTACAACAGGCTCGCGGACGGCACCGTCCATGACTGGTGACGCTCTCGTCGATGCCGTCGCCGGTACGCCGCGCGCCAGACTCATCGTGGTGATGGGGGTCTCCGCTGCGGGGAAGACGAGCGTGATGCGGGCGCTGGCCTGGCGCCTCGGCATCGACGGGCGGGACGCCGACGAGCTGCACTCGCCCGCTAACGTGGCGAAGATGGCGGGCGGCACGCCGCTGACCGATGAAGACCGGTGGCCGTGGCTCGACGCCGTCGGCGCCGTGCTCGCCGAGGGGCGATCAGACGGCGGCAGGATCGTCGCGTGCTCTGCGCTGCGCCGCGTCTATCGCGATCGCCTGCGTGTCGCGGTGCCCGACGCCCGGTTCGTGCATCTGCACGGTGCACCGGGACTGCTGCGGTCCAGGGCCGCGGGCAGACGAGGGCACTACATGCCGCCGTCGCTGCTGGCCTCGCAGCTCGCACTGCTCGAGCCGCTCGATCCGGAGGAGGACGGCGCCGTGTTCGATGTCGCCCCTGCCGTCGACGACGTCGTCACCGCAGCCCTCGCCTGGATCCGCTGACGGCGCCTGGCCGGTGGCCGCCCACCTACCTCGCCGGACTACCTTGTCCCACTTTCGGCTCCGAAACCCGGCGATTCCGCGCCGAAACTGGGACACGGTCGCGCCGAAACTGGGACACGGTCGCGCCGAAACCGGGACACGGCAGGAGCCCCGGGCCGGATCAGCCGCCGAGCGCGGCGCTCACGACCGCCCTGGCCTCCTCCTGCACGCGGGCGAGGTGCTCGGGGCCGAGCAGCGACTCGGCGTAGAGCTTGTAGACGTCCTCCGTGCCGGACGGGCGTGCGGCGAACCAGGCGTGCTCGGTCTGCACCTTGAGCCCGCCGATCGCCGCGCCGTTGCCCGGTGCGTGCGAGAGCTTGGCCTCGATCGGCTCACCGGCGAGCTCGGTCGCGGTGACAGACTCCGGCGACAACCTGCCGAGCGTGGCCTTCTGCTCGGGCGTCGCGGGGGCGTCCACGCGCTGATACGCGGAGGCGCCGAAAGCCTCCTCGAGCTCGCGATAGCGCTCCGACGGCGTCTTGCCGGTCACGGCGATGATCTCCGCGGCGAGCAGGCAGAGCAGGATCCCGTCCTTGTCGGTCGACCACACGGAGCCGTCCTTGCGCAGGAACGATGCCCCTGCCGACTCCTCGCCGCCGAACGCGACGGATCCGTCGAGCAGGCCTGGCACGAACCACTTGAACCCGACGGGGACCTCGAGCAGGCGCCGCCCGAGCGACTCCGCGACGCGGTCGATGATCATGGATGACACCAGCGTCTTGCCGATCGCGGCGTCGCGGCCCCAGCCCTCGCGGTGCGAGAACAGGTAGTCGATCGCGACCGCGAGGTAGTGGTTCGGGTTCATCAGACCCGCATCCGGGGTCACGATGCCGTGCCGGTCGGCGTCGGCGTCGTTGCCCGTGAGCACGTCGAAGTCGCCCTTCTTCGCGACCAGCGAAGCCATCGCGGAGGGGGAGGACGGATCCATCCGGATCTTCTCGTCCCAGTCCAGGGTCATGAAGCGCCAGGTCGGGTCGACCTCGGGGTTCACCACCGTGAGGTCGAGGCCGTGCATCTCGCGGATGAGGGCCCAGTACTCGACCGAGGCGCCGCCGAGCGGATCCGCCCCGATCCTGACGCCCGCGCGCTTGATCGCCTCGACGTCGATGATCGAGGGCAGGTCGCGCACGTAGCCGTCGCGGAAGTCGTAGGTGCCGAGGCCGTCAGCGTCGATGTCGGCGAAGCGGGTGCGCTTCACGCCCTCCAGGCCGGACTCGATGAGCTCGTTCGCGCGGTTCGCGATCCAGCCGGTCGCGTCGGTGTCGGCGGGGCCGCCGTGCGGGGGGTTGTACTTGAAGCCGCCGTCGCGCGGCGGGTTGTGCGACGGGGTGACCACGATGCCGTCGGCGCGGCCGGGCTCGTCATCGGAGCGGTCGCGGTTGTAGGTGAGGATCGCGTGGCTGAGCGCGGGGGTCGGCACCCAGGCGTCCCGCGAATCGACGAGGACGTCGACGTCGTTCGCGACGAGCACCTCGATCGCGCTGCGCTCCGCCGGGCGGCTGAGCGCATGCGTGTCGCGGCCGAGGAAGAGCGGACCGGTGATGCCCTGCGCGGTGCGGTAGTCGACGATCGCCTGGGTCGTGGCGAGGATGTGCTGCTCGTTGAAGCTGCCGCTCAAAGAGGACCCGCGATGCCCGCTCGTGCCGAACACGACTCTCTCCGTGGAGATCCTCGGATCCGGGATCCGGTCGTAGTAGGCGGCGATCAGCTCGTCGACGTCGATCAGGTCGCTTTCCTCCGCGGGGAGGCCGGCTCGGCTCGTCATGCAGCTAGTCTGCCCCGGCGGGCCCCGGATCGCATCATCGTTTCGGCGCGGAACGTCGGGTGGCGGAGCGCTGCCGCCGTGGTCCACCCGATCCGGGGCGACGGCTGCACGATCCGCGCACGGTTGCACGACCGGATCCCGCCCGGCGTCGTGCATCCGTGGCGGGATCGTGCAGCCGTCCGTGTCATCGACCGGAGCCGGGGCCGCGCCCCGGACTAGGCTGAACGCCGTGACCGATGCCGCCCCCGCCCGCCGTACCTACAGCTATCTCGGCCCCGCGGGGACGTTCACCGAGGCGGCGCTGGAGCAGGTGCCCGAGGCGCGGGGACACGAGTGGCGTCCCGTGCACAACGTGGGCGAGGCGCTCGCGGACGTGCTCGACGGGCGCAGCGACGCCGCGATGATCGCGATCGAGAACTCGGTCGAGGGCGGGGTCACCACGACCCTGGATGCCCTCGCGACTCTCCCCGGCTTGCGGATCGTCGGCGAGTACCTGGTCAAGGTCGATTTCGTGCTGGTCGCGGCGCCCGGCACCAGGATCGAGGACGTCACGGTCGTCGCCGCGCACCCTGTCGCCTACGCCCAGTGCTACGGCTGGCTCGGCGAGCACATCCCGGCCCACCAGCACGTGCCCGCGGCGAGCAACGTCGCCTCGGCGCTCGGGATCCTGGACGGATCGCTGCCCGCGGACGCCGCGATCGCAGCGCCCGGCATCGTGCAGCACCACGAGCTCGAACTCCTCGCCGACGGCATCGGCGACAACGAGAACGCCGTCACCCGGTTCGTGCTGGTCGCGCGCACCGTGGCCCCGGCCCCGCCCACCGGCGCTGACAAGACCTCGCTCATCGTGGAGCTGCCCGTGGACCACGCGGGCGCCCTGCTCGAGCTGCTGGAGCAGTTCTCCACGCGCGGCATCAACCTGTCGCTGCTGCAGTCCCGCCCCATCGGCGACGAGCTGGGACGGTACCGGTTCGTGCTCGACGCGGACGGCCACGTCCAGGACGAGCGGATGGCCGATGCGCTGCTCGGCATCCGCCGGTTCAGCCCGCGGGTCGTCTACCTCGGCTCGTACCCCCGCGCGGACCGGCGCATCGTGCAGTACCCCGAGCGCTACGCGGACGACGTGTTCGTGGAGGCGCGCGACTGGCTGCGCGGCCTCATCGCGGGCGAGCCCGAGGCGTAGACGGCACCCGATCCGGATCCGGTCGTCATTCGCCTCAAGCTCTGGCGTGCTCCGCCTCGAGCTCCGCGGCGGTCGGCGGCATGGCCCCGGCGCGGGCCACGGTCAGGCCGGACGACACTGCGGCAATCCGGCCGATGGCAGCCAGCTGCTCCTCGGTGAACCGTCCCGCGAGCGCGTCGACGACGCCGACCCGCTGCACGATCGCCGCGATCAGGCCGGACATGTACGCGTCGCCGGCGCCGATCGTGTCCACCGCGATGGTCGGGCGCGCGGGCACGTCGAGCCGGGCGGAGGCCGTGTGCAGCACGCTCCCCGTGGCTCCGTGGGTGACGGCGACGAGCGTCGCGCCGGCCATGAGCAGCCGCTCGGCGGCGGAATCGGCCGCACCGGGGTAGAGCCACGCCGCATCCTCGTCGCTGAGCTTCACGACGGCGGCGCGGGCGGCGTAACGCTCCACGAGCGCGCGGGTCTCCGCGGGCGGCGGCATGAGGGCCGGACGCACATTCGGATCGAACGTCACCAGCACGTCCTCGGGCAGCGATTCCACGAGCGCGAGCACCCCGCCGGACCCCGGCGCGCGCAGGGCGCCGATGGATCCGATGTGGACGGCGGAGATCCCCGCGACGGCCGGGGGCGTGGAGAAGGTCCACTGCAGATCGAAGTCGTACGTCGCGGAGCCGTCCTCGCCGATCCGCGCGAGAGCCGTCGAGGTCGGGCGGATCGCGTCCGCCGTCCGTGCGATCGTGACGCCCGCAGCGGCGAGGTGGGCGGCGATCGCCGCACCGTCCGAGTCTTCGCCGAACTCGCTGGCGAACGTCGTGGCGATCCCGAGGCGGGCGAGGCCGAACGCCACATTCAGCGGGCTGCCGCCGACGTGACGCACCGGCTCGCCGCCGCGATCCACGATGTCGATCAGGGCCTCGCCGATCACCAGGATCCGGCCGGCGAAGCCGCTCACGCCGCGTCCCTGCGGTGCGCGAGGGCGGAGGAGCCGTCTGCGTCTGCGTCCGCGACCTCGTCGAGCCAGGTCAGCGTCGATCCGCCGCCGATGACGAGCGGGGCGAGCGCCGCGTTGAACACGGCGTTGGCGGGGGAGGCCAGGTGCGCGGCGAACGCGGCCTCGTCGCGGTACTCCTCGTAGACGAAGAACCGGTCGTGGTCGTCCTGCAGCCGGTGGGCGTCGAAGCGGAGGTTCCCGGGCTCGGCCGCCACGTCTCGGCGGTACCCGGCGACGAGCGACGCGACGGCATCTCCCGCCCCGGGCACCGCCTGGAACGCGGCGTACAGGTGCCTCGCGCTCACAGCGTCTGTGCGCCCGTCATGATCGCGACGGCCTCGCTCATGGTGTGCGAGGAGGGTGTGATGGTACCGGCGCGCTTGCCGAGACGCTGGATGTGGATCCGGTCGGCGACCTCGAACACGTGGGGCATGTTGTGGCTGATCAGGATCACCGGCACGCCGGTGTCGCGCAGCCTCTTGATGAGTTCCAGCACCTGCTTGCCCTCGCGCACACCCAGCGCCGCGGTCGGCTCGTCGAGCACGACGACCTTCGATCCGAACGCCGCGGCGCGAGCCACAGCGACGGCCTGCCGCTGACCACCGGACAGGTTCTCGATCGGGACCGTGACGTCCTGCAGCGTCGAGATCCCGAGCCGGGTGAGCTCGTCGCGCGCGTTCTTGCGCATGCTCTTGGTGTCGAGCATGCGCAGCACGGATCCGAGGAACCCAGGACGGCGCATCTCGCGCCCGAGGTACATGTTGGCGGCCACGTCGAGCGCGGGGGAGACGGCGAGCGACTGGTAGACCGTCTCGATCCCCGCATCGCGCGCGTCCTGCGGGCGGCGGAAGTGCACGGGCTTGCCGTCCAGGCTCAGCTCGCCCTCGTCGGGGATCTCCGCACCCGTGAGGCACTTGATGAGGGTGGTCTTACCGGCGCCGTTGTCGCCGATGATCGCGAGCACCTCGCCGGCATAGAGGTCGAGGCTGACGCCGTCGAGTCCGACGACGTGACCGTAGGTCTTGACGAGCCGCTTCGCCGACAGGACGGGCGTGCGGGTCTCGGTTGCCGTGGCGTTCACTTGCGCACCTTCCGAATCCACTGATCGATGGAGACCGCGACGATCACGAGGATGCCGACGGCGAGGGTCTGGTAGAGCACGTCCAGCCCGGCGAGGGCCAGGCCGTTGCGGAACACGCCGACGATGAGAGCGCCGAGCAGGGTGCCCCACACGTTGCCGCGTCCGCCGAAGAGGCTGGTGCCTCCGATCACCACCGCCGTGATGGCATTCAGGTTCGCGTCGACGGCCGCGTTGGGGCTGGAGCCGAAGTCGCGGCCGATCTGGATCCAGGCGGCCAGCGCCACGATCGCGCCCGCGACCACGTACACGCTCAGCAGTACGCGGTTCACGCGGATGCCGCTCAGGCGGGCGGCTTCCTTGTCGTCGCCGACCGCGTACACGTGCCGGCCCCAGGAGGTGCGCCCGAGCGCGAACGCCACGACGACGTAGAGCAGGATCATCATGAGCACGCCGTAGGTGACGTCGACGCCGAGGTGGAAGGTGCTGCCGGTCCAGGTGATGAGGTCGGGCAGCTTGAGGCCCTGCACGGTCGCGCCGTTGGAGATCAGCAGCGTGAGCGCGGTGAAGATGCTGAGCGTGCCCAGGGTGACGATGAACGGCGGCAGGTTCAGCCGGGTGACGAGGAGGCCGTTCACGACGCCGGTCACGACACCGGCGACGAGGCCGACGACGAGGGCGAGGATCCCGGGCAGCCCGATGCCGGCGGCCGCGTTGCCGATCACGATCGAGCTCAGCACCATGGCGGCGCCGACGGAGAGGTCGATGCCGGCGGTGAGGATGACGAGCGTCTGGGCGACGCCCAGGGTGCCGATCACGGCGACCTGCTGGGTGATGAGCGACAGGTTGGTCGGGGCCAGGAAGCGAGGGTTGATGACGCCGAAGATCACGACCGCGACGATGAGCACGAGCGCGGGGCTGATGGCGGGGTAGCGGTAGAGGATGGCGCGGATCCGCTGCACCGGGGTCTGCCGGGCGAGGAACTCGTCGGCGAGATGCAGCGCCGATGTCGGCGGACCCGCCTGAGCGGCGGTGGACGTGCTGTCTGACATGGTGTTCTCCCGGAATCGGAGGGAAGGGGTGCGGGGCGCCGGCGGCGATGCCGGCGCCCCAGGAGTCACTTGCCCCAGCAGGTGCTGGTGGCGTCGGCGGAGGTGACGCTGTCGATGCCGGTCATCGCCTGGTCGGTGACGAGCGTCTGGCCGGTGCTGAAGAAGTCGAGTCCGTCGCTGGGCTTGGGCGCCTCGCCGCCGCGGGCGATCTTGGCGATCGCCTCCATGCCGAGCGAGGCCATCTTCGACGGGTACTGCTGCGAGGTCGCGCCGATGATGCCGTCCTTGACGTAGCCGACGCCGGCGCAGCCGCCGTCGATCGAGACGATCAGCACGTCCTTCTCCTTGCCGGCCGCCTTGAGCGCCTGATAGGCGCCGTAGGCCGCGGGCTCGTTGATCGTGTAGACGACGTTGATGTCCGGATTCTTCGAGAGCAGCGTCTCCATGGCCGAGCGGCCGCCGTCCTCTGCGCCCTGCGTGGGCTGGTGCCCGACGACCGTGTAGTCGCCGCCCTTGCCGCCGGTGTAGCTGCCGCTGGCGGCCTCGGAGCCGTTCTTGCTCTTGTCCGGCACGGCGATGCCCATGCCCTTGAGGAAGCCCTGGTCGCGGTTCGTGTCGACGGAGACGATCTGGTCGCTGAACAGGTCGAGCATCGCGATCGTGGCCTTCTTGCCGTCGAGCTTGGCGGCCGTCCACTTCCCGATCAGCTCGCCCGCGGCGAAGTTGTCCGTCGCGAACGTGATGTCGACGGAGTCGGCCGGATCCGGAACCGTGTCGAGGGCGATCACGAAGAGGCCCGCCTTGCGCGCCTTCGCGATCTCGTTGTTGACCGCGGTGCCGTTCGGGGTGATCAGGATGCCCTTGTCGCCGCGGGAGATCGCATTCTCGATCGCCTGGATCTGGCTGTCGGTGTCGCCGTCCTTCTTACCCGCTGCCAGGGTGAGGGTGACGTTCGCCTTGGCGGCGTCGGCCTTGGCCGCGTCCTCCATCGACACGAAGTAGGGGTTGGTCGTGGTCTTCACGATCAGGGTCACGCCGACCTTGTCGTTCGCGCCGGCCGTGGATCCCGCCGTTCCGCCGGAAGAGCACGCCGAGAGGGAGAGAGCGGCGACGGCCGCCAGGGAGGCGGCGGCGATCAGGGTGCCGCGGCGGGTCAGGGAAAGGGGCATCTTTGCTGTCCTAACGGGATCGGAGGTTCACATCGTGGTGGACCACTGTCGACTGACAACGGTGTCAGATGTATGTTTAGCCCATCGAATCAGATCACGCAAGAGGTCAGACAAAGCAGGATGGTTGCCGAATGACACCGTTATCAGTATCGAAGCCGCCCCGCGTCACGATCCGGGAGGTCGCGCAGCATGCGGGTGTCGGTATCAAGACGGTGTCGCGCGTGGTCAACAGCGAGCCGAATGTCGCTCCCGCCACGGCGGCGCGCGTGCGCGCCTCGATCGAGGCGCTGCAGTGGGAACCCGACGCGCACGCCTCGAACCTGCGCCGTACGACCACGCGTACGCGATCCGTGGGACTGCTCCTCGGCAGCGTGGCGAACCCGTTCTCGGCGACGATCCACCGGGCGATCGAGGACGTCGCGATCCACCGCGACGTCGCCGTGTTCGCATCGAGCCTCGACGACGATCCGGAGCGCGAGATCGCGGCCGTCGAAGCCTTCGTGCGCCGCAAGGTCGACGGGCTGATCCTCACCTGCGTGGCCGAGAGCCAGGCATATCTCACAGAGCTCGTGCCTCCCGAGATGCCCGTGGTCTTCATCGACCGCGAGCCGACCGGCTTTGCGGCCGACACCGTGCACTCCGACAACGTCGGAGGCGCCAGGCTCGCCGCCCGGCATCTGCTCGGCTTCGGCCACCGGCGCCTGGCGCTGCTCATCGACCGCCGCGCGATCTGGACCGCCCGCGAGCGCGAGCGCGGCTTCCTCGCGGCGCTCGACGAGTTCGGAGTGCCGGCGGGGGACGCCACGATCGTGGCCGACCTGTCGGATCAGGATGCCGCCGAGCGTGCCGTGATGACGCTGCTCGGCGCCCCGGACGCGCCCACCGCGATCGTCAGCGGGCAGAACCTCATCACCGTCGGTGCGGTGCACGCGCTGCGCAAACTCGGCCATCACCGCGATGTCGCCCTCGTCGGCTTCGACGACGTCGAGCTCGCCGACCTCATGGATCCGGGCATCAGCGTCGTGGCGCAGCGCCCTCAGGAACTCGGGCGACTCGCGGCGGACCGCCTGTTCTCGTTGCTCGACGCCGGAGAGCGTCCGGAGCCGGCCCCTGTCGTCGTGCCCGTGGACCTGATCCCGCGCGGATCCGGCGAGATCCGTCCTGGACCGTCCGCCGGTTCCTGAGGTTCACCGGCCGCGGGCTCGTCGCTGGCCGCGAAGACCGTCGATGAGCACCGCGACCGATGCCGGTCGGCTCCGGCTCAGTCGACCGGCACGATCAGGTCGGCGAGGCCTCTGCGCGCGCGGATCCGTTCCGCGTTCGGCTCATCGACCGTCGCGACCCAGGCGTCCGCGGCGGCAGGCGTCTTCCCGAACGCGATGTGCCGTGCGACGAGGCGTTCGCGTCGCAGATCCTGCGGAACGTCGGCGTACCAGATCTCGGCGACGGATTCGCGGAGGAGTGGCCACGGGTCGGTCTCGTCGAGCAGGTAGTTGCCCTCCGTGATCACGAGCGCCGGGCCCGACGGGATCACGCGGTCGGCGGCGATGGGCTGCTCGAGTCCGCGCTCGAAGCCGGGAACGTAGACGGGGTTGTCGACCTCGGTCAGCACCCGGCGCAGGGCGGCGAGGTACCCCCACCCGTCGAACGTCTCGACGGCGCCCTTGCGGCTGCGCAGTCCGAGGGCGTCGAGGCTGGCGTCGCCGAGGTGGAAGCCATCCATCGGCAGCCACGCGACGGCGATGCCTCGTGTTTCGAGCGCCGCGAGGAGAGCGGTCGTCAGGGTGGTCTTGCCGGATCCTGGTTCGCCGACGATCCCCAGCACGACCCGGTCGCTGCGCCCGGCGAGCGCCGCGGCGCGGTCGACGAGGGCCGGTTCGAGCTCGAGCATCCTCGCACTCTACGGGCTCGCGCCGTCGGCCGGCAGCGGTCGCGGAGCGGCACGCCCTACGGTGGAGTCATGATCTCGAGTGGGCTGATGATCGCCGTGCTGGTCGTCGTCGTGGCGACCGTGATCCTGGTGCGGGTGCTGCTGCGGCGGCGCGCCGGCGACGACCGCGGCATCGGGGTGACGCTGCCGTCCGGCGCAGTGCTGAACCCGTCGTCCGCCGATCCGCAGACCGCCGATCCGCGGACCGCTGCTCCGGCCCACGCCGTGCCGACGGCGACCGCGCCCGCGTCGGATGTGCCGGATGCATCGCCGAGCGGCGCTCGCCCGATCCCCGATGACGTGGTGCGCCTGGTGTCGGAGGGGCGCACGGCCGAAGCGGTGACGGCGCTCATGACCGCCACGGGCCGCCAGGACCCGGCGTGGGCGCAGCGCGCCGTCGATTCCCTGTCGACCATGGACCTCGCCGCGTATCTCGCGGACGGCGGCGTCCCCGGTGGGGCGACGTCGTCGAGCTCGTCCTCGACGACGACTTCGACCTCGATCAGCTGGTCGAGCTCGGCCAGCCGGCGCGGATCCGCGGATACTCAGTCCCCTGGCACCACGGCGTCGTCGTTCTCGGCGAAGCTTCCCGACGAGATCATCGCCCTGGTGGGGCAGGGGCGCACGGCCGAGGCCGAGGCCCGGATCCGCTCCCAGCTCGGGATCGGTGCGGACCAGGCCCGGCACGTCGTGGAGACGATCGCCAAGCTCCCGTTCTGAGCGCGGCCACGCTTCAGCTCGCGAGCAGCTCCAGCGTCTGCGTGCGACCGGGCGTGTGCTCTGGATCCTCGGCGGCGAAGGATCCGGCGACGGGGGAGATCATGATCTCCTCGACGCCGTGCTTCGCCGCGAAGGCCTCGAGCTCGCCGCGGACGGTCGCGCCGTCCCCGACGAACCAGTTGGCGAGCGCGGCCGCGTGGATCTGCTCCTCCTGCGGATCGGGGCTCGCGGCAAGGGCTGCTCTGGCCTGCTCCACGGTCTCGAGCGCGGTCAGCGGGCGGTTCAGCCGCAGTCGCGCCATCATCCGCAGCTGCGGGATCGCGCGCTCCGAGGCCTCTTCGGCGGTCGGCGCCGCGACGACGTTCGCGGTGAGGAATGTGCGCGGTTCCGGATGCGCCTCTGAGGGACGGAAGCCTTCGCGGTAGAGCGAGAGGGCGCGGTCGAGGCCCTGGCCGGAGAAGTGGTGCGCGAACACATACGGCAGACCGAGCGAGGCCGCGAGCTGCGCCGAGTAGTCGCTGGATCCGAGCAGCCACACCTCGGGGGCACCCGTCGCGGCGGGCGTGGAGCGCACCGCGTACTCGCCGCCCGAGGTGAACTGCACGGTCGCGCCGTCGGGCTGCAGCATGAGCGCGATGTCCTGCACGTGATCGGGGAAGCGCTCGACGTCGCCCGCGGTTCCGGCGGAGCGCAGCAACTGGGTGATGACGGGGTCGCTGCCCGGGGCGCGGCCGAGGCCGAGGTCGATCCGGCCGGGGGCGATCGCCTCGAGCGCAGCGAACTGCTCCGCGACGATGAGCGGCGCGTGGTTCGGCAGCATGACCCCGCCGGATCCGACCCGGATGCGCTGCGTGCGCGCGGCGGCCGCGGCGATCAGCACGGGCGGGGCGGTCGAGGCGACGGCCGGCATGTTGTGGTGCTCGGCGAACCAGTACCGCCGATAGCCGAGTTCGTCGGCGCGCGCGGCGAGCGCGAGCGACGAGGACACCGCCTGGGCGCTGGTCTGCCCGGTGCGCACCGGGACGAGGTCGAGGACGGAGAGTGCGAGAGAAGACATCGTTTTCGACAACGCGAACGGATCGGCGAGCATTCCGGATCCGTCTCCCGGATCCGCGAGAGCACCCCGAGTCGTCTCACTCCGGCTGCGCCGGGTTCGCTCAACGGCCCCGGAGAGCCGCGCCGGTGACCCCGTGGGGCACGCCCTTGACCTCGCCCCCGCACCGGCGTAGTCCGGAGTCATGCACGGGTTCGCGGATCGCGCCGACGCCGGGCGGCGGCTCGCGGCGCTGCTGGAGGCGGATCCGCCTCCGGACGCGATCGTGCTCGGTCTGCCCCGCGGCGGCGTTCCGGTGGCGGCCGAGGTGGCGCGGGCGCTCAGCGCACCGCTGGATGTGCTCGTCGTGCGCAAGGTCGGGGTTCCGTGGCAGCCCGAGCTCGCGATGGGCGCCGTCGGTGAGGAGGGCGCCGCCGTGCGCAATCCCGACGTCGTTCGTGCCGCCGGGGTCGACGAGCAGACCCTGCGCGCGGCCGAGCGTCGTGAGCGCGCCGAAGTGGAGCGCAGGGCGGGGCTGTTCCGTGACGGGCGCGCGCCCGAGCCGCTCGCCGGGCGCACTGCGCTCATCGTGGACGACGGCATCGCCACGGGCGCGACCGTGCGCGCGGCCTGCGCGATCGCTCGTGCCAGGGGTGCCGCGCGAGTGGTCGTCGCCGTGCCGGTGGCACCGCCGAAGGCGCTCGAGGAGCTGCGGGGCGGATCGGATCCGGACGCCGACGAGGTCGTCTGCCTCGAGGCGCCCGACGGCTTCATGGCGGTGGGCATGCACTACGTCGACTTCCGGCAGACGCCTGACGAGGAGGTCGTGCGCCTGCTCGCCGCCGCGCGCTGACGGGTCCGGATTCCTCGGATCCGGATCCCCCTACCATGTCCCACTTCTGGTCGGTTTCGGGGCCCATAGTCCGCCAGAAGTGGGACATGGTCGGACCAGAAGTGGGACACGGTCTGACCGGAAGTGGGACACGGTCGGATCCGGATCAGGATCCGCGCCGACAGCGCCCTGACAGAGGCACGACAGCGGCGTCCCGCTAGCCTGGCGACATGGATCCCGAGATCTTCTACGTGCTGGTCGGATCGGTGGTCGTCGCGGCGATCGCGCGCTGGAGGGGCTGGCCCGCGCCGCTGCTCGTGACGGTCGTCGCGCTCGCCGTGTCCTTCATCCCTGCCGTGCCCAATCTGCGCATCGACGGGCACGTGCTGCTGAACCTCGTGCTGCCACCGCTGCTGTACTCCGCGTCGCTGGACGTCTCGTTCGTGAGCTTCCGCCGCAGCATGCCGCAGATCCGCCGGCTCGGAATCGGCCTGGTCGTCGTGACCACGGCCGTGGTGGGACTGATCGCGTGGCTCATCATGCCGTCCCTGACCCTGCCGGGGGCGCTACTTCTCGGTGCGATCGTCGCACCGCCCGATGCCGTCTCCGCCGCGGCGATCGGCCGCAGGCTCGGTCTGCCGCGCCGGGTGATGACGGTGTTGTCGGGGGAGAGCCTGATCAACGACGCGACCTCGCTGACGCTGTACCGCGTGTTCGCGGCGATCCTGGCCGGCGCGACGATCAGCCTCGGCGGCGGCGTCTGGCAGTTCGTCGTGGCGGTCGTGGTGGGCGTCGCGATCGGCGTGGTCGCGGGCCTGGGCATGCACCAGCTGCGCATGCGCATCTCGGATCCGGTCGTCATCGGCACGTTCGGTCTGCTCGCGCCGTTCGGCGTGTACGCGATCACGGAGCACTTGGGCGGATCCGGCGTGCTCGGCGTCGTCGCGATGGGCCTCGTGGTCGGCTACAACGCGCCGCGCACGAGCTACGCCACGCGCATGCAGGAGGCGCCGATCTGGCTCTCGGCCGACTTCTTGCTGGAGGCTTTCGTCTTCGCGTACATCGGCCTGCAGCTGCCGCCGGTGATCGCGGAGCTGGGCGCGACCCAGGTCGCCGGCGTGCTGTGGCTGGCGGCCGCGGTGCTCGTGGCCGTGCTCGTCGTGCGACCGCTGTTCGTGTATCCCGCGTCGGCGTGGGGGGCGTTCTGGTCGAAGCTGCGGCTGCGCCAGTTCGAGCGCACGCTGGAGTCTGGGCAGCTCGAGCAGCGGATGCAGGCGGTCGAGGAGAAACGGGCGCGGAGGGGCTGGTCCAGCCGCCGGCGACCCAGCGAGGAGCAGCTGCGCGAGCGCTTCCGCGAGTCGCAGCTGAACTGGCGGGACAATGCCGTGATCTCCTGGGCCGGCATGCGCGGCGTGGTCACCCTGGCGACCGCGCTCGCCGCGGCGGATCTCGCCGGACTCGACACGGACGCCGCGCACGCGATCGTCGTCGTCGCGTTCGTGGTGACGGTCGGCACCCTGCTGCTGCAGGGGCTCACGCTGCCGCTGCTGATCAACGGGCTCGGGGTCGCCGATGTGAGCGACGAGGAGGATGAGGACCGGCGTCAGCTCGCGCAGGTCCGCGCTCGCACGCGCGAGGCGGGCAAAGTCTTCCTCGACGCCAAGCGCAAGGCCTGGGAGGCGGAGCATGGGCACGAGGCGCTCGCCGGATTCGATCGCTTCGCGCAGCGTTTCACCCGCGTCGAGCGCGACACCGAGAAGGGGCAGCGGGAAGAGGACCGGATGCCGCGTCCGAGCCGCGACGAGCTCGTCGGGCTGTCCAAGGGCTGGTTGCAGGTGCGCCGCGACGTCCTCATCGCCGAGCGCGACGCGGGCGAGCTCAACGAGGAGGTCATGCGCGAGCTCATCACCGCGATGGACGCCGAGGAGCTCGCCCTCGACACCCGCCTCGCCAGCCCGACCGCGGAGCGCTGACTCCGGATCCTCACCCTCAGGGATGCATCCCACTTCGGGATTCACAGGGGTATGATGACGGCATGAGCACCCAGATCGCTGTGCGCCTGCCGGATCCTGTCGTGGAGTTCCTCGATCGGGAGGTCTCCGCCGGGCGGGCGAGCAGCCGCGCCGCGGTCGTGGCATCCGCACTCGAACGCGAGATGCGTCGGCTCCTCGCCGAGCGCGACGTCGAGATCCTGCGGCGGGAGGGGGCGGCGGACGACCTCGATGGACTCGTCGACTGGACGGCCGGACGCGCGGAGCTCGACGACTGATGCGCGAGATCTGCCTCGCGCGGCTCGACAAGACCCGTCCCGTGCTGGTGCTGACGCGCGAGGTGGCGCGGGCGGCGATGACCAAGGTCACGGTCGCACCCATCACCACGACCGTGAAGGGGCTCAGCAGCGAGGTGCTCCTCGGGGCGCAGAACGGCCTCGACCACGCCTGTGCGGCATCGATCGACAACCTCGTGACGATCCCGAGCGCGAGCCTCGGACGCACGATCGGGTTCCTCTCCGAAGAGCAGGAGCGCCGGCTGGCTCATGCGATCGTGCTCGCCTTCGATCTCGAACTGCCGCTGATGGAGTCGTGAATCGCGTAAAACGAAGGACGCACGGGAAGGCCCTCGGATCCGAAAGGGGATCCGAGGGCCTTCTCCTGCACGTGGCAGATCAGCGCACCGAAGCGGTCTCCTCAGCGTCAGCGGATCCTGCCGCCGCAGCGGCGTCCTCCGGCGAGCCGGCGTCGGCGGTCGAAGCCGAAGCGGCGTCCTCGTCGTCGATGTCCTCGGCGAACGGCAGACCGTTGCGCGGGGCGTTGTAGAGGTCGAGGTCGAGGATGCCCTCGCGCTTGGCGACGATCGTCGGGACCAGCGCCTGCCCTGCGACGTTCACCGCGGTGCGGCCCATGTCGAGGATCGGGTCGATCGCGAGCAGCAGGCCGACGCCCTCGAGCGGCAGGCCCAGAGTCGACAGGGTGAGCGTCAGCATCACGATCGCGCCCGTGGTGCCGGCGGTCGCGGCGGATCCGACCACCGAGACGATCACGATCAGGATGTACTGCATGATGTTCAGGTCGATGTGGAAGAACTGGGCGACGAAGATCGCGGCGAGGGCCGGGTAGATCGCGGCGCAGCCGTCCATCTTCGTGGTGGCGCCGAGCGGCACGGCGAAGGACGCGTAGCCGCGGGGCACGCCGAGGTTGCGCTCGGTCACGCGCTCGGTGAGCGGCAGCGTGCCGATCGAGCTGCGGCTCACGAAGCCCAGCTGCACGGCCGGCCACACGCCCGTGAAGTACTGCTTGACCGAGAGGCCGTGCGTCTTCACGAGGATCGGGTAGACCACGAACAGCACGAGCGCGAGGCCTAGGTAGATCGCGCCGGCGAACCAGGCGAGAGAGGTCAGCTTGTCCCAGCCGTAGTTGATGACGGCGGATCCGATGAGGCCGAAGGTGCCGATCGGGGCGATGCGGATGATCCACCACAGCACGCGCTGGATGACCTTGAGCAGCGACTCCGTGAAGGCCAGGAACGGCTCGGCCTTGCGGCCCGCCTTGAGCGCCGCGATGCCGACGGCCACGGCGACCACGATGACCTGCAGGATGTTGAAGTTCACGCCGGAGACGAACGTGCCGTCCGTGGGACCGGTCGTCGTGTTGACGGCGAGGCCGAGGAAGTTCTGCGGGATCAGGCCGAGGAGGAAGTTCCACCAGGTGCCCTGGGTCGCGACGGCGCCCTTCACCAGGTCGGTGCCGGCGTGCGCGCCGGGCTGGATCGTGATGCCGAGCACGATTCCGATCGAGACCGCGATGAACGCGGTGATCGCGAACCAGAGGATGGTCTGGCCGGCGAGGCGGGCCGCGTTCTGCACCCGGCGCAGGTTGGAGATGCTCGCGACGATCGCGGTGAAGATGAGGGGCACCACGGCCGCGCGCAGCAGCGTGACGTAAGAGCCGCCGATCTTGTCGAGCGTGTCGGACAGCACCGTGTGGGTGTCGTGCGTCGCTCCCAGCTGGCGGCCGATGAGGCCGGCCGCGATGCCGAGCACGAGCGCGGCGAGGATCTGGAAGCCGAACGAGGTCAGCAGCTTGCGGACGGGACCGCGCGTGTCCGGCGCCTTCGGGCGTCGTGCGGTCGGAGTAGAGGTGCTCATGGAGACTCCAAGTCGGAGCGCGGGGATGCGCGGGAGGCGGGGCGGCGCGTGGACGGCGCCGGATGTCTGCAACGCTATGCGTCCGCTGATATTCCGGACCCGGGTGTGACGAAGGATGACACGGCCACCCCGCCCCGGGGTCGTTGAGCGAGCACCGGCGCAGCCGGAGCGAGACGAAACGCGGCGCGCTCGCGCACCCCCGGTCGTTGAGCGAGCGCAGAGAGACGAAACGCGGCACGTGACGGAGCGGCCCGGATCCTTGCCCTCCCTCCCGTCGTCACCCCGCGCTGACGGTGCTCTCCGCGGCGAGCCAGCTGTAGCCGTCGGGGTCGGTGAAGGCCTCGTCCGCGACGACCGCGAGGCGGTGCGCCCCGGTGCCGCTCGGATCGATGCCGACCTGCTTGGCGAGCGAGGCGCGCTTGTAGAGGGCGAGCTTCACGTCGCCGGAGTCGAACTCGACGTAGGAGGGGAAGCTCTTCGCGACGGTCAGGCCCTGCTCCTGGTAGAAGCGCTTGCTGGCCTTGACGCTGTCGACGCCGAGCAGCAGCACGAGCCGCTCGACCTCGCCGGTGGCGGGCGCGGTCGCGGTCTTGTTCGCGCTCGCGATCTGCCACGCCGTGCCGTCGGGGGCGAGGAAGGAGCCGCCGTAGCCCCAGAGGCTCTTCGCGACCGGCTTGATGATCTTCGCGCCGGCGGCCAGTGCCCGCTCGACGGCGGCGTCGACATCGCCCGGCTGAACGAAGATCAGCGAGGGCGCGAAGCCGCGGAACCCGATGCTCGGCTCAGCGGTGGCGCGCACGCCGACGCGATCCGCGAGGCCCAGGGCGTCCCGATAGAGGGCCTCGGCCGCCGGCACGGCGTCGGGGGTGGTCTCGATGGTGATGCGGTGAATGTTCATGCTTCGAGTCTCGGATCCGGGCCGGCGGGGCGCTTCTCGATTCCTGCTCGATACGCGAGCGGTGCGTCCGCGAACCACGGCCGGGTGCGCGTGTATGCGGAGCCGCGCTCGATTCGATCTCGACCGGATGCGGCGGCCGAATCGGCTACGGTGGTCCGCACAGGACGGATCCGTCCGTCACAGACATGGAGATCGCGATGGGATACTTCGACCAGCTGCGGGGGAAATCCCCTGCGGATTCCGCCTCCCGCTCCAGCAACCGGCCGGGATCCGTCGCCGACGTCACCCTGGTTGATCACCACGATCCGCTTGCCGCTCCTGGACGGCGCGTCCCGCAAGCCGAGGGTCGAGGCGCGACGCTATGAGCGACCCCGTTTCGAGCCTTCTCGCTCATGGTGCCGATCAAGTGGCCGCACGGGTCTTCGCGGACGTGTTCAGCGTCCGCGCACCGTCGCCTCAGCCGTTCAGCGAGGTCCTCGCACGACTGACCGCGCTCGCTGGAGCGAACGAGAGACGTCAGTTCTTCTCGACGAGCGCGATGGACGACCCGGAATACGCCGGTGGGCTGGAGATCGTGCTGCTCTGGGAACGCGCTCTTCTCGCGGCACGCACGGTGGTGGGAGAACACGGGCTGTTCGTCGTCGCGCTCCGCGAGGGCGAGGCGGCCCGAGCCAGCGGCGATCCGTACACGGCCGCGCTTTCACGGCTGATGGAGTCGCGGAGAAGCTGAGCTGTGATGCTGGCGGACGTTTCGTCTCGCTGCGCTCGCTCAACGACCGGCGGGGGCGCTCGCTGAGCGACTCGATCGGGGCCCCTTACGGGAACAGCTGCTCCAGCACCGGCCAATCGCCGTCGTCGAGCGCCTTCGTGGCGGCGGCCTGGGCAGCCGGCGCCACGTGGCCGGAGAGAGACCGGGACCACAGGGCGCGCGCGGTGTCCAGATCGTGCGTGCGCACGGCGACGCCCATCTCGTAGATCGTGCTGCTGAACTCGACGATGTTGGTCACATTCGGGATCGCGTCAAACGGCACCGGCTCGATCCAGGGGATCGTCGGGTCCGGGCGGAGGATCAGCTGCGCGCCGGGCTGAATCGCGCTGCCGAGCACATGATCGAAGACTCTGACGGATCCGTAGTCGATGCACAGCCGCTGCTCGATCGAGATCAGATTGTCGTTCGGCGCAACGATGTAGGAGTAGATGCCCTGAGCATTGCTGACGACCTCGCCGCGCGCGCCGGGCCGCGCACCTTTGTCGGTCAGTGAACTCGCGAAGACCAGCTTCGCCGTAGGCGCACCGTCGCCCTTGCCCGTGATGCTGATCGTTGCCTCCTCCGTCGGGCAATCATCGGATCCATCGTCCTTGGTCGGCGAAGGCGACGGCGCGGCCGTCGGCTCGGTCGTGGCCGCTTTGCTCGGGGCCGCGGACGCTGCACTCACGCTCGGGTGCTCAAGACCGCCGAGGGCGGCGAAGGCAGGATAGGCGAGCACGACCAGGCCCGCGACCACGACGGCGGCCGCAATACCGGTGGCGACCTTGGCTGCGCGGCTCACGAGGATCACCGTAGTGCGGCCGGGCGTGTCGACGCCATAGGATGCTGCGTGCGCCGGAACCCCGACGGCTGCAGCCCGCCGTCGAAGTGAAGGACTCCGATGACCGACGCCCCCGCACCCTCTTCCCGCAGCACGCTCTCCCGCCGCACGGTGCTCCGTGCCGCGGCGTGGAGCACTCCCGTCGTGGTCGCGGCGGTCGCGATCCCGTTCAGCGCGGCGAGCGTCGCCGCGATCGATGCCACCGGTGTCTCGCTCACGTTCACGGGGCCGCAGTGGAGCTCGGAGTTCCGTCTGAGCGGCGCGCTCCAACTGCCGCAGACGGCGCCCACGGCGACGACCGTGTCGGCGACCGTCACGTGGCAGGGCACGGGATCCAACGCCGCCGCCCAGGGCCTCTACCTCTACAAGGGCAACATCCCGGGCGGAGACGCCGGCATCGTCGGCTGGACCACGGTGACGGGCGCGCCCGACGACCAGCTCCACCAGACCTTCGTATTCGAGACGATCGTCCCCGCCGGCGCGTCACAGGCGCCGGTCGTCTCCAGCTACGACGGATCCACTGCGAACGGCTTCATGTACGGCGCGGAGACGCCGGACAACGGCTCCTCGTTCTGGGACGGCGTGATCACGATCCGCTTCTCGGCTCCGGGCTTCGCGGACGCGGTGCTGACCGTGCCCTACGTCCAGTAGGCGCCGCGGTCAGTACCCGCAGGGTCGTCAGTTCACGCAGGGCACGTTGCCCGACTGCAGGGGCGACGACGAGTCCGTGTACACGGGGTGCGGCGCGGGAGTCGAGCCGGATCCGGAGGACCCCGTGGATTCAGAGGAACCAGATCCGGAGGACGACGACTTCGGGGACGGAGAAGGCGCGGCGGTCGGCGTCGGCGGGTTCAGCAGGTCGTGCACCTGCGCCCGGATCGCGTCGACGTCGACCATGTTCACGCTCTGCCCGTCGACCGTGTCGAAGTGGTCGATCGGCAGCGTCACGAACGAGATGTTCCCGCCGGCCAGGCTCTGCGCCTGCTGGGCGAACGACAGCAGATCCAGCTTGTCGTCCATCGCCACGTCGTTCTTCGCCACGTCGATGAGCTTCTGCAGCTTGCCGAAGTCCGTGAACGTCGACGCCTGCTTGAGCTTGACGGCCAGCGACACCATGAACGCCTGCTGGCGCCGGGTGCGGTCGAGATCCGTCATGTCGAAGTCGCTCGAGGTGGTGTCGCGGCGCTGACGCACGAACGCCATCGACTGCGCCGCGTTCAGCTCCTGCACGCCCGCGGGGAAGTTCGCGCCCGAGAAGGTGTCGGCGGTGGCGTGGTTCAGGCAGACCGTGATCGGCTGCACGGCCTGCGCCACTTCGTAGAACGCGGCCATCGTCACCTCGACGAAGTGGTCGATCCGCACGCCGCCGAGGAACGCCGACACGGTCTTGATCGTGCTCTGCCGTGCTGCCGTCCTGGACTGCTGATACGCATCGGCCTCGGCGACGCCCTTGTTGGTGAGCTTCGTCATCGAGGCGTCCATGGCATCGCCGTAGGCCTCCTTGATCTTGCCCTTGTCCACGCCATCGGGGGAGTCGGGGAAGTCCACGTAGTCGTCGCGCGGGATCGAGATCCCCACGGCCTTGCCGCCGTTCGCGGGGATGTGGATCAGCATGAGCACGTTGGTGTTGTACCCGCCGACGGACGCGTCCTCCGCATGGATCTGGTCGTAGATCGCCTGCGGGAAGGGCTTGCCGTTCTCGTCCACCCGGCTGTCCAGTCCCATGATCAGGATGTTCGACTCGCCCGTGTTCTGCTCCGGTCCGGTCAGCCCCGCGATCGAGGAACGATGGATCCCGTTGTTCGCGTCGGCGTACGTGATCACGACGAATGCGGCGGCCGCGATCAGTGCGAGCACGACCACGGCGATGATGCCCACGGTCCACCGGCGTCGACGGTACATGCGGCGCCGGGCGGCGTGCTGGGGGCTCATCGTCATCGTGCGGATCCGTTCCTGGGGGCTTGGCTGTGGACGGGTCGGTGGGGTCCGTGCGGGCGCTGTTAGGACGCGCCGGGGGCCCCGTCGATCCTCCGTCGGACACCTGTGCGGACTCCGGGAATGCCGTGGGAAAGGGCTCGAATCAGCGCGTTCCCGGTTGGCCGATCGTCCTCCACAGCCTGGTCTTCGATTGAGTTATCCCCTGTTTGGAAATCTGGGTTGATCTGGGGTTCGAATGTCGGTGGCCCCGAGGAGGATGGGGGTATGAAGACGTTGGATGCGATCGCGGCGCTGATCCCGACCCTGGCCGGGCGGATCAGTGCGGGTGCGGGCGCGTCGGACGTGCAGGCGGTCGTCGAGAGGCTCGCGGATGACGCGGCGGTGGCGGCGCTCGAGGAGATCTCCGAGAACGTCCGGCTGCTGGATCAGTTGCGGTTGATCGTGACAGGGGTGATCGCGGGCCGCTCGACACGCGAGGCCGGTCACGGCGGGCTGGCGCAGTCGCGCGGATATCCCTCGGCGGTCTCGCTGGTGCAACAGGTCACCGGGGTCACGAAGACCGAGGCCGCCCGGCAGGTGCGGGTGGGGGAGGCGCTGCTCGAGGATGCCCCGGTGGAGAGTGTCGAGGTTGGTGGGCTGCCCCCGGAACAAGCGACCTCCGTGGGCTGGCGGCAGGTGCTGCGGGACGGGCTGCGATCTGGGACGGTCACGTCGGCACAGTTCGATGCGATCCGTCGCGGCCTCGGGGATCCGCCTGAGGGCGCCGAGGATGCGTGGGCGGAGGCCGTCGCGCAGTTGATCGAGGAGGCTGGGCGGCGGACCGTGGAAGAACTGACCGCGGCCGCGCGAACGATCCGAGACCTCCTCGACCCGGACGGCGCAGAGGCCCGGTTCGCCGCTCGTTTCGAGAAGCGTTCATTCCGGACCTGGTTCGACCAGGACGGGATGCGACGCGCGTCGATCGCGTTCGACGACGAAGGCGGCGCGTTCGTGGACACGATCTTTGCTGCCGCGCTGCGACCTCGTCGGGGTGGACCCCGATTCGTCGACGCCTCCGAGAAGGCGTCCGAGGCAGAGTTGTCGGCGGATCCGCGGACCAACGATCAGCTCTCCTACGACCTGCTCCTCGATCTCGTCCGCGCCGGCACCCTCGCCGACCCTGCCGCCGTGTTCGGCACCCGGCAGGCCGGACTCCGCCTTGTCCAGATCGTCGATCCCACCGACACACCGAACAGGGTCGCGGTCACCGAGGACGGCCTCACCGCCCTCCCCGCCGCGGTCGCGGAACGACGCATCTGCGACACCGGAACCATCCCCGTCACCGTCGACTCGTACGGGAACCCCCTCGACGTCGGGCGCGAATCACGCCTGTTCACCCCGAAACAACGCATCGCACTCGCTGTCCGTGACGGCGGATGCCGGTGGACCGGGTGCGACAGGCCCGCGTCCTACTGTGAAGCGCACCACATCGATGAATGGGCCCGCGACGACGGTCGTACGGACATCGACCGGGGGATCCTGCTCTGCCGGTTCCATCACATGGAACTCCACCACGGCCGATGGCAGATCACCCGCGACGGGAAACACGACTTCGTCCTGCACCACCCCGACGGGCAACGATCCGTGCTGCACCCGAGGCTCCCACTCCGCTACGCGTGGGGAAACATCGACCCACCACCCAAACGATTCCGACCCGCCGCCTGAGCTCTCGGGGGAGAAGGGGGCGCTGTGCAGGGTGGCCACCCTGTCGGCCTCAGATCAAGATGCAGAGACAGGTGCGCAGGCTCGTTCGTCGTGCGACGATGAGCGCATGTTCATGGTGACGACGAACGACGTTCCCGGCTATCGCGTGACTCAGGTGCTCGGCGAGGTCATGGGCCTCACGGTGCGCTCCACGAACTTCGGGCAGGGCTTCACCGCCGGCTTCCGAGCCCTCGGCGGAGGTGAGATCCCCGAGTTCACGCAGCTCATGTACGAGAGCCGGTATGAGGTCATGAACCGGATGTGGTCCGAGGCGGTGCAGCGCGGAGCCAACGCCGTGATCGCGATGCGCTTCGACTCCGGCTCCCTCGGCAGCTTCAGCGAGATGTGCGCCTACGGCACCGCTGTCGTGATCCAGCCGGTGGACGGCGCTATGCCCGCCCCGGGACAGGCAGCGGCTGCCCCGGCACAGGCCGCTGCGCCTGCTCCGGCTGCTCCGGCTGCCCCGGCCGCCCCATCACAGCCTGCTGCACCGCCTGCGCCGCCCGTGGCCTGATCCCGGTGGCGCAGGGGCATGGCGCCGGCGCGTTCCCCGCGAGCGGCGCGCCCGTCGGCAGTGGCGTGTTCTCCGAGGGCGGCGCGACTCCCGCGGCCGCATCGTCCATCGATGTCGGCCTCAGCACCGCGGCACCGGCGACGACAGCCGAGCGCATCGTGGGCGAACAGTTCGCCCCGTCGTGGCTGCCTGCGGGAAGTCGCGTCCAGTGGATCGCCGGCGCCGCGCCGCCATCGCCCATGGGCCTGGTGCGGTTGCTGATCCGTGACGGCGATCGCGTCTTCTGCGTCCCACGTGAGCGCAGCGGCGCGCTCGACCTCCCGACGCGGCGAGTGAGCGAGGCGGATCCTGCAGGCCTGAAGGCGGTCCTCGCGCTCGGCATCGAGGTCACCGGCTCGACCGAACCTCCGCGCTGGGTGGGGGCCGTGCGGAACATCGTGCCCGCCCCTTCCGGGGACTACGGATGGCCGGCCCCGGTCGCGCACTTCGGGGTGTGGCAGATGCAGAGCATGCCGCACATCGACGGTCAGTGGCTGGACGCAGGGGAGGAGACCTCGTCGCTGAAGGAGCGGCACTGGTTCCCGCTGCTCGCCCTCGACCGGCTGCCGTAGCGGGATCCCCCGGCCGTTCCGAATCCGGCTCAGGCTCGTGGCGCGAGGACGAGCAGCTCTCCGACCTCGCACTGCAGCGCGTCGCAGATCGCACGCAGAGTCGAGTAGCGGATCGCGCGCGCCCGGTCGTTCTTGAGCACCGACAGGTTCACGATGCTCACCCCCACCCGCTCGCTCAGCTGCGTCAACGTCATCCCGCGGGCGGCGAGCAGCTCATCGAGACGGCAATGGATCCCGGAATCCTCCTCGTCCTGCGCCGCCGGAGTCACACCAGCCCCTCCGCGTCCTTCTGCAGACGGGTGCCGAGCTGGAACGCGGTCGCGACGAGCGCGAGCGCGAAGCCCCACCCGACCGGGGCGAGGTCGAACTGCCCGAGGAAGGGCCAGAGCACATCGTGCACGCGCGGATCCGCCTCGGCGAGGTGGCCGACGGCGATCGCGCGCCCGAAGGCGCCGGCCAACTGGCCGAGCACGCCTCCCGCGACGACGAAGCAGGCGGCGATGCCGATCGCGACCGACATCGAGCGACGGAACGGGCGCGACCGGATCAGCGAAACCCCGAGCCACCATGCGACGGCGCAGACGCCGACGGTCGCGAGCGCCGGCAGCGCCCCCTCGAGCAGGAAGAGCCAGCGCGCCCCCGCGGGGAGACCGTCGATCGTCACGATCGCGGCCGAGTAACTCGAGGACAGCACTGCGGGCGCATCCTTCAGTGCGCCGACCATGCCCCCGTCGTGGAGGGGGAGCGGAACGGCGACCGCATCGCCGAACAGATCGATGCCGCGCAGCACGATCGCGAC
The DNA here is from genome assembly GCF_000956505.1 of Microbacterium azadirachtae. Taxonomy (GTDB): domain Bacteria; phylum Actinomycetota; class Actinomycetes; order Actinomycetales; family Microbacteriaceae; genus Microbacterium; species Microbacterium azadirachtae_A. Next base: position 36,958 of record NZ_JYIX01000025.1, on the reverse strand, counting down.
GATGGCGGCGATCGCGACGCTCACGGCGCCGGTTGCGATCAGTCCGAGGACGAACCCCTCGCCGAGGCGGGACCCCGCCCGTCCGTGGTGCTTTCCCGACGCGCTCATACCAACCCCTCCGTCTCCTTCTGCAGGCGCACACCGCGGCGGAAGGCCGTGGTGATCAGGCCGAGCGCCACGCCGACGGCGAAGACCGGCAGCCAGGACCAGGTGTCGGGCGCGTCGTAGACGGCGCCGTGATCCGGGTCCAGCGCCGCCACGATGCTGTTGCGTCCGAACCCGTCGAGAAGATGCACGGCGCCGGCGCCGATCGCGAGCGCCCAGCTGATCATCGCGAGGGCGCGCACCGTTCCCGGTGCGAAGAATCGCCCGCGCAGGAAGGACCAGGCGATGAAGAGGGAGGAGCCGATGACGAGCACAGCGGCCGCCGCCCACACGACGTGCGAGAGCACGATCGCGCCCGTGCCCACCGGGCTCAATCCCCGGACGATCACCAGAGCCTGCGTGGCATAGCCGTGCACAGCGGAACTGCCCGATCCCACCGTCGCGTCGATCGGCTGCTGGTCGATGGGCAGGACCCAGGCGATGCCGTCCGGGCGGAAGGTCTGCGCGGCGCGCAGCACCACGACCGTGACGGCGGCGGCGAGAACAAGCGTGCCGACGATCAGCACGGCGGTCGCGTCCGCGCGTTCGGAACGGGTCGTCGGTCCTTGTCTTCCGGATCGTGTGGCCGCGGTCATGGTTCCCCCTCTGTCGATGCGAGTGTTATCGATGGTCGTTAACATAACGACAATCGATAAAAGGGTCAAGGGTGGGATCTCCCATCAGCTGCGCGGGTCGGCGACTCCGCAGGACGATGGCAACTCGGAAGGACGGATCCGGCCCGGATCGCCTTCAGAGTCGCGAACGTCCTCGGTTCTCCGGCGGGTCCCGTGCCCCGACGGGGTGCGGGGCCGCCGCGTCATGCTTCGTCGCACGGGTCAGCCGACGGCGAACAACGGCTTGCACCCCTCGCCCGGTCGTTACTCTCGATGTATCCGGCACGAACTGTGCCACCGCCCCCACCGGGCAACGAACAAGGAGTGACATGTTCGAGAGATTCACCGACCGAGCCCGTCGTGTCGTCGTCCTCGCCCAAGAAGAGGCGAAGATGCTCAACCACAACTACATCGGCACCGAGCACATCCTCCTCGGCCTCATCCACGAGGGCGAGGGAGCTGCGGCGAAGGCGCTGGAGTCGCTCGGCATCTCCCTCGAGTCCGTGCGCGAACAGGTGCAGGACATCATCGGCCAGGGTCAGCAGCAGCCGACCGGCCACATCCCCTTCACGCCGCGCGCGAAGAAGGTGCTCGAGCTGAGCCTGCGCGAGGCGCTGCAGCTCGGCCACAACTACATCGGCACCGAGCACATCCTCCTCGGCCTCATCCGCGAGGGCGAGGGCGTGGCGGCCCAGGTGCTCGTCAAGCTCGGCGCCGACCTGAACAAGGTCCGCCAGCAGGTCATCCAGATGCTCTCCGGATCCCCGGGGCGTGAGCCCGCCGCCGTCTCCGGCGCCGCGCACGACACCCAGCAGCAGGCCCAGGGCGGATCCCAGGTGCTCGACCAGTTCGGGCGCAACCTGACGCAGGCCGCGCGCGACAACAAGCTCGACCCGGTCATCGGGCGCGAGAAGGAGATCGAGCGGGTCATGCAGATCCTCTCCCGCCGCTCCAAGAACAACCCTGTGCTGATCGGCGAGCCCGGCGTCGGCAAGACCGCCGTCGTCGAGGGCCTGGCCCAGGCGATCGTGAAGGGCGACGTCCCCGAGACGCTCAAGGACAAGCAGCTCTACTCGCTCGACCTCGGATCCCTCATCGCCGGATCCCGCTACCGCGGAGACTTCGAGGAGCGCCTGAAGAAGGTCACCAAGGAGATCCGCACCCGCGGCGACATCATCGTCTTCATCGACGAGATCCACACCCTCGTGGGTGCGGGCGCCGCCGAGGGCGCGATCGACGCGGCGAGCATCCTGAAGCCGCTGCTCGCCCGTGGCGAGCTGCAGACGATCGGCGCCACGACGCTCGACGAGTACCGCAAGCACTTCGAGAAGGACGCCGCGCTCGAGCGCCGGTTCCAGCCGATCCAGGTCAACGAGCCGAACCTGCCGCACACGATCAACATCCTCAAGGGTCTGCGCGACCGCTACGAGGCGCACCACAAGGTGCAGATCACCGATGGCGCGCTCGTCGCCGCGGCGAACCTCGCCGACCGCTACGTGGCCGACCGGTTCCTGCCCGACAAGGCGATCGACCTGATCGACGAGGCCGGCGCCCGCCTGCGCCTGTCGATCCTGTCCTCCCCGCCGGAGCTGCGCGAGTTCGACGACAAGATCGCCAAGGTCCGCGAGGAGAAGGAGCTGGCCTCCGAGGAGCAGGACTTCGAGAAGGCGGCGTCCCTGCGCGACCAGGAGAAGGAGCTGCTCGCGGAGCGGCTGCGACTGGAGAAGCAGTGGCGCTCCGGCGACGTCGCGACCAATGCGGTCGTCGACGAGGGCCTGATCGCCGAGGTGCTGGCCCAGGCCACGGGCATCCCGGTGTTCAAGCTCACCGAGGAGGAGTCCAGCCGCCTCGTCTTCATGGAGAAGGCGCTGCACCAGCGCGTCATCGGCCAGGAGGAGGCGATCGCCGCCCTGTCCAAGACGATCCGCCGTCAGCGTGCGGGTCTGAAGGACCCGAAGCGTCCCTCGGGCTCGTTCATCTTCGCCGGCCCCACGGGCGTCGGAAAGACCGAGCTCGCCAAGGCGCTCGCCGAGTTCCTGTTCGACGACGAAGGCGCCCTGATCTCGCTCGACATGAGCGAGTTCGGCGAGAAGCACACCGTCTCGCGGCTGTTCGGAGCCCCTCCCGGGTTCGTCGGCTTCGAAGAGGGCGGCCAGCTCACCGAGAAGGTGCGCCGCAAGCCGTTCTCCGTGGTGCTGTTCGACGAGATCGAGAAGGCGCACCCCGACATCTTCAACTCGCTGCTGCAGATCCTCGAGGAGGGCCGCCTCACCGACGGCCAGGGTCGCGTCATCGACTTCAAGAACACCGTGATCATCATGACGACGAACCTCGGTTCGTCGGCGATCGCCGGTGGCCCGGTCGGCTTCCAGATCGAGGGCAACTCGCAGACGACCTACGAGCGGATGAAGGGGAAGGTCGACGAGGAGCTCAAGCGCAACTTCAAGCCCGAGTTCCTGAACCGCCTCGACGACGTCATCGTGTTCCCGCAGCTCAACAAGGACGAGCTGCGTCAGATCGTCGGCCTGTTCGTGAAGCGCCTGAGCGATCGCCTGCTCGACCGCGACATGACGGTGGAGCTGACGGACGCCGCCAAGGACCAGCTCATCGAGATCGGGTTCGACCCGACGCTCGGCGCCCGCCCGCTGCGTCGTGCGATGCAGCGCGAGGTCGAGGACCAGCTGTCCGAGAGGATCCTGCACGGCGAGCTCACCCCCGGCGACCACGTGCACGTGGACGCGCAGGGCGGGAAGTTCGTCTTCACGACGGGTCCGCGTGGCGAGAAGGTCTCTGTCGGTGTGAACACGCCCGGCGCGATCCCGACCACGCCGGACATCGCGGCCGGCGCGGCCTGATCGGATCCGGATCCCGTACGGAAAAGGGGGACGAGCACTTCGGTGCTCGTCCCCCTTTTCGTGTGTTCGACGGGGTCGTTGAGCGCCCTTCGTCTCGCTGCGCTCGCTCAGGGACCGTTCTTGGGATCGGTTCCTGAGCGAGGAGTCTTCGGAGAGGGCTGCGCTCAGCGGCTCCGCGCGGTGGAAGGGCGGCGCCGGCTGCGGGCGGAGCGACGCGGGCGGTGCGCTGACGCGGAGGCGGGCGCACCGAAGGACTCCAGCGCGCTGCGCGCGGCGGAGAGGGACGGGTAGCTGCCGAGGCGGCGGCTGTGTCGATCGTGCAGGACGTGGGACGCGCCGTCGACGGCCACGAAACCGGCATACTCGCCGTCTCGGGTCGCCACGTACACGTCGTGGTCGGCCTGTTTCCAGGTGATGTTCATGATGATGCTCAGATGTTCGAGGGCGGTGTCGACCGCCGGAAGGATCTCGCCGGGCGCGCGGACGCGCGTCGATGCGGTTCGCGGGCATATGCTCCGGCCGAGGGGGTTCGCGCGGTGCCGAAGAGACGTCGGCAGTCCAGGCGCGGAATCTCCGAGCCTAGCAGATCCTGCGCTCTCGTGCATACTTCAGCGCTCGCGCACCGGAACCGCGCCCCACGACACGGTGTCTGAGGCGAGCGCCCCGCCTTGCGCCGCCGCGACGGGGAGACCGGACGCGGACGTCGAATAGCATCGCCCTGGCAGCACTCGACGAGGAGGACGGAGACGGCGATGGCACGGTGGGACATCGAGGACATCGACGGGCTGATCTTCTCGGACGGATGGCGCGAGGGGACCGGCGGCGTCCAGCCGATCGTGTCGCCCGGCGACGGCCGCGTCGTGGCTCGGGCAGGACTCGCGGACGAGTCCGACGTCGAGCGCGCGGGCGCGAGCGCCGTCGTGGCGCAGAGCGCATGGGGCCGCACGTCGTACCGCACCAGATCCGACGTGCTCATGGGCGCGGCCGCCGCGCTGCGCGAGATCCGCGAGGACGTCGAGCACGTCCTGATCCGGGAGAGCGGATCCCTGCCGGGCAAGGCGCGCCACGAGGTCGACAAGGCGATCGACGAGCTCGTGGCCGCGGCGGGCCTCGTGACGATGTCCCAGGGCGACCTTCTGCCCGTCGAGGATCCGGGGACGATCGGGATGGCGCGGCGGATCCCCGTCGGCGTGGTCGGCGTGATCTCGCCCTGGAACGCCCCGCTCATGCTCGCGATCCGCTCAGTCGCGCCGGCGATCGCGCTCGGCAACGCCGTGCTGCTCAAGCCCGACGTCAAGACGGCGTTCTCCGGCGGCGCCGCGATCGCCGAGGTGTTCCGCCGAGCCGGGCTCCCGGACGGCGTCCTGCACGTGCTTCCCGGCGGCCCCGCGACGGGCGAGGCCGTGGTGCGCTCGCCGCACACGACCGTGATCTCCTTCACCGGCTCCTCGGCTGCGGGCCGCAGGGTGGGCGAGGTCGCGGGCGGCCTTCTCAAGCGCGTGGTGCTCGAGCTCGGCGGCAACAACGCCTTCGTCGTGATGGCCGACGCGGATCTGGATCAGGCGGTCGCCGCGGGCGTCGCCGGATCCTTCCGGCATCAGGGACAGATCTGCATGGCCACGGGACGCCATCTCGTGCACGAGAGCATCGCCGACGAGTACGTCGAGCGCCTGCGCGCCGCCGCCGCGGCGCTGGTGCCGGGAGACCCGCTCCTCGCCGGCACGACGCTCGGTCCCCTCATCACGGCCGCGCAGACCGAGCGCGTGCACGACATCGTGCAGGCCGCGGTCGCGGACGGCGCGCGCATCGTGCACGGCGGCGCGCACGACGGGCTGTTCTACGAGCCGACCGTGCTGGACGGCGTCGACGAGGGCAATGCCGCGTTTCGCTCGGAGATCTTCGGTCCCGTCGCCCCGGTCACCCGGTTCCGCACCGAGGCGGAGGCGCTCGCGCTGGCCAACGCCAGCGATTACGGCCTCACGGCCGCGATCCACACGCGCGACGTGGCCCGAGCGCTCGGCTTCGCCGCACGGCTCAGGGCCGGCATGGTGGCCGTCAACGGGCAGACGATCTACGACGCCGCGCACATCCCGATGGGCGGCATCGGCGCATCCGGCAACGGAGGCCGCCATGGCGGCCACTGGAATCTGGACGAGTTCACCTACTGGCAGTGGGTGACGGTCCCTACGATCTCGGGCTGAGAACCGGCCCGCGGGCGGAAGAGGACGTGCTGCTCCGAGGGGGACGGTACGTCCTCCTTCGTCGTCTCCGCGCGCGCTGACGGGATGCGACATCGTGTCGGAATCGCCGGCCGACTTTCGCGCTCATGGCACGTATCGTCGCGTTCCGGCGTCTCCCTAGCCTGGGATCTCCGCATTCGAGGAGGAATCCGTGACCGCATCCGTGAAGAGCCCCCGCGCCGCCCTGCCGCCGCTCGGCGAGGACGAGTGGCCCGAGGCCGTCGAGGTCGTCATCATGGGCGGCGGGCCGGTCGGCATGAGCTGCGCGATCCTGCTCGCCCAGCGCGGGATCGACGTGCTGCTCCTCGAGCGCCGCGACTTCGTGTTCCGGTTCCCCCGTGCGCACCTGCTCAACCCGCGCACCATGGAGGCGTTCCACGACATGGGAGTCGCGGAGGACATCTACGCGGCGACCCCGACCCACGATCGCTGGCGCAAGGCGGTCTGGTACACGACCGCGACGGGGCCGGGCCGATTCGACGGCCTCAAGATCGGCGAGGTCCCGGCGTGGGGCGGCGGACCCGACGCCGAGCGGTACCGCGCCTCGAGTCCCCGCGCCTTCGCGAACATGCCGCAGCTGCGGCTCGACCCGCTGATCCACCGGCATGCGGTCGCCGCCGCACCGGGCCGGATCCGCGCGAAGCAGGAGGCCGTCGACATCCGGCAGGACGCGGATTCCGCGACCGTCGTGATCCGCGACGCCGTCACGGACGATGTCCGCGAGGTGCGTGCGCGCTACGTGATCGCCGCCGACGGCGGGCGCGACAGCGCGGCCCTGCTCGGCGTCGAGCTGGAGGGGCCTCGGGACATGCGCGAGGTCGTGAACTACCACGTCAGCCTCGATCTTTCCGCCTGGTCGGAGCCGGACGCCCTGCTCGGCCACTTCCTGCACCCCGCGGGCGGGGCGCGGCGGCGCGGCACGATCCAGGCGCTCGGCCCCACGCACTACGACCGCGACTCCGAGGAGTGGCTGGTGTCGGTCGCCGGCTGGATGGTCGAGGGCGATCCGCATGACGAGGCAGCGCTGTTCGACTCCATCCGGCGCATGCTGGGCCTCGGCGAGGATCACGCGATCACGATGCACTCGATGACCCGCTGGACCTACAACGGGCTGGTCGCGAAACGCTTCCGCGCGGGTCACGTCTTCCTCGCCGGCGACGCCGCGCACAAGCATCCGCCGACCGGCGGTCTCGGACTGAACAGCGGCATCCAGGATGCGCAGAACCTCTGCTGGAAGCTGGCCGCGGTGCTCGACGGCCAGGCGCCGGATGCGCTTCTGGACAGCTATCAGGCCGAGCGCCGGCCGATCGTGGCCTGGTACACCGCGCACTCGCTGGAGAACGCGAACCGGCACCCTCCGATCGCCGCAGCCCTGGGGTTCGGCGAGGATGAGGCCGAGGGCTTCCGCAACCTCGAGGTGTTCGTGAGCGACACCCCGGAGGGGGAGGCGATGCGCGCTCGCGTCGCGACGGAGGTCGCGCACAACGCGCACGACTACAGCCAGCTGGGCGTCGAGGCAGGGTTCCACTACGAGGCGGGGGCGCTGGTTCCCGACGGGACTCCGGTGCCGGGAGACCCGTCGGATCCGACGGACTTCCAGGCCACCTCGCGTCCCGGGCACCACCTGCCGCACGTCTGGCTGCAGAGCCGCACCGCTCAGGACGGCCCGGCGCCGTCCTCGCATGACCTCGTCGCGCGGGTGGGACTGACCCTGCTCACCTCGACGTCCGCCGCCGCGCGCTGGCAGGAGGCGATCGACCTCATCGGCGGCGCCCTACCCGTCACGGTCGTCGCGATCGACGACGCCGACGAGGCCTGGCGCGCCGCGCGCCAGATCGGCGACGATGGTGCGTTGCTGGTGCGCCCCGACCGCAAGGTCGCCTGGCGTGCGGCCGAGATGCCGGCGGACCCCTCGATGGTGCTCGACGACGCGCTCGCGGTCATCCTCCGCGGAGGCCGCGCCCCCGCCGCGGATCCGGCCGAGCCGTTCCTGAAGCGGATCCGTGCGGCCGCGAGCGTGCTCGTGCAGTGAGCTCGTGCAGTGAGCTCGTGCACTGAGCGCGTGCACTGAGCTCGTGCAGTGGGCTCGGGCCGCGGCCTGAACCGCGGCCCCTCGGGCGGATCCGATTCGGACACCGTGTCGGATCCACCAGGAGGAGTTTCCCGCAGCCCGCCGATCCGCCCCGATGCGGGCTCTCATAGCGTCGAGACAGCGACGAAGCCCCGACCCTCCGGACCGCAGAAGATTCAGAAGGAGCCCCCGTGATCATCGATGTCCACGGCCACATGTCCGCCCCGGACGCGTACTACGCGTGGAAGGCCTCGCTGCTCGCCGCGCGGGGTTCGCACGGCGGCAAGCCTCCGGTCATCAGCGACGACGCCCTCATCGCCTCCTACAACGCGCCGCACCCGAGCTTCGGGAACATCTCCCACCTCGACCACATCGACGGCGCGGGGATCGATCTGCAGCTGCTCTCACCGCGTCCGTTCCACGCGATGCACTCGGAGCGCCCGACGAAGATCGTCGAGTGGTTCACGGCCGAGACCAACAACCTCATCCACCGCGCGACCGAGCTCTTCCCCGGCCGGTTCCAGGGCATCGCGGGGATCCCGCAGAGCCCGTACCTGAGCGTCGAGCAGTGGCTCCCCGAGCTGCGTCGCGCGGTCACCGAGCTCGGTTTCGTCGGGGCGATGGTCAACTCCGACCCCTTCGAGGGCACCGAGGTGCCGCCGGCGATGGGGGAGCGCTACTGGTACCCGCTGTACGAGGCGCTCTGCGAGCTCGACGTGCCGATGCTGCTGCACTCCGCGGGGTGCAAGTTCCCGTCCCGAGAGCCCTACAGCCTGCACTTCATCCAGGAGGAGACCGTCTCGGTCTGGAGCATGATCCAGGCGAACGTGTTCGCCGACTTCCCCGACCTCAAGGTCGTCGTCGCGCACGGCGGCGGAGCGATCCCGTACCAGATGGGCCGCTTCCTGCCCTCGGTCGTGCGTACAGGGGTCTCCTACCTCGACAAGCTGCGCAACTTCCACTTCGACTCCTGCCTCTACACGCAGGAGAGCCTCGAACTGCTGCTCAAGGCCGTCGGCACCGACCGGGTGCTCTTCGGATCCGAGAAGCCGGGAACAGGGTCGCAGATCGACCCCGCGACCGGACGCTGGTTCGACGACATCCACCTGCTCATCGACGACATCGAGTGGCTCGACGACGACCGTCGCGCCGACGTGCTCGAGAACAACGCGCGCGCCCTCTTCCGCCTCTGAAGGCCGCGCCCGCACTCCGAGAAAGGATCCACCATGACCGAGATCGTCGCCGGATTCGGCACCTCGCACGGCCCGCAGCTCAAGGCGGCGCCGCCCGAGGCCTGGGAGACCCGCGGGGTCGCCGACCGCCGCAGCAAGGGCCTGAAGTTCCGCGGCGGGACGTACTCGTTCGAGGAGCTCAAGGCCCTCCGCGAGGACTTCTCCGCCGAGATCACTCATGACGTCATGCAGCGCCGCTGGGACAGCTGCCAGGCGTCGATGGACGCCCTCTCCCGTTTCATCGAGGAGCAGGACGTGGACGTGCTCGTCATCATCTCGAGCGACCACAAGGAGACCTACGGCGACGAGTGGCTCGCGCCGTTCTCGGTCTTCTGGGGCGACGAGGTCGCGCACGCGCCGTACACCCAGGCGCAGCTGGACAAGATGGCGCCCGGTCTCGCCGAGGCCGCGATGGGCGACGTCCCGGACCGCACGGTCATGCGGCCCACGCACCGTGCGCTCGGAAAGCACATCATCCAGTCCACCCAGGCGGACGACTTCGACACCGGCGCGACCGAGGTCATCCCCGCCGGCCGCTACGAGAACCACACGATCCCGCACGGCTTCGGCTTCATCTACCAGCGCTTCCTCGGCCAGGAGTCGACGATCCCGATGGTGCCGATCTTCATCAACACCTTCTGGGAGCCGAACCCGCCGAGCGCCAAGCGCTGCTACGACTTCGGCCGCGCGGTGGGCCGGGCGATCCAGTCCTTCCCCGGCGACCTGCGCGTCGGCGTCGTCGCCTCGGGCGGCCTCAGCCACTTCGTGATCGACGAGAAGCTCGACTCCGAGTTCATCCAGGCGATGAAGGACCATGACGCCGAGTACCTGTCCTCGGTCCCCGCGGGCGAGATGATGTCAGGTGCCTCCGAGCTGCGCAACTGGATCGCGGTCGCCGGGATCGCCGACGAGGCGGGCCTCGGCGTCACGAACGTCGACTACGAGCCCTGCTACCGCACCGAGGCCGGCACGGGCAACGCGATGGGCTTCCTCACCTGGGAGCCGAACACCGGGGAGCGGAACGCCCGATGACAGATCCGATCGTCGCGGCGCTGCGCGGGCTGGACAGCTGCGCGGTGTCGGACGCGCTGGACACGCTCGGCCTGCCCGGCGCGGTGACCGCGCTGGCGCCGCGCTGGCCGTCCGGCACGGTGACGGCCGGCCGGGTGCGCACGGTCACGGCGGGCCCCAAGGCGAGGAGCGGGCCCGCGACGCACATCGCGACCCCGCTCGTGGCGGTCGCCGAGCCCGACGACGTCGTGGTGATCGACAACCACGGTCGCACCGACGTGTCGTGCTGGGGCGGCCTGCTCGCCGAGGCTGCCGTGCGCCGGGGCGTCGCCGGCGTGATCGTCGACGGCGCCTGCCGCGACGTGCAGGAGAGCGCCGCGCTCGGCCTGCCGCTGTACGCCCGCGCCGCGGTGCCGGTGAGCGCCCGCGGACGGATCGTGCAGCTGGCCTCGGACGAGCGGATCCAGATCTCCGGCGTCTCGGTCGCCTCGTACGACTACGTGATCGCCGACGTGAACGGCGTCGTGTTCGTCGCCGCGGATCAGGCGGAGCGCATCGTCGGCCTCGCGAGGCGCATCGCCGACCGCGAGGAGCGCATGGCGGAGGCCGTGCGCTCAGGCCGCGACGTGAGCGAGGTCATGCACGATTCCCAGTTCCCCACCGTCACCGCAGAGGAGCGAACCCCATGACCGACCCCCTCATCGAGCGCTTCCGCGCGCTGGGCACCGCGACCGTCTCCGATGCGCTCGACAAGCTGCGCCGCCCGGGGAGCCTGCTCGGCCTCGCCCCCCTCGCCGACGGTCAGCACATGGTCGGCCGCGCCTTCACGGTCCGCTACGTCAGCGCCCAGGTCCCGGCGGGAACGGTCGGGGACTTCATCGACCAGGTCGAGCCGGGCCAGGTCGTCGTGCTCGACAACGACGGACGCGTGGACTGCACCGTGTGGGGCGACATCCTCACCGCCGTCGCGCACCACCGCGGGATCGCCGGGACCGTGATCGAGGGCGTCTGCCGCGACACGCACCGCGCCCTCTCGATCGGCTACCCCATCTACAGCCGGGGACGCTTCATGCGCACGGGCAAGGACAGGGTCGAGGTCGCCGAGGAGCAGAGGCCGGTGACGATCGGCGGCGTCACCGTGCGTCCGGGCGACATCCTGCTCGGCGACTCCGACGGGGTCATCGTGATCCCGCAGGACTGCGAGGCCGAGGTGCTCGAGGTCGCGGAAGGCATACACGCCCGCGAGGAGTCGATCCTGGCCGCGGCGCTCGGCGGAGCCTCGATCGCCGAGGCCAGGGCGCGCTACGGCTATCACGACCTGCAGCGGGCCGAGGCGTGAGCGGCGCCGGAGCGCGCGAGGTCGCGGAGTACGACGTCGCGGAGCTGCTGCGACTCGGGAGCGCGACCCTGTACGAGGCGTCGGGGCTGGACTGCTTCCTCGACGCCGCGTTCCGTCCCGCCTGGGACGGGGCGGCGATCGCGGGCCGCGCGGTGCCCGTGTCGGCGCAGGCCGGAGACAACCTCGCGCTGCACCACGGCCTCGAGGCCGCGGGCCCTGGCGACGTGCTCGTCGTCGACGGCGGAGGAGCGCCCTTCGGATACTGGGGCGAAGTGATGGCGGTCGCGGCGCAGGCGCGCGGCATCGCGGGGCTCGTGATCGACGGCGGGGTGCGCGATACCGCGCAATTGCAGGAGCTGGGCTTCGCTGCGTTCAGCACCTCGATCTCGATCCGCGGCACGATCAAGCAGTGGCCGGGGACGATCGGGATACCGATCACGCTGCGCGGCCGGGTCGTGCATGAGGGCGACCTCGTCGTCGCCGACCGTGACGGCGTCGCGATCCTGCCCTCCGGCGACGTCGACCGGATCCTGGACGCGGCCCGCGCCCGCGCCGCCAAGGAGGACGCCTACCTGGCGCGTCTGCGCGCGGGCGAACTCACCCTCGACCTCTACGACTTCCGCCGCCTCGGGGATCCGATCCGCCGGGCGGCCGACACGAACGGAGCACGATGACCGGCACGACGGACGCCGACGTCCTCATCATCGGAGCGGGCCCGGTCGGCCTGCTGGCCGCGCTCGATCTCTCGTCCCGTGGCGTCTCCGCGGTCGTGGTCGAGACGCGCGACTTCCTCGAGCCGCCGAACGTGAAGTGCAACCACGTCGCCTCCCGCACGATGGAGAGCCTGCGCCGGCTGGGGATCGCCGCCGAGGTGCGCGCCGCGGGTCTGCCCGCCGACTACCCGCAGGACGTCGCCTTCCGCACGTCCCTCACCGGGACCGAGCTGTCCCGCATCCCGATCCCGGCGAGCGGCGAACGGTACACCGCGACCGTCGGCCCGGACACGACGTGGGCGACCCCGGAGCCGCCGCACCGCATCAACCAGACGTTCCTGGAGCCGATCCTCGCCCGGCGCGCCGCCGCGGCGCCCGGCGTGACGCTCCTCAATCGCACCCGCTTCCACTCCTTCGCGCAGGACGATGACGGGGTGACCGCGACGATCAGCGAGCTCGACGGCGGGAACGAGCGCACGCTGCGCGCCCGCTACCTCATCGGCGCGGACGGCGGACGATCCGCGGTGCGCAAGCAGACCGGCGCGAAGCTCAGCGGCGACCCGGTGCTGCAGCACGTGCAGTCCACCTGCATCCGCGCTCCGCACCTGTACGGGCTCATGTCGGCCGAGGAGCCGCGCGCGTGGGGCTACTACACCTTCAACCCGCGGCGGGTCGGACACGTCTACGCGATCGACGGCGCCGGAACCTTCCTCGTGCACACCTACCTCTCGCCCGAGGAGGCGGAGGATCCAGGATCCGTCGACCGCGACGCCTCGATCCGCGCGATCCTGGGCGTCGATGAGGACTTCGCCTATGAGGTCGTCTCGAAGGAGGACTGGGTCGCGCGGCGGCTGCTCGCGGACCGCTTCCGCGACGGCAGGGTCTTCATCGCGGGGGACGCGTGCCACCTCTGGGTGCCGTTCGCCGGGTTCGGCATGAACGCGGGCATCGCTGACGTCCTGAACCTCACCTGGCTGCTCGGCGCGCGGATCGCCGGCTGGGCGGACGAGCGGATCCTGGACGCCTACCAGGCCGAGCGGCGCCCGATCACCGAGCAGGTCTCGCACTTCGCGATGAGCCACCAGCAGAAGCTCGCGAAGCCGGGGCTGCCCGCGGCGCTCGAGGAGGAAGGGCCGGAGGGGGACGAGGCGCGACGTGCCTTCGGCGCCGCCGTGCACGACCTCAACGAGCCGCAGTTCGCGGCCGCGGGGCTCAACTACGGCTACAGTTACGACGCCTCGCCGATCATCCGCTACGACGGCGGGAAGGCGCCCGGCTACACGATGGGCGCGTACACGCCCTCGACCGTGCCCGGCTGCCGCGCCCCGCACTTCCGGCTCGAGGACGGCGCCTCGCTCTACGATCTGCTCTCCCCGGGATACACCGCGGTCTGCACGCCCGGCGCACACGTCGACGTCCTCGCGGCGGCCGCCGAGCTCCGCGGGATCCCGTTCGCCGTGATCGAGGCCCCTCGGCCACCGGCGGAGTACGACCAGCCGATCACGCTCGTGCGGCAGGATCAGACCGTGGTCTGGCGCGGCGCCGCCCCCACCGCGCCGGAGGCCGCCGCGCTCTGGGAGCGGCTGCGCGGCGCCGCCTGAGCCGCCTGGCGGTTGCCGCGTTTCGTCTCGGTCGCCTGCGGCGTCCTCGCTCAACGATCCCGGGGAGGGAGACTCGGGGTCGTTGAGCGAGCCCCGGCGCAGCCGGATCGAGACGAAACAAGGTCCCCACCCGGCGGGCGCCGGCACGTCAGCGGCGGATGACCTTCGTCGCCGCCATCGCCTTGAGCCCCTCGACGCCGAACTCCAGGCCGTAGCCGGAGGCCTTGGTGCCGCCGAACGGGATCGAAGGGTCGACGCCGCCGTGCTGGTTGATCCAGACCGTTCCGGCATCGAGACGCTGCGCCACGGCGGCGGCCTCATCGGCATCGGGGCCCCACACCGAGGCGCCGAGGCCTTGTTCGGTGCCGTTCGCGCGGCGCACCGCATCGTCGACGTCGGAGTAGCGCACCACGGGCAGCACGGGTCCGAACTGCTCCTCGTCGACGATCGCCGCGCCGTCCTCCACGTCGGCGACGATCGTGGCGCGGTAGAACAGCGGGCCGAGCTCGGCAGCCGGCTCTCCGCCCGTGACGATCCTGCCCCCGCGGGCGCGGGCGTCCTCTACGAGGCGCGTGACGATGTCGAACTGCGCCGGGTTCTGCACCGGGCCGAGCCGGTTGCTCTTGTCGTGTCCCGACCCCATCGGGGCCGCCTCGGCGCGCTCGGCGAGGGCCGCGACGATGTCGTCGTAGACCGAATCGTGCACGTAGAGGCGCTTGAGCGCGGCGCACACCTGGCCGGTGTTCATGAACGCGCCCCAGAACAGGCGGTCGGCGATCGCGGAGACGTCCGTGCCCGGCAGCACGATCCCCGCATCGTTCCCGCCGAGCTCGAGCGTGAGGCGGGCGAGGTTGTGTGCAGAGCTCTCCACGATGCGGCGGCCGGTGGGGGTGGATCCGGTGAAGACGATCTTGGCGATGCCGGGGTGGGCGGCCAGGGCGGCGCCGACCCCGCGGTCTCCGGAGATCGCGGTGACGACGTCCGCGGGCAGGTGCCGGCGGAAGATCTCGGCGAGGGCCAGCACGCTCAGCGGCGTGTTCTCGGAGGGCTTCATGACGACGGTGTTGCCCATGCGCAGCGCAGGGGCGATGTGCCAGACCGAGATCATGACGGGGAAGTTCCAGGGACCGATCGAGGCGACGACGCCGAGCGGGACGTAGTGCAGCTCGGTGCGGGAGGCGCCGTCCTCGCGCAGCACCTGCGGATCCAGGGCGGTGTCGGCCGCGGCACGCAGCCAGTGCGCGGCGCCGTGCACCTCGCCGGCGCCGTCGATCTTGCCCTGCTCCGCCGTGACGATCTCGCCGAGCTCCTCTGCGTGCGCGTCGAGGTCGTCGGCGATGAGGTGCAGCAGGCGTGAGCGCTCGGCGTGGCCGAGGGCGGCCCAGCCGGGCTGCGCGGCGCGGGCGGCGTCGATCGCCCGATCCAGGTCCGCCACCGAGCGGACCGGCGCGCGTCCCACTTCCGCGCGGGTGGCGGCGTCCAGGATCGGGCGACCGTCGGGGACGGAGACCGAGGTCAGCAGTGCGTTCATGGCAGCTCCCTTGCGTGCGGCGGGACCGGGGCGTTCGGAGGGTGCCCCGCAATCGACTCTAATCAATATAGTCAATTAGTGGATCCGTGTCTCCCGATCACCGCAGGCCGGCGAGCGTCGCGACCCGCAGTGCCGTGTGCAGTTCGCGACGCACACCGCCGTCGGCGAGGTCGACGTCGGCGATGGCGCGGATCCGGTCGAGTCGGTAGTAGAGGGTGCTCCGGTGCACGTGGAGCTCCTGGGCGGTGCGCTGCGCATCGCATCCGCAGTCCAGATAGGCCTCGAGCGTGTGCGCGAGATCGGGGCCGGACTGCGCGTCGAGGAGGCGCTGCACGGCTTCGGGCAGGTCGGTCAGGGCGAGTTCCGCGAGCGGCAGCTGCAGCAGCACGCGGTCGAGGCCCAGGTCCGCCCAGTGCGCGACGCTCCCGCGGTCGTCGTCGACGACCGCGGCGCGCTGGGCGATCCGTGCCTCTCGGAGGGAGCGGAAGGCTGCGGCGAGCGGGGCGTGCGCGCCGCCGATCCCGGCGCGCAGCGCGGAGAACGCCGGCTGGGCGAGCAGGGCCGTGAGGCGGTCGGCGTCGATCTCGTAGGGCACGGCGATCACGGCCTCGCCGTCGATCACGGCCCCGACGGCCTTGAGCGTGGGGAACACCGGGATGCTCGCGACGGCCCTGTCCAGCAGCAGCCGCAGGGTTGCCACGCTCGCAGCCGCGCCGGGGGCGACGGTGAGCGAGATCGCCGTGTAGTGCGGGGCGGGGGAGAGCAGGCCGCTCGTGAGCAGTTCGTCCGCCGCCCGCGCGCGGTGCTCCGTGCCGCCGAACAGTGCGGAGAGCAGGCGCAGGGCCCTGTCCTCGTCCTGCCGGTTGCCGAGCGCCATCGCCGCGAGCACCACGCCGAGCTGCTCGCGCCCGGTGCGCAGCACTTCGTCGTCGGCGACGGGCTCGTGTCCGTCGGGGATCGTCGACGAGACGTAGCCGACGAGGTGGCCGTCGTGCCGGATCGGCGCGACGAGCCTGGTCTGCCCGCCCTCGATCGCCGGGATCAGCACGGGGCCGTCGGCCTGGCCGACCCGGAACTCCTTGATCGACTCCCGGGCGCGGGACGACCCGCGGTGGGCCAGGATGATCGCCAGCCGCGCGTGGTCGACATCCCCGTCGTGCACGCTGAACGCGGTGACCGTGAACTCCGCGTCGAACACGATGATGGGCCGCCCGAGCCGGTCCGCATAGGCCTGCACCTGCGCTTCGAGGGTCATCGCCCGCCTCCCTGTCTTCCTGCGCTCCCCGCTGTCCGCCGGAAGCCGTCGCGAACCCCTGCGAGGTGTGAGCGTGAGCGCCCGCGTTGCAGGGAATCGGGAAATAGATCTATATTCATTATATTCATTTCTTGAGAGGCGATGCGATGGCAAAGATGACAGGCGGCGACGCGCTCACCCTGGCCCTGCTCAGCGAGGGTGTCGAGACGGTCTTCGGAATCCCGGGCGTGCAGCTCGACGGGCTCACCGACGGGATGTACCGCAAGCGGGACGAGATCGACCTGATGGTCCCGCGGCACGAGCAGAGCACGACCTACATGGCGGACGGCTACCACCGGGCGTCCGGCAAGCCGGGTGTCGCGATGGTGGTCCCCGGTCCCGGCGTGCTCAACGCCGGGGCCGGCATGGCGACGGCCTATGCGTGCTCCTCGCAGGTGATGCTGCTGGCCGGCACGATCCCCTCCCGTCTCGTCGGCGGCGGCCTCGGCGCGCTGCACGAGATCCCGCGTCAGACCGAGACCGTCGAGGGCCTGACCAAGTGGTCGATGCGCCCGACCAGGGCCGAGGAGATCCCCGAGCTCGTGCACGAGGGCTTCCGGCAGATGCGCACGGGGCGTCCCCGCCCGGTGGCGCTCGAGCTCGGACCGGACCTGCTGCACGCCGAGATCGACGTCGAGGTCGGCGATCCTTTCGCCGTGGATGCGCCGGTCGCGCCCGCCGAAGACGTGACGGCGCTCCTGCGCCTGCTCGCCGAGAGCGAGCGCCCGGTCCTGCACGTCGGCGGCGGCGTGCGCGGGCATCGCGCGTTCGCGCTGATCGCCGCCCTCGCCGAGCGGCTGGACGCCCCCGTGGTCATGAGCGAGAACGGCCGCGGCGCGATCGACGCACGGGATCCGCACGCTCTGCCCGCCTTCGCCCTCTGGGAGCTGCGCGCCACGGCGGATCTCGTGATCTCCTTCGGGAGCCGGTTCCTCACCCCGTTCGGGCAGCAGGTGAACGTCGGGGAGGCGAAGGTCGCACTCGTGAACGTCGAGGCGGCCGATCTCGGCGCGCCCCGGAAGCCCGACCTCGCGATCAGGGCCGACGCCACCGCGCTGCTCGAGGCGCTCGTCGCCGAGGCGCCGGCGCGCGAGGGCTGGGGCGAGGAGCTGCGCCGCCTCCGCGCCGAGTGCGAGGAGCGGATCCGCGAGCGCGTCGCGCCGCAGATGGCCTTCGTCGACGCCATCCGCGCCGCCCTGCCCGAGGACGGCGTGTACGTCAACGAGCTCACCCAGATCGGATACGTCTCGACGTACGGCTTCCCCGTGCAGGCTCCGCACTCGTACGTGTGGCCCGGCTACCAGGGCACGCTCGGCTACGCGATGCCCACCGCTCTCGGCGCGGCGGTCGGCGCGGGCGGGCGCCCGGTCGTCGCCGTCACAGGGGACGGCGGGATCGGCTGGTCGCTGCAGGAGTTCGCGACCGCCAAGCGCTACGGGATCCCCCTGGTCACGGTGCTGTTCGAGGACGGTCGGTTCGGCAACGTGTGGCGCATCCAGCGCGACACGTACGGCGGGCGGTTCATCGGCTCCGAGCTCGTGAACCCCGACTTCGCGGTGCTCGCGCAGGCGTTCGGCATCGACTTCGTCGACGTCGAGGATGCGGACGGCGTCCGTACGGCGATCGAGGCCGCGATCGCGGCCCGGCGCCCGGCGATCGTCCGGGTGCGGGTGGACGTCTTCCCCTCGCCCTGGTCGCTCATCCACGAGAAGCACTGATCCGCGCGGGGGCTGCGGCGGCCGGTGGGGGAGCGATCCCGTCCGTCCGCGGCAGCCCCCGATCCGGTGTCCGGTGACGCGCCGGCGTGATGCGGCGAACCTCATCGGGGGCCGACGTGCGCGAGGGCGAGCGAGGCGAGCGCCGCAGCCTGATCCGCGAGCACGCCGTCGTCGAACAAGGCGCGGGGGGAGTGGTTCATCTCCGCCTCGTCGGGATCGATCCCGGCGGGGGTGGCGCCGAGGAAGAGGAACGCGCCAGGCACCTCGTCGAGAACCGCGGAGAAGTCCTCCGACGCCATCGAGGGCTCGGTCGCGAGCGCCGCGCGCTCCGGGCCGAGAAGCCCGCCGATCGTGGCGAGCGCCCGCTCCGCGCAGGTCTCGTCGTTGACGGTGACCGGATAGACCGTGCGGAACGAGACCGTGGCACGGCAGCCGTGCGCGGCCGCGATCCCCTCCGCGAGCGCGGGCAGCTCGGCCTCCAGCGTCCGTCTGCTGCGCTCCGAGAGGATGCGGATCGTCGCGCCGAGGGAGGCCGTGTCGGGGATCGCGTTGATGATCTCGCTGCCGGCGAGCTTCGTGACCGAGAGGACGATCGGATCCGAGGTCGGGAAGCGGCGGGTCGCGAACGCGTGCAGGGCGAGGACGATCTGCGCGACGGCCGGTACAGGGTCGATCGCCTGATGCGGGCGGGATCCGTGTCCGCCGCGGCCCTCGACCACGATCTCGAGCGCGCAGGCTCCCGCCATGATCGTGCCGCCCCTGGTCGAGAACACCCCGGCCGGCCCGGGAAGCACATGGACGCCGTAGGCCGCCTCGACGCGCGGCCCCGCCGCGTCGAGGACGCCCTCGCGGATCATCCGCAGCGCCCCGCCTCCGGCCTCCTCGCCCGGCTCGAACATGAGCACGACCGAGCCCGTCAGCCGCTCCCGGCGTGCGGCCAGCAGCCGTGCCGCGCCGACGAGGCCCGCCGTGTGCAGGTCGTGCCCGCAGGCGTGCATGACCCCCTCGACGCCCGAGGCGTAGGGGAGTCCGGTGCGCTCCTGCACCCGGAGGGCGTCCATGTCGGCGCGCAGCAGCACGGCGGGACCGGGGCGGGCGCCGCGCACGACAGCGGTGACCGAGGAGAAGTCCCCCGGGCCCGCAGTCGTCTCGAGGTCGAGCCCGTCGAGGGCGTCGAGCACGGCGCGCTGCGTCCGGGGGAGGGCGAATCCCGCCTCGGGATGGGCGTGCAGGGCCCGCCGCAGTGCGACGAGCTCAGGCAGGAGGGCTCCGGCGTCGGCGCGGAGCGCGGCGGGATCCGTCATGAGGACTCCTTCGTCCCTGATCGACGATCCGAGGCCGTCGATGGTCATTGGATATGATGAATATATCCAATAGATGGTGCGCCGACGCGGGTCACCTCATACTCTGTACTCACGCGTGGCCGGCTCGGGGTCACCGCAGGGATCACCGGGGGAAAGTCATGACGCAGATCACCAACGCCGCTGTCGCCGTGCAGGTCGCGAAGTCGCTCGAGGACGAGATCGTCTCGGGCGGCTGGAAGGCGGGGCACTTCATCGGGCGGCGGCAGGAGCTCGCCACCCGCTTCGGCGTGGCGCCGGCGACCCTCGGCGAGGCCATCCAGCTGCTCCGTTCGCGCGGCATCGTCGATGCGAAGCCCGGTCCCGGTGGCGGCATCTTCGTCGCGTCGCGCTCGCCGTTCATGCAGCTCAGCGACCAGCTGCTGCAGCTGCGCGAGGGCAAGGCGACGGCGAGCGACTGTCTCCGGGTGCTGGACGCGCTGGACGGGCTCGTGCTGCACGATGCGATCGAGCACGCGGGCGACGACGACATCGCCGAGATCACGGCGCTCGCCGATCGGCTCCAGGCCGTGTGGGACACCGACAAGGGGCCCTCGGCGATCTGGGCGCTGCACGCGCGGATCGCCCTGATCACCCCGAACGAGCTGCTGCGCAGCCTCTACACCAACCTCGTCGACTACATCATCGCCGAGCAGCTCGAAGGTGCCACGGCGCCCAGCACGCCGGCGCGGCTTCGCACTCACCTGGACTTCGCGGCGGCGGTCGCCGGACGCGATCATGCCCTCGCGCGCTCCGCGGCCGAGCGGCACCGGCATTCCTCGGTCGCCACGCTGCTCTCCTGAGGGTTCGGAGGGGGCGGCGCGGGTTGACAGGACGACGCGTCTTCAATAATGTTCATATTCATTATTAAGAATTAACTTCCGCCCCGAGGAGGACGCATGCCGCTCGAGTTCCGAGGCGTCGTCGATGAGATGCTGCAGACCCCGAACCGTCCCTCTGGGGCGACCCCGCCGCCCATCCGGCTCTCCCAGAACGAGATGCCCTGGACGCCGTCCGCGCCGATCGTGGCGGCGATGACCGCGGCGGTCGAGACGTCGCACCGTTACCCCGACTACCACCGTGCCGCGGCCCGTGCCGCGATCGCCGGAGCGCTCGGCGTCGACCAGGACCGCGTGGCCGTGGACAACGGATCCGGATCGCTCCTGCACGGTCTCGCGCGGCTGGTCTGCGAGCCGGGCGTGCACGGCGTCTACCCTGTGCCGTCCTTCGAGGCGTACAAGGCCGCGCTCGGTCTCGCCGGGGCCGATGCGACCGCGGTCAGTCTCGCCGAGGACGGCGCCATGGACCTCGCGGCGATGGCCGCCGCGATCCGCCCCGAGACGCGCATCGTGTACCTCTGCAACCCGAACAACCCGACCGGCGGTCTGATCCCGGTCGAGGGCCTGCGGGAGTTCCTCCGGAGCGTGCCGGAGAACGTGATCGTCGTGCTCGACGAGGCCTACCGGGAGTTCGTCACGGACGAGCCGGTCGAGGCCGCCCTGCCACTGCTGGACGAGTTCGACAACCTCGTGATCCTGCGCACGCTCTCGAAGTCGCACGGACTCGCCGGCATCAGAGCCGGCTACGCCGCAGCCTCCGAGCGGATCGCGGAGGCGCTGCGGCGCACCTCGGTCGGCTTCGCGCTGAACGGGATCGCCGAGGCCGCCCTCATCGCGGCCTTCAGCCCCGAGGGCATCGCGATCGCCGAGGAACGGGTGGCGACGATCGTCGCGGAGCGCGCGCGCATGGTACGCGCCCTCGACGAGGCGGGCGTGGCGGTGCTCCCCAGTCAGTCCAACTTCCTCTTCCTCCCGGGCGACGCGGGAGCGCTCATGGCGCGTTTCGCGGAGCAGGGCGTCCTCGCCCGGCCGTTCCCGAACGCCGGCGGCGCGCGCGTCACGGTCGGCCTCCCCGCGGAGAACGACGCCGTCCTGGCCGCCCTTCTCTGAGCCCCCTGATCGATCCCCGGCGCGTCGCGATCGCGCGCCGGGGATCGCCGACGGACACGATCGCACCCCTGGCGGCCCGGGTTCCGACACCGTGTCGGATCGCCCGGGAAGGACTTCGGAGCCGGGCCCGATGAGGCCCGCGCAGCGGCTTCCTACGCTGACAACACGACAGACGGAGCGGTCTGATCCCGGGTGACCGGAGGTCTCGGATCCGCTCTCGCGAACGGAAGAAGAGGGCAGTGACGGCAAGCGACTTCGAACGCGACCGGCGAGCATCGATCCGGCGCTCGATGACCGGCGGGTTCGGGTGGACGGTGTTCCTCGCCGCGCTGACGCTCGTGTTCGTCTACCCGGTCTCGATGATCGCGATCGGCGCGTTCCGCGACGGCCTCCCGTCGGACGATCTGCCCTTCACGCTCGGCGGACTGCTCGCGGCGTTCCAGGATCCCGAGACCTGGAAGACCATGGGCAACTCGCTGCTGCTCGTCGTCGTGTGCGGCACGATCTCGGTCGCCGGCGGAGGGCTCTTCGCCTGGATCGCGGCGAACACCAACGTCCCCGGCCGCCGCCTGCTGACGCCCCTCATGGCGGTCAACCTGTTCGTGCCGCCGCTGTTCCACACGCTCGGCTGGATCATGCTGGGCAACCCGCAGAACGGCCTGCTGAACCAGTTCGGCCGCATGCTCGGCATGCAGGGGCCGCTCATCAACATCCAGAGCTGGGGCGGCCTGTTCCTGCTCATGTCGCTCGGCTACATGCCGTTCGCGTACCTGCTCATGCTCGGCG
This sequence comes from Microbacterium azadirachtae, assembly GCF_000956505.1. Classification (GTDB taxonomy): domain Bacteria; phylum Actinomycetota; class Actinomycetes; order Actinomycetales; family Microbacteriaceae; genus Microbacterium; species Microbacterium azadirachtae_A. The sequence continues at coordinate 14,520 of NZ_JYIX01000025.1, read as the reverse complement.
CCTTCAAGAACCGGGATCAGTCGCTCGACGAGGCCGCCTCGATCAGCGGCGCGGGAGCCGTGCGGACCTTCTTCACGATCACGATCCCCTCGGTCGGGCCCGCGATCACCGGGGCCGCGATCCTCATCGCCGTGCTCGTGTTCCAGTCGTTCGACAGCCCTCAGCTGATCGGGCGTCAGGCCAACATCTTCGTGTTCTCGACGCAGATCTTCCACTACGTGCGCGACCAGGCGCCCGCCGAGTACACGAAGGCCTTCGCGCTCTCGCTCGTGCTCATCGTGCTCGTGCTGCTGCTCTTCCTCGCGCAGCGCTGGATCCTCCGCGGGCGCAGCTTCACGACCCTCTCCGGCAAGACCTCCCGCCGCGAGCCGCAGGAGCTCGGACCCGTGCGCTGGGTGCTCTCCGCCCTCATCGTCGTCTTCCTGCTGCTGAACCTGATCCTGCCCCTGTTCGCGATGATCCTCGGCAGCCTGCAGCCGATCTTCGGGGTGATGAGCACCGGGCTGACGTTCGACAACTACGTGCAGATGCTCACGGATCCCGAGTTCAGCTCGAGCCTGGGACTCACGGCCTGGCTCGCGGTGATCGGCGGCTTCGGCTCGATCGCGGTCGCCCTGCTCACGACCTACGTCACGGCGCGCCGCACCGGCTTCATCCGCTCGTACACGTCGTTCTCGGTGTGGATCCCGTGGGCGCTGCCCGGCATCGTCCTGGCGCTCGCGTACATGTTCGCGGTGCTCTACGTGCCGGCCTTCCGCAGCCTCTACGGGACCGCGTTCCTCATGACGCTCGTGCTCATCGTCGCGACGATCCCGGTCTCCAGCCGGATCGCCGAGGGGGCGCTCGCGCAGCTCTCGCCGGAGCTCGAGGAGGCGGGACGCACGTCCGGCGCCGGGTCCTGGCGCGTGCTGATCACGATCGTGCTCCGCCTCGTCGTGCCCAGCTTCCTGTCCGGCTGGTTCCTCTCCGCACTGTTCATCGCCGGCAACCTGTCGGTGCCGATGCTGCTCGCCCCTCCCGGACTGCAGCCGGTCTCGCTGACCGCGTTCCAGCAGTTCCTGCAGGGCAACATGTCGCAGGGCGCCGCCCTGTTCATGATCATCCTCGTCGCGGCCATGGCCGTGCTCGCGCTCGCCGCCGGCTCCATGAAGCTCGCCGCAGTCCTCCGCGCCCGCGCCGGACGCTCCGGCCGTGCCCCCTCAGTCCCCCTCACCCGGATCACCCCCTGACACACCCGAGAGGAAGAATGATGACGTTCTCCCGCAACACCCTCCGCCTCGCCACGGCCACCCTGGCCGTCGGCGCGCTCGCAGCCCTGACCGCGTGCTCCTCCGGCACCGCCGCCGCCAAGCCGGACACCCCGATCGAGGTCCCCGGCACGAGCGCTGCCGGCAACGCGCACATGAACGACCTCTACGACAAGGCCGTCTCCGGAGGCAAGACCGACATCGTGGTCTACGGCCCCAGCGTCTCCTCGCAGAAGGCGCTGTTCAAGGCCTTCACGGACCGCTTCCCCGGGATCAAGGTGGTCCAGCAGGATCAGCCGGACGCGCAGAGCATCACCAAGATCGAGACCGAGGCGCAGAGCGGCAACCGCATCGCCGACATCTACGACGGCGGCGAGTCGCCCCAGGTCGCCGCGAAGGCCGACCTGTGCACCAAGGCCGACGTGCAGACGGCTCCGGACGGCTTCGAGATCCCGACCAACTTCGACGGCCGCCTCACCTACTACGCGATGCGGTACTTCGTGTTCGTCTACAACACCGACATGGTGAAGGAGAACGAGGCCCCGAAGAACTGGAAGGACCTGCTCGACCCGAAGTGGAAGGGCAAGATCACGGTCGGCGACCCGACCGTCCCCGGCGGCATCCGCTACATCCTCACCTCGCTCATGGTGCCGGAGAGCGCGGACAAGTGGGGCAAGCCCTACGTCGAGGCGCTCGCTCAGCAGGACGTGCAGTTCGCGCAGTCCGAGCCCAACGTCCCCGCGGACGTGGCCAGCGGCCGGTTCCCGATCGGCATCGCGGTCTACCAGGGCTTCTACGAGGACGTGAAGGCGAAGGGCGGCCCGGTCGCCGCGGTCTTCCCGCTCGACGACGGCGGCAACTTCATGTCCCGCACCGGCATGTGCATCGTGAACAAGGCCCCGCACGCGGACGCCGCGCAGCTCTACATCAACTGGCTGTACTCGCCCGAGGGGCAGAAGGCGCTCGCCGAGAAGAACAAGTCGTACGGCTGGACGCCGGACGCTCCCGGCCCGCAGGGCGCTCCGGCGCTGAGCAAGCTCGGACGCCTGCCGTTCTCCAACCCCGACCCGAACTTCAACCAGCCCTACTTCGACTTCATCAACGCGCAGTTCAAGAAGTAGCCGTTTCGAAATCCGACGTCCCCCAGCGAGAGAGCACTGATCGGCATGACTGAGGTCCAGGTATCAGGACTGACCAAGCGCTACGGCGGCAAGACCGCTCTGCACGGATTGGATCTGACGATCGGATCCGGCGAGTTCGTCACCCTGCTCGGCCCCTCGGGCTGCGGCAAGACGACGACCCTGCGGTGCCTGGCCGGTCTCGAGCGCCCCACGGGCGGACGCATCAGCATGGGCGATCGCATCGTCGTGGACACCGACCGGCGCACGTTCGTGCCGGCGGACAAGCGGCAGGTGGGCATGGTCTTCCAGAGCTACGCGCTCTGGCCGCACATGAGCGTGGCGGAGAACGTCGCGTACCCGCTCAAAGTCGCGAAGGTGGGGGCGGCCGAGCGCCGCACCCGCGTCGCCGACATGCTCTCCGCGGTGGGACTCGCGGGCTTCGAGACCCGACCGGTCACCGCCCTGTCGGGCGGTCAGCAGCAGCGGGTAGCTCTCGCCCGCGCTCTGGCCGCCCGGCCGGGCATCATCTTCTACGACGAGCCGCTCTCCAACCTCGACTCCAAGCTGCGCTATCAGATGGGCCAGCAGGTGCGCGCGCTGCACAACCAATTCGAGACGACCTCCGTCTACGTCACGCACGACCAGGAGGAGGCGATCACGCTCTCGGACCGGATCATCGTGATGAGCGAGGGCGCGATCGTGCAGGACGGCACGCCGAGCGAGCTGTACGACCGCCCGAACTCGGCGTACGTCGCCGACTTCATGGGCTTCCAGAACATCCTCCCCGGAACGATCCGCGCGGTGCGCGACGGCATCGCCGACGTCGAGGTCGACGGCACCTCGCTCGTCGTCGCGGGCGTCGTGACCGGGGAGGCGGCGCCGGGGGAGAGGGCCGATGTGGCCTTCCGTGCCGCGCACGCCAGGATCATGCCCGCCGGCGATCTCGCTGCCGGAGCCGGGCGGTTCCGCGCGGACGTCGAGCGCAGCACCTATCTCGGCAGCGCCGTCAACCTGCTGGTCCGCGCCGACCGGCTGCCGCTCCGCGTGCGGGTCGAGACGGGCGAGATGACCGCGGACGCGGTGCCGCGTCCCGGTGACGAGTACGGCTTCGCGATCAACCCCGCCCGTGCGGTCGTGATCCCGCACCGCGCGGCGGCGGCACCCGCCGAGGACGACTACCTGACCACGATGACCGATGCGATCGTCGCCGCGCACTGAGCGATCGACGCCTGAGAGGAACGCCCATGAGTGACCTGCCCACCCCCCGCTCCGACGCGCCGCGCATTCGCGAGCTCGCCGAGATCGGCGGCCGCTCCGACACGCGCGACGTGCTCGCCCACGCGACCAAGCAGGCGCGCGACGACTACGACGACTACTTCATCGTCGACATCGACGCGCACGTCTCCGAGGATCACTTCTGGGGCGAGGTGCTGAGCCTCATCGACAACGACGTCTGGCGCGACCTGGGCATGAGCCAGTACGCGGGATTCGCCGGCAACAACGCGCTCCTCAACATCCAGCCCGGCATGTCGCAGCAGAGCGTCGGCGGCCGCATCGGCCACCAGGGGCGCAAGGAGCCCACCGACGGCACGGAGGGGCACCCGTTCGTGACCGCCGCCCGGCGCGGCATGGACGCGATGGGACTCGACTACCAGGTGGTGTTCCCGAGCGCGATGCTGCTGCTCGGCATGCACCCGCAGGACGAGGTCGAGGTCGTGCTGGGCCGTGCCTTCAACCGCTGGCTCACCGAGGTGATCCTGCCGCCGAACCCGCGCCTCAAGGGCATGCTCTACCTGCCCTACAACACGCCCGAGGTGTGCGAGGAGCTGGTAGAGAAGTACGCCGACGATCCGGGCATCATCGGCTACACGGTGTGTTCGACGCGCAACAACCCCGTGCACTCCGACGTCTACACGCGCCTGTACAAGCTCATCGAGGACAGCGGAAAGCCGCTCGCCTTCCACTCCGGCTACCACTGGGGGGACCCGTCGTTCGCGCAGCTGAACCGCTTCCTCTCGATGCACGCGCTCTCCTTCACGCACTACAACCAGATCCACGTCACGAACTGGATCATCAACGCCATGCCGGAGCGCTTCCCGAAGCTCAAGATGGTGTGGGTCGAGAGCGGCCTGGCCTGGATCCCGTTCCTCATGCAGCGCCTCGATCACGAGGTGCTCATGCGGCCGAGTGAGGCCCCCGGTCTCAAGCGCCTGCCGAGCGAGTACATGAAGGAGATGTGGTACACGACCCAGCCCATGGAGCGGACCAACATGGAGCTGCTCGAGGCCACCATGAAGTCGTTCAACGCGGAGACGCAGCTGCTCTACTCGTCCGACTGGCCGCACTGGGACTGGGACGCCCCGTCCACCATCACCCGCCTGCCCTTCCTCTCCGAGCAGGCCAAGCGCAACATCCTCGGGCTGAACGCCGCACGCGTGTTCAACCTCCCCACCGACCGACAGAAGCCCTCCGCGGAGCGTGTGCTCCAGGAGCGACCCGGGATCTCCTGACATGACTGAGAACATCACCACCACCCCCGAGATCGCCGAGCTCTCGGCGGTCGTCACCCGCCTCGGCGAGCTCGTGCAGCACGTGAGCGACGAGGAGCGCGGAGCCGAGGTCTCCGACGAGCAGATCGCCGACGTGCTCCATGCGGCCGCGCGGCTCTTCTCCGCGAAGACCGACCGGGTCGGCAAGATCGCCTGGCCGGTCCGCGAGGACGCGCTCAACGCGACCGAGACCGTCGTGCTCGTCACGGCGCTCCTGGACGCCGCCGACGTGAACCTCTTCGACATGGCGATCTGGTACCGGAGGGCCGAATGAGCGCGCAGGTCGTCCGCCGGGACGTCGTCGTCGCGAGCCTCGCCGACCTGCGGGAGCGGGAGCGGATCATCGTCGACGTCGACGGGACGGAGCTCGGCCTGTACTTCCACGCCGGCGAGGTGCGTGCATGGCACAACGTGTGCCCGCACCAGGGCGGGCCCGTCTGCCAGGGCAAGATCATGCCGCGCACCGTGCAGCTGGTGCGCGGCGAGGGCGGGCTGAAGAGCGGAGGGCCGGGGTTCCACCCCACCGACCGCAATATCGTGTGCCCCTGGCACGGCTTCGAGTTCGACGTCCTCACCGGCAAGCACCCCGCGGACCGCCGTGTCGGGCTGCGCCCGATCCCGGTCCGCGTCGACGCGGACGACGTGATCGTCACGGTCTGACGCGACGCCCGGGCCCCGGCCCCGTCGTCCTGCTCCCCGCGAGCAGGACGACGGGGCCGCGTCGTCCGCGGGCGTACAGGATGGCGGTCGTAGGCTGGAGGGATGAGCGACTATCTCGTCCGGCCCGCGCGGGCCGCCGACGTCCAGGGCATCTACGCACTCCTGGAGCCGCTCGTGGAACGACGCATCCTGCTGGGCAAGGACATCGCGGTGCTCTACGGCGCGGTGCAGGAGTTCGTGGTGGCGGAGGCCGACGGCCGGCTCATCGGCTGCGGCGCGCTGCACGTCATGTGGGAAGACCTCGGCGAGGTGCGCACCCTGCTCGTCGAGGAGGGGTGGAAGCACCACGGCGTGGGGCGGGCCATCGTGGAGCGCCTCGAGACCCACGCGGTGGACCTCGGCCTGAGCCGGCTGTTCTGCCTGACCTTCGAGGTGCCGTTCTTCGAGCGTCGCGGCTTCGCGCAGATCGGCGAGCAGGTCGTGGACCCCGACGTCTACACCCAGCTGCTGCGCAGCGGCGACGAGGGCGTGGCCGAGTTCCTGGACCTCGCGCACGTGAAGCCGAACACGCTCGGCAACACGCGGATGCTCAAGCACCTTGTCTAACCTGGAATCATGAGCTCTCGCCAGTCCGCCGCCGTCTATCGTCGCCGGCGGATCGTGGTCCTCGGCATCATCATCGTGCTGCTCGCGCTGCTGATCGTGCTCGTGTGGGCGCTCGTCGGGCGCGGCGCGTCCGGCGGGGATCCGAAGCCGGTGCCCACGACGTCGTCCACGCCGTCGCCGACGGCGTCGGTGCCTCCCGCCACTCCGGATCCGAGCGCGGACGCGAGCCCAGACCCCGCCGCGACGACGCCGGGGCCGACGAGCACGGCGGGCGCGGGGCCAGTGCCGTGCACCGCGGCAGAGGTGCAGGTCACGGCCGTCGCCGATCACGACAGCTACTCCGCCGACGAGAACCCGAAGCTGTCGATCTCGCTGACCAACAACAGCGGCAAGGACTGCACGATGAACGTCGGCACCACGACGCAGGCGTTCACGATCACGAGCGGGAGCGACACCTGGTGGCGCTCCACGGACTGCCAGCAGACCCCGAGCGACGCGATCCAGACCATCAAGGCCGGTGCCACGATCACCAGCTCGAACCCGGTCGTCTGGGATCGCACGCGCTCGAGCGTCGACACCTGCGAGGCGACCGACCGGCAGCGTGCCCCTGGTGGTGGGGCGGCCTACCGCCTGACCGTGTCGATCGGAGGGTTCCAGAGTACGAATCCGGTGCAGTTCCTGCTGAATTGAACCTGGACGGAAAGTGGGAATATGTCGCCTGGGTCCAACCTTTGGGATACCATAGACACCAAGTCTTCGAGATCTTGACGGTTGCCATCCCCAGTGGCTTCGACAATCTTAAGCGTCCCCAGCGCATCGTCGTCCGTCGTCGAGGACTTTGAGGGCCTCTTCGATCGTCTGTCCCCAAGCGATGAGCGAAGAGGTCCTCTCCTATGCTGGAACGATGGCCGTGAAGAAGTCGAAGAAGAAGGCACCGGCCGCGGCGGACTTCCGCTCCGAGGCGCTCGCGCAGGCGCTCGAGAAGCAGGACATGGCCGCGGTGGCGCTCGCCCTGCGCAACGGCAACACGGTCGTGCCGCTGATCCGGCCCGGCGCGAGGGATGACCCGCGGGACGGCGGCGAGGTGTGGACATACCGGGATCCGGCCACGGGCGACGTCGCGCTGCTGCTGTTCAGCGACGCGAAGCACAAGCCGGCGAACCTCCCGCCCGGCGTCGGCATCTACTCGCCGCTGTGGCTGCGCTCGTTCCTCACGACCCATCGCGAGGTGATCACGACCGTGTTCCTCGACATCGCGGGCCCGCACCCGATGCAGGCGCCTCCGGAGGAGCTGCTGCGCGCGCTCGAGGCCTGACCCGGCGTCAGAATGCGGGCACCTCGTCGTCGAGACGGCGCGGGGCACGGTGCGCCTTGACGTCGCCGAGCGCGCCGCGCAGGGTCGCAGAGCGGTCGTCGATCACGTGCGCATAGCCGAGCCGGGCCGCCTCCGAGCGGCGCTGCGCCGCCTGGGTGACCGGGCGCACCTCGCCCGCGAGGCTCAGCTCACCCACCGCGGCGAGCGTGCGCGGAACGGCGTTGTCCATGAGCGAGCCGGCCACCGCGATCGCGATCGCCAGATCCGCCGCCGGCTCGACGAAGCGCACGCCGCCCACGGTCGAGACGTACACGTCCTTGTCGCTGGTCTTGATGCCGGCCCGGCGCTCGAGCACCGCGAGGACCATCGCCACACGTGACGAGTCGAGTCCGTTCACGACGCGGCGCGGGTTCGGCGCCTGCGTCGGGATCGTGAGCGCCTGCACCTCGACCGGCATCGCACGTCGGCCTTCGAGCGCGATCGCGACGCACGTGCCGGGCACGGGACGTCCGCGCGAGAGGAACAGGCTCGACGGATCCGGCACCTCCGCGATCCCGGATCCGGTCATCTCGAAGCAGCCGACCTCATCGGTCGGACCGAACCGGTTCTTGAGCGCGCGGATGAACCGCAGTGAGGTCTGCCGGTCGCCCTCGAAATGGCAGACGACGTCGACGAGGTGTTCGAGCACGCGAGGACCGGCGACGGACCCGTCCTTCGTGACATGCCCCACGATGACGATCGGGAGATCCCGATCCTTCGCGACCCGGATGAGCGCCGACGCGACCTCGCGCACCTGCGCGGGTTGGCCTGCGGCACCATCCGACAGGGCGGAGGCGACGGTCTGCACGGAATCGACGATCACGAGCTCGGGGGAGACCTCGTCGATGTGGCCGAGGATCGTGCCGAGGTCGGTCTCCGCCGCGAGATACAGCTCGTCGTGCAGAGCGCCGGTGCGCTCGGCGCGCAGCCGCACCTGCGCCGTGGACTCCTCGCCGCTCGCATAGAGCACCCGCCGGCCGGAACGGGCCGCGGCGGCCGCGACCTCGAGCAGCAGCGTGGACTTGCCGACGCCGGGTTCGCCGCTCAGCAGGATGGCCGCGCCGGGCACGATGCCGCCGCCGAGCACGCGGTCGAATTCGGCGACCCCGCTCGAGCGCCGTGGCGAGTCCTGGGACGTGAGCGACGTGATCGGGCGCGCCTGCCGGCCGGCGGACGGGGTCGTCGCCTCGATCCGGCGCACGATGCCGGTCTGCGCGGCCTGCTCGGTCACCGTGCCCCACTGCTGGCACTCACCGCACCGGCCCACCCATTTCGCGGTCGTCCATCCGCACTCGGTGCAGACGTACGCGGGTGCGGAGGGTTTCCGGGAGGCCATGCAGCAAGGCTAGCCGGGGGCACCGACGCTCCGTCTCGTGACGCCGACGACGGGCGGGGCGAGGGGCGCACCGGTAGCCTCGAACCACACGACGAGGGAGCGCGCATGAGCCAGGGCACCACCACCTTCCGCACGGTCGAGGAGCAGCAGCAGCGCGTGCTCGCCGCCGTCCGCCCGCGGGCCGCGGTGTCGATCCCCGTGGATGAGGCCGCCGGGTTCACGCTCGCCGTCGACGCGGTCGCCGTGAACCCGGTGCCGGTCTTCGACAACTCCGCGATGGACGGCTTCGCGGTGCGATACGCCGACGTCGCCGCCGCGAGCGAGGCGGATCCTGTGACCCTGCGCGTGACGGCGGATCTGGCGGCGGGGAGTCCGGAGGATCCGCCCCTCGCCCAGGGATCCGCGGTGCGCATCATGACCGGATCCGCGCTGCCGACCCAGGCCGACACGATCGTCCCGTTCGAGGACACCGTCGGCGGGCTCGCGGATTCGCTGCAGACCGCCGTCGTGCAGCGCGCGCCGCGCGCGGAGGGGGCGCACGTGCGCCGGGCCGGGGCTGACGCGGCCGCCCGCTCCGTGGCCCTGCCCGCCGGCGCGCTGCTCGGACCGCGGCAGCTCTCGGCGCTCGCATCGGTCGGGATCGCCGAGGTGCAGGTCGCGCCCCGGCCGCGGGTGGCCGTGGTGTCGACCGGATCCGAGCTGGTGCCTCCCGGCGCACCGCTGCAGCGCGGGCAGATCCCCGAGTCGAACGGCGTGCTGCTGGCCGGCCTCGCGGCCGAGGCCGGGGCCGAGGTCGTGCTGCGCGAGGTCGTCGGCGACGAGGGCGACGGGCCCGCCGAGGCCGCCGCGCGGGCCGCGACGCTCGGCGCGGACGTGGTGATCTTCTCCGGCGGGGTGAGCGCGGGTGCGTACGAGGCCGTGCGGCTGAGCATGGGCGAGACGATGGAGTTCGTCGCGGTGGCGATGCAGCCCGGCAAGCCGCAGGCGTTCGGCGCGACCGCCGAGGGCATGCTGCTGTTCGGGCTGCCCGGCAATCCGGTCAGCGCCGCGGTGTCGTTCGAGACGTTCGTGCGCCCCGCGCTGCTGCGGCTTCAGGGTCGGGCCGAGGTGCACCGCACGCCCCGCCGCCTGCCCGCGGGCGCGGCCTGGCGCACTCCTCCGGCGCGCCGCCAGTATCTGCCGGCCGTGATCGTCGATGGCGCGGTCGTGCCGGCGACGCGAGGCGGATCCGGCTCGCACCTCACGGTGGGGCTCGCCGGCGCCACCGCCTACGCGATCGTTCCCGCTGAGGTCGAGGCGGTCGAGGTCGGGGATCTCGTCGACGTGTGGGAGCTGCACTGAGCACGCCCGTGGGAGCCGTCGCCGCCCTCGTGCTCGTGGGCGGTCGCGCGCGGCGCTTCGACGGCGCCGCCAAGCCCCTGCAGGAGCTCGGCGGATCGACGCCGTGGCAGCGCACGCTCGCCGCATTCGGGGAGAGGGGAGTCGCCCCGGTGGTCGCGGTCGGGGCCGCCTGGGACACCGATGAGACCGCGCCGATGGCCGGCGCGGCGAACGCTCCCGTGATCTGGGTACGGGAGGATCCGCCCTACGGCGGGCCCGTCGCGGCGATCGCGGCGGGGCTGCCGTTGCTCGCCGGGGTGGAGTGGGCGCTGCTGCTCGCCGGGGACCTCGTGCATCCGGCCGACGTCGTGCGGACGCTGTGCGACGCCGTGCGCGCCGACGAGGGGGAGAACGCGGCCCCTGACCCCGTCGATGCGATCGTGTTCCGCGCCGACGACCGCGCGCAGTGGTTGGCCGGCGCCTACCGCGTCGCGGCGGTGCGCGCCGCGCTCACCGCGATCGTGGAACCGTCCGGCGCCGCCGCCCGCGAACTGCTCGGAGGGCTTCCGACCCGGTGGATCCCGGACGAGGATGGCATCACGGCCGATATCGACACTCCCGCCGACCTGGAACGGGCCCGGGCGGTGCTCGCCGACCCGCCGGCCACCCACGACCCGTACGCCCACCACGACGAGGAGTCCCGATGACCCCGAACGACCGCACCCTGCCCCCCGAGGCGCTGGACGACTGGGCCGCCGAGCTGCGCGAGCGATTCGACCTCGCCGAGGAGGACGTGCCGATCGCCCTGATCCTGGACCTCGCGCGCGACGTCGCGAACGGCGTCGCGCGTCCCGCCGCGCCGTTCAGCGCCTTCGTCGCAGGGCTCGTGGCCGGCCGCGCGGGCGGGAGCCCCGACGACGTGCGTGCCGCGGTCTCCGCGATCTCGCAGCTGGCCCTCGCGCACGGCCGGGACTGATCGCTCCCCGCGGGTGAGTTCCGGGCATCCGGGATCCGGGCATCCGGGATCCGCATGGTGGTGATCCGAACCTCCTATCGCGTGCGGCATTATTCACGGCCGAAGTCCCCGTCGGCGGCGAGGCGCGATGCGAGTATGGAGCCATGGCCAGCGCCGGGCCCGTCTGCGGGCCGATCTCCAGCTATTCGCGAGTACGGATCCTGCACCTCGTGCAGGCGCGTCCGCACCGCACGATCGGCGAGCTGTGCGAGGCCACCGCGCTGCATCCGAACACGGTGCGCGAGCACCTGCAGCGACTGATCGAGGGCGGCTACGTCGTGCAGGCGACCGAGCACCGCACGACCCGCGGACGTCCGCGGGTACTGTACAGCGCCGCCACGGGCGCGCCGGAGGCGTCGAGCCCTGTCGCCAAGCAGAAGGTCGATGACGCCGCCCGCCGCGGGGACCTGCTGCGGCGCATGCTGCAGATCGAATCCTCGGGCCTCGGCCAGCAGGCGGTCTACCAGCTCGACGCCCTCGTCGAACACCTCGAGGAGAGCGGCTTCGAGCCCGTCATCGACGAGGACCGGCTCACCGTCGAGCTCACCCCGTGCCCGCACGCCGCCGCCCGGCCGGAGCACCGCCCCGTGCTGTGCCAGGTGCACCTCGGCCTCATGCAGGGCGTGCTCGCCCAGGCCGGAGGGCCGCTGACCGCGCGCTGCGTACGCTCGGCGGCGCGGCCGGAGGAGTGCACGGTCGAACTGGACCGGGTCGGCGGATCCCGCTTCGCCATCGACGACCGCGTCGGATCCCCGACCGGATCCGCATCCGCTCACCGCACCGGATCCCGCACCGGATCCACGAACGCAGGAGGCTCCGCGCATGGATTGGCTTGATCCGCTCGTCCTGTCCCGCTGGCAGTTCGGGCTGACGACCGTTTACCACTACCTGTTCGTGCCGCTCACGATCGGCATGGCCACCGTCACCGCGATCTTCCAGACCGCGTGGGTGCGCACCGGCAAGATCGAGTACCTGCACCTGACCCGGTTCTTCTCGAAGATCTTCCTGATCAACTTCGCCATGGGTGTGGTGACCGGCATCGTGCAGGAGTTCCAGTTCGGCATGAACTGGTCGGACTACTCCCGCTTCGTCGGCGACGTGTTCGGCGCCCCGCTCGCGTTCGAGGGACTGCTCGCGTTCTTCCTCGAGGCGACGTTCATCGGACTGTGGATCTTCGGCTGGGACAAGTTGCCGAAGAAGGTGCACCTCGCCACCATCTGGGGCGTCGCGATCGGCACGATCCTGTCGGCGTACTTCATCATCGCCGCGAACGCGTTCATGCAGAACCCGGTCGGCTACACGTACAACCCCGCCACCAACCGTGCCGAGCTGACCGACTTCGTGGCGCTGCTGACCAACAAGGTCGCGCTCGCCGCGTTCCCGCACACGATCTTCGGCGCGTTCATGCTCGCGGCCGGCGTCGTGATCTCGGTCTCGGCCTGGCACCTGGCCCGCGGCCAGCACGTCGCCACCATGCGGAAGTCGCTGAAGTTCGGACTGTGGGCGATCCTCGTCGCGACCGCGGGCATCGTGCTCTCCGGCGACCAGCTGGGCCTGGCGATGTACGCCACGCAGCCCATGAAGATGGCCGCCGCCGAGGCGACCTTCAATACGGTGTGCGGCAAGGACGCGGCCTTCAGCCTGTTCACGCTCGGCACCCCCGACGGCAAGAGCGAGCTGTTCTCGATCCGCGTGCCCTATCTGCTGTCGCTGCTGTCGAACCACACCATCGACGGCTGCGTGCACGGCATCAACGACCTGAACGCGGAGTATGCGCAGAAGTTCGCCTCCACGGGCCTCACCGAGTTCAACCCGGTGCTGTGGGTCACGTACTGGGCCTTCCGCTGGATGATCGGCCTCGGGATGGCCCACGCGCTGGTCGCCGTGGCCGGCCTCTGGTTCACCCGCAAGAACGCCAAGCGCGAGCCCGCGCAGTGGATGTGGAAGATCGCGATCTACTCGTTCCCGCTGTCGCTGGGCGCGAACATCGTCGGCTGGGTCTTCACCGAGATGGGCAGACAGCCCTGGATCGTGTTCAGCCTGATGACGACCAAGAACGGCGTCTCGCCCGGGGTGAGCGGGGTCGAAGTGCTCATCTCGCTCATCTCCTTCACCGCGATCTACGCCGCCCTCGCAGTCGTGGAGGTCGGGCTCATCGTCCGCGCCGCCAAGAAGGGGCCCGACATCACAGAGAAGCACGACGAGGACGCCCCTGTCCCGTCGGTCGTGTACTGAGGAAGGAGACGGACATGGATCTCGCAACGCTCTGGTTCTGGATCGTCGCCCTGTTCTTCGTGGGCTACTTCGTGCTCGACGGCTTCGACTTCGGGGTGGGCATGTCGCTGCCGTTCCTCGGCAAGGACGACGTCTCGCGCCGCCAGGTGATCAACACGATCGGGCCGGTCTGGGACCTCAACGAGACCTGGGTGATCGTGGCAGGCGCCTGCCTGTTCGCGTCGTTCCCCGAGTGGTACGCCTCGCTGTTCAGCGGCTTCTACCTGCCGCTCCTGGTGATCCTGCTCGCGCTCATCCTGCGCGGGGTGTCGTTCGAGTACCGGCACCAGCGGGACGACCCGCGCTGGAAGCGCCGCTTCGACACCATGATCGTGATCGGATCCGCCGTCCCCGCACTGCTGTGGGGCGTCGCGTTCGGCAACATCGTGCAGGGCGTGGCGCTGGATGAGAGGCACATCTTCCGCGGATCCGTGTTCGATCTGCTGAACCCGTACGGGCTGCTCGTCGGCGTCACCACGCTGCTGCTGTTCTTCCTGCACGGGCTGTACTTCGTGGCGCTCAAGACCGACGGCGTCGTGCACGAGCGCGCTCGCCGGGTGGCGCGGCTCTCCGCCCTGCCGACGATCCTCGCTGCGGCCGGGACCGTGGTGTGGACGATCGCGATCGCCGCCGGACGCCCGTCGCTGCTCTGGGCGACGATCGGGCTCGGCGCCGTGGCCGCGGTGTTCCTCATCGTGTCGGTGGTGTTCTCGCTGCGCGGCCGCGACGGCTGGGCGTTCACCGCCGGGGTCGTCACGATCCTGACGGCCGTGCTCATGCTGTTCTCCGCGCTGTTCCCGAACGTGCTGCCGTCGACGATCGATCCGGCGAACTCGCTCACGATCCAGAACGCGTCGAGCACGCCGTACACGCTGCAGATCATGAGCTGGACCGCGCTCGTGGCGATGCCACTCGTCCTCGCGTACCAGGCGTGGACGTACTGGGTGTTCCGCAAGCGCGTGCGCCGGTCGACGATCGAGGCGGCGCCCGCGCACGCATGAGCCCCCTGCCGTCCCCGCCGTCCCCGCCGTCCCGGCC
>NZ_JYIX01000024.1 GCF_000956505.1 Microbacterium azadirachtae | reverse complement strand
GCCGGGCTGACCGACGTACGCGGCATAGCCGCCTGGTGCACCTGGGGCTACGGGGCCCTACCCCGCAGCGCCAGGTGCACCAGGCGGCTATGCCGCGTACGTCGGTCAGCCCGGCGCCGCGCCCCGATCCGGGTTGAGCTTCGGCGCCGGGATCGGCGTCGGAACCGCGGTGGGCTGCGGATCCATGCTCCTCGCCCTGCTGCTGTTCTTCGGCCTGGCCAATCTCGGCACGGCGTTCTCGATCGGCGCATTCGTGCTGCCGGTGGTGCTCGGCGCGGTGCTGCTCATCTGGCCGAAGACCAGGGGCATCGGCGTGGGCGTGCTCATCATCTCGGCGGCGGCGTGGCTCGTCGTGATCGGACCGTGCCTGGGGATGTTGAACGGACTCTGACCCGCACGGCGTCGCGGCGATCGTGGCCGTCTCTCCCTGCGGCTGAAGGTGCGTAGGTTAGGCTTACCTACCTACCCGTTCCTTTCTCCGAGGAGATCCATGCCCTCCCTCCGCCTGCGCCGCGGCGCGGCCGTCCTGAGCCTCCTGACCGCCGGCACCCTCGCCCTGACCGCGTGCTCGACCGGGTCCGCGCCCAGCGCCACCGGGACCGGATCCGCCGACGGCGCCTTCCCGGCAACCGTCGAGCACGTCTACGGCAAAACCGTCATCGAGTCCGCGCCCAAGAACGTGGCGACGATCGGCTGGGGCAGCTTCGACGCAGCGATCGCCCTGGGCACCATCCCCGTGACGATCCCGACGGCGACCTTCGGCGACCCGGACGGCGACGGCTACCTGGCGTGGACCAAGGATGCGATCGTCGCCGACAAGGCGAAGCTGCCGCCCGTGCACGACGAGACCGACGGCATCCCCTACGAGAAGATCGCCGACACCTCGCCGGATCTGATCCTGGGCGCGAACTCCGGCCTCACGAAGCAGGAGTACGACACGCTCACCAAGATCGCGCCCACCGTCGCCTACCCCGGCGCCCCGTGGGGCACCTCGTGGCGCGACTCGACCACGATGGTCGGCACGGCGCTGGGCAAGTCCGCCGAGGCGAAGACGCTGATCGCCGACACCGAGAAGGCCATGGCGACCGAGATGGCGAAGTACCCGGCCGCCACCGGCAAGACCGGCATGGTCATCTGGGTCGACGCGAAGGATCCCGGCAAGGTGCAGTACTACACGCCGAACGACACCCGCGTGAAGTATCTGAACGACCTCGGCTTCGCCACCCCGAAGTCCCTCGCCGACCTCGCCAAGAACGAGAAGGGCTTCGTCGGCACGATCTCGGCCGAGCAGGCGGACAAGCTCGATGCCGACGTGGCGGTCGTCTACGTGCAGGGCGGCGACCTGTCGACCCTGCAGAACGACCCGCTGCTCAGCCGGATCCCCGCCGTGAAGAAGGGCTCCGTCGTGCTCATGAACGACGAGGAGCTGCTCATGGCCGTCTCCGCGCCCACCGTGCTGTCGATCCCGTGGGCGCTGCCGACCTACGCGAAGATGCTCGGCGGGGCCGCCACCAAGGCCTGATGAGCCTCGCCCCCGCGCCGACGACGCCCACGTCGGGCTCCGGTGCACGCCGTCGCGTGCGCCTGAGCCCGGGGTGGGCGATCGTCGTGTGCCTGGGCGCGATGTTCGTCGCGGCCGCGCTCTCCCTCACCCTCGGCGCGCGGATCGTGCCGCTCGACGCGGTGTGGGACGCGTTCCTGCGCCCCGACGGGTCCACGGATCAGGCGGCGGTGCTCTCGCGCGTGCCCACGACGATCACAGGACTCCTCGTCGGCGCGGCGCTCGGCATGGGCGGCGCCGTCATGCAGGGCATGGCCCGCAACCCCCTCGCCGATCCCGGCCTGCTCGGCGTGAACGCCGGCGCGTCGCTGTTCGTGGTGCTGGGCATGACCCTGTTCGGGTGGCAGGCACCGCTCGTGATCGTGTGGTGCGCCCTGGCCGGCGCCGCCGTGGCGGTCGTGGTCGGTTACGGCGCCGCCGCGGCGAGCCCGGGGGGAGCGACCCCGGTGACGCTCGCCCTCGCGGGCGCGGCCGTCGCGGCGATCGCGACGGCCGTGATCACGGGGATCCTCATCGTCGACCAGTCGACGCTGGAGAGTTTCCGCTTCTGGCAGGTCGGATCCCTGACCGCCGCATCGTTCTCCTCGCTGGCACAGCTGGGCGGCCTCCTCGCCCTCGGCGCCGTGCTCGCGGTCGCCTGCTCCGGCCGGCTGAATGCGCTCGCGCTCGGGGACGACGTCGCCCGCGGCCTGGGCGTCCGCGTCGGCGCCTCCCGCCTCACCGCGGTACTCGCGGTGGTGCTGCTGTGCGGCACCGCGACGGCGCTCGCAGGTCCCATCGGCTTCGTCGGGCTCGCGGTGCCGCACGCGGTGCGCTTCCTGGTCGGCGCGGACTACCGCTGGATCGTCGCGCTGTCCGCGGTGGCCGGAGCCACGTTCCTGCTCGTCTGCGATGTGATCGGCCGGATCCTGGCCCGCCCCGGCGTGCTCGAGGTGGGCATCGTCACGGGCGTCATCGGAGCCCCCGTCTTCATCGCTCTGCTGCGCCGGCGGAAGGCGGTCGGCCTATGACCGCTCTAGACACCACGCGTCCCGCCGCCTCTGCGCCTGCGGAGCGGCTCCGCGCCGCCCGCCGCCACCGTGAGGCCCGCGACACGGTGCTCATCGCGGGCCTCGCCGTCATCACCCTGGCGCTGTTCATCGCCGCTCTCGTGTTCGGCGCGAAGACCCTCGCCCTCCCTGACGTGCTGCGCGCGCTCGCCGGCCAGACCGTGCCGGGTGTGAGCTTCGCCGTGGTCGAGCTGCGTCTGCCCCGCGCGGTCGGCGCGCTGTTGGCGGGGGCCGCATTCGGCCTCGGCGGCATGCTGTTCCAGACCCTGCTGCGCAACGTGCTCGCGAGCCCCGACGTGATCGGCATCAGCACGGGATCCAGCGCGGCCGCGATCACGGCCATCTCGTTCTTCGGCGCCTCCGGACTCGTGGTCTCGTGGGCCGCCATCGGAGGGGGTCTCGTGACCGCTCTCCTGATCTGGATGCTCGCGTACCGACGGGGGCTCTCCGGCCTGCGCTTCGTGCTCGTCGGCATCGGCGTCGCCGCAGCACTGCAGGCCGTGATCAGCTACGTCCTCACCCGCTCCGACGTCAAGGCCGCGGAGCAGGCGACCGTGTGGATGGCCGGATCCCTCAGCCGCAGCCTCTGGGACCAGCTCGCGCCGACCGCCCCCGCGCTCCTCGCGCTGCTGGTGATCGCGCTGCTGGCGGCACGCACGCTGCCGGTGCTGCGCCTCGGCGACGACTCCGCGACGGCGCTCGGGGCGCGTCCGCAGCGCTCCCGGATCCTGCTGATCCTGTGCGCGGTGCTGCTCATCGCGGTGGCGACCTCGCTGACCGGGCCGATCTCGTTCGTCGCGTTCCTCGCCGGCCCCATCGCCCTCCGGTTGGTCCGGCGCGACGCGGCACTGCCCTTGGTCTCGGCGCTCCTCGGCGCGATCATCGTGCTCGCCGGCGATGCGGTCGGGCAGCACCTGTTCCCGATCGCGCTGCCGGTCGGCGTGGTCACCGGCGCCATCGGCGCGCCTTTCCTGCTGTGGCTCCTGATGAGAGGACGCACGCGCGCATGAGCTCGCACACCCTGGAAGCGACCGACCTGACCGTCGGCTACGACGGCGATCCCGTCATCGACGGGCTGGATCTGGCCCTTCCCGGATCCGGGATCACGATGATCGTCGGCGGCAACGGCTGCGGCAAGTCGACCCTGCTGCGCACGCTGGCCCGGCTGCTGAAGCCGCGCCGCGGATCCGTGCTGCTGGACGGATCCGCGATCGCGCACCTGCCCACCAAGGAGGTCGCCCGCATCGTGGGCCTGCTGCCGCAGGCGCCGGTCGCCCCCGACGGGATCAGCGTCGCCGACCTCGTCGACCGCGGCCGCACCCCGCACCGCGGCTGGCTGGGCGGACGCGACCACCGCGACGACGAGGTGGTGGCCGACGCGCTGCGCGTGACCGGCATGGCGGAGTTCGCCGAGCGCTCGATCGATGAGCTCTCGGGCGGGCAGCGGCAGCGCGCGTGGGTCGCGATGGCGCTCGCGCAGGAGCCCGACATCCTGCTGCTCGATGAGCCGACCACGTACCTCGATCTCGCGCACCAGGTCGAGCTGCTGCAGCTGCTCGTGCGGCTCTCGCGCGAGCGCGGCACGCAGGTCGTCGTCGTCATGCACGAGCTCAATCTCGCGACGCGCTACGCCGACCATCTCGTCGCGATGCGCGACGGCCGCATCGTCGCCGAGGGCGCTCCCGGCGACGTCGTCACGGTCGAGCTGCTCCGCGAGGTGTTCGACCTCGAGGCCGTCGTGATCCCGGATCCGGTCGCCGGCACGCCGATGATCGTGCCTGTGGACGTGCACCGGGGCTGATCGCACGCCGCGCCTAGGATCGTGGCATGGGTGCCGAGGACGTCGAGATCAAAGGACGCCCCGTCGATGCGCAGACCCGCTGCGTGCACTACCGCACCGAGCTCGACGTCGTGGCGATCCGCTTCGCGTGCTGCGGCGACTACTACCCGTGCCACCTCTGCCATGAGGAGACCGCCGGCCACCCGTCCCGCCCGTGGCCGTCGGCCGAACAGGATGCGAAGGCCGTGCTGTGCGGCGTCTGCGGCCACGAACTCGAGATCCGCGAGTACCTCGGCGTGACCGCCTGCCCGCGGTGCGCCGCCTCGTTCAATCCGCGCTGCGCCCTGCACGCGGACCTGTACTTCGAGATCGCGCCGGTCGGGTCCTGAAGGACGGACGGATCCGACTCCGCAGGATGATCCGCGCGGAATCATCCTGCGGAGTTGCAGAACTCCCGCGGAAGCGGCACGCGACCGCGACCGCGTCACCGTCTCAGCCCTTCAGCCCCGAGTGGGCCAGCCCCTCGACGAACTGCCGCTGCGCGATCAGGAACACGACGAGCACGGGCACCACGGTCATGGTCGCGGCGGCCAGCTGCGTGTTCCACATCTCGCCGCCGTAAGCGTCGGTGTAGCGCGTCAGGGCCTGCGGCAGCGTGAACAGATCCGGCGAGGTCAGGTAGACCGTCGGCTCCAGATAGAGGTTCCAGGACGCCAGGAACGTGAGGATCGCAACGGCCGAGAGCGCCGGCTTCGCGAGCGGCAGACAGATCCGCCACCAGATCGCCAGGCGGCCGAGTCCGTCGAGCCGCGCGGCCTCCTCCAGCTCGACCGGCAGGGCGATGAAGAACTGCCGCATGATGAAGGTCGCCAGCACGCAGGGCGCGGCCAGGGCCGTGACGAGGATCAGCGGCCAGTGGGTGTTGATCAGTCCCACGCTCTTGAACATCTGGAAGAGCGGGACGATCGTCACCTCTCCCGGCACCAGCAGCCCCACGAGCACGATCAGGAAGAGAACGTTCTGCCCCGGGAAGCGCAGCCGGGCGAAGGCGTAACCGGCGAGGCTCGACACCAGCAGCACGATGAGCGTCACGACCACCGCGATGTAGACGCTGTTGGCGTACTGGCGGGCGAAGGGCTGGAAGCCGAAGGCCTGCACGTACGCGTCCCAGGTCGGCGATGCGGTGAAGATCGAGGGCGGAGCGGCGAAGATCTGGTTGAGCGGCTTGAACGAGGAGGCGACCATCCAGATCGTCGGAACCACGAACGGCAGTGCCATCACGCCGAGCGCGACGTAGAGCACGATCCGGCGGAGGATCCGGCCCCGGGAGGGCCGGGTCCGCGCGATCGGCGACGTCTGCACACGGATCCTCGCCGGCGCGTCGGTGAGCGTCTCAGTGCTCATAGAAGACCCATTTCCTTCGGAGCTGCCACTGCAGCACGGTGAGCAGCATGACGAACGTGAGCAGCATCAGTGCGAGGGTCGAGCCGTAGCCGATGTTGTTGAACGTGAACGCCTGCTGGAAGACGTAGTAGACGAGCACCGTCGTGGAGAGCGCAGGCCCGCCCTCGGTGAGCACGGCGATCTGGGCGAACGCCTGCAGCGCGCCGACGATCGTGATGATGCTCGTGAGCAGCAGGGTCGGGGAGATGAGGGGCAGGGTGATGCGCGTGAAGATCGTGCGGTTGCCGGCGCCGTCGATGCGCGCGGCCTCGTACAGCTCGCCCGGCACGCCCTGCAGCGCGGACAGGAACAGGACCATGTTCACGCCGACGCTGCGGATGACCTGCGTCACGATGACGGCGCCCATCGCCGTCGGCCCCTCCTGCAGCCAGTTCGGCCCGTGGATGCCGAGCTGCGCGAGCAGCGCGTTGATCCCGCCGTTGTCCTGGAGGAGGAACCCCCAGACCAGGGTCCAGGCGACGACGGAGATCACCACCGGGGAGAAGAACAGGGTGCGGAAGAACGTGACCCCGCGGAAGCGGCGGTTGAGCATCACGGCCAGGCCGAGCCCGAGTCCGATGTTGAGCACGACCACGCCGAGGGAGAACACCGCGGTGGCGCCCAGCACGCTCGGCAGCTGCGGATCCGCGGCGAGCGCGGCGTAGTTCGCCCCTCCCACGAAGCTGAGCTGCCCGGTGAAGATGTTCCACTTGTTCAGGCTGTAGAAGATCGCGAGGCCCACCGGGATCAGGACGAAGAGCACGACGCCGATCACCTGCGGCGCGATGAAGAGGTATCCGGCGGCCGCGTCCCGGCGTCGCATCGTCCAGAACCTCCTGCGGCGCGCGGCCACGGGACGCGGTCCGGCCGAGGCCGGGGAGGCGTCGGAGCGCGCCTCCCCGGTGACGGTGCCTGCGGCGGTCATCGTCCGCCCGCGAGAAGCGGGGTGATCGCGGAGCAGACCGAGGTCAGCACCTTCTTCACGTCCGCGTCCGGCTTCCACATCGCGTCCAGGGCGGTCTTGCCCTTCTGCGCGATCTCGGCGGGGCTGGTGTGGTTGGGCAGCGTGACCGCTCCCGGGACCTGGTCGACGACCACGGTCTGCAGCTGCTCGGCGGTGAGCTTCTTGTTGTTCGCCGCGAGCTTCTCGCCGGTCAGCAGCGACGTGCGCGCCGACGGGAAGAACTGCGAGAGCTTGGCGCTGTTCTCCGGCCCCGTGAGATAGGCGAGGAAGGAGCTCGCCTCCTGCGGGTGCGCACTCGTGCGCAGGACGCCCACGCCCGCCTGCCCGATCACCGAATAGGCGCCGGCGGGACCGGCCGGCAGCGGGAGGACCTCGTATCCGAAGTCCCCGGTGAGGAGCGAGGCCCGGGAGACCTGGGCGACGGTGAAGGCCGAGTCACCGGCGAAGAAGTCGGCCTTGGTCCCGGGCCCTGGCATGGCCGACTCCTTGAAGACGGCGTCGTGCAGGAAGGTGAACGCGTCGACCATCTTGCTGTCATCGAAGGTGCACTTCGTGCCGTCGGCGTTCCACGCGCTCGCCCCCCAGCCGGTCCAGACCGTGGCGAGGGTGTTCCACGCGGAGAAGTCGAAGTCGCGGATGACGAACCCCGCCTTCCCCGTCGCCGCGTTCACGGCCGCCCCCGCCTTCGACACCTCGTCCCAGGTCAGCCCAGAGGAGGGCAGCGACTGGCCCGCGGCGGCGAGGAGGTCCTTGTTCACGTAGAGCGCGTAGGGCGAGTTCGAGAACGGGTACGCGTAGAGCTGCCCGTCCTTGGAGAACTCCGCGGTCGCGCTGGGGAGCAGGTCGTCGTACCCCCATCCCTTGGTCTCCTTCAGCACGGGGGTGAGCGGGAGGAGGGCGTCGGAGGCGATCAGATCCTTGGACAGATCCCCCATCCAGGCGAGATCGGGGGCGTTGCCACCGGCGATCTGCGTCGTGAGGGTCGTGTTGTAGTCGGCGAACGGGAGGCTGTCGAAGGTGATCGATTTGATCTCGGGATGCGTGGCCTTGTAGCCGTCGGCGATCGAGGCGAACAGCGCGAGCTGCGCTTCGTTCGAAGTCCACACCGTCATCCGGAGAGCCACGCTGTCCGGGGCGGCGGTGGTGGGTGCAGGGGTGCTCGGGGTGGCGCTGCATCCGGTGATCGCGACGATCGCGGCCGTCGCCAGGGCAGCAGCGCCGACCAGCTTCTTTGCTGTGTTCATGGGGGGCTTTCTTGATAGGAGGGGCTCGCTAGTAGCCGAGGATCTCCGGCCAATGGAGTTCGATGCCCGACTCGACGAGCCGGTTCTGGAACCGCTGTCGCAGTTCCTGGTCCGAGAGCACGTGTCTCGGAAGCGTGGATTCGTCGATGCAGAAGCTTGCGAGCTCGCCCGCGGCCTCCCCGATGTTCCACTCGACGGGATGGAGCCGGTAAGCCCCGTTGGTGATGTGGGTCGTGCCGATGTTCTTCGCGGCGGGGAGAAGGTTGCGCGTCGCGACCGGCACGAGCGCGCCGAGCGGGATCTCGAAGGGCGCGCACTCGACGTCGATGTAGTTGTCGCCGCCGGTCGAAGGGTGCAGGTCGATCCGGTACATGCCGATCCCGATGGAGTCGTCGAACGTCGCCGGCCCGGCGTGCCCGCGAAGGGCGACCGAGATGTCCTGCTCGACCACGGTGGTGACCGCTCTGATGCGCCGGGACTCGCGGATGTACGGGGCCTGCGCGAATCCGTCGGCAGTGCCCGTCTGGTCGCCCCTGGGGCGGAGCCCGGGCCAGCCGATGCCGCCGTCCGGACGCGGCGCCTCGGTCTGCAACCAGTACAGGTAGGAGCGGGACAGCTCCTTGGCCGCCGCCCGATGGGTCTCGGCATCCGGATCGTCGATGATCGACCCGTCCAGGTAGTCCAGCATCGGCCAGTTGGCCACCACGATGTCGCTCTCGTACGCGCCGGGCTGGAAGTTCTGACGGGCGATGATCCGGCGGAACTCCCACAGGTCGAGGTCACCGGGATCCTGCCGCGGGTCCTCCGCGGCGCCCGTGCCGTAGGGCGGGTTCACGTGGAAGGTGCGGGATTCCGGCTCGAGCGTGCGCGGTTGCGGCGCGGTGAACGAGAGCAGACGGTCGCCCCAGAATGCCGGGGCGTACTCGCGCCAGTAGTCGTAGGCCGCCGGTCGCTCGATCGTGAAGTCGGCGCCCTCGATGTGGTCGAAGACGAAGCACCAGGAGATCGACTGGACGTTGCCGGGATCCGCGGCCTCCGGGGCGCTCGGCTCGCCCGTCTCGACGCGCGACTCGGCCCCGAGGACGAAGTCGGTGCCGGTGAGCGGGAGGAGCTCACCGGTCTCGGTGGCGTCGAGGATGAACGGCGCCTCGACCTGCACCTCCGTGCCGTCCTCGACGTGGCGAAGGATCACGGACGAGACGAAGTGCTCGGCGACCGCGGCCGAGGTGGGCGTGTACGGCTGGAGGATCGTGAGCCGGCCGCTGGACAGATGAGGGGCCAGCTGCTGCGCGATCACCGCGACGGCCGCGCGGGGCTCGTGGCAGAGCCGGCTCACGCGTCCGAGTCCGGGGTTGAGCCGGGGGTCGCGGCGGGCGGCATCGGTGAGCGGGTAGAAGGAGCGATAGTGCGCGCGGATCCCCTCACGGAGGGCCCGGTAGCGCGCCGTGACGCCGAACTGCTCGACCCAGATGTGCTCGTCGGGCGGCACCGCCTGCGAGGTGAGCTGGCCGCCCAGCCACGCGTGCTCCTCCGACAGGATCACGCGCTTCCCGCGACCGAGGGCGGCGAGGGCGGCGGCGACGCCCCCGAGTCCGCCTCCGATGACGGCGACGTCCGCACGGAGGACCCTCATGCGTCCGCCCGACGCGCCACGAGCGTCTCGCCGAGCTCGAGGGAGCCGTTGAGGAGCCGCTGCCGGTCGATCGTCCCCGCGTCCTCGGGCGCAGCCGCGATCAGCTCGCGGAGCAGACTCAACGCCTCGAAGGCGATCCGCTGGCGCGGGGTGTGGAATCCGGACAGGCGCAGCCCGCCGATCGTGTGGCTCTGCACCTCACCGAGCGCCGCGAGCGAGATGTCTCCGGGCAGAGAGACGCCGAGACGCTCGAGAGCGAGTGCGAGATCCTCGGCGGCGAAGGCGTCTTCGGCGACCACGAGCGTGGCGCCGCTCTCGACGATCGTGCGCGCGGTCGCCGCGAGGTCACCGCCGACATCCGGCAGGGAGCGGAAGGACAGGGGTCCGGACTCCCCCGCCGCCTCGATCTCGGCGAGCCGATCGCGGGACGAGGGGGTGTCCCTGTCCCCGTGCACGTAGACAGCGGTCGTGTGCCCCAGCTCGGCGGCCCTCGCGATCAGATCCCGGGTGAGCGCGCGGTAGTCGATCCCGACGTACGGCACGCCTTCGGCCTCGTCGCGTCGTCCGACGGCGACGAACGGGAAGCCCTCGCTGACCAGCCGGGACAGCTCCTCGCCGTCCATGTGCTGGCCGAGCAGGATGCAGCCGTCGGCGAGACGCAGTCGCGTGTTCCGGTGGAAGAGCCGACGCGACCCGTTCTCGACGGGCGAGCTCGTGAAGAAGAGGAGGTCGCAGTCGTGCTGCTCGGCGGCCCGTTCGATCCCGTTGAGCAGCGGACCGTAGAAGTCCATGCTCTCCGCGGTGAGCGCGGATTCGTAGGTGAAGACGCCGAGGATCTTGTTGTCGAGTCCCGCGAGCCTCCGCGCGGCGGGATCGGCCACGTACGTCGTCTGCTCGATCGCGCGTCGCACCCGCTCCCTTGTCGCCTCCGGGATCCGGACGTTCGTGCCGTCCCGATCGTTGAGCACGAGGGACACCGTCGTCTGGCTGACCCCGGCGATCCGCGCGATCTCCTTCTGGGTCGTCTTGCCCGTCTTCCCCGACATGCCGGTCCTCCGCGTCTGTCTGATAATGCCTATCACCAAGGCGTGACCACGACGCTAATGCGTATCTTCAGGAAGCGCAACCCTTCTTGACATCGACGCGAGCGGGGGATCAGACTGAGGACCGTTCTGACGCTAATGCGCATTATCACGATCAAGGGAGATCCGGATGACGAACGGGAACGAAGGCACCGCGGGCTTCACCCGCCGAGGATTCCTCGGCGCGACGTTCGCGGCAGGAGCGCTGCTGGTCGCGGCGCAGAGTCCGATCCGGGCGAATGCTGCGGCAGGCGACGTGACGCTCAGCGCGGACGGCGTGAGCATCGTCGCCAGCCCCGGCGGTCGCATCGCGATCAGGGACGGCTCGGGCGTGATCCGCATGCAGGGCTCCAAGTTCCAGACCAAGGACACCGCCACCGGCATCCAGGTGTCCACCGGCGGCACCCCCGCGCTCGTGGCGCTGGCCGACGGCACCCCCGCGATCCGGATGGACTACACGATGCCCACGGCGGCGGGCACGATCGCGGTCTACGGTCTTTTCTCGATCAGCACCCGGCACGTGCGACTCGAATGGCACGCCTCGGGATCCGGCGCCTTCATCCCGGACGGGTTCCTGTTCAGCCGCGCGATCCTCTCCGCGACCGAGCCGGACGGCTATGTCGCCCTCACCGAATGGAAGAGGGACACGGGCGGAGGAATCCCCTTCGAGGACGCGGTGGGCGTCGCGCACACCTCGGCCTGGGGCGCGCTGCACGGCCTGCTCATCCTCGATCGCTCCCGCCAGTCCTGGACGAACTCGACGTGGGTGCACGCGCCCGGCGCACTCCAGTCCGATGGCACCATCATGAGCCGGGCGGACTTCTTCTTCAGCGACAAGCGCCCCTCGGCGGTCGCGTCGATCGGCACGGCGCAGGATCTCGGGATCGAGGTCTGGACGGACCGGACGTTCGGGCTGTGGGATTCCGCCGGGCAGCAGCTCACGGTCTCCGCGCAGGTCGCGAACGGCACCGCGGCCGACCGGGCGGTCGACCTGGTGTGGTGGGCGCGCGACTTCAACGGCACGGTCCTCGCGAGCCAGACGGTGCCCGTCGTCGTGCCCACCTCGGGAACGCTGGATCACAGCTTCACCCTGACAGCGCCGGGTTCCGGTTTCATCGTCACCGAGGTCGCGGCGGTCTCCGGCGGGACGGAGGCCTTCGCCCGCACCAACCTCGCCGCGATCCCGCCGCGCGACCATCCCGCGACCGCGGACAGCATGTTCGGGATGGCCAACTACCCCTGGCTGCAGGTCCCCTCCGCGACCGCCGTGCTCGACCTCTGGCAGAGCATCGGGGTCGACCGGGTCCGGATCGCGTACGACGGCGGCCCCGGCCTGCCGCCGTCCGCGTTCGACACTCGCGGGATGACGCACAACATCGAGCTGCAGCCATCACTGACCGCGACGGCTGCGGAGGCCACGGCCTGGGCATCCGCCAACACCGCGACCGCCGTGGCGGCCGGTGCCGAGTACTTCGAGGTCGGCAACGAGCTGAACCGCCCCTTCAACACGGGGACCGCCGCGCAGGCGTACGTCGACAAGGCGCTGCGCCCCGTCCACGATCGCGTGGTCGCCACCGGGGCATCGCTCAAGCTCCTGAACAACGGGCTCGCAGGCATGGATGAGCCGTGGGTGCAGAACTTCCACGCGGCCGGCGGATGGGACCTCATCGACGGGATCGCGTTCCACCCTGGCCGGGGCAACTTCACGCCCGACTACGTTCCGCAGGATCCCGTGGATGCGGGCGCGAACGGCACCTACTGGAACTTCCTCGGCGGGCTCCGCCGGCTCAAGGCGCTCGTCGCGCAGTACGGGCCGAAGGAGATCTGGATGACGGAGGCGTACGCCTGCACCAAGCCCAACGCCTGGTGGTACGACACCTACCGGCATGCCGCGGAGAACGTGTTCCTGAGCCTCGCCCTCGCGAAGGCGGAAGGCGTCCGCTGCGTGTGCTGGTACCAGTTCCACGACAGCGTCCTCGGCAATCCGCAGGTCGCGAACCCCGCGGACGCCGAATACCA
Organism: Microbacterium azadirachtae; assembly: GCF_000956505.1. Taxonomy (GTDB): domain Bacteria; phylum Actinomycetota; class Actinomycetes; order Actinomycetales; family Microbacteriaceae; genus Microbacterium; species Microbacterium azadirachtae_A. The sequence goes on along the minus strand of NZ_JYIX01000024.1, from coordinate 63,784 downwards.
CTACGGCCTGATGAACCGCGACACCAGCGCGAAGCCGTCCCTGCTCGCCTACGCGAACGCGGCACGACTGCTCGACCGCGCCACCTTCGTCCGCTGGCTCGACTTCGCCGACGACCACAACAAGGGCTTGCTCTTCGACGCGCCGGACGGCGGGTTCGCGGTGCTGTGGAACCGCGCGGACGGTTACATCCTCAATGCCGATCACGACCCCGCGGGGAGCACCTTCCCGGCGCCCGAGCTCTGGCTGGATCCGTGGCCGACCAAGACGACGCTCGTCGTTCCGGCCACGGGCATGAGCGTGACCCGGATCGACTGCATCGGACAGGAGACGGCCCTCGCCTCCGGCGCGGGGACCGTGGCCCTCACGCTCGACGGCGCGCCCCGCATCTATCGTGGGCTCGACTGCAGCGGCACGCAGCTGGGCGCATGACAGGATCCGACCCGAACGCCTGATCCGGGCCGCCCGGCCCGGATCAGAGCCTGGTCAGCTCCTCGAGCACCTCGACCACGTGCCGGTACGGCTGACCGGTCGCGCGGCTCATGCCGAGCTCGCACGTGCGGTTCGCCGAGACGTAGGCGTCGAAGCCGCCGTGGTCGACGGCGGCCGCGGCGACCTCGGCCGCCTCGACCGCGGTCGCGCTCGCGGTCAGCTCCGGGTGCAGCATGCCGCGGTCGCCCGCGAAGGCGCAGCAGCCCCATCCCTCGGGCACGTACACCTCATCGGCGACGGCTGCGGCGAGCGCGCGCAGGGCGTCGTTCGCGCCGAGCTGCGTCGTCGAGCATGTCGGGTGCACCGCGACCGATCCGATGCGCTCCCGCACGGTCAGCTTCGGCAGCGCCTCCCGTGCGAGGAAGGTCGTCGCATCCTCGATCCGCAGTGCGGCGTACTCCGGGCGCTCCGCGACGGCCTTCGCGAGCATGACGTGCAGTCCCTCGGTGCACGATGCGGCATCGCAGACCACGGGCAGCGCGCCCTCGTGGCTCGCCCGCCACAGTGCGGGCAGCACGCGCTCGGTCATCGTGGTGTAGCCGTCGAGCTGCCCCTTCGACTTCCACGGGGTGCCGCAGCAGAGCCCGCCCGCATCCGGCGGCACGCTGTACGAGATCCCGGCCCGCTCCAGCAGCAGCCGCACGGCCTCCCTGGAACCCTCGCCGCCCTTCGTCTCGCTCCGCTCGCTCAGGGACCGGGGTTCGGGCCCGAACATCGTCCCGATACAGGATCCGAACAGCACGGCCTGCGCATCGACGGGGCTCTGGGCCTGCGGCGCGCGCGTGCCCCCTCCGGGGAGGCGGGCGTCGTACAGCGGCACCGTGTCGGCGCCGAGCACGGCTCGGGCGACCTTGGTCGCGCCCGTCACGAGGGGCGCCGGCAGCGCTTGGGCGACGTTCAGCGCCAGACCGCCACCACGGGTGATCGCGCCCCAGCCCTTCGCCGCGACGTTCCACACGCCCTGCTCGAGCCGGCCGGCCTCCTCGGCGCGCAGGCGGCGCACGAGATCTCCCGTGTTGATGTCGACGGGACACGCGACCCCGCACATGCCGTCGACGGCGCAGGTCTGCACGGCGTCGTAGTCGTAGTCCCGCGCGATCTCGGCGGCCACCTCGACCTCGCCGCGATGAAGCGCGGCCGTCATGTCGCGGCGCAGCACGATGCGCTGCCGCGGGGTGAGCGTGACGTCCTTGCTGGGGCAGGTCGGCTCGCAGTACCCGCACTCGACGCAGCGGTCGACCTCGCCCTCGACCGTCGGCACGAGCTTGAGGTCGGCGAGGTACGAACTCGCGTCATCCGACAGCACGACGCCGGGGTTGAGGATCCCGTCCGGGTCGACGAGCCCCTTGATCTCCCACATCATGTCGGTCAGCACGTCGCCGTACTGCCGCCGCACGAACGGCGCCATGATGCGGCCCGTGCCGTGCTCGGCCTTGAGCGTCCCGCCCTGGGCGAGCACGAGCTCGACGAGGTCCTCGGTGAAGGCCTCGTAGCGGCGCAGCGCCTCCGGATCGTCGAAGCGCTCGTTGACGAGGAAGTGCACGTTGCCGTCCTTCGCGTGCCCGAAGATCACGCACCCCTCGTAGTGGTGCTTCTCGAACAGCGCCGTGAGCCCCTCGCACACGCCGAGCAGGCGCTCGACCGGCACCGCGATGTCCTCGAGCAGCGCCGTCGTGCCCGACGGGCGGGCTCCCGCGACCGCGGTGTACAGCCCCTTGCGGACGGTCCAGAGCTCGCCGCGCTCGGCCGGATCCTCGGTCATCCGCGCCGGCGTCGTGAGCGGCAGGGACGCGACGTGCGCGAGCGTGGCCGCCTTGCCCTCGGCGAGTGCGTCGGCATCCGCGGCATGCACCTCGACGAGCAGCGCCGCGTGCCCCTGCACGTCGATCCCGGCGATCGCGTCGGGAACCGTGCTGAGCCCCTGCGCGACGCGCAGCGAGGCCGCGTCCATGAGCTCGATCGTGGCGAGCCCGAGCGCGGTCAGACCGGGCAGCGCCGCCATCGCGTCGGACAGCGTGTCGAACACGAGCAGCCCGGTCGAGATCGCGGGCTGGATCGGGATCGTGCGGAACCGCGCCTCTGCGACGAACGCGAGCGTCCCCTCGGATCCGATCACGAGGTGCTCCAGGATCCGCACCGGATCGTCGAAATCGAGCAAGGAGTTGATGCCGTAACCCATGGTGTTCTTCATCGAGAACTGGCGCGCGACCTCGGCGCTGAGCGCGGGGTCGCCGCGGAGGCGATCGCACAAGTGCTGCAGCCCCTGGGCGATCTCGGGCTCCCGGTCCCGCAGCTGAGCGAGGGCATCGGGTGCCGCGGTGTCGAGGGTCGTGCCGCTCGGCAGCACCAGCAGCATCGACTCGATCGTGCGGTAGGAGTTCTCGACGATGCCGCAGGCCATACCGCTCGAGTTGTCCGCGACCACGCCGCCGATCGTGCAGGCGATCTCGCTCGCCGGATCCGGCCCGAGCTTGCGCCCGAACCGCGCCAGTCGCGTGTTCACCTGACGCACGGTCGCGCCGGGCTGAGCGGCGACGGAACTCCCGTCGGCGCTCACGCTGATGCCGCGGAACGCCGAGCGCGTGTCGACCATGACGTCGCCGGTCACGCCCTGCCCGCTGAGGCTCGTGCCGCCGGAGCGGAAGGTCAGGGTGCGGCCCGCCGCGCGCACGGCGTCGAACACTCGCGCGACGGACGCCGCGTCCTGAGGGACGAGCACCGCGTCCGGCACGAGCAGGTAGTGCGAGGCGTCGTGCGCCCGGGCGAACCGGTCGATCGTGCGCGAGGCGACCCGGACACCGGGGCCGAGGGCGGCCTCGTCCAGCGGCGAGGTCAGGGTGGCGGACATGCGGAACTCCTCGCGACAGCGCGATCAAGATTGTCAGACAAGCATACCGATCGTGTTCACATCTTCTACGCTGTTGCCATGATCAACAGCGCCCTGGACATCGTCGGCGTCGTCGAAGCGACGAGTCGGGTGCTGCGCGCACGGATCCTGGACGGGACGCTCGCCGGCGACGCCGCGGTCACCGAGGCCTGGGTGGCCGCGGAGTTCGGCATCGCCCGCCCGAGCGCCAAAGCGGCCATCGAGCAGCTCGTCGCGAGCGGACTGCTCGTGCGGACCGCGCACCGCAGTGCCCGTGTGGCCGCGATCGACGCGCGCATGGTGCGCGACGTCTATCGCACCCGCGCGCGCATGGAGAGCATGGCGCTGCGAGAGCTTGCGGTCGACGCGCGCATCCCCGCGGCAGCCGTCGCCGCGAACGACGAGATCAGCGCGCTGCCCCCGGGACCGGATGCCGCGACCGTCGATCCGGACATCCGCTTCCACACCGCGCTCATCGATGGGATCGAGAGCGAACGCACCTCCCGCATGTACCGCACCCTGCTGGATGAGACGCGCCTCTGCATGGCCCAGGTGCAGGACCGCCGCCTGCTCGACGCCCATGACATCGCGGCGCAGCACCGCGCGATCCTGGACGCCGTGCGCAACCATGGCGGAGATCTCGCCTCTCGGCTCCTGCACGAGCACCTCGGCTCCGCCGAGGAGCGGCTGGTGGACGCACTGAGCGCCTGACGGGCCGGGCCCGCCGGTTCGTCAGCTGCGGGTGCCTGGATCCGCCACCCGGTACACGCCGTCCACGAGCACCGGCACGGTCGAGGACACGTCGGTCTGGGCGGCGAGCTCGACGTCCGCGCCCTGCCCCTCTTCACGCAGTTCCACACCGCTCGACGATGCCGTGAACAGGTGCCGGGTCGCCCGGGCAAGGCCCGTGTAGGCGGCGCAGGCCGCGGCGGCTTCGGGCGAGCAGGCGTCGATGCCGAGCGCGCCGAGGGCGTCGATGACAGCGCCCGCGGCGAGCAGGTCCTCGACGGAGAACCGCACGGTCTCGTCGTCGCGCACCTCGCCGCCCGCGACCACAGCGACCTTCACGCGGTGTCCGACAGCGTGCTGGTGGTGGAGGATCCACTGCGCGACGGCGGAGCGGTTCCGCAACGACGCGGCGAGGACCGGCACGCCGAATCGCGCGGCGGCAGCGGACAGCCGGGATCCGTTGAACGACGGCACCACGGCCCTGGTCGCGCCGAAGGCCGCGACGTTCTCGGCGGTCAGGCTCGACGGCGACAAGGTCACCCCCGGCCCTCCGCGCGGTCCCGCAAGAAGAGCCTCGCCGAAGCCGTGCTCGGCGGAGATCCGCTCGGCCTCGACGCGCGTGCCAGGGAACGGCTGCACCTCGAGGCCCTCGGTCACGGCCCGCTCCACGGTCGTCGTGAACGAGATCGCGTCGATCACGACGATGACGCCCGCCCCCTGCGCGATCGAGCGCAGGCCCTCGCGCGCCCAGTCGAAGCGCACCTCGTAGTCCTGCTGCAGCGGATGGTCGGGACTCATCGGGGATCTCACCCGGGAATGGTACCCGGCTGGGGCGTCCGGATCGGCCGTGCGGCCCAACCGGACGTGCGGCCCCTGCGCTCGACCCGGCCCGCCTGCCCGCGCGGTGCCGTGTTCAGCGGGCGTCGTCGGAACGCAGCGGCGCGCTGCTCCAGTTCGATGCGGCCCCTGTCAGCGCCGCGTCGAGCGATTCCTGCGCGTACCGCATGTTCTCGGCGTAACGCGGCTCCTGCAGGCGCTGCCACATGACATCCTCCGGCACGTCCTCGACCTGGGCCGTCACCCACCAGATGTTGCCGAACGGATCCTTCACACGCCCGCCGCGCTGACCGAAGGCGTTGTCGCCGAGTTCGGTCACGACCGTCGCGCCGCGGTCCAGCGCTCGCGCGAAGGCGGCATCGGCGTCGGCCACCCAGACGCGCAGCAGGCTCGGCATCGCCGGCCAGTCCTGGCGCCGGTCGAAGGCCAGTACCACGGTGTCACCGACACGGATCTCACCGTGGCCGATCGAGCCGTCCGCGGTCTGCACCCGGGCGAGCTCCTCGCCCTCGAAGGCGCCCGCGATGAAGTCGAGCAGAGCGCCGGTGTCGTCGGTCACCACCCAGGGCGCGACGGTCGTGTAGCCGGTCGGAGTAGCGGGGTCGATCATCGCCATGGGGGATCCTCTCGTCGTCATCCCGAGCCTACGAGCGGCCTCCGACATCGGACCGGATAGCCTGTACTGCGCTGTTCCGCCGCCGCAGACCACCCGAGGAGGGCGATGTTCGACAGCCCGCTCTCCGCGTCCGCGTACGAGGTGCTCGGCGTCGTCGCGACCATCGACGACGAGGAGCTGCGCCGCGCCTACCGGCTGCAGCTGCGCCGCACGCACCCCGATACGGGCGGCGATGCGACCGTGTTCATCCAGGTGCAGCGCGCCTGGGAGCTCGTCGGCACACCAGAGCTCCGCGCCGTCTACGACCGCGGGCACGGGTTCTCCGATGACGAGGTCGCGTGGGACGGCTGGCGAGCGCCGGCCGCACGCACCGATACCCGCCCGCGTGCGAAGGCCTACGGCGAGGCCGGCGCGAGCCGGCGGCGTCACTACGTCGCGCAGGTGCACGCGTGGGCCGGATCGGACGTGCCGGATCCATACGACCCCGCGTTCGTGCGCACGATTCCCCGCGAGCTGCGGCGAGTCCTCGCGCACGCCCTCGCCGAGGAGCACACCGCCCGCTCCGTCGCCGATCTGGGCATGGGCTTCACCGCCTGGCACGACGTGGCAGTGCCTGGCACGCCGGCCGGCTTCGGCGCTCCTGCCGCCCTCGGCGGCGCTTCGGTCCCGGCGCCCCCCGACACGCTCGACCACATCGTGCTCGGGCCGTCCGGGCTGTACGGCGTGATGTCGGCCGACTTCGGCGAGATCGCGCGCTTCCGCGGCGGTGAGGTCATCAGCTCCGGTGCCGGGCCCCGCGCCCCGATCACGGCGCTGGTGACGCAGGTGCGCACGGTCGCACGCTCGGCGCGGGTGCGCTTCGGCGGGGCGATCCTGGTGCTCCCCGACGACGACCTGGCGCAGGCGGCCACGCCCCTCGGCGCGATCCGCGGCACGACCGTGGTGGTCGCGCGCCGCAGCACCCTCCGCACGCTGCTGCGGTCCGGCGTGCCCGGATCCCGGACGATCGGCGGCACCGAGCTGTTCGATGTGCGAACCCGGATCCAGCAGATCGTCCGCTTCGCCTGAGCACGGCGTGCTGCCTGGTTGCGGGGCGGGCTTGGTTGCTGCGCGGGCTTGGCGTCGGCGCCCCCTCTGGCGACCCACGCCCCCTCTCAGAAGCGACTCTGCGAGGGGGCCCCGACACCGCGAGGGGGCGTTGATACTTGGCGGCGAGCGCCGGCCGGATCCGTTCCCCCTACGTCCGCGCCCCCTCTGGCGACCCGCACCCCCTCTGAGAAGCAACCCTACGAGGGGGCGCGGACCCTGCGAGGGGGCCTCGACGTTGCGCGAGCCCCCACAGCAGCCCCACACAGCAGGATCCCCGCGGGCAAAGCCGGAGCACCGCCCCCGGCACGGGACTCAAGCCCATGGTCACCGTCCCTGCGGCGCGACATCATGGGGTGTGCGCATCGCGAAGAGCGAAGCGTCGCGAGGGGCGAAGCGTCGCGAGGGGCGAAGAGGAGAGGCGATGGCGGATCCGGGAACCGTCGACCTGTCTTCCGCCGCGCGTCCGCGCCGCGGCTCGGAGCGCCCGCTGCCCACCGCGCTCGTCATGATCGCGGCGTTCGCGCTCCTGCTGGGCGTGGTCGAGCTCGGGATCGGGCTGCGCACTCCCGACACCCTCTGGGTCGTCGCGCTGTTCACCGGCGTCTTCTGGATCTGGGTCGCCGCGGGCCTGCTCGCGTGGTGGCGTCGCCCGCACAACAACACGGGCCTGCTGCTCGTGGTCGGCGGGATCGCCCTGTTCCTCGCCGGGCTCGTGAACCTCGGGGTCGACGCGCTCTCGGTGCTGAGCGCGATCTTCGCGACGAGCCCGCTTGCGATGACCATGCATCTGCTGCACGCGTTCCCGTCCGGGCGCCTGCGCGGCCGACTTTCGATCACCACCGTCGTGCTGGGCTGGGTGGCCTGCCCCGTGTCCCAGCTCGTCCTCGTCGTGCTCTCCGGGACGACCCCGGGTGCCATCCCGGCGGTCGCCGCGGTGCAGAAGACCCTCGGGATCACCGTCATGGTGCTCACCGCGATCGTGCTGGTCCGCCGTCTCGTCGTCGCCGATCCCGGCCACCGGCGCGTGCTGCTGCCCCTGTTCGGCTACGGGATCGTCGCCGTGCTGCTGCTCGCCTTCGCGCCCACGATCGTCGGCGCGCTCGGGTGGGATCCGTCGCTCGGCGGGGTGACCCAGCTCATCGTCTCCGCGGCCATCCCCGTCGCGTTCCTGATCGGGGTGCTGCTCGGCGGATTCCGCCGCACCGGAGCACTGGAGCCGCTGAGCGCCTGGCTCGGCATCACCGGCGCCGGCGGTCCTGCCGTCGCCCGCGCGCTGGCCGGCACGCTGGGCGACGACTCGCTGCGGGTCGTCTACTGGTCGCCGGAGCGCGACGAGTACGTCGACGAGAGCGGCGGACCGGTCGACCCCGCCCAGCGCGGACCCGACCGCGGCTGGTGCGAGATCCGCGTCGACTCACGACTCGTGGGCGCGATCGTCTATGACACCCGGATGACCGCGGATCCGGCGCCGGTGCGGCGCGCGGGCGACGTCCTCGCGATCGCGATCGACCGCGAGCGCCTCACCGCAGAGCTGCTCGCGAGCAACGACGCGCTCACGCAGTCGCGGATCCGCCTCGTCGAGACCGCCGACCGGGAGCGCTCGCGCATCGCGCAGGACCTGCACGACGGCATCCAGGTGCAACTCGTGCTGCTGGCCCTCGCCGCGCAGACCATCGCCAACGCGCCCGACGCGAGCGCGGACACCAGCGAGGCCTCGGCGCGACTGCGGCACGGCATCGACGAGGCCGCGGCTGACCTCCGCCGCCTCGTGCACAATGTGCTGCCGGTCACGCTCACCGAACGCGGGCTCACCGCCGCCGCGGAGGACCTCGTCGATCGGCTGGCGATCCCGGCATCCCTCGAGACCGACGTCGAGGATGCGGCGATCTCGTCCACCACGGCCCACACCGCGTACTTCATCATCGCCGAGGCCCTGACGAACACCGTCAAGCACTCGAAGGCGTCCTGGGTGCGCGTCACCCTGCACGCCGAGGCGGGACGGCTGCACATCGTCGTCCGCGACAACGGGGTGGGCGGGGCGAGTCTCGACCGCGGGGCGAGTGTCGACCGCGGTGCGGGCCTGCACGGCCTGCTCGACCGCGTCGACGCCCTGGGCGGAAGCCTGCGGATGAGATCGGATCCGGGACACGGCACCGAGGTGAGGGTGGAGCTGCCATGCGCGTGATCATCGGCGAGGACGAGGTGCTGCTGCGCGAGGGCCTGCGGCATCTGCTCGCACAGGACGGTTTCGAGGTCGTGGCGGCCATCGGCGACGCCGAGGCTCTGCTCGAGCAGGTGGATCTGCTCGAGCCTGAGCTGGTCATCACCGACATCAGGATGCCTCCGACCCACACCGACGAGGGGCTGATCGCCGCGCTCCGGATCCGCGAGACGCATCCCGGGATCCCGGTCGTCGTGCTCTCGCAGTACGTGCAGCGCCGCTACGCGACCGAGCTGCTCGATCAGAACGGCGGCGGCTTCGGCTATCTGCTCAAGCAGCGCATCGCCGACGTCACCACGTTCACCGCGGACCTGCGCCGCGTCGCCGCCGGCGGCACGGCCCTGGATCCCGAGGTCGTCGCCGTGCTGGTCACGCGCGCGAGCCGCGCGAGCGGGGCGGTCGGATCGCTCACCCCGCGCCAGCTCGAGGTGCTCTCGCTCATGGCGGAGGGGCGCAGCAATGCGCGGATCGCGACGGAGCTGTTCCTCTCCGAGAAGGCGGTCGTGCAGCACACCTCGCACATCTACACCGCCCTGGGGCTTGCCGTCGACGGGGAAGACCACCGCAGGGTGCTCGCGGTCCTGCGCTTCCTGGCGTCCGTGGCGGAGGAGTACCGCTGAACCGACGCATGGACCGGCCCGGGAGCGGGGTCCGCACCCGCCGATGCCCTACTTCCGCGGCGGCGGCGTGTACGCCGTCCCCAGCTCTGCGGTGAGGGCGACGAGGAGGCGCACCGCGGGCGTCTGACAGATCGCGTCGCCCGGATCGTCGGTGAGCGTGGGGGATGTCGTGCACCCGCCCGACGCGATGTCGCTGTTGGTCTGCACCGCGACCGTGGTGTCCGTCGCCGTGTCGTAGAAGAGCGAGGTGTTGTAGCCGGAGAGGTCGCCGGTGTGCCCGACCCACCCCTGCGAGCAGCTCAGCCCGAAGCCGTAGCCGATCGGCGAGAACGACGTCAGCCGCAGGGCCTGCGTCTTCGCGTCGACCAGCCCCTGTCCGGTGCCGAGGGCGCGGCCCATCGTCAGCAGATCGTCGATGTCGGAGATGATCTCGCCGGCGGTGAAGCTCCACGACGGGTTCCAGTCCGTGGAGTCGGTCGGCGCGTCAGGGGTCGCGGTGTTGCCGTTCAGCGTGTAGCCGTGCGCGTACGGCTCGGGCAGCGCGGCAGAAGTGCCGGGCCACGACGTGTTCGTCAGGTGCAGCGGGTCGAAGATCCGCTCCTGCATGACCTGGCCGATGTCCTGGCCCGTGACCTTCTCGATCACCTTCCCGAGCAGAACCGTGTTCGTGTTCGAGTACGCGAAGCTCTCCCCCGGCGGGAACAGGGGCGACACGGCGGCGCCCGCCTCGATGACCTCCTCCGGCGTGTAGACCGCGGTCGGATCCGCGAAGTACTTCTGCAGGAGCTTCTCGTTCATCGTGTAGCTCGCGACGCCGCTGGTCATGTCGGCCAGTTGGGTGAGCGTGATCTTGTCACCGTTCGGGATCCCGTCCACGTACTTCGCGATGGTGTCGGCGAGCGCGAGCTTGCCCTCATGGGCCAGCTGCAGCACGATCGTCGCGGTGTACATCTTGGTGAGCGACGCGATGCGGGTGTGCATGCCCACCTGCATCGGGGTGCCCGCGGCCGGATCCGCGGATCCGTAGGCCTTCGTCCAGGTGCCCTCGGGCGTGCGCACGCCGACGACCGCGCCCGGAGAAGCGCCCAGGGCGAATGCCTTGGCCGCGGCGGCGTCGAGCGTGGCGACCGTCTCCGCGGACAACGCGGACATCGTCTTCGCGCCGGGCTTCGCGGTGATGGTCTTGGCCGGATCCGCGACGCACGCGGCCGCCGCCGTGGTGGTCGGGGTCGCTGACGGCGAGGGCGTGCGCGACGACGCGGTGGAGGGACCGGAGCAGCCGGCCAGGACGAGCGCTCCGGCGACGGCGGCGAGCGCCAGGGCGCGGCGCAGGTCGCGCCCTGTGCGGCGGGAATCGCGCGGAGCGCGGCGGGGGGACGGCATCATCTCAACCTCCGTAGATGCTCTTCATGAGCGAGGTGGCGATCGTGGCGGCAGGCGGGCGCCCGTCGGCGGCGGGGGCGAGGTTCGTCCAGACGACGATCGTCACCTTCTGCACGGGGTCGTACCCCATGAACGAGTTGTAGCCGGGCAGTTCCCCGGTGTGACCGTAGAGCGGGCCGATCTTCGCGATCCCCCAGCCGTACTTCGGGTCGGGCAGCGGGACCGGGACCGGCTGCACGCTCGCGAGGCGCTCCTTCTGCAGGGTCGGTCCGAGCAGGGCGCCGGATCCGAGCGCCTCGACCCAGTGCGCGAGGTCGCGGATCGTCGAGATGCCGGCGCCGGCGGCGCCCGCCCACGACGGGTTGAGGTTCGTGGAGTCGCTCGGCAGCAACGTGCCGGCCGTCGCCTGGGCGAGCTGATCGGGCGGCAGCACGTTCGACTCCATGGTGTCGACGTTCGTCGAGTACATGTAGCCATGCGAGTAGGGCTCCGGCAGCGAGGCGTCCGCGATGTCGGGGTACGACGTCTCGCGCAGGCCGAGCGGCTCGAACAGCCGCTCCCGGAAGATCTGCGCGAGCGGCTTGTGCTCGAGCTGCTCCGCGATGAGGCCGAGCAGCACGGTGTTGGTGTTGGAGTAGTTCCAGCCGTCGCCGGGGGCGAAGGTCGGCGGCTCGGCGAGGCCCATGGCCACGAGCTCCTCCGGGTTCCAGGCGCGCTGCGGCTGCGTGTCCAGCGCCCGGTTGAGCTCGAGCGTCGTCGTGTAGTTCGCCAGTCCGCTGCGCATCGTGAGCAGCTGCTCGATCGTGATGCTGCCGCCGTTCGGCACGTCAGGGCGGTACTTCGCGACCTTGTCGGTGAGCGCGATCCTCCCCTCCTGCACGAGCTGCAGGACGACGGTTCCGGTCATCGTCTTCGTGTTGGATCCGATCCGGAAGTGGTCGTCCAGGGAGACGGGCGTGGAACCGCGCAGCTGGGTCACGCCGTAGGTCGCCGTGACCTCGCCCTGCGGCGTGCGCACGAGCATGGCCGCGCCCGGCACGCCGAGCTCGGTCGCGAGCGCATCGAACTGCGCGCGCAGGGCGCCGGCGTCCGTGGTCACGAGGCCCGTGGCCGCGGTGCCCGCCGATGCGGACGGAGACGCGGCGGCTCCCGAAGCGCCGCCGCTCGCACATCCCGACACGATCAGTCCGATCGCCAGGAGGGCGGCTGCCGCCGCGCCCCGTCGCACCCCGGTCTCCGCCATCATCGCGAGCCTCCTCGTCGCACACCCCGGAACACCGCATGTGCGGATCCGACCCCCGATCCCCCCTCGAGCATCCCCATGCGCTCACCAGTCTCCCGGGGCCGGGCGCGGGCCGGAATGGGCCTACGTCTATTCCTCCCGGACTCCGCGGGTGCCAGAGTCTCCTATGGGGAAGGACTGATCCGCCTGAAGGAGCTCCGCCATGGTCACCGCTCGTCTCGCGAGGCCGATCGCGCTCGCGGCCGCCCTGCTCGTCCTCGCCGGCTGCTCGGCGCAACCCTCGACCGGCCCCACCTCGACGGGCACCGGAACCCCGTCATCCGCGGTGCCCGCGGTCTCGACGTGCGTCGCCGACCCCTCGGCCGTCGTGACGCGAACCGCGGATCTGCCGACCTCGGCACTTCCCGACGACCTGACCGCGACCATCGACAAGACCGCGCAGGCCGCCTTCGCCCAGACATCGGCGAAGGGCGCGATCGTGGCCGTGCAGTCGCCGAAGGGGCTGTTCTTCAAGGCCTACGGCGTGGCGGATCCATCCACCGGCGCCCCGATGACGACCGACATCTACCAGCGCGTCGGATCCATCACGAAGCCCTTCACCGGAACCCTGACCCTGCAGCTCGCGGCCGAGGGCAAGCTGAGCCTCGACGACAAGATCTCGAAGTACGTGGACGGCGTGCCGCGCGGCGACGAGGTCACGATCCGCATGCTCGCGGACATGAGCAGCTCGGTGACGAGCTACACGAAGGATCCCGCCTGGCAGAAGATCTTCTTCTCCGAGCCCGACCGGGTGTGGAAGCCCGAAGAGCTGCTCAAGGCCGGCCTGGGTCTGAAGCCGCAGGACTTCGCGCCAGGAACCGCGTTCGACTACTCGAACACCAACACGATCCTGCTGGGATTCGTGATCGAGAAGGTGACGGGCAAGAGCTACCAGGACGTGCTGGCGGAGAAGATCCTCACCCCGCTCGGCCTCACGCACACGATCTTCCCGGCCGGATCCGCCGCGTTCCCGGATCCGCACGCGCAGGGATTCACCCTGCAGGGCGGGCATGGCACCCCGGAGAACCCGGCGAACACGACGAACTGGAACCCCTCCTGGGGCTGGACCGCCGGTGAGCTGATCTCGAGCGCACCGGACCTGCTGAAGTTCGGACGGGCGGAGGCGACCGGCGCGGGGCTCGTGCCGGCGAAGGACCAGATCGAGCGGCTCACGTCGTTCCGGGAATTCAACGGGCCGGGCAACGGCGGGTACGGCATCGGCTGGGGCTGCCAGAACGGCTGGGTCGGCCACGCCGGCGAGCTGCCCGGCTACAACACCTCGATGTTCTACAGCACCAAGGACGACACCACGATCATCACGATGGTCAACAGCGACATCCCCTCGGGCGACTGCCCGAGCGATGCCAGGACCTTGACCGACAACCCGACGGATCTGCCCTGCAGCTCCCCCGCGACCCGGATCTTCCAATCCCTCGCGCAGGAGCTCGGCACCCCGTTCGCGCCGCAGAAGAAGTAGGCCCGTTCGCTGGTTCGCCCGGCTCGGCCGCCCACTCCTGGCGTCGACGCCCCCTCTGAGCGTCGGCGCCCCCTCGCAGCAACGCCACCACAGGGGGGCGCGGATGCTGCGAGGGGGCGTCGGCTCGCCTGCCGCGTCGATCGCACCCACTGCCCGCTGGGATAGCGTGGCGGCATGAGTGGCTACGACGTGAGCGAGATCGGCGGAATCGACACCTGGGGTGTCGCGGAGGGGACAGGGAAGAGGTTCGTCGACGGGGAGGCGGCGAGGTACCTCGGGATGTCGGCGAACGCGACGGATCCCGGCGCGAGCTCGCCGTTCTGGCACCGGCACGATCGCTTCGAGGAGCTCTACGTGTTCCTCGAGGGGCGCGGGCAGATGGCGCTCGATGACGACGTGGTCGACGTGCAGGCGGGCACCGTGGTGCGCGTCGCGCCCGAGACCTGGCGGGCTGTGCACAACGCCGCCGACGCCGACCGTCCGCTGAAGTGGCTGTGCCTGCGCGGGGGCGGCGACAGTCTCTCCGCGATCGGACGCGATGGCGAACTCGACAAGGAGCGGACGTTCCCGTGGACCGCATGAGCGACGACATCTCCATCGGGGGCGAGAGCATCCGGCTCGGACAGTTCCTGAAGTTCGCCGGACTGCTCGACTCCGGCGGCGACGCCAAGGAGGCGATCATCGACGGGTACGTGCGCGTGAACGGCGAGGTGGACCGCCGCCGCGGACGGCAGCTCGTCGACGGCGACCTCGTGACGTACGACGGACGTACGGTCCGCGTCCGCCCCTGACCCGCCGGCAGTCGGCTCAGTCCCGCACGGGCCGGCGCAGCAGCTCCACGGCGACGAGGACGAGCAGCGCGCCCAGCAGCACCCACAGCACGAGCCACGCCGTAAGCGGGTGCACGAGCAGAACGACGGCTGCGGCGACGAGCGCGACCACGGCGAGGATCCACCGGTGCGAGCGGTCGATCCAGCCGCCGAGACGGGCGGGCCCGGTCGGCTCGACCTCGGCCGACGTACGAGGAACACCGGGGCGCACGGCATCGGCGACCCTGTCTCCGGCGCGGCGCACGGCCCGCGCAGAGCGGGAGGTGCCGATGACCCATGCGACGAGCGCCACCACGAGGGCGAGCAGCCCGAGCGCGAGGATGCGTTGCGTGAGCGGCGCCGTGATCTGGTCGAACACGGATCCGGCGGCTGCCGGCGTGATGACGGATCCGCCGGACGCGAGCGCGCCGATCCCGACCGCACGCCCGACGGCGATCGCCGCCAGCATCAGCACCATGATCACGGTCGCGGCGACTCCGGCGGCCAGGACCGTGCGTCGGCGCTGCCGTGCCACCAGCACGCCGGCGAGCAGCAGGGCCAGCGCGATCCACGGCAGCCAGGTGGAGACGGTCACCACGAGCCCGTAGACGGCGACGGCCTTGCCCAGCGACGCGTTGTGGACGAGCACGATCGTCTGATCCGTCGTGGGGATGGCCTGGGCGAAGGTCACGCCCTCGGCCAGCAGGCGGGTGCGGACGCCGTCGAGGATCGGGCCCAGCTGCAGCCGCAGCCCTCCGTCCGAGCCCGCGGCGAGCGCGGCATCGGGGGCGCCTTGCAGCACAGCGAGCGCCTGCGTGTGCGAGACGCTCAGCGCCTGCTTCCATACGTCCGCGAACGTGGGCGAGGTGATCACGTTCTGGACCATGCCGTGCACGAGGTTCCGCGCCCCTTGGGCGACCGGAGCCTCCAGCAGGCCCAGCGCCGCCGAGGCCTTGGGCGGCATGTCCAGGGCGCGCAGGCCGTCGAACACATCGCTCGTGAGCGCGGGGATGTCGACCTGCCGGTCGATCAGCTGGTTCGTCGCATTCACCAGGACCGTCTGCACGGCGGGATCCGCGGCGAGCGGCGCGAACGTCGCGACGAACTGATCCGTGTCGGTGAGCAGCGCGTTGACGTAGCCGGTGACGGCGCTGACGGATCCGAGGACGAGTCCGAGCACGATCAGGATCGCCGATCCGGCGCTGCGCCACCATGCCCCGGAGCGCCGTTCCGCACTGCTGCGCAGCGCCTCGTTCTCGGTTTCGAGCCGCGCGATGCGCGCCGCCGGATCCTCATCGCTCGTCATGACGCGTCCCTTTCGTCGAGATGCTCGGTCGGGGCGGCGCCGCGCGGATGAGCTGAGAGCAGACTATTGCGCCGTCCCTCGCGGGCGCACGATCCCAGCCTCTCGGGTGCAGGACTTCAGCGCGCCATTCCGAGGTACACCATCAGCAGCCGCTCGACCTCCGTGAGCTGATCGGCAGACAGCCGCCCGATCCGCGCATCGACGTTCCGCCGTCGCACGGTCGTGGCCTTGTCGATCATCACGTCGCTCTCCTTCGTCAGGCCCGAGAGCTCGCCGGGGCGGATGCGAACCCTCAGCAACGGGGCATCGATCAAGGCACCGGTCAACGGCAGCACGCTCACGGACGCCGTGGCGGCGAACAGGTCGTCCTGGATGATCAGCGCCGGCCGAGGCTTCGACGCGTACACACCGCCGGCGACCGTCCAGAGCTCGCCGCGGATCATTCGTCTTCCCACTCCACCGACACGGCCTCGATGAACGCCTGATCCTCGGTCGCCGATGCCGCGCCGGCGATCAACGCGGCCTGGCGATGCGCCTCCCCCGCGAACGAGGCGCTGCGCACATCGGGCACCCAGACCTGCATCGGACGGAAACCGCGCTCGCGCATTCGCCGCCGATACTCACCCACCCGCTCATTGACGCCCATGTCGCTCATCGTTACATGTAACGGGGTGCCGGGCAATGGTGACTTCGACTGCGTGCGCTCTGACATGACCCCATGGTCCGCGAGCGAAGCTCCCCTGAGGCCACGCTTCACGCAATCAGTGCACAACGAGCGGACGCCGCGATCCGTGCGGACCGAACCGTCCTCGCCCGACCGATCGGTGTTCGACCCTGACCGATCGGTGGATCCCCGCAGCGCTGCGCCTGGGGACGCTGGAGACATGAACAAGACACTCCCCCTCACCGCCCTCGCGACCGCGCGCCGCGCGGCGTTCCGTGCGCTGACCGCGTCCCCGGAACGGCCGCCGACTGATAGCGTTCGGCAAGATCTCGATCGCCGTCGAACACGAGGACTCCTATGAGCGACCCCCAGCCTCCCGCCGCCCCGCAGCCGGAGCCGGAGCCTCAGTACGGTACCCCCGCCTTTCCGCCGCCACCGCCGTCGGCGCCGTACGGCGCCGACGGATACGCGCCCCCTGGTGCTACGGCCCCGCACCCCGCCGCCCCCGTGATGCAACCGGGCCCGCAGATCCCATACCCCGGCGCCCCGACGTACCAGGCTGCCCAGCCCGGGTATCCCGGCGCCCCGGGAATGCATCCGGGCGTCTGGTTGCAGGCTCCGGCCGCTGTCCGCCCCCTACGCAGCATCGGCGCAGCGACCCGGATCCTGATCGCGGTCTACGCGACCCTGTCCCTGGTGACCGTGCTCACCGACGGATGGGGCATCATGACGCTCGATGCTTACAGCAGCGGATCGGTCGGAGCGGAAGCGCTCAACGTGTTCGACGGGAGCTCTCTCTCCCTCAGCCTCATCTCCGTGGGCGTGCTGATCGCCGCCGCGGTCTGCTGGGTCGTCTGGCAGTACCGTGCCGCCGCGTCCGTTCCGCGGGCCGGTCTGCGACGCAGCCCGGGCTGGCACGTCGGGTCGTGGTTCATCCCGGTCGTGTCGCTGTTCTTCCCGTTCCAGAACGTCTCCGACCTCGCACGCAGCTCCCGCGCTGAGCTGAGCGGCGGGTTGAGAGGCACCTGGTGGACGCTGTGGCTCGCGTCCAATCTGGTGGGCTCGATCGCGAGTCAGGCCGCATCGACGGCGAAGTCCATCCCCGGGCTGACCGGTGCACTGGCGGGTTCCATGCTGAGCGAATTGCTCGTGATCGGGGCGGCGGTCTTCGCCTGGATCATCGTCGCGCGCATCACCGACGCCATCGACCCGAAGCGACGCTGAACGAGCGCCTCCGCCCCGTTCCGACCAGCCGCGCCTAGCCCACAGCGCGTCCTTCGACCGCCGCGAGCGCGTCTCGCGCCCCGCGCGTCGGGGCGATCCGCACGAGGCCGCGGTAGAGGCGCAGCAGCGCCTCGCGATCCGTCGCGCCGGTGCGGGCCCGGTCGCAGTGCACCGACTGGATCGCCGCCTCGAGCTGGAACCGCCCCGGCTCTCCTCCCCCGGCGACGCCGCTGAGCTTCGCGGCGCGGTGCAGCAGCGCCTCGCCCTCCGCGATGAGCTCGCGGTCCCACAGCGCCGGATCCTGCTCGTCCAGTGCGGGCCAGGGATCGCCGATGCGCGCGGGCGCCCTGGACTGCGCGAGCGTGAGCAGCGCCGCCAGTCCCCACGCCTCCGGATCCGTGTCGAGCAGGGTCGCGGTGAGCACGGCGAGCCAGCGCGCCTCATCGGCGAGCGAGGTGCGCACATCGTCGTGCCGGTCCAGCCAGTCCAGCGCATAGGCGCCGTAGATCGCCTCGAGCACCGCGGTCGTGCGGGCGGGCATGTCGGCGCGCACGGGAAGGGTGAAGGGGATCCCCGCGTCGCGGATCTTGCGCTTGGCCCGCACGAGGCGCTGCGCCATGGCCGCGGGCTCGACGTCGAAGGCCTGCGCCACCTCGGCGGCGTCGAAGCCGAGCACGGCCTGCAGCATGAGCGGCGTGCGGATGCTCTGATCGATCGCGGGGTGCGCGCACGCGAACAGCAGTTCCAATCGCCGATCCGGGATCGCCTCGGCGCGCTCCACCAGGGCGGTGACGTCCATGCCGGCATCGACGTCACCCAGAGCGTCGTCGAGCGGGGCGTTCGTGCGGCGTGCCGCGGAGCCCCACACGTCGCGCAGTCTGTTGCGGGCCACGGTGAGCAGCCATCCTTCCGGGTTGTCCGGCACGCCGGCATCGGGCCAGGTGCGCAGGGCGCGTTCGAGGGCATCGGCGAGGCAGTCCTCGGCGAGCGCGAGGTCTCCGGTCCCGGCCGCGAGGAGCGCGACGAGCCGGCCATAGGAGGTTCGGACCGCGCGCTCGGCGGCGGTCCGAACCTCCTCGGCCGTGCTCATGTCGCCTCCTGGCGTTCTCGGATCCGGCGGGTCCTCCGGGGGTCGCGGCGAGTGCGCGGCGATCGGCGCCCGCGCCGGTCGTGTCTACCGGACCGGCGAAGCACCCTGCCACGCGCCGTCCGCGAAGCGCGTCGCGACAGGGCGCACCTCGACCGCGCCCCACTCGACGGACGGCGCCTTGGCGGCCCAGGTGATCGCGGCGTCGAGGTCGTCCACCTCGATCACGAAGCTGCCGCCGAGCTGCTCCTTGGTGTCGGCGAACGGCCCGTCCTGGACGACGGGCTGCCCGTCGCGCACGCGCACGGTCGTGGTGGCGGTCGACGGGTGCAGCACCTCGGCGCTGCGCAGCACGCCCGCCTCGTCCAGGGCCTTCGCATAGACGTCGAAGGCGCGCATGCCCTCGGCGAGCACCTCCGGTCCGAGGTCCTCGGCGCTCATCTCGGGGTACTGCAGCAGAAGCGTGTAACGCATGATCCGTCCTTTCGTAGGTATCGACATCATGGTGACGATCGAAGGATCCGCCGATCGACATCCTCCTCCGCGACGGCCCAGATCGGGAGGGCGGGGATCACTCCCCGCGCGTGTCGGCCGGCATCGACGCCAGGAGATCGTGCAGCAGGCCCGATGCGGCGAGCAGCGCGAGGCTGCGGCGGGTGAGGTCCGCGAGCCGCTGCTGCAGGATACGCTGCGCGTCGCCGGGGTCCCCGTGCGCGCGCACCTCCTGGAGGATGCTTCGGATCGCCGGGATCCCGTACCCGCCGGCACGGAGAGCTGCGACGATCCGCGCCTCGGTCACCGCGAGCGCGCCATAGATCCGGGTGCCGGAGCCCTCGGATCGAGTCGTGCGGACGAGCTCCTCGCGCTCCCAATGCCGGAGCGCGGACGCCCGCACGCCGAGGGCCTGGGCGAGCTCACCGATCGTCATCGCGTCGCCGTCGTCGAACTCCTCCCCTGCCTCCGCCAGCACGGCGTCGAGGCCGCGGAGCGCTTCGTGCACCCTGCGGCGTTCGAGGGCCAGGTCGGCATGCAGCTCGTCGATGCGGGCGGCCGCGTCGTCGACCGATCCGGCTGCGAGCGCCGGAAGGACGGTCCTCGCCGCGACCGGACCGATCGCGGCGGCAAGGGCGCGATACGCACGGGCCGCGATCACGTGGCGGGCGTCGTAGCGGCGGTAACCGTTGGCGGCGCGCGGCGCGGGCGGGAGCACCCCGAGACGCTCGAGGTCGCGCACCTGCTGCGTGGAGTAGCCGGCCAGTCGTCCGACGTCCGCCGTGGAAAAGCCCTCTGGAGGGTTGGCGGCGCTCGCCTCCCATGAGTCCATGCCTTTCTGCTGCATGGGTCCACATAAGCACGTCAACCTCACGATGGAGGGATGGAGATGCAGCAGATCGTGGATCACGTCAGGACGTTCGACGGCGTCCTCGTCCTCGCCCCGGAGCCCGGAGGCCCTTTTCCCGAGATCGCGTGGGGCGACGCGTTCTTCTACTACGCCCCCGACGGCGCCGTGCCGGAGCGCACCCAGCCCTACGGCACGATCGTGACGAAGGACTACCCCGACGACCGGTCCTCCGCGCTGGACGCACCGGATCGCTTCCGGGTCAACATCCATGTCGGCCGGGAGCGCGCCGCGCAGCTTCCGCTCGGCGAGGATCCGGCGGCGAGCGATGCCTTCGCGCGGCACCCGCAGTACGGCGACGCCGGGTGGGTGAGCGCGGTGAATCCCGGATCCGGGACCGCGGAGCTGGTTCTCGCGCTGCTGCGGGAGGCGCACGAGGCCGCACGCGCCCGTACGGAGCGCCGGGATCGGGGTGGGCGATGACCCGGGCGCTCTCCGCGCAGACGTTGTCCGAGGAGGACAGGCGGCTCGTCGCGGAATGGGCCGCGACCTGCGCCGACCATGTGCTGCCGCTCTTCGAGGCGGAGGCGCCGGACGATGATCGCCCCCGCGACGCGATCGCCCGGGCGCGCGCGTTCTCCCGCGGCGAGCTCGACGCCGCGGGCGAGATCCGTCGCCGGTTCGTCGCCGGCCGGGCGGCGCACGCCGTGTCCTCCGCCGGGGCCGTATCCGCGGCCCGCGCCGCCGCGCAGGCGGCCGGCGTGGCGCACATGGGAGCGCACGCGCTGGGCGCCGCGGCCTACGCCGCGCGCGCGGCCGGCGCCGCCGCCGAGGATCGGTCGGCGGCGGTCGCGGCGGAGCTCGCCTGGCAGCGCGGCCAGATGTCCGACGAGGTGACGACAGCCCTGTGCCTGCTCCCTGCGGTAGGGACGGACGACTCGGGCCCGCTCGGACAGGGGCTGCTCGCCTCCGGAGAGCTCGGGTCGATCATCCGGGCACTCCAGGCAGCGCTGGCCTGAGCGGGACGACTCAGAGCCTGCCGAGCACCTCTCGCGGATCGGCGTCCAGCGCGAGCGCCTCCAGCACGCCGAGCAGCTGCCGCTCCTCGAACGCGAAGTGGTTCTCCATGATCGCTCCGACCCCGTCGAGGTGACGGTCGAGGTCGTCCGGCGGAGCCCCGCTCGTCGCCGCAGCGGCGAGCGCCGTGAGCAGCACGTCGATCATCGCGTGATCCTCCGTGAGCCTGCGCAGCACGGGAGTCAACTCGGGATGCGCGGCCTCGATCGCCGGGAAAAGGGCACGGTCCTCACCCCGGTGGTGCTGGTCGAGGGCGGTGCAGAACCCGCGGCAGTGCAGCAGCAGGACGCGACCCGGTGTGTGCGGATCCGCCGCGTGCACCCCGTCGCGCACGATGCGCAGGGCCTCGCGCAGCCGCGCGTGCGCCTCACGGAGTTCGTTGCTCCAGGCGATGAGCCTGGTCGTCTCGCGCTCAGTCACGCGAGAACGAAGGGTGGGACGAGAGCATCGTCACGCTCCTTCAATCCGGCGCCTCCATGCCTGACACGGTCTGCCACCAGCACGCGACGTTCGGGCCAGTGTATCCCGAGGCGTCCTCGGCTCCGTGGCCGCCTCGGGCGTAGGGTGACAGCGGATCCACCGGACGCAGAGGAGATGCGATGTTCGGAGAGAAGCGACGCGAGGAGAAGCGCGAGGCGGAGGCGCTCGCGGAGGCGAAGGCGCAGGCTGCCGCTGCGGTCGAGGACAGCGAGACGGATGACGCCTCGTTCGAGCCCGACGAGGCGCTCGAACAGCAGGAGGAGCCGGACAGCGGGGACATCCGGAAGTAGAGCAGACCGGCCGGATCCCGTCAACCGGATCCGCTCAGCAGCTCCTGCAGCACGGTCGCCTCGCTGATGTCCGAGCGCTTGGCCGCCGTCAGCAGCGTCACGGGCTCCTGACGCAGGAGCGCCCGCAACCCGGCGAGCGCGTCGGCCCGCGTCGGATCCGCGAGCTCCGCGCGATAGCGGCGCGCGAACTCGGCGAACCTCTCGGGATCGTGCCCGTACCACTGGCGCAGCTCCGTCGAAGGGGCAACGTCCTTGCACCACTCGCGCAGGTCGGCACGCTCCTTGCTCACCCCGCGCGGCCAGAGCCGGTCCACGAGCACGCGGGCGCCTTCGTCCGGCTCGGCCGGGTCGTAGATCCGGCGCACTCGGACGCGGGGTGCGTCGCCCATCGTCATCGGCGGGCTCCCGTCACGGGGCGGCAGGCGCGGCCGGCGCCGGCGGCACGTCGTCGAGGAAATCCACCGTGGGCACGAAGAAGAGCGATCCGGTGCGGGCCGTGGAGAAGTCCAGGATCCGGTCGGTGTTGCCGGGAGGATCGCCGAGGAACATGTTCCTCAGCATCCGCTCGATCACATCCGGATCCGCCGCATAGCCGATGAAGTAGGTGCCGAACTGGGCGCTGCCGAGCTCTCCGAACGGCATGTTGCTGCGCAGGATCTGCCGCTGTGTGCCATCCGGATCCTCGATCGTGTTGAGGTGCACGTGCGAGTTCCGCGGCTTCACCGCATCGGGCATCTCGATGTCCTCGAGCTTGCTGCGCCCGATGACCCCTTCCTGCTCGTGCACGGGCAGCTCGCCCCACGCAGAGAGGTCGTGCGTGTACTTCTGCACGATGACGTAGCTGCCGCCGGCGAACTCCGGATCCTCGTCGCCGATGAGCACCGCCGCTGTGGCCGCCGCCCCCTCTGGGTTCTCCGTGCCGTCGACGAAGCCGAGCAGGTCGCGCTCGTCGAAGTACTTGAAGCCGTGCGTCTCGTCGACGACGTCGGCGTGACCGCGGAGGCGATCCACGACCTGACGGCACAGCTCGAAGCACACGTCCATGTGATGCGCGCGCACATGCAGGAGCAGGTCGCCCGGCGTCGCGGGAGCCACGTGGTGCGGGCCGTGCAGCGCCTCGAACGGGTGCAGCCCCTTCGGCCGGGGTGCGCCGAACATCCGGTCCCACAGCAGCGCGCCGATGCCGAGTACGGCATTCAGGTGGTCCGACGGGGTGCGGAACGACACGGACCGGGTGATCCCGGACAGGTCGGCGAGCAGTTCGCGGACGACTTCCTCGCTCCCTTCTCGCACCGTGAGCACGAGGAAGAGCGCGGCGCGGGCGGGCGGGGCGACGACCTGCTGTGTGACCACTGGATCCGTCCCTCCGCGCGCGTTCGTGGCGCACGGTCAGCCTGTCACGGCCATGCGTCTGCATCAAGCGCATGTCCGCCGCTGCCACCGGCGGCCGCCCGGAATGGTCGGCCGCCGGCTGAGCGCAGCCTGGTCAGGCCGTGCCGAAGGGATTGTCGATGACGTAGCGCCAGCCGAGATCGGGGTCGAACACGGCGACATCGGCGGTGGTACCTGCGAGCTCGACGGATGAGCCGTCGGGTCCGATGCCGGAGATGGCCCAATCCGCCACCGCAAGACCGATGTTCCCGCTCTGGAAGACGTGTCGCACCGCCATCGTGATCGGAAGGTTCAGCGCGAGGAACTGCTCGAGCGCCGCTCGCACGTTGTCCGAGCCGCTCAGCGCCATGCCCGGCGCCGGCGCGAAGATCACGTCATCACTGTTGAGTGCCATCAGGCCGTCGAGGTCCCGGGCGTTGAAGAGGTCGGCGAACGCGGTGTTCAGCTGGTCGAGGGAAGAGACGATCATGGTGTTCCTTTCTTCTGAGCCGCGATGTCGGGCTCAGGAAGAAGGACGTCAGGAGTCCGTCTGCGTGACAGACGGCTTTCTACTCGCTCGACATGCCCGCTTTCCTGCATGCGGCGAGCGCCTTGCGCGCCCGCCGTATCCGCTGGCGGACCGCTTCCGGGGTGAGTCCGAGACGATCGCCGATCTCCTGGGTCGAAAGCCCGTCTGCGACGCTCATGACCAGCGCGTCCCGCAGTGCCGGGGGCAGGCTCCGGATGGCCTCCAGCGCCCCGTCCAGGATGATCCGCATCTCCGTCTCGTCCTGTGCGTCATGCTCGTCCGCGACCGAGTCGTCGAGCGCGACGGTCGGGCGCCGCCTCCGCCGCCGGGCGAGATCGATGGCCTCGTTGCGGGCGATCGTGTCGAGCCATGAGCACAGTCGCCCCGGCGTCGGCTCCTCGAGATGCTCGATCAAACGCCACGCACGCAGAAGCGCGGTCTGCGCGACGTCGTCGGCGTCGTCCCGGGGAACGCCGCGCGCGAGGCTTCGTCGCCGGAGGCGGTGAGGATCCTCCTGGATCATGCTCTCCAGCAGCGCCCTGCCCGCGCCCTCTTCACGAACCATCGTCCTGCGCTCCGAGCCTCCTCGGACGGGCCGATTCCCGCCACCGTGTACGAGAATAGGATCCGATCTACGTCGCTAGGAAGTCTGTGAACCCTTCTCGCAACGCCCTGGGTGTCTACGTCCGGGCACGGCGCAATGTGACCCAGCCCGAGGATGTCGGACTCATCAGGCAACAGGGACGACGTGTCACCGGTCTCCGACGCCATGAAGTCGCCGAGCTCGCCGGGATCAGTGCCGAGTACTACCTGCGCATCGAGCAGGGGCGCGTCGGCCGTCCCTCCGAACAGGTGCTCTCGTCCCTCGCCCGTGCACTGCACCTCGACGAGGAGTCGGTCGCGCACCTGCACCGGCTTGCGGGCGGCCAGCCGCCGATGAGGGGCGCACCCAGCCCGGAGATCGCCGAACGCATCACCCGAACGCTCTCGCGCTGGTACCGCACCGCGGCGTACATCTCCGACCCGCACCGGGACATCGTCGCCTCCACCCCCCTGGCGGCGGCTCTGGGGCACGGCGGACTCGCCGTGGGATCCAATCAGGTCGCCGCCCTCTTCAACGCACGCATGAAAGGCACCCTCGTGGAGTGGGAGGCGATGACGCGCTCGGCGGTGGCCACCCTGCGCAGGGATGCGCATCCGGACTCACCGCGACTGGCCGAGCTCGTCCGCAAACTCTCGTCCGATCCGGACTTCGTCCGCATCTGGGAGCGGCAGGACGTCTCCGGTCCCGAAGACACCACGTTCCACATCGCCATCGAGGGATTGGGGGACGTCGCGATCGATGCGCACAACTTCGCCGTCCGGAGCCTCGCGGGCTACCAGCTCACTGTGCTCTCGGCCCCTCCCGGGGGAATCGCGGAAACCCTCTTCGCCGGCCTCGCGGCATCCGTTCCCCTCTCCGAGGCGGCCGGAGGGTAGTACTACGCGGGCCTCTCTCGCTCCTGCAGCTGAGCCATATCGTGTGTGACGCGAGTCCGCAGCGACCTCGTCGCGGACAGCACTCCTCCCCCAGGAAAGGACACACGATGCCCTACATCACGACACCCGACGGCACCGAGATCTACTACACCGAACTCGGCGAAGGGCGCCCGGTCATCTTCAGTCACGGCTGGCCGCTGAACTCGGACGCCTGGCAGAAGGAGCTGAAGATCTTCGCCGACGCCGGATACCGCGCGATCGCTCACGACCGGCGCGGTCACGGACGCTCGTCGCGCACGTACCGCGGCAACGACATGGACACCTATGTGGCCGATCTGGCCTCGCTCGCCGAGCAGCTGGATCTGCAGGACATCCTCCTCGTCGGCCACTCCACCGGAGGCGGCGAGGTGGTCCGCTACGCGGCGACCCTCGGCGCCGGGCGGGTGTCCAAGGTCGCCACGGCCGGAGCGGTGCCGCCGGTCATGCTCCAGTCTGCGACGAACCCCGAGGGCACCCCGCTGGAGGTGTTCGACGGCATCCGCGCGGGCGTGCTGAACGATCGCTCGCAGTTCTACAAGGACCTCGCCGAGTCGTTCTTCGGCTTCAACCACCAGCCGGAGAAGCGCTCGCAGGGCCTCGTCGACGACTTCCAGCGCCAGGGCATGATGGCGGCCCTCAACGCCGTCTACGACTGCGTCGAGGTCTTCTCGGAGACCGACTTCACCAAGAATCTGCAGGCTCTCGACGTCCCGATCCTGCTCGCGCACGGCGACGACGATCAGATCGTCCCCATCGCCGCTGCGGCGGAGAAGGCGATCACGCTCGTCTCCCAGGGGACTCTGAAGGTCTACCCCGGGGCGTCGCACGGGATCTGGGGCGACTACCAGGTGGCGCTGGACGACGACATCCTCGCGTTCTTCGCGGAATGACGTCGACGGGTGGTGAGGATCGGATCCGATCCTCACCACCCGGCATCGCCGCGCCGCAGGCTCACAGCCGGTCGAGGCCCTCCTCGCGGCGCTCGTCCTGCGAACCCTCGTCGTCGACACCGCCGGTCTCCTCGAAGGTCTCGTCGCGGTGATGCTGCCGGCGCTCTTCCTGCTCCTGCCGGCCCTCGCGCAGCTCGTCGTTCTTGTCGTGGCCCATGCGGTCCTCCTCGCCTTCGCGCGCGGTCCCGTGCGCTCCTGAGTCCAGGATGCTCCTCCCCGTCCCCCGGCGCACGGGTGGGTTCAGCGTCCGGGCGGGCCGTCGAGCACCGTCGGGACGTACTCGAGCAGCTGCAGCCGCCCGTCGAACGTGCGCGACTCGACGAGGTCGAGGCGCACGTCGGGATAGCCGTCGAAGATCCGGTCCTGTCCTGTGGCGCCGGTGATCACGGGGAAGAGCACGACGCGGTACCGGTCGACGAGACCCGCGTTCAGCAGGGCGCGGCAGAGGGCGATGCTGCCGAGGGTGCGCAGCGGGCTGTCCGACTCCTCCTTCAACTGGCGCACGTAGCCGACGGCGTCGTCGCGGACGAGGATCGAGTTCGCCCAGGCGAGCGGTTCGTCGAGGGTCGAGGAGAACACGTACTTCGGGATCGCGTCGAGCACGCCGACGCCCTCCTCCCCTCCCGCGGCGAACGCCGACATGAGCCGGTACGTCGTCGCCCCCATGAGGATCGGATAGTCCTTGTCCGGAGCGGAACCGAGCCACTCGAAATACTCGGGACCGCCCATCCCCCACAGGCCCGGCCAGCCCTCCGCGGCGCCGTAGCCGTCGAGCGAGCAGATGAAGTCGATCGTCAGGTTCTGCATGTCTTCTCCTTCAGCTCCGCCGGGGCGCCGAGGATCTCCGGTCCGATGCGGAGGCTTCGCGCAGGAGTCTAGGCCGGGGACGGAGTCCGCGGAAGGGATCGGCGGGTTACGCTCTCCCGCCGAACGTGAGATAACAGAGCCATGCAGATCCCGCGACCGTCCGAGGACTCCAAGGAGTTCTTCCGCGCCGTCATCCCTGAGGCGCCCGGCGTCGAGGTCAAGCCGATGTTCGGCAACCTGGGCGCCTTCGTGAACGGCAACATGTTCGCCGGACTCTTCGGCGACGATCTCGGCGTGCGCCTCGTCGATGAGGACTCTCTCAGCGCCCTGCGAGCCGTTCCCGGCGTGGGCCCGTTCGGCCCTGCGGAGAGGCCGATGGGCGGCTATCTCGCGCTGCCGCCGGCATGGCGGGGCGACCCGGAACGCGCCACGGAATGGGTGTCCGCCGCGCTCGAGCAGGTCGGGCGGCTCCCGGCCAAACAGCCCAAGACACGTGCTCCGCGGAAGAAGGCCTGACGTGAGCGCGACGTTCCCGGGGTGGTCGGAGCGCGCGAGCGCGTTCTACGTCGGCCTCGAAGCCGACAACAGCAAGGACTACTGGACTCGGAACCGCGCGGTCTACGACGCCGAGGTCCTCGCGCCGATGCAGGCCCTGCTGGACGACCTGTCCGCCGAGTTCGGCGAGGGACGGATCTTCCGACCGAACCGCGACATCCGCTTCAGCGCCGACAAGTCGCCTTACAAGACGTCGATTGGGGCCATGCTCGGCCAGGGCTACGTCGAGTTCTCCGCCCGCGGACTCGGCACGGGCGCGGGGTGCCACATGCTGGCCTCAGACCAGCTGACGCGCCTGCGCGCCGCGGTCGCCGACGATACGGCGGGTCCTCGGCTCGAGGCCATCATCGGCGACCTCGAAACTTCGGGCATCGACGTCACCTCCCACGATCGCCTCGCCACCGCTCCCCGCGGATACGCGAAGGATCATCCGCGCATCGAGCTGCTCCGGAACAAGGACCTGGTCGCGAGGAAGCACTGGGATCCGTCGACGCCCTGGCTGCGCTCCCCCGAGACCGTGGACCACGTGGTCGCTGTGCTCCGCGCCGCCCGCCCGCTCGTGCAGTGGCTCGACGAGAACGTCGGCCCGACCGCGATGGAAGGGCGCCGCTGAGGAGTCCGCCGCTACGCGGCCTGAGGAGAGAATCTCGTCGCCGAGGCCCGCCCTTCACACCTCACCCGCTCTGTGTGAATCTCTGGGCCCCTACTCTGCGTGTCATGACGAAGGAGACGAGCGC
Organism: Microbacterium azadirachtae; assembly: GCF_000956505.1. GTDB lineage: Bacteria > Actinomycetota > Actinomycetes > Actinomycetales > Microbacteriaceae > Microbacterium > Microbacterium azadirachtae_A. The sequence goes on along the minus strand of NZ_JYIX01000024.1, from coordinate 35,431 downwards.
GACGCCACCGGCGCTGCAGGAACTCCTCCTCCACGTCCGAGACCGGATCCGCGTCGTGCATGCGCGGATCGAACGCGGAGAGCTCGACGCAGCGTGCTCACTGCTCGCTGAGATCGATGAGAGTCTCGGCCGGGATGCGTTCGCCGCGGACGCATCGGTCGTCGCCGGACGCGCCACGCGAGCGGAACCCGCCGGCGTCGCCCGCCACGGCAGCATGACGCCCGCGGAGTTGCGGCTGCTCCCCCTCCTGCGGACACATCTCACCCTGGCCCAGATCGGCGAGCACCTCTTCGTCTCTCGGAACACCGTCAGCTCGCAGGCGAAGGCCGTCTACCGCAAGCTCAGCGTCGGGTCGCGCTCAGCAGCCGTCGACGAGGCGATCCGGCGCGGTCTGCTCGCCGGCAGAACGCCGGATCCGCCGTCTGGACCGCCGCCGCCGCGCGGCGCAGCGCGGTCGCGCCGGCAGGAACACCCATCGACGTCCAGCGCCGAGACAGCATGACGGCACCATCCCAGGTTCACCCAATCCGCGTGATGTGCGCGATCTCGATCGATTCGTAGTCTGGGCAATGCTGTGCCGACTGGGGGGCGCAGCTGCTCGTGCTGGCCGCTGATCGGAACCCGCAGAACAACCTCGACGGCGTTCGCGCGCCTCTCCGCCCACGCACGGGAACACACGTCCTAGAAAGGAACCAGATGTCGATTCGACGAGTTGCCTACAGGCTCGGCGTCGCGGTCACCGCGGCGAGCGTGCTTGCGACGGCCGCCGCACCGATGGTCTTCGCCGAGACCGGCCCCGGTCTGTACGGGACGTACGGCCCGAAGTTCACCACCACCCAGGCCTCCGCCGAAGACGGGAACTTCGAGGCCCTCTCCAGCAAGCCGGGCGCACCGAAGACGATCTGGCTCGTCTTCGACGGCGGCACCCTCACCGGCTCACCGTGGAACAAGAACCGTGAGAACGCCGCGCGCAACGACACGCCCGTCGCGTTCGGCGCCGTCGACGGCGACTCGAAAGAGCTCCGCCGCGAGGTGTATCTGCGCATGGCCGAGTACTACTCGCCGTTCGACGTGAACGTCACCACCGTCCGCCCGAGCGACGACCAGCTGGCGAAGACGAGCGAGACCGACGCCGAGTACGGCGATGTCGCGGTCTTCACCGCGAACTCCCTCGGCGAGGATGGCGGCAACGGGCTCTCCATCGTCGAAGGCGCGCTCGGCGTCGCCCACTCCAAGAGCTTCGGCGACTTCAGCGACAACTTCGCCTGGACCACCTCCGTCGGCCAGGAGCCCCGCAACGCCCGACAGCTCGCCGCGACCGCCGCACACGAGGTCGGTCACACCCTCAGCCTCGGCCACCAGGGATGGAGCAGCGTGCAGCCCGCCCCGGAAGGCGGGTACATCGAAGGCCCGAACACGAACATCTACTACTCGCCGAACACCGGCTTCTGGGCGCCCATCATGGGCAACGCCGACAACATCGGCATGGACCGGTGGACGGACGGGCAGTACCCGAATGCGACCAACGGCGGGCAGAACGACCTCGCGGCCATGACCAGCTCCTCGTGGGCCAGGTCCCAGCGCTGGGCCGTCACTTCGACCGGCCAGGAGGCCAATGACGGCTGGTGCGGCGACAACCCCGACGCCTACCTCCCGAACGCCAGCGGAGCCTGCGACGGCACCGGGGCGCACGTCGACGTCTACACGTACTACTCCGGTGCGATCGACTTCCGGCAGGACGACCACGGGAACGCTCTCGACGCCACGGCCACCGCGCTCCCGCTCGGATCCAAGGTCCCGGGCGTGATCGAGCGCAACTTCGGCCCGAACGGGGTGAAGGACAGGGACGTCTTCCGGATCGACGTGCCCACGTCCGGCAAGCTCGACGTGAGCGCCGCCGTCGCGGAATACGGTCCGATGCTCGACGTGAGGCTCAGCGTCTACGACGCTGCGGGCAACCTCGTCGGACAGCCCTTCGACCCGGCCCCCGTGGTCAATGACGGCAACCGGCGGTCGTACGTCAGCGGTATGAGCGCGTCCGGTCGGGTCGATGTCACCCCCGGCACCTACTACCTGACGGTCGAGGGCGTCGGTTACGGCACCACCGCCGGCTACACCCAGACCGACACGAGCTCCGGAATGCCTGAGTACGGTTCGATCGGCCAGTACACGGTCTCGGCGTCCATGGTCACTCCTCTGCTCAGCGCGACGGCCACCGGGCGGGTGGTGACGGTCTCCGCGACGACGGAGGGCGCCCCCTCGACCCCGGGCATGGAGTACCGCATCGGCGCCGGGGCGTGGCAGTCCTACGCCGGCCCGGTCACGGTGCCGGGCTCGGATGCCCGCACGCTCGAGTACCGTCTGGCCGGATCGAGCACGACCGCCGTAACGGTGACCGTCGCGGCGACAGGGGCCGCGGTCGCGGCCGCGCAGGCTCTCGGCCAGACGGTGACGCTCAACGTCGGCCAGACCGCGACGGGCTCCGGCGTGCGACTCACCGACGCGAGCGGCGGACCGGTCGTCGGTCAGAACGTCGTCTTCGCCTGGAACGGCACGATCGCGGCCGTCGCGGGCAGCGGGGCGACGACGGCGACCGTCAAGACCAACGCGGACGGCATCGCCGTCGTCCCGCCGCTGATCACGACGGCCGCCGGCCAGCTCGTCATCACGGCGAGCCACTCCGCCGGATCCACCACGCTGCCGACCGTCTCCGTCGTCCAGGCGAGCGCGTCGATCGCGGGCTGGACGGATGCGACGCCCAAGACCGTGACCGGCAAGGTGGCGCTCGACGTGCGCGCGTACAACACGGGCGCCGATCCCGTCACGATCCAGCTCAAGACGAAGTACGGCCTGAAGACGTACGGCGGCATCACCGCCGACAAGGGCGTCAGCGTGACGTTCAAGTCCTACACGACCAGCATCCCGACCGGCGCCGTCTCCGCGGTGTTCACGTCGGCGACCGGAACCAACACGTTTGGGTACACCTATGACGCTTACGCAGCCCAGTAACCCCGCCCGCAGCGACGTCCCCCGGGCGGGAGAGGGCGCTGCGCCGCTGTCGCGACGTCGGCTCATCGCCGCCGCGGCGTGGTCCGTCCCCGTCGTCGCACTTGCGGCGGCGGTACCCGCCGCCACCGCATCAACCCAGGATGTCTACACGGCGACCATCGCCAACGGCGACGTCAGCCAGGACGGTCATTCGGTGACGTTCGGCGTAGACGCCGGCGACCAGAGCATCGCGCTCGCACTCGCGCTCACCAAGAACGGCGCCCCCTACACGGGGGACGTCACGGCCACGCTCAGCGGCGCATCGGGAGTCGCGGCGTGGAGCGGCTCCGGGAGCGACATCACCATCGCGAGCGCCGCGGGCGGGTCCGCCGACCTCCCCGTGGACATCCTCGGGTACGGCACGTTCTGGGTGATCGTCAGCGTCGGGGGCACGAGCATCGTCCTCAACGTGACCTTCCAGGCGGCATGATCGCGCGGCGCGTGCTCGGGGGTGTGCTGGCGCTGCTCCTGTTGGCGGGAACGACCGCATGCACAGCCTCCGCCTCGCGTGGAGGCTCGAGCGGGGCACCCTCAGCACGCGCCGGCGCGGCTCCCTCCACGGGTGCGGAGACCTCGGGGGCGGGCGCCGCGACGGCGCCCGCCCCGATCGGGATCCGGCTGCTGGGGCCCGACGAACCGGTGCCGTTCGACGGCGAGGCCGTATCCGTCGTGGTCGAGGTCACCGGATCCGGCGGGCCGATCTCCGGCGCGGACGTCACCTTCACCGTGGTCTCGGGACCGGCCGCATTCCCCGGCCGGTTCGAGGTCTCGACGACCGACGAGACCGGCGTGACCGCCGCGCTCATGCTCACGCCGACCGGACCGGGCGAGATCGTGCTCCGCGTCGCCAGCGGGGACCTCGCATCCACGGTGACGGTGACCATTGCCCCCTGAGCGGCGAGGCGGACGGGTTCGCGACGTGCCGCTCCCGGGGCCGGCGCCTTGGAGAGAACTCCGGCCATGACTGCAGAGGTCTGCTGAGTGCGCGGGAACCGGAAGAATCGTCGCATGCCCGCCCCCGTCGACTCGAGCGCGTTCGCCTCGACGCTGAGCGCCGCGATGGTGCGCTCAGGGATCACGCTCACCGCCCTCAGGGACGGATTGCTGGCCAGAGGCCACCCGATCTCGCTCACGGCGCTGTCGTACTGGCGCTCGGGGTTGCGGCTTCCAGAGCGACGGGGGTCGCTCGAGGCGCTCCCTGTCCTGGAGACTCTGCTGCAGCTCGAGCCCGGTGCGCTCGCCAAGCTCGTCGCGGGCCCCGCGGCGCGGCGGCTCGGTCCGGTCGAGCCCTTCGATGCCCTGATCGACTACCCGGTGCTGGATCCCGCCGAAGGCGAAGAGTTCCGCGGAGAGAGCGACATCTCCCGGGTCTCGACGCACGTCACCGTGCACGTCGACGCCGACCGCGAGATCGTGTCCACCCGGATTCGTCGGCTCGTCGTCGCCAACCGCGATGGCGTGGAGGGCATGACGGTCTTCATGGGCACGGACGACGACCACGGAACCCAGGCGTACCGGTTCCGGGCAGTCGACGGCTGCACCATCCAGGAGGAGCACCAACCCGCCCACAACGTGCGCCGCGTCCAGCTCCGGTTCCCCCGACCGCTCATGCGGGGCGAATCGGCGCTCACCGAGGTCGAGGTCACCCTCGCGGAAGACGCGTCGCAGGAGATCGTCGACGACTACGAGGTCTACGCCGAACAGCGCCTCGAGGAGATCCTCATCTGGGTGAACTTCGACCCCCGCGCGCTCCCCCGCCGCTGCTGGGTGTACTTCGCAGAGGGCGACCTGAAGCACGAGTGGCCCGTGGACATCGAGGGATCCCCCTCCGTTCACTACCGACAGCGCGACTTCGGGCCGGGCGGGCTCGGCGTCCGCTGGGAGTGGTAGCCGACGCGACGAGACGATTCCGGAGCGGTAGCGCTCCCGGCCGACGCCGCGTCCGATTCCCGCCAGCGTTCGCTGCGGCGGATTGATTGGGTTGGTGATGCGGTCGCTCAGGTGACGGTCGCGAAGCCAAGAGGATAGGACGTCGACTGTGAAGATCGCGCTCGTGACCGGTGCCAACAGGGGAATCGGTTTTGCCGCCGCTCGGCGGCTCGCCCGCCACCACGACCATGTGATCGTGGCCGCCCGGAACGCGGACTCGGGCGCCGAGGCCGCGGATCGGCTCATCCGCGAGGGGTATTCCGCAAGCAGCCTCACGATGGATGTCACGGATCCGGCGTCGGTGCGAGCGGCCGCCGATGAGATCTCCGATCGCTTCGGGCATCTCGACGTGCTCGTCAACAACGCGGGGATCCTTCCCGAGGCGACCAACGCGGATCCCAAGGAGGTGCTCGACTTCGCGATGTTCGAGCAGACCTACGCCACGAACGTCCTCGGACCGGTCGCCGTCGTGGAAGCCTTCCTGCCGTTGATCCGCAAGAGCCCGGCCGGACGGATCGTGAACGTCTCCAGCACCGTGGGATCCCTGTCGCATCAGACCGATCCGGATTCGCCCTGGCACGCGATGGTCGTGCCCGCGTACCAGTCGTCCAAGGCAGCGCTCAACGCGATCACGATCGTGCTGGCCAAGTCGCTCGCCGACACCCCGATCAAGGTGACCTCGGTGTGCCCCGGCTGGGTCCAGACCGATCTCGCCCCCGGCAACAAGGAGCAGGCGCCCGACACCCCCGAAGAAGCTGCCGACGTCATCGTGCGGGCTGCGACTCTCGGCGACGCCGATGCGACGGGGACCTTCATCGACGCCCACGGTCCCGTGAGCTGGTGAGGCCCGCTCGTCGCGCAGGCAGCCGCGCACCTTGACCGCCCTGCGTGCCGGCGGTAGGCAGGGTGCATGACGACAGCGGGCGAGAAATGGACAGCGGACTATGTGGCGGCATGGCGCTCCAACGATCCGGAGCAGATCGGAGCGCTCTTCAGCGCGGACGGCCGGTACTTCACCAGCCCGGACTCCGCACCCCGCGTCGGGCGAGAAGCGATCGTGGCGGGGTGGCTGGAAGACCTCGATGAACCGGGCTCATGGACCTTCGAGTGGAGCATCGTCCGCGAGGATGCAGGTTGGTTCCTGGTGCAGGGCCGCACCGAGTACCCCGCGGAGCGGGACTACCTGAACCTCTGGATCGTCCGACTCGACCAGGACGGGCGTGCCGAGGAGTTCACCGAGTGGTACATGGCGCGGCCGCACGACAGCTGACCCGACGGCGGCTCTCCGATCTACACCGGGACTTCGATCCAGCGCTCTTCGCGGGCGGCGAGGAGCACGGCCTCGGTCAGCTGGGCCGCACGCACGCCGTCGTCGAAGGTCGGCAGGCCGTCCGGCTGCTCGCCCGCGATCGCCGCGTACACATCCGCGACGAAACCGTTGAACGCATCCTGGTAGCCCTGCGCGTGCCCGACCGGCAGCCGCGAGAAGCGGGCGACACCCGGATGCGCGTTCTGCGGATCGCGGAACAGCTGCCGGTTGCCCTCCCTGCGGCCGATCCACAGCTCCTCCGGGCGCTCCTGATCGAAACGGACGCTCTCCCTGGTGCCATGCAACTCAAGAGTGAGGGCGTTCTTCCTGCCCGCCGCCATCTGCGAGACCAGCAACGTGCCGATCGCGCCCGACGCGGTCTCGACCAGGATCGCGACCGCATCCTCGTTCTGCACCGGACGCCCGCCGCGCTCCGCGAACGCCCGCCGGGTACGGGCCGTGAGCCGCACGATCCGCTCCCCCGCGACGAACTCGAGAAGATCGCACAGATGCGACCCGATGTCGGCGAACGCACGGGAGGGCCCGCCCTCGTCGGACGTCGCCCGCCAGTCATCATCGCTCGGGAGCAGCATCCAGTCCTGCAGATACCCGCAGTCCACCGTCAGCAGCGTCCCGATCTCCCCCGCCAGGACACGAGCGCGGGCCTCGCGCACCATCGGGTGATACCGGTACACGAACGGCACAGCGGCCACCACGCCGTGCTCGCGGGCGGCCGACGCGAGCGCCCTCGCATCGACCAGCGACGTCGCGAGCGGCTTCTCGCAGATCACATGCTTGCCCGCCTCGATCACCCGCAGCGCCAACGGCGCATGCGTCGAGTTCGGCGTGCAGACATGCACGACCTCGCTCCCGCCCGCCAGCAGCTCATCGATCGTGCCGGCACGCTCCACACCGAGCTCGGCCGCGGCGACCGCCGCGCGCTCCGGTGAAGAACTCGCGATACCGGCGAGGACCGCACCCGCGGCACGCGCCGCCCTGGTATGCGCCTGCGCCATGAATCCCCCGCCGAGGAAGCCGGATCGGATCGTCCCGATACCGGTGTGCGTGACCTCCGTTGTTGTCATGTCGGCTACTCCTTGCTTGCCCCGCCCAGGAGACCGGACTGAAGGCTCCTCTGCGAGAACAGGAAGATGAGGAGCACAGGCAGCACTCCAATGATGATTGCCAGTGCGAGTTCCGGTCTGCCGATGCTCAGCTGGATGCTTCCTCCTGTTGGATTGAACCTTTCCGTATTGTTGAACAGCTCCTGCAGCCCCACAGGAATCGGATAGTCCGAGGTTTTGGCGAGCATCACCAGAGGAAGGAAATAGTTGTTCCACGTGCCCACAAAGCTGAAGAATGCCACGAGCGCGACGATGGGACGCGCGAGAGGAAGCGCGATCTGGAAGAAGATCTGCGCCTCAGAAGCCCCATCGATACGAGCGGCTGACAGCAGATCCGGAGGCAGACTCGTCGAGTAGTAGATGTAGGTCAAGTACACCCCGAACGGGTAGAACGCAGAAGGAATGACGACGGACCAGATCGTTCCGGTCAGGTGAATCGCGTTGAGCTCGAGGAAGACCGGCAGCACGAGAGTGGTGCCCGGCATCAGCATCACAAGAAGCGTCAGATTCAGGAGGGTCTTCCTTCCCCTGAACTTCGTCATTGCCAACCCATAGCCGGCGGGGATACAGGCCATGACGGTGAGAATGAGCGCGAGCGCGGAGTAGACGACCGAGTTCTTCGCCCAGGTGACGATGGCGCCGTCTTCGAAGCGCAAGAGATTCGCGAACGCATTTAGGTATCCCTCGAAGGAACCGAACGCCAGGGGCGCTGATCGGACCAGCTCCGCGTCGGTCTTGCTCGGCGTGAGTAGCAGCCAGAGCACAGGAATTATGAAGAAGACGACGAAACCGGCGATCGCGATCCATGTCAGGCACAGGAAGAGAGTGGACGCCGGGGTACGTCGTCCCGCATTCGGGGTCTTCTGACCATATCTTCTACTCATTCGTCATCCACCTTGAAGAGACCGGAACGCGAGATGAGGAAGAAGGCGCCGACCGCGCAGATGAGGAGCAGATAGAGCGACAGCGCCGCCGCCCCGTTGAAGTCGTTGTTGGCAAAGGCGTACACATAGTTGAGCTCATTCGGGGACCAAGTTGGCGAGATATTGTTGCCCAGCAGCTGAGGCTCGACGAACAACTGCGTTCCCCCGGCGAAGGCAAGGACGGCCATATAGACGATCCATTTACTGATCATCGGTATCTGGATGTACCACGCAAGCTGGAACGCGTTCGCGCCATCCACTCTTGACGCGTCCATGATCTCGTTGGGGATGTTGTTCAGCGCTCCGTACATGATGACGATCCAGCCGCCCGCACCGATCCAGAACGCGATGATGACGAACAGCCAGGGCAGGTTGGGGGGCAGGATCACCTTCTGGAAGCTGTTCATTCCGAGAAGATGAAGCAGGCTTGAGAAAGGACTCGTCGTCGGGTCGAGCATGAAGAGCCAGACGAGCACTCCCGCAACACCGGCGAGGGCTCCCGGCAGATAGAAGATGAACCGCAGCGTCGACGAGACGAATCGTGAGCGCTGATGGACGATCAGCGCCAGCCCCACCGTGAGTATCAGCAGGGTGACGAGCCAGATGACGACATATCCGCCGATGTTGATGAACGACTCCGCGAACCGATAGTCGGTCGCGACTTTGACGAACTGACCGAGGCCCACGAACTGACCGTCGGCGTTGACGAAGGCGAGGTAGACGGCATAGAGCGCAGGGCCGACACCGAAAGCGAGCAGCAGCACGGTGTAGAGGCCGACGAATCCATACCCGGCCAGGCCGGGTCGCCGCTTGCGGCGACCCGGCTGAGCAGGGGCAGGGTGTCGCGCATCGACGACGCCTTGCACTTGTGTGGTGAACACGGTTCTACTTGCTCTTTTCGCTGACGTCGTAGCCCACCGACTTGGCGAGGTTGAGGATCTGGTCCTGCCATGCCGGAAGAGTGTCGACCACCGACTTACCCTGGATGACCTGAGGGATGACGAAGGAAGCCCAGTTGTTGCTGGGATCGGCGCGACTGGTGGACGACCAGCCATTCCACACCTGGCCCGCTGCCTTCTCGAACACGGGCCCCACATCATTCGCGAAATAGCTCGTGTTCTTCGGGTTGTCCAACCACGCCTTTGCTGCAGGCACGTAGGCCGGGTAAGTGGACGCGATCGATTGGATTCCGGTGTCGGTCGTGACCCAGTTGACCAGGGCCGAAGCGGCCTTCAGGTTGGTGCTGTGCGACGAGATGTACCAGACTCCTCCGCCCACGCTTCCGGTGGCCGGCGCACCACCCGCCCAGTGCAGCGGCGCGGCGGCGGCGACCTTGCCGGCCGGCACCTGAAGGACCTTGGAGAAGATGTACTGTCCGAACCACGCCGGCCCGACGAGTCCGAGAGTCTTGGTGCCGTACTTTCCCGGGTAGGTGTTTCCCAGGAGCGCGTCCGTTGTCAGGCTCCCATTGGCGACCATGTTGTCGATGATCTTCGCCATCTTGAGGCATTCAGGAGAGGACGTGTCGGCGGAGAACTTGTTGCCGGTCAGCGTGTTGATGGGACACTTGGCGCCCCAGAAGAAGACCTGAGCCTGAAGGGCATCGCCGACGCTGCCGAGAACATAGCCGGGGTGCTCTTTGGTGAGTTTGGAGCCCAGGTTCTCGAACTCTTCCCACGTAGTGGGGATCTTGTAGCCGAACTGATCCATCAGGTCGCGGTTGTACCAGAACACGTTCTGGGCCAAGTCGTTGCGCACGCAGTAGACCGTGCCGTCGATGGTGCAGGGATCCAGTGCACCCTTCGCGAAGTCCTTGAACTTCGGTGCAGGGAAGACTTGTTCCCCCACGCCCTTGACCTCCACATTGAGGGGCGCGGCAAACGGGGTCTTTCCGGTAGCTGCCCAGTCGAGATCGGTCAGATGGCTGTCGAAAACGACATCCGGCCATCCGCTCCCGGTCTTGTCGAACAGGTTGATCTTGGTCTGGAACACAGTGCCGGAGGTACTGAAGGTAACAAGATTGACCTTCGCTTCGGGGTGTGCCTTCTCGTAAGCCTGGATCGCCGGAACGCGGGTCGCGTCGGCCCAGACAGTGATCGTCGACTTGCTGTCCTGCTTCTGCGGGGCGAACGTGGGCGCCGGTTTGGCCGCCACGTTGACGCTGGCGCATCCGGCCAAGCCTGCGATGAGCAGTGCAGCCGAGGTGGCTACCCCCAGCCTTCGCCATCTCGATCGTGCGGGTGCGTGTGACTTCATTGTCGAGCCTCTCTTCTTCGGGTGGTTGGTCGTGAGTCAGTTGGGGCGAGAACTACCGGGTTGTGCGTGACTATGGAGGAGCAGCACTCCTCGCTCCCCGGCAATCAGAGTGAGCGGCTGGGTGAGAGTCCCGTACACGATGGAGCGAACGGTGAGAGGTTCGTCGGCACCGGGGGCCGTGGCGTCGCCAGCCAGGACCACGATGACGTGTTCCATCCCGTCAGCACTGACACGAAGACTGCCGCCCGGTTCCAGCTCGATTCGCTCCATCTCCAGACGCCGCGCGTGCCGGTCGGCGTCGACCGCCGGACGAATCTCGCCGTTGGTCACGGTGGCTCCGGGTACGGGGCAGGTCTCCTCGTCGGCGAGAGTAATCACACGGCTCAGAGTCGATCCCGAGTACTGCGGAAGATCCGCATGGGTTCCATCGCGCTGCCCGCTGTACAGCGCAAGATCCGGGGGGCTTTGGAAGCTGATCAGTTCGGCGCGTTCGCCGGAATGGTTGTATGTGCCATGGACTTCGCCGATGGGGACCCATACCGCCTGGCCTGCTTCAAGGGGCGTGTACTTCTCACCTTGACGAAGCGACACGGATCCATCCAGCACGATGAAGCAGTCCTCGGAGATGTCATGGACGTGCTGGGGGAACTCGTCTCCGTCCTCGAAGATCGACAGGTTGAGCGTGATCTGGTGGGCTCCCACCTCGGGGGACACCACCCGTGAGGACCGACCTCGACCCATGGGGAAGTCGAGTCCGCTGTCCAACGTCGTGTAGGTGATCATCTGGTGGCACCGTTCTTGGAGATGAAGTTCTGCTGCGCGATGGATCGGGCACGAGAAAGCGCCCGATAGGAGCTTTCGATGGCGCGCACCGGCTCGTAATCCGGCTGGCCGAAGACCATCGCGCTCACTTCCACGGTGACCGGACGGTTCCAGCCCGCAGCCATCATTCCGGCGAAGTACTGCGGGTAGTCGAAGAGGCCATCCCCGGGGAGAACGAACTGGAATCCTGCGGCCGTCGGGACCGAGTCCTTCACATGTGCGTGGACGGCGAGCGGAGCGAGCTCCTCGATCAACTCGTTCGTGTCGTACTGCAGGCCGGGAAGGGTGAAGTGACTGATGTCGAAGTTGATGCGGACGGACTCGAGGCCTACCTGATCGATGAGCCAATGCACCCTTTCGGGCCGGTCGATGAGGCCACCCACATGAGCCTCGACGGCGAGGAGGACGCCCTCGCTCGCGGCCGTTGCGCCGAGAGCGCCCAGTGCGTCGGCGAGCTCTGCCCGCCCTGCCGGCCACTCCGCCGACCTGCCGCCCATCGTGAACGTGACGATCAGAGGATTGCGAGGTGACAGGCTCAGCCCGGATCCGATGATCTCGAGCAGGTCATCGCGGGCAGCTGTCGCCAATGCGCCCTCAGCACCGAGCACGTGGAGCTTCGCCAGCACACCGACGAGATCCACCCCCGTCGCATCCAGGCGTTCCCTGATCTTGGACGACTCGTCGGAAGAGAGCCTGGGGGCCGCGTTCCGATATCCCTCTGCCAGGGTGAGTTCGACTCCGTCGTAGCCGGCGGCTGCGATCGCGTCAATCGCGTCCCAAGGAGACAGATCACGAAGACCGTAGGTGCCATAGGCGAGCGGGATCATCCGACGCTCCAGTCGAAGAGCACGCCCGCCCACTCTGCGGGCGCGACGAGCATCCCTTCGTAGGCCTCTCTCGCGTCGCGAGGAGGGACGACTTGCCCGATGGTCGCGGAGAGGTCCAGCTTTCCGCGTTCGAGCAGAGAGAAGATCGTCTCCGCATTCCGCTGGATCGAGTGGCGCGTGAACGGGTCCGAGTACACGGGGAACTGCCATTCATGCGCGCCCTTCACCGTCACGGTCCCGTGTTCCTGCCACAGGTGGATGTGGTTCAGGATCGATGTCAGATCGACCTCATGTGCGCCCCTCGGCGATCCGAGAAGCACGAGCTGGCCTCCTCGCTTGGCGACGGCCAGCCCCTGCTCCACGAGAGCGGGGAGACCTGTCGCCTCGACGACGATCTCGGCTCCGGGCCGACCCGTGATGTTCAGGACGTCGTCGGTCGTGTCGGGCGTTCCGCCCAGGACCACGTCCGACACCCCGCAGGCTGTCGCAAGCGCCAACCGCTGCGGGCTCGCATCGACGCCCACGACGCTGATGCCGGCAGCCTCGAACAGCTGAGCGGCGATGATCCCCACACCGCCGAGGCCCAAGACCACGACACGATCGCCCAGCTCCGGCGCGCTGACACGCACAGCCGTCATCGCAACCAGGGCGAGAGCCGCGGCGGCCGCATCGCGGGGCTCGACAGAGGACGGGACTCGAACCCGGAAGCCGCTGGTGACGGCGTGGCTCGCGTGAGGAGTGTGGCTCATGACCACATCGCCGACCGCGACGTCGGTGACGGCGGCACCGATCTGCAGCACCTCGCAGACCGCGCGATTGCCGGGGATGTACGGAAACGCGACCGTCTGCCGCCCTGTGAGCTTCGCCAGCTCCGTCCCCGTGGAAACGAAAGAGTAGAGCGTGCGCACCAGAATCTGGTCCTTGTTCAGATCGGTGCTGAGCTCACCGGTACCCGTGGTCACCTCACCGAGATCGGTGAAGACGATCTGCTGGCGTTCCATGACAAGCCTCGATTCCCTGCCACGAAGAAGGCAGCGCTGCATCTACTCGGGTACACACCATTCCGTAACCGGTTACGGTGATGTTGTATGATGCTAATCATGCGCTCATCTCCCGTCAAGTGCCGCGGCGAATTGGGCACAGCTCCCCTTCCGGCGCATTCACCACCGAACGCACGGCGGGAGACTCGGTGACCGGCCGCCCCGAGCGCGAGGCGGCGATCAACATCTACGACCTCGCCAAGCATTTGGGCATCTCCTCGGGCACGGTTTCGAGGGCGCTGAACGATCGCCCGGAGGTCAGTGCCGCTACACGTGAGCGAGTCCTCGAGGCCGCGGCGAAACTCGGCTTTTCGCCGAGCCCGCTCGCCCGCGGGCTGGCACGCAACCGGTCGCAGACGATCGGCGTGATCGTCCCGACCAGCGACGACCCCTTCTTTCTCTCTTTCGCACGGGGTGTCCAAGGCGCCTTCGGCGCTTCCGGCTATTCGGTGGTGCTCTCGTTCGCCGATGCGCCCGACTCGATAGCGGGAGCCTCGAGGAGCTTTGTCGCCTCTCGATCGGCGGGGATACTCATCCTCGGCGGCAGCGAAGTCACCGATGAGAAGATCGCAAAGATCGTCGGGGAGACACCTGTCGTCGTCGCACTCCGCAAGGCCCAGCATGCGGAGTTTTCCTCGGTCTTCGTCGACCACGAAGGCGGCGCGCGCGCCATGGTTCAACTGCTCCTGGACAGAGGGAATCAGAACATCGCCTTCGTGAGCCTGCCGCTCACCTCTCAGGCGGCGCACGAACGCCTCAGGGGATACCGCTCAGTGACCAAGGGCGCAGATCCGGCCTGGACCGTGGTCGCACGCGGAGGCAAACCCCTTGATGGCGTGGAAGCCACCGTGGAACTGATGTCCCGCCCCGGAAGTGAACAGCTCGATGCGATCTTCTATGCGAGCGATGCACTGGCCACGGGTGGGTTGAACTCTCTGTTCTCGAAAGGGATCGACGTTCCGGCGGACATCGCCGTTGCCGGCTTCGGCGATATCGACTCATCCGCCGTGACCGTTCCGCCGCTCACCACCGTGCGCGTCCCGATGCACGACGTCGGGTACCGCGCGGGGTCCTTGCTGCTCGAGGCGATCGAGGAGGGCTCTGCGATGACACAAGACATCGAGCTGGCGCTGGAGCTGATCGAGCGGGCCTCAACTCGAAGCTGACGACAGGTCGTCGCGCGCAGTGAGTTTCGCCCATTCCGTAACCGGTTACGATATTGCGTACCCGGGCGGCGCCCGCCGCTCGCACTCCACGAACATTGGATACGCAATGGCGCAGTTTGACCTACCGCTCGAGGAACTCGAGCGGTACTCACCGGCCCCGGAAGAGCCCCTCGACTTTGATTCGTTCTGGGCGACAACGCTTGAGGAATCGCGCCAGCAATGGTTCGCTCCCCGATTCGAACCATTTGACGGCGGCCTGACCGAGATGCTCGTCGAGGACGTCACGTTCTCGGGCTACAACGGCGACCCCATCAAGGGGTGGATGGTGCGGCCACGGCATGCGGAGGGCCCGTTGCCTTGCGTCATCCGCTACCTCGGCTACACACAGGGACGAGGCCTCCCCCTTCAGTCGGTTGCAGTCGCGGCTGCCGGCTTCGCCCATTTCGTCATGGACAGCCGTGGGCAAGGGAACGGCGGAAATCCGGGCTCGACCCCTGATCCGTTCGGCTCGCCGCCTCGAATCCCGGGGATGGTCACATCCGGCATCGAGGATCCGTCCACCTACTACTACCGGCGGCTTTTCACCGATGCCGTCCTCGCAGTAGACGCGGTGCGCGCTCATCCTGCTGTGGACCCGTCCCGGGTCATCGTGTCAGGCGTCAGTCAGGGGGGCGGGATCACGCTCGCATCAGCGGCGCTCAGCAAAGGACTGCTCGGCGCAGCGATCGATGTGCCATTCCTCAGCCACTTCCGCCGTGCTCTGCGGATCACGGATGCGAGTCCATATAGCGAGGTCTCGCGCTTCATGCAGACGGTCCCGGGGCGGGAAGAGGATGTGTTCCGCGTGCTGTCCTACTTTGACGGGGCCAATTTCGCCCCGCGGGCCATGTCCCCCGCGTTCTTCTCCGTCGCGCTCGCTGATGTGACCTGTCCACCCTCGACGGTGTACGCGGCTTACAACCGTTACGGCGGTCCTAAGCAGATCGCCGTCTACCCGTACAACGGCCACGAGGGCGGTCAGGCGCACCAGGTCTTGGCACAGTTGAGGTTCTTCACGGAGCTCGCCGAGTGAGTCGACGAACACAGCGTGCCTGATCCCTCACGGGAGCAGGCACGCTGTGCGTACGAGCGGTCTAGGTGACAATGATCGGCTGCGTCACGGTGCTCTTGTGGCCGGATGCGTCAACCATCGTGGCCAGCAGAATATGCCGACCTGGAGTAAGCGTGGACGTATCCAGGCTGAAGCTCCGCGGTCCCGACGATGGATGCCAGGCGTAGTCAAGCCCTGCGGAATCGATCCGAAGGTTGTACGCCTGAATGTTGAGGCCGAAGAGATCAACCTGGACCGAGACGGTCCCGGTCACCGATGCCGCAGGCGCGGGCGCCAGAATGGCGAGCGACGCGCCGGGGACCCACTGAAGTCCCCCGTACTGGTACGCCCCGAGGCTCGGGGTCGGGTCGGCCGAACCGTCGGTGACGCCCGGAATCGCGACCGCTGCATTGCGAGCGGGAGATCCGTACTGGAGCCGATAGTCGCTGTTGGAAGGGTCCACGTAGAGGGGGTCCACCGTACCGGCAAGATTGTGGTCGATGGTGGCCCCCGCGCATCCGCCTCCGATTGAAGTGGTCACGCAACTCGCACCTCCGAGGTTGTTCTGGAGGACGCTGCCTGTGGCGTCGTTGGCGCCTCGGATCTGCACGCCGCCGTCGTTGTTGTAGACCTTGTTGCCCTTCGACACGCCGGTCACCGAGTTCAGCATCACCGCGCCTTGCACCAGATCCCACCCGACGTTGTTGGTCACGGTGCCGTTGGCAGTGTCGTTGTCGAGGTAGATGCCGGGACCGACGTGCGGGGAGACGCTTGCCGGCGGGTGGTACCCGTGCACCCAGTTGTGATCGATGCTGCCGCCGGTCAAGTCCGCCTTGCAGCAGAAGTAGATGGCACCTGTGTCGGTGCTGATGCGGCCGAAGTCCGAGATCTCGTTGTAGGAGACGAGATCACCCTGCATCGACGTACCGGCGACGGCAGCGAGATCGTTGATTCCTGACCGGCCGAGTCGGCTGATCGTGTTGTGGGTCACCGTCTCGTGCTGACCTACGATCTGGACTCCCGTCGCATAGCTCCCCAGATAGTCGACGTCGTGGATCACGTTGCCGGTGACCGTATTGTTCGACCCGTTGAGGGCGATTCCATTGCCGGAGCTGAATGCGATCTCGCTGTTGGAAACCGTGTTTCCGGACCCGTTGATGACCAGACCACTCGTCGTGGCCCCCGCGGTTGTCGCACCGCACTTTCCGATCGCCGGATAGTGCGAATCGGTCTGGATCTGATTCGTGTGCGAGACGTAAGAGGCGCGAACCCCATCGATGACGACGCCCGTGCTCGAAGCACCTGTCTGAATCGTCGAGCCGTGGATAGTCAGATCACTGACGTTCGTGTAGCTGACGCCACCACCGCTCGAGAAGTCGAAAGCGAGGTTCCGCGTACGCGATGACACCTGCCCCGCGACGGGCTGGCTGCCGCCTGCAGGGTAGTAGTAGACGGTCTGGGTGAGCGAGTCGTAATACCACTCGGTGGCGGCAGAGAGCTCCGAGAGCTTGCCGGACAGGTAGAACGTTGTCTGCACGGGCTTGAGGCCGATGCACAGCCCTGCGTCCGAGAGTCCGGTCAAACCGATCTGCCCGGTCGTCGAAGAAGCGACCGTGCCAGTCTGCGAGAGATACCACGTGCTCAGATGCACATTGGCGCCGTTCCAGTACCCGTTCGGCTGGGTGAGATCCGTTGCCACGACGGTCGTGTTCGTCGTTCCGGTCCCGGCCGACTTGTAGGTCCGATCCGATGGCAGCGCCGAGGGGTCGGGCCATTGCGCGTCGAAGATCATCGTGCCGTTGTCGAAAAGCTGGCGGCTGGCCCCAATGGAGTCCAGATTTGCGGATGCCTTGAACACGTGGCCTGCGTCGACCGCCGCTGCGAAACCGGAGCCGGCGAGAAATGCATCACTCGATTCGAGCGTAACGAGATCAGCAGGACTCACCGGCGACCAGCCACCGACGGGGTCGGCACCGTCGATGATCGCGACTCCTGGGCTGCTCGCGCGGTATGTGATCGGCGCGGACGCCGTACCTGAGACGGTCGGGCTGACCGTCTCGTGGTACGTCCCCGGCAGGAGGACGCACGTGTCGCCGGCAATCATCACGGCGGTGCAACGTGAGATGTGTTGGAAGGGCGTCGACGACAATGCGCCGGAAGCGGCATCGTCACCCGTTGGAGAGACGTAGTACGTCGTCGATGCGGCAGATGCCGACATCGCTGACACGACGACCGACGTGAGGGCTAGTGCTGCAACTGCTAGGCAAGCACTCAATTTCTTCATTCCGGGCACACTCCTTTGGACAGCACCGGCTGTCATCATTGACGGAAACCGTAACCGCTTACGGACGTGACTCTAGGGGAGCTGGAGGTTTGACGTCAATGCCAACTCCTGATCGATCTCCAGGAGCAGCACTGACGCCCGCTGCCACAGCAGCGGGCGTCAGTGCTCTACCTCAGAGGGTCGCCTCCAACGGGTCGAAGTCGGACTCGATCGACCCGATCGGTCCCGGTGAGCTTGCGACCTCGACGAACCGGTGTGATGCGGCGGCTTCCTCTATCGACAGCATCGTGTCAAGGACGTGGTATCCGAGATCGCCGGTCGCGACGTGCGGACGCCCCTGTCGAAGAGAGCGCGCCATGTCCAGCACCCCCACGCCACGACCCGTGAGAACGCCTTCTTGGGGCACGCGTAGCCTTTCCTGCTCAGTGGCCGAGGAGTCGGCGAGCGGACGGATGATGGTGATCTCACCACCGAACATGTTCGGATCGGGAATGACGAGCGTCCCCTCGGTGCCGTTGATCTCGACGACACCGTGACGCTTGAGCGACGAATCGGTGCTGTAGAGGCTCTGGGCCTGCCCGCCCTTCTCGAACTCCATCAGGACCGACAGAGTGGAGAGGATCTCCACGGGGAACTCTTGGCCGGCACGTTCTCCGCTATGCACACGTCGCCGTGCCGCACCCTGCAGTCCGAGTGCGGCGACTGCCGCGACTGCTCCGAAGACGTGTATGAGGGTCGAGACATAGTAGGGACCCATGTCAAGCAGGGGGCCGCCTCCCTTGGCGTACAGGAATGCAGGGTCGGGGTGCCACAACTCGGGACCCTGCCACTGGAAGGCAGTCGATGCGAACAGGGGGCGGCCGATGTCACCTCTCGCGATCGCGCGCTTCGCCGTCTGCACTCCCGGGCCGAGCACGGTATCAGGGGCGATTCCTACTCGTAGTCCGGCGACATCGGCCATCTGCAGCAGTCGCTGAGACTCCTCACGGTCGATGCCGATCGGCTTCTCACTCCAGACGTGCTTTCCTGATCCGATGATGCTCTCGGAAACCCCCACGTGCGCTGCGGGGATCGTGAGGTTGACGACGATCTCGATCGCGGGATCATTCAGGACCAGATCCACACAACCAGACCTTGGCACGCCGTACTTCGCGGCCTGTGCTCGTGCCCGTTCCTCGAACAGGTCGCCGATGGCGAGGATCTTCACATCCGGAAAGCTCGACAGGTGGGTCAGGTACTGGTCGCTGATGTTCCCGGCACCGATGATCCCGACGCCGACGGGACCGTTCATCGGGTGAGGACCTTGTCATCGACTTGGAGGCCGTCAAGGAAATTGCGACTCGTCTCCAGTGCCTCGAACAGATCCCCGCGGTAGTGATCGAACTCGACGATCGCGACCTCGAGGGCGGTCGCTGCGGCGATCGCTTCCCTCAGCGGCACGACGCCTTGACCTGCCGGCACCTGGTCCTCCGGCGGATAAGCGGAGATCGCTGCACCGTCGAGCGTGCCGTCTTTGACATGCACCGCAACGACGCGGTCGCCGAGGGCGCGTAGGAGCGTCGGCGAATCGACGCCCGCGCGGGCGACCCAGTACAGATCCACCTCGAGCACGACCCGCTCATCGAGCAGATCAGACAGGGCCTCCAGGCCGGTCCGACCCTGAAATGTGGATTCGAGTTCGTGAGCATGGTTGTGATAGCCGACCCTGATACCGCGAGCAGCGCCGATCTCCGCGGCAATGTTGAGCAATCGCGCGATGTCCGCGATCTGCTCGAGAGTCTGCCACCGGGCAGGCTCCGTGTAGGGATCGATCACCGTGGTCATCCCCAGAACGTCGGCGGCATCGAACACAGCGTCCGGCGACGGGACCGGCGAGCTCGTACCACTGCCGTCGGGGTTGACGAACGACGTGGAGGCGAGGAACGCATGCCCTGTGGGCGCCGCGATACCGTTGGCCTTCAGCGCGGAAGCGAGGGTACTGGCACGGCGGACGAAGTCATACGGCTCGGCTGCGCTGAAGCCCCTTTCTGCGAGTTCGGCCAGGGTGCCGTTGAGGTCGGCTTCGAGCGACTCTCTCACGGTGAACAGCTGTATGGACGTCTGGACCGGCATCGGTCACGCTCCTTCAATTTGTCTACTGCAACGACCTTCTCCACCGCAGAGGCGAGTGCCCTGCAATCGAGATGTCCGAGGCGGAATTCGGGGCAACGATACGGTTGAGGGCCACTCCAAGCAGGCAACAAGAGTGGGGACCGTAACCGCTTACGGACGACACTACGGTCGCCCCGGATCGCTGTCAACGTTCACCCGAGGTCTGCAGGTGACCATGCTCCAGGGCGCCTACAGGCCGGCGCTGCGGAGCCCACCAGCCAGCGCGGCCGCCAGGAGCCACCCGATCAGTGGAAGTCTCCGCCGCCTGTAGGTTCCCGGTCGAGATGGCGGAAAACGCCGGAGATTCCACGGGAGTTGGCGGTGAAATCTGGGTCAGGATTCCACGCTAGATGGCGGAATCCGACACCATCTGGGTTGCGACCACAGGACCAGTAGCGCTACCGGACTTCAGCTTCCGCTGCGTTGATCGATTCCCGGACCACAGAGAGCCACTCCGAATGCGCAATGGCTAGTCCGGCGCTACTCCTTAGCTGCCCGCCGAGCACGTCGACTCCGGTTGCTGCCGCGGGGAGCGACCCTGCTTGGGCTCGTAACGCTAGCCCCGCGAATGCGAGCACGTCCCGCCCTCGGGGCCCCCGACCATCAAGCTGATCGCCGACCACAACCTCCAGAACGACAGACGCCTTGACCTCGGAGTCGCTGGCCTGGATCAGAGCGGCCACATACCGCGACAAGTCCAGTCTGAGCGTGCGGCGATCCGCCTTCCCTGTGATGTCCACTTTGTCGAAAGGTAACCCCCACGACTCCCGCTCGTTGGCTGCGCGAATCTCCGCGATAATATGCGCTTCCTGCACAAGCTGTCCAACAATTTTCTGCGGACCGCCCGCCCCGTCCAGCTTGGACACAGAGCCCTGATGTTCCAGCAGATGAATGAGAACCCCGAACAGAATAAGCATGCCTTCGAGGTCTCGCCCCTCGTAGAGGAGAACTCGTGGGTCATCCCTCCCGCCCTCCGGCTCATCAAAGTCCGCGTCTACGATCGCTCGGATTCCGACTAGGTTCCACTTGGCTAGGGAGTCCATCGCTCGCAGCACATTGCGTTTACCGTCCGCCGGAAAAATGATCTCCTGGGGTACGTGGTCGCGCAGCAAAAGGAGGTCATCCGGCCCTTCAACAACCAAGATCGGCCCACTCTCGACCTGACGATGCTGACGAATGCGGTCCTCGATCCGGTCCAAGTCGCGTAGCGAACTACTCATCGAAGTCATCATCGTTCAGGACGTCAAGGTCATCCTCGGTGACGGGCAAGACCTGCGTATTGAGTTCCAGTTCCTCCGTCAAGTCCCATCGTCCGTTCACGATTCCGGCGGAGTGAGTGGCTAGAACAATCTGCAGATCGCTCACTGCCGCGACTCGCGTGATATCCGCGAGGAACGCGTGCTTCCACGCCGCGTGGAGCGAGATCTCAGGCTCATCAATCAGCACAAGGGAACCAGGCCTTGCAGCAAAAAGCAGAAGGGTAAACAGCGCGACAAGATGTTGCTCGCCGGACGAAAGCCGCGAAACGGGCAACCGCTGACCCGCAAGGTTGTGGAACTCAAGGCCACCACGCCTAGAGATTGATGTCTGCTTTCCAGACGGTGCAAGCTTGCTATCCAGGATGTCTCGAAGCGTCTGCAGCTTCTCATTCACTGGCACCAATGGATCCAGCCGCCTGTCCCAGTCATCGAGGAAGACACTTAGGATTCGACGAACAGTTGGCGTTGTCTTCTCAGGGAAAGGGATGGGCGCCTCACCCACCGCCAACCCATTGCGAGCCAGCGCCTCGTATCGTTGGAAGGTTTCGTCGTATCTTTCGTGGAGGGTGCTCTCCTTGATCGACAGAGTCGCAGCTTCCAATGCACGCTCCGCGAATCTGAGATCAGCGCTCTGCGACACCTGGATAGATTTGCGTCGCGCTTCCGTAATCTCATCGCTGAGCTTTTCAGTATACCCACGGATCCGGGAGGCCACCTCGGACCCAGCACGTCCTGAGGCACCACCCCAATCTCCAAGCATCCGAGAATCCGCGGCTCGAGAGTCGAGGCGCCACGTATCAATGAAGATCGGTCGCGGATCACCACAGAGCTCTGCGATCTCAGGAAAGTCCTTTAGTCGCTTGGCTAGAACGTCTGCTTCGAATCCATAACGACGCCGCAATTCGGAAGCGCCAAAAAACGTGCGGGTCCGCTCGTTCATCCATCGCCCGGCACCAATCTTGACAATTCCGGATGGAAGCGACGTTGTCGATTCGATTTCGCCGAGCCCAAAAGACAGCGTGGCTCCAAGCTGGACTTCACCTCGAGCGGCGCTGACGTCGACGCGCGGTTCGTCCCCGTCCGCCGAGCGAACGATCCGGAGCAACATTCCATCGGTGAAATCGAGGGTCACGTCGCTGTAGACCGTCTCGAGCAAGCTCTGTCCGTCCATAGATAGCGCAGCGGCTGTGAGGCGGAGAATGTGAGTCTTTCCAGCTCCGTTAGGCGCCAAGATGATCGTCGGTTCCGATTTGCGGAACGTCACCTCATGCCGCGCGTAGCCGAATAGACCTTCGACCACGACTCGACTAACTTTCCTCATCTCTACCTCCGTTGTCGGTGCGGGGATCTGATTGCCTCAAGAATTCGTACAGCATCGCCGGCAACGCCTTGCTCAGCTCCGCGAACAGGCCACTGTCGCTGAGCATGTCATCGACCAGCAGCGGGGTCTCGTCGCGCACCTCGATGACGGCCTTCGCGAACGCCTTCGGCAGTGCCGGCGATTCCGCGAACTGCTGGGGTGTGTTCACATCGGCCTGCTGCGCGAGGTCGTAGTCGACGGCGAGCTTGCCCATGATGTGGTTGACGGTCAGGTCGACGGCGCCGATCCCGTACTTGTCTCCGAACCGCTCATTGAGCTTGCCGATGATCTCCTCGAGGGCGCTGCGGTGCTTCTCGTGGATCGCCCCGGATCCGATCCCAGTGATCGGGGAAAGCCCAGGCCCCTGTTCGAGGTTGAGCTTCACCGCCTCACCGGGCGTGACCCTGTAGTCCAGAAGCTGCACCTTCGAGATATCGACCGGCTCCTCGTAAGTCGCCGTCGACAACTGCGGCAGGATCCGGCGCAGAAAGTAGTGCCTGCGCGGGAGGTCGGTGTCTTCGAGGTTCCGGGCCTGGGAGATGAAGTCGTAGAACTTCACGAACTGGCCCGCGTCCGCCTTGAACAGCTTCAGCTCGTCCTGCTCTGCCACGTCCCCATCGAGAACGGCGTTGATCCACCGCTTCGAGAACCGGTCCACCGCGGGCGCCGTCGCCGCGCTCACGGCGCTGTTCGCGTTCACCCCGCCCACCAGCGCGACGTCGAACGCCTGGTGCACTTCTGCCATCGTGTAGATCCCAGCGCTGTCGAGCTTGGTGACGAGATCGTAGATGAGGTTCGGATCGGTCGTCGCGGTGAGTGTCGCCTTGCGGTAGTAGTCCTTGAACGCGTCGAGGATATCGAGCGGCTCGTTGACGAAGTCGAGCACGAACGTCTTGTCCTTGCCCGGGTACGTGCGATTGAGCCGCGACAACGTCTGAACCGCCTGCACTCCGCCGAGGCGGCGGTCGACGTACATCGCTACGAGACGCGGCTGGTCGAACCCGGTTTGGAACTTCTCCGCGACGATCATCACGTTGTACGTCGACGGCTGGAACGCCGCCGCCAGATCCGAAGTCCACAGCCCCGGGTTCTGGGTCTTCTCCGTCAGCCCCTCACCCACGTCCTCGGGGTCATCGACCGTGCCGGAGAATGCGACCAGCGCCTTCACGCCCTCGATCCGCTGGTCGTTCAGGTACGTGTCGAGGTACTTCTTCCAGCGCACGGCTTCCTTGCGCGAACCGGTCACAACCATCGCCTTCGCCTTGCCATCCAGCAACGGCTGCACGAAAGTGCGGAAGTGCTCGACGACGATCTTCGCTTTCTGGCTGATGTTCGTCGGATGCAGCCGCACGTACTGCACGAGCGCCTTCACCGCGGTCGACTCGTCGACCTCGCCGGGGCCGTCGTAGCTTGCGCCCGGATGCTGCAGCTGCCAGGCGACCTTGTAGGGCGTGTAGTTCAGCAACACGTCCAGGATGAAGCCCTCCTCGATCGCCTGCTGCATCGAGTACAGATCGAACGGCTCCGGAACGTTTTCGCCGTCAGGCACACGGCCGAACAGCTCCAGGGTCTTCGCCTTCGGAGTCGCGGTGAACGCGAAGTAGGAGATGTTCGACGCGTTCGCAGTCACCTCCATCGCCCACTGCAGATACGCCTCCGAGTCGATCGGCGCACCCTCAGCGACCGCTTTCTGCTCCTGCGGCGACAGTACCTTGGTCAGCGCGCCCGCAGTAGATCCTGTCTGCGACGAATGCGCCTCGTCCGCGATCACCGCGAACCGGCGACCCTGCAATTCGGGCTTGGACTGGATCGTTGTGATCAGCGCCTCGAACGTCTGGATCGTGACGATCACGATCTGCTTCCCGCCCGACAGCGCCGCGGCGAGCTCTGTTGACTTCGACTCGCCACCGTCGCGGGTGATCGACTGGACAACGCCCGCGTGCTTCTCGAACTGACCGATTGCGTCCTGCAGCTGCTTGTCCAGAACCGTCCGGTCGGTGACGACCACGACCGTGTCGAACACCTTCTCGTTCTGCTCGTCGTGCAGATTCGAGAGGCGATGTGCGAGCCATGCTATCGAGTTCGTCTTGCCGGATCCGGCAGAGTGCTGCACCAGGTAGCGGTGCCCGGCGCCCTCGGTCCGCGCCGCGGCGACCAGCCGGTTCACGGCCCGCCACTGGTGATAGCGCGGGAACAGCACCTTCTCTGTGCGGGTCTTCTTGCCGGTGTCGGGATCCACGTCGACCTCGACCTGCAGGTGCACGAACGAGCCGAGCACCTGGAGCCAGGTGTCGCGCTGCAGGATCTCCTCCCAGAAGTACGACGACGCGGAGCCCGCGGGGTTCGGCGGATTCCCTGCGCCGTCGTCATTGCCCCGGTTGAACGGGAGGAAGCGCGTAGCGGCACCATCGAGTTTCGTCGTCATCCGCACTTCGTTGTTCGAGACCACGAAGTGCACGAGCGACCGCTTCGCGAACGCGAACAGCGACTCGCCTGCAGGGTTCCGATCGAACCGGTATTGGTTGACCGCGTTGCTGATCGGCTGCGTGAAGTCGGTCTTCAGCTCCACGGTCGCGACGGGTATCCCGTTCACGAACAGCACCAGATCCAGCGCCTTGCTCGGGTTCTTCGCCGAATAGTGCACCTGACGCATCACCCGCACCCGCATCTTCGCGTAGTCGGCGAGAGTCTCGGGGTTATTTGAGGTTGCTGGGCGGAACTGGGCCATCCGGAACTTCACCGCACCACCGTGCAGCGGCACCATCGAGAAACCCTCGTGAAGGATCCGGATCGTCCCGCCGTTCTTCATCGGGTCGTTGTCGAGCGACTTGGCGAGACGGGCGAGAATGCTCTGCCTCGCTGCTTCGCGCTGCGCCTCGGTGTCGCCGGGGCGGACAACCCTCGTGCTCTCGATCGGTTGCGTCGCGGCGAGCCACTCGAGCACGTCCTCTGGGAACAGCGCGAGGTCGCGTTCATAGCCGGCGTCGGTCGGCGAGTAGAGCCAGCCGTTTGCCGCCAGGTGCTGTGCAATCTCGTTCTCGAACACGGACTCCAAGTGAGCGCCATAAGTCCCCGCAGTGCCGGTCATGCTGCGTCTCCCACATCGACCTTGCCCGTCACCGCTGCTGATATCAGCGCGACGCGGCGTTCACGGGCCAGCTCGATAGTGCGTTGCGCCACTCCGATCGCGTCATCAATCCTGGCGACGACTTGAGCGACTTCGTCGGCGATCCTCATCTGATCAGCAAGAGGCGGATAGGGGATGGGTGTCTCGCCAAGCGTTCCGAGGTTGAGCCTCCGGAACGTCGCACCGAGAATCTGGTAGTCCCAGAAATCATCCGCGATCCGCGAACTCAGAACCCAAACGAGATAGTTCGCATCAATCTTTCCGGGCACCGTTGCCACCCGGACCGTGTCTTGCGTGAGATTAGCGCCTGAAAGGTCATCAGAAATCAGTCCGACGCGGCCGAATGCTGGACCAATCGACACGACGATATCGCCGCCCGTGAGGACTGAGCGTCCATACGCGGACGCAATTTCGTGGGTCGTCCGCCGAAGCGAGCTCAGATCCGGCGACTCGCCCTCGCCAGGCAAGTCCGACGGCCCGATGTAGGGGACCCCATCTTCGACTGGGGCACCGCACTGCAGAATCCCGTAGGTAAGGGGGCGAGTTGGTTGCACCAGCCGCTTGAGCGGAATCGTGTCATGCAAACCAATTGCCTCCACCATGGAAGAAACCCGGCGCTCGGTGAGGAGGGCGATGAGTTGCTCATTCTTCGCGATGAACGCGTCGATCTGTGCCGTCTCCCGATCTAGATAGTCCGCGATCGCCCGCTGCTGGGTGGACGGGGGCACAAGGAGCGGGGTCGCGGCGAACTGCATGGGATCGAGGTCCCACTGATTCGGCCTAATTCCAGACGAAATGGCGGCCATGTGGGCCGCATACTCACTACTACGGAGCAGGTAGTGGCCGAAGCGCGGATCGATGTGCCCGGTCGCCTTAAAGACGAAGTAGGCAGGACTGACAATCCCGTCATAAGCGGAGATCCCCAGCGATCCCTGCCAGGCCTTCATCTTGTTCACGACGAGGTCCCCCGCCGACACACGCTGGTATTTTGACATGTCTTCGGACGGCTTATTGTAGTTGTCATCGCGGCTCGACTTCGGGATCACTCCATAGTCACGGTAGACAGAGAGCAATTCTTCGGTGCCATCACCGAGGGTCTTAGCTCGACGAAACTCACTCCGCAGGGGGCGGATGTCCCACGTGTCCGGCACTCCGTCGGACCACGGACCTCTAATCACCGCTCCACCTCGACGAGCATCACCCGGAGCTCATACATGACGGCCTCAAGGTCGCGGTCGATCTCCTCAAGCGGACGCGGCGGGACGTACTGGTAAAAGTGCCGGGTGAACGGGATCTCAGCACCTCCCTTGGTTTTGTCGCGGTCAACCCATGCATCCGGCGCATAAGGCAGCACTTCCCGGCGCACGTAGTCGTCGACGTCTTCATCCCACGGGACGTTCTCCGTGTCGCGGAGCGAGGGGTCTGGGAGCGGCTTGCCCTTCGAGTCCGTCGCCAACGTGCCGCCTTCGTCAGATGTTGCGAACGCCTTCCCCAACGCCGTGAGAGCGGCTTTGGGCATCTCGATCCGGTAACGCTCGGCTTGCTCGGTAACCCGGGCCCGGAACTGCTGTTCGGTCTGGTCCACCCAGTCGCCCGCGAGGCTGTCCAACACGAGGTCCAGCTCCGCGAGGGTGCGGCCGAAGGGCTTAAGCGCGCGCTTGCGTGCCGTCTCGAAGGCGTCCGCGCTGGGCCGCCAGACCTGCTTCAGCGGACGCTCGACAGTGATGGTGCGGTAGAGGAAGTCTTCTTTGCGGAAGATCTTCGAGTGCTCGCTCTCCTCGTACTCGGAGTACAGACCGACGAGGGTCTCGATGTCCTTGTCGGAGAGTTCGTTGCGCTTGGATCCCAGACCCTTGCGGAGCTTCACGAACATGTCGCGGCCGTCGATGAGCTGAACGCGGCCTTTACGCTCATCGGGCTTGCGATTGCTGAGCACCCAGATGTAGGTGGAGATGCCGGTGTTGTAGAACATGTCCTTCGGCAGCCCGATGATCGCCTCAACGAGATCACTATCAAGCAACCACTTGCGGATGTTCGACTCGCCGCCGCCGGCGCCGCCGGAGAACAGCGGCGACCCGTTGAGCACGATCGCCATGCGTGATCCGCCGTCTTCGGGCTTGCGCATCTTGGAGACCAGGTGCAACAGGAACAGCATGGCGCCGTCGCTGACTGCGGGCGTTCCAGGTCCGAAGCGGCCGTTGAATCCGAGGCTCAGTTGTTCGGCGTCGACGTAGCTGCGCTGGTCTTTCCAGTCGACTCCGAACGGCGGGTTGGAGAGTCCGTAGTCGAATCGCTTGTCCTCGAACGCGTCCTCAGTGAGCGTGTCGCCGAGAGCGATGTTCTCCACGCCCTGGCCCTTGATGACCATGTCGGCCTTACAGATCGCGTAAGACGCGTCGTTGTAGTCCTGCCCGTACAGGTTCAGCTGGATCCCCGGGTTCATCCGGTGCAGGAACTCGTCGGCCACCGACAGCATCCCGCCGGTGCCGGCGGTCGGATCGTAGATCGAGCGAACCACCCCCGACTTGGAGAGGGCCTCGTCGTCGAGTGCGAAGATGAGCTGGACCATCAGCGCGATCACCTCGCGCGGTGTGTAGTGGTCACCCGCTGTCTCGTTCGAGCGCTCGTTCGCCCACCGGATCAGCTCCTCGAAGATGAGGCCCATATCGATGTTGCTGACGACATCAGGGTGGAAGTCCGCCTGCGCGAACTTCTCCGTCACCGCGAACAGCTTGTTCTTCTCCGCAAGCTTGTTGAGCGTCTTATCGAACTCGAACCTCTCGAAGATGTCCCGCACGTTCTCGGAGAACCCGGCAAGGTATGCCGACAGGTTCGCGCGCAGGTCCTGCGGATCCGCGACGAGCTTCGCGAAATCGAACGGGCTCGTGTTGTAGAACTGGTGCCCCGACGCTTCCGCCAGACGCAGCTCCCGCAGCACATCCGGCAGCGACTCCGTTGCCTTGGCGACATTCAGCACGTTCGGCTTGGTCTCCGCGAGCACCGCATCCAGTCGGCGCAGCACCGTGAACGGCAACACCACCAAGCCGTACTCGGCAGGCTTGAACGGGCCGCGCAGAGACTCGGCGATGTTCCAGATGAAGTTGACGTGATTGACCAACGGCGCGCACTCCTGACAGCTCAACGAGGCCGATGGCGCCTCGTACACCTATCCTGGCCCACTGTCGGCGCACGATCACGCGATGAGGGACGCGGTGATACCGCGTCGACGGCGCTTCCTCACCAGAGACAGTCAAGTGCGATCGCGCGGCGTCACACGAGAGTGACGTTGTCCTGGTACTCGAAGTGCGTCTTGACATGCTCGGTAACGTCGACGTTCTGCAGCTTGTCGGACTCCGGGCGGAATCCTCCCAGGCCAGCAGCAGCCTCTCCGACCTGCGCGGCCGTGTAGACGTACCTCAGGACGTTGTCATCGGCCGAGTGGTAGCCGTAGACCGCGTCCTCGACAGCGGCGGTCAGACGCCCCCAGTCGCTCTTCGCGCCTACGGCGGTGCCGAGGAGATGCGCGGACTGGATGCGGGGCCCATCCGGCTTGGAACCCAGGGTTTCGGCTGCCACGACCATCGCTCGAGCTCCGAGGCTGTGTCCGATGAGCACATACGAGTCGGCTGTGGTGCGCGCGAGCAAGTCGCCGAGGATCACGCCCGTCTTGTCGGCGCGGTTCTTGGCAACGTGCCACGGGTTCTTCGCAAGGTCAGCTGCGACCATCGCCGGCCCGATGACGTTCCCGAGAAGCTTGGCGGCGGCCCGGTTGGCAACGGCCGCCGCCCCCCTCAAGACAAGGGCACCTCCTGCCGTTCCTACCACGTTGGCTCCGAGCACACCGAAGTCACGGAGTTCTTTTGCACCCCAGTGAACGCGATAGACAGGCGAGTCCGGGTATCGCTCGTCAACGATCGTTTTCCAACCTCCCCACTTTTCACCCTTCCCGTCAGTGAGGAACCCGTTGGCCACAACGACAGGTACGCCGCCCTTACCCGGGCGGAGCAGTTCGATGCGGAACGAGCGGTCTTCGCCGAGGTACGCGTTCGCGACTGACGCGCCAAGCGTTCCACCTACCGCCGCACCGACGGCCGCGACAACTGCAGTTCCGCCGGCCATGCCCAAGCCGCCCGCGGCGAGGCTCCCGCCGCCAAGCAGCGCGAGGCCGTGTGCCGTCGCGGCTGCGCCGGAGTATCCACCAAACAACCCGAGGCCGCCGATCGCCCCTCCGATGGCGGGCGCGGCGAGGAAGCCGAGCGGGATTGCGATCCCGACCGCCACAGCGCTGCCCACCGCGATCTTGACACCCATGTTGAGATTGGGCTTCTCGTACTCGAGGTATTCCTCGTAGTCGTGAAGCTCGCCGAAAGGGCCCTGCGCCTTCTCAAAGCCGGAGATATCGTGCCTGTGCTCGGCGCAGAATTGCGGGACGTTGATGGCACCGCGTTCACGTACGGCCATGTTGGCGCAGCCGATCGCGACGCAAGGGAGAGTCGCGGATCCGCACGATTGGCACACGTAGACCGGCAACTGGCCGGCCGGACGGTTCGATTTCCGATGCTCCGACTTGGTGAAACAGGACGAGCACCATCCCGTCTGAATGTCCAGAAGCGAGACATCGTCAGCGACGTCCGCAATCCACTGCGCGATCTTCGCGTAGGCGTCTGCCTGACGCTGTGCAATGCGGCGGCCCTTCTCCAGCACCTTCAAGGCAGCCTTCTGCTCCTCGGGGTCCGCCAGGCTCAGCGCGTCCGCGTTCGAAGTCGCTCGGGCCGCGTACCATGCCTTCGCGTAAGCCCACATGTTACTGCGGAGGGCAGAATTGCTCCTCAGACCTTCAGCAGCCTCGCCGACCTCGCTCTCGTCAAGAGTCGGAGTCAGATCCGCGAAGTCCCCCACCAGGGCGAGCTTCGCACCCTGATCTGAGACGACTTCAACGCGAAGTCGTGTCCCATCGATGACATGGGCGTGGAGCGATCCGGGCATGGCTAGATCGTGCCACAACGGTTACCGCTGCGCTTACCAGGTCCCAACGCCCAAAAAAGGGATCCAAAGGGTCCTCAATCAGTGGAAGTCGCCGCCGCCGCCACCCTGGAAGTCGCTGGCCATGTCCGTGAAGCGGGAGAAGTGGCCCTGGAAGGCGACCTGGATCGTGGCGGTGGGGCCGTTACGGTGCTTGGCGACGATGAGGTCGGCCTCGCCGGGGCGCACGTCCTTGTCGTAGACGGAGTCGCGGTGCAGCAAGATCACCATGTCGGCGTCCTGCTCGATCGAGCCCGACTCGCGGAGGTCGCTGATCGCGGGCTTCTTGTCCTGGCGCTGCTCGGAACCACGGTTCAGCTGCGAGAGCGCGATCACGGGCACCTGCAGCTCCTTCGCGAGGAGCTTCAGCGCGCGGGAGAACTCGGAGACCTCCTGCTGACGCGACTCGACCTTCTTGCCGCTCGTCATCAGCTGCAGATAGTCGATGACGACCATCCTCAGCCCGACGCGCTGCTTGAGCCGGCGGCATTTCGCACGGATCTCGACGAGCGTCATGTTCGGGCTGTCGTCGATGTAGAGCGGGGCATCGTTGATGCGCCCGCGGGTCGAGGCGACGGTCGTCCAGTCGCGCTGGTCGAGCATGCCTTTGCGGAGGTTCTGCAGGGGCACGGCGCCCTCGGCGCTGAGCAGACGCATGGCGATCTCCGCCTTGCCCATCTCGAGCGAGAAGAAGATGGACGGCTGGTTGTGCCCGATCGAGGCCGCCCGGGCGAAGTCCAGCGCGAGCGTCGACTTGCCCATCGCGGGTCGGGCGGCGACGACGATCATCTGGCCGCCGTGCAGGCCGTTCGTGAGCTCGTCGAGCTCACGGAACCCGGTCGGCACGCCCGTCATGGATCCGTCGCGACCGCTCGCGGCCTCCATCTCCTCGACGGCGGCATCGACCGCGACGGTGAGCGGAACGTAGTCCTCGGCGGTCTCGGTGCCGGTGACGGAGTAGATCTCGGCCTGGGCGCTGTTGACGAGGTCGGTGGCGTCGCCCTGACCGTCGTACCCCATCTGCACGATGCGGGTGCCGGCGTCGACGAGCTTGCGCAGGATCGCGCGCTCCGACACGATCCCGGCGTAGAAGCCGGCGTTCGCGGCGGTCGGCACGATCGAGGTCAGCGAGTGCAGGTAGTCGGCCCCGCCGGCCCGCGACAGGTTGCCGGTCTTGATGAGCTCGTCGGTGACGGCGATGACGTCGGTGGGCTCGCCGTGCGAGTACAGGGAGAGCACCGCGTCGAAGATCAGCTCGTGCTTGGGGATGTAGAAATCGGCCCCGCGCAGCGACTCGATCACGTCGGCGACGGCATCCTTCGACAGCAGCATGCCGCCGAGGGTGCTCTGCTCGGCCATGAGGTCGTGCGGCGGGGTCCGCTCGGGGCCGCGGCCTGAACCGAGCCGCTCCTCCGCGATGTCCGCGATCGACACGCGCGCCCCCTTCTTCTCCACCGACTGCCGAGCACATCCCGGTCAGATCCGCGCTCCGGGCGGGATGATCCCCCGCCGCACAAAGCACATCACCAAGGTCCGACATCGGGATGCTCGATAACGCTAGAAGCACCCCTCTCCCCACGCAAGAGTGCCTGTGGATAACTCTGTGGAGAGTCTGCGGGAAACTCTGGAGTGTCTGTGCAGAACACCTGGGGATAACTGTGGGGAAGGTCTCGATCTCTGACTAATTATTCGATCAGGACCTGCACTTTTCTTGTTCCCCAGCCTGTGGATGGAATCCTGCTTCAACTCCGTGTTTAAGGTTCACGCCGCAGATCGTCGGATGTGTACAACTTGGGGACAACACCCACGCGCGCACCTGTTTGTCAAGTCGGCCATTCGGCGGGTGTGGCGTCGCGCATCCGAGCACGCGGAATCGGCGGACGTGCTCAATGGGGTCATCGCATGGACGCCGGCAGGCCGGTCATCCACGCGGTGAGAATGCAGACGAAGGCGACCACCAGGCCGACGATGACCAAGACCGCCTTCGCCTCCGAGCGGGCGCGGCCACCTCGGCCGAGCACGAGGACGAACGCGACCCAGACGGCGAGCGCGGCGATGCCTACTCCTGCGAGAGTGTTGCCGAGGTTGAAGCTGGAGATCTCCGCGTCGGTGGGGCCGTACACCGGCAACTCGCCGCCCAGTGCGGCAAGCGGCCGAGCCCCGATGACGGTTATCGCCACAGGGATCAGCCAGGTGAGCACTCCGGCTATCCACCACCACCGGGCAGTGGGCGTCCGGGTCTCGTCCATCGGTTGCTTGGACATGGGGTCTCCTCTGGTTCGAGTCCGGGAGCCGAAGGATCGTGGTCCCCCACGCCTCGACAGTAGCGCGCGTTCGCGAGGCCTCGCGCGAGGATCGCAAACCCCCTGGACGCGCGCCGTCGTCGGGCGTACAGTCAGCGCCAGCGACGTCGTCCTCGCAACGTTTCTGGGGCTCTGGAGGAGGTAACCGTGGACGTGACCGCTTCGACCGGTCACCGGCTCCGTGTCGGTCTGCTCTCCGGTGCCTGCCTCGCACTGGGCTGGGCCGCGCTCTCCGTGCTCCTCGGGTCGTCACCGGCCCACGCGGACGACACGGGCGGGCCGCTCGATGGCGCCGGCGGGCTGCTGGGCACCGCGTCCTCCGCGGTGTCGTCCACCGTCAACGGCACGGTGAGCGCCGTCGCCGCCACCGTGGACGCAGTCGTCGCACCCGTGCAGAGCGCTGTCCAGGCCGCCGCCCCCGCGGCGTCCGATGGCGGCCCGGCCGTACCGGGAGTCGTGCAGGATGCGGGGTCGTCCCTCGTGGATGCGGTCGCCTCCGCTCCGGCGGATCAGGTCGCGGCCGTGGTGACGGATCTCGGAAGCGCGGTCTCGACCGCCGTTCCGGATGCGCTCGCCCCCGTGTCGTCGGCTCTCGCATCGTCGCCCGTCTCATCGCTCACCGCCCCGGTGGTCGCGACCCTCACGTCCGTTCCCGTCGTGAGCGACGTGACCGCGGAGCTCGGCGTCCCCGCTCTGGTCGACCGGGTCAGCGGTGCCGTCGACCGCGTCACCGGATCCCTCGCTCCTGTGCTGGGCGGCCTGAGCCCGGCGCTCCCGCCCGGTGTTCCGCCGACGGAGACCGGCGGCGCGTCGGCTCCCGTCGTGTCGGGAACGGATCCGCTCGCACCCGCGTCGACCGCGCCCCTGCCGACTGCGGTCGCGATCGCGGGGTCTGCGGCCGGGCCACCGGTGCGGACCATCGATGGATCCTCCGGCGCGCTCCGCGACATCCTGCGCGCGGCCGGCCCTCCGCACTCCGTGCCACCGCCCCCGTCCGCGCCGACATCTCCGAGCGCGCCCGATCCGTGGGCGACGCCCGTGGGAACGGGAACCTCGTCATCCTCCGCCGGGGCCGGCGGGGGTTCGACGGGGTGGTTCGCCACGTTCTCGGCCGCCCCGGCCTTCACCCCTGAGCTCTCCGTGCCGGCGGGCGGCACTGCCGACGATGCCCTGCCGGCATCTCCGGTGTTCGCCACCGACGTCTCCCCCGACTGAGTCGATCCGGGCTGCCCTCCGCGGCAGCAGCAGACGCGCGATCCCGCGCGTTCCCCAACGATTCGAAGTCAGGAGAAGCATCATGCGCACTTTCGTGAAGCATGCCCTCTGGGGCACGCTCATCGCCGGCGGGATCACCCTGCTCGGCGCAACGGCCGCGAACGCGGCCGACAACACCTCAGGAGACGACGGGATCGGATCCGGCACACAAGTCGTCGCGCCGATCACGGCTCCCATCACCGTGATCGGCAATGCGATCTCAGTCCTCGGGGTCTCCACAGCGAGCGGCCCGGCAACACCCGCCGCGTCCGCGCCCGCGCCCGCACCAGCCACGACATCCGGTGACGACAGCGTCGGATCGGGCACGCAGGCGGTCGTCCCCGTGGACATCCCGATCACCGTGGCCGACAACGCCATCAGCGTGCTCGGGGAATCCGACAGCAGGGCCGCGGCACCCGCCGCTGCTCCCGCTGCCGCAACGCCTTCGGCACCGGCCGCGACCACGAGCGGCAACGACGGGATCCTCTCCGGCACCCAGGCGCTGGTCTCTGTGAACGTACCGATCACGGTCACGGGCAACGCCGTCAGCGTGCTCGGCGACAGCACCGCCACCACCACGGCGCCGGCCGGCGGCTCTGCTCCCGCATCCGGTGGCAGTGCTCCGGCGGGCACCGGTCCGCGGACCAGCAGCGACGACTCGATCCTGGGCGGCACCCAGATCGTCGCCCCGGTCACCGCGCCCGTCACCGCCCTCGGCAATGCCATCGCGGTCCTCGGCCGCAGCACCGCCACCTCCACGGGATCCGCTCCCATGACGGGCGGCAGTGCTCCGGCGGGCACCGGTCCGCGGACCAGCGGCGACGACTCGATCCTGGGCGGCACCCAGATCGTCGCACCGGTCACCGCGCCCGTCACCGCCCTCGGCAATGCCATCGCGGTCCTCGGCCGCAGCACCGCCACCTCCACGGGATCCAGCCCCATGACCGGCGGCTCCGGCGGTGGTTCCGGCCCGACGACGTCAGGAATCGGGTCGCTCCTCGGCGGCACGCAGCTCGTACTGCCGGTGACGGCCCCGATCACGATCGGCGGCAACGCGATCGCGGTGGGCGGCACCAGCACCACGACAACGCCCGGAACCCCGGGCAACCCCGGAACCCCCGGCAACCCCGGAACCTG
>NZ_JYIX01000023.1 GCF_000956505.1 Microbacterium azadirachtae | reverse complement strand
GGTCGGGATCAGCGCCGCGATCGCATCCAACGTCTTCATACCCCCATCCTCCCCGCCACCACCGACATTCGAACCCCAGATCAAGCCAGAATTCCAAACAGGGGATAACTCTGTCTGACGCCGGTCTGTGGAGGACGATGCCGACCCCGAACGACCGCGCAGCCGCCGAACGACCGCGCAGCCGCCGAACGATCGCGCGCACGCGGTGACCGCCCGCGACGCCCGCCGCGCGCGTCGTTCCGGGAGCGGCCAACTCCGCCCCGCGGTGAATAGCATGGTTCCATGCGCCAGAATCCGAGCTTCGCCATGACGGACGTCGCCGAGCTGCGGCGGATCATCGCCGCCAACCCGTGGGCGACGCTCGTGGGCCGCGACGAGAACGGCATGACCGCGTCGCACTACGCGGTCCTGCTCGATCCTGAGCGCGACGACCTCACGATCGTCGCCCACGTCGGACGCCCGGACGATCTCGTCCTGGGGCTGGGGACGCAGGAGCTGATGGTGGTCTTCCAGGGGCCGCACGGTTACATCTCGCCCGGCTGGTACGGCGATGTCGCCGCGGTGCCGACGTGGAACTACGTCGCGGTGCACCTGTCCGGAGTGCCGGAGCTGCTCGACGGGGAGGAGAACCTGCGCGTGCTGAACCACCTCGTGGATCACTTCGAGGGCAGGCTCGCAGACCCCCGCGGCATGTGGACCCCGCCGAACGATGAGGCGTTCGTACGCCGTCTCGAGGCGGGCACCGTCGGCTTCAGGCTGATCCCGACCCGCGTCACCGCCAAGCGCAAGCTCAGCCAGAACAAGCCCGACGAGGTGATCGAGAACGTGATCCTCGAGCTGCAGGGCGACGGCGTGTACGCGAGCCCGTCGCTGGCCGCCGAGATGCAGCGCGCCCACGACGCGCGCCTCGCCGCGCGGGCGGACGCGCGGTGACGGCGGCGGAGGCCGGCGCGCAGCTCGATGCGATCCGCGCGGTCCGCATCGCGACCGCGGATCGCCGACTGCTCGCCGTGGAAGGCCCGGTGGATGTACTCCTCGAGGACGGCCGGATCGCCGACATCGCCCCGTCAGGGGCGCTCCCGCTGCGAGGGCAGGTGTGGGACGGCGATGGTGCATGGATCGTCCCCGGCCTGTGGGATCACCACGTGCACACCGTGCAGTGGGCTCTCGCGGCGCAGCGCGAAGACCTCTCCGGCACGACGAGCGCGGTCGAGGCCGCGGCGCGCATGGCGCGCGCGGCCGTGCTGGGGGACGGGCGGAGGGTCGGCACCGGCTTCCGCGATGTGCGCTGGACGGATCGGCCAGACCTGACGCTGCTCGACGAGCACACGGGCGAGGTCCCGACCTACCTCATCAACGCCGACGTGCACAGCGTGTGGCTGAACTCCGCGGCCTTCCGCCGAGAGGGCTTCCCGGCTGCTGCGGATGGCGTGCTCCGCGAGGAGGACGCGTTCGAGATCTCCCGCCGACTGAACGCCGCGGATCCGGCGGTCGCCGACGAGGCGGTGCTCGCGGCCTCGCGCCGCGCGGCGAGCCGCGGCGTCGTGGGACTCGTCGACTTCGACATGGCGTGGAACGCCGAGGCCTGGGCGCGCCGGCTCGGGCGCGGCTTCGACACGCACCGCATCGAGTACGCGGTCTACCCGCACGACCTCGACCGCGCGATCTCCGAGGGGCTGCACACCGGACGGGTCATGACCCCCGACCCGCACGGCCTCGTGCACGCGGGGCCGCTCAAGATCATCTCCGACGGCTCGCTCGGCACGCGCACGGCCGCCTGCAGCCACGGCTACGCCGATGACCCGCACAACCACGGCGTACTCACCGTGCCTCCCGCCGAGCTGCAGGAGCTGCTGCTGCGCGCCACCGGGGCGGGACTCGAGATCGCGCTGCACGCGATCGGCGACCTCGCGGTCACGGCGGCGCTGGACGCCTACGCCGC
The DNA here is from genome assembly GCF_000956505.1 of Microbacterium azadirachtae. Taxonomy (GTDB): domain Bacteria; phylum Actinomycetota; class Actinomycetes; order Actinomycetales; family Microbacteriaceae; genus Microbacterium; species Microbacterium azadirachtae_A. The sequence goes on along the minus strand of NZ_JYIX01000023.1, from coordinate 71,276 downwards.
GACCGGCGCGCAGGGGACGATCGAGCACGCCCAGCTCGTGAGCCATGGAGACCTCGCCCGGTTCGGGCGGCTCGGCGTGGCTGCGAGCGTGCAGCCGCAGCATGCGCTCGACGATCGGGACGCGGCGGACGCGCTCTGGGCCGGGCAGACGGCGATCGCCTACCCGCTCGCATCCCTGCACCGCGCGGGGGCGACGCTGCGCTTCGGATCCGACGCGCCGGTGGCGGTCCTCGATCCTTGGCAGGCGATCTCCGCGGCCGTCTTCCGCACCGATGACGACCGCGCGCCCTGGCATCCCGAAGAGCGCCTCGACCTGGAGACCGCCCTCGCCGCGAGCGCGCGTGGGGGGACCAGTGGCGACGCCGGCATCCGCCCGGGGGCGGTGGCGGACCTGGCTCTCCTGGGCACGGATCCCGCGACGGCCGATGCGAGCGGACTGCGGGCGATGCCGGTGGTGGCGACGATCGTCGGCGGGCGGGTGACGTACGGGGGTTAACCCCCCGACGGATCCGGCAGCCCGCACCCTGTCGGGCGCGGCCCCGGCGCGGCATCGTGGTATCAGGCGCCGATCCGCGCCTTCAGACGCATCACACAGGAGACCTCGATGACCACCGCCACGCGACCCCTCGACTCGCGCTTCTCGGCGCCGCCGGCCGCACCCCGACGCGGCTACGGCCACGCGTGGGCCGCGGCCCCCGGCAACGCGCTGTTCCTGGTCCTGCTGACGGTGCCCCTCGCGATCGTGGCGATGGGCGTCACCTGGGCGGTCTTCGGCGTCGGCGTCGGTTCCCTGGTGCTCGTGATCGGCGTGCCCGTCCTGGTGGGCTCGCTCTACGTCGCGCGCGGCTTCGCCGAGGCCGAGCGGGCGCTGCTGCGGATCACCAGCCATCCCGCGATCCCGGCGCCCGACTGGCGTCGAGGCACGCGAGGGACCGGCTTCTGGGCACGCCTCACCCAGCCGCTGCGGAACGCGCACTACTGGATGGCGCTACTGTCGGCGCTCCTCGTGCGCCCGATCGTCGCGATCGTGACCTTCGCATTCGCCACGATCTGGGTCTCGATGTCCCTCGGCGGCCCCACGTACTGGTTCTGGTCCTCGTTCATCCCCGACGGCAACGCCGAGCACATCTGGGTGCCCTGGGCGGTGCAGCACATCTTCGGCGGGATCGACCCGTCTCCGGATCCGCACCGGTGGGCATCGATGCTCTACCTCGGCGTCGGGATCGTGTTCCTCATCACCCTCCCGCTCGTACTCCGTGGTCTCGTGCGCCTGCACGGCATGGTCGCTGCGGCGCTGACCGGGCGGTGGGAGTCCGACGACCTCGTCGCCCAGGTCGAGGGTCTCGATGCCTCCCTTGACGCAGCCGTGCAGGCGGAGGATGCGGGCCTGCGCCGGCTGGAGCGGGATCTGCACGACGGTCCGCAGCAGCGCCTGGTGCGCCTGCAGATGGATCTCGCCGCCCTGGAGCGGCGCGCGGCCGACGGCGACGCCACGGCGGTCGCGGCGCTCGCACAGGAGTCCCGTGCCCATGCGCAGGCCGCGCTCGACGAGCTCAGGGCGCTGGCCGGCGGGGTCGCACCGCCGCTGCTGCAGGACCGGGGGATCGCCGAGGCGATCTCGGGACTCGCGGCCGCCAGCGCGCTGCCGGTGCGCGCCGACGTCGCGCCGGAGATCACCGCGGCGCTGAGCCCCGAGGCCGCACGGAACCTCTACTTCGTGGTCGCCGAGCTGCTGACCAACGCCGCCAAGCACGCGGGAGCGGACAGCGCCTCTGTGACGGCGGTCAGGGAGGGCTCCGCGGTGCGGGTGACCGTGCTGGACGACGGCCGGGGCGGCGCGGCACCACGACCCGGAGGAGGGCTAGAGGGCCTCTCCCAGCGTGTGCAGGGGCTCCGCGGCACGATGCACATCGACAGCCCGGAGAGCGGTCCGACCATCATCACGGTGACCGTGCCCGTCTCCGCCTGATCGAGCGGCGAAACGGGGGAGGAGCCGGAGGCGCGATCGCACGCCCCATAGTCTGAAGGGCGTGACCGACCACCAGACTCCGTTGCGCGTGATCCTCTTCGAGGACTCGATCCTGCTGCGCGAAGGGCTCGTGCGCCTGTTCGCGGAGGCCGGCTTCGAGACCGTCGGCGCGCATGCCGACGCCGAAGACGTAGTGGCGCGCACCAGGGCTGCCGCGGCGGAGGTCGCCGTGCTCGACGTGCGGATGCCCCCCACGTTCCGGGACGAGGGCATCCGCGCAGCGCTCGCTCTGCGAGAGGTGCTGCCGGAGGTGGGCATCCTCGTCCTCAGCCAGTATGTCGAAGGGGTCTACGCCAGAGAGCTGCTCGGCGCGGGCGACGGCGGAGTCGGCTACCTCCTCAAGGACAGGGTCACCTCGCTCGAGGAGCTCTCCGCGGCTGTCCGGCAGGTGAGCCGAGGCGGAACCGTGCTGGATCCGCGGGTCGTGCAGCAGCTGATGCGCACGGGACCGGATCCGGTGACCCGTCTCACCCCGCGGGAGCGAGAGGTGCTCGAGGCGATGGCGGAGGGGCGCAGCAACGTGTCGATCGCGGCGGGCATGAGCGTCGGGGTGGGAGCGGTCGAGAAGAACATCTCCGCGATCTTCGCCAAGCTCGGGCTCGAAGACTCCGGCACCGACCACCGCCGCGTGCTGGCCGTGCTCGCGTACCTGCAGAAAGACCCCCGTCCCTGACACAGGGCGGGGGTCCTTCGCTGACGGACGGTGTCAGGCGGCGATGTGCGACAAGAGGAACCAGCGGTCCTTCTCGAGACCGCGCTGGATCTCGATCGCCACGTCCTGGCTGGTGAGGTCGATCTCGTCGAGGCCCTCCACGGCGGCCTTGACGTTCACGAGGATCGCGTCGATGTCGGCGATCACGGCGCGGACGAGGTCGTCCGAGCGGGTGAATCCGGCGGGCACCTGGGTGGCCCCGGCCTTCTCGGCGACGACCGTGGCGCGGGCGTCGATCGGCAGGCCGAGGGCGACGATGCGCTCCGCGGCGGTGTCTGCGAAGTCTCCGGCGTGGTCGACGATCACGTCGAGCAGCTCGTGCACGCCGACGAAGTTCGCGCCGCGCACGTGCCAGTGCGCCTGCTTGCCGTTCACGGTGAGGGCCTGCAGGCCCAGCACGACCGGGGTCAGGAACTGGGCGGCGCCGGCCGCGACGGTCGGGTCGACGGAGGTTGCGGTGATGGTCTCGGCGTTGCTCATGATGTCTCCTCGGTGATCATTCGGATCCGTGCGTGCTGATGTCTTGACCCCAACGCTACTCGGCTCAGAATGTTCCGCAAGCAAGCTGAGGCAACGCTAACCCGCAGGTCACGCGGTATTTCGGCAAGGCTTGCCTTCCCTGTGGATCTTCGCGTGTGCCGCGTGGACGGCGGGAGGACACAGCGATCCGGGATACCTTCGTCAGGTGGCAACAGCTGGTACCTCCTCCCGTGCGGCCCTGCGCCGACTCCGCAGCTCCGATGCACAGGGCGCATCCGCAGCGCAGAAGGTCGGATCGAACTTCATCCCCCACGTGCAGGGTCTGCGCGCGATCGCGGTCCTCGCCGTCGTGCTCTACCACTTCTGGCCTGGGCGGCTGAGCGGCGGCTACGTCGGCGTCGACATCTTCTTCGTGATCTCCGGCTTCCTGATCACGGCGCACCTCGCGAGAGAGCTGAACGCCACCGGACGGGTGAACCTCGGCCAGTTCTGGGCCCGTCGCGCCCGCCGTCTGCTGCCGGCCTCGCTGCTCGTCCTGCTGTTCTGCGCGATCGTCGCGGCGATCCCGGTGCTTTCGCCGCTGTCCCAGCTCCCCGCGGAACTCCAGGAGATCGTCGCCTCCACCTTCTATGTGGAGAACTGGTTCCTCGCGCTGAACTCCGCCGACTACCTCGCGCACGCGGGCGACCCGACGATGGTGCAGCACTACTGGTCCCTCTCGCTCGAGGAGCAGTTCTACGTGCTCTGGCCGCTGATCATGCTGTTCGCGGCATGGATCGCGGTGAAGTACTTCCGCGGCTCCCGCCTGCGCGCGGCGGCGATCGCGATCGGCGTGGTCTCGGTGGCCTCGTTCGTGTTCTGCGTGTGGTTCACCATCACGAACCCCGCTCCGGCGTACTTCGTGACGTTCGGCCGCATGTGGCAGTTCGGCGTGGGCGCCGTGCTCGCGCTCGTCCCGCGCCTGCGCGTGAGCAACGCGATCGGCAGCTTCGTCCTGGGCTGGGGCGGCATCATCGTGCTGCTCGTCGTGATCTACCGCTTCGACGGGCAGACGCCGTTCCCCGGCTACATGGCTGCGATCCCGACTCTCGCGGCGGCGGCGATCATCGCGGCCTCGAACACCGAGCGCTGGTGGTACCCCACCCGCATCCTCGCGATCCGCCCGATGCGCTTCACGGGCGACATCTCCTACAGCCTGTATCTGTGGCATTGGCCGCTCATCATCATCGCGCCGTCCTTGCCGTTCTGGGGCCTCTCGATCTATCACCGTGTCGCGCTCGTCGGCATCTGTTTCCTGCTCGCCTGGCTGACGAAGAAGTTCGTCGAGGATCCGGCGCGCACTTGGAAGCCGCTGACGTCGCGCAAGCCCCGGCTCTCGCTCTGGGCGGCCCTCGCGGCGATGGTGATCGTCGCGGGAACGGCCGGCGCCGGCTGGGCCGCGAACGCGGGCACCTACCAGCAGGGCGTCCAGGCCATCGCGGAGCTCCGTGCCAACCCGCCCGCCTGCTTCGGCGCGGCGGCCGTCCTCGACGAGTCCTGCGCGGGAAAGAAGACCGACGAGATCCTGCCCGCCCCCGGCTTCGCGGGGGTGGACCGCCCCGAGCAGTCGCAGTGCTTCGTCCAGCTCAACGACGCGCGCGCGGTCTCGTGCGAGTTCGGATCCAAGGATCCGAACGCCAAGCAGGTCGCCCTGATCGGTGACAGCCACGCCTATCAGCTGCTCACGACGTTCCAGGGCATCGCGGAGAAGGAGGGATGGCACCTCACCACCTACTTCAAGGGCGCCTGCCCGTGGAACGCCACGCCGCTGTCCACCGGCGGCGCGTTCGGCGACGCATGCACGCAGTACCGTGCGGCGGTGGCGAAGCAGCTCGAGCAGAAGCACTTCGACGCGATCTTCACCGCAGCGCTCTCCACGACGCCGTACGCGGCAGGGGATCACGGATCCTCCTACGACGCGGCGGTCGCCGGATACCGCGAAGCGTGGGCCACGCAGACGTCGAAGGGCACGCCCGTGGTCACCGTGGTCGACAACCCGGTGTGGGAGACCGACCCGAACAAGTGCCTGCGCACGCGCGCGCAGAGCGCCTGCGACGGCGCGCGTTCGGATCTGCTCACCGAGAAGGACCCGCTGCGTGCGGCCGCGGACGGCCAGAAGGACGTCACGCTGCTCGACTTCACCAAGGTCTTCTGCGACGACGAGAACTGCCGCGCCGTCGTCGGCGGCGCGAACATCTACCGCGACCAGGACCACATCACCGTCACGTTCGCGAACTCCCTCGCGCCGCAGTACACGGCGGCGCTCAAGAGCGCGATGGGGATCGGCTGACCGGATCCGCGCGCGGGGACAGGGCGGATAGGGTCGCAGTATGAGTGACGACGCCACGATCCTGTCCCTGCCCGGTCGTCGTCCCGCGATCGATCCCACGGCGTTCCTCGCCGCAGGAGCGCGCGTGATCGGATCCGTGACGATCGGCGAGGCATCCAGTGTCTGGTACAACGCGGTGCTGCGCGCCGACTCCGACACGATCACGATCGGAACAGGCAGCAACGCGCAGGACAACGTCTCGGTGCACGTCGATCAGGGACACCCGGTCGTGATCGGTGACGACGTCTCGATCGGTCACAACGCGGTGGTGCACGGCTGCACGATCGGCGATGGCTCGCTGATCGGGATGGGCGCCGTGGTGCTCTCGGGCGCCGTGATCGGCGCGGAGTGCCTGATCGCGGGCGGCGCGCTGGTGCTCTCTGGGATGGAGGTGCCCGACGGCTCTCTCGTCGCCGGTGTACCCGCCAAGGTCCGCCGGGCGCTCACCGCCTCCGAGCGCGAGGGGCTCCGGCAGAACGCGCGCGTCTACCGCGAGCACTCGGCGGCGCATCGCGAGGCCACGCCCGCCTGACCGCGTGCGCGAGGCGTCCTCGATCGACCCGAGGGACCGGTAGTCTCGAAGATCCGGGGCGGTGGCCAAGCTGGTGAAGGCAGTGGGCTCATAACCCAACGATCGCGGGTTCAAGTCCCGCCCGCCCCACCGAGTTCGATCGCCATGCCGCCGTGAAGCGACGCGGGCAATTGGTTCTATGGCGCTTTGATCGCCTACGCTGTGCCAACACGTGCTTTCGACCTGCGCTCATCGAGATGTTCGCGATGTCGTCGAGGTCCGGGTCGAAGAGATCGGCGTACGTGTCGAGCGTCATCGCGGCGCTGCGGGCTCGTGCCTTAGCGTCCTATACACGGCCATGACGTGCCCGCCGCTCGCGATCGCGAGGGATGCGGTGGTATCTCGGAGCTCGTGCGAGCGCCAGGGCGAGGAACTTCGGGAGCCGTGCGGTGTCTGCTCCCACGCCTTCGGCGCTTCGATGTGAATCCGATGATCGATCTCGGCGGCGTTCTGGCTCACGTGCATGCGGCGGTGCAGCATGTTGCACTCCGGCGCGGCTACCGCTCACAGCTGAAGACCCCCGCCCCGTGATACTTGAGTTCTAGTGATCGCTGCAACACCTGAGTGCTTCAGGAGGCGCAATGAGCGCGGAGAGGGTTCCGTGGCAGAGGTACACCGAGTTCACCTTGGCAGCGCGGCTCGAACGAGAACACCCGGCCCCGCAAGACTCTAGGCTGGGACACCCCAGCCGACCGTCTTGCGAAGCTCCTGGTCGCAGCAGCATGACTGCGCTCGACCTCGTGCGATTATGGGCGTCATGACCGATCAGCGCAGCGTCGTAATCGCACGGTGGAACCCGAACAGCCTAAGAGAATCCACAGAGCTGACGGCTTTGTTGACGGACTACCACCTGCAGACAGAAGCCGAGAAGGGAGTCCCGGTCACGTCCGTCGATGCCCTCCCAGAGAAGTACTTTGCGGAAGTAACTGATCCTCAAACGGCGTTTGCTTCAGACGAAGTCTTGATCGCGCGCCACTCGGGTCATGCCGCAGGCTGTCTCGTGCTCACGACGCCAGCCGACCGACGGCTCGAGATCAAACGCCTGTGGACAGATCCGAAGTATCGGGGCAGGCAGGTTGCGACGTCCTTGCTCGAAGCCGCGCGCCATCACGCGGTGCGCACCGAAGCCGAAACGATCCGACTCTCGGTATGGGAGTGGCGCGCAGGCGCGATCGCCCTCTACAAAAAGACCGGGTTCATCGAGACCTCGACATGGGATGACCGGGACCATCTGATAGGCATGGTCCAAGCCGTATAGAACGACCACCAGAATTCGCCCGCGCGACCCACAAGGAACCGTGGGAACGATCGCGCGTTCACGTCCCGCCCGCCCCACCGGATCCGTTCTCCGCACCCGGCGGGGCGCCGCTCTGCGGGATCAGTCGTGCATCGCGTCCTTGACGTGCTCGCCGGCCTTCTTCACGTCGTCCTTGAGGTTCTCTCCGGCCTCCTTCAGATCGGCCTTGGCCTGATCCATCCGGCCCTCGTTCTCGAGCTCCTCATTGTCGGTGACCTTGCCGGCCCCCTCCTTGATCTTTCCCCCCAGCTTCTCGGCGGCGTTCTTCGCGTGATCGGCAGCGCTCATTGCGTGCCTCCTCTCGTGTGTGTCGTGGGTCACACGCTTGCAGGTCCGCCATCCGATCGCGACGGGGTTGACGAGCACGCTCGGCGTCGCTATCGCGCGCGACTCGAACGTACCCTTGTAGGTACGTAACTGATGAGGTACATTCGGGTCATGGACGCCGTTCTGCAGGCTCTCGCCGACCCGAGTCGCCGTGTCGTGCTGGGCATCCTGCGCGATCACGAGGCGACGGCGGGTGAGCTCGCCGAGGCGCTGCCGATCGCACGGCCCGGGGTGTCGCGGCATCTTCGCGTGCTGCGCGAAGCGGGCCTGGTCGACGTGCGCCAGGACGCGCAGCGTCGTATCTATCGCCTGCGTCCGGAGGCGCTGGTCGACCTCGACGACTGGCTCGAGGAGTACCGCGATCTGTGGGTGCAGCGCTTGGACTCCCTGCACACCGAGATCGCCCGAGGGAAGAAGGACAGGACATGATCGCGACCGGGACGATGTGGGATCTCGACGACACCCGTGGCGCCATCCGCGTCGAGGACGTCTACGACACGGACGTGGACGACCTCTGGCAGGCGTGCACGGATCCCGCGCGGCTGGCGCGTTGGATCGTCCAGGTGACCGGCGACTTCCGCGTCGGGGGCATGCTGGACGCCACGTTCACGAGCACGTGGACCGGGGCGATGCGGGTCGAGGTCTGCGAGGCGCCGCACCACCTGGTGGTCACTCAGGAGCCGGGCACCGACGAGGAGACCGTGATCGAGGCCTGGCTGTCCGCAGAGGGCCGGCAATCCCGGCTGGTGGTGGAGGAACGCGGACTCGGCGTCGGCGTGCTGCACTTCCACGCCGCGGGCTGGCAGGTGCATCTCGAGGATCTCGGCCGTTCCCTGCGATCCGCGGCCGGCGCGCATCCCTCCGGCTGGTCCGCTGCGGAGCCTGCGCCCGCCTGGAAGGAGCGCTGGCAGGCGCTGCTCCCGGAGTACGAGGCGGTGCGCGCCGGCTGATCGCCTGCGCGCACCGCGTCCCGTGCAGAGGTCGCTCAGCGGAACCGGCGGTCGTGGGCCAGGTCGACGAGGTGCTCGAGCACGCGCCCGGCGCGCAGTCCGTTGTGCTCGTGCTCGCTCGTGACCCACAGACGGAGGTCGGGAAGCAGAGCCGCGGTCTCCAGCGAGTACTCGAGCGGCACGTAGGGGTCGTTCACGTAAACCGAGGCGGCGCCGCGCGCGCCCGACGCCGCGAGTGCGGCCGGATCGTAGATCGCGGGCCACTCGTGCTCGGCGAGCGCGAGGGCGACGTCGCGCCAGGGCTGGAAGGCCGGGACCGTCTCGGTCCAGTCGCTTCGGATGTGCTCGCCGGTGAACAGCGTGACGTCCTCGACGAAGTCGGCGGGCTCCACACGCTCGGCCGACCAGCCGGTGACGTGGCCGTTGGCATAGCTGGACTCGTGGAACACGAAGTACAGCGGGTTGCGGCCCCCGAACGGCATCGCCGCAGCGAGGTCGTAGCGGAACGCGCTGGTCGTGGGATCCAGCTCCAGCAGCTGCCAGAGCGTCTGCCAGCCGTCGTTCATACCGAGGGCCGATCCCGCCGAACGCAGCCGGGACGGCGAGACCACCTCGCCGGACGGCAGCACGATGTCGCCGGACGCGGCGAGATCCACCAGGCGGCGCATGCGCTCTCGGTGCTCGGGGAAGCGCCGGTAGTAGCGCTCGGAGGCGTCGCGCATCTTGTCGTAGCAGAGCGCATACACCTCGTCGGGGCTGCGGGTCACGGTGCTGAGACCGCCCGTGAGGTACGCGCGGTCGATCGATGAGGCGTCCGTGGAGAGGTAGGCGAGGGTCGTGAAGCCGCCGAACGACTGCCCGAGCACGTTCCAGCGCTCCGCGCCCAGGTGCGCGCGCATGGCTTCGCAGTCCCGCACGATCGCATCCGCGCGCAGGTGCGTGAGGTGCTCGGCGACCGCCTCCGTGCCGCGGGACAGGATGCCGTCGCCGACGGGGGTCGAGCGCCCGGTCCCGCGCTGGTCGATCATGACGACCCTGTGATGCGCGAGCGCCTGATCCAGCCACGACGGTGCCGCCGGCGCATGCAGGGCGCGCGGAGCCTCGGATCCGGGGCCGCCCTGCAGGAACACCAGGTAGGGGAGGTCCTCGCCGCCCTCACGCGACACGACCGAGGCGAACACGTCGATCGTGCGGGTGTCGGACGGATCAGACCACACCAGAGGCACGGTGAGCGTGTGCTCCTCGAGGGTGAGGTCCATCATCCGGCGGCGGATCACAGGGGCGGCAGAGATCGTCATCACATCACATTCCCGATATAGGAGTACTTCACGAACACTTCCGCGGCCAGGCCCGACTCCTCCAAGAGGCCTTGCACCGCGCTCATCATGTATTTCGCGTCCCACCCCATGTACAGGAAGTGGTCGGCGTCGAGCTCGTCCCAGGTGCCGTTCCACGCCTTCTCGTCGTAGATCGGACCGCCGTTGCGGGCGTTGAACGCGTCGAGGGCCTCGCGGGTGTCGGTCCAGCCGCGCCGGAAGACCCGGTTGAACAGGTACTTCACGTCTGGGACCTCCCAACGCTCACCGCGGTACTCGACGTAGTCGAACTCGCGCTCCCAGCCGGTCGGCCAGCCCCGTCGCCGCACGGCGTCGAGGATCGGGGTGAGTCCGTCGTCGTCGATCTCGACGACCGCGGGCCGGCGCCAGACCTGGACGAACGCGTCGGTGAGCGCCGCCGTGCGCTCGGCGATCGCCGCGGTGCCCCAGGAGTCGAGCCCGACCAGGGTGCTGTTCTCGTCGACGCGGCTCCGGCGGTAGGCGTCCCGCTTGTCCGGGAAAGACGCGCCGTAGACGCGTTCCGCGAGCTGCTCCTCGAGCAGGGTCAGGTTGCCCAGCGTCCCGGCGAGGGCGCGGTGGCTGTTCTGCTCGTCCTCGGAGTACTCACTCCAGAGGCGCACGCCGTCGCCCGACCACCCGTCGTGCGGAGCGGTCGGCACGATGTGCTCGACATCGAAGCCGTGCGGATCCGCGACGCCCTCGATCCGGCCGAGCACGTACAGTGCGTGCGGAAGGTCGGTGAACTTGAGCGCCACCCGGATGCGCTCGTCCGAGGGCGTGATCCGGGCGAAGGCGCGCAGGAGTTCCTCCGGCCCCTGCGACCGGGCGCGGCACAGCCGGGCGATGAGACGGTCGTTCGGGATGCCGACCACGGCACGGCGCAGCAGCAGCGACTGGATGCGCTCCAGCGTCTGCACGAGTTCGTCCTTCGAGATCCCGCCGAGCCGGTGGTCCCGATACGCACTGAGGACGAGGGGATACGTCGAGCGACCGAACGTGTTCACGTAGGCCAGTTGCCGGCGGATCTCGGGATCCTGCTCCTGGGACGGATCCAGGAGGATCCGGTAGATGTCCGAGAACTCCCGCCAGACGCGTGCCTGTGCGGGCAGATCCTCGAGGCCCATGTGCGGGAACTCGTGGCGGAAGGCGCTGTAGACGCCGTGCTCGCCGGCGACCGACACCTCCCTGCCTGTCGTCATGATGAGGAAGTGGCGCCAGAATGCGCCGATCGCCTCGCCGGTGTTGCGCTCGATCGGCAGCCAGAACTCCTCCTCTACCTGCTGCTGCTCGGCATGCGACAGCCCCATGAGGATGTAGTTGTGGATCAGCTCGTGATCGCGCAGCGGCTCGCCGGTGGAGTTGAGGCTCTCGAAGATCTGCTGCGCGTTCGCGGCCTCACCGAGGGTGATCGAGACGTGCTCGAGCTTCTGCAGCCCCCGCCAGATCCGCGGCGCCTCGTCGGCGTGCACCTGCGAGCGGAAGAACGCGTAGTTGTCGTCGAAGCGCGACTCCGGCAGATCGGCGCTGCGCCGGTCGAGCACCACGGACTCGAACAGACCAGCCCAGGCCTCGTGCGGGCGGAGCTTGGTGCGGCTCGCGTCGTCGGGGCGCACCAGCACCCGCGCCAGTTCTGCGGCGAACTGCGGATCCGCGTCGCGCACGGCGTGGTGCAGGGCGGCGATGAGCAGCATGAGCGTTGTGATGCGCTGCTGACCGTCGATGAGGATCAGGTCGGCGTCGGGGTGGGCGTGGTCCTCCGCGGAGAGGATCGAGCCGATGAAGTGCCGGTGGGCGTCGTCCTCGTCCGCGACGGCGCGGATGTCGGACAGCAGCTTCTCGCAGCCCCCGATGTCCCACCGGTACTGGCGCTGGTAGACGGGCACGACGATCGTGGTCGCGGGGGAGGAGAGCCACTCGATCGTTGAGACTGCGGTTGCTTCGACGTTGGTGGCCGTGCTCATGCTGCTGTGCTTCTCCTCGGATCGCGTGCTGCCCCGACCAGTCTATTCAGGCCCCGGCGGGCCCCGGATATTCACGGCCCACCTTCCGAGGGCGTCGAAACGGCGCTGTTAGGCTGTCCTAAGAAGGGCCTGTTAAAACGTGCTGGCCCCTTTATGAAAGGACATGACTCGCTCATGGCATACATCAAGTCCGCCGCCCTCGAAGACAAGGGCTTCGTCGTCCTCGACAGCTACAACCAGGAGCTCGACCCCAAGGAGTGGCTCGACATCGAGTACAACGACTGGAAGTCGTCCGGCGACACCCGCTTCGCGCCTCTCGCGTCCGCCAAGGGCGAGATCGAGTGCAACGGCTTCTGGAACCACGTGCCTCCGCGCACGGACAAGGACGGCGTCTGGATCGACGAGCAGACCGCCAAGGCCCCGAACCTCACGCGCCGCGCGCAGGAGCCGGGCGCGAACGTCGGCCGCTGCCGCGTCATCGAGCTGCAGCCCACGCCGTACGGCGAGTGTCTCTACAACCTTCACCAGGACGACAACAACCGTCTGAACCCGGACGGCACCGGTTGGGTCGTGCGCGGCTTCTTCAACCTCACCGACGACAAGGACAGCTACTTCGTCCTGCGCGAGAACCGCACCGACCCGAGCGTCGAGTACCGCATCGCCCTTCCGGCCGGCGCGCAGCTGATCGTCGACACGCAGCGCCTGTGGCACGCCGCCACCCACAACGGCACTGATCCGCGCTACTGCCTGATCACCTCGTGGACCTCCGGCCCCGAGCTGGACGCCTACATCGAGAAGTACAACGGCACCCAGGACGTGGCGAACTACGAGGTCGCCCAGGAGATCCTGGACGCGGGCTACGAGGAGCAGGCGCGTCGCGATGCCGCCCGCGCCGCGTACTACGCCGCGAAGGGTCAGCAGGAGAAGATCGCGATGAGTGAGGCCTGAGCCTGCTCGGGCCCTGAGCCTGTCGAAGGGCCTATAGACGGTCCCCGGTGCTGCGGCGCCGGGGACCGTTGCCGTTTCGCAATGAGTTACACAGTTGTGATTTCGCTGAGGATCGGTGAGAATGGGCGCATAACCGCATAACGCCGTGCTTCGCGGATCAGGTCGTAGGGGAAGACGCACCTGATGAAACGGAGAGACCATGGCGACAGCACAAGCACGCGGAGTGGTGTACATCCACTCCGCACCGCGCGCGCTCTGCCCGCACCTGGAATGGGCGGTCGGACGCGCTATCGGGCGCGCCGTCAACTTCGAGTGGTCGGAGCAGCCCGTCCTCGACGGTGCCCGCCGGGCGGAGTTCTACTGGGATGGCCCCGTCGGCACCGGCGCTGCCCTCGCGACCGCGATCCGCGGCTGGGAGCACCTGCGCTTCGAGGTGACGGAGGACCCGACGCCCCGGAGCGACGGCGGCCGCTGGCTGCACACGCCCGACCTCGGCGTGCACTACGCGCAGACCGATGCCGCCGGGAACATCGTCGTCGGCGAGGACCGGATCCGCTACGCGATCGAGATCGCCGCGGGCAGTCCGATCGAGCTGCAGCGCGAACTCGACGTCGCCCTCGGTTCCGCGTGGGACGAGGAGCTGGAGCCATTCCGGCACGCGAGCGACGACGCCCGCGTCGTATGGCTTCACAAAGTCGGATAGGCGGGTCGGATAGGTCTCGTGTGGTCCGGTCGAAGGGCCGGATCACACGAAGGGACGAGGATCGGAGGAGGCGTGACTATCGGGGGTCGGAGAGCAAGGACCCGGAGCCCGAGAAAGCGTATCCCCGGTCCGCAACCGGAGAGATAACAGAACAGCACAACTGAAAAGAACGAGAATCGCCCCGACCGCTTCGATGAGGAAGCGACCGGGGCGACTCTCGTCTGTGCCGGATCAGCCGTCGTAGGAGCGGAAAGCGACGACCGCGTTGTGTCCGCCGAAACCGAACGAGTTGCTGATCGCGAGCTGCGGGCCGTCGCCGAGCGGCTGCGTCTCGCCCGAGAGCTTGAACGGCACGGCCGGATCCGGCTCGGTCATGTTGATCGTCGGCGGGGCGACGCGGTCGCGCAGCGCGAGGATCGTGAAGACCGCCTCGAGCGCGCCGGTGCCGCCGAGCAGGTGCCCGGTGGACGCCTTGGTCGCCGACACCGGGATCTCGTCGATCCGGTCGCCGAAGACGCGCCTCAGCGCGCCGTACTCGTTCGGGTCCCCGACCGGGGTCGACGTGGCATGCGCGTTGATGTGGGTGACCTCGTCGGGGCTCGCGCCGGCCTGCGCCAGCGCCTGCTCCACGGCGCGTGCCGCACCGTGGCCCTCGGGGTCGTTGCCGGTGATGTGGTACGAGTCGGCGGAGACGCCGCCGCCCACGACGTAGGCGTAGATCTTGGCGCCGCGGGCCTTGGCGTGCTCCTCGGTCTCCATGACCAGAGCTGCACCGCCCTCGCCCATGACGAAGCCGTCCCGGTCGATGGCACCCGGCCGCGAGGCGTGCTGCGGGTCGTCGTTGCGGCGCGACAGCGCCTGCGCCGACGCGAACGACGCCATCGTGATCGGGTGGATCGCGGACTCCGCACCGCCGGCGATCACGATGTCTGCGAGATCGTCCTGCAGGTGCTCGTACGCATTCGCGATCGACTCCGTGCTGGAGGCGCACGCGCTCACGACGGTGCGGGCGAAGGCCTTCGCGCCGAAGTACAGCGACAGGTTGCCGGCGCCGGCGTTCGGCATGAGCATCGGGACCGTGAGCGGCATGACCCGGCGCGGCCCCTTCTCGCGCAGCGTGTCCCAGGCGTCCAGGAGCGTCCAGAGCCCGCCGATGCCCGTGGCCCAGTCGATGCCCAGCCGCTCGGGGGCGACGTCGGGGGCACCCGCGTCCTCCCAGGCCTCGCGGGCCGCGATCATGGCGAACTGCACGGACGGGTCGAGGCGCTTCGCCTCATGCCGGGGCAGGACCTCCTCCGGGCGGACGGAGGCCTCTGCGGCGAAAGTCACCGGGAGCTGGTGCTCTGCGACCCAGTCGTGCGTCAGGGTGCGGGTGCCGGAGACGCCGGCGAGCAGGTTGGCCCAGTTCTCCGGGGCGGTGCCGCCCAGGGCGGACGTGGCACCGATGCCGGTGACGACGATGCGCTTGGTCATGCGTGATCCTTCTCAGGGAGCGGGTGGGGGATCCGGGAGCGGATGCGTGCGGAAGAGGAGGATGCCACACCCCGCGGAAGCGCGGGGGTGGCATCCGCAGGTGTCACTCCTGGCCGGCGACGATGAAGCTCACGGCGTCACCGACGGTCTTGAGGTTCTTGACCTCGTCGTCGGGGATGGTGACGCCGAACTTCTCCTCCGCGTTGACGACGATCGTCATCATGGAGATCGAGTCGATGTCCAGGTCGTCGGTGAAGGACTTCTCCAGAGCGACCTCCGAGGCGTCGATGCCGGTCTCGTCGGTGATGAGCTCTGCAAGGCCGGCGAGGACCTCGTCGTTGCTGAAAGCCATGATTTCCTCTTTCTATGGGTGGTTTAGAACCGGTGAACAGTCTAGGAGGTCGCGTCAGCCCGCTCAGGGCAGGACGACGACCTGGGCGCCGAACACCAGACCCGCGCCGAAGCCGATCTGCAGGGCGAGGCCGCCGCTGAGCTCGGGGTGCTCCTGCAGCAGGCGGTGCGTGGCGAGGGGGATGGACGCCGCGGACGTGTTGCCGGTGGTCTCGATGTCGCGGGCGATCACGGTCGTCTCGGGCAGCTTGAGCTGCTTGGCGAACTCGTCGATGATGCGCATGTTGGCCTGGTGAGGGATGAAGGCGGCCAGATCCGAGGCCTCGATGCCGGCCTGCTCGAGCGCCTGCTTGGCGACCTTGGCCATCTCCCAGACCGCCCAGCGGAACACCGTCGGGCCTTCCTGGCGGAGCGTCGGCCAGGGGGCCTGCCCGTCGCGGAACTCGGTGAGGGTGTGGTTCATGCCGACCGCGTCGGCCTTCGAACCGTCCGAGCCCCACACGGTGGCAGAGATCCCGGGGGTGTCGCTCGGGCCGATCACGACCGCGCCGGCGCCGTCGCCGAGCAGGAACGAGATGCTCCGGTCGGTGGGGTCCACGACGTCGGAGAGCTTCTCGGCGCCGATGACGAGCGCGTGGGTCGCGGCGCCCGCACGGATCAGGGCGTCCGCCTGCGCGACCGCGTAGGCGTAGCCGGCGCACGCGGCATTGATGTCGTAGGCCGCGGCGGGGTTCGCGCCCACCCGGTCCGCGACGATCGCGGAGACGGAAGGGGTCTGCTTCGGGTTGCTGATGGTCGCGACGATGACGACGTCGATGTCGGAGGGCGCGACGCCCGACTTCTCGATGGCCTCGACCGCTGCCGTGGTGGAGAGATCGATCGCATCGGTCTCCGGGACCGCGCGCGTGCGCGTGATGATGCCTGTGCGCTGACGGATCCACTCGTCGCTCGAGTCGATCGGGCCGATGAGGTCGTCGTTCGGCACGGCGTTCTCTCCGCGGGCGGCGCCTACGGAGTAGATCCGGGTGTACGCCGGGCCCGTGGCCTGCTTGAGCGTGGTCATGCTGCTTCTCCGTTCAGCAGCGCCGCCGCCGCGTCGAGGTCGTCCGGGGTCTTCACGGCGACGGCGGGGACGCCGCGCAGGCCGCGCTTCGCGAGGCCGGTGAGAGCGCCGGCGGGGGTGAGCTCGATGAGGCCCGTGATGCCGTTGTCGGCGAACGAGGCCATGCACAGGTCCCAGCGCACGGGGGAGGAGACCTGGGTCACCAGGTTCTCCAGCGCGGTCGCGCCTTCGGCGAGGACGGATCCGTCCTTGTTGGTCCAGAGCGTCACCGTCGGGTCCGCGGCGTCGACGCCGGCGACGGCCTCGCGCAGGGTGTCGACGGCGGAGGCCATGTACTGCGTGTGGAATGCCCCGGCGACCTGCAGCGCGATCACTCGGGATCCGCGCACGGGGGCCTCGGCCAGCGCCGCGAGGGCGGGCAGGGAGCCCGCGGCGACGATCTGACCGCCGCCGTTGTAGTTGGCGGGGGTGAGGTCGAGGTCGGAGAGCAGCGCGAGCACCGCCTCCTCGTCGCCGCCCAGGACCGCGCTCATACCGGTCGGAGTCCTGCCTGCGGCATCCGCCATCGCGCGTCCGCGGATGCCCACCAGGCGCATGGCGGTCTCGGCGGGGATCACCCCGGCGTCCGACACGGCGGCGAACTCGCCGACCGAGTGCCCTGCAACGCCGTCGGGTCCGCGGCCGGCCCGCTCGCGCAGGACCTTCGCCGCGACCAGCGAGGCGGCGACGATGAGCGGCTGCGCGATGCGGGTGTCGCGGATCGTGTCGGCGTCGGAGACGGTGCCGTGCTGGACCAGGTCGACCTCGGCGGCCTCCGAGTAGAGCGCGAGGTCTTCGGCGACGCCGTCGAGCTCCAGCCAGGGAGAGAGGAAACCAGGGGTCTGGGAGCCCTGTCCAGGGCATGCGAAGACGATCACGTTCCCAGTCTGCCAACGATTGGCCGGATTCGGTGGCTCAACCCTCACAAGAATCCGCAGATCGGTTATTCAAGACGTACAACGCCGGATTTTGTGAGGGACGCGCGGACGTCAGCGGGGCCTGCGGGGACGAAGTCCGCGCCGGACCGGATCCGCCGTGCCGATGGTGCCGAGCACGAGTGCGGTCTGCAGGATGAACGCCTCGCGCGGACCGGTCGCATCCCAGCCGATGACCTCGCTGATCCGCTTCAGTCGGTAGCGCACGGTGTTCGGGTGCACGAACAGTTCACGCGCGGTCGCCTCGAGCGAGCGGCCGTTGTCGAGATAGCTCCACAGCGTCGTCACGAGATCGGTGGAGTGGTCGTGCAGTGGCCGGAACACCCGCTCGATGAGGGTCTGCTTGGCCAGGGGATCCCCGGCGATGGCGCGCTCCGGCAGCAGTTCGTCGGCGTCCACGGGTCGAGGCGCGCCGCGCCAGGCGCGCGCGACGGCGAATCCGGCCAGCGCGGCGCGGGCGCTCTGCCCGGCGTCGACGAGCGCGGCGACCGCGGGACCGACCACGACGTGCCCCGGGCCGAACGACGGCTCGAACGTGCGGGCGATCTCGGCGAAGGAGAACTCCTCGGGCTCCGCGCCCTCTGCGGAGTCCTCTCCCGCGGCGGGCTTGGCGCGTCCGACCACGAGCACGAGCCGGGATCCCTGCACGCCGATCAATACGTCGACCGCGAGCTTGCGGGCGGTGCGGCGCACCTGATCCACGTCGAACTGGGGCGGCGTGGTGCCTACGATCACGCAGACCTCGCCGTGTCCGTGCCAGCCGAGGGCGGCGATGCGGCTGGGCAGCTCCTCGTCGGCCTCGCCCGTGAGGATCGAGTCGACCACGAGCGCTTCCAGGCGCGCGTCCCACAGGCCCCTGGCCTCGGCGGCGCGCGCGTACACATCGGCGGCCGCGAAGGCCACATCCCGCGAGTACAGCAGGATCGCATCGCGCAGGTGCTGGCCGTTGCCGGCCACGCGCTCCTCGGTCACCTCGACGGTGACCCGGATGAGCTGGAGCGTCTGCTGCAGGCTGACGCTGCGCAGCAGCTCACGGGGAGCCGCGGCGAAGATGTCCGCGGCGATCCACGGCGTCGACGTCGGATCGTCGTACCACTGGATGAACGAGGTGATGCCGGCCTGGGCCACCAGCCCGACGGCGGAGCGTCGGGCCGGTGGCATCTCGGCGTACCACGGCAGCGAGTCCTCGAGACGCTGCAGGGTCGCCGTGGCGAGGTCCCCGGAGATGCGGCGCAACCACGCCAGCGTCTCCTCCTTGGTCATCTCGGGAGGTCTGCTCATCGTGCCGCGCGGGTCAGCTCTCGCCGCCGGCGTTGCCACTGGTGCCGGCGTTCACGTTGTACAGGTCGTACTTCGCGATCGCCTGGCCCACGACGGCGCGGTCGATGCGGCCCTGGTCGGCCAGCGCCTGGAGGGCACGGACCACCATGGACGGTCCGTCGATCTTGAAGAAGCGACGGGCAGCGGCGCGCGTGTCGGCGAATCCGAAGCCGTCGGCGCCCAGCGTGTAGTACGCGCCGGGGACCCACTGGCGGATCTGGTCCTGGACCGCGTGCATGTAGTCGCTCGTCGCGATGAACGGGCCCTGGGCTTCCTTCAGCTTCTCGGTGAGGTAGGCCGTCTGCGGCTCCTCCTCGGGGTGCAGGAAGTTGTGCTCGTCGGCGGCGAGGCCGTCGCGGCGCAGCTCGGTCCACGAGGTGACCGACCAGACGTCGGCGGACACGCCCCAGTCGGCGAGCAGCAGCTCCTGTGCCTCGACCGCCCACGGCACGCCCACGCCCGACGCGAGCAGCTGCACGCGCTGGCCGTCGCCGGATCCGACCGAGATGCGGTGCAGGCCCTTGCGGATCCCCTCTGCGTCCACGTCCTCGGGCTCCGCCGGCATCCGCATCGGCTCGTTGTACACCGTGAGGTAGTACATGACGTCCGGGTTCGGGTGGGTGCCGCCGTACATCTGCTCGATGCCGGCCTGCACGATGTGCGAGACCTCGTAGCCGTATGCCGCGTCGTAGACGAGCGTGGCGGGGTTGGTCGACGCGAGCAGCGGGGACTGCCCGTCCGCGTGCTGCGTGCCCTCACCCGTCAGCGTCGTGCGTCCGGCAGTGGCGCCGATGATGAAGCCGCGGCCCATCTGGTCGCCGGCCGCCCAGAAGGCGTCGCCGGTGCGCTGATAGCCGAACATCGAGTAGAAGATGTAGATCGGGATGAGCGGCTCGCCGTGCGTCGAGTACGCCGTCGACGTGGCGGTGAACGCGGCGGCCGCGCCCGCCTCGTTGATGCCGACGTGCATGATCTGCCCCTGCGGGCTCTCTTTGTACGCGAGCAGCAGCTCCCGGTCGACCGCGGTGTAGTTCTGGCCGTTGGGGTTGTAGATCTTCGCGGTCGGGAAGTACGCGTCCATCCCGAACGTGCGCGCCTCGTCCGGGATGATCGGGACGATCCGCTCGCCGAAGCCCTTGACCCGCATGAGGTCCTTGACCATGCGCACGAAGGCCATGGTCGTGGCGACCTCCTGGTTGCCGGAGCCCTTCTTCGGCAGCGCGTAGTCCTTGTCCTCTGGGAGGTTCAGCCCCACGTGGGTCGTACGGCGCTCGGGGAGGAAACCGCCCAGGTCGTGGCGGCGGTCCAGCATGTACTGGATCGTCTCGTCGTTCTGTCCCGGGTGGTAGTACGGGGGACGGTACGGGTCGGCCTCGAGCTGCGCATCCGTGATCGGAATGTGCATCGTGTCGCGGAACAGCTTGAGGTCGTCCAGCGTCATCTTCTTCATCTGGTGGGTCGCGTTGCGGCCCTCGAAGTGCGGACCGAGGCCGTAGCCCTTGACGGTCTTGGCGAGGATGACGGTCGGCTGGCCCTTGTGCTCCATGGCCGCCTTGTAGGCCGCATAGACCTTGCGGTAGTCGTGGCCGCCGCGGCGCAGGTGCCAGATGTCGTCGTCGGAGTAGTCCTTGACCAGGGCGAGCGCGCGCTCGTCGCGGCCGAAGAAGTTCTCGCGCACGTAGGCGCCGCTCTCGGCCTTGTAGGTCTGGTAGTCGCCGTCCGGGGTGACGTTCATCAGGTTCAGCAGGGCGCCGTCGGCGTCGCGGGCGAGCAGGTCGTCCCACTCGCGGCCCCAGACGACCTTGATGACGTTCCAGCCGGCGCCGCGGAAGAAGCTCTCCAGCTCCTGGATGATCTTGCCGTTGCCGCGCACGGGGCCGTCGAGGCGCTGCAGGTTGCAGTTGATCACGAAGGTGAGGTTGTCCAGACCCTCGTTCGCCGCGACCTGGAGCTGTCCGCGCGACTCGACCTCGTCCATCTCGCCGTCACCGAGGAACGCCCACACGTGCGAGTCGTTGTCCTTGATGCCGCGGTTGGCGAGGTACTTGTTCGTCATCGCCTGGTAGATCGCGTTGATCGGGCCGAGGCCCATCGACACGGTCGGGAACTGCCAGAACTCCGGCATCATCCGCGGGTGCGGGTAGGAGGGCAGGCCGTTCGGGGCGCCGGACTTCTCCTGGCGGAACGCGTCGAGCTGCTGCTCGCTGATCCGGCCCTCGAGGAAACCGCGGGCGTAGGCGCCGGGGGAGGCGTGGCCCTGGTAGAAGATCTGGTCGCCGCCGGACGGGTGGTCCTGGCCGCGGAAGAAGTGGTTGAAGCCGACCTCGTAGAGGGACGCCGCAGAGGCGTAGGTCGAGATGTGGCCGCCGACCCCGATGCCGGGACGCTGCGCGCGGTGCACCGTGACCGCGGCGTTCCAGCGGATCCAGTGCCGGTAGCGGCGCTCGAGGTCCTCATCGCCCGGGAAGGCGGCCTCGTTCTCCGGGGCGATGGTGTTGATGTAGTCCGTGGTCGGAACCATCGGAACGCCCAGGTGCAGATCCTTCGAGCGCTTGAGCAGGCTGAGCATGATCTCGCGGCCGCGGCCGTGGCCCTTCGCGTCGACGAGCTCGTCGAGCGATTGCTGCCATTCGCTGGTCTCTTCGGGATCGCTGTCGAGCGGGCCCTGGGAGTACGGATCCTGGTCGTGAACAGTCACAGGAGGCCTTTCGTCTGTCTGGCAGGTCGTGCCAACGAAGTCGGGATGCGACGCGGGGGAGGCTTGTCGACTCCGCACAAGAGCGCGCGTCTCTCAGCCTAGCCCTCCCGGAGGTGGCCCCGGTTATCCGCGGTCCAGGTCGGCGGCCGACGATGCGGAGGGATCGGACCGGAGCGCGCGGGTCAGGTTCTGCGCGGCGTCGTGCACGAGAACGCCGAGCTCCTGAACGCGATCCGCACCCATGCGGAAGCTGGGTCCGACGATGCTGATCGCCGCCACGATGGCGCCCTCGGTGTCGAGAACCGGGGCCGCGACGACGGTCGCGTCCGGCGCCGACACCGCGCCCAGCGTCACGAAACCGGTGTCCGGCGTCTCGCCGTCCAGGACGGCGCCGACCGCGGAACCGTCCATCTGCACTGTGCGACCCGCCCATCCGGCGAAGCCGACGTGACGGATCGGCTGGTCGCTCTGCACCTCGCGCAGATAGATGCAGCTGCGTCCGGGGCCGCGAACGGTCAGGTAGCTCGACTCGCCGCTGCCATCGGTGAGCCGCTGGAGCACCTCGCCGGAGCGCTCGAACAGATGCTCCGCGCTGGCGGGCTCGGCGTCGAAGCGCGAGCGCGCGAACCGGTGACCGGCAACGTATCCGCCGTCGGTCGTGCGCGCGACGTAGCCCCAGTGCTCCAGGGCGCGCAGAGAGCGCAGCGTCGTGCTCGTGGGCAGACCGCTCGCGCGCGCCAGTTCGGTGAGCGGCTGCGGGCCCGACTCGACCACGGTCGTGAGCAGCTCCAGCGCCCTGTGCACGGAACGGGGGCCGGCACCCGAGTCGAGCGCCTCAGCCTTCTCCTCCGCGGCAGCCGGCCCGCCCTGTCCTGTCGTCCTCATCGACGCCCCTCCGTCCGGTCATGCGACTCACCGAGCCGAATCCTATCCAGGACGGACACCGTGTCGGCCAGCTCGCCGCTCAGGTCGCGGTCCTCGAGCCCGCCGTGCTGCTCCGGCAGCCCGACCAGCAGATCGTCCAGGCCGGGCAGCCGACGCAGGGCGACAGCGAAGCAGGCGAGCATCGTGCGGTAGCTCTCGGTCGCCTGCCGCAGCCGGCGCACGGCTTGCGGCGTGAACGGAGCATGCTCCTCGGCGCCGAGCGAGAGATGCACGCCGTGGCCGCCGTGCGCCGCCGCGAGATCTCGGATGTCGGCGAGCGCCGCGGCCGCGAGGTACTCCAGCATCATCGCCCCCGTCGCGTCCGGGGTCCCGTCACCGAGGAACTCGGCCTGTCCCGTGTAGCGAGGGTTCATGAGCAGCCCGAGTCGTGCCAGCAGCAGGCTCGCGTCCTGGGCGAGGGCGCGCAGCAGGGTGCCGCACGCGAGTTCCAGGTCGACGGTGTAGAAGTTGCCGGTGTGCGCGATCAGCTGCTCATCGGCGAATACGCGGGGGTTCTCGTGCGCGCCGTTCACCTCGGCGAGGGTCGCTTCTCTGCAGCGCTCCCAGGACAACCGCACCGACCCGAGCGATTGCGGCAGCAGGCGCATCGAGAAAGGATCCTGCACGCGGGGGGTGGAATCCGCGCCGGATGGGGCGAGCCGCGCCGCCGCGTCGCGGATCGCCCAGTGGCGGTCCTCGAACGCAGCCGCCGCGAAGTGCTCGGCCGTCGTTCGCAGCGCACGCGCGGAGGCGGCGCCGAGCGCCACCGCCGCGTCGAGCGCACGATCGAGATCGACGAGCGTGAGGGAGGCGTCGGCGAGTGTCAGGGCGCTGCTGCTCATGAACGGGAGGCCGTCGGAGGCGGCGAAGGGTCCGGTCGGCTCGTCCGCGGTGATCTGCAACGCCAGTGCCGCGAGCGCGCCAAGGTCTCCCGTGCCGAGCGCGCCGCCGAAGGCGATCGTCGGAGGGTCTTCTCGGGTCGCCGCAGCGAGCAGGGCGTCGGCGAGCGCGGGACTGACCCCGGATCCACCCCGCGCGAGCTGGTTGGCGCGGATGAGCAGCATCGCCCGAACCCGCTCCGGGTCTGCGGCGGGGCCGAACTGGAGAGCGTGGCTGCGCCACAGACGCAGGCACGACTCCCGATCCCGTACGACCGCGACGCTGCGGCGGGCCCCGACTCCCGTGGAGAGTCCGTACACCGGGCGCGTCGCAGCGAGACGCAGCAGAGTCTCGTGGGCGACAGCGATCGTGCGCCCCGCCGCCGGAGAGTACTCCGCGCGTGCGCGATCATCCGCGAAGGCGCGGATGTCGTCGAGCTCCAGCGATCGATCGCCGAGCATGATCGTGGCCCGCGCGGGCGTCGCCGCGGGCGCGGAGGATCGATTCGGTCGCTCATTCGCGTCGACCATGGGGTCTCCTTCCGCCGGTGCGCGTGACGCGTGGGCCTTGACATTCTGGCAGGCACCAAGTTTCATGTGGTGAACAAGAGCAATTTCACTACATGGCAACACATTGTGGCAAGGGAGCTGCTGATGAATTCCGCCATCACCGACGAAGCCCAGGAACCGGTACCGGAAGGGAAGATCGCCCTCGACCAGATCCCGTTCGGGCCGTTCCACTTCAAGGTCACGATGATGACCTTCGGCGCCAACTTCTCGGACGGCTATGCGCTGGGCATCATCGGAAGCGCGCTGCCGATGCTGGCGGTGCAATGGCATGTCGACGGGTTCTGGCAGGGCATGCTGGCGAGCTCGGCGCTGATCGGTCTGTTCTTCGGATCGTTGATCCTCGGGCGGATCAGCGACCGGATCGGTCGTCAGCGCGTCTACGTCCTGAACTTCATCCTGATCGCTGCGGCATCCCTGGCGCAGTTCTGGGCGCCGAACGTCGAGACGATCTTCGTGCTGCGCCTGCTGATCGGCTTCGGCCTCGGCGCCGACTACGCCGTGGGCCCGACGCTCCTGTCGGAGTTCGCGCCGCGCAAGTCCCGAGGACTCATGCTCTCGTCGCTGACGGTCCTCTGGACGGTCGGCTATGTGCTCGCCAACGTGATCGGCGCCTACGTGAACGTCGGGCCAGACACCTGGCGCTGGCTGCTCGCGTCCGGCTTCATTCCGGCACTGTTCGTGCTGATCGTGCGCATCGGATCGCCGGAATCGCCCGGGTGGCTGATCAGCAGGGGCCGCGGCGAGGAGGCGGCGGCGATCGCGGAGAAGTACCTCAAGACCGGGAACATCTTCATCCCGGCGGCTCATGTCGAGGAGAAGAGCAGCTACCGGGAACTGTTCGGCCCTGCGCTCCGGAAGAGCACCTGGTTCGGGATTCTGTTCTACAGCTGCCAGGTGCTGCCGTACTTCGCCATCTACACGTTCGTCTACACGATCCTCGAGGCGATGAAGGTGTCGGACGCGAACGCGCAGAACCTGCTGATCAATATCTTCCTGCTGGCCGGTGGCGTGGCGGGCCTGTGGGCGATCGCGCGATTCCCGCGCAAGGCGTTCACGTTCTGGACTTTCGTCATCATGACCGTGATGCTGGCTCTGCTCGGGCTCTTCGCAGAGGCGTCGCCGTGGCTGATGCTCATCCCGTTCGTGGTCTACTCGTTCGTGATGTCCGCTGCGTCGAACATCACCCAGGTCTATCCGCCCGAGCTCTTTCCGACTCACCTGCGGGGAAGCGGCGTCGGCCTGCTCAACGCGACCAGTCGCATCGCGTCCGCGATCGGGACGTTCCTGCTGCCGCTCAGCCTGGAGAAGTGGGGAGTCTCCGTGTCGATGTACTGGCTCTCCGCTGTGCTGGCCCTCGGCGCTCTGGTCACCTGGCTGTGGGCGCCGAAGACGGAGGGCAAGAGGCTCGTCTGATCGATGCGCATTCCGCGGCGGGACAGATCAGCCGAGGAACACCGGGGTGCGCCCAGAGAGACTCGAACTCCCGACCACATCGGTGTAAACGACGTGCTCTACCAACTGAGCTATAGGCGCGTGCCCTCCAGCCTAGCGGGGCGGTGTGCCAGGCTGAGCGCATGAACCTTCCGCACGACGATGTCGATCCCGACGGCCTGCTGGAGTACTCGGTGGTCTTCACGGACCGCTCCCTGAACCACATGTCCGCGCGCTTCGTGTCGGTCATGCAGAGCGTGCAGTCCGATCTGCGCGCCGCCTACCGTGCGACGACGACCGCGATCGTCCCCGGCGGCGGCACCTACGCGATGGAGGCGGTGGCCAGGCAGCTCGCCACCGGGCGACGCTGCCTCATCGTCCGCAACGGATTGTTCTCCTACCGCTGGTCGCAGATCCTCGACACCGGCGGCATCGCGCAGAACACGGTCGTGTGCACGGCCCGCCCCGAGTCCGACGACGTGCAGTCCGCGTGGGCGCCGGCGCCGATCGAGGAGGTCGTCGCCGCGATCCGCGCGCAGCGCAGCGAGGTCGTCTTCGCGCCGCACGTGGAGACCGCGGCGGGCATCCTGCTGCCGGACGACTACGTGCGCGCCCTCGCCGATGCGGTGCACGAGGTCGGCGGCCTGCTCGTGCTGGACTCGATCGCGTCGGGCGCGCTGTGGGTCGACATGGAGGCGCTCGGCGTCGACGTCCTGCTGAGCGCCCCGCAGAAGGGGTGGAGCGGATCCCCGGGCGCCGGCTACGTCATGCTGCGCGACGCGGGCCGCGAGGCGGTGATGTCGCGCACCTCGTCCAGCTTCGCGATCGATCTCGCTCGATGGCTGTGGATCTCGGAGGAGTACGTCGCGGGGCGCGCTCCGTATCACGCCACGATGCCGACCGACACGCTCGCGCACAACGCCGCGACCATGACGGAGACGCGCGAGCGCGGTTTCGACGCGCTGCGCGCCGCCCAGTGGGATCTCGGCACGCGCGTGCGCGCCCTGCTGGCCGCACGCGGCCTGCCCTCGGTGGCCGCGGACGGCTTCGCCTCGCCGAGCGTCGCGGTCGTGCACACCACGGATCCGGGACTCCGGACCGGCGTGCTGTTCCGCGAGCAGGGGCTGCAGATCGCCGCAGGAGTACCGCTGCACTGCGGTGAGCCGGAGTCGTTCTCGACGTTCCGGATCGGGCTGTTCGGCCTGGACAAGCTGGCCGACGTGGACGGCACGGTCGATCGGCTGGCGGCCGCCCTGGACCGGATCGGACGCTGAGCCCGACCCGGTTCGGACGTCCGGGGATCAGCGCGTGCGCTGCTCCGGCGCCGCGGCGACGCTCTCGGGCCGCAGGTCGAGCCGGCGCAGCAGCTGCGCATTGAGCGCCACGACCACGGTGGAGACCGACATCAGGATCGCGCCGACAGACATCGGCAGCACGAAGCCGATCGGGGCGAGCACTCCTGCCGCGAGAGGCACAGCGGCCAGGTTGTAGCCGGCGGCCCACCACAGGTTCTGCCGCATCTTGCGGTACGCGGCCCGGGACAGCTCGATCGTCGCGACGACGGAGCGCGGATCCGAGCTGGCCAGCACGACTCCGGCGGAACCGATCGCGACGTCGGTGCCGGCGCCGATCGCGATGCCGACGTCCGCGCGTGCGAGCGCCGGGGCATCGTTCACCCCGTCGCCCACCATCGCGACCGTGCGTCCCTCGGACTGCAGCTCGGCGACCCGCGCCGACTTGTCCTCGGGGCGGACGCCCGCGAAGAACCGTTCGATGCCGAGCTCCGCGGCGACCGAGGCGGCCACGGCCTCGGCGTCGCCGGTGATCATCACCACGTCGACGCCGCGCTGCTGCAGCGCGCGCACCGCGGCGCGGGACTCCTCCCGGATCGCGTCCGCGAGGCGGAGCGCGCCCGCCACCCGGCCGTCCACGAGAACATGCAGGATGATCGCGCCCTCCGCGCGCCACCCGGCTGCCTCGGGCATCTCCGTCACCCCCGCTTGCCGGAGCAGCGCCGGCCCGCCGACCTCGACTGTTCGTGCGTCGACGATCGCGCGCACGCCGAGCGCCGGTTCGGAGCGGAATGCGGATACCGTGCCGCGGGCGAGGCCACGGCTCTCGGCGGCGGTGCGGATCGCGGCGGCGAGCGGGTGCTCGGAGTCGGATTCCGCCGAGGCGGCCAGGCCGAGCGCGTCGTCTTCGGTGAAGTCCGCGGCCACGGCGATGCCGGTCACCGCGGGCGCACCCTCGGTCAGCGTTCCGGTCTTGTCGAACAGTACGGCGTCGACCTGGCGCATCCGCTCCAGGGCCATCCGGTCCTTCACGAGGATCCCGCCGCGCGCCGCGCGCTCGGTCGCGATCGATACCACGAGCGGGATCGCCAGGCCCAGGGCGTGCGGGCAGGCGATCACGAGGACCGTGATGACCCGCACGACCGCGGCATCGGGCAGCCCGATCGCGGTCCACACGATTGCGGTCAGGATGCCGGCGAGGAGGGCGAACCAGAAGAGCCAGCCCGCCGCGCGGTCCGCGAGGCGCTGCGCGCGGGAGGACGAGGACTGCGCCTCGGCGACCAGCCGCCCGATACCCGCGAGGGCCGTGTCGTCTCCGACCGCGGTCACCCGCGCGCGCAGTGCCGAGTCCGTAGCGATCGTCCCCGCGACCACCTGATCGCCGATCGCGCGCGGCACCGCACGGGACTCACCCGTGATCATCGACTCGTCCAGGTTCGCGGATCCCTCAACGACCACCGCATCGGCCGGCACCCGGCCTCCGGGGCGGATCAGCACCACGTCCCCGACGCGCAGGTCGGCCGGGGCGACGAGCTCGACGTCGTCACCGTTCACGCGCTCGGCCTGATCCGGCAGGAGCGCTGCGAGCGAGTCGAGGGCAGAGGTCGTCTGCGCGAGCGAGCGCATCTCGATCCAGTGTCCGAGCAGCATGATCACGATGAGGAGGGCGAGCTCCCACCAGAAATCGAGCTCGTGGTCGAGGAGTCCGAGCGTGGCACCCCACGAGGCGAGGAACGCGACGGTGATCGCGAGCGCGATGAGCAGCATCATCCCGGGGCGGCGCCCGCGGATCTCGGAGATCGCGCCGGTCAGGAACGGCTGTCCGCCCCAGACGTACAGCACGGTGCCGATCACCGGAGGGATCGCCTGCAGCACGAACACGTCCGGCACGTGGTACCCGACGAGCATCGCGAACATGGGGGAGAAAGCGACGACAGGCACCGCCAGCACCAGCATGATCCAGAACAGACGGCGGAACCGGGCGACGTGGTCGCCGTGACCCGCGTGTCCCGCATGACCGGCGTGGTCGTGAGATCCCGCGTGATCGGTGTGGTCGCCGTGATCCGCGTGAGGGTCGTGCGACGGCACGTGATCCGTCGCGGTGTGCATCTCGTGTCCCGCTCCGTGATCGCGCATCGCGATGCCGTCCGCGGAGTGGCCGTCGTGCGGTGTCCGTTCGTCCATGATGGGCTCAACCATATACCCCATAGGGGTATTCCTGAAGGGGGGTGCCGTGAGCGAATAGGCTGGAGGCGATGAGCGATGGATCCGGCGCCGGACGCGGCGCGCAGCGGTGCCCGTGCGGCAGCGGCGACCTCTTCGACGCCTGCTGTGGTCCGGTCCTCGCCGGGCGCCCGGCGCCGACCGCAGAGCGTCTCATGCGCTCGCGGTACACCGCGTTCGCGATCGGCGATGCCGGGTATCTGCTGCGCTCGTGGCACCCCTCCACGCGGCCGACGAGCCTCGACCTCGACCCCGAGGCGCGCTGGCTGCGCCTCGATATCCTCACGAAGGTCGGCGGAGGGCCGTTCGACGCCGAAGGCGTCGTGGAGTTCGAAGCGATCCACCGGGATACGAACGGCCGCGGAGTGCTTCACGAGCGCAGCCGCTTCGTGCGAGAGCACGGGCATTGGTACTACGTCGACGGCGACCTGTCCTGACACCGCCCGCGCGCACGGCGGCACGCCCGTCTGGCGTAGGTTTAGGGGCGTGAAAGCCAACCCCGCGCACCAGATCGTGCTCCTCGACATCGCCGACATCGACCGCCGGATCGTGCAGGCCGACTACGCGCGGACGCATCCGGTGCAGGGGGAGCGGATCAACGAGCTCTCCGCGCTGCGGCAGGGGCAGCTTCGCGAACTCACCGCGCTGTCCGGCGGGCGCGACGACGTGCAGACGGAGCTCAAGCGCCTGGAGTCGGACGTGGCCCTCGCCGCGCAGCGCCGCGACAGGGATGCCGAGCGGCTCGCCGCGACGCAGAACCCCAAGGACGCCGTGGCCCTCGAGCAGGAGATCGCGAGCCTCGGACGCCGGATCAGCGACCTGGAGGACGCCGAGCTCGAGCTCATGGGCCGCCTCGAGGATGCGGAGGCGGCGGTCTCCGCCCAGCAGGCGCTCATCGACGAGACCGTGGCGGAGGGGACGCGGCTGACCGCGGAGGCCAAGGCCCTCATCGCCGCCGCGACGACCGAGGGCGAGCAGCTCGCCCGCGACCGGGGCGCGCTCGTGGACTCGGTCTCCCCGTCGCTCATGGCCGAATACCAGCGCCGCGTGGGCCGCACCGCGGGCGCGGCCCTGCTGCGCCGCGCCACCTGCGAAGGGTGCCGGATGGTGCTCTCCGGGATCGATCTGAACGTCATCCGTCAGGCCGCAGACGACGAGGTCGTCTCCTGTCCCGAGTGCGGCTGCATCCTGATCCGCACCGAGGAGTCCGGGCTGAAGAGCTCCGCGCCGACGGACTGAGCCCGCGGCGCAGCGCCTCAGAACTCCTCGTGGGTCGCGGGGTCGGCGCCCCAGAGGCGTCCGTCCGCCGTGCCGATCGCCGTGATCGCGGCGATCTCTTCCGCGCTCAGTCGCACCTGGGCGGCCGCGAGGTTCAGCGCCTGATGCTCGGGGGAGGCCGCCTTCGGGATCGCCACCACGCCGCGGCCGGCGTGCCAGGCCAGCACGGCCTGCGCCGGCGTGATGCCGTGCGCTGCGGCGACGCGCGTGATCGCGGGATCGTCGAGCACGTCGCCGGCCCGGCCGAGCGGGCTCCACGCCTCGGTGAGGATGCCCTGGGCGCGGTGGTACGCCAGCGCCTCCTCCTGGGGGAAGCGCGGGTGCAGCTCGATCTGGTTGACGACCGGCCGCACGCCCGTTGCGTCCTCGATGCGCTCCAGGTGCTCCGGCAGGAAGTTCGACACGCCGATCTGGCGCACGAGGCCGCGCTCGCGCGCCTCGATGAGCGCCTGCCAGGCCTCGACGTAGGAATCCACACGCGGCAGCGGCCAGTGGATGAGGAACAGGTCGATCGCATCCACGCCGAGGCGGAACCGGCTCTCCTCGATCGCGACGAGCGCCTTGTCCCGCGCGTGGTGGCGCCCGGCGAGCTTCGAGGTGACGATGAGCTCCGCGCGGTCCACGGCGGCCCCGGAGATGCCCCAGCCGACCGCGCCCTCGTTCTCGTAGTTGAAGGCGGAGTCGATGAGCCGGTATCCGCTCTCGATCCCGCTGCGGACCGCATCCGCGCCGGCCTCTCCGCGGAAGCCGTAGGTGCCGAGTCCCTGCGCGGGCAGGGCGAAGCCGTTGTGGGCGATGAAGGGGGATGTGTCGGACATGGGGGACTCCTCTCCGGTGACTCCACGCTAACCGCCCTGGGCGCGGAGCACGCGGAGGGCGATACATGCCGACACACCCGGGAGATCGGCATCGGCACGACGTGGATGCCGTGCGGGGCGCGATGGGGGCGTAGATTCGAAGACATGATCGAATCGGCCGCTCCGCACGAGATCGTGCTGGGGCGGTCGACTCGGCCCGACGCGTGGTCGCTGGTGCTCTTCGACGCGCAGGGGTCGGAGCAGAGCAGGCACGA
The DNA here is from genome assembly GCF_000956505.1 of Microbacterium azadirachtae. Lineage (GTDB taxonomy): Bacteria > Actinomycetota > Actinomycetes > Actinomycetales > Microbacteriaceae > Microbacterium > Microbacterium azadirachtae_A. The sequence continues at coordinate 40,046 of NZ_JYIX01000023.1, read as the reverse complement.
GATCGCCGCGTCCGAGCTGCCCGTCGAGGTCTCCCGCCTCGAGGCGGGCGCCAGCCCGCGCTGGGTGGTCCGGCATCTCCGCGAGGTGTATCCGCCGCTGCTCGCCGCCGGGATCAGGATCCGCCGCGCCCACGACCTGCTGCTCTGCCACGCGATCCTCCGCGATACGACGAGCCTCGCGGACCCGATCCCGTCCTCATCGCGATGGGTCAGAGCGGATCCGCTGGTGACGACCATCGAGACGCCCGCATTGTTCGACCTGCACGAGGTCTCGTCGCAGGGCGCCGGCGACCCGTATGCGGAGATCGACGAGCTGCTCGCCGAATACGCCCGCCAGCGCGCGGCTCAGCGTCGCGCGCCGGACGGACGCCTCGCTCTGCTGTGCGCGGCCGAGTCGACCGGGGCTCTGGTCGCGGAGGAGATGACGGCGGCGGGCCTGCCGTGGAGCACCGCGGTGCACGAGCGGCTCCTCGTCGACGCACTCGGTCCGCGTCCGGCGTCCGGTGCGCGGCCGATCCGGATGGCCGAGCTCGCGGTCGCGATCGGGGAGTCCCTCGAGGACAGCACCGTCAACCCGGACAGCCCGCCGCGCCTGCTGAAGTCGCTGCGCCGGGCCGGGATCCTCGTCGACTCCACCTCGCGCTGGGAACTCGGCGAGATCGAGCATCCGGTCGTCGAACCGCTCCTGACGTACAAGAAGCTCGCCCGCCTGTTCACGGCGAACGGCTGGTCCTGGCTGGCCGAGTGGGTGCGCGAGGAGCGCTTCAGACCGATCTACCTCACCGGCGGCGTGGTCACCGGCCGCTGGGCGTCGAGCGGCGGGGGAGCGCTGCAGATCCCGCGGAGCCTGCGCCCGGCGGTGCGTGCCGATGAGGGCTGGACGCTCGTCTGCGCGGACGTGGCGCAGCTGGAGCCGCGCGTGCTCGCGGCGATGTCGAAGGATCGGGCGATGGCCGCCGCCGCGAGAGGCGCCGACCTCTACGAGGGCGTCGTGCGCTCTGGCGCGGTGCAGACCCGCCAGGAGGCGAAGTACGCCGTCCTGGGCGCGATGTACGGCGCCACGACCGGTCCCAGCGGCCAGCTCGGTCCGCGGCTTCGGAGCGTGTTCCCTCGCGCGATGGCGCTCGTGGATGCGGCGGCCAAGACGGGGGAGGACGGCGGTGTCGTCTCGACGCTCCTCGGCCGGAGCTCGCCCCGCCCCGACGCGATGTGGGCGGCCGCGCAGGCGCGTGCGAGCGATCCGGATGCGGACGGCTCCGACGAGCGCGTGGCGCGGAGCAGAGCAAGGGATCGCGGCCGGTTCACGCGCAACTTCGTGGTGCAGGGCACCGCGGCCGAGTGGTCGCTGCTGTGGCTGGCCGAGATCCGGCACCGTCTGTCGGCGCTCCCCGACGCGCACGACCCGGCTCCGCGCTCCGGACCTGTTTTCGCGCGGCGCGCGCACCTGGCCTTCTTCCTGCACGACGAGGTGATCGTGCATGTGCCGCTCGAGCAGGCCGACGACGCCGCGCGCGTGGTGCAGGACGCGGCGGAGGCCGCGACCCGTCGCCTGTTCCCCGGATTCGACATCGACATCCCGCTCGACCTGCGGATCGCGGAGGACGCGGGCAAGGACTCGTAGACTGGAGTCGAACGGGTCGGCTGGACGGTCGCGTGGCGGGAGACCGCACCGAGGAACGTCCGGGCTCCGCAGGGCAGGGCGGTGGGTAACACCCACCCGGAGCAATCCGCGAGACAGTGCCACAGAGAGAAGACCGCCCCGCAAGGGGTAAGGGTGAAAGGGTGGTGTAAGAGACCACCGGGGGCCGTGGTGACACGGCCCGCCAGGTAAACCTCGCCCGGAGCAAGGCCAGACAGGGGATGTTGACGCGGCTCGCCGAGTCCCCGGGTAGGCCGCTGGAGCGGCGCGGCAACGCGTCGCCGAGAGAGATGACCGTCGAAGGGATGCCCCGAGAGGGGCCCCGGCACAGAACCCGGCGTACAGGCCGGCCCGTTCCTCTCACGAAGAAGGCCCGGATCCGCGAGTGCGCGGATCCGGGCCTTTCTCGATGTGCGCGTCCGTCGAGCGCGCAGGGGTCAGTCGCCCGCGAGCGAGGCCGCGCCGATGATGCCGGAGGAGTTGCGGTGGATCGCCGCGACGATCGGAGTCTTCAGATCGAGCAGCGGGATGAACTTCTCCGGGTGCTTGGAGACGCCGCCGCCGACCACGAACAGGTCGGGGCTGAACAGGAACTCCACGTGCGAGAAGAAGTCCTGCAGTCGTGCGGACCAGTCCTCCCAGCTCAGCTCGTCGCGCTCCATGGCCGAGTACGCGGCCCACTTCTCGATCGATTCGCCGCGGAAGTTCAGGTGGCCGAGCTCGGTGTTCGGCACGAGCACGCCGTCGTACAGGAAGGCGGAGCCGATCCCGGTGCCCAGCGTCGCGAGGATCGTGAGCCCGCGGGCGTCGCGCGCCGCGCCATGGCGGCTCTCCGCGACTCCGGCCGCATCGGCGTCGTTCACGAAGTGGATCTGGCGGCCCAGGCCGTCCTCGAAGAACTGCTCGGCCTCGAAGCCGATCCACTCCTTGGAGATGTTCGCGGCGGACAGCGTCTTGCCGTACTTCACGATCGCCGGGAAGGCCACGCCCAGGGGCAGGGTCGAGTCCTCGACGCCCAGGGTCGTGAGCACCTCCTTGACGGCCACGAGAACGTCGGACGGTGCCGCGCCCTTCGGCGTGGGGACCCTGATGCGGTCCGATTCGAGGGTTCCGTGCTCGAGGTCGACGATGCCGGCCTTGATGCCGGTTCCGCCGATGTCCACGCCGATCGCTTTTGCCATGCGCAACAGCCTAGCGAGACGCGGGCGCGCCAGTAGGATCGTGACAAAGGCCCAGGAGGAGCAGCGATGTCCGGCGAGAACAAGTACTGGTTCAACAGCAGCACCGGCGAGGTCGAGTACGGTCTGGAATCGCCGTCGATCGACCGGATCGGTCCGTTCGACACCGCCGAGGAAGCCGCTCGCGCCCCTGAGGTGCTCCAGGAGCGCGCCAAGGCGTGGGCCGACGAGGACGCGGCCGAGGACAACTGGGGCCCGGACGGCGCTCGATGAGCGGGATGGACAAGCAGCGCGACTTCGTCCTGCGCACAATCGAGGAGCGCGGCGTCAAGTTCATCCGCCTCTGGTTCACCGACGTGATCGGCACCCTGAAGTCGGTCGCGATCGCGCCGGCCGAGGTCGAGGGGGCCTTCGCGGAGGGCATCGGGTTCGATGGCTCCGCGATCGAGGGCCTCACCCGCACCTTCGAGTCGGACCTGCTGGCGCAGCCGGATCCGACGACCTTCCAGATCCTGCCGTGGCGCGGCGAGATCGACCCGACCGCGCGGATGTTCTGCGACCTGACCACCCCGGACGGGCGCCCGGCCGTCGCCGATCCGCGTCACGTGCTCAAGCGCACCCTCGCCAAGGCGGCCGACGCGGGCTTCACGTTCTACACGCACCCGGAGATCGAGTTCTACCTGCTGAAGTCGTCGCAGTTCGGCCCGGAGGGACCCGTTCCTGCGGACTCCGCGGGTTACTTCGACAACGTGCCGGGCGGCACCGCGCACGACTTCCGGCGCAGCGCCGTGCGGATGCTGGAGGACCTCGGCATCTCGGTGGAGTACAGCCACCATGAGGGCGGTCCCGGCCAGAACGAGATCGACCTGCGTTACGCGGACGCGCTCACCACCGCCGACAACATCATGACCTTCCGCACCGTGGTCAAGGAGGTCGCGATCGAGCAGGGCGTGTACGCGACGTTCATGCCGAAGCCGCTGAACAACCACCCCGGCAGCGGCATGCACACGCACCTCTCGCTCTTCGAGGGCGACCTGAACGCCTTCTACGAGGAGGGCGCGAGGTACCAGCTCTCCCGTACGGGGCGTCAGTTCATCGCCGGGCTCCTGCGGCACGCCAACGAGATCGCTGCGGTGACGAACCAGTTCGTGAACTCGTACAAGCGGCTCTGGGGCGGAGACGAGGCGCCGAGCTTCGTGACCTGGGGTCACGCCAACCGCTCCGCGCTCATCCGCGTGCCGATGTACAAGCCGAACAAGGGCCAGTCCACGCGGATCGAGTACCGCGCGCTGGATTCCGCCGCGAACCCCTACCTCGCGTACGCGCTCATGCTCGCCGCGGGGCTCAAGGGCATCGAGGAGGGCTACGAACTGCCGCCGGAGGCCGAGGACAACGTGTGGTCGCTGAGCGACGCCGAGCGCCGTGCCCTGGGCTATGCGCCGCTGCCCGCCAGCCTCGACCACGCGCTCGAGCTCATGGAGGAATCGGAGCTCGTGGCCGAGACCCTCGGCGAGCAGGTGTTCACCTACGTGCTGCTGAACAAGCGCAAGGAGTGGGAGGCGTACCGCGGTCAGGTCACGCCGTTCGAGCTCAAGAGCAACCTCGAACTGCTCTGATCGGGGACCGCGGTGCCCCGGTTCGACGACTCGCTCTCCCTGTCCGCGCTCGCGCGGCTCGGCTTCGTCGGTCTGTCCGACGCGTCCGCGGGGCTGCATGAGATCGGTGAGATCACCGGTCTCGCGCCCTCGACGCTGATCGCGCCGCTGCGCAGCGCGGATCCGGATGAAGCTCTGGCAGGCCTCATCCGGGTCGCCCGCCGGGACCCGTCCGCCGTCACGGCGGTGCTGTCCAATGAGGCGGCCCGCGCTCGCGCCTGGGCGGTCTTCGGTGCCTCACCGGGACTCGGCCGCTTCTTCGAGCGCAGGCCGGAGGAGCTCGTGCTGCTGCGCGAGGAGCGCGAGGCGCTCTCGACCGCGGACGAGCTCCGTGCGACGCTGCTGTCCGCCGTGGGCGCCGTGGATGGATTCGCCGCAGCCGGCGACGCGGCCGACCGCGTGCGGCTGCGTGTCGCGTACCGGCGCGCGGTCGCGGGGATCGCCGCGTGGGACCTCGCCGCGGCGGATCCGGTCCAGGCCGTGGACGCCGTCTCGGCGGCACTCGCCGACGCCGCATCCGCCGCATTGGAGGCGGGGCTCGCGATCGCCCGCACGGCGGTCGCCGGCGACTCGTCGGACGCGCGCAAGGAGACCGCCCTCACCCGGCTCGCGATCATCGGGATGGGCAAGACCGGGGCGCGCGAGCTGAACTACGTGAGCGACGTCGACGTCATCTACGTCGCCGGCACCGCGGACGAGGAGCGACTGTCCGAATCCCGCGCGATCGACATCGCCACCCGCCTCGCGCGCGAGACCATGCAGGCCCTCGCGGGGATCGAGGCGGAGCCACCCCTCTGGGAGGTCGATGCCGCGCTGCGGCCCGAGGGCAAGCAGGGCGCACTCGTGCGCTCGCTCGGCTCGCATGTCGCGTATTACGACCGCTGGGCCAAGAGCTGGGAGTTCCAAGCGCTCCTCAAGGCGCGGGCGATCGCCGGCGACCCCGAGCTGGGCGAGGCGTACGTGAACGCCGTGCAGCCCAAGGTGTGGTCGAGCGCGGCGCGGGAGGACTTCGTCGGGAGCGTGCAGCGGATGCGCGAGCGTGTCACCGAACACATCGCGCCGGAGGATGTGCCGTATCAGCTCAAGCTCGGCCCGGGGGGCCTGCGCGACATCGAGTTCACCGTGCAGCTGCTGCAGCTCGTGCACGGACTCACGGATCCGCAGATCCGCACCAGGGGCACGCTGGAGTCTCTCGACGCGCTGGTCGCCGGCGGTTACATCGGCCGTGCCGAGGCCGGGCTGTTCGCGCACGACTACCGGGTCCTGCGGCTCATCGAGCATCGGCTGCAGCTGCGGGAGATGCAGCGCACGCACCTCGTGCCGCGCGACGAGGAGGCGCTGCGGGTGCTCGGCCGCGCCACGGGCCTGGCCGAGACGGCGAGCGGCATCCGGGGCGTGTGGGAGGACGTGCGCCGCGAAGTGCGCGACCTGCACACCCGCCTGTTCTACCGCCCGCTGCTGAGCGCCGTCGCCTCGCTGCCCGAGGAGGAGCGCACGCTCTCCACCGACCAGGCGCACGACCGTCTCGCGGCGATCGGCTTCCGCGACCCTGCCGGCGCGCTCCGCCACATCGGCGCGCTCACCACCGGTCTCAGCCGCAAGGCGACGATCCAGAAGCACCTCATGCCGATCATGGTCCGCTGGTTCGCCGACGGCACGGACCCCGACTACGGCCTGATCGCTTTCCGCCGCATCAGCGAGCGCCTCGGCGACACCCCGTGGTTCCTGCGGATGCTGCGCGACTCCTCCGGCGCGGCGGAGCGGCTGACGCGCGTGCTGTCCTCCTCGCGCTACGTCGGCGAACTGATGGAGTGGATCCCCGAGTCCGTCGCATGGCTGGAGAGCACGGTGCAGCTTCGGCCGCGATCGCGGCCGGCCCTCGATGAGGAGGCCAGGGCGATCCAGACGCGGCACGACACGATCCTCGACGCCATGCGCTCGGTGCGGGCCCTGCGGCGGCGCGAGCTGCTGCGAACGGCGATGGGCGCCGTGCTGGACGTGCTCACGATCGACGACGTGGCCCTCGCCCTGACCGGGATCACGGACGCCACGATCCAGGCCGCGCTGCGGGCCGTGCGCCGCGACGTCGTGCCGGAGGAGGACGATGCCCTGGACTTCTCCGTCATCGGAATGGGCCGATTCGGCGGCGCGGAACTCGGATTCGGATCCGACGCGGACGTGCTGTTCGTGTACGACGCGAACGGCGTCGAGCCGCAGCGGGCGCAGCAGCTCGCCACGCGCATCGTGGCCGGGCTCAGGGAGCACCTCACGGATCATCGCCTGCCGCTCGACCTCGACGCGGACCTTCGCCCGGAGGGGCGCAACGGTCCGCTCGTGCGCACGCTCGACGCCTATGCGGCGTACTACCGCCGCTGGTCGCTGTCCTGGGAGGCGCAGGCGCTGCTGCGGGCCAGAGGCGTCGCGGGCAGCCACAAGCTGATCGAGCGATTCCTGGAGCTCGCCGACCGCGTGCGCTACCCCGAGTCGCTGGATCTGGCCTCAGTACGGGAGATCAAGCGCATCAAGGCGAGGGTCGAGGGGGAGCGGCTGCCGCAGGGCGTGGATCCGCGCCGCCACCTCAAGCTCGGCCCCGGCACGCTCAGCGACGTGGAGTGGCTGATCCAGATCGTGCAGCTGCAGCACGCGCACGCGGTGCCGGCGCTGCGCACGACGTCCACGCTCGCGGCGCTGGACGTGGCTGTGGCGTCAGGGTTCGTGCCGGAGGAGTCCGGTGAACTCCTGCGCGAGGCGTGGCGGCTGTCCAGCCGGTTGCGTTCGGCGATGACGCTGCTCACCGGACAGACGAAGGACGTGCTTCCTGCCGACCCGCGCGAACTCGACGGCGTCGGAAGGATCCTCGGCTATCCCGATCGCTCCGCCGCAGCCGTCGAAGAGGAGTACCTGCGGGTCACGCGCCGAGCCAGGAAGGTCTTCGAGACGCTGTTCTACGGCTGACGGGCGCTTCTCGTGCCGTTCCTGCCGCTGCGCAGACAGGATGGACTCATGACGATCATCGGCGTGGTCCGCAATCCCGTGAAGCTCGAGTCGGAGGACGAGGTGCGTTCGGCGATCCTGGAGCGGCTCCCCGACGCCGACATCCGGGTGTTCGACACGACGGAGGAGGACCCGGGTCGGGGGATGGCAGAGGAGGCGGTCGACACCGGATGCACGCTCGTCTTCGCGGCCGGAGGAGACGGGACGGTCCGCGCGGTGGCCGGGGTGCTGGCGGGCACCGACGTCGCGCTCGGGATCCTCCCGCACGGCACGGGCAATCTGCTTGCGCGGAATCTCGGCGTGCCCCTGACGGGGACGTCCGCTGCGGTTGCGCACGCGTTCTCCGCAGAGCCCCGGCGCATCGACGTGGGCACGATCGAGGTGACCGACGGCGACGCCGCGGGCGAGCACCTGTTCGTCGTGATGGCCGGCCTCGGCCTCGACGCGCGCATGCTCGAGGAGACCGATGACGAGCTCAAGGCGAAGGCCGGCTGGCTCGCGTACGTGAAGGCGCTCGGAGCCGCCGCGGCCGGCACTGAACTCGTGCCGGTGGAGCTGAGCCTCGACGACGAGCCCCGTGATCGTGCGCGCGTCCACACGCTCATGATCGGCAACTGCGGCACGATCCAGGGCGGGATCACACTGCTGCCGGACGCCGTGCCGGACGACGGGCAGCTGGATCTCCTGCTGATCAGCGCGGACGGCGTCGCGGACTGGTTCGAGACGGTTCGCACCGTGGTCTGGGACAACGGCCTGCGGCGGCTTCTCGGCGGAGAGACGACGAGCACGGACGTGGTGCGCCACGCGTCGGCGCGCAGTATCGACGTCGAACTCGGCCGCCCGCAGCCGTTCCAGATCGATGGAGAGGAGCGCGGAAAGGTGCGCTCGTTCCGGGCCGGCATCCGTCCCGGCGCCTTGCTGGTCCGCGCCTAGGCCGCCTGCAGCCGCGGACCGTGGTCGGACGGCGCGCGGCGGGAGACGCCGCGCGTCAGATCTCCACGGTCAGGAGGCGCTGGATCTGCTCGCGGACGAGCGCGACCATGTCGACGCCGTCCCGGTTCAGCAGCCACTGGGTCTGGACGCCGTCGGTCAGCGCGATGAGCGTGCGCGCGGCGGATTCCGGATTCACACCCGTGACCACGTCGCCACGTGCCTGCAATGCGGTGAAGGTGTCGCGGAGGAAGGCGACGGCGAAGTCGTAGCGCTCCCGCAGGTACTCGTGCAGCGGATGGTCGGAAGAAGTGGCCTCGGCTGCGAGCGTCACCTGCAGCTCGACCATCCGCTGTGCGCCCTGGTTGTACCGGGCTGCCTCGATCCACTGCCTCAGCACTTCGAGGGGATCCTCCGATGACGACATCTGCCGGATCGCCTGCTCGTCCCGCCAGCCCAGCACCGCGTGCAGGAGGTCGAGCTTGGTCGGGAAGTAGTGCCGCACGCCGGCGTGGGTGAGCCCCGCCTTCGCGGCGACCTCGCGCAGGCCGCCGGTGCGGTAGCCGGCGGTCGCGAACACTTCGAGGGCGGCCTCCAGGATGGCCGTACGACGCGCCTCGCCCTTCGGATAGCGCCGTGGGGCGGGGGAGGGATCGGTGCTCACGGATTCGAGGCTACCTCAGCGGATCCGGGTCATGGAAGAAAAACCACCCAACTGGATGGTTTTCTGTTAGTGTCGTCGCCAGTCGAGCCGATCGAGCTCGCACGATCCCCTGGAGCCACCATGGTCAACGCCGACCCGACGCTCGTCCCCGGCAACCCCGACACGCCAGATCCCGCTCCCGCGCCGGGGACCTCGGCCCTGTACCGGCGCGGGTCGCACTTCCGCCGCTATCGCGTGAGCTATCTGATGGCCGGGCTGTCGATCGCGGCGATCTGGGGCGCGGTGGGCGGCATCCTGCTTCCGCTGCACGTGCAGCAGATCGAGTTCGGACAGTTCTTCAGCGGTGCGGACGCAGGCGTGGATCTGCAGTCCCTCACCGCGCTCAAGTACGCGGTCGATGCGGGGAGCACGGTTCCGACCGCCGACCAGAGCAGACTGCTCGGGCTGCTCGCCGAGTTCGAGGCGGCACGGGCGCTCGGCCTGTCGTCGATCGCCGTCGTCTCCTCGATCCTGACCATGCTCATCCAGCCCATCGCCGGCATCCTCTCGGATCGCACGCGCTCGCGCTGGGGACGGCGTGCTCCCTGGATCATCGCGGGCGCGGTGATCGGAGCCGCGCTGCTCGTGGCGATGCGGTTCTCACCGACGATCGGGCTGCTGCTGGTGACCTATTCCGTCGCCCAGCTGGGATTGAACCTCGCTTCCGGGCCGCTGAATGCGACAGTGGCCGACAGGGTGCCGTCCGGACAGCGCGGTTCGATGTCGGCGTTGTCCGGGTTCTCCTCGCTCATCGGCGGTGCGATCGGCTCGATCGTGGCAGGAGCCCTGTTCGCGATCATCGGACTCGACGCGTACTTCCCCTTCGTCGTCGCCGTGATCGTGTTCACCGTGCTCTTCGTCCTGCTCGCTCGGGATCGTTCTTCACGGGACCTCGTCGTACCCCCGATGACTCTCCGACAGGTGCTGGCCTCGTTCACGGTCGCGCTCAGGGACCGAGACTTCCGCTGGCTGTGGATCGCGAAGGTCGCGCTGCTGTTCGGCGGCGGAGTGTCCGGCGCGTTCGGCATCTACATGCTGCAGAGCTACATCCGGCCGGGACTCTCCGCCGCCGAGGCCGCCCAGATCTCGCCGTTGCTCGCGATGGCCGGGATCCCCGGGACCGTGGTGGCACTGCTCGTCGCCGGATGGTGGTCGGATCGGCTCGGGCGGCGCAAGCCGTTCGTCATCGGCGCGACGTTCCTGATCGCCGGATCGATGTTCATCCCGCTGCTCAGCCCGACCCTGCCCGCCCTGTTCATCCAGGGGGTCATCGCCGGGGTGGGGGTCGGCTCGTTCCTCACGGTCGATCAGGCCATGTTCATCGACCTGCTGCCGGACAGGGACGCGGCCGCCCGCGATCTCGGGGTGAGCACGCTGGGCGGCAACCTCGGGCAGGCGCTCGGCCCCCTGCTCGCGGGTGTGGTCGTCGCGGTGACCGGCGGCTACACGGCGCTGTGGATCGTGGCGATCGTGATCGTCGTGATCGCTGCGCTGCTCGTCTTCCCGATCCGGCGAGTGCGATGAGCGTGCTCCCGCCTCCTCTACGCCCCACCGTCGCGAACCAGGTGCTCGCGCGCATGCTGCTGCGCACCGCAGCCCGGTTCATGCCGGAGGAGAGCACGACGAGTGCCGAACTCATCGCCCTGGAGCCGGAGCTCGGGGCCGTGGTCACAGAGGACGTCGCGGTGCCGGGCCCGCGCGGGCCGATCCCGGTGCGCCTCTACCGCCGGGACGACGCGGAGCCGCGCGCGGGTTTCGTGTGGGTGCACGGCGGCGCCTGGATGTTCGGCACGCTCGACTCCCCGGAGGCGCACGCGGTGGCGATGTCGATCGCGGCGCGCGGGATCGCGGTCGCATCGGTCGACTACCGCAAGGCGCGCGGGCGCACGTGTTTCCCTGTCCTCTCCGACGACGTGCTCGCCGCCTGGCAGTGGGTGCACGCCCACGTCGATCGACTGGGAACGACGCAGGAGACGCTGCACCTGGGAGGTGCGAGCGCGGGCGCGAATCTCGCCACGGGCGTGGTGCGAAGGCTCATCGCGGCGGGGGAGCAGGCGCCGGCCACTCTGGTCGCCGCGTATCCGCTCCTGCACTTCGTCCTGCCCCCGCTCCCGGAGGATCTCGTCGCGGCGCTCGAGAGCACGCCTCCGCCGTTCCGTTTCACCCCTCGCATGGTCAGTCTTCTGAACCTCAACTGGGCGGGCGTCCGGTACCACGAGGATCCGGTCGCCTTCCCGGCGCTCGGTCCGCTGGACCGCATGCCGCCCACGTTCGTGATGGACGCGGAATCCGATGAGCTGCGGGCATCGTCGGCGGCGTTCGCGGTCGCGCTGCAAGCGGCCGGCGTCGAGACCGGCTACGAGACCGTGCCGGACACCTTTCACGGCTACTTGGCTCAGCCGGGGACGCCCGCCGCGCAGGACGGCATCCGCCGGATCGTCCACTGGATCGATCAGCACTGACCTCCCGCCCGGCACCGACCCTCCGTTCGACGCTTCGGACGACTCACCGAGAAGGACAGCACGTGACCACCCCACCCACCGCCCTCATGATCACCCCCGACCGGCCGATCGACGGCGCCCCCGCCGTCCGCCGGGTGTTCGCGCTCGACCAGGATCACGGAGCGGTGGTGCGCGCGGAGGTGCTGGCGACCGCGCTCGGCGTCTGCGAGGTGCGGGTGAACGGCGTGCTCGTCTCGACCGACCTGCTGACGCCGGGCTGGACCAGCTACGAGTGGCGGCTGCGATACGCGCAGTGGGATGCGACGCCATTGCTCGCCGGCTCATCGGTCGATCAGGCGGTGATCGAAGCGGTCATCGGATCGGGCTGGTACTCCGGGCATCTCGGATGGGACGGCAACAGCGAGGTGTACGGCGCGGAGCGCGCTGCGCTCGTCGAACTGCGGATCCTGTTCGCGGACGGTCACGTCCAGACGGTCGGGACCGATGAGACCTGGACCTCGCTGCCCACCGAGACGACCGCCGATGACCTCTACGACGGGCAGCGGATCGATCGACGCGTCGAGATGGGCGATCGCTTCGCCGCGGCTCCGGTGCCAGGAGAGGGCGGAGTGAGGGTCGTGCCCTTCGATGCCGCCCGCCTCACCGCGTACACCTCTCCGGCGGTCCGCCGCCAGGAGGAGATCGCGCCGATCCGGGTCTGGCGGTCGCCCGCAGGCGCTCTGCTCGCGGACTTCGGGCAGAATCTCGTTGGATGGACCCGGCTGTCGGTGCGGGGGATCGCGGGCCAGGAGATCACGGTGCGTCACGCCGAGGTACTCGACGAGGAGGAGCTGGGCACGCGGCCGCTGCGTCGAGCGCGCGCGACCGACGTCTTCGTGCTGTCCGGCGCCGACGACGTGTTCGAGCCCACGCTCACGTTCCACGGGTTCCGGTACGTGGAGGTCTCCGGGTGGTCCGGCGCCGATGACGACCTCGCTGCAGCGCTGCGCGCGGTCGTGATCGGATCCGATCTGACCCGTACCGGCACCTTCCGCAGCTCGCATCCGCTCCTGAACCGTTTGCACGAGAACATCGTCTGGGGCATGCGCGGCAACTTCGTGGACGTGCCGACCGACTGCCCGCAGCGCGATGAGCGGCTGGGCTGGACGGGCGACCTCGCCGCCTTCGCGGAGACCGCGGTCTATCTCTACGACACGGAGGCGTTCCTCGCCGACTGGCTGCGCGATCTCGCCGTCGAGCAGGAGCACGCCGACGGTCGCATCCCGATCGTCGTGCCGGACAACCTGAAGTACGAGGAGATCGGCGCGATGGCCGCGGCGATGGGGTCGAGCCTCGTCATCGCGCTCTGGAACGATGCAGCGTGCTGGGTGCCCTGGGCGGTGTACGAGGCCTACGGAGACGCAGGCGTGCTGGCGGATCAGTACGCGTCGATGGCCGGGCACGTCCGCCGTGTGGGCGCAGCCCTGTCTCCGAGGGGTCTGCTGGAAGGCGGCTTCCAGCTCGGCGACTGGCTCGATCCGACCGCGCCGCCGGACGCGCCGCACCTGGCGAAGGCGGATCCCGCGGTCGTCGCGACCGCGTGCGTGCGCCGTTCCGTCGCGATCGCGCGCGACGCCGCACGCGTCCTCGGCCACGACGACGACGCGGCGGAGTTCGACGCCTTGGCGGCGCGGATCGGGGACGCCTTCGTGGAGCACTGGGTGCGCGACGGCCGGATCCACAGCGACGCGCCGACCGTGTACGCGCTCGCGATCGTCTTCGGGCTGCTGGACGGAGCCGATCGCACCGCCGCGGGAGACCGGCTGGCGGAGCTCGTCGCGGAGGCCGGGCACGTCATCACGACGGGTTTCGCCGGAACGCCGTTCATCCTCACGGCGCTGTCGGAGACCGGACACCTGGAGACCGCGTACCGACTGCTGCTGCAGGAGGAATGCCCCTCCTGGCTGTATCCGGTCACGATGGGCGCGACGACGATGTGGGAGCGCTGGGACTCGATGCTGCCGGACGGCACGATCAACCCCGGCGAGATGACGAGCTTCAACCACTACGCGTTCGGTGCTGTCGCCACCTGGCTGCACCGTGTCGTCGCGGGTCTCGCACCCGCCGCGCCGGGCCACTCGCGCGTGCGCATCGCGCCGCGGCCGCCCGCGATCGGGCTGACCTTCGCCGAGACCGCGTTGGACTCGCGCCAGGGCAGGATCGCGACGGGGTGGAGCGTGGAGGACGGCGTGCTGCGAGTGGTCGCGACGATCCCGGAGGGCGTGACCGCCGAGGTGTCGTTGCCTTCGGGCTTCGCAGCCGAGGGGGGTGCGGGCGTGCACGAGTGGAGCGAGCCGTTCCCGGGGCTTGTGGCGGGGAGCGCTGCGAAGGTGCCGTCAGTGGTTTCGACGGGGGAGACGGCGACCTAGGCCGGCTCGCCGGCGGTCCTCGCATCCGTGGCGGGGAAGAGCGGGCCCTCCACCGTGCGGAGCGTGCGCAGCCACTCGACCTTGGCGGCATCGTCCTCGTGCAGCTCGGGGGACGCGGGATCTCCGTCATCTGCAGCCGATCGCGGAGGAACCAGAGCGACGGCGATGGCCGTGGTGAACGGCACCGCGAGCACGAGTCCGATGCCGCTGCACAGGGTGCGCACGATCTCGGTGGCGATGTCCTCCAGACTCAGCATGTTGAGCATCGGCTGGTTGTAGACGTAGAGCAGGAGCACGACGCTCAGGGAGGCTCCCACGTACGCGAACACGATCGTGTAGATCGTGGAGGCGATGTGGTCTCGACCGATGCGCATGGCGCGCCCGAAGAGCTGCCGGCGGGACAGCTCGGGGGCGACCGCTCTCAGCTCCCACACCGAGGAGCTCTGCGTGATCGTCACGTCGTTGAGAACACCCAGCCCGGCGATGATGATCGCGCACGTGAGCAGCCCTTGGAAGTCGACCTGCGGCACCATCGGCGCCAGGAAGCCGGCGCTCTCGTCGATGCCGCTCAGCCGGGTGGTGCTTACGGCGAGCTGCGCGAGGATCGCGGTGACGACGACTCCGGCCAGTGTTCCGGCCAAAGCGGCGCTCGTGCGCATCGAGACGCCGTGGGCGAGGTACAGCACGACGTACAGGATCGCTGAGGAGGCGACGAGCGCGATGGGGATCGCAGGTCCCGCGTGCAGCAGTGCGGGGAGCATGAACATCACGATCATCGCTCCGCTGAACACCAGCCCGATGAGCGCGAGCAGGCCGCGGAGAAGCCCGACGGCCACCACGATCAGCACGAACAGACCCACCCACACCGCGAGGGGGATGGTTCGCACGACGCCGAACGCCGAGATCCCGGGATCGACCCCTCCCGGCTGCACGACGCCCGGGGCCGTGGGGAGCCGGACGTCCATGAGTTCGAGCCGATCGCCGGGACGGAGCCCGGCGTGCGCGAACGGGCCGTTCAGCATGATGGTGACCGTGTCACCGGCCCGCTGGCCCGAATCGATCTTGACCTTCGCGATCGCACAGGACGGAGCGGATCCGGGTCCCGCTGCTGTGCCCGCCCCCGATCCGACCCCGCCGGTGGCGGAGCCGGAGCCGCCTGCGGACGGGGCGACGCTGCACTCTGGCGTGATGGAGACGATCTCGCCCGTCGGATAGGTCGTCCCCTGAGTCGGGGCCGCACCGGACCGTTGACCGGCGGGCGCGCCGTCGGTCGGCCAGAGGAGGAACAGCCCCACGATCGTGGTCACTCCGATGATGACCAGGATCGTCAGCAGTATCCGTTTGGGCGTGCGGGCGACCGAGACGTCCTGAGGCGCTGAAGATGTGTGTGCGTGTCCGTGGCCCATCGCGGTCCTCCTTAGTCCCCGGGCAACGCTAAGCCTCAGAGAACGCTCAGCCGCGCAGGCCGGTGCGCGCGTCAAGGCAACTGGGCAGTAGACAAGCGGAAGCATCACCGCAGTCGACATGGGTGGCGGCTACCCCACGATCATCTCCAACGAAGGATGGAGCGTGACGGTGACATCAGTCATCAACGGAGCCTGGACTCGGCAATCGACCGGCGCAAGCGTCTCGGAAACTTCGACGCCCTCAACCTTGGTGGCGGGTACCCGGTGATCTGCGCGGCCTAGCTAGATCTTGGATCACGCGACCGCCTCGCCCCGAGTCTTCTGTGTGCGGCGGTCGCGCGCTGCTCACCTGTGTCTCCAAGGCGGAGCCCGATTCGGCCGCATGCCCGACTGGGTGATCGTAGCTGGCCTGGTCGGCACCGAGACTGGCAACTCCATCGGCGTAGAGATATCTCGAGACACCAACCGGGCTATGTCACGACCGGACTTGTCGCCTCCCGCCAACGACCGATTCCTGCTCAAGTACTCATCTAAAGAACAAGGGGAATTTCCTTTACAACTCTGGTGTCTTCCGGCCTTGCTCCAGCAACCCGGATGCATGACCCTCCGGCGGGGCTGCGCACGAATACTTCGGTCAAGAGGCCCTCGGCAATTCGGGCCTCGGCCCAGTCCAGAACCTCGACGATTGACGCGGCATCATTCACGTCCCAGTCATCCGTTACCCAGGCTTGCATCGGTTGCTTTGGGGGCTCCCAGACCCGAACGAGATAGGTCGGCGCTCGATCATCAACGTCATACTCGCGGAGGTCTCTGCGGACAGCTCTCATCTCATCAGCGTACGTCGCACCCGTATCGTCGGCGTAGCTCCTTCGCCCACAGCTCGGACTGCGCAGGGGCACGACCTCGATTGCCTGTGCCAATCGGTCCAGGTTGTCTCGTGGCGGCTGTCCTGAACGCACGACAGAACCCGCCTCAGCCGGGGGACACTGAGACGGGTTCTCGAGCTTTCGCGGGAGGCCGGCGGACCAGCCTCAGGTCTCCCGCGAAATCTGCTCAGACGCCGTAGTAGAGCTCGAACTTCTGAGAGGACGTTGGTGCATGTTGTATGCATCGGCGATCCCCGTGATTACGCGGATCTAGCGATGGCAATTCGTGGCGCGTGTTGTCGCCGGATGCGGTTTCTGCGGACTTTCTGCGGACTGCCTGGGGATGGCTTGGTGATCCCGGGAACACCAAGCCAGTGAACCTCAGGTGGCGTATTTCCGTCACTTCCGTTCCCGGGAACGGAAGTGACGCGGACCTCGTGTTCCCGGGAACACGAGGTCCAACTTCAGGTTCCCGGGAACTAGAAGTGGCCTGTGTTCCCGGGAACACAGGCTCGGCAGGGCGCGGTAAGTTCCCGGGAACTTAGGCCGGTTCCGGGTCCCAGGAACCGGAACCAACTAGCTTCCGTTCCTGGGAACGGAAGCTGGGACGAAAACCAACCGGCCCTTCATCCACTCATCCAGGTCTGCCTCGAAGAAGGCATTGCTGCTGCCCTGCTTATAGCGATTCGGGCCTTTGCCCAGCGAGATCAGGTTGTAGAGGGTCCCAACCTTCATGCCGCAGTACACAGCGGCCTGCTTCGAGGTAAGTACGGCGCTCATGTGTGCGATTGTTCCTCAGCGATAGGTGATCCGCCAGGGCTCGCTGGGAAAAGATGACACCCACCGCTCCAGCTCGGGCACCGTCAGGAGCGGCTTCGTGCCGGCATAGCTCGCGGTCAGGTCGCCTCTCTTGATTGCGGCGTTAAGAAGGGTGACGCTCACCCCTGTCGCTGTCGCGGCCTCCCGCATTGTGTAGGCGATCTTCCTCACTCCGAGAGCGTTGTGGATCTCATCGTGGATGATCGACCGCAACTCGTTGGCGGTGAACGCCATACGGAATGCGCCGGGATCCGGTTGTTCCGATGGTTCCGGCGTCGGCATGTGCCGAGGAACGTCCGGATGGTCTCGCAAGTAGAGCTCCACTTCAGCCCATTTGCACGGCAGTTGCGCTCGCCTGACCCAGAGCTCGGGCACAGTCGGGTCGTCGATGAGCCGGATTCGAATGTAGGCGTCGTAGTGGAACCCGGGGTTGAGGATCAAGGCACGCTGAAGCGGATGAATAGTCCCCTGCCGGAACGCCCAGTACTCGCCTGTCTTGATCCCAAGCTCTCCGCCTTGTGGCATAAGCGACACAATAGAGGAGCGTCTGCTCAAGGGCTACGATCGTGCGCTAGCTGCTCGACGGCTGCATTGCCAGCTGAATATCGAGTGCGGGGCCATACGCATCCTCGATTGCCATGCCCTTGAGATCGCCTCGAGACCATCGCCGGAGCACTTCGGACATCGCTTCGGCGCTCGCAGCGCCGAGATGCACGTTGTCTTCCTTGGTGGCGGCATTGAAGACGAAGTTCGTCACGCGCTGAAGGTGATCCACGTCTCGCTTGTCCGCGTTGATGAGTAGCCGTTCCAGCGCCACTATGGCTTCAGAGTGTGTCTGCGAAACAAGACGCCAGTCGTTTATGCGTCGAGCTTTGAGCCATCGCACGACCGCGTCGAGAAGGGCCACAGTGTCTTCGCGACGACGAGCGTCGGTCTCATCGCGCCGACGGGCTCTAATGGTGATGTACGGGACTAGGGCCGTAGCCGCAGCGCCAATGACGGTTCCGCACAACGCGGCAAGGGCGGGATCCATGGCGTGAGCCTAGCGGCTCCGCTTGGTCCAGCATGTTGACCGATGGCATCGAATCGAGGAGGCCCAGGCGTGAAGACCTACGAGGTCACCATCAACCGTGAGGGCAAGTGGTGGATGGTTTCCATCCCCGAGATCGACGGGATCACCCAGGCGCGCACCGTCAGGGAAGCGCACGACGTGGCGAAGGACTACATCGCCATCACACTCGACGTCCCCGTCGATTCGTTCGACGTTCAGATCGACGGCGCATAGGCGATTCAGTCTTGTGTGGGAACATCGCCGAGGGCTGTGACCTTGATCGGCAGATCCCGTGCGCCCCTCACACGCATCCTCAACTCGAACATGTGCGTGATCCGCTGCAGGATCTCATAGGGGTCCACATCATGCACAAGGAACTCCGTCACAGGGATAGCACCACCGTTCGCGTCGGCGATGCGAGGGAGAACATCACCACCATCGGGCACATGCTCCCGGGCGACAGCAACAACCCTCAGCTCGTGCTTGTGCTCACCGCCGCCGATGTCCAACCCGATGACGAACCACTCGTCCGGGTCTAAGCCGATTAGCGTCTCGATCCCGGGCGCTGTCATGCGCTGGTCTAGTTGTGCAGTGCCGTTCCAGTCTGGGTAGGTGACCTCAGCATCGCGCCAGATCGTCTCCGCCATGGTTATCTCCTGTGATGGTGATGGATGTTCCTCGATCGAAGCACAGGGGACCGACATCGGGTGGTTTGTGGCGTCTAGGCTTTCGCCATGACGCACGAAGACCTCGAATCTCGGATCGATGCCCTGGAAGCTGAATCCATAGCCGCATCGGTCATCCCGAATCAGATCGACTACGCTCGCGAGGCCATCGAGTTGATCCACGGCATCCTTGGCGATCTGGTGAAGAGTCGAGATGATGCCGCCGAGTTTGACGATGATCTCGACCGGATCGATGCTCTCCGAGCCCTGATGCTCTGAAGCCGAGGCACGTGGGGCCACCTGGCTCTCGGTGAGTTCGGTCTCTCCTACGTCCCGCCAATCGGGCAAGATGGCAGACATGCTTAAGGGGTTTGCATTCCGCGGCTATCGCAGCTTCCCGTCTACTCGGGTCGCTTCACTTGCTCCGCTCACCAAAGTGAACCTGATCGCTGGCAAGAACAACTCGGGCAAATCGAACGTGCTACGCGCGTTGCATGCCGAACTCGGTCAAGGGCAGCCGAGTCGCCCTTATGATCGACCGCACGGCGACGCGGAGCATGCGCCGCTGGCTCTGTTCGCTCGCGAGGTTCACCTGCCGGTGGACGGGCTTATGCGCGAGTACGGCGAGAACGTGACGACAGAAATTGAACGACTCCTTGAGACTGATGCGGTTAGCGGGGGAATCAAGGGCGCCATCTGGCTAGGCAAAGGCGGCGAGGTGTTGGTCGATGAGTCCGATGTTCCGACCGTCTCGGGCCTAGCCTATGCTGTCCTGACCAGCGTCTCGGGTTCCAACTATGTGAATTTCGTGTCGCTGGTGCGCTTTCTCGGTCGATTCGTAGATGTGCTTCCAGAGGCCGTCTACGTTGACGGGACACGCGTGATATCGGACCGCAATGATCAGTCTCCCGACCTGAACGGATTGAACATAAAGCTGAGACTGTTGCAGCTGCAGAACCCCACCACCGACAGGCTCGACGATCGAAAGCAGTTCTACGAGATCCAAGAATTCGTGCAGACAGTGCTTGACGATCGTGACGTCACTATCGACATCCCGCACGATCTATCGACGATTCACGTGACGCAACACGGGCGGACATTGCCGATAGAGAACCTCGGTACAGGCGTGCACGAGGTGGTGATACTTGCAGCAGCTGCGACCGTGACGACGAACTCAGTCATGTGTATCGAGGAGCCAGAGGTTCATATGCATCCGCTCCTTCAACGGCAGTTGCTTCGATACCTGCACGACCGGACCACCAATCAGTACTTCATCGCGACTCACTCAGCTCATCTCCTCGACGCGAAGATCGGAACCATCTTCCACGTGCACCACGACCCGGTTGAGGGATCCACTATTCATCGAGCGGGGACCAGCGAGGAGCACGCAAGCATCGCGAGCGACTTGGGGTACCGCCCCTCCGACCTCGTGCAGTCGAACGCCGTTATCTGGGTTGAGGGTCCGTCCGACCGCATCTACATCAAGAGCTGGCTTGATCAGCTGGCGCCGAAGCGGTTCGTCGAAGGCCTCCACTACTCGATCATGTTCTACGGAGGAAGCCTGCTCAGCGAGCTTTCACCACTAGACAGCGACGAAGTCGAAGAGTTCATCTCTCTCCGCCGGCTGAATCGATACATGGCGATCGTCATAGACTCTGACCGGAAGTCAAGACGGGCAACACTGAACGACAGTAAGGTTCGCGTTAAGGCGGCCGTGGATGACAGCTCTGATACCGGGATGGTGTGGATTACAGCGGGGTACACCATCGAGAATTACGTGCCGGAGGAGCGCTTGGAAACGGCAATTAGAGCCACGCATCCACGGGCTACCTCTAAAGGGGGCAAACCGATAAGGCTCTCAGCGATGGAGCGCTACGCCAATCCACTGAGCGAAGATCGCATCGGCACAAAGCCCAGTAAGGTTGCCATCGCAAAACTGGTGACCAAGGAGCCGTTCGACGAGTGGGCGTTTGATCTCCGCGCTCAGGTGACAAAGCTGATCAGACTCATAGAAGCTGCCAACGCGCACCTTTAAGGAGCGTCGCCTTTCGCGATCGCCTTCTCAATCTCGTTGACGATGTCGTTGAGGCCATCAACCTTGGAGCTGGCGTTCGCTGGAGCAGCAAGTACCTCGGCGTTGAGCTTGGTGAGCGCCTGACCGATCTTGTTGTTCGTCGCGAACCAGATGTCGAGCTTCGGGACGAGATCACTAATGGCGTTGATGCCGTGACTCAGCTCGGTCGCGGAAACGGTCTTGTCGAGGCCGTGCGCCCACGCGATCCCGTCGTCGATGGTCTTGATGTCGGCGGCTGCGATCGCGCGCTCTACGGTCGCTGTGGGCGTCGGTGTAGCTGCCGGTGGGGTTGGGGCGCATCCTGCGAAGAGGAGCGCCCCAACCAGCGCCAGTGGTGCCGCGGCGAGTGTGCGGTTCATAGCGTGAGCATAGCGATCAACGCCTCCGCCCCACACCACGGGACAGTTGA
This sequence comes from Microbacterium azadirachtae, assembly GCF_000956505.1. Taxonomy (GTDB): domain Bacteria; phylum Actinomycetota; class Actinomycetes; order Actinomycetales; family Microbacteriaceae; genus Microbacterium; species Microbacterium azadirachtae_A. Next base: position 18,787 of record NZ_JYIX01000023.1, on the reverse strand, counting down.
GTGTCGTATGTGGCGATCGCGTCGTTCACCACAACGCGAACACGACCAGTGATCTCCTCATCTCCGATGAAGACCTGAACGGTGGGAGTCTCTGACTGACCCGAGTGCGATCCGCGAGAGGGGTCGGAGAACCCGAACTGCCGGCCAGACTCCACCCACACCTGCTCAGACCGAGCCCGACGCGCAGGATCCCCAGAGATATACGCCTCGGACCATTGTTCAGCGAACTTGTGGATCCCTCCGGGTGTGTATGGGTAGATCCCCGGCTCAAACCCGGAGTTCGCGAAAGCCTTCACGCCGCCGTTGAATACCCCACCGTTGGCCTGTGCAGACACGGTCGTCGACCCAACCTTGAACGACTGGCCGCCCTCCGCGTCAACGAACACTCGAACGCGCTTGCCATCGTTCAGGGTGATGAACTGATCGATCGAGCTCTGAGCGGGTCCTGTGTTGGCGAGCACATCCACGCTCTTGCTGGGCGGGAGAGAGAACACCTTGTCGGCGAGCTTCTGCACCTCGTCGGCATTGAACCCGGCTGCTGTTGCCGAGTCGACGAACTTCTGCCGCTGATCTGCGAGCGTGGCCGCATAGTTGCGGGCAGCGACCTCCCCACCCTGCGCCGCGACATCCACCTCATACTGCTTCGACGCAGCAGTCTGCGCCGCGCCGGCAACATCGGCGAGCATCGCGGCATTCGCGGATCCCGAGGCAGTGTTCTGGTCCAGGGAGAGGGAGAACCCGTCGAGGGTCTCGTTGGTCCGCTCGTACTCGTCACGCTGCTGCTGAACCTCGCGGCTGATCCCGGCAAGGGCATCCTGATAGCGGGCGTTGGCAGAGATCGCATCCTGATTGACGCCGTTGGCTTCGTTGATCTTCCCGATCAGCTGCGTCAACTGCGAGTTGAGCTCGTCAACCTTCTTCGCCTCATCCAGATACGATTCGCCGGCCGACTTCGTGGCGTCCGTGACATCCGCGTTGGCTGCCTTCTCCTGCCCCTTGAGCTCAACGCCACGCTTGATCGCTTCATTCTGTGAGCCGATGCCGTTGGTCATCGCCTCTAGTGCCAGGCGGGTCTCAGCGGCGCTCATGCCGGTCTTGGAAGCGATGTCGTAGAACTTCGCTGTATCGCCACTCAGAGCGTCGTAGTACGGCTTGAGCTTGCCCATGGCGTCCTGGTTGCCCATCGCCGCGTCGGTGACCGTGTCGAGACTTACACCGAGCTTGTCCGCTGCGTCGTACGCAGACTGCCAGTTGAAGGACAGCCAGTCGCCGCCCTTCTTCAACTCGTCGACCGTGATCTTGCGGGTCGCGTCACCAACCTTTGTTGCGCCCTCCGCGATCGTGTCGGCATATGACTGCGCAAGCTCTCGAGCCCGTTGTTGCTTCGCCGCGAGTTCTCCCACGACGAGGAACAAGGCACCAAGCGCGAGTCCTGCGGCTCCCGCGGACATCCCGACACCCCTGAGCGACAGTGACGAGTTCTTGACTGTTTCCTTGAACTCAAGCCACTTCGGGATCGCCGTGAACGCTGCGCCACCCGACAGGAAGACTGCGGCGGTCGCGCCACCGACAACGGTCGTGAACGCCTGCACGGGTGCCGGCAGGTCTCCGTACATGCTGACCAGACCCGTGAGTGCCTGGACCATCGTCCGCAGCGTGTCGTTGGCGTGCGAGCCCGTCTCGATCAGAGCCGTGTCGAACGCCCCGCCCAGGGCCTCGAGGTCGCCCTTCAGATTGTCCAGACGGCGGCGGGCGGTATCGGCGGCATACCCCTGGTCAGCGACGGCCTTCGTCCAATCGTCGATGCCCTTCGAACCCTCCTGATAGAGGACCGTGGCGGCGCGGACTGCATCAGATCCGAACATGACCGACAAGGCCGCGTTGCGCTGCTCCGGAGTGAGCGCCTTCATCGCGGACTGCAGGTTCCCCGCGTACGCCGACAGGCCCACGAACTGCCCGGACGCGTCATACGCGGAGAGCCCCAGTTGGTCCATCATCTTCTGCGCCTCAGCGGACTGCGGGGTGAGGCGCTGCAGCATCGTCTTGAACGACGTACCCGCGTCCGAACCAAGCAGGCCCTGCGACGCGAACGCCGCCAGACCCGCAGTCGTCTCGTCGATGCTGAGGCCCGTAGATGCCGCGACCAAGCCCGTTTGGTTCAACGCCGCCGAGAGATCCGTCACATCTCCCATGGCCTTGCCCGCGCCCGCGGCGAGCAGGTCAGCCACGTGTGCCATGTCGGCACCCTTCAGCCCGAACTGCGTCAATGCCGTCGAAGCGATTCCTGCGGCGTCAGCAACCCCAAGTCCACCGGCCGACGCGAGGTCCAGCGCGCCCTTCAACCCGCCGTGCAGGATGTCGGTCGTCGAGACGCCGGCCTTCGCAAGTTCCTCAATCGCATTCGCGGCCTCCGTCGCCGAGAAGACCGTAGACGCTCCGGCCTCAATGGCTGCATCCCGCAGCTGCCCCATCTCGTCGGCAGATCCGTGCGTTGCCGCAGAGACCGCGGACATCGCCTGATCGAAGTCGGCGAACCGCTTGACCGCCAGCCCGACACCCGCGGTGATGAGGCCCCCCATAGCGAGCCCCGCCGCGCCAAGCGCGTTGAACGCTGCTTTGGTCTGCGCCAGCTTCTCGCCCTCGGTGCCGAGCTCGCGTGTCTTCTGCGCGGCCTCCTCCATGGACTTCTTGTATTCCGCAACGGTCGCGCTAAGGCGAACTCGGACAACTCGTTCAGGACTCATCAGCGACCTCCTGCAGCTTCTTCTTCTCCTGCTGTGACCGCCACACGTATGTGCCCCAGACGCTCGCCCGGATGCTTGCCCGGTCATCGTGAGTCAACACGTCGTACATCTCCGGCCACCCGTAATGCACGGCCTTGTTCAGCACCGTCAGGAGGTCGTCCTCATCCTCACCATCCCGGATCACAATGTCGGGGTAGTTGCGGGCGACGCCATCCAGCGAGAAACCGACCTGGGCAACATCGAGTGGAGTCTCCGGTGCGTGTTTCGACGCGAGATCCGAGAACGGAACTGGCATCACGTATGGCATCACCACCGTCACCACTCGACCGCCGAGAAGAACCTCCACCTCGGTGGGCTCGATCGCCTCCAACATCTCTCGCTGCTTCTGAATCAGGGCTTTTACATCCATGCGCTACTTCCTTCCGCCAAGAATCTTCTTCAGTCGCTCGCGGGCCGATCCCGCGACGCGATAAGGCCAATGGCCCGTGTAGTTGTGTGCGTGCCTCCACGCGGCCACCGCCGCGTCATACCTTGTCGCTGGCCCTGCAGCGATGCTCTGCAGTGCAACCTCCCCAAGCGGGACCCCTTCCGCGGCGCACCAGGCCGTTGTCGCTTCGACCGATGACCAGGTCGGGTCATCCTTGGACACGAGTACGGCCGGGATGCCATCGATGAGGTCTTGCCTCTTCCGCCTAGGCACCCCGCGCCCCCCTCGACCGGTTCCAGCGGGCATTCGCCGCCGCCTGAGCACTCGACGAAATGGCCCTGGAGATCGCCACCTGGCCGTTCCCGCCATCCAGCGCATCTGAGAGGTTCAGCGAGGTCAGTAGCCGTGAGAGTGCCGCCTGCTGCTGCCTGAGCTCCGGAACCGCAGGGTGCACAACCGCCTGCCCCGTCGAACCCGTCGACATCACGCCCGCTTTCTCGACCACCTCGGCGAGGTCATCGATCAGATCAGCCGTACGACACGCCTCAAGCACGATCGCCTCCTCATGCGCGTCGAACTCGAGATCGTTGTGAAGTACCCGCCACAACACCTTCCCGCGCCGATTGAGTGCCGCGGGGGGTCGCTTCTGGGAATCAGCCATCGTGACCTCCTCGAAAAACAGACCCCGGCACGCATCGACTAGGAAATGCCCTCCCCGGCGACCCACTCGTGCGGTGGGTCAGTGGGGGGTCCCCCTGGGGGTTACGCATGGTTGGTCCCTCCGATGGCGGTGCCGGGGTTGACGTATGCGACCCAGGCGTCTGGTGTGATGTCTTTGTCGGTGATGTCGCTGAGGCGGTCGCTGATGTGCTGTGTGTCGTGCATGACGACGGCCTGCACCTTGGCTGCTTCGGTGATGCGGGCTTTGGCGTCGGCCAGTTCGGGTCGTGCGGACACTGCGGCTTTGACTACTGCGTCTGCGTTGGGGATGCCGTGCCCTGCGAGGAACGATGGCATCTCGTCGATCAGGGTTCGCAGGGTGTTCGGGTCGGCGGTGGCTACCCGGCGGGTGAGTTCGTCGGTCAGCTTCATCGGGTCGAGGTTGGTGAGCTCCCGCTGCATCCGTTCCCAGGTCTTGGTGGCGCGTGTCTCGGCGAGGAGCTGTTCGTTGGTGTCACCCGTGATAGCCGTGAGGCCTGCGTATGCCCGGTCATAATCGGACTGCGCATCAGCCACGAAACTGTTGGCATCGTTGAGGATGGCGTCGAGCTTCGCCTTACGCGCCTGGGTCTCGGTGGACGTCTGCTCCTTCACGTAGTCCGGGGCTACCTTCTTGCTTCTCACTGCGTCCCGCCATTCGCGGGAGAGCGCATCGTGTCCGCTGATGATGTCGGCGAACTGGTTGTGCAGGTCTGCGGTGTAGTCGGAGAGGTTCTTGCGGTTCATGTTCCAGCCTTTCTGGGTGGCGGTCTTGGTGATTGCGTCGGCGAGGATCTTGTCGCCGGCCACGGTTGCACGGTTGTGCAGGGCGATCGCGTCGTTCATGGTCCTGAGCTGCATCGCGGTTTCGACAGCCTTCTGCTCGCGTGCGGCCTGTGCTTGCTGTTCGGCTTCGCGGCGGGCTTGCCGACGCGCCTGGTAGTCGCTGAGCGCGTTCCACCCGTTCCTTTCGGCGAGCGCTTCGAGCTCCCGGATCTCACGGCGGTGGGTTTCCGGCATCACGATGTGCAAGGCCTTGTACTCCTTGAGGGCTTCGGCTTCGGTGGTGGGGGCGGCAGTGGGTTGCGGGTGATGCTGTTCGTATTCCTGGCGTGCATAGTGCGCTTGGGCGCTGTCCATCCATCGGGTCATGCGTGGTTCTCTTTCTTCTGCTCGGTCCAGTCGTGTGGCTCTTGAAGTGCACCGACAGCGGCGAGCTGTGAGTAGTAGGCGTTGAGTTCGCGTGCGAACGCGATCGGGTCGTCCCACGCGTTTGCCATCGCGTGAAAGTTGATGGGCTTAGGTGCGGGGGTTCCCATGACACTCCTTCCGGTTCAGCCAGGGGCAGGTGTCGTCGTGGACGACGGCTGCGGTGTAGACGTTTGGCGCGAGCTCGACCATTTCTGTCTCGCTGTTGCAGTCAGGGCACACGATTAGGTGCGGGAGCGCTTCCCCGAATGTGCCGTTCATGCCGCGTCTCCACCCCACGGTGCTGGCGAGATGTCGACGAGATCGGCGCGTTCGAGGATCGCGAGTCGGTGGTCCGAGTAGGACGGCGGGTCGTCACTGTTGGTCGAAGGCGTCACGAAGGTGTCCAAGGTGTCGCCTTCGTGAGACGTGGCACCTTGGACACCTTCGGTGACGCCTTCGTACGAAATCGCCCAAACCCAGCCGGACCCGAATCCTGACTTCTGCGACTCGATGCGAGGGTCACGGCATCGGCGGCGCGCGTTCTTGAGGTCCGTGTCACTGAATCCGGCTGCTCTACCGGCTTTGAGCACGTCGGCGGCGGCAGCCTCCTTTTCGACTCGTCCACGGAGGTAGTCGAGGAGGAAGGCCTGGGCGGCGTTACGGTCGTCCGGTGCATCGGCGTCCGTGGTGCGATTGATGATGTCACTCACAGTTACATCGGTGTCTCCGAGGAACTGGACAGACCCGACCTGCGTCTCCGCACCGTCGTCTGTGCTCACCGTCATCGAGACGAGGTTGAACGCGAACGACGCCCCTCGCTCCTGTGAGTAGTTCGACTTGTCGACGGTGACGACTCTCTGTCCTGTCTCCTCATCAGTCGCGAACAGCAGTACCGAACGAACCGCGTCGCGGAATCCGTGGGAGCCGGAGAGCTTGTCAGAGGCGTTGCCACCGCCCTTGTTGAAGTGCATGATCCCGATGACGGCGATGTCGAGTTCCTGCGCCAGGGAGGTCAGCGGGTCTAGCGCTCGACGTACGTCCGCAACCTTGTAGAGGTCGCCGCCGATAGTCGACGTGATCGGGTCGATGATGAGCAACCGCGCACCCGTGGCGTGCACGGCTTCCCGGATGAGGGTGATGTCGAGCGGCAAGGCCGGGATCGTCTCCGCGGTGATCTCGTCGATGGTGGTTTCCACGGCAAGTCGGTGCACAGCGTCCAGGTCCGCACCGGTTCCGAGGAGACGGGGGTTCATCACGGTGGCCCAGTCGTCCTCGTGACTGACGATCAGTACGTCGGCTTTGACCCCTGTGAGGTCACCGACGAGTTCACCTCGGTTCAGTTGCGCGGCGAGGTAGAGAGCGAACGTGGATTTGCCTTCCCCACCCCGGCCAGCGAACACGGTGGCGGTGCCGAGCGGGATCCGGTTCGCCCACAACCACCGTTGCCGGCGGGACGGGATCTTCGAGGCCGGCGTGAGCTGCAGGCGTCGTACTTCTTCGGTCGTCATGCGACCTCCCTCATGGTCTTTGAAGATGTCGGCAGAGTGATGGGCTGCCTGATGTTGTCGAGGCTGGCGAGGTAGATCCGCCACGCCTCGTCGAGCACGTCGTCCACGTCAGGACGGTCAGCGAGTTCCGCAGCCCGATCGAGACGGGCAAGCAGGTAGTCGAGCCGTTCTTTGTCGCCGAAGCTGCAGAGCCACAGCCGATCGGCGTCCAGCCGGAGGAGGCGCACTTCCTCGTCGCGGGACGAACGCCCGTGCTCGATCCCGATTCGGTAGAGCGTGTTCACGGCGTCGGGGAGCTGCCACAACCGGATCGATCCGTCAGCGATCCCCCACGCCCACCTGTCGAGCGTTCTCGCCGCCGTCGAACTGATCCGGAAATGGGAGAGGCCCACACCATCAGGTGCAGGCCTCTCGTAGGTCATGAGTCGACCTCTCGGAGTTGGTTTGCGATTTCTCGGAGCTTGTGTTGCTCCTCGATCTCGATCTGCTTCATGGCCTGGTAGGCGTTCATGTCGAGGTGCTGCACGATCGCAGCGGTCACGGCTCCATCCCCTGGAAGGCGTCATCCACGGCATACGACCGACACAGCGAACGGCCCTCTGCACGAGCGCGACACTGCTCACAGAACACCTCGGCGATACGACCAGCTTCGAACCGGATCGTCCATTCCGCCGCCGCCTCGAAGAACGTTTCCTCCGTCACGGTGAGCATGTTCGGGCAGCGGGAGCACAGCAAGCAGTCCTGAGCCGTGGCCATCATGCGGCCACCTCCACCAGGTTGTTGGCGCGCCGACATTCCTCGGCGGCCCACTGCAGATCGTTCACCAGAGACGCGACCTGAGTCGGCGTAGCCTCGCTGAACTCGGTTGTCACGAGGTCGACGAACCACGACGAATTGGCTTCCAACGCGTTCTTGTTGACCTCGATGACGTAGCTGGCGTACTTGCCTACCTCCTTCTCAACGTGGTCGAGGGTGTGGAAGGTGCTCTCGTCCGTGTGCCACCGTTCGATGCACCGGCTTTCGCTGCAGAAGAACACTCTCGGCGACGGGTCCGCGTGGTCGAACGGGTCCGCATAGCGCCTCGAATTGAAGACCAGCTTGAAGGTGCGGTCATCCGCCCACGCTTCGTCGACCTTCTCCCAGTGCTTGCGCTTCTTCCCCTCGGCAACGTCCTCGACGACTCCGATGAGGTTGAGCAAGTCCTTCTCGTTGGCACCCTTGTAGGTGGTGATGACGAACGACCTCGTGCCTTTGCGCATCTTCAGGAGTACGCCGCCACCCCGGCGATGCCAGGAACCATCCGGCGCACGCCATACGCGAACGCGATTGCCGATCGAGGTCTCCCGAACGATAACTGGCATCTGTGCGAGGTCGTCGCCTCCGAAGACGTCTGCCAGGTCAACCAGGCGGCGTCCCGAGGGGGCCTTCTTCGGATTCTGGTTTGTGAAGACGGTGTGACCTTCGGGTTCTGACTGGATGTCGATCCGCGAATCCGCGGCGATCGTTCCCGGCAGGGCCGCCTTCGCCCGCGCCTTGCGGGCCTTCTTTTCGGTCGTCTTGTCGTCTACACTGGTCATATCAGTTCTCCTTCGTGATGGTTGGGTTCTGGTTCTCGCCCCGGGCCGCTGCAACGGTTGACGGGGCGATTTTCTTGCGACCCCAGATGTGCCCCTTCCGGGACATCCGGTAGTCAAGGGCCCTGAGGAAGGGGCGGATCGTCTCTATGTCGAGATGGACGGTCGCCCCGCTTTCCCAGGTGATCTGCACCGACCGGCCCGTGAGGTTCCGCACAGCGGTCTCACCCGTTGGGTCCCGGTAGGTCAGGGGGTAGTAGTCGCGCGAAGACTCTGCGCCACTGAGGTTTGTGGTCATCAGGCCTCCTCAAACGCCTCCGCAATGTAGGACTCCACGTCCGACTCCCGGAAGCAGATGCGACCACCGATCTTCGCGTGCTTGGGGGCGGTTCCGTTTTGGAGCATCCAGCGAATCTGAGCGGGCGAGCGGCGCAGGCGCTCCGCCACTTCGTTGACAAATAGCAGCTTCACTGCGCTTGGCTGCTCGGCGGTCAGTGACATGTGGCCCCTTCCATTGAGTGTCAGTGCTACGTCAAGCACCTGCCACCGAAATTACTCCCATGTCCGTACGTTGTCAAACACCTGCCGCATCCGCCATCATGGGTGTCATGTACGCGATTGAGGCCACGGATCCGGATGGACAGCCCCTGGACTGGAGCAAGTCAGTTGGGCTGAACATCGGCATCGGCGTCGCTCCGGAGATACATGCAGTCGTTTACATGGGCGATCGGGACGATGACTATCTGCCTGCGGTACATATCCGACTGCTGTTCCGCTTCTCGGAGGGGCGCTATATACCGACATTTGTCGGCTACGAAGCGCCGGATGTAGATGGAACGGACTTGCGGTCTGTACGCGTGAATGAGATGGTCCAGCTTGTTGCGAGCCATGGCATATTCGTCAAGCTCGACCGCGACGACCCGCCCGGTAGCTTGGCTCACGCATATGGCTCCGAGGGAATGCCATCGTTCACGCACGGCAACCTTGCCAAGACGGTGAAGGATGAAGGGCCGAACGGGCGAGTTCTCAAGCACGTGGTGTTTACCTACCAGCTTGCGCAGGTCGCGTCGCAGCCTCCGGTTAAAGCGGTCCAGAAGGCCTTCGGCCTAACTGAGCGGACAGCTGCGCGCTGGATCGCAAAGGCCAAGCAAGCAGGACTCATGGTGCGGCCGTCTGTACCGGGGTGGGAACACCTGGCAGAGTCTTCAGACTTCATTCGCGAACGGGTGGACCGAGGCGAGGGACTGATCCGGCGTTTCAATCCAGATGAACATCAGGGAGCGGACTTTGGCGAGCATCAAGCAGAGGACTAATGGCTCCTGGCGAGCACGCTACCGCGACGACGCAGGCAAGGAGCATGCGCGGCATTTCAAGACGAAGCGCGAGGGCAGTGCATGGCTTGTCGAGCAGACATCGGCGGTCGCGCAGGGAACGCACCTAGCTCCGGCGCGGGCTCGAACGACTCTTGCCGAGTGGGCTGATACCTGGATCCAGGGCTATGAGCGGAACCGGGCATCAACCGTGCGCCAGGCGAGAACTCACCTCGCGGTGATCAAGGCAGATCTGGGGCATCGCCCGATTCGCTCTGTACGCCCGTCTGAAGTCCGTTCTTGGGTTGTCGGGCTCTCGGGTAGGGGATACGCCCCCAGCTACGCGTACGCCCTGCATGCGCGCCTCTCGCAGCTGTTCACGGACGCGATGCACGACGGGCTCGTCGTGAAGAACCCGTGCAGTCGGAAGACATCGCCGAAGGGTGCGAAACAGCGCCCCTATGTCGCGACGACGGAGCAGGTCTGGGCGCTTTACGACGCGCTGCCGGATCACTTCCGCCCGGTCGTGCTGCTCGGTGCGTTCGCGGGGCTGAGGGTAGCGGAGATCGCGGCGCTGCGGGTCGAGGATGTCGACTTCATGCGAGGAGTGATCACTCCCGCGATCCAGTACCCAGCGGAGCCGCTGAAGACTGAGGAGTCGAAGAACCCGATCCCGATCCCAACGGACCTCGCACTCATGCTGAACGCGAACCCGGTCACGTTCAGGAGCAAGACCATCGTCGTCGGCGTCTTCGGGCGGCCTGTCGCTCCGTACACGATCGAAGCCGCGTGGCGGGATGCCCGCGGCAAGGTGAAGGGTCTGCCCGAGGACTTCCGGATCCATGATCTCCGGCACTACTTCGCGTCGCTGCTAATCGCCGCCGGGCTCGACATCAAGACTGTCCAGGCGCGACTGCGGCACGCCTCGGCAAAGACGACGCTCGACACGTACGGCCACCTCTGGCCCGACCGCGACGAATCCTCGCGGACTGCGGTCGCGGCCGTCCTGGAAGCACGAAAGAACCCGCCTCAGCCGGGGGATGCTGAGACGGGTTCTTGAAATTTTGCGGACTGTCTGCGGACTAGCCCCAGTCTTGCCGCGATATCTCGCTACACCCCGTAGTAGAGCTCGAACTCGTACGGGTGCGGGCGCTGGGCCATCGGGAGGATCTCGTTGTTGTACTTGTACGAGATCCAGGTCTCGATGAGCTCCTCGGTGAACACGCCGCCCTCGAGCAGGAAGGCGTGGTCGGCGCGGAGCGCCTCGAGCGAGTCCAGCAGGGAGTTCGGCACCTGCGGGATGTTCTTGGCCTCCTCCGGGGGAAGCTCGTAGAGGTCCTTGTCGATGGGCTCGAGCGGCTCGATGCGGTTGCGGATGCCGTCGAGGCCGGCCATGAGCTGCGCGGCGAACGCGAGGTACGGGTTGCCCGAGGCGTCCGGAACGCGGAACTCGATGCGCTTGGCCTTCGGGTTGGAACCCGTGAGCGGGATGCGGATCGCGGCCGAGCGGTTTCCGGCGGAGTAGGCCAGGTTGACCGGCGCCTCGAAGTGCTTCACCAGACGGTGGTAGCTGTTCAGCGTCGGGTTGGTGAAGGCGAGCACGGCGTGCGCGTGCTTGAGGAGACCACCGATGTACCAGCGCGCGGTGTCGCTGAGCTGGCCGTAGCCGTTCTCGTCGAAGAACAGCGGCTTGCCGTCCAGCCACAGGGACTGGTGCGTGTGCATGCCGGATCCGTTGTCGCCGAACAGCGGCTTCGGCATGAACGTGACCGTCTTGCCCCACTCCTCGGCGGTGTTCTTGATGATGTACTTGAACTTCAGGATGTCGTCGGCCGCGTGCACCATGGTGTCGAAGCGGTAGTTGATCTCCTGCTGACCGGCGGTGCCGACCTCGTGGTGCGAGCGCTCGAGGTGGAAGCCCGCTTCGATCAGGTTCAGCGTCATGTGGTCGCGCAGATCGGCGGTCTTGTCCACCGGAGCGACGGGGAAGTAGCCGCCCTTGAACGGCGTCTTGTTGCCGAGGTTGCCGCCCTCCTCCTCGCGGCCGCTGTTCCACGCGGCCTCCTCGGAGTCGACCTTGTAGAAGCTCTCGCCCGCCGTGACGGAGTAGCGCACGTCGTCGAAGATGTAGAACTCGGCCTCGGGGGCGAAGTAGGCGGTGTCGGCGATGCCGGTCGATGCGAGATACTTCTCAGCCTTCTTGGCGACCTGACGCGGGTCCTTGCTGTAGATCTCGCCCGTGCGCGGGTTGTAGATGTCGAACAGCATGACGAGCGTGCTGGCCTCGCGGAACTGGTCGATGTAGGCGGTGGTCACGTCCGGGATGAGCTGCATGTCCGACTCGTGGATCGACGCGAAGCCGCGGATCGAGGAGCCGTCGAAGAGCTGACCGTTGACGAAGAAGTCCTCGTCGACCGTCGCTGCGGGGATGTTGAAGTGCTGCTGCACGCCGGGCAGGTCGGTGAAGCGGATGTCGAGGAACTTGACGTCGTTGTCGCGGATGTACGCGAGAACGTCGGCGGGGGTGGTGAACATGCATCAACTCCTGGAGGAACGGGTGCGGTCGAGCGACCTGCAAGCAGGTTACGAGGAGGGGATGACGTGATCGTGTCTGGAATGTTTCGGGCGTGTTACGCCTCAGGGGTCTGCTGCGATCTCGCCGAAGGATCCTTCCCGTGTTTCGTCGTGTGGCCATGGATGACGGAGCGTGTCGCTTTCGCGAGCGGCGGAGGCGCCGACGATGGTTCGATCCTGGGCATGACAACGCACCGAGTGAACCGCCTCCTTTCCGCCCTCGCCGTGACGGCCGTCGGGATGATGGCGCTCGCCGGCTGCGCGCCCGGATCCGCCTCGGCATCGTCGTCCTCCTCCGATGCGAAGCACATCGTGATCGGCGCCGACGACGGGAACGAGCAGTACTGGACCATCCTGAAGGGCAAGCTCAAGGCCGAGGGCATCGACCTCGAGGTGCGCACCCTCAACGACGGCGTGCAGCTGAACCAGGGCGTCCAGGACGGCGCGCTGGATGCGAACCTGTTCCAGCATCTGATCTTCCTGTCGCAGTTCAACGTCAAGAACGGCGGCACGCTGGTGCCGGTGGGGGCGACCGCGGTCTATCCGCTCGCGCTCTACTCGGAGAAGTACCACGACGTGAAGGACCTGCCCGCGGGCGCCACGGTCGCCGTTCCGAACAACCCGACCAATCTGGCTCGCGCGCTGCTCAACCTGCAGAAGGCCGGCCTGCTCACGCTCAAGGACGGCGGCAGCGCGCTGGCCACTCCGGGCGACGTGCTGACCTCGTCGATCACACTCAAGCCGGTCGACGCCAACCAGACGGTCACCGCGCTCAAGGACGGCAGCGCTCAGGCCGCAGTGGTGAACAACACCCAGGCGCAGAAGGGCGGCCTCGGCGACGACCTGATCGTCTTCAAGGAGAACCTGGACGATCCGCAGCTGGCCCCGTACATCAACGTGTTCGTCACCCGCGCCGACAAGAAGGACGACCCGCGCTGGGCGAAGCTCGTGGAGGCCTACCACTCGCCGGAGGTCGAGGCGGCCGTGACGGCGCTCAACCAGAAGAACCTGAAGTTCCAGACGAGCTGGACGGCGGCGAAGCTGGGGGAGGAGCTCACCTCGCTGCAGACCGCGCTCAAGGCCAAGGGCTGAGCGGGATGGCATCGGTCATCTCGTTCGACGCCGTCTCCAAGGCGTATCCCGCCGGAGGCTCGGGGCGATCCCGGGCCTCCGGCGGGTTCGTCGCCGTGGAGGATGCGAGCTTCACGGTCGAGCCCGGCTCGATCGTCGGCGTGATCGGCTACTCCGGCGCCGGCAAGTCGACGCTCGTGCGGCTCATCAACGGCCTGGAGCGACCGTCCTCCGGCGCCGTGAGCGTGCTCGGCGTGGATGTGGGCAGCGCCTCCACGGCGGAGCTGCGGGGTCTGCGCGGGCGCATCGGCATGATCTTCCAGCAGTTCAACCTCTTCCACGCGCGCACGGTGCGCGGCAATGTCGCGTACCCGCTGCGGGTCGCCGGCTGGAGCAGGGCCGACATCGACGCACGGGTCACCGAGCTCCTGGACTTCGTCGGCCTCACCGACAAGGCGGGTCAGCGGCCGCGCCGGCTCTCCGGCGGGCAGAAGCAGCGGGTCGGCATCGCACGCGCCATCGCGACGAGCCCTGAACTGCTGCTCGCGGACGAGGCGACCAGCGCACTGGATCCGCAGACCACCGCCGAGGTGCTGGATCTGCTCCGCGAGATCAATCGCCGTCTGGGTATCACCATGGTGGTCATCACGCATCAGATCTCGATCGTGCACGAACTGTGCGATCGGGTCATCGTGATGGACCAGGGGAGGATCGTCGATCACGGCGACACCTATCGGGTGTTCGCACATCCTCGTGCCGCGCTGACCGCGCGCTTCGTCGACGCGGTCACCCAGGGGGTGCCCCAGGGCGAGACGCGGGAGGCGCTCAGGGTACGAGGGGGCGAGCTGCTCAGCGTCGACGTGAACGAGGTCACGAGCGACGACGTCACGGCCGTGCTGGACCGCCACGGCGTACGAGGCACGGTGGTCTACGGCGGCGTGACGGACATCCGGGGTCAGCAGCTCGGCACTCTCACGTACCGGATCGACGCCGACCGTGCTGTCGTCGCACGGATCGCGGTGGAGCTCTCGGCGCGAACGCGGGCCGTGCTGCTCGAGGACGACCGGGTGGTCGAAGACGCCGTGCCGACGCCAGGGGATCCTCGATGAGCGTCGTCTCCGCCGCGCACCCGGCGCTCCTCGTGCCGTCGTCGGACTGGGGATCCCTCGCGCCGGTTCTCCTCCAGTCGGTGCAGGAGACGGTTGTCATGGTCGTCGTCACGCTCGTGATCGGAGGCCTCGCCGGTCTCCTCCTGGGCGCGCTGCTGTACGCGACCCGCCCGGGGAACCTGTTCCAGAACACGGTGCTGTTCCACGCGCTGAACCTCATGGTGAACCTGATCCGACCGATCCCGTTCATCATCTTCCTGACGGCGGTCGCTCCCGTGACGAAGGCGGTGGTGGGTTCGACGCTCGGCACCGCCGCGGCGATCGTTCCGATGACGATCATGGCCGCGGTCGTGATCGGGCGCGTGGTGGAGCAGAACCTGGTCGCGGTGGATCCCGGCATCGTGGAGGCAGCGAGCGCGATCGGCGCCCGCCGGATCTCGATCCTGTTCACGGTCGTCATCCCGGAGGCGCTCGCGCCGCTGATCCTCGGATACACCTTCATGTTCATCGCCGTCGTCGACATGTCGGCGATGGCCGGGTACATCGGGGGAGGCGGGCTGGGCAACTTCGCAATCCTGTACGGGTACCAGCAGTTCGATTCGCAGGCCACCTGGGTCACGGTGGCGATCATCGTCGTGATCGTGCAGGCGGGACAGTTCTTCGGGAACAGGCTGGCGCAGAGGATCCTGAACCGCTGAGGGGCGCTCCCCGCCCGGCCGATGCCGGGCGGGGAGCGGGTGCGCGAGCCGCGGATGGGGCAGGGTGCGGGCGGGCCGTGAGGCGCGCGTCGCCTAGGCTGGAGGGATGTCCGACCCCGCGCAGACCTACCCCGGAGAACGCCTCGGCCTCCCCAAGACCGGCGCCGGCAGCGTCGGACGGATCGGCCGGCGCATCGCGGCTCTCGCGATCGACTACGCGGCGGCGTCGATCATTGCCGGCGCCTTCCTCGGGTTCCAGCAGTTCGCGTTCCCGAAAGAGGCGGGGATCACCCAGTTCGCGCCGATGATCGTGTTCGCGGTGCTGCAGATCCTGTTCATCCCGACGATCGGCGGCAGCCCCGGGCATCGCATCGTGGGCCTCCGCCTGGTCATGGTGAACGGCGCCTGGGTCGGCCTGTGGCGTCCGATCGTGCGCACCTTGCTGCTGGTCTTCGTGATCCCCGCGGTCATCTTCGACGCCGACCAGCGCGGCTTGCACGACAAGGCGGTCGGAACGGTCCTCATCCGCGCCTGAGGTCCGTCGCGCCACGGGCGCAGATCAGCGCGCGATCCGTGAGATGCCGTGATCTGCGAGGATGCGTTCATGCCTGCTGTGACCGTCCGCACCATGACCGACGCCGAGTGCGAAGCATGGTTGGATGAACTCGCGCGAGAGTACGCCGAGGACCAGGTCCTCGCAGGGCGGTGGCCGGCGGAGGGGGCGATCGCACGTGCCGCGGAGGAGAACGCCGAGCTGCTTCCCGACGGACCCGCCACGGATCGCATGCTGGTGCTGCGCGGCGTCGACGAGGCCGGCGCGCCGATCGGACGGGCCTGGGTGGCCCTGGACCACCCGAGAGGCGCGCCCGGCGTGGCCTTCCTGTACGACATCGAGGTGCTTCCCGAGCGGCGGGGCGAAGGCCTCGGCCGAGCGCTGCTGCAGGCGGTCGAGGCCGAGACACGCCGAGAGGGTGCGGACGCGCTCGAGCTGAACGTCTTCGGAGGCAACCGCACCGCGATCGCACTCTACGGATCCGCGGGCTACGACGTGGTCACGCAGCAGATGCGCAAGGCCCTGTAGCCGGGCTCAGGCGGCGGTGTGGCCCTGGTTGAGGCGCCGGAACGTCTTCGGGGCCTTGCCGCCCATGAACGAGCGCGCAGGATCGATCGTGAAGCCCTGACGCAGCGCCTCTCGGCCGATCAGCATCCGGAAGCCCATTTCGCTGCGGTTGCTGAGGGTGACCTCCGCGGTGACCCTGCGGCCGACCAGCACGAGGTCCAGCAGTACGACCAGACGGCTCTGCGCGTGCCCGGAGGACGAGCGCACGTCGCGGCGGTCGAACACGGGCAGTTCCACGGGGACGAGCTCGTGAGCGCCCTGCCACGGACGGACGTCGAACCGCACCCAGGGTGCGCCGTCGCGCTCGAACTCGCGGATGTGCTGCGCGTGCAGCGAGGAGCTGCGCGCGCCGGTGTCGACCTTCGCCTTGATCCAGGGGATTCCGACGTCAGGCAGGGACACCCACTCGCGCCACCCGATTAGGGTGCTTGAATGAGTAGGTCGGTCCACAACACACATCCTGGCAGGAAATCACCGTGAAGCTCGCCGTGCTCTCGCGCGCCCCGCACTCCTACTCGACCCAGCGCCTCCGTGCCGCCGCGATTCAGCGCGGCCATCAGATCAAGGTGCTGAATACCCTGCGCTTCGCGATCGACCTCACAGCGGATGAACCGGATCTGCATTTCCGTGGTCGCCGTCTGAGCGACTACGACGCGATCCTGCCGCGCATCGGCAACTCGATCACGTACTTCGGCACGGCCGTCGTCCGTCAGTTCGAGCAGATGGACGTCTACACGCCGAACACCGCGAACGGCATCTCCAGCGCCAGGGACAAGCTCCGCGCGAACCAGATCCTGTCCCGGCACAACATCGCGATGCCCCCCACCGCGTTCGTGCGCAACCGTGCCGACGTGCGTCCCGCGATCGAGCGGGTCGGCGGGGCGCCCGTCGTCATCAAGCTGCTCGAGGGCACGCAGGGGATCGGCGTCATCCTCGCCCCCCAGGTGAAGGTCGCCGAGGCGATCATCGAGACGCTGCACTCCACCAAGCAGAACGTGCTGATCCAGAAGTTCATCTCGGAGAGCCGAGGCAGGGACATCCGCGCGCTCGTGGTCGGCGACCGCGTGGTCGCGGCGATGCGGCGGGTCGCGAACGGCGACGAATTCCGCTCCAACGTGCATCGGGGCGGCACGGTCGAGGCCGTGCAGCTCGACCCGGTCTACGAGCAGACCGCCGTCCGCGCCGCGCAGATCATGGGACTGCGGGTGGCGGGCGTCGACATGCTGGAGGGCGAGAACGGCCCTCTGGTCATGGAGGTCAACTCCTCGCCGGGCCTGCAGGGCATCGAGGCGGCCACCGGGCTGGACGTGGCGGGCGCCATCATCGACTTCATCGCGAACCAGGTGAACTTCCCGGAGATCGACGTGCGCCAGCGCCTGAGCGTCTCCACCGGCTACGGGGTGGCCGAGCTCGTCATCCACGCCGGTGCCGAGCAGGTCGGCAAGCAGCTCGGCGAGCTCGGCCTGTGGGACCGCGACATCACGGTGCTCACGCTGCATCGCGGCGTCACCGTCATCCCGAACCCGCGCAAGCACGTCGTGCTCGAGGACGAGGACCGGTTGCTGTGCTTCGGCAAGCTCGACGAGATGCGGTCGATGATCCCGGAGCGTCGTCGCCGGCGTGCCAAGGTGCGCAAGCTCTCCAAGGAGCACATGCCTGAGTCGTCGTCCTGAGCGGACCTTCTCCGAAACGACGAGCGCCCGGCCCCACGAGGGGACCGGGCGCTCGTGGCGTCAGGGGCTCAGCGCGGACGCGGTGCGCGCGTCTTGAGCGGGTCGATGCCCTTGGGGATCGGCAGCGAGGCGACGGACTGGGAGACCGACTCCATGCGCTTGATCACGGCGGCCATGGTCGCGTTGTCGATGGCCTTGGGGAGCTTCTTGATGGTCTTGGAGAGCTTCTCGATCGAGACCTCGTCGTCGCCGTGACCGACGTAGAAGACATTCACCGGCACGCCCTGTGCCACGCGCATGGCCTTGGTCTTCTCGTCCTTGACGAGGCGGGTGAGGCGGCCGCGCGAACCCTCGGCGACGACCACGATTCCGCCGCGGCCGATCGCGCGGTACACCGCGTCCTGCGTCTTCGGGTTCACGCCCACGGGGACCTCGGATCCCTGCCAGCTGCGGCCGAGCGACGTGCTGATGACGTGGCCGGCGGCGCCGGGCATGCCATCGATCTTGCGGTACATCGCGGTCGTGGACAGGCGCGTCATCAGGAACATGGCGCCCAGCACACCCAGCAGCAGGCCGGTGATGCCCCACAGCACGAGGCTCCAGATCTGGAACGGGGGGATGAGGTAGCCGACGATCAGGCCGATGAGGACGCCGACGACCAGGAGCGCGATCTGCGCCCAGGGCAGCCACGGGTAGATCTCCCGGGTAAAGCGGAAGAGCGAGCGCAGCTGCGAGAAGAAGCCGGGCTGCTTCTCCGTCGCGGAGGGACTTTTTGCCATACCCTCCAGCCTACCGATTCTGCGGGCGTGTGACGGCGCGGAAGGGCACGCGCTGGGCGAACAGCTTCTTCCTCCACAGAATCCGTGAGATCCGGACTGCGCACGGATCACGCGACGACCGCATCGCGGAGGCGCCGCACGCGCTGGGATGGAGCCATGACCGGATCCAGCAGGGACCTCACCGTGGCGGGTGCCCATCGCACCATCCGAACGCTCGCCGAGGACGAGGGGCCGTTCGAGGGCGATCTCGTCACGCGCACGAGCGGCATGGCCGTGCGGGTGGACGCGGAGCGGCTGGGCGGGTGGGCGG
>NZ_JYIX01000022.1 GCF_000956505.1 Microbacterium azadirachtae | reverse complement strand
CCGTCCACCCGAGTCGTCCCCGCCAGCGGACGCCATAGGCGCCGCTGATGGGGACGACTCGGAAAGTAGGAGGGGGTCAGTCGGCGCGGGCGAGGGCGACGCGGCGGGCCGCGCCGATGCGGCGGACGTGCGCCCGCTCCGCGAGGGCGGCCCCGATCGTGCCGGCCTGCCGGGCGAGATCCTGCGCCTGCCGCTCGACCAGCGCGTGGAACAGCGCGGCGACGGCGAGGCTGAGCGGGATCCCGATCAGGCACGCGAGCCACCACTGCTCGGCCCCGAGCAGGTAGCAGAGCGAGGCCAGGATCGGGGCGTGCACGAGGTAGAGGCTGAACGACACGCGTCCCAGCCACTGCATCGGCCGGATATCGAGCACCCGGCGGGCTCCCGGCCACACCAGGGCGAGGACCACGAGGAGCGCCGCGCCGGCGCCCGCGAGCGCCCACAGTACGTCGGCCGCCGCCGTGCCCGCGGTGATCGGACGCGCCAGCCAGCTCGCGATGAGCAGGACGCAGGCGATGACGGAGAGCCAGGGGAGCGCCCGGCGCACGCGGGGACGTTCGGCCCAGGCCCGAAGATCCGCGAACCGCACCGCGATCAGGGTTCCGAGCAGGAACACCGGCAGATAGGCGAGCGCGGACTCCCCGGTCGCGCGGCCCACGAACATGAGGATCACGGCGAGCCCGGCGGCGGGCACCGCGAAGCGGCGGATCCGCAGCGCGGCCCAGAGGTACAGCGGCAGCAGCAGCGAGAAGAACAGCTCCCAGCGCAGCGACCACAGCACGTTGTCGATCGGATAGTTCGACCGCAGGAGCGTCATCTGCGACAGCACGTCGCCGGCGGAGACGCTCGTCGCCTGCGCATCCTGCATCCACGAGTTCTCGGGCATCGTCGACGCGTCGCGCGGGATCAGCTGGACGAGGAGCGCGGCGGCTCCGAGCGCGGCGATCACCGGCACGTACAGCCGGATCAGGCGCGCGGGGTAGTACCGCGCCCAGGAGAAGCCAGGCCGCAGCGCGGGCAGCACGACCACCATCCCGGACAGCACGAAGAACACCATGACCGCCTCGGATCCGGCCAGGAGCAGCTTGAGGGGCGACTGCGTGAGCAGTGCCCAGCCGGCCGGGTCGATCCACGGTTCCGCGATCAAGGAGGCGTGGTGGATGAGGACGATCCCCGCGGCGAGGCCGCGGAGTCCGTCGAGGGAACTGATCCTGCCGTTACCGTTCTGTGACATCCCTTTCCACGGTAGGCACCGAGTCTGGGTGCCTCCTGGACTGTGCCCCGGAGGGCGCGAAGGACGTCCGGTTCAGTCTGCGGCGACGACGATGACCGCGCCGCCCGTGAGGGATACGAGCTCGTCGAACGTCATCGGCATGACCGTATGCGGGGTGCCGCCGGCGGTCCAGACCACGTCGTAGTCGCGGAGCGCCGCGTCGATGAAGGTCCGCACCGGGGCGGGGTGGCCGACCGGGGCCACACCGCCGATCGCCTGCCCCGTCACCTCGCGCACCGTCGCTGCGGGCGCCATCGCGACTGTCTCCGCACCCACGGCTGCGGTGAGCAGGGCGATGTCGACCCTGTGCCGACCGCTCGTCATCACGAGCAGCGGCTCGCCGTCCGCGAGGAAGAGCAGACTGGATCCGATCGCGCCGACCTCGCAGTCCAGCGCCGCGGCGGCCTCGGCGGCGGTGCGTGCGGAATCGGGCAGCTCGCGCACCTGTGAGGAGAGTCCCGCGGCCCGGACGTGCTCCTGCACGATCCTGCTGCGCTCGGGGAGGGAGGCGGTCTGCTCTGTCATGCGACCATGCTGGCACAGCGCCCGCGGCACCGGGCGCCCGTCAGTCCGGCGCATGTGCAGAGCATGGAACGATGGATCCATGACCACCGCCAACCTCACCCGCACCGAGACCGCCGCTCGATCCGGGAGCGTCGACCTGCACCGTCTTCGTGTCGAGCTCGACGTGACCGGCGCCACCGACCCGGCGAACACCGGGTTCCCCGTGACCACGACGCTGGAGTTCGATGCGCGTACGACGGAGACGTGGGCCGACTTCCTCGGCGAGGCCGTGCACGACGTCGAGGTGGACGGGCAGCGGCGTGAGGTCGAGTGGGACGGCGCGCGGATCCGCCTCGTCGGTCTCGCCGAGCACAACACCGTGGTCATCCGCGCCACCGGTGCCTACAGCCGCTCCGGGGAGGGGCTGCACCGTTTCGCCGACCCCGTGGACGGGGGCGTGTACCTGTACACGCACGACGAACCGGCCGACGCGCGCCGCTTCATGGCGTGCTTCGAGCAGCCGGACATGAAGGCGGCGGTCACGGTCGTGGTGACCGCTCCCGAGGGGTGGGAGGTGCTGTCGAACCAGTCGCCCGCCACGACGAGCGCCCAGGACGGCGCGCAGACCGTCGAGTTCGCGCCGACACTGCCGCTGTCGAGCTATCTGACCTGCATCGCGGCGGGTCCCTATACGCGCGTGTCGGCCGAGTGGCGGCGCGGCGATCTCGTCGTGCCGCTCTCCGTGCTCAGCCGCGCCTCGATGGCGGAGCACCTCGCCGCCGACGAGATCCTCGAGGTGACCCGGCAGGGCCTGGACTTCTTCGCGGAGGCGTTCGCCTTCCCGTATCCGTGGGGGAAGTACGACCAGATCTTCGTGCCGGAGTACAACATCGGCGCCATGGAGAATCCCGGTCTGGTCACTTTCGCCGAGTCGTACCTCTACCGGGGGGCCGCGACCCGCGCGCAGCGGCAGGCGCGGGCGAACACGATCCTGCACGAGATGGCGCACATGTGGTTCGGTGACCTGGTCACCATGACCTGGTGGGACGACCTGTGGCTCAAGGAGTCGTTCGCGGACTACATGGGATCGCACGCCTCCGTCGCCGCGACCGAGTTCACCGACGCCTGGGTCGCGTTCGCCAACCGGCGCAAGGCGTGGGCGTACACGCAGGACCAGTTGCCCAGCACCCATCCGATCGTCGCCGACATCGCCGACCTCGAGGCGGCGAAGCTCAACTTCGACGGCATCACCTACGCCAAGGGCGCAGCCGTGCTCAAGCAGCTCGTGGCGTTCGCAGGGGAGGACGCGTTCTTCGAGGGCGCCCGCCGCTACTTCGCCCGGCACGCCTATGGCAACACCACGCTCGAGGACCTGCTGGTCGAGCTCGAGCAGGCCTCGGGCCGCGACATGCGCACCTGGGCTCAGGCATGGCTGCAGACCACCGGCATGAGCACGCTGAGCGTCGAGCGCGGAGAGAACGGCACGGCTGTCCTCGTCCAGACGGATCCGCGTCCGCATCGGCTGCAGATCGGCCTGTACGACCTGCAGGACGATGCGCTGGTGCTGCGCGAGCGGATCCCCGTCGACATCGCCGAAGAGCGCACCCCTGTCGCGCTGCCGGATGCCGACCTCGTCCTGCTCAACGACGGCGACCTCACGTACGCCAAGGCGCGGCTCGACCTGCGCTCGCTGGCGGCCGTCGAACGGGGGCTGTCCTCGCTCTCCGATCCGCTCGCGCGAGCGCTGCTCTGGTCGGCGCTGTGGAACGCGACGCGGGACGGCGAGCTCGCCGTCGAACGCTACCTCGGGATCGTCGTGGCGCATGCGCCCGCCGAGACCGACAGCGCGCTGCTCGGCGGCGTCGTGCTGAACGCGCCGTTCGCGATCGGGCATTATCTGCCGCAGGCCGCCGTGGCCGAGGCGCGGGCCGCGTGGCTGGACGCGACGTGGGCGGCGCTCGGCGAGGCTGTGCACGGCAGCGACGCGCAGCTCGTCTGGGCGCGGGCGTTCGCCGCCGCCGCGGCCTTCGACGGCCGCCGGCGTCTCGACGTCTCCACCCTGCTGATCGGGTCCGGACCCGCGGGCCTCCCGATGGACGCCGACCTGCGCTGGGAGCTGCTCACCGCGCTCGTCGCCACCGGTCACGCCGGGGCGGAGGAGATCACCGAGGAGCAGTTGCGCGACCACACGGCGAGCGGTCGCACCGCGGCGCTCGCAGCTGCGGCGTCGACGCCGAGCGTCGCGGTGCGCGCGGCCGACTGGCGCGCCGCCTGGGGCGATCTGACGCTCACGAACGACCACCTCGACGCCACGATCCGCGGTTTCGGGGCGGGCGGGCGACGCGATCTCGTCGCCGCCTTCGACGCGGAGTACTTCTCGCGGATCGAGGCGGCCTGGGCGGATCGGTCGATCGAGATCGCCCGGCGCCTGGTGATCGGGCTGTATCCGGACGCGCAGACCACTGATCTCGTCGACGCCTGGCTCGATGCGCATCCTGACGCCCCCGCTGCGCTCCGCCGGCTCGTGCTCGAGCAGCGCGACCACCAGCAGCGTGCGATCCGGGTGCGCCGGGCACAGGGAGGCCTCGCCGGCTGAGCCTGCGGCGCGCGCGACGGCACGGAACCGAGAGCCCGGGATCCGGCAGGACGCGGACCGGCGGATCTAGAGTGTGCGCATGACGTTCGCGACCCTGGCGCTGCTGGTGCTGGTGGGACTCGCCGGCCCCGTGCTCTCCGCCCGGCGAGCCTGGCGGATCCCCGTGATCGCCGGCGAGCTCGGGGCGGGGCTCGCGATCGGGTCGACGGAGTTCGGCTGGGTGGACGCGGCGGAGCCGACGTTCACGCTGCTCGCACAACTCGGGTTCGGCCTCATCATGCTCGTGATCGGCTCGCACATCCCGATCCGGGACACCGCTGTGCGCGCCGCGGTAGGGCGCGGCGCGGCGGGCGCCGCGATCGTGGCCGCGGTCGCCGTGGCGCTCGGCGTGGGCACCGCTCTGCTGTTCGGCACCTCGCACGGGGCGGTCTACTCCGTGCTCATCGCCTCGTCGTCGGCCGCGCTCGTGCTGCCCATGCTGCGGTCCCTTGATGTCTCGGCCGATTCCGCGGCGCAGCTCATCGCGCAGATCGCGATCGCAGACGTGGCCTGCATCGTCGCGCTCCCGCTCGTGCTGCAGCCGGAGCGCGTGCCGCTCGTCGCGCTCGGCGGGGTCGGCATCGCCGTGGTGGGGGTGGTGCTCGTGCTGGTCCTCCGACGCGTCGGCACCCATCGGCTGCGCGTGCTGCACGAACTCTCGGAGTCCCGGCAGTTCGCGCTCGAGCTGCGGTTCAGCCTGCTGGCGCTGTTCGGGCTGGCGGGGATCGCCCAGTTCACGCACGTCTCGGTGATGATGGCGGGCTTCACTCTCGGGCTGGTGCTCTCGGCGGTGGGCCAGCCGCGGCGCCTCGCCCGTCAGCTGTTCGGGATGACCGAAGGCTTCTTCGGGCCGCTGTTCTTCGTGTGGCTCGGCGCCTCGATCAATCTGCGGGATCTGGGATCGCACCCCGAGATGATCCTGCTCGGACTCGCGCTGGGCGCCGCGGCGGTCGTCGCGCACCTCGCGGGGCGCATCACCGGCCTGCCCTGGGCGCAGGCGGTGGCGTCGGCGGGGCAGCTCGGCGTGCCCGTCGCGGCGGTGGCCCTGGGCGTCGAGACCAAGGCGCTGCTGCCCGGAGAGGGGGCCGCGATCCTGCTCGGGGCCCTCGTGGCCGTGGTCGCGTCCTCCGCCGCGGTCGCCGTCGTCTCGCGACGGAATGCCGCATCGTCGCCGCCGGCTAGCCCCGAGGAGCGACCTGCATCCCCATGACCGTGCGCACGATCCACGGATGAGAGTGGTCGTCGGCGATGTGCGTCATGCCGAGCTTGGCCGCCACCCGCAGTGATGCGGCGTTCTGCGGATGGATGATGGCGGTCAGCGGGGTCGGGGCGAACACGCCGCGCACCAGCTCGACGCAGGCCTGTGCGGCCTCGGTGGCGAAGCCCTCGCCCTGCCGGTCCGCGCGCACGTGGTAGCCGACTTCGCGGACGGCGATGCCGTTGTACGTCTGCCAGGTGATCCCGCAATCGCCCAGGAACTCACCCTCCGCGGTTTCGATGATCCAGAGGCCGTGGCCGTCCTGCTCATAGCGCCGGCGCTGGTTCGCGATCCACTCGGCGCTCTCGTCCCTCGTCTTCGGGGCCGGATAGAACGCCATGACCTCGGGATCCCCGAGGAGCGCGGCCATCGGATCGAGGTCGCCGTCGTTCATCTCGCGGAAGCGGATCCGGAGGGTCGGCGAGGGGAGGAGGCGTGCGGCGGCCACCTCAGGCCTCGAGGTCGTCGCCGGGATCCAGCTCGAAGAACTCCCCGCCGTTCTGCTCGGTCGCCCACTTCAGGCGTCCGCGGTGCATGTTCGAGCCGATCACGGAGAGCGTCATGTCGTGCGTGCCGAACGCTCGGCGGGGCTTCACCGCCAGCACGAAGTCGATCGCGTCGCCGATCTTCAGCCACGGGGCGCCCAGCGGCGCGGCGAGCGTGCCGACCTCGACGCCCTCCGGCACGGCATAGGAGTCGCCCGGGTAGTACAGCTCGTCGTCCACCAGCACCCCGACGTTGTCGATGAGCGGGATCGAGGAATGGATCTCGGCGTGCACGCCCCCGAAGAAGCGCAGTGTGAAGTCACCTGCCGTGACGGTGTCGCCGGGAGCGACCTCGGTGATCTCGTACCCCTCGGCGGCGCGGACCACGCCGGCCGGAGCGAAGATCGGGGTGCCTGCGGCAGCGCGCAGGATCCTGTCCAGGTGCTCCGGCGTCCAGTGGTCCGCATGCTCGTGAGTGATCACGACGCCCACCAGGCGGTGCAGTTCGTCGAGGGGGAGCGTGAAGCTTCCCGGGTCGATGAGCAGGGTCTGGCCGTGGTCCTCGACGCGGAGCGCCGCGTGCTCATGCTTGGTGATGCGCATTCCCCGAGCGTAATCCTGCGGGGCGCGACACACCCGGGGTTCGCATCGAGCCGGGCTCGATTTGGCGGCCGCTGGGGGTCATGTCATACTTGAACGGTTGTCGCGAGACGGAAACGGATCGCCAAGAAGGCCCCATCGTATAGCGGCCTAGTACGCTGCCCTCTCACGGCGGTAACGCGGGTTCGAATCCCGCTGGGGTCACAGACAACACACGAAAGCCCTCGGTTCGCCGAGGGCTTTCGTCGTTCCCGGAAGGCATCGCCGCGAAGTCGATACGCGCCGCCGGGAATACGACGAACGATGACGCGCGTTGAGGAGCGGGGGAAACCCTCGACCTAGGCTGGAGAGATGCCTGTGAATGCTACGACCGACGCCGATTCCACGGCGGCGCGCGCCGCCCACGACGAGTGGAAGGCCGGCCGGCTCGTCGCGGTGACGGCACCGCAGGGAAACCTCGCCCTCATCGAGACGCGATGGCTGGATTCCGAGGACGGGACGACGCCCGAGGAGGCGTCCGCAGGCCTGCCCGACACGGTCGTCGTGACCGAACTGACCCGCCGCCACCTCACCACGGGCGAGCCCGAGCGTGGTCTGCGGTTCTGGGACGCGGCGTCCGCGCGCAATCGCGAATTCGAAGGCATTGCGACGTTCGACTACGACCCCGCCTGGCGGCTGACCGGCACGTTCACGCCGGTCGACGGCGGCCGTGCCGTGCCGTACGAGCACCTCCGTGACAACGGCCTCAGCCGCGAGCTGCCCGTACCAGGCGACCTCGCCGTCACGATCGACGGCACCGACTACTCGCTCGACGCGTTCGACGACGGCGGCACTCTGCTGCTCGTGTTCGCGGACCCGACGAACCGCACCGAGGATCCTGAGTCCCGCACCTACGGTCCTGGACGGTTCCTGTTCGTGCAGGACGACTCCGGTCTCGACGGAACCCGCGATGTCGTGCTCGACTTCAACCGCGCCTTCGTGCCGCCCTGCGGCTTCTCCGACCAGTACAACTGCCCGCTGCCGCCGCTCTCCAACCGGCTGACGACGCCGGTGCGCGCCGGCGAGCGCCTCCCTCTTCCCGACCAGCACTGACGCAGCCCGAACAGCACTGAAGTCTCCCGACCAGCAAGGACGATCCATGAAGTTCTCCCGCATCGCGGCACTCGCCGCCTCCCTGACCGTGGTGGCCGTGCTCGCCACCGCGTGCTCCGGCGGGGCCGGCACCGCCGGCGGCACTCCCGACGCGAACGCGACAATCCGGATCGGCTCGCTCTCGGCACCGCTGAACCTGTCCAACGTCGACGCGGGCGGACAGGGCGTCACCGAGGCGCTGAACGGCAACGTCTACGAGGGCCTGTTCCAGCTCAGCGACGACGGCAAGGTGGTCAACCGCCTCGCCACCGACTACTCGGTCAGCCCCGACGGCCTCGCGTACACGGTGAAGCTGCGCAGCGGCGTGACCTTCCACTCCGGCAAGGCGCTGACCAGCGCCGACGTGAAGTCCTCGCTCGAGCGGGTGCTCGCCGACAGCTCGCAGTCCGCGCGCAAGTCGCAGCTCGCGGTCGTGGACAGCGTCGAGACGCCCGACCCGGAGACCGTCGTCTTCCACCTGAAGTCGCGCTCGATCTCGTTCCCGTACAACCTCACGTACGTGTGGATCGTGAACACCGACGCGAAGGATCTGAAGACGGCCGAGGACGGCACGGGTCCGTACACGGTCGACCAGTTCAAGCGCGGCTCCTCGCTCACGCTGAAGCGCTTCTCCGACTACTGGGGCACCGCAGCGAAGAGCAAGGAGGTCGACTTCACCTACTTCACCGACGCGTCCGCGCTCTCCAACGCGCTGCTGACCAATGCGGTCGACATCGTCACCCAGGTGCAGAGCCCCGACGCGCTCACGCAGTTCACGGGCAACAAGGACTTCACGGTCTCCGAGAACACCTCCACGACCAAGGAACTGCTGGCCTTCAACGACAAGGTCGCGCCTTTCGACGACAAGCGCGTGCGCAAGGCGATCACGCAGGCGATCGACAACAAGAAGCTGCTGGATTCGATCTGGGACGGCCGTGGCACGCTGATCGGATCCATGGTCCCGCCGACGGACCCCTGGTACGAGGACCTCACCGCGGTGAACCCGTACGACCCCGCAGCGGCGAAGTCGCTGCTCGCCGAGGCCGGGCAGTCCTCCCTCTCGTTCACGCTCGACACCCCGTCCTACGACCCGCACCCCGCGGTCGCGGAGTTCATCAAGTCGGAGCTGGCCAAGGTCGGCGTCACGGTGAAGATCAACACGATCTCCGAGGACCAGTGGTACACGAACGTCTTCCAGAAGAAGGACTTCGCGGCGACGCTGCAGGAGCACGTCAACGACCGCGACCTGGTCTGGTACGGAAACCCCGACTTCTACTGGGGCTACAACAACCCGCAGGTCGTGCAGTGGGTCGCCGACGCCGAGCAGGCGAGCAGCACCGACGAGCAGACCGCGATCCTCAAGAAGGTCAACACGCAGATCGCGGAGGACGCCGCGAGCGACTGGCTGTTCCTCGCGCCGCAGATCGTCGTCGCGTCGAGCTCGGTCAAGGGCTACCCCCTGCACGGCCTGAACTCGCAGTTCTTCGTGGCGGACATCGAGAAGACGCAATGATCGCAGCCGTCGAGCGGAAACGTCGGACAGGAGAGCGGTGACCCGATACCTCGTCCGCCGCCTGCTCTTCCTGGTGCTCTCGTTCCTGGTGGGGATGCTCGTCGTCTTCCTCCTGCTGCGGGTGCTCCCCGGCGACCCGGCGAACGCGCTCATCTCGGTGAACGCGACGCCGGAGCAGATCGCGGCGGCGAGGGCGCAGGTCGGATCCGACCAGCCGGTGATCGTGCAACTGGGATCGTGGCTCTCCGGCCTGCTCCGCGGCGATCTGGGCACGTCGTTCACCTCGGGCGCTCCCGTCGCGGGCGACATCGCCGCCCGGCTCGCGGTGACGCTGCCGCTCGCTCTCATCTCGTTCGTGATCGCGACCCTGCTGGGCTCCGTGATCGGAGTGGTCGCGGCGGCGCGGGCCAGGACCTGGTACGGCGCGCTGCTGGGCGCCATCACTCAGCTGGGCATCGCCGTGCCGGTGTTCTGGGTCGGGCTCCTCGTGGTCTGGCTGTTCGCGCTGACGCTGAGACTGCTGCCCTCGGGCGGCTTCCCGCGGGACGATTGGGCCGATCCGGGTGCGGCGCTCAGCGCCCTCGCGCTGCCGGTCATCACGATCGTCATCGTGATGAGCGCCTCGCTCGCGCGCTACGTGCGCTCGGCGACGCTCGACGTCCTCGACTCCGACTACCTGCGCACGGCCCGCGCGCTGGGGGAGAGCCGCGCCGGAGCGTTCTTCGCGCACGGGGTGCGCAACGCGGCCGTCCCGGTGATCTCGATCCTCGGCATCGAACTGGCGTCCACGCTGCTCGGCGCGGTGGTGGTCGAGTCGGTCTTCACGCTCCCCGGCCTCGGCGCGCTGCTGGTCAAGGCCGTCGGCGAGCACGACTACCCGAGCATCCAGGGCGTGCTCGTGGTCACCACCGCACTCGTCCTGCTCATCGGCTTCCTGGCCGACGTCGCCCAGCGGCTCGTCGACCCGCGCCTGCGGGGCAGCATCTCGGCGAGAGGCGGCCAGGCATGACCCGATCCTTCCGGCGCCGGGACATCACCCTCACGATCGGGATCGCGATCCTCGCGGTGCTCGCCCTCGCGGCGGTCGTCTCGGTGTTCTGGACGCCGTTCCCGCTCGACGACACGTCCGGTGGACGGCTCGTGCCGCCGGGCGGCGCGCACCTGTTCGGCACCGACAAGCTCGGGCGCGATCTGTTCAGCCAGGTGCTCGCCGGCACGCGGATCGCGATGCTGGTCGGGCTCGGCGCCGTCGCCCTCGCCGGCGTCATCGGCTTCGTGGTCGGCACGGCCGCGGCGCTGCTGCCGGGGTGGGTGGACGACGCGGTCTCCTCGCTCCTCGATGTGCTGATCGCCTTCCCGACCCTCCTGCTCGCGATGCTGATCGTCGCTGCCAGGGGCCCCGGCCTGGACACCGCGATCGTCGCCATCGGGATCGCCGGATCCGCGATCGTGTCGCGCTTCACGCGGATCCTGGTCAAGAGCGTGCTGTCGCGGAGCTTCGTGACCGCCGCGCGCACGTCGGGCGCGCCGACCCTGGGCGTGCTCGTGCGGCACGTGCTGCCGAACATCTGGCCCGCGCTGGTGGTGAACCTCGCGGTCCTCTTCGGCGCCGCGATCATGGCGGAGGCCTCACTGTCCTATCTGGGCCTCGGCGTGCCGCCGCCCAACTCGTCGCTCGGACGGCTGCTGCAGGAGGCGCAGGGCACCGTGCTGACCTCGCCCTGGGGCGCCGTCATCCCCGGCGCCGTGATCGCTCTGCTCGTGCTGGGCGCGAACGCGGTCGCGGATGGTCTTCGGGAGCGGTTCGATCCGACCAGGCGGGGGAGGAGCTGATGGGTGCGACGCTGCAGGTGCGGGGACTCCGCATCGTCACGAGCGCGGGAGCGGAGCTGGTCCGAGACCTCGATCTCGATCTCGCTCCGGGCGAGCGGCTGGGACTCGTCGGCGAGTCCGGATCCGGCAAGACGCTCACCGGACTCGCGCTGCTGGGCCTCCTGCCATCGGGGCTCACGGCGAGCGGATCGATCCGGCTCGACGACACCGAGCTGATCGGCGCCGGCGAGCGCGTGCTGCAGCGCGTCCGCGGATCGCGGATCGCCGCGGTGTTCCAGGATCCCTCGTCCGCGCTCGACCCCCTCATGCGGGTGGGCGACCAGATCGCCCGGCCGCTGCGCCGGCACCGCGGTCTGCAGGGCGCGGCGCTGCGCGCAGCCGTGCGTGCGGCCGCGGAGGAGGTGCGCCTGCCGGATCCCGAGCGACTGCTGCAGCGCTACCCCTTCGAGCTCTCCGGCGGACAGCGTCAGCGGGTCGCGATCGCCATGGCTCTGGCCTGCCGTCCCGACGTCCTCCTCGCGGACGAGCCGACCACCGCGCTCGACGTGACCGTCCAGGCCACCGTGCTGGAGCTGCTCGACGACGCGGTGCGGCGGCACGGCACCTCGCTCGTTTTCGTCTCGCACGATCTCGCCGTCGTCGCCGGGATCGCCGAGCGCGCGATCGTGCTGCGCCGCGGCGAGGCCGTCGAGGAGGGCCCCGCGCGGCGCATCGTGACCGCGCCCGAGCATGAGTACACCCGTCGCCTGGTGGGGGCGGCCCGTGAGCTGGAGTCGGCGCTGGACCGCTTGAGCGGCACCGGTACCGGCGGAGAGGGAGGCCGCGCATGAGCGCCCTGTTCACGCTCGACGGGGTCTCGCATCACTACCGTCGATCCGCCCCCGCGGCCCTGCAGGATGTGACCTTCGCGGTCGAGGAGGGGCACAGCCTGGGGCTGGTCGGCGAGTCCGGCTCGGGCAAGACCACCGCGCTCTCGCTCATGCTCGGCCTGCGGCGCCCGACCGCGGGAAAGGTGCTGTTCGAGGGCGAGGCTCCGGCGTCGGGGTCTCGCGCCGCCGTGCGGGCCTTCCGGCGTGCGGTGCAGCCCGTCTACCAGGACCCCTTCGCCTCGCTGGATCCGCGCCAGCGCGTCGACTCCGTCCTCGCCGAGCCGCTGCGGTGGCTCGGCGACCGCGACCGTGACGCCGAGCGCGGCGACCGGGACGCGCGTGCCTCCCGCCGGGATCGGCTGGTCGAGGCGCTGCGGGAAGTGGAGCTCGAGGACGACGCCCTGCTGCGCTACCCGCACGAGTTCTCCGGAGGTCAGCGGCAGCGCATCGCGATCGCGCGCGCCCTGATCACGCGCCCTCGAGTGCTGCTCGCGGACGAGCCCGTGAGCGCGCTCGACCTGTCCACCCGACTCGACATCGTGCGGCTGCTCGCGCGCCTCCAGGCCGAGCACGGCATGACGCTCGTGATGGTCTCGCACGACCTCTCGATCGTCGCCGAGCTGTGCGCGGACGTCGTGGTGCTGCAGGGCGGACGCGTGGTCGATGCCGGGCGCACCGCCGATGTGCTCGCGAACCCGCGGAGCGCCTACACGCGTGCTCTCATCGACGCGGTGCCGAGGCTCCCGCAGGCGTGAGCGGCGCACGGTACGCACCGACGAGCCGGAGCGCGAGCGCGGAGGCGATCAGCGCGCAGACGGCGAGCGGGAGATCCAGGCCGTAGGCCGTGATCGCGAGGATCGGCAGCAGGAAGACGACGACGGCCGTGGCCGTCACGCCGCGGGACGGCTTCTCGCCCATGGCCGGCGCCTTCTCGAAGCGCACGAGCCAGAGCGACAGGAGCCACACCGCCGCGAGCACGACGATCAGGAACGGCACCCGCGTCCACCACCAGAGCGCGCTGCCCGGCGCGGGCATCGGCACGGGGAGCAGCAGCTGCACCCCGATCAGGACCATGATCATCGGCAGGTGCCAGAGGTACACCGTCATGAGGCGCGAGCCGATGAGCAGCACCGCGCCCTGTGCGGCGCGGGTGCGCATGAGCGCCGTGAGCGGGCGGTGCAGCACGGTGAGCGCCGCCGCCTGGACGACGGCGAGGATCGCGAGGGGCGTCGTCGGCGGCCACTGATTGCTGAGCATGTTCCAGGAGTAGCCACCGAGGGAGACGAGGCCCCAGATCGCGAGATACCCGGCGGCGATGAGCCCGAGCAGCTGCCAGAACCTGCGACGGGAGAACCAGCCGTCGAACAGGAAGAAGCCGACCTGCTGGGCGAACAGCCAGACGAAGACCACGTTGGGGATGCCGAAGAGCTCGGCGCCGATGCCGTAGCCGGTCGAGGGGACGTGGCCGAGTCCGAAGAGCCCGCCGGCGACGAGGAAGCGGAGCGCGTCGGTCGCAGCGGCACCGGCCAGCAGCACGAGCGGCACGATCATGCCGAAACGGGCATGCAGTCCGATCATCCAGGGAGCCAGAGCCTGCACGAGCAGGTACGCGGCGAGGAACCACAGGGGCGAGCCGACACCGATCGCGATCGTGTCGACGAGCGCGGGATCCACGCCGAGCATGCGGGTCGCCGCCAGGGCGACGGAGAAGAAGACCAACACGGGGATCGCCGGACGGGCCAGCCGCGCCAGGCGCAGGCGGACGAAGCCGACGGCGTCGTCGCCGCGACGCTGTGCAGATCGCCAGCCCGCGCGGGCCGCATAGCCGCCGACGACGAAGAACAACGGCATGATGTTCAGGATCCAGCTGACCGCGTCGAACCAGACCTGGCCCTCGACGGTGCGCTCGATGAGCAGGGAGCCGTCAGGGCGCCGGCCGACGCCGGTGAACAGGATGTGCACGAACACCACCAGCACGACGCACGCGACGCGGGTGAGGTCCAGCGTCAGATCCCGCCCATCGCGGACGACGCTGGCTGCGGAGACGGCGGCGTTGCTCATGGCGATGACCCTAGCGGCGCCCGCATGCCGCGCGTGGCATCGAACGAGGTCGGCGAGCCGCGGTCGGGGACCGGCGTACGATGGTCCCATGCGCGTGAAGAACTCCTGGTGGTGGCTGCTCTAGCAGCCGCACGCGCAACGGACGACCTCTCATTCACGCGGGCTGCATGGCGGCCCGCGTTCCTCATGTGCGCAGTGCATCCGTGCGGCTCCCGACCCCTGGAGCAGACATGGACACCTTCACCGCGACGACCGCCCGCATGATGCGGCTGCGATCCGAGATCGCCGCGCACCCGGAACAGCATCGGATCCTGACGGGGGAGCGCCCCACCGGGCGCCTGCATCTCGGCCACCTGTTCGGCACGATCCTCGAGCGCGTGCGCCTGCAGACCGCAGGTGTCGAGACCTTCGTCGTGCTCGCCGACTATCAGGTGATCACGGACCGGGAGAGCCCGGGAGAGGTCCGCGAGAACATCGTCGAGGCCGTGCGCGACAACCTCGCGGCGGGCCTCGATCCTGAGCGCACGGTGTTCTTCACGCACTCGTCGATCCCGGAGCTGAATCAGCTGCTGCTGCCGTTCCTCAGCCTCGTGACCGAGGCCGAGCTCCACCGAAACCCCACGGTGAAGGCGGAGGCGCAGGACTCGGGGCGAGCGCTCGGCGGACTGCTGCTGACCTACCCCGTGCATCAGGCGGCCGACATCCTGTTCTGCAAGGGGACGCTCGTGCCGGTCGGCAAGGACAACCTCCCGCACGTCGAGATGACCCGCACCGTGGCCCGACGCTTCAACGAGCGGTACGGGGCGGTCTTCCCGGTGCCGGAAGGGCTCGTGACGGACTCGCCAGAGCTGCCGGGGCTGGACGGCAGGAAGATGTCGAAGAGCCACGGGAACGGGATCGCCCTCGGGATGAGCGAGGAGGAGACGGCGCTCGCGATCCGTCGCGCACGCACGGACTCGGAACGGCTCATCGCGTACGACCCCGAGCGCCGTCCCGGGGTCGCCGGCCTCCTCACGACGGCCGCCACCTGTCTGGGCGTCGCCCCGGAGGAGGTCGCGACCCGGATCGGCGCGGGAGGGTCGGCCGAGCTGAAGCGCGTCACCACGACCGCCGTCAACGACTTCCTGCGCGCGCACAGGGAGCGCCGAGCGCGGATCTCGGCGGAGGACGCCGCCGCGGCGATCCGCGCGGGCAATGCGCGCGCCCGCGGGATCGCCGTCGACACCCTCGACGAGGTCCGCGCCGCGATGGGGATGCGCTACGGTTTCTGAGGCTCGGGCTCGGGCTCGGTCTCCGCGGCCTGCATGCTCCCGGCGATGGCACGGCGGGTGCGCCGAGCACGGCGCGTCCGCACGATCGCCCACACGATGAGCGCCACGACGAGCGCGAGAGCCAGCCAGGGAAGCAGGAATCCGAGGGCGATCACGAGGGCGTTGAGGGACACGATGAGTCCCTTCCAGCCTGCGGCGAGACCGTCGCCGAAGCCTGCCGGATCAGCCGCCGCCGGAGCCTCGCGCACGAGCGTCACCTGCACGGAGGACATCGCGACCTGGGACTCGAGGTCCTTCAGCTGCTGCTGCGCCGACTGCAGCTGGGACTGGCGGTCGGTGAGCGCCGTCTCGGCCGTGAGCAGATCCGAGACCGAGGTGGCCTGGGACATCAGCTGGGTCAGGCGCGTGACGGACGCCGTCAGCGAGTCGATCTGCGCGCGCAGATCGGTCGTCGCCGTGGTCACGTCGTTCGTGCCGATCGAGGTCGCCAGCACCGTGCCCTGTTCCCGCAGCGCGTCCATCACGGCGTCGAGGTCCGCGACAGGGACCCGCAGGGTCACCCAGCCGTCTCCGGACGGCGGAGGGACGATCCCGCCATCGGTCGCCACAGGTCCCTGGGCGGAGCCGATCTGCTGGCTCTCCACGAAACCGCCATGCTTCTTGGCGAGAGCGGCCAGGGCATCGGCGGCCTTGCGCACGTCGTCGACCTGCACGGTGGCGGATCCGGTGCGGATCACGTCCCGCGCCTCGTTCGTCGACGGCGCAGAGCCGCCCGCGGAGGACGCGGCGCCGCCGGAGCTCGGCGCCATGTCCTTCGCCACCCCGGAGAGCGACTGCGGTCTCGGCGTCGTGTCGTAGGGCGCACTGGCGGCCGAGGAACCGGAGGACGCGGCACCGGTGGCGTTCAGGATCGCCGGCGTGACCAGCACTCCCACCGCGAACGCCGCCGCGACGCCGCCCGCGGTCAGCCAGCCGCGTCGGCGCGCGCGCCGGCGGGTGAGTGCGGTGTGGGCGCGCTCCGTGTCGCGCTCCTCGGCGATCTGCGCGAAGACGGCCTCCTCGATGCGGTCGACCGTGTCGTCGCTCAGCGGGGGAAGGCCCGTGGGGGTCGTGGTCATGATGCGGGCTCCGTTTCGGTCACAGCGCCGCGCAGGCGGGTGCGCACGCGGGAGAGACGGTTGCGGACGACGCCGTGCCCGACGCCGAGCTCTGCGGCCGCGGCCCGGTAGTCCCAGCCCTCGGTCGCGCACAACCGGAAGATCTCCCGGTCGAGCACGGTCATCCCGTCGAGCTCTGCGGCGATCCTGTCGGCGAGCTCGGTGGCGATCACCTGCTGCTCGACATCGATCAGTGCGGGGAGCAGCTCGTCGACGCCCTCGGCGGTGTGCGCCGCATCGCGCTGGCGGCGGCGCAGGCGGTTGGCCGCCTGGAACCGGCAGATCGTCGCCAGCCAGGGCAGCAGCGAATCGCTCGCGAGCTCCAGGCCGGGAAGCTTCCGCCAGGCGACTACGAAGGCCTCCTGGGTCACATCCTCGGCGTCGCCGGCATCCCCGAGGATGCCGTACGCAATCCAGTAGACCGGGCGGACGTAGGCGCGGTACAGCGTGCGGAAGGCGCTCTCGCTCCCCGCCGCAGCGCGCGCGACGAGCGTCCTGTCGTGTGCATCGTGTGCCATGCCGGCTCCGTTCGGTGTCTCTCACCCTATGAGTGTCGGCACCGGCGGAATCGTCTCAGCCCTTGCTGACGATCGGCACGTGCGGATCCTTCTGGTGGCGCAGCCAGATCGTGGACAGCGCCGGGATCGTCAGGGTCGCCTGCGGGGAGCCGTTCTCGACATCGGTCGCGTACACGAGTCCGAGGTTGCCCTCGCCGTGCCCGCCGAACTCGGCCGCATCGGTGTTCAGCACCTCGGTCCAGCCGCCGGCGAGCGGCAGATCGAGCCGGACGCCGTGCCGGGTCGTGCCGGCGAAGTTGCTGATCACCGCGAGATGCCCGCCGTGCGCGTCGCGGCGCACGAACGCGACGATGGTCGGATCCCAGTCGGGGGCGCCGATCCGCGTGAACGAGCTGCTGTCGTGATCGCGCTCCCACAGCGGCGCGTTCTGCCGGTAGGTGCTGTTCAGGGCGCCGACGAAGTCCTGGAGCTGCCGGTGCGACGGCTGGTCGAGCAGCCACCAGTCCAGACCCCGGTCGACGGACCACTCGGAGAGCTGGCCGAACTCCTGCCCCATGAACAGCAGGTTCTTGCCCGGATGCCCCCACATGTAGCCGAGGTACGCCCGCACGTTCGCGAGCTTCGCGGCGTGGTCGCCCGGCATCTTCGAGAGCAGGCTGCCCTTGCCGTGCACGACCTCGTCATGGCTGATCGGCAGGATGTAGTTCTCGCCGAACGCGTAGACGAAGGAGAACGTCATCTCGCCCTGGTGGTGCGAGCGGTACAGCGGGTCGCGCTCGATATAGACGAGGGAGTCGTTCATCCAGCCCATGTTCCATTTGAAACCGAAGCCGAGCCCGTTGTGATCGGTGGGCGCCGTCACGCCGGGGAAGCTCGTCGACTCCTCGGCGACCATGACGATGCCGGGGTGCTTGCGGTACGCGGTCGCGTTGACCTCCTGGAGGAACCGGATCGCCTCCAGGTTCTCCCGTCCGCCGTGCACGTTGGGCTCCCACTCGCCGTCGTCCCGCGAGTAGTCCAGGTAGAGCATGGAGGCGACGGCATCGACGCGCAGGCCGTCGGCATGGAACTCGTCCAGCCAGAACAGCGCGTTCGCGACGAGGAAGTTGCGCACCTCATTGCGCCCGTAGTCGAAGATGAGCGTGCCCCAGTCGCGGTGCTCGCCGCGGCGCGGATCCGGGTGCTCGTAGACGGCCTCGCCGTCGAAGCGGGCGAGGGCGAAGGCGTCCTTCGGGAAGTGTCCCGGCACCCAGTCGATGATCACGCCGATGCCGGCCTGGTGCAGCCGGTCGATGAGGTGCTTCAAGTCGTCGGGCTCGCCGTAGCGGTGCGTCGCGGCGTAGTAGCCGGTCACCTGGTAGCCCCAGGATCCGTTGAACGGGTGCTCGGCCACGGGCATGAACTCGACATGCGTGAACCCGGTGGCGGTGACGTGCTCGATGAGCTCGTCGGCGATGTCGCGATAGCCGAGGCCGGGTCGCCACGAGCCGAGGTGCAGCTCGTAGACGCTCATCGGCTGGGCGACCGCGTGCGTCGCCGCACGACGGGTCATCCAGGCGCCATCTCCCCAGGAGTACTCCGACCGCGTGACGATCGAGGCCGTCGCGGGCGGGACCTCGGCGAGCTGCGCCATCGGATCCGCCTTGAGGATCCAGGATCCGTGCGGGGTGAGGATCTCGTACTTGTAGTGCGCGCCGGCGTCGACGCCGGGCACGAACAGCTCCCACACGCCGCTCGAGCCCATCGAGCGCATCGCGTCAAGACGGCCATCCCACCCGTTGTGGTCGCCGACCACGCGCACGGCCTTCGCATGCGGCGCCCACACGGCGAACGCCGTGCCCTGGTCGCCGTCGATGAATCGCGGGTGCGCGCCGAGCGCGTCCCAGAGGCGCTCGTGGCGGCCCTCGCGGATGAGGTGCAGGTCGAGCTCGCCGATCGTGGGGGCGTGCCGGTACGGATCGGGGGAGATCCAGTCTGGCGCGTCGCCGTACGTCGCCTTGATCCGGTAGGCGCCGGCGGGGCCCGTGACCTCGCCCTCCCAGACGCCTCCCGCGAGATGGGTCAGGGGCACGTCGACACCGCCGTCGAGCAGCACCGACACGCCCTTCGCGAGCGGTCGCAGCGCGCGCACGATCGTCACGCGTCTGCCGCCCGACTCGGGCTGCGGATGCGCTCCGAGCACGGAGTGCGGGTCGTGGTGCGAGCCCGAGGCCACGGCCTCGAGCACAGCCGGGTCGATCGCAGTGGTGATCATGGCTGCCCCTTCACATGGAGGATGTGCACCGGCTCCGTGAAGGCGTCCAGGCGCACGAAATTGTGATCCGTCCAGGTCCAGACGGATCCGGTGACGAGGTCCTCGACCTCGTACGCCGTTCCGGGCTCGATGCCCCACGCGAGGGTGTCGAGATGCACGGTGGTCTGCCGCACCGAGTGCGGGTCGACGTTCGCGACGACGATGATCGTGTCGCCGGAGTCCGTGCCGGTGAAGGGCGCGTCCAGGTGCTTGGAGAACACCAGGACCGCGTCGTCGTCGCTCCAGTGCAGCTGCAGGTTGCGCAGCTGCCGCAGTGCAGGGTGCGCGCGGCGGATCTCGTTGAGGCGGGTGAGGTAGGGAGCGAGCGAGCGCCCCTCCGCCTCGGCCTTCGCCCAGTCGCGCAGCTTGTACTCGTACTTCTCGTTGTCGATGTTCTCCTCGGAACCGGGACGGGCCACGTTCTCGTACAGCTCGTAGCCGGCGTAGACGCCGTAGAGCGGCGCACCCGTCGCGGCGATGGCGGCCCGGATCCGGTACGCCGCGCGCCCGCCGAACTGCAGGTACTCGGTGAGGATGTCCGGGGTGTTCACGAACAGGTTCGGGCGCATGTAGTCGGCCGTCTCCTGCGACACGGAGAGCAGGAACTCCTCGAGCTCCGCCTTGGTGTTGCGCCAGGTGAAGTAGCTGTAGCTCTGCTGGAACCCGACCGCGGCGAGCCCCCGCATCGGCGCGGGGCGGGTGAACGCCTCGGCCAGGAAGACCACGTCGGGATGCTTGGTGTTGACGGTGCGGATCAGCCACTCCCAGAACCGCAGCGGCTTGGTGTGCGGGTTGTCGACGCGGAAGATCGACACGCCCTGCGCGATCCAGTGCTCGACGATCCGCAGCACCTCGGTGTAGAGGCCCACCGGATCCCGGTCGAAGTTCAGCGGGTAGATATCCTGGTACTTCTTCGGCGGGTTCTCCGCGTACGCGATCGTGCCGTCCGGGAGCTCCGTGAACCACTCCGGGTGCGTGATGACCCAGGGGTGGTCCGGGGCCGCCTGCAGCGCGAGGTCGAGGGCCACCTCGAGGCCGAGCGCGTTCGCCTTCTTCACGAAGGCGCGGAAGTCGGCGAGGGTCCCGAGGTCGGGATGCACGGCGTCGTGCCCGCCCTCCGCGGCGCCGACCGCCCACGGCGATCCGGGATCGGCGGGGCCGGCGGTGAGCGTGTTGTTCGGTCCCTTGCGGTTGAGCCGTCCGATCGGGTGGATCGGCGGGAGGTACAGCACGTCGAAGCCCATCGCCGCGACAGCGGGGAGACGCTCGGCGGCGGTCTCGAAGGTGCCGCTCGCGATCGTGCCGTCCGTCTCGCGCACCGCGCCCTCCGAGCGCGGGAAGAACTCGTACCAGGCCGCGGCGCCGGCGATCGTGCGCTCGACCAGGACCGTCTGCCACGCCGTGGCGGAGTCGAGTGCGGTGAGCGGGCGGTCCGCGAAGAGGGCGGCGAGCTCCTGGTCGGTCGCGACGGCGAGCGCATCCTCCGCGGTCCCGTCGGGGGAGCGCAGTCCCTCCGCCACCGCCGCGAGCCGCTTGCGCTCCGGCTTGGGACGGGACTTGTCCTTCGCGGCGCGTCCGAGCAGGTCCGCACCGAGGGCGCGCATCACCTCGACGTCCACACCGGCGGCGATCTTCAGCTCTGCGGCGTGGGCCCAGGTGGCGAACTCGTCCGCGAACGCCTCGAAGCGGAACGTCCACGCGTTGGTCTCGTCGAGCGCGACATCGACCTGCCAGCGATCGGTGCCGTCGCCGAGCGGGGTCAGCCGGTGCAGGCTCTCCTGATGGTTCGGGGTGCGCAGCCGCAGGTGCACGCCGATGAGGTCGTGCCCCTCGCGGAAGGCCACGACCCGGAACGGGATCACCTCGCCGGAGAAGGCCTTCGGGTGGAAGCCCTCAGGGGCCGCGGGGGAAGGATCCGCGAGCGGGATGCGGGTGGTCTGCGCGTCCGCCGCATCGACGTCGGGCAGTGCGCGCACCGGGATCTGGGCGGTGCTGCGGAGAGCATCGGACGAGGGCTGTGCGGCGGTTCGTTCGGACACACCCTGAACCTACCGCTCTCCGAGGTCGGAAGAGGTAACGGGCGGGTCACTCCGCGCGGAACAGTCGCATCGAGGTGCCGGGAAGGGCGAGCACGTCGCCCGGCCGATGCACCGTCTCGACCGGCGAGGGGCGCTCCTCCGCGCTCGACCACAGCGCGACGTAGCGCGACACGCCGTCGATCTCCGGCAGCCGGACGTCGATCGGCGATTCGGTGCCGTGCACGACGAGCAGGATCCGGTTGAAGGCCTCTTTGTCCGGCGTCGACGATGCGACGTACTGCAGGGTGCGGTTGCGGGGGTCGTTCCACTGCTCGACCTCCATCGTCTCGCCGTCCTGGTCGTACCAGTCCATGACCGAGGCGTTCGGGATGTGCTCGCCGAGCCGGGCGTAGCGGAGCGGGCGCAGAGCAGGGTTCTCCTCGCGCAGCCGAGTCAGCAGCGAGGCATGCGCGAACAGGTCCTGCTGCCACGGCTCGTGATCCCAGTTGAGCCAGCTGATCGCGGAGTCCTGGCAGTACGCGTTGTTGTTGCCGCGCTGGGTGCGCCCGAACTCGTCGCCCGCGGTGAGCATCGGCACCCCGGCCGAGAACAGGAGCGTGCCGAGAAGGTTGCGCATGGCCTTGCGCCGCGCCGCGAGGATGACCGGATCGTCCGTCGGCCCCTCTGCGCCGTGGTTGAACGAGCGGTTCATGTCGGCGCCGTCGTGGTTTCCCTCGCCGTT
The DNA here is from genome assembly GCF_000956505.1 of Microbacterium azadirachtae. Taxonomy (GTDB): domain Bacteria; phylum Actinomycetota; class Actinomycetes; order Actinomycetales; family Microbacteriaceae; genus Microbacterium; species Microbacterium azadirachtae_A. The sequence goes on along the minus strand of NZ_JYIX01000022.1, from coordinate 38,474 downwards.
GGCCTCGTTGTGCTTGACGTCGTAGGAGACCAGGTCGCTCAGGGTGAAGCCGTCGTGCGCGGTGACGAAGTTGATGCTCGCGAGCGGGCCCCGCTCGTCGCTGAAGGTGTTCGCCGATCCGGCGAGCCGATTCGCGAACCCGCCGATGCCGGTCGGCGCCGAGGCGCGGCGGGCATAGTCGATGTCGCTGAGCCAGAAGTTGCGGACGCGGTCGCGATAGCGATCGTTCCACTCGCTCCAGCCGGTCGGGAAGTTCCCCGTCTGCCAGCCACCGAAGCCCACGTCCCAGGGCTCCGCGATGATCTTCGCGTCGGCGAGGACCGGATCCGTCCTGATCGCGTGCAGCAGCGGATGCTGCGGGTCGTACGAGTTCGCGGCGTCACGGCCGAGCGCGGTGGCGAGATCGAAGCGGAACCCGTCGATCTGCATCTCCGTGGTCCAGTAGCGCAGCGAGTCCAGCACGAGGCGCGCGGCGGCGGGCGTCGCGGTGTCCAGGGTGTTCCCGCAGCCCGTCGTGTCGATGTAGCTGCCGTCCTCCTGCTGGCGGTAGTAGAGGGCGTTGTCGATCCCGCGCAGGCTGGTCCGAGGGCCGCCGATGCCCTCCTCGTTCGTGTGGTTGTACACGACGTCGAGGATCACCTCGAGGCCGGCCTCGTGCAGCAGCTTCACCATGCCCTTGAACTCGCGCAGGACCGCCTCCGGGCCCTCCTTGCGCGAATCCTCGGTCGCGTACGCCGCATGCGGCGTGAAGAAGTTCAGGGTGTTGTAGCCCCAGTAGTTCGACAGGCCCCTGTCCAGCAGCCGCGGCTCGGAGGCGAACGCCTGCACGGGCAGCAGCTCGACGGCGGTGATCCCGAGTTCGCGGTAGTACTCGATCATCGCGGGGTGCGCGACGCCGGCGTATGTGCCGTGCAGCGCCGGCGGCACTCCGGGGTGGCGCTTGGTGAGTCCCTTGACGTGACCCTCGTAGATCACGGAGCGGTCGAGGGACGTCTGCGGCTTGGCGACGCCGCCCCAGTCGAAGCCGTCCTCGATGACGACAGAGCGCCACTCCTCGTAGCCGTCGCCCTGCGCGAGGCCCCTGGCATAGGGATCCAGCAGCAGGGTCTCCGGGTTGAACGTGTTGCCGGGGCTGTGCGCGCCGTCGACGCGCAGCGCGTAACGGGTCCCGGGCTTGAGGAGCTCCGTGGTGATCTCCCACACGCCGCCGGGGCGGCGCTCGAGCGCGAGCTGAGCGGTCTCCCAGTCCAGATCGGTCTCATCGAAGATCACGAGCTCGATCGCGGACGCGTTCTGCGACCAGACGCGCAGCGTGGCGACCCCGTCGTGAAGGCGGACGCCGAGGTCGTCCAGGGACGCGCTGCACAGGGCGCAGCCCTCGCCGTCGGATACCGGCGTCTCGACCTCTATCGCGTGCGGACACATGAGGGAAAGAATATCGCGGTGCCGGCCGGTCGGGCTGCCACGGCGTACCGCGATCCGTGCCACCGAGTCCCATCCCCGCGCGAAGTGCGAGAGTGGTGGGGTGCATTACCTGGATCATGCCGCCACGACGGACCTGCGGCCGGAGGCCGCCGACGAGTGGCTGCGCGTCGCCAGGGCGACGGGCAACGCCTCCTCGACGCACGGCGCGGGGCAGCAGGCGCGCCGCATCCTGGAGGAGTCCAGGGAGCGGCTCGCGGCGATGCTGGGGTGCGACCCGATCGAGGTCGTCCTCACCTCGGGCGGCACGGAGTCGGTGAACCTCGCCGTGCAGGGTCTGTGGCGGTCCCGCCCGGAGGGGAGCGATGCGATCCTGCTTCCCGACGGGGAGCACCACGCGACGCTCGACACGGTCGCCGCGCTCGCCGCGGACGGCGCCAGGGTGATCGCCGTCGGGCTCGACGCCGTCGGGCGGATCCCGGTCGACGCCTTCGCGGCGAAGGTCGCGTCGGACGGCGTGGGCGTGGCCACCGCGCTGATGGCGAACAACGAGGTCGGCACCGTCAACGACGCCGCCGCGCTCGCCGCGTCGGCGGCCGCCGCGCGTGTTCCCCTGCACCTGGATGCCGTCGCCGCCTTCGGCCACCTGCCGCTCTCGTTCGCGGTGCTCCGCGGCGACGCGCCGGCCGGGGCAGGTCTCGTCGCGCTCAGCGTCGCCGGGCACAAGATCGGCGCCCCCACGGGCACGGGGGCGCTCGTCGTGGCCCGCACCGCACGCCTCGCGCCGCTGCTGCACGGCGGCGGTCAGCAGCGCGGTCTCCGCTCCGGCACGCAGGACGTCGCCGGCGCCGCCGCGTTCGCCGTCGCCGCAGAGCTCACCATCGCCGAGCGGGCCTCGGAATCGGCGCGGCTCGGCGCGCTGCGCGACCGCCTCGTCGCCGGGATCCTGGAGCGGGTGCCCTCCGCCGAACTCCTCGGGGATCCGGACGCCGCCGGCCGCCTGCCGGGCAATGCTCACCTGCTGTTCCCCGGGGCGCCGAGCGAGAGCCTGCTGTTCCTGCTCGATGTGGCCGGGGTCTCGGCGTCGGCCGGATCCGCTTGCCAGGCCGGCATCGCGGAACCTTCGCACGTGGTGCAGGCGCTCGGCCGTAGCGAGACCGAGGCGCGCAGCGTGATCCGGTTCACGGTCGGGCGCACGTCGACCGAGGGCGACGTGGATGCCGTGCTCGCGGTGATCGGCGACGCGTACGCACGGGCCTCCGGCGCTGTGCGCTGACGCGCCCGGCCCCCGCCCAGCCGTCCGCTCGTACACTGGGTCCATGCGTGTTCTGGCGGCGATGAGCGGGGGAGTGGACTCCGCCGTGGCCGCGGCGCGCGCGGTCGAGGCCGGTCACGACGTGGTGGGCGTGCATCTCGCGCTCTCCCGGGCGGGTGGCACCCTGCGCACCGGAAGCCGCGGCTGCTGCACGATCGAGGACGCGATGGACGCGCGGCGCGCCGCGGATCTGCTCGGCATCCCGTTCTACGTCTGGGACTTCTCCGAGCGCTTCCGCGAGGACGTGATCGACGACTTCGTCGCGGAGTACCGCGCGGGCCGCACGCCGAACCCGTGCTTGCGCTGCAACGAGAAGATCAAGTTCGCGGCGCTCCTGGAGCGCGCGATCGAACTCGGCTTCGACGCCGTGTGCACCGGGCACTACGCGACGCTCGTCGACGGCGAGGGCGGCCTGGAGCTGCATCGCGCCTCCGACGCCGCCAAAGACCAGTCCTACGTGCTCGGCGTGCTGAACGCCGAGCAGCTCGCGCACACGTACTTCCCGCTCGGATCCACGCCGTCCAAGGCGCTCGTGCGCGCGGAGGCGGCGGAGCGCGGGCTGAGCGTCGCGCAGAAGCCGGACAGCCACGACATCTGCTTCATCCCCGACGGCGACACCCGCGGCTGGCTCGCGGAGAAGGTCGGCGCCGAGCAGGGCGAGATCCTCGATCGCGACGGCGAGGTCGTGGGCACGCACGACGGCGCGCACGCGTTCACCGTGGGTCAGCGCAAGGGGCTTCGCCTCGGCGTGCCCGCACCCGACGGCAAGCCCCGGTTCGTGCTGGAGGTCCGCCCGGTCTCGAACACGGTCGTCGTCGGCCCGAAGGAGGCGCTCGCGATCGCCGAGATCTCCGGCGAGCGCCGGTCGTGGGCGGGTACCGCACCCGCCGCGGAGGAGTTCGCCTGCGAGGTCCAGATCCGCGCTCATGCCGATCCTGTTCCCGCGCGTGCCTTCATCGCGGAGGACGGCGTCAGGGTCGTCCCCGACGAGCCGCTCGACGGCGTCGCACCGGGCCAGAGCGCCGTGCTGTACGTCGGAACGCGGGTGCTCGGCCAGTTCACGATCGACCGCACGGTGTCGGCGGTGCCGGCCGGGGTCTGAGCCCTGCTCCCTCGCGGGCGTCATGTCGACGGCGGCCGCCGCAGCCTCTGTGATGATGGGTGCACGGTCCGACGGAGGAGGCGCCATGACGAGGACGTACATCCGCGATTTCCACGGGGACGATCTGGACCAGATCGTCCGGTTGTGGGGGCAGGTCACGCGCGAGAACGAGTGGCCCATCTACTCGCTCGCCGAGGTGATCGCCTCGTGCCAGCAGGATCACGCCGTCGTCGCGGTCCAGGGCGAGCTGCTCGTGGGCGCCGCTGTCGGCCGGGGCGCGCACGCGCAGGGCTGGATCGTGTTCTTCGGGACGATCGACGACGCCGGATCCGACGTGAGCTCGTCGCTCCTGCACGCACTCGAGCGAAAGATGGCGCCCCTCGGCCTCGCGAAGCTCTCGGTGCTCATCCCCGAGGCCGACGGGCTCGGCTCGTTCACCGAGAGCGGCTTCCACGTGCACCATTCCGTGCGCTACCTCGAACGCGCGATGCCCATCCAGCGGCGTGAGATCGACGCGCTCAAGGAGGTGGGCGGACGCATCCTCCCGCCGCACCTGTGGGATCGTGTCGCCGGGATGACGCACGAGAAGACGCTCCTCGAGGAGCGCCTGGTGACTCCGCTCGCCCGCCCGGAGCTCGCCGAGCGGTTCGGGGTCGTGCCCCCGCGCGCCGTCATGCTCTTCGGCCCGCCAGGCACGGGCAAGACCACGTTCGCGCGGGCGGTCGCCTCTCGGCTCGACTGGCCCTTCGTCGAGCTGTTCCCTTCGCGCCTCGCCGACGGGGGCACGGGCCTCGCCGGCGGGCTGCGCGCATCGTTCGAGACCATCGACGAGCTCGAGCACGCGGTCGTCTTCATCGACGAGGTGGAGGAGATCGCCTCCCGCCGCGGCGGGACGCCGCCCTCGCCCACGCAGGGCGTCACGAACGAGCTGCTGAAGCTCGTCGCCGACTTCCGCGACAGGGAGGGCCGGATCCTGATCTGCGCGACCAACTTCGTGCGCGCGCTCGATGCGGCGTTCCTCCGACATGGGCGCTTCGACTACGTGATCCCGATCGGTCTGCCGGACCCCGACGCCCGCCGTGCGATCTGGGCGCGGTACATCCCGGTCGAGTCGGCCGGTGACGTGGATCTGGATCGGCTGGTCGCGGCGAGCGAGGGGCTGACGCCGGCCGACATCGAATACGCCGCGCGGCGTGCGTCCCAGGAGGCGCTGGCGCGGGCGCTGAGCGATGGCGCGCAGGGATCCGCGCTCGACACGGATGACTACGCGCGGGCTCTCGGGAGCACACGGGCGACGGTGTCGGCGGACGAGATCGCCGAGTTCAGGGCGGATATCGAGACGATCGCCCGGCTCTGAGGATCCGGAGCAGGGCGGGCGGATCCTGGCACCCGGCCTCGCTTCCGCCGGGGACTCGTCCGCTCATCTCTGCAGGAAGAGCAGGATCGCTCTGACGCGCCGGTTCTCCTGCGTCGGGGACAGGCCGAGACCCGTGAAGATGTTGCCGACGTGCTTGCGCACCGCGGCATCGCTGAGGTGCAGGGCACGGGAGATGTCGCCGTTGGATGAGCCCTCGGCCATCAGCTCCAGCACCTCGCGCTCGCGGGGCGTGAGACCGTCCAGCACGTCAGGGCCTCCGCTGCGCAGCAGGTGGCGGGCGACCTCGGGGTCGATCACGGTGCCGCCGCCTGCGATCGTGCGGAGCGCGCGTTCGAAATCGGAGATCCGGTTCACCCTGTCCTTGAGCAGATACCCGATCCCGCCCTCGGGCAGCGTCAGCAGTTCGCGTGCGTAGTGGTCGGCGACGTACTGCGAGAGCACCAGGATCGGCTGCGTCGGGTGCCCCCGTCGTATCGCCAGGGCCGCCCTCAGGCCGTCATCGGTGCCGTCCGGTGGCATGCGCACGTCCGTCATCACGAGGTCGGGAGCGGGGACCGCAGCGGCGAAGGCCGCACGGAGCTCATCCGCATCCGCGGCCGTGCCGACGATCTCGTGCCCGAGCCGGACCAGCAGGTCGGTGAAGGCCTCGCGCAGCAGCGCCGAATCCTCAGCGAGCAGGATGCGCATGCGCGACCTCCTCGAGCCCGCGCGGCGCGCTCAGCGCGATCGTCGTGGGCCCGCCGGCGGGGGAGTCGATCTCGAGCGCGCCGTCGAGCGCCGCCGCGCGCGCGATCAGGCCGGTGAGACCCGTGCCGGCTGCGGGGTCCGCGCCGCCGCGGCCGTCGTCCCGCACGACCACCTCGAGAGAGGCGCCGTCCGTGCGTGCGATCACGTCGACGCGCGTCGCGTCCGTGTGCTTGACCGCATTCGTGAGCGCTTCGCGCACCACGAAATACGCCGCGGCCTCGACCGCGGGGCCGGCGTGCCCGAGCTCGTCGCACTGCAGGGCCACACGGAGCGGTGATCGCCCCGCCAGCTCCTCGAGAGCGGCGCCGAGGCCGCGGTCGGCGAGCACCGCAGGGTGGATCCCCCGCACGGATTCCCGTAGCGCCGCGGAGGCGCGATCAGCCTGATCCTGCGCCGCGGCGAGAGACCGACGGGCGGGATCCGCCTCGTCGCCGAGGAGCGCGAGGTCGAGCTCGAGCGCGCCGAGACGGGTCGCGAGCACAACGAGTTCCTGCTGCACGCCGTCGTGCAGGTCTCGTTCGATGCGCCGGCGCTCGTCCTCGTGCGCGGTCACGATCGCCGCGCGGGAGCGGGTGAGCCGCTCCATCCGCTGCTCGATCTCGGCTCCGCGCGGGGCGAGCAGCCAGGAGATCGTGAGGCTCTGCGCCGTCGCCAGGGCGAGGTTCAGATACGCGGCGACGACCAGGACGATCGCGAGCGCCAGCGGAGGGAGCCACCAGGTGCCTGCGTCGAGGCGGATCCGGGCGTCGCCGAAGAGCAGGATCTCGGTGGCCCCGCGGCTCAGCGCATGGATCGGCACGCCCACGACCACGATCAGCGCCATCGCCTCGAAGAAGAGCAGTCCGAGCGAGAGGAGCCCCGCGACCAGATCCAGCAGCAGCACGAGCGCCTCGCGCCAGGTCGCGGGCTCGGTGAGGCGGATGTTCAGCCAGTTGTGCCGGTCCTCGCCCGCCACCCGGACGTGCCCGGTCGGGATCGCCGCGAAGCCGAGCAGCCTCTGCCGCCGGCGTTCGAGGGCCCCGATGGCGATCCCCCAGATCGGCAGCAGCAGAAGCGTGAGGGGGAGGAGGACCAGAAGCAGCAGGCCGAGCACGGCCGAGATCAGGAGATAGCCGAGCGCCCGCCACGGCCACCAGGAGGTCAGGACGACCCAGGGCGCCCGCTGCAGGGCCTGCGTCACGGTGTGCGCACGGCGCGAAGAGAGAAGGCGCGTGCTCATGCGGTCAGTCTAGGGACGAGGCGGGTCGGCCGAGCCCGGCTGCGGCGAAGAGTAGACCTGGCGCTACCGGCGAGGGAGCTCGTGGCCTCCTGCGTGCACGACCGGATCCGGCTGGACTGGAGGCATGGAAGAGATCCTGGTGGCCGAGGGCCTCATGAAGCAGTACATCGCGGGCCGGGAGCAGGTGCCGGTGCTGCGCGGCATCGATCTCGCCGTCGATGCCGGGGAGATGGTGAGCATCGTCGGCCCGAGCGGATCCGGCAAGTCGACCCTGCTGTACTGCCTCGCGGGTCTCGAGCGCGCCGATCGGGGGGAGGTCAGGGTGCATGGGGAGGCGCTTACCGGTGCGTCCGCGGCGAGGCTCGCGACGCTGCGGCGCGACCGGATCGGCTTCGTCTTCCAGTCCTACAACCTGATCCCTTCGCTGTCCGTCCGGGAGAACGTGGCGCTCCCCGCCCGGCTGGCCCGTCGTGCGGCGCCGGACGTCGAGGGTGCGCTCGCCGCGGTCGGGCTGGCGGAACACGGAGCCAAGCGTCCAGGGCAGCTCTCCGGCGGTCAGCAGCAGCGCGTGGCGGTCGCGCGGGTGCTCGCCGCACAGCCGGCCGTGCTCTTCGCGGATGAGCCCACCGGAGCGCTCGACTCCGCGGCCGGCGGCGTGGTGCTCGATCTGCTGCGCGGATATGCGCAGGGGGAGCGCTCCGTGGTCCTGGTGACGCACGACCTGGACGCCGCCGCGCGTGCCGATCGCACGATCGTGCTCCGGGACGGGCTCGTCGTGGCCGAGCTGCGGAGACCGAGCGCCGCGCAGATCCTCGCCGCGCAGCACGCCTCGAGCGAAGGGCTCACCATGGTCGGACGCGGTACGGGAAGCCGTCTGCTCCGCACGGCCGAGGCCGGCGCATGATCCGGCTGCTGCTCGGCGAGCTGCGTGCGGACTGGCGCTCCTGGGCGGGCCTCGTGCTCGTCGCGGCCGTTGCCGGTCTCGCGATCGGGATCGGCGGATCCTTCCTCGAAACCGGCCTTCACGTCGGCGGGCGGAGGGGGGACGGGATCAGCGGCGTCTCTTCGATGATCCTGGTGTTCAGCGGTGTGAGTGCGATCGCGGTCACCAGCGCCGTCGCCCGTCTCGCGGTCGACCTCGGCAGGCCCGGCTATGCGCGATGGCAGCTCTGCGGGGTCACCCCTCGGCAGACCGCTGCCGTCGTCCTGGGTCAGGTGGTGGTGCTGAGCCTGACCGGGGCGGCACTGGGTCTCGGGGCGACCGCGCTGCTCGCCCGCTTCGTGCTGAGGCTCGCGTTCGACGGCGCGTCCGGAGGCTACGAGACCACGACCGCGATCGTCGGACCGCTGACCGCGATCCTCCTGGGCGGAGGCGTGCTGCTCGTCTCCCTGCTCGGCGGACTGCCCGCCGCGCGCCGTGCCGCGCGCACCCCCGCGCTCGAGGCGCTCCGCGAGTCGGAACCCCAAGGCACGGCGATGCGGTGGTGGCGATGGGCGCTGTTCGCCGTCCTGACGGCGGGCATGGTGGCCGCGGTGCAGGCGTGGATGTCCTCGGCCGCCGCCGCCACCCCCGAGGATCGCAGCACCCTGATCTCGCAGACGCCGCTCATCGCGCCGCTCCTCACGATGGTGATCGTGGCGGGAGGTCCGGTGCTGTACGCGCCGCTGCTGCGGGCATGGACCGCGCTGCTGCCGGCGAGGGCCTCGTCGGCGTGGTTCCTCGCCCGGCATCAGGCGCGCTACCACCTCGGGCGCAGCACGGCCTCGATCACCCCGCTGCTCACCGGAACGGCGATGCTCGGCGGTCTCTACACCGTCACCGCGACCTGGGGTGCGGCGGCGAGAGCCGCCGGCGAGCCCTTCGAGGGGCTCAAGCTCGGCCAGGTGATCGTGCTGCTGGGCGGGCCGCTGCTGCTCGCGGGGATCGGCGCGGCCGTGGTCGTGTTCATGAGCAACCGCACCCAGGCGCGGGAGCAGGCGCTGCTGTCGGCGAGCGGCGCGACGACGACCGTGATCCTCCGAGCCGCTGTGCTGCAGGCGCTCATCCACGTGTGCACAGCCGCGCTGCTGTCCGGCGCCGTGATCGCGGCGACCGGCGTGCTGACCACCGCGATGCTCCGCCCGTTCTATCCCGCCGTCGCGCCGCAGTACGACGTCGGATCCTCCGGGATCCTCGTCGGTGCGGGTGCGCTGCTCACCGCGGCGGCCGTGCTGATCCCCGTCCTGTCGCGGCTGCGGGCATCGGTGGCGACGGCGCTCAGCGCGATGTGAGCGCCATCCGGGTGCCGCCCCGCGGATGTCCGTGTCCGCTCGTAGACTTCAGGGGTGCCGGAGAACATCTCGCTGGAAGCCGCCCGCGTCGAGGCCGAGGAGCTGACGACTCGCATCCTGGAGGCGAAGGACGCGTACTACGGCCGCGACACCTCGCTCGTCGACGACGCCACCTACGACGGCTGGATGCACCGGCTCGAGGAGCTCGAGCGCGTGCACCCCGAGCTGCAGGGGCAGGATTCGCCGACCCAGATGGTCGGCGCGGCCGACGCCACGGGCCTGCAGACCATCGAGCATGCCGAGCGCATGCTCAGCCTCGACAACGTGTTCTCGCTCGACGAGCTGCGCGAGTGGGCCGCCAAGACCCGTGCCGCGGCCGCTCGCGACGTCGCCTGGCTCACCGAGCTGAAGATCGATGGCCTCGCGATCAACCTGCGTTACGAGCACGGCGTGCTCACCTCCGCCGCCACGCGGGGCGACGGCCGCGTCGGCGAGATCGTGACCGAGAACGCCCTGCGCGTCGCGGGCATCCCCGAGCGGCTCAGCGGCTCAGGGCACCCGGCGATCGTCGAGGTGCGCGGCGAGGTGTTCATCCCCGTGGCCGCGTTCGAGCGGCTGAATGCGGCGCAGGCCGCGTTCCGCGACCGCGCGTACGCCGAAGCGCTCGAGCGCTTCCAGGCCCGTGGCGGCGCCAAGAAGCCCTTCGACGAGGAGAAGGCCCGCACGGCGGCCGCCCGACGCTTCCCCTCTTTCGCGAATCCCCGCAACGCCGCGAGCGGAGGCCTGCGCCAGCAGCTGGACAAGAAGGACGGCATGGAGCTCGAGGCGGGTCTGCTCCGCGTGGACTCCCTCGCGCTGTACGTGCACGGCATCGGAGCGTGGCCGGATCCGCCCGTCTCCGCTCAGAGCGAGGTCTACGAGCTGCTCGCGGAGTGGGGGCTGCCCACGAGTCCGCATACGAAGGTCTGCGCCACGATCGATGAGGTCGCCGAGTTCGTCGCCTACTTCGGCGAGCACCGGCACGACATCGAGCACGAGCTGGACGGCATCGTCGTGAAGGTCGACGAGCTCGATCTGCACGCCGAACTCGGCGCCACGAGCCGCGCGCCCCGCTGGGCGATCGCCTACAAGTACCCGCCGGAGGAGGTGCAGACCATCCTTCTCGACATCGTGGTGTCGGTCGGCCGCACGGGCCGTGCGACGCCGTTCGCGGTCATGGCTCCTGCACACGTCGCCGGAAGCGTCGTGCGCCAGGCCACGCTGCACAACAAGGACGTGGTGAAGGCCAAGGGCGTGCTGATCGGCGACACGGTCGTGCTGCGCAAGGCGGGCGATGTGATCCCCGAGGTGCTCGGCCCGGTGGTCGAGCGGCGCGACGGCTCGGAGCGGGAGTTCGTGATGCCGGAGCGCTGCCCGGAGTGCGGCTCGATCCTGGCGCCCGCCAAGGAGGGCGACATCGACCTGCGCTGCCCGAACACGCGATCCTGCCCGGCACAGGTGCGCGGCCGTGTCGAGCACATCGGATCCCGTGGTGCCCTCGACGTCGAGGCGCTCGGCGAGGTCACCGCCGCCGCGCTCACGCAGCCGAGTCACCCTGCGGTCCCGCCGCTGGAGACCGAGGCGGGACTGTTCACGCTCACGCTCGAGCAGCTCGTGCCGATCGAGGTCGTCGTCCGCGACGCCGAGACGGGGCTCCCGAAGGAGGACGAGGACGGGATCGTGAAGACCCGCGCACCGTTCCGCCGCAATCCGACCGCGGCCGAGAAGAAGGAGGGCGTCAACGCGTCTCAGCCGTCCTCCCAGGCCGTCAAGCTGCTCGCCGAGCTCGAGAAGGCGAAGACCAAGGACCTGTGGCGCCTGCTGGTCGCGCTGAACATCCGCCATGTCGGCCCGGTCGCCGCACGCGCCCTGGCGCAGTGGTTCGGATCCCTGGATGCGATCCGTGCCGCGTCCCGCGAGGAGCTCGCCGCTGTCGAGGGAGTCGGCGGGATCATCGCCGACTCGCTCCTGGACTGGTTCACCATCGACTGGCATCAGGACATCGTGCAGCGCTGGGCCGACGCCGGTGTGCAGTGGGCGACGCCAGGGCACGCCGGGCCGGGAGCCGCGGCCGCGGAGGGCGGAGTCCTCGACGGGCTCACTGTCGTCGCCACCGGATCCCTCGACGGCTACACCCGCGAAGGCGCGCAGGAGGCGATCATCAAGGCCGGAGGCAAGGCCGCGTCGAGCGTCTCGAAGAAGACCGATTTCGTGGCCGCGGGTCCCGGTGCCGGATCCAAGCTCGCCAAGGCGGAGGAGCTGGGCCTGCGGATCCTCGACGCAGCGCAGTTCCACCTCCTCGTGACCCAGGGGCCCGACGCGCTCGACGCCTGAGAGCGCGACCGCCGGGGAGGAGCTGCGCATGACGGGCGGGATCGATCTGCTGCCGACGGTGATCGGAGTGCTCGTCCTGGCCGCGATCGCTACTGCGGCCCTGCTCGCCTTCCGGGTGCCGGGGCGGTGGACTCCGGCGCTCGCGGTCCTGCGCGGCGCGGTGCAGCTCGCGGTGATCAGCGCCATCCTGACCGGGATCGTCTCGCAGCCGGCGTGGATCGGCGTCGCACTGCTGGTCATGTTCGGCATCGCCACGGGCGTGGCCGTGCGCCGGACGGGCGGCGGTGCGCACATGGTCCTCGTCATGGCGACCTCGATCGGCGCGGGCGCGGTCGTGTCCATCGGCACGGTGTTCGCGACCGGGGCGCTGCAGCCCACGCCGCGCTACCTCCTCGCGATCGGGGCGATCCTCATCGGTAACTCCATGAGCATCGCCACGCTCGCCGGGCGCCGGTTCACCGCGTCGGTGGCCGACCGTTGGGAGGAGGTCGAGGGGTGGCTCGCCCTCGGCGCGACCCCGCGCCGCTCCACGCTCGATCTCGCACGCCGGGCGGTGCGCGAGGCCCTCATCCCGTCGATCGATCAGACCAAGACGACCGGGCTCGTGGTACTGCCGGGAGCGTTCGTCGGCGCGATCTTCGGCGGCCTGTCGCCGCTGGAGGCCGGGCGCTTCCAGATCGTGGTGCTGGCCGCGATCATGGCGGCCGGATCCCTCACCGCGGTCCTGATCGCGACGTGGCTCGGCCCGGTGCGCACGAAGCCGGTCATCGCGGCGTGACGTGCTCCGCGGTCTGTCCACGGCGTCTCATGAGGGGTTGAATACCGCCATGGACGATCGCGACGAGTTCCTCGCTTGGTTCGGAACGACCTGGCAGGCGGCCGAAGCCGCGCTGCACGCGGGCGACGCCGGTCCGCGGCTCTCCACCTGGTCCTCGATCGAGCCGGTGACGCTGTTCGGCGCCTGGTTCAGCGCGTCGGGTGTCGACGACGTGCGCGAGGTCTTCCGGAAGCTCGGGGAGTCCTTCTCCGACACCGCCACCAGCACCGTCGAGCTGCTCGCGGCGGAGGTGTCGGGAGACCTCGCCTACACCGCGCACCGGGAGATCACCGCGGCAGCCGTCGACGGCCGGCCGCGCAGCTACGTGCTGCGCGTGACGCAGGTGTACCGGCGTGAAGAGGGCACCTGGAAGGTCGTGCACCGCCACGGCGACGAGGAGCTGAGCTCGACGCGCTGAGCGCGCTGAGCGCGCTGAGCGCAGGAGAGTGAGCCGGTGGTCTGCCGAATGCACGTGCTTCGCGCGCCAAGTGCACGGGAAGCTGCCGAATGCACGGATACTTCGCGTCGAGTTCCGGTGCGTTCGGCAAGTGGCCGTGTGCTCGGTGGACTCGCGTGACGAATTCCGGTGCGCTGGTGAACAGGCCGTGTGCTCGGTGGACCTGTGTGTTGCGGGCGTAGTGCTCGTCGAGCGTGCGGGAAGCAGTCGAATGCACGGGTACTTCGCGTCGACGTCCCGTGCACTCGGCAAATAGCCGTGCGTTCGACGGATCCGTGTGTCGAGTTCCCGTGCACTCGGCCACTGGCCGTGTGCTCGGTGGATCCGTGTGTCGAGTTCCCGTGCACTCGGCCAGTGGCCGTGTGCTCGGTGGATCCGTGTGTCGAGTTCCGGTGCGTTCGGCAAAAGGCCGTGCGCCCGGCGAGAACGCCGGGCGCACGGGAATGCTCAGTCCTTGTGGCGCGGCTTGCGCGGGGGACGGTCGTCGCTGCCGCGGTCGTCGCGCAGGGCGTCGTCGCGACGCGGGCGGTCGCCGTAGCTGCGATCCGCGGATCCGCTGTCGTACGAGCGGCGCGGGCGGTCGCCGTAGCCGCGGTCGTCACGGCCCCGGTCGTCGTGGCGCGGACCGCGGTTCGGGCGCCCGGAGTCGCGCTGGATCTCGATGAGGCGGCCCGAGATGCGGGTGTCGCGCAGGCGGTCCAGCACCGAGGAGTCCAGGTTGGAGGGGAGCTCGACGATCGAGAAGTCCGGACGGATCGTGATCGCACCGAAGTCGTCACGGCCGAGGCCGCCCTCGTTCGCGAGTGCGCCGACGATCTGTCGCGGCTCGACGCGGTGACGACGACCGACCTCGATCCGGTAGGGCGTGTAGTCGCCGCGGCTGCGGCGTTCCGGACGTGCGCCGCGGTCGTCACGGGCGCCGTCGCGCCCGCCCGAGCGCTCGGTGCGCTCGCGCTGCGGCCGGTTGTCGGCCGCGATCGCCGCAGAGAGCGAGTCCTTCGCCGGATCCAGCAGCAGCGGGGTGTCGCCCTGAGCGACCACGGCGAGGGCCGCGGCCACGTCGGCCTCCGGCACGTCGTGGTTGCGCACGTAGTGGGCGATGATGTCGCGGAAGCCCTCGATCCGGCCGGTCTCCTCGAGCGCCGCGGTGATCGCGTCGTCGAAGCGCGTCAGACGGGTGCTGTTCACGTCCTCGGTCGTCGGCAGCGCCATCTGCGCGGGCTGCTGGCGCGTGGCGCGCTCGATGTGCTTGAGCAGGTAGCGCTCGCGCGGGGTGATGAAGCTGATCGCGTCGCCGGAACGGCCCGCGCGACCGGTGCGGCCGATGCGGTGCACGTAGGACTCGGTGTCCGTGGGGATGTCGAAGTTGACGACGTGGCTGATCCGCTCGACATCGAGGCCGCGCGCGGCGACGTCGGTGGCGACGAGGATGTCGAGCTTGCCGTCCTTGAGCTGGCCGACCGTGCGCTCGCGCATCGGCTGCGCGATGTCGCCGTTGATCGCGGCGGCGGAATAGCCCCGGGCGCGCAGCTTCTCGGCGAGTGTCTCGGTCTCGTTCTTGGTGCGGACGAAGACGATCATGCCCTCGAAGTTCTCGACCTCGAGGATCCGGGTGAGCGCATCCACCTTCTGCGCGTACGACACCACGAGGTAGCGCTGGGTGATGTTCGCGTTGGTCGTGGTCTTGCCCTTGACCGAGATCTCCTCGGGGTCGTGCAGGTACTGCTGCGCGAGCCGGCGGATCGTGGCGGGCATGGTCGCCGAGAACAGCGCGACCTGCTTGTCCTCCGGGGTCTGCGCGAGGATCTGCTCCACGTCCTCCGCGAAGCCCATCTTGAGCATCTCGTCGGCCTCGTCGAGCACGAGGTTCTTCAGCTCGGACAGGTCGAGGGTGCCCTTGGCGAGGTGGTCCATGATGCGGCCCGGCGTGCCGACGACGATGTGCACGCCTCGGCGGAGCGCCGACAGCTGCACGCCGTAGCCCTGGCCGCCGTAGACGGGCAGCAGGTGCACGCCCGGCATCTGGGCGGCGTACGCCTCGAAGGCCTCGGCGACCTGAAGCGCGAGCTCACGGGTCGGGGCGAGCACGAGCGCCTGCGGCTTCTGCTGCTGCAGATCCAGGTTCTCCAGGATCGGCAGGGCGAACGCCGCGGTCTTTCCCGTTCCGGTCTGCGCCGTGCCCAGCACGTCGCGCCCGCCGAGCAGCAGCGGGATCGTCTCGCGCTGGATCGCGGACGGGGTCTCGTACCCGAGCGCCTTGACAGCGGCGAGGACGGGCCCGCTGATGCCGAGTTCTTCGAAGCCGGGACCGGCCGGCGCTTCCGTTTCGGTCGCTCCGTCGCCCTCCGCAGCGGGGTCGATAGGGGTCTCGGTCGGCGTCGCGTCTTCTCGGGTCACAACTCAGAGTACCGTCCCAGGCCTGGGAGATCGCAGTCCAGAGCGCGCGAATGGTTCGATCCGAGGGCGGAATCGAGCCGATTGCGCGCTCTGAAACAGGCGGACGGGTCAGCTCCCGGAGGTCAGCGCGACCAGGCGCTCCTTGACCTGGCGCCGCAGCACCTTGCCGATGAGCGAGGTCGGCAGCTCGTCGACGACGAAGATGCGGCGCGGCACCTTGTAGGGCGTGAGGATCCCGCGGGCGAACTCGCGGATCGCCTCGACGTCGATGTTCGTACCTGGATCCACGACGATCGCCGCGACGACCTCCTCGCCGGAGTGCTCGCTGGGGAGCCCGACGACCGCGGCATCGAGGACGTCCGGGTGCTGGCGCAGCGCACCCTCGACCTCGGTGGGGGCGACGTTGAAGCCGCCGGTGATGATGAGCTCCTTGATCCGGTCGACGATGCGCACGAACCCGCCTTCGTCGATCGTGACGATGTCGCCGGTCCGGAACCAGCCGTCGGCGAACACGGCTTCCGTCTCCTCCGGCTTGCCGTAGTAGCCGGAGAACACCTGCGGACCGCGGACGACGAGCTCGCCGGGCTGCCCCGGCTCGACGTCCTTCGTCGGCTCGTCCGGATCCACCACGCGGCACTCGGTGCCGGGCAGCGGGAGACCCACCGTGCCGGGCACGCGGTTGTCCGCGACCGGGTTCGCCATGAGCACGGGCGAGCACTCGCTCAGGCCGTACCCCTCGACGAGATAGCCGCCCGTGGCCCGCTCGAACGGGACCACGAGCTCGTGCGGCAGCGCCATCGCGCCCGAGATCGCCACCTCGATGCCGGCGAGCGACACGCCCTGGGCGGTCGCAGCCTTGAGCAGGCGGTCCGCGATCGGCGGCACGAGCGGCAGGAAGGTCGCGGGATGCTTCTTCACCACGTCGAGTACGAGATCGGGGTCGAACTTGGGGAACAGCACGAGGCGTGCCCCGATGGACATCGCGAACGTGAGGCAGAGCGTGAGCCCGTAGGCGTGGAACATCGGCAGCACCGCGTACACGACGCAGCCGTTCCCGCGCGTGATCGAAGGAACCCAGGCCTGGGCCTGCGCCGCATTGGCGAGCAGGTTGCGGTGCGTCAACGAGGCGCCCTTAGGGGTGCCCGTGGTGCCGGACGTGTACTGGATGATCGCCAGGTCGTCCGTTGCGGGACGGGGGTGCGACGAGGGGAGCGGGGAGTACCCGACGACGGACTCCCAGGTGACGGTGCCCCGGACCCGGGTGGTGAGCGCCTCCCTGGACTCGCGCGCCTTCGCGACCGGCAGACGCAGCGCGAACCGCGTGAGCGCGGGCATCGCGCGCGTGACGTCGACCGAGATGAGGTTCGTGACGGCGAGGTCCGCAGGGAACTCCTGCACGGACGCGACGACCTTGTTCCAGACGATCGCGTGCTTCGCGCCGTGGTCCTCGAACTGCTTGCGCAGCTCGCGCGGCGTGTACAGCGGGTTGTGCTCCACGGCCACGGCGCCCAGGCGCAGGACGGCGTAGAACGCGATGATGTGCTGCGGACAGTTCGGCAGCACGATCGCGACCGGATCCCCGGCCTTCACGCCGAGCGCCTTCAGCCCCGCGGCCGCTCGATCGATCGCGGCCTGCAGGTCGCGGTACGACGTGGTCCGCCCGAAGAACTGCAGCGCCGGGGCGTCCGGATAGTCGCGGGCCGATGCCTCGACGATGTCGACGAGGGATCCGGATACCTCGTCGAGATCCTCCGGCACCCCCTCGGCGTAGCTGGCGGTCCAGGGGCGCGGAGGAACGAACGTCGTCACCTGCTCAGCCTATGCCTGAGGCCGCAGCGATCGCGCTCCGGGCGACGCCACCCCCTCCGCGCCGCCCGGAGCACCTCACCGGCGCTGCTGCTCGCTGCCGGAGAGCTTCTGCGCCAGGGCGATCGGTACGATCGAGACGACGACCAGCACGACGGCGATGACGGAGACGATCGGCGCCTGGTTGGGGCGGGCGACGTTGTCGATGATGAACATCGGCAGCGTCCGCACCCCGGATCCGGCCGTGAAGGTCGTCACCACGATCTCGTCGAAGGACAGCGCGAAGGCGAGCAGTCCGCCGGTGAGCAGGGCGGAGCGCAGCTGCGGGAAGGTCACGAGCCGGAACGTCGTCCAGACTCCGGCGCCGAGGTCGGCCGAGGCCTCTTCCAACGAGGTGCCCATGCGCCGCAGCCGGGCCACCGCGTTGTTGAACACGGTGACGATGCAGAACGTGGTGTGCGCGATGATCACGGTCCAGATCGACAGTGGCACGCCGAGGATCGTACGGAACAGGTTGTTCAGCGCGATGCCGGTGATGATGCCGGGCAGCGCGATCGGGAGGATCACGAGCAGGTTCACCGTATTGCGGCCGAAGAACGAGAACCGCTGCAGCGCGAAGGACAGCATCGTGCCGAGGACGAGCGCGAGCGCCGACGAGATCAGCGCGACCAGGGCGCTGGTGCCGACGGCCTCCAGCGCGCCGTCGCTGCGGAACGCCCGGCCCCACCACTCCAGCGTGAAGCCGGGGGGAGGCCAGGTGAGCGAGGACGACGTGGAGAACGAGTTGACCAGGACGACCAGCAGCGGCACGTACACGACCGCGAGGATCACCGTGGTGACGACGCCGAGGGTGACTCTGGTTCCGAGGGAGATGCGCACGATGACTCCTACAGGTTGTCCAGGGCGCCGGTGCGGCGCACGAGGAACAGGTAGCCGAAGATGATGACGATCGGGATGAGGGCGATCGCGCTCGCGAGCGGCAGGTTGTTCGCCGCGCCGATGTCCTGATAGACGAGCGTGCCGAGCATCTGCGCGCCTCCGCCCACGATGCCGATCGTGATGTAGTCGCCGAGCGACAGCGAGAAGCTGAAGATGGTGCCGGCGATGATCGCGGGCAGCGCCATCGGCCAGACCACCAGGCGCAGGGTCGCCCAGCTGCGCCCTCCCAGATCGCCGGAGGCCTCGAGCAGCGAGCTCGGCACCCGCTCCAGCCCGGCGTAGATGGGCAGGATGACGTACGGCAGCCACAGGTACGAGAGCGTGATGATCGTCGCCGTGATGCCGTAGCCGGGAGTGCTCCCGCCGAAGGGGCGAAGCAGCCAGTCCAGGATGCCGTCGCTGGAGAGCACGGAGCGCCAGGCGAAGGCCTTGACGAGGTACGAGGCCCAGAGCGGGGTCAGCACGAGCACGACCAGGGTGCGCTGCAGGGCGGGGGAGGCCACCATCGCCATGAAGTAGGCGATCGGCAGCGCGAGGGCGACGTCGATCAGGGTCACAGCGAGCGCGATCCCGACCGTGCGCAGCGTGATGCCCTGGTAGAACGCGTCGGTGACGACGGTCACCACGTTGTCGAGGGTGAACTCGGTGCGGATCTGCCCCGTGTAGGTGTCGGTGGTCCAGAACGCGGTGACGAGCAGCAACGCCAGAGCGACGACGTACACGGCTCCCAGCCAGAACAGCGGGGCCGACAGGAGCAGGGCGAGACGGGCGCGAGGGTGCGCGGAGAGGTAGGCGGATCCGCGTCGCGCCGCGGAACGGCGCGGGGAGGGGATCGTGGTGCGTGGCGGTGTCTTCGCCGGTGCGATGGTGGTCATGACGGGCCTTTCGAATCCCGGTCCCGGTCGCCCGGAGCGCGAGGCCCCGGGCGACCGGATCCGGTCAGTTCCTGATCTGCTGCCAGGCCGTGGTCCAGCCCGCGTAGTCGATGCACTTCACATCGGTGCGGCCGTCCAGGCACTTCGCGATCGGGGTGGTCCAGTACCAGATCTTGCTCGCGTAGTCGGCGTCACCCGCGTGATACGACGCGCAGTCGTCACGGAAGTCGCAGGCCTTCTCGCTCGACGGGGCCTCGCCGAAGAACGCGGTGGCCTGGGCATTCGCCTTGGGGCTCGAGATGTAGTCCAGCCATGCGTACGCGCAGTTCGGGTTCTTCGCCTTGGAGGAGATCATCCAGGTGTCGCTCCAGCCCGTGGCTCCCTCGCTGGGCAGCACGACGGCGGTCTTGGCGCCTTCGCCCTCGAGCGTGTTCTGGATGACCTGCCAGGTGGTGCCGGCGACGCTGTCGCCGGACTGGAAGGACTGCACCTCCTTGAGGTAGTCGCCCCAGTACTCGCTGATGTTCGGACGCTGCTCCTTGAGCAGGGACACCGCGGCGTCGAACTGCTTCTGGTCCAGCGCGTAGGGGTTCTTGATCTTGAGCTCCGGCTTGTGCGCCATGAGGTAGACCGCCGCGTCCGCGATGTAGATGGGGGAGTCGTAGGCGGTGATCTTGCCCTGATGCGCCGAGGCCTTGTCGAAGACGACATCCCACGAGGTCGGTGCAGTCGGGAACGCCTCGGTGCTGTACATGAGCAGGTTGGCGCCGTAGCCGTGCGGGACGCCGTAGTGCTTCCCGTCGACCGTGTTCCACGCGCGATCCTTGAGGAACGGGAAGATCCCGTCGTAGTTCTTCAGCAGCTTCGTGTTGACCTCGGCTACGTCCTCCGAGGCGACGAGGCGCAGCGAGGCGTCGCCGGAGGCGGAGATCACGTCGTAGTCGCCCGTCTTCATGAGGTTCAGAGCCTCGTCCGACGTGCCGAACGTCTTCGCCTCGACCTTGCAGCCGGTCGCCTTGGTGAAGTCCGAGACCCAATCGACGTTCGGATCGTTCGAGCCGTCCTCCACGTACCCGGGCCAGGCGAGGATCTTCACCGCGCCCTCGGTCTTGCCGAGCTTGTCGGCCGGTCCGGCGGCGGCGCCGCCCCCGCCGGATCCTGCGGTGCCGCAGCCGGTCAGGGCGGCGATCACCGCCGATGCCAGGCCGATGGCCGCGAGGGCCTTGAGTGTGTTCTTTCGCATGGGATACTCCTTCGTTCTTCTGCGTGCGTGGATGCGAGGGATGCCGGTCAGCGGGCGCCGACCGTGCGGATGGTGCGGGACGGGGTGTCGTTCTGCGCGGCGATCGGGGCGTCGCCGAGCGCGACCACATCGGCCTCCCGCCAGGAGACGAAGACGCGGTCGCCGTGGTCGCCGTGCGCGTGTCCACCCACGTTCTGCTGCAGGACCGTGATCCGAGGCCCCTGGTCGAGGTCGACCACGAGACGCACGCCGGAGCCGAGGTAGATGGCCTCCGCGACAACGCCCGCGGCGGACCGGGATCCGGGCTCGGTCGAAGCCGCGGGCGAGACCACCAGCTTCTCCGGACGGAGGGAGTGGTGCCCCGCGCGGCCGAGCACGAGCTCGCTGGTGACGTCGTCGAAGAGATTCGAGGTGCCGACGAAATCGGCGACGAACCGTGACGCCGGCCGCTCGTACAGCTCGAACGGCGTGCCCAGCTGTTCGATCCGTCCCGCGCTGAAGACCGCGATCCGATCGGAGAGCGTGAGCGCCTCTTCCTGGTCGTGGGTCACGAAGATGAACGTGATGCCGAGATCGCGCTGGATCTGTTTCAGCTCGACCTGCATCTGCTCGCGCAGTTTCAGATCGAGTGCACCGAGCGGCTCGTCCAGCAGCAGCACCTTGGGCTCGACGACGGTGGCGCGGGCGAGCGCCACCCGCTGCCGCTGGCCGCCCGAGAGCTGGCTGGGCTTGCGATCCGCGACGTGCTCCAACCGCACGCTCGCGAGCGCTCTCCGGGCGCGCTCGCGGCGTTCCTTCGCGCGGACGCCGCGCACGCGCAGTCCGTAGGCGACGTTGTCGAGCACCGTCATGTGCGGGAACAGCGCGTAGTCCTGGAACACCGTGTTGACGTCGCGGTCGAACGGCGCCTTCGTCGTCACGTCCTCCCCGAACAGCTCGACCGTGCCGGAGGTGGGCTGCTCGAAACCGGCGATGAGGCGCAGCACGGTGGTCTTGCCGGATCCGGACGGTCCGAGCATGGAGAAGAACTCTCCCTCGGCGATCTCCAGATCCACGCCGTCGACGGCGGTGACGGATCCGAATGCACGGGTGAGTCCGGTGAGTCTGATCGCGACGGGCTTGTCGGCCATCACATCTCCTTCGATGCGAGGACTAATCCTCTGTTAGTAGATGTTTGGAATCATATGGGAACAGAGGATTTTGTCAACACTCGTGTTACCGTCGTCTCACAGCCCCGAGAGGAGAGCGGCGTGGCACAGGTGTCGGCAGGTGTGGATCCCGCGCGGTCGGCCGTCTTCGCGCCTCTGTCGGACATCGGGCGGGCCGAGATCGTGGAGCGCCGGCTGCAGGATGCGATCACCTCCGGCGTTCTGCACGACGGGGAACGGCTGCCCAGCGAGTCGCAGCTGGGGCGGCGACTCGGCGTCGCCGTGGTCACCGCGCGAGAGGCGCTCGAAGCGCTGCGCGACGCCGGCCTCATCGAGACCAGGCGGGGTCGCGACGGCGGCAGCTTCGTCACGTTCGATCCCGATACCGCCCGGCGTTTCACCGACGAGCGGATCCGCGCGGTCAGCCGGGTCGAGCTGCGCGATGCGTCCATGCACTACGCGGCGATCGCGGGCATGGCCGCGGAGCTCGCGGCAGACCGCGCCGGAGAGGACGATGTGCAGGGCCTGCGCGAGCTCGAGGAGCAGGAGGACCTCTCCACGGCGGGCGGGGCGCGGCGCGCGGTTGCGCGGTTCCAGCTCGAGGTCGCAGCTCTCAGCCAGTCGCCGCGGCTCGTGCGCGAGGAACTGCGTCTGCAGGCGGAGATCGGATCGCTGATCTGGCTGGGACTGCGCGAGGAGGGCAACCGTATGCGCAGCCGCGCCGCACGGCAGGCGGAGGTCGATGCGATCGGCGCGGCCGACACCGAGGCTGCGAGAGCCATCGCCGTCCGCCGCATCGCGGGCGGCGTCGAGTGGCTGCTGGATGAGAAGTCCCGACTGGAGACGGCGGCAGAGGCCGTCGCATCCTCACGGGCGTGAGATCGAACACACAGAAGGAGCGCGAGATGACCGGCACTGTCGCCGAGCATGACGCACGCATCGCCGACCGCATCGAGGCCACGTTCGCGCCTCTGTTCGCGCTCGTGGAGGGATGGCGCACCGCGGTGCAGGACGAGTTCAGCGCCTTCGCAGAGCACGGGGCCGCCCCTGCCGCTTCCGTGCTGGATCCCTTCATGGAGGCGCTGGCGAGACCCGCGCTCGAAGCGCCAGGCGGGCTCGTCACCGGGGCCGGCTTCGTCGCGACACCCGGCGTCTTGGCCGACGCGCCCTGGCATCTGGCCTGGTGGCTCCGGGAGATCCACGGCCTCGACCGCGGCGACCGCGGCGGCGTGCGCCGGTTGGAGGCGGTGAACGATCCGGATTCCGACCAGTTCCGCGACTACCGCCAGCTGGAGTGGTGGAAGGTGCCGGAGCGCACCGGCCAGCGTCACGTCACAGGCCCCTACGTCGACTACCTGTGCACCGACGACTACACGGTCACGGTGACGACGCCGGTCGTGCACGAGGGGCGCATGGTCGGCGTGGTCGGCATCGACGTGCACGTGTCGCGCCTGGAGCGCGTGATCCTGCCGATCCTGCGTGATGCCGCCGGCACCGGAACCATCGTGAACGCGTCGGGCCGAGTGGTGGCCTCGAGCGATTCGCACCGCGTGACGGGGACGCTGCTGCGCGGCGACGACGTGCAGAGCGCGCTCGCCGCCCTGCGCTCGGGGGCCGAGCCCGCAAGCGGCGCTGAGGGGGTGCGCGTCTCGCGCTGCGGCGACACCGCCCTGATCCTCGTGCTGCAGGGCTGAGGCCCTGGCGGCAGGGCAGCGGCTCAGCGGGCGGGGAGCGACAGCCCGCTGGCTAGACTGTCCTGGTGTCTGAAATCACCCCTGATCTCGTACGCCATCTCGGCGTGCTCGCGCGCATCCAGCTCTCCGACGACGAGGTGACGCAGCTGACCGGTCAGCTGGACGCCATCGTCGACAACATCGCGAAGGTCTCGGAGGTGGCGACGCCCGACATCGCCGCGACGAGCCACCCGATCGCGATGCACAACGTCTTCCGCGAGGACGTCGTGGGTCAGACCCTCACCACCGCGCAGGCGCTGCAGAACGCGCCGGACGCCGACGGCGACCGCTTCCGCGTGACCGCGATCCTGGGAGAAGAGCAGTGAGCGAGATCATCCGCTGGACCGCCGCCGAACTCGGCGCCAAGCTGGCCGCGGGCGAGGTGTCGAGCGTCGAGGCGACGCAGGCCCACCTCGACCGCATCGCCGCCGTCGACGGCGATGTGCACGCCTTCCTGCACATCAACGAGCACGCGCTCGACGCGGCCGCCGACATCGACCGCCGCCGCGCGGCGGGGGAGAGCCTGGGCGAACTGGCCGGCGTGCCGCTCGCCATCAAGGACGTGCTCGTCACGACCGACCAGCCCTCCACGAGCGGCTCCCGGATCCTCGAGGGCTACCGCTCGCCGTTCGACGCGACGGTCGTCGCCCGGGCGCGCGCCGCCGGCCTGGTCGGCATCGGCAAGACCAACATGGACGAGTTCGCGATGGGATCCTCCACCGAGCACTCCGCGTACGGTCCCACGCACAACCCGTGGGACCTGGACCGGATCCCCGGCGGATCCGGCGGAGGCTCGGCTGCGGCCGTCGCCGCCTTCGAGGCGCCGATCGCCCTCGGCTCCGACACCGGCGGTTCCATCCGCCAGCCCGCGCACGTCACCGGCACGGTCGGCATCAAGCCGACCTACGGCGGCGTCAGCCGGTACGGCGCGATCGCCCTCGCGTCGAGCCTCGACCAGGTCGGCCCCGTGAGCCGCACCGTCCTCGACGCCGGCCTGCTGCACGACGTGATCGGCGGTCACGACCCGAAGGACTCGACGTCCCTCCCCGACGCGTGGCCGTCGTTCGCCGAGGCGGCGCGCGAGGGCGCGACCGGGCAGGTCCTCAAGGGACTCAAGGTCGGCGTCATCAAGGAGTTGCCCGACTCCGGCTTCCAGGCGGGAGTCGCGAGCTCGTTCCACGCCGCGCTGAAGCAGATGGAGGCGCAGGGTGCGGAGATCGTCGAGATCTCGGCCCCGCACTTCGAGTACGGCGTCGCCGCCTACTACCTGATCCTGCCCGCCGAGGCCTCCAGCAACCTGGCGAAGTTCGACTCGGTGCGCTTCGGCCTCCGCGTCACGCCCGACGGCGGCGGCACGGTCGAGGACGTCATGTCGCTCACCCGCGAGGTCGGCTTCGGTCCCGAGGTGAAGCGCCGCATCATCCTCGGCACCTACGCCCTGTCGGCCGGCTACTACGACGCCTACTACGGGAGCGCGCAGAAGGTGCGCACGCTCATCCAGCAGGACTTCGACGCCGCGTTCGCGCAGGTCGACGTCATCGCGACGCCGTCCGCGCCGACCACGGCGTTCAAGCTCGGCGAGAAGATCGACGACCCGCTGCAGATGTACCTCAACGACCTCACCACGATCCCGGCGAACCTCGCCGGCGTGCCCGGGATCTCGATCCCGTCGGGCCTGGCGGAGGAGGACGGCCTGCCGGTCGGCATCCAGTTCCTCGCCCCCGCCCGCGAGGACGCCCGCCTGTACCGGGTCGGCGCCGCACTGGAGACATTGCTCGTCGACGCCTGGGGCGGGCCGCTGCTCGACCGTGCCCCGACCCTTCGACAAGCTCAGGGACCGATGGGAGAGGGCATCTGATGGCCGCCGTGAAGCTCATGGACTTCGACAAGGCGCTCGAGCTGTTCGAGCCGGTGCTCGGCTTCGAGGTGCACGTCGAGCTCAACACCGAGACCAAGATGTTCTCCGACGCCCCGAACCCGGCGAACGAGCGCAACCACGACGCGGAGCCGAACACGCTCATCGCGCCGGTGGATCTGGGACTTCCCGGATCCCTCCCTGTCGTGAACGAGACGGCCGTGCGCTCGTCGATCAGCCTGGGCCTCGCGCTCGGCTGCTCGATCGCCGAGTCCTGCCGGTTCGCGCGGAAGAACTACTTCTACCCCGACCTCGGCAAGAACTATCAGATCTCGCAGTACGACGAGCCGATCGCGTTCGAGGGATCCGTCGAGGTCGAGCTCGAGGACGGGACGCTCGTGACGATCCCGATCGAGCGCGCGCACATGGAGGAGGACGCCGGCAAGCTCACGCACATGGGCGGCGCGACCGGTCGCATCCAGGGCGCGGAGTACTCGCTCGTCGATTACAACCGCGCCGGCGTGCCGCTCGTCGAGATCGTGACCAAGCCGATCTTCGGCGCCGAGCACCGCGCCCCCGAGATCGCGAAGGCGTACGTCGCCACGATCCGCGACATCGTGCGGGGCCTCGGCATCTCCGAGGCGCGCCTCGAGCGCGGCAACCTGCGCTGCGATGCGAACGTGTCCCTGCGTCCTCGCGGCCAGGAGAAGCTCGGCACCCGCACCGAGACGAAGAACGTCAACTCGATGCGCTCCGTCGAACGCGCCGTGCGCTACGAGATCCAGCGGCAGGCGGCGATCCTCGCCGACGGCGGCACGATCACGCAGGAGACCCGGCACTGGCACGAGGACACCGGCACCACGTCGCCGGGACGCCCCAAGTCCGACGCGGATGACTACCGGTACTTCCCGGAGCCCGATCTGCTTCCGGTCCGACCGGACCCTGCTCTCGTCGAGGAGCTGCGTGCCGTGCTGCCAGAGCAGCCCGTCGCGCGTCGCCGTCGCCTGAAGGCCGACTGGGGCTTCGGCGACATCGAGTTCCAGGGAGTGGTGAACGCCGGCCTGCTCGACGAGGTCGAGGCGACCATCGCCGCGGGCACGACCGCCGACGCCGCGCGGAAGTGGTGGACGGGTGAGATCAGCCGTATCGCCAACGAGCGCGAGGTCGACGCCGGATCGCTGATCGCCCCGGCATCGGTCGCCGCGCTCCAGCAGCTCGTCGACGCCGGCACGCTGACGGACAAGCTCGCGCGCCAGGTGCTCGAGGGCGTCATCGCCGGCGAGGGCACCCCGCAGCAGGTCGTCGACGCCCGTGGGCTCGCGGTCGTCTCCGACGACGGCGCGCTCATCGCCGCGATCGACGAGGCCCTCGCCGCCCAGCCCGACGTGATGGCCAAGATCAAGGACGGCAAGGTGCAGGCCGCCGGCGCCGTGATCGGCGCCGTGATGAAGGCGATGAAGGGGCAGGCGGATGCCGCCCGCGTGCGCGAGCTCATCCTGGAGCGCGCCGCGCAGTAGCGACGACCCGCCCAGTACACGCTCAAGGGCGCCGCACTCAGAGTGCGGCGCCCTTGAGCGTTGCGGCCTGAAGGCCGGCGCCGAGCACGCGGGCGATCGCCCGCAGACTGGCCGGTTCGTGCAGCCTGCGGCGCTGTTCCTCCGGGCTCTCGTCGGAGGCGGCATCGAGGGGCCGGGCGGTGATCGTCGCCGACCAGGCGTCGGCGGCGGCCCGGACGGCGCCGCGATCCGTTCCGGCGGGCAGGCACGCCGTCAGCGCGCGCTCGACCGTGTCGTGCAGCGCGCGGCGGTAGCGGGAGAGTGCTTTTGCGACCTCGGGGCGCACATGGGACTCGTGCCAGAGGATCTCGCGCAGCACATCCGACGCCTCCCGGTCGCGCAGAACCCGCTCGCCCACGTTCATCAGCGTCTGAACGGGGTCTCCGCGCACCGCGAGCGGTCCCGCATCGAGGGCGGCGGTGCGGAGGCGCTCATCGATGAGGGCGGCGAGGATGTCGGGCTTGGCCGGGAAGTAGTAGAAGAGCAGGCCCTTGGGCACCGCGGCGGCGTGCGCGATCCTGGCCGTGGATGTGCCGTCGAAGCCGAGGCGGGCGAACAGGGTCTCGGCGGCATCGAGGATCCGGGTGCGGGTGTCGCCGGCATCGGAGTTCTCGGTCATCGTGCCCCCTCGCGACGGTGCGGGACGGGGGTTTCCCCGCGTCCCGCACCCTGTGCGACCGTGCAGGTCACGCGTGAGCCGCCGTGGGGCCGCCGTGCGAAGCGCGGTGGGCCTTCTCAGCGGGCACCAGTGCCCAGAGCCCTGCGGCCGCACAGACGGCTCCGCAGATCCACGAGGTCCAGGCGGGCCCCGCATCTCCGGCGTAGGAGCCGATCCATGGGGAGATGAAAAGCAGCGCGCCGATCGCGGCGAGGATCCACTCCATCGACACGAGACCGGGAGCTGCGAGGCTCCATACCCCGGCAGCGATCATCAAGACGCCCAGGACGATCATCATGGTCATCGACATGCCCATGCCGGGCGTCATCATGATGCCCGCCACGACCGCGACCAGTCCGGCGGCGACGGCCACCCAGTCCTGCCAGCGTGTCCACTTCTTCATAGAACTCATCCTCCTTGCAGTCAGATGGCTCCCGAATGGGGGTCGCCACGATTCTACCGCTTTGATTGACCGACCGGTCAAAGTGTGCGAATCCGATGTCGGCGGCCTCCGCGAGAATGGATGCATGGGACGAGGCGACGGGTCAGGGCGGATCGTCTCGGCGCCCGGCGCCGATGACAGCGGGACGGGGATCCTGCACGTCGACATGGACGCGTTCTACGCCGCCGTCGAGGTGCTGCACGATCCTTCGCTGCGCGGACTCCCGCTGATCATCGGTGCCCCGGATGGGCGCTCGGTGGTCTCCAGCGCCTCTTACGAGGCGCGGCGCTACGGCGTGCGCTCCGCGATGCCGGTGGCGCAGGCGATCCGGCTCTGCCCGACGGCGCGGATCGTTCCGCCCGACTTCACGAAGTACCGCGACGTGTCGCAGAAGGTCATGTCGATCTTCGAGCAGGTCACCCCTCTCGTCGAGCCGCTCTCGATCGACGAGGCCTTCCTCGATGTGCGGGGCGTCCGGCGGCTCTGGGGGAGCCCAGGGCGCATCGGCGCCATGATCCGCGAGCGCGTGCAGGATGAGGTGGGGATCAGCTGCAGCGTGGGGGTCGCCGCCACCAAGCACGTCGCCAAGATGGCCTCGACCATGTCCAAGCCCGACGGACTGCTCATCGTCGCCGCGGCCGACACGCTCGACTTCCTCGCCACCAAGCCGGTGCGCGCGATGTGGGGCGTCGGACCGAAGACGGCGGAGGCCCTGGAATCGCGCGGCATCCGGCTGATCCGAGACATCCGCGCCACTCCCGCGTCCGCCCTCGAGCGGGCGGTCGGTCCAGCGCTCGCGCAGCGCCTGGGCGACCTCGCCGAGGGGCGGGATCCGCGGGGCATCGAGACGAACCGCGTGGAGAAGAGCGTCGGGCACGAGGAGACGTTCGACATCGACGTCTCCGACCGCGAGGCGCTCCGCTCCGAACTGCTGCGCCTCGCCGACCGGGTCGCCGCGCGACTGCGGAGGGCGGGCTGGGAGGCCGGGACCGTGGCGATCAAGATCCGCTTCTCGGACTTCACGACCCTGAGCCGGTCCCAGACTCTTCCTGAGCCGACCTCGGTCGGCCAGCGCATCGGCGAGGTGGCTCGTACGCTCTTCGAGGCGATCGACCGGCGGGACCCGGTGCGGCTGGTGGGCGTGCGCGCCGAGCGGCTGACGGATGCCGGCGGCGCGCTGGGGCTGTGGGACGACGACGCCGAGTGGCGTCGGGTGGAGGATGCGCTCGACAGCGCGCAGGCGAAGTTCGGATCCGGGATGGTCACGCGCGCCCGGCATCTGGGCGCGCGGGCCGGACGAGGAGCGGCACCGCATCCCCGCGCGCACGGGCTGGACTGATCCCGGCGCGATGCCGGGCGGACCCCCTGAGCGGCAGCGGCCGGTGGTCGAGCTCGCGCGGGTGGGC
The DNA here is from genome assembly GCF_000956505.1 of Microbacterium azadirachtae. Lineage (GTDB taxonomy): Bacteria > Actinomycetota > Actinomycetes > Actinomycetales > Microbacteriaceae > Microbacterium > Microbacterium azadirachtae_A. Next base: position 9,315 of record NZ_JYIX01000022.1, on the reverse strand, counting down.
TAGCGTGGACGCATGCCGCACATCGCACTCGAGCTTGGCAAGAATTCCGCGTCCTTCGGCGTCAAGAGCGCCTTCGGCGAGACGCAGGAGGTGGACGGCGCGTCCTTCACTCCGGTCGCCCTGACCTTCTCCGGCTTCGGCGGAGGCTCCGGCGGTGCCGAGGGCACGGCCGAGGGTGAGGGCGGCGGTGGCGGCGGCATCGCGATCCCGCTCGGCGTGTACGTGCGGCGCGAGGAGGGGCTGCGGTTCGAGCCGAACCTGGTCTCGCTGCTGGCCGTGGCCGTGCCCTTCGTGTGGGTGGCCGGGCGCGCGATCTCCCGCATCATCCGTGCCCTCAAGAAGTGACGATCCGGTCGCACGCGCGCTGAGCGAGGCGGTCTCCCGGATCGCGGACGCCGTGCGCGCCGTGCAGGCGTCGAATCCGGTCGTGCTCGTGGACGGCCGCAGCGGCGCGGGGAAGTCCACGCTCGCTCGGCTGCTCGCGGAGCACTGGCCGCTGCGCACGGATCCTCAGCTGATCGCACTGGACTCGATCTATCCGGGCTGGGACGGCATGGACGCCGGCGCCGAGCGCGCCTATGAGCAGATCCTCCGCCCGCACGGACGCGACCTGGTCGGCACGTGGCAGCGCTACGACTGGGACGCCGGCGAGTACGCGGAGAGCTATGCGGTGGATCCCTCGCGCGGCGTGATCCTCGAAGGCTGCGGCGCGCTCACGCCCAGGGCGGCGCGCATCGCCGACGTGCGGGTGTGGGTGGAGTCGCCCGAACCGAGCCGCAAGCGCCGTGCGCTGGATCGGGACGGCGAGCTCTTCCGGCCGCACTGGGAGCGCTGGGCCAAGCAGGAGGTGGTGCACATCCGACGGGACGACCCGATCGGTTTCGCCACGCTGGTGGTCTCGATCCCGTGACCGCTCAGACGCCGTCGAGCTCGTCCGCGGCCTCGACGAGCAGATCCAGCCGGTAGCCCAGCCATTCGTAGACGCCGAGCCGGGGATCCTCCGGATCGGGAGCGGGGTCGTCCTCGATGCCGAGCCGCGAGGCGATGACGAGCCGCAGTGCGGCGAGTGTGCGCAGCCATGCGTCCACCTCGGAGGGGGCGAGCACCAGTTCTTCCGGCGCCTCCGTGCCCTCGCCCACAGAGCCGAGGCCGGTCTGCACCACGCGGGCGTCGGCGGCGCGCCGGTCGAGCAGATCGGCGCTCGTCGCATCCGCGAACTCGGCCGACGCGTCGGCGTCCTCCGGGTACACCGCGGGGGTGAGGCGGCTCAGGGCGGCGTCCGCGCCGATCTCGGTCTCACGGAGCAGGTCGAGGAACTGCTCGACGAGCTCGGCGAGATGCTGGGCCTCGATCGACTGCATCGGCACGTGGATCCCGGATCCGGTCATCCTGCTCACTCTCCCGCCCGGCGCACGGTCGCCCACAGCCCGTAGTCGTGCATCGCCTGGGCGTGCACCTCCATGGTCTCGCGCGGGCCGATCGCGACGACCGCGTGACCCTCGTTGTGCACCGCCATCATGAGGCGGGTCGCCCGATCCTTCGGATAGCCGAAGTAGGTTCGGAAGACGCGCACCACGTAGCTCATCAGGTTGACCGGGTCGTCCCAGACGACGAGCTCCCACGGCACGGCGGGCGCGGCCTGCAGGTCGAGCTGCTCGTCGACGTCGGGGGTGAGGAGAGGAGAGCTCATGCCCACCCCAGCTCGTGCAGCTGCGCATCGTCGATCCCGTAATAGTGCGCGATCTCGTGCACGAGGGTGGTGTGCACCTCGGCACGGAGCTCCTCCTCGTCGGCGCACTGGGCCAGGTGCGGCTCGCGGTAGACGATGATCCGGTCGGGAAGTTCTCCCATGCCGTAGTTCCCGCGCTCCGTGACTGCGAGGCCGTCGTAGAGCCCGAGCAGGTCGAGCGAGCCGTCCTCCGGACGGTCCTCGACGACGAAGACCAGGTTCTCGAGGCCCTCGACCATCTCGTCCGGCAGACGGTCCAGTTCGTCCGCGACGAGCTCTTCGAACGGCCCCGGATCCATCTCCATGCCACCGGAGAGCTCGAACGTCATGTGCACACGGCGTCCGAGGTCGTTCAGCCCGATCCGCCGCTCGGTGTCGAGGAGCGTGCGATAGAACGGATGGTCGGGGGAGTCCTCCTCCGTGAAACCGAGCGTCGCGTAGAACGGCGCGTTCCACGGCACGTCGGCGAAGGTGCGCAGGGTGACGGCGCGGTAGCCGCGGTCGGCCGCCTCGTCGAGAGCCGCCTCGACCAGTTCGCGTCCGTGCCCGCGGCGCGCGTGCGAGGGCAGCACGGAGAGCTGTTCGAGGTGCGCGTGGCCGTCCTCCTCGAGCACATGCACGAAGCCCACGGGCGCGCCGCCCTCCTCCTCCGCGATGACGAGGACGAAGCCCGGCTCCGCCGCGCGGGAGGCGCCCGAGGGGGTCTCGCCGGCGAGCGCGGCGCCGAACAGCGGGGTGAAGAGCGCGTCGGCCTCGTCCTCGATCCCGGCCAGCTTCGCGAGGTCGGCATCGGTCGCGGTGCGGACGAAAGAAGCCATGCCTCGATGCTATCCGGCCTGCGGAAGGGGCGGCTGCGGCGGTGCGGCTCTTGGATCCGGCCTCGGAGCGGTCAGCGCCCCGGGGTGCCGAGGCCGAGACTGCGCAGCGCTTCGCGCGCATGCGCGGAGGCCGTCGCTGCATCCGGTGCGGGGGCGAGGCCCAGCAGCAGGATCGACGATTGGTCCCCGACAGCCGTGCGTTCTTGGATCTTCTGTGCGATCCAGAAGCCATCCAGCCTGGAGGCATGGATACGAGCTTCCTGGTGACATCGATCGTGATCACGGCGACCCCTGGCAGCGGCGCCCTGTTCACGATCGCCGCGGGGCTGTCGCGGGGCGTCCGCGCGGGGATCGTCGCGGCCGTCGGGTGCACGCTGGGGGTCCTGCCGCACCTGGCGCTGGCGTTGTCGGGCGCCGCCGCCGTGATGGCGGCGAATCCCGTCCTGTTCGACGTCATCCGCTGGATGGGCGTGGCGTATCTCCTGTTCATGGCCTGGGGCATGTGGAGCGACGAACGCGGGTTCGCCGCGGACGCGGAGACGCAGGACGGTTCTCCCGTACCGAGGATGTCTTTCGGCCGGGTGATCCGCGATGCGGTGCTCGTCAATCTGCTGAATCCGAAGCTCACGATCTTCTTCCTCGTGTTCCTGCCGATGTTCGTGGACGTCGAGGCGGCCGACGGCGTGCTGAGGATGGCGGGCCTGGGTGCGGCCTTCATGGGGATCACGTTCGTCATCTTCGCGGCCTATGGCGCGGGGGCCGCACGGGTGCGGGACTTCGCGCGTGCGCGTCCCGCGGTGAACCGGCTCCTCGGCCGAGGATTCGCGCTGACCTTCGTCGTGCTCGCGGTGCTCCTCGCGATCACTCCGCGGTGAGAGCGATCCGGCGGGATCAGAGGAGGCGGCCGAGCGTCGCGATCGCGCCGGCGAGCCGGGCGCTCGAGTGGGGGCCGTAGCCGATCACGAGGCCCGGCGGGCCGGGGGAGAAGCGGTAGTCCGAAAGCGGCTTGACCGAGATGCCTTCGGAGGCGGCCCGCCGCGCGAGGTCTGCGTCGTCCATGCCGTTCGGCAGCATCACCTGGATGTGGAGTCCGGCGGCGATGCCTTCGACGTGACACCCCGGCATGTGCTCTCGGATCGCTGCGACCGCGTCATCTCGGCGCTGGCGGTGTCGCAGCCGCAGACGTCGCACCTGTCGCTCGAGAACGCCGGTTCCGATGAGCTCGGCCAGGACGAGCTGCGGCAGGGCGGGCGAGCCGAGATCGGTGGCCCAGCGCCTGCGGATGAGATCGTCGGACCAGCCCTCGGGAGCGATCATCCAGCCGATCCGCAGCGCAGGGGCGAGCACCTTGGACAGGCTCGAGATGTGCAGGATCCGCTCCGGCGCACTCGCCTGCAGGGCGGGGATGGGCGCGCGGTCGTAGCGATACTCGGAGTCGTAGTCGTCCTCGACGATCACGCCGTCCGTGCGCTCCGCCCAGGCGATGAGCTCCCGGCGGCGCGTGGGGGAGAGCACCACGCCGGTGGGGAACTGATGCGCCGGTGTGGTCAGGACGACTCGGACGCCGGTCGCATCGAGCGCGGTCACGTCGATGCCTTCGCGGTCCACCGGAACGGGGCGCAGTTCGTCCAGCCAGTACCCGAGGATGCGACGGTTCCCATCCGCGCTCGGGTCTTCGATGCCGCACGTGGTCGCGCCGCGTTCACGCATGGTCTGGGCGATCAGGCTGAGAGCGCCCGTCACGCCCGCCGTGACGATGATGCGATCCGGGGGCGCGACGATGCCGCGCCGGCGTGCCAGCCATCCCGCCAGCGCCCCGCGCAGCGCGGGTACGCCCTGGGGATCCGCGTAGCCGAGGTCACGAGCGGTCGCGGTCGCGAGGACCCGGCGCTCGGCCTGCAGCCAGGCGGCGCGGGGGAACGCGCTCAGATCGGGGGCTCCCTCCGAGATCTGGAGCGGCTCCACCGCCTCGAGCGGCTCGGCGAGCCGGCGTGGACGAGCGGCAGGAGGAGCCACCTCCGCGATCCGCGTGCCCGCTCCGCGATTCGTGACGAGTAGCCCCTCCTCGGTCAGGCGACGGTAGGCCTCGACCACGACGCCACGGGAGAACGAGAGCTCCTCGGCGAGTTCGCGGCTCGGCGGCACCCGCGTGCCGGCACCGAGGGTCGCGTCGGCGACCGCGGCGCGGATCTGCGCGGTGAGCCACGCGGTGCGACCGCGGGACGGCGCGTCGCGCGGGTCCAGTCGGAGGAAATCGGATCCGGTCATCTGACTGGGGAGCCTATCGGGCGTCCCCGCGACCCGCGATGCGGATGTCTCGACCGCGACCGGTAGAACAACGTCTCAGCGGCGCGGCCGCAGCGGAAGGGGCGGTCAGGCGACCGGCCAGATGCTGTCGACCAGTCGTGTCGCGTAGGCCCGGTCGAGCGGAACGTGCGCCACCAGCACCCGGTAATAGAGGGCGCCGTAGAGGCTGTCGATGAGGATCTCGGGGTCGGTGCGGGATGCCAGCTCCCCGTGGTCGATGCCGATGCGGAGTCGAAGGATGGCGGCTTCCCGCTGGTCCGCGATGTATCGCTCGCGCAGCGCTGTGCCCACGTCGGGATCGTGCACGCTCTCCGCGATCAAGGCGAGGTAGGCCCGGCCTGTCCTGCTGCCGAACAGATCGATGACTGCCTCGATCTGCGCAACGACATCGTCGCGGACGGTCCCTTCCTGCGGGAACTTCACCAGCGGTGCGAGTCTCTCCTTCAAGGCATCGATCAGGATGGCGGACTTGGTGGGCCACCGACGGTACACCGTGGTCTTCGCGACACCGGCCCGGATCGCGATCGCCTCCATCGTCACTCCCGGCAGCCCGCGCTCGGAGAAGATCTCCCAGGCCGCATCTTGGATCCGGGCGGAGGTGCGGGTGCGTGGCGATTCCGGCATCGCAACAGAGTATCGGGAGTTGTCTGACGACGCTACGTAGCGTAGCGTCACGCTCATGGCAGCACACGAGGGCGAACGGTACGAACGCGGCCGTGAACTGATGGATCGGATTCTCGGTCCGGAGACCGCGGAACGGACGCTGGCAGGATTCGATGAGATCAGCTCGGACTTCGGAAAGTACGTGGTCGAAGCGGGCTTCGCCGACGTCTACGGACGGGAGGGGCTGTCGCTGCCCGAACGGCAGCTGATCAACATCGCAGTCCTGACGGCGATCGGCGGTGCGGAACCACAGCTCGCCTTGCACATGCGGGCGGCGCTGAACGTAGGTGTCACGGCGGAGAAGATCGTCGAGACGGTCTTCCACACAGCCCTCTATGCGGGCCACCCGCGCGCGGGCAATGGGCTGGCGGTCGCTCGTGAGGTTCTCGGACAGCGCTCGGACGAGGACGAGCCGCGATGACGTGATCTGCGGTCCGCAGGTTCAGGCCCATGACCGCCCACCCATGCGAAGAGAAAAGCGAGGCCCGGATTCTGTCCGAAGACTGAATCCGGGCCTCGCTGCTTGGGGTGGCTAACGGGACTTGAACCCGCGGCCCCCGCGACCACAACGCGGTGCTCTACCAACTGAGCTATAGCCACCATGTGCCTGCCGGAGCGGGCAACCTGACAAGTGTATTACAGGTTTGAGGCGAACTCTGACACGACGGCGTCCGACGTCGCCTGGACCTCTTCGGTCGTCGGTCCGGGCTGGTCGATGAACACCGCGCGGCGGTAGTACTCCAGCTCGCGGATCGACTCCAGGATGTCCGCGAGGGCGCGGTGACCGCCGTCCTTCGACGGGGCGTGGAAGAAGACGCGCGGATACCAGCGGCGCGACAGCTCTTTGATGCTCGAGACGTCGACGTTGCGGTAGTGCAGGTAGTGGTCGACATCCGGCATGTACTTCGCGAGGAACATGCGGTCGGTGCCGATCGTGTTGCCGGCGAGCGGCGCCTTGCGCTCCTGCGGCACGAATCGCCGGATGTAGGCGAGCGTCTGCTCCTGCGCCTCAGCGAGGGAGACGCCGGTCGGGATCTCCTCGTACAGGCCAGAGGTGCGGTGCATGTTCGTGACGAAATCGTTCATCTGCTCCAGTGCGGCGTCGCTCGCGCGGATGACCACCTGGAACCCGGGATCCACCAGGCGCAACTCGAAGTCGGTGATCACGACGGCGATCTCCACGAGTTCATCGATCGCGAGATCGAGCCCCGTCATCTCGCAGTCGATCCAGACCAGACGATCGTTCTCGGACGAAGAAACCATGCGGCCATCCTACTGAGCGGCACCGACGCGCTAGCCTGGAGGAGCGCCTCCTTAGCTCAGTGGATAGAGCAACGGCCTTCTAATCCGTCGGTCGCAGGTTCGAATCCTGCAGGGGGCACTTGTTCTGCGCCGGTTCAGGCGGCGGATCGCCGCCCGATCCGCGAGGCGACCACGTCGACGATGAGCCAGCGCACGGCGGCGGCCGTGGTCAGCGCCCAGACGACGGATCCGAGCACGTCGGTGGGGAAGTGCAGGCCGTCGCTGACCACGGCGAGGCCGATCACCGCGGTGGCGACGACACCGAGCACGATGGGCAGCCATGCGTGCCGGGTGTCGCGGAGCAGGAACCAGAACGCGATCGCCAGGGCGACGACGTAGGCGGTGTGACCGCTGGGGAACGAGCCGTCGGTCTGCAGCGGCGAGAACGGGTGGACGAGCAGCGATGCGTCGGGGCGCGGTCGGTCCACCAGGATCTTGACGGCCGCGACGGGCAGCCAGGTGAGCGCGACGGTGAGCCCGAACAGGATCGCGGTGCGCAGCGAGCGGGAGACCGCCCACACGATTCCGGCGATCACGAGCGTGATCACCACGGCGGGGACCGGCTCGATGCCGCGATAGATCGCGTTGCCGATCGTGCCCCAGAGGCCCGTGTGGGTCTTGTTGAGGGCGACGACGAGGCTCTGATCGGCCTGTGTCGCCTTCATCGCGAACCCGAGGGCGATCACGGCGACGGCGCCGATGACCGCGACGGCCACGGCGACCAGGGGACGCCGGGTGGTGCGCTCGATGCCGGTGAGCGGCCGGGTACGGGTGCGTCGCAGCTCAGTCATGGGGATCCTCATCCGTCGCGTTCCTCGCGATGGCGGCATCGGAGGCGGGCACCCGCGGGTTCACGCGCGCCGGATCCATGTTCCGATGCATCGCCTAAGGATTGGCCAAGAAACGCGGGTTCCGTCGGCTCGTGTTGCGCCGGCGGGGTCAGAAGCGCAGCGCGGCGACGGCGTCGTCGGCGCTCCAGAAGTCGCCGACGATGCGGAACACGCCGGAGGGGAGGTGCAGGCGCTCTGCGCGGTAGCGCAGGCCGAGGTCGTGCGGCATGATCCGCAGGTGCCCGCGGATCGCGCCGCGGCGATCCAGCACGCGCCAGAGGCATTCGCCGGCCGGCTGCAGCGTCTCGATGGAGCGGGTGAGAACGGGTGTCGCCCAGCGGATGGTCGGCGCGGGGGTGGTGTTCGTGGTCATTGTTCCTCCTTCTCCTTCGAACATAAGGACGGCCACCGACATTCGTCCGAGAGGCCGGAATTCCGTGCGCCCGGATAGTCCCTACACTGTGCTGGTGACCGTGACTGTATGGCTCTCGCTGGTGGTGGCGTGCCTGGTGATCAGCCTCACGCCGGGCGCGGGCGCGATCAACACCATGACCAACTCTCTGAACGAGGGATGGCGGCGCTCGATCTGGGGGATCGTCGGGCAGCAGCTCGCGCTGGTCGTGCACGTCGCGATCGTCGCTGCGGGGGTGGGCCTGCTCGTGGCACGGGTTCCGTGGCTGTTCGAGACGGTCCGGTACGTCGGAGCCGCGTACCTCGTCTACCTCGGGATCCGGCTGATCATCGCGCGGGTCCCCGAAGCCGTCGCGGAAGCCGAGGCCCTGCGTCCCGCCGAGGGGCGGTGGCCGATGCTGCGTCGAGGATTCTGGGTCAATCTGCTCAACCCGAAGGCGATCGTGTTCTTCCTCGCGTTCGTGCCGCAGTTCATCCGCCTGGACCGCGATCCCTGGCCGCAGTATCTGATCCTCATCGGGACGACGGTGGTCATCGACGTGATCGTGATGTGGTTCGTGTTCGCCGCGACGGCGCAGAGCTTCCGACGGCTCACGTCCAGCACGCGAGGCCAGCGCACCCTCAACATCGTCTTCGGCGCACTGTTCATCGCCGTCGCGGCGCTTCTGCTCTTCGTGCACTGATCCCGCTGTTCTGGGGCCCTCTTCACGCCGGCACGCGATCCTCCTCCACAGACGGACCGACGGACGGTTTCGGCACCGATTGCGCATCGCCGTCTCCACGGTCGGGGCCGGGGCATGACGCTGTCTGCAGGAACGGAGCCGATTCGAGCTCCACATGAGCAGAGAAGAGCAGATCATGGCCGACACCATCACCGTGCTGGGCAACGTCGCGTCCGACCCGGATCGGGGCGCGACGGCGACCGGCATCCCCACGCTGAGCTTCCGGATGGCCACCAACCATCGCCGCCCGGATGGTGCGGGCGGCTGGATCGACGCGGGGACGAACTGGTTCGAGATCAGGGCGTACCGCGCTCTGGCCGAGAACGCCGAGGCCTCTCTCGCGAAGGGCGATGCTGTGGTGGTCGTGGGGCGGTTGAAGCTGCGCGAGTGGGACGCCAAGGACGGCAAGCGGATGAACGTGGAGATCGAGGCCGAGAGCATCGGGCCTGATCTGCGGCGCGGGCGCAGCGTGTATCACCGGGTGTCGCATCAGACACCGCCCCGCGGAGACGGCGCGGTGGGCGGAGGGGGAG
>NZ_JYIX01000021.1 GCF_000956505.1 Microbacterium azadirachtae | reverse complement strand
GAGGGAGGGAGGGAGGAAGACGGGGGACGGATCAGAGGGCGGTGTCGAAGGGCCAGCCGGTGTAGGCCTCGGCCAGGTAGCGGCGGCCGGACTCGGAGCCGGTGAGCATGTGCAGCTCGCCCTGGCGGCGCCGACGGTCGAAGTCGGTGGCGTCTGGCGCCGTGTGCAGCAGGTTCGTCATCCACGAGGAGAAATGCTGGGCCTTCCAGATGCGCCGGGCCGCGACCTCGGGGAACCGGTCGAGCGGACCCTCATCGCCGTCGAGCAGGAGCGCGCGGATCGCCCGGTCGAGCAGCACGACGTCCGCGACCGCGAGGTTCATGCCCTTCGCGCCGGTCGGCGGCACGGTATGCGCGGCGTCGCCGACGAGGACCGTCCGCCCGCGCCGCAGCTCATGCGCGACGAAGCTCCGGAATCGCAGCACGTCGCGTCGGATGATCGGCCCCTCGTTCAGCCGCATGCCGGGGGTGCGCTTGCGCAGCTCCGCCCAGATCTGCACGTCGCTCATCGCGGCGGGGTCGGTGTCGGGCTCGCACTGGAAGTACATCCGCTGCACGCTCTCGCTGCGCTGGCTGATGAGGGCGAAACCGGCATCCGCGCTGCTGTAGACGAGAACGTCGTTGCTGGGCCGCGCCTCGCAGAGGATCCCGAACCACGCGAACGGATACTCGCGAAAGTGACCGCCGGTCGGGCTCACCGTCTTCCGGACGACGCCATGCGATCCGTCGGCGCCCACGACCACCTCCGCCTCGATCTCGAGTTCGGCGCCGTCCGCGTCCACCGCGACGACGGTGGGTCGCGACGACGCCGCATCGCGCACCGCCGTCGCGGTGACGCCGAAACGGAGGTCCTGTCCGTCCGCGAGGCGCGCCGCGATGAGATCCGTCAGCACCTCGTGCTGCGGGTACAGCCAGACGCTGCGCCCGGTGAGGGCGGGGAAGTCGAAGCGGTGGCCGGCGCCGTCGAAGCGCAGCTCGATCCCGTCGTGGCGGTGGCCGTCCGCCAGCACCCTGGTCGACGCGTCGGAGGAGACGAGGAGATCCACCGTGCCCTGCTCGAGGATGCCGGCGCGGACGGTGCGCTCGATCTCGTCGCGTTCACGGCGGTCGATCACGATGGATCCGATCCCGGCGGCGGCGAGCAGGTGCGAGAGCAGCAGGCCGGCAGGGCCGGCGCCGACGATGGCGACTCGGGTGCGGACTGTGGTGGTCATGGGGTCTCCTTCGACGGCGATAGCCTCCCGGATGCACCCCGACGTGCGCTCGACAGTTCCCGTTGAACGGGATTCTGACTTCAGCGACGGAAGCCGAGCGACCGCTCGATGTCGCGGGCCGCGGCGTGCAGCTCATAGAGCGCGATGTCGGTCTGCGCGTCGCGGGGGAGCACGGCGGAGAGCGCGGCGATCACGGCGCCGGTCTCGTCCCGGATCGGCACGGCGACGCCGGTCGAGACGTCCTCGATGTACCCGGGTGCGACGACGTGTCCGAGGCGCCGGATGTCGGCGAGCGCACGGCGCAGCGCCCCCGCCTCCGTGATGGTCTCCCTCGTGACGGGGGCGAGGGGCCCCGCGAGGATCCGCTCCTGCAGATCGCGCGTGCCGAAGGCCAGGAGCACGAGGCCGGAGGACGAGGCGTGCAGCGGCAGCCGTCCCGCGATCCGCGTGACGTTCGCGCCGGATTCCGGGCCGGACAGGCGCTCCAGGAAGAGCGCCTCGTCCTGCTCCAGGATGGCGAGCTGCGTGTGCTCGCGCAGGCGGCTCTGCACCCGCTCCATCGACGGCATCGCCGCCTGGCGCAGGCGCAGCGCGTGCGAGGAGCGGGTCGCAAGCTCCCACAGCCGCATGCCGATGCGGATCCGGCGGTCCTCGTCGCGCTCCAGGAGGCCCGCCGCGACGAGCTCACCCACCACGCGGTGCGCAGTGGAAGGCGGGAGACCGGCCCTGCGCCCGATCTCGGCGGCCGTCTGCACGGTGCGGGTCGGGGTGAAAGTCTCGAGCACGCGGAGCAGGCGGTCGGTCACCGAGTCGCCGGAGGAGGAGTTGGCCATGGACCCAGGATGCCACTGTCCCGAGAGGATTCCCATTGGGTGGGAATCGATGGCCACGCGGCGCGGCCACGACGCACGATTCTGCTGTTCCCGAACGGTCGAAGGAGACGACGATGTACGACACCGCCGCGGCACCAGAGTCGCTGCTCGCCGCGCCCGACCAGCTCACGCAGGGGGAGATCACCGCCGAGATCGAGGCCGCGCACGCCGAGTACGCGCGGCGGGAGGCCGAGGGGGAGATCCTGTCGCGCACGATGCACGACTTCCCGCCATACCGGTCGAGCGTCCTCCGCCACCCGACGAAGAACCCGAAGCTCGTCGATCCGGAGACGATCGAACTGCTCTCGCCCGCATTCGGCCAGCGCGACGTCGCCGCGATCGAGTCCGATCTGACCCTGCAGCACATCGGAGAGCCGCTCGGCGAGCGCATCACCGTCCGGGGACGGCTCCTGGACTCCTGGGGGCGGCCGCTCGCGAACCAGCTCATCGAGGTCTGGCAGGCGAACTCCGCGGGGCGCTACATCCACCAGCGCGACCAGCATCCGGCGCCCCTCGACCCGAACTTCACGGGGGCGGGACGCGCGATCACGAACGATGCGGGCGAGTACCTCTTCACGACCATCAAGCCAGGGCCGTATCCGTGGAAGAACCATGTGAACGCCTGGCGCCCGGCGCACATCCACTTCTCGGTGTTCGGCCGCGCCTTCACCCAGCGCATCGTCACCCAGATGTACTTCCCGGGGGATCCGCTGTTCGCGCTCGACCCGATCTACAACTCGATCCGGCGCGCGTCGGACCGTGAGCGGATGATCGCGGCGTACGACCACGACGCCACGGTCCCGGAGTTCTCGATGGGCTACCGCTGGGACATCGTCGTGGACGGACCCGATGCGACGTGGTCCGAGCAGGAGGAGGACCAGTGACTCTCGAACCCGCTCTCGAGCCCACGGCGGGACAGACCGTCGGGCCGTTCTTCGCTTACGGCACCGAATACGACCGGATGCACGAGGTCGCCTTCCCGCACAGCCCCGGATCGATCGTGCTCTCCGGCACGGTCTACGACGGGGCCGGCGCGCCCATCCCCGACGCGATGGTGGAGATCTGGGGCGCCGACGCCGACGGCACGGTCTCGCGCTCCCGTGGTGCGTTCCGGCGCGACGACCACACCTTCACGGGCTTCGGCCGCTCGTTCACGACGGATGACGGCCACTACGAGTTCTGGACCCGGGAGCCGGGACCCTCGGGACCCGGCGCACCTTTCTTCGCGGCGATCGTGTACGCGCGGGGTCTGCCCGACAAGCTGCACACCCGCATCTACCTGCCCGGCGCCGAGGGCGACCCGTTCCTGGCGTCCCTGTCCTCGGACGAGCGTGCGACCCTCGTCGCGACCCGGGACGCGGACGGGAGTCTGCGCCACGACATCCGGCTGCAGGGGGATCAGGAGACGGTGTTCCTTGCATACTGACGACGCGATCGACAGCGCGCTCGGGTCGGGCGTGTTCGGCCTGCTGGATCCGGTCCTCGCGGGTTCCGCCGCCGGCGTGCGCCCGGACGGTGGGGCGGGGATCGGCGGCGACGCGCACGTCGTCGCCGCACTCGTGCGGGCCGAACGGGGGCTGCTGACGGCGTACGCCGAGCTCGGCGTCCTGCCCCGCGCCCTTGCGGCAGAAGTCGCGCCGGGCTTCCGCCCCGACGTGCGCGCACTCGCGTCGTCCGCCCTCGAGACCGGCAACCCGGTCGTGCCGCTCGTCGAGGAACTGCGGCGATGCACCGAAGATCCGGAGGCGGCGAGCTGGATCCATCGCGGCGCGACGAGTCAGGACATCCTCGACACGGCGCTCATGCTCGTCGCCAAGGATGGCATCGCCGCAGCCGTCGAGGACCTCGCCGTCGCGGCGTCGGATCTCGTCGCGCTCGCGCTCGCGCACCGCGACGCCCCGGCCGCCGCGCGCACCCTCGGACAGCACGCCGTACCGATCACCGTCGGGGCGCGGATCGCCGGCCGGCTGCGCGCAATCGTGCGGGCGCGTCGCACGCTCCTCGACGTTGCCGCGACCCTGCCGGCGCAGCTCGGAGGGGCCGCGGGAACCCAGGCGTCGTTCGTCGAGCTCTTCGGATCCGAACTCGCGGCGCGGCTGCCGTCCGCCTTCGCGGCGGCCACCGCGCTTGCGGCGCCGCCCGCGCCCTGGCACACCGACCGGTACCCGATCCTGGACCTCGCCCATGCGGCCGGTCTGGCGATCGCGGCGATGGGCACGCTCGCGACTGATGTCGTGACCCTCACCCGCCCCGAGATCGCGGAGGCGTCTGTTCAGCGCGGCGGTGGGTCCAGCACGATGCCGCAGAAGCGCAATCCGGTCGACGCCGTGCTCGTGCGCTCTGCCGCGATGCGCGCCCCGGCCCTGATCGGGCAGCTCCACAATGCGGCGGGTCTCGCCGGGGACGAGCGCCCGGACGGCGCCTGGCACGCCGAATGGCCGGCGCTGCAGGAGCTGCTGCGGCTGCTGGTCGGCGCGGCCGCTCGCACGCGGAACCTCTGCGCGGCCCTGACCTTCGACGCGGAGCGCGCGAGGGCGAACCTCGCTCTGAGCGACGGGCTGATCGTGTCGGAACGCCTCGCGTTCGTGTTGAAGCCCCGCATCGGCGCCGCCCGGTTCGCGGAGGTGATCGACCGGACTGCCGCCGGCACCCCGCTCGCCGAGCTGCTGCGTGCGCTGCCGGAGGCCGCGGAGGGGGACGTCGACGACCTGCTCGATCCAGCCCGGTACACAGGTCGCTCCGGCGCCCTCGTCGATGAGGCCGTCCGCGCTGCCCGGGATGAGGGCATCCGATGATCGACGTCGCGGTGTCCGCCGCCGTCGGGTCGGAGCAGGCGCCGCTGCTCGTCCTCGGTCCGTCACTCGGAACGACGAGCATCCTCTGGGAGGCGGTGTGGCCCTCCCTTGCTCTCGACCATCGGGTCATCACCTGGGATCTGCCCGGCCACGGTGCCTCGGCGCCGGCGCGGGAACCTTTCGAGGTCGCGGATCTGGCCGATTCCCTGGTGCGCGCCCTCGCCGACGCCCTCGGCGGGGCGCGGTTCGACTACGCGGGGGTCTCGCTCGGCGGGGCCGTCGGCCTCGAGCTCCTGCTGCGGCACCCGCAGCGCGTCGGCCGTGCCGCGATCCTCTGCTCCGGCGCCGTGATCGGCACGCCGGAGGGATGGCACGACCGGGCCGCCCAGGTGCGCGCCCAGTCGACCTCCTCGCTCGTCATCGGATCCGCACAGCGCTGGTTCGCGCCCGACTCGATCGCGGAGCATCCCGAGCTCGCCGGCCGGCTCCTGCACGCGCTGCAGAACGCCGATGACGAGAGCTACGCCTTGGCGTGCGAGGCCCTCGCCGCCTATGACGTGCGAGACCGCCTCCGCGAGATCGACGCTCCGGTGCTGGCGGTCTGGGGCGCGCACGATGGCGTGACGCCCGAGGCTTCGGCACGCGAGATCGCGGACGGCGTGCGCCTTGGCCAGGCGAGCGGGATCCCCGCCGCCTCGCACCTCGCGCCCGTCGATGATCCGACTGCGGTGATCCGGCTGCTGAGTGGATTCCTGACCCCCGAGAGGACCCCGAGATGACCGGAACGACCGACGCGGAGCGCCGCGCGCAGGGCATGGCCGTGCGACGGGAAGTGCTCTCGGACGCGCATGTCGACCGGGCGATCGCAGGCACGACCGATTTCACCGCCGACTTCCAGGACTTCATCACGCGGGTGGCGTGGGGAGAGGTATGGTCCCGCCCAGGGCTCGATCGCCGGTCGCGTTCGATCGCCGTGCTGTCGAGTCTCATCGCCCTCGGGCACGATGAGGAGCTCGCGATGCACGTGCGCGCCGCACGGCGCAACGGCCTCACCGTCGCCGAGATCCGCGAGGTCATCCTGCAGTCGGCCGTGTACGCGGGCGTGCCGGCCGCCAACACCGCCTTCCGCATCGCGGCAGGGGTTCTCGCGGAGGAGGCGCCGTGATCGACAAGACGGTTCCGGATGCGGCTGCAGCCGTCGCCGGCATCCCGGACGGCGCGACCGTGATGATCGGCGGCTTCGGGCGCGCGGGGCAGCCGGTCGAGCTGATCGACGCCCTCATTGCGCAGGGCGCGGGCGACCTCACCATCGTGAACAACAACGCGGGCAACGGGGACACCGGGCTCGCGGCGCTGCTCGCCGCCGGACGGGTACGGCGGATCGTGTGCTCGTTCCCGCGGCAGTCCGACTCGTGGGTGTTCGACGACCTGTACCGGTCAGGACGCATCGAGCTCGAACTCGTGCCGCAGGGCAATCTGGCGGAGCGCATTCGCGCGGCAGGCGCCGGAGTCGGGGCGTTCTACTCGCCGACGGGCGTGGGGACGCAGCTCGCCGAAGGACGGGAGCACCGGGTGATCGACGGCCGCGAATACGTGCTCGAGTACCCGATCCGGGCCGACTATGCCCTCGTCTCGGCGCGGAAGGGCGACCGCTGGGGGAACCTCGTCTACCGAGGGACCGCGCGCAACTTCGGCCCGGTGATGGCCGCGGCGGCGACGACGACCATCGCCCAGGTGGACGAGATCGTGCCGCTCGGGGCTCTCGATCCCGAGGGCATCGTGACCCCCGGGATCTTCGTCGATCGGGTGGTGTCCGTGGGGGAGCGGGCATGGCTGGACGATGGCGTCTTCGTCGGCGGGGTCGATCGGGAAGGGCGGGCCGCCTCGTGATCCGGATCAGCCGAGAGGAGCTGGCCGCGCGGATCGCGTCCGACATCCCCGAGGGCTCGTACGTGAACCTCGGGATCGGCGCGCCGACCCTGGTCGCCGATTTCCTCCCCGAGGGGCGGGAGGTCGTGTTGCACACCGAGAACGGGATGCTGGGCATGGGCCCGGCCCCGGTCGACGGAGGCATCGACCCTGACCTCATCAACGCGGGCAAGCAGCCCGTCACGGCGCTGGCGGGCGCCGCGTACTTCCATCATGCGGACTCCTTCGGCATGATGCGAGGCGGTCATCTGGACGTGTGCGTGCTCGGCGCCTTCCAGGTCTCCGAGACCGGCGACCTGGCGAACTGGTCGACCGGCGCGGAGGACGCCATCCCCGCCGTCGGCGGCGCGATGGATCTCGCGATCGGAGCCAAGCAGGTGTACGTGATGACGGATCTGCTGACGCGCTCCGGAGAGTCGAAGCTCGTCGCGCGGTGCACGTACCCGCTGACAGGTGTCGGCTGCGTGACCCGGATCTACACCGACCACGCGGTGTTCGACGTGACCGCGGAGGGTCTCGTCGTCCGCGAGACGTTCGGTGCCACGATAGCGGAGCTCAGCGACATCACCGGGTTGGTGCTGCGATGACGGCCTCCTTCGTCTACGACGCGGTCCGCACGCCTTTCGGCCGCGCCGGCGGGGCGCTGTCGGGCGTGCGCCCGGACGATCTGGCCGCCGTCGTGCTGCGGGCGATCGTGGAGCGTGCCGGGCTCGACCCCGCCCGCATCGACGACGTGATCCTCGGCGATGCGAACCAGGCGGGTGAGGACAACCGGAACGTGGCACGCATGTCCGCTCTGCTCGCGGGGTTTCCGACCTCGGTCACCGGGACGACGGTCAATCGTCTCTGCGCATCGTCGGTGGAGGCCGTCGTGCAGGGGTCGAGGGCCATCGAGGCCGGCGATGCTGAGATCGTGCTCGCCGGCGGCGTCGAGTCGATGAGCCGTGCGCCGTTCGTGATGGAGAAGTCGGCGAAGGCGTGGCCGGCCGTCGGCAACCAGACGCTGTGGAACACGGCGATCGGCTGGCGCATGGTCAACCCCGGACTGCCCGCGCACTGGACGATCTCCAATGGCGCCTCCGCCGAGAAGATCGCCCGTGAGCGGGGCATCTCGCGCGAGGATCAGGACAGCTTCGCCGTGCGCTCGCATCGGCTCGCGGCACAGGCGTGGGCCGAAGGCGTCTACGCGGACGAGGTCGTCCAGGTCCCCGGCGCGGAGCTGCGCCGGGACGAGGGCATCCGCGACGACACCTCGGTGCCGCGCCTCGCGGCGCTGAGGGCGCTCTTCGCCGCGGACGGCTCGGTGACGGCGGGCAACTCCTCACCCATCAACGACGGCGCCTCCGCCGTGCTCATCGGCGCGGAAGGCGCCCTGGATGCCGAGCCCCTGGCCCGGATCGCCGCGCGGGCCGCACACGGGGTCGATCCAGACGACTTCCCGATCGCGCCCATCGAGGCCGCGAACAAGGCGCTCGCCAGGGCGGGCCGCACCTGGGCCGACGTCGACGTGGTCGAGCTCAACGAGGCCTTCGCCTCGCAGGCGCTGGCCTGCGTGCAGGGGTGGCCGGAGCTGGATCCGGAGAAGGTCAACAGGCACGGCGGCGCGCTCGCGATCGGGCACCCGCTGGGAGCCTCGGGCGGGCGGATCATCGGTCACGCCGCGCACGAGCTCGCCCTCCGCGGCGGCGGCGTCGCCGTCGCGGCGATCTGCATCGGCGTCGGGCAGGGACTCGCCGTCGTGCTCGAGCGCTGACAGCGTTCGAGCGAACCGCGACCGGCTGCATCCCGCGGCCCGGTCCGTACCATCCCGGATCCTCAGTGCGGAGGATCCGTTCCTTGGGGAAGAGAACGCGATGAAGCGTATGAGAAGAAGAATCCACGGAGTCCTGGTCATCGGGCTCACCGTCCTGCTCGGTCTGGGGGCCGGCGGCGCGCTCGCGTCACCCGCGTACGCGGCGTCCGGGTTCACCGGCACCGTGTCGATCGCGCATCTGAACGACGTGCACGGCAACGTCTTCGAGACCGCGACCGAGATCGGTTACGCCAGGATCGGCGGCTACGTCGACCAGCTGAGGACGGACAATCCGAACACCCTGTTCCTGGACGCCGGTGACACGTTCTCCGGATCGAAGTACACGGCGATCGACCGCGGCGCGAGCATCGTGCCGATCGTGAACACGCTGGGGATCGACGCGATGGCCGCGGGCAACCACGAGTTCTCCTACGGTTCTCCGTATCTCCAGGAGCTCGCGTCGCGCCTCGACCACCCGATGCTGGCCGGCAACATCGTCTACTCGGCCACGGGGCAGCCGGTCCTGCCCGGATACGCGATCGTCACGCTGCCGAACGGAATGAAGGCGGGGGTGATCGGGATCTCCGCGCCCGCCTCGGCGACGATGGGCTCCCAGGACGTCGGCTACCGGGATGCGATCGCCACGACCCAGGCCCTCGTCGACGAGGTCACCGGTCAGGGCGTGGATCTCGTGATCGGGCTCATGCACCTGGGCGATCAAGATCCCACGATGACGAGCCTGAAGGTCGCCGACGCGGTCACCGGCATGAACCTGATCGTCGACGGGCACAGTCACACCGCGCTGCCTCAGGGGCGCCTGCAGAACGGCACCCTGATCGTGCAGACGGGCGAGTTCGGGCGCAACCTGGGCGTCGTGGATCTGAGCATCGTGGACGGCATGGTGACGAGCGCGGCCGCGCGGCTCGTGTCGCGCGCCGCGATGGCGGACGTTCCCGAGAAGCCGGAGACCAAGGCCGCGGTGGAGGCCTTCCGGACCGTGTCGGATGCGTACTTCGCCGTGCCGATCGGCAGCACCTCCGTGCTGCTCGAAGGCACCCGCGACATCGTCCGCACGCAGGAGACCGCCCTGGGGAACATGTTCGCAGACGCGATCACCGCCGCCACCGGCACGGAGATCACCCTCCTGCCCGCGGGATACGTCGGAGGACGCATGGAGCCGGGGCCGATCACTCGCGGAGACGTCCTCACCCTGTCCAGAGCTCCGACCTCGGTCACGAAGAAGGTCTTCACCGGCGCCGAACTGCTCCGGCTCCTGAACTCGCTCTACGCGAGCTTCCCGACGTCCTCGGGATCCTTCGCGCAGGTGAGCGGGCTGTCGGTCGTCCTGGATCCGAACGGGACGACGTCCAAGGTGCATCGGGCGCAGGTGGCCGGGAAGCCGCTGGACCCGGACGCGAGCTATACGGTCGTGACGACGACCGGCGTCGCGAGCGGCTTCGAGGGGACGGTTCTCGCGGAGTACCCCGGCGTGACCGAGATGCTCAGCGACTACATCGTCGCGCAGAGCCCAGTGGCTCCGGTGATCGAGGGGCGGATCACGCGCAAGGCAGCCGGCGAACCGACCGAACCCGGCGGCCCAGGAGCCCCGAGCTCGTCGCCGAGCCCCGTCCCGAGCAGCTCGCCGACGACGAACCAGACGCCGGCACCCGCGTCCGGCGGCTCGATGGGATCCGGCGGCGACCCCGCCGCGTCCGGCCGACTGGCGGCGACGGGAGCCGAGGGCCCGTGGCTCGTATCGCTCCTCGCCGGCGGCGGAGTGCTCGCAGGCCTGCTCCTCCTGGAGGCGGCCCGGCGTCGGCGGAAGGACATCGGAACACGCTGACCCCGGCCCGTACCCGCTTCGCCCCGGACGATAGTCTTCGGGGCGAAGCGGGTCGCCCTGTGCCGAGGCGGCGCGGGCAGGAGCGTGGAGTCATGACGGTAGCCGAGCAGAACGCCCGCGCGCGCCCCGACCTGACCGCGCAGCTGCGGGACGCGATCCTGAACGCGGAGTTCGCGCCGCATCAGCGCCTTGTCGAGGCGGACATCTGCGCGCAGTTCGGTGCGACCCGGGCGTCGGTGCGCACGACGCTGCTCACTCTCGCGGGCGAGGGACTGATCGAGCGGCTCCCCCATCGCGGCGCGCGGGTGCGCGCGATCAGCATCGGCGAGGCGATCGAGATCGTCGAGGTGCGCGTCGGCCTGGAATCGCTGTGCGCGCGCAAGGCCGCGGAGAACCTCACGGAGGACGGCTCGGAGGAGCTGCGTGCCCTTCGCGCCGCGCTCGAGACCGCGGTGTCGACCGGGGACCTGGTCGGATACTCTCGCCTGAATCAGGATCTGGACCGGCTCCTGCGTGCGCTGAGCGGCCACGAGGTCGCGACGCAGCTGCTGGAGCGGCTGCAGGCGCAGTCGGCGCGGCACCAGTTCCGCCTCGGCTTCCTGCCGGGCCGTGCCGCGACCTCGGCGCCCGAGCACACCGCGATCATCGATGCCGTCCTCGCGCAGGATCCGGATGCTGCCGAGGCGGCCACCCGCACCCACTTGGAGGGCGTCATCGCCCTGCTGCGCACGATGGACTGACATCCGGCGCGCGAGAAGGGCCCGCCGCGGTGAACGCGGACGGGCCCTTCTCGTGCGAGATCCGCGTGAGACTCAGAACCCGGGGCCGCGCCCCTTCGGCGCCACGTACTGGGCGGTGAGCGCCTTGAGGCTGCCGGGCGCAGTCGGGTCGTACGAGAAGATCGACGAGGTGTCGGGCTGCAGGCGCTTCGCGACCGGGCCGTAGGTCATGTCGCCGTTCAGGCCGAGGTATTCGATCTTCTCGATCCCATCCATCGCCTTCATGAGGCCGGCACCCGAAAGATCGCCGAGTTGTACGGCCTTCTCGAGGATCGTCGTCGCGGTGATCGCCTGCATGAAGCCGTAGACGTTCTGCATCGTCGGCGTCTTGCCGAGTTTCTCGGTCAGCAGCTTGATGCCCTCGATCGACGTGTCGTCGAGGTCGCCGGCGAGGCCCGTGATCACGAAATTGTCCTTGAGGTAGGTCGCGATGTCCGTGTCCTTGAAGGACTGGGCGATCGAGAAGAACTCGGTCTCCCAGATCGGGGCGTAGTCGAGCTGGGTCGCCGCCGCCACGACGTTGGGCACATTGCCGTTGGCGCCACCGAAGACCACGAGGTCGCACTTCGCGGTCTTGAGCGTCTGGATCTGCGCGGTGAACGCGGTGTCCGTCGGCGCGAACTCCGTCTTCGGGCCCACGGTGAAGCCGAGCTCCTTCCCCGCATGCTCCAGGGCGTCCTGGCGGGCCTGCCCGGACTGGTCGGCCTGGACCATGGAGCAGACGGTGGAGCTCTTGCTGATCCTGCCCTTCTCGAACAGGTACGACAGCGCGTTCCACACGTTCGACTGGTAGGACGTGAAGGTCATCCCCAGGTTCTCCTGCGCGGTGAAGCGCGAGCTCTGGGTCGACGGAAGGGCGACGGCCTTGTTCTGCTTCAGGATCGGCAGCAGCGCCTCGGTCGAGGCATCGCCGAGGATGCCCGACAGCATGACCACCTGGTCCTTGATCCGCTGGTACTCCTGCACGGCGAGCTGCGGGTTGTACTGGTTGTCCGCGGTGGTGACCTTCACCGGATACTTTCCGGCGATGCCGCCCTTCGCGTTGACGATGTCGTAGTACGCCTGCTGCCCGGCGACCTGCTCGTTGGCCGAGGGTGCGATCGGCCCGCTGAGAGCGGTCATCTCGCCGACGTGGATGACGCCGTCGGACAGGCTGAAGCCCGGCACCGATGCCAGTGTCTTCGAAGCGGTGCTGGAATCGCCGCTGGGCGCGGTCGGAGCGGTCTGAACGGCGCAGGACGTGAGGAGCAGCGCCGCAGCGGCGACGATGCCGATGGCGCCAGGAGTGCGATATCTCACAGGCTGTGTCCTTCCTCGTGTGTCGTGATCCCCGGTGCGGGGTCGGGTGGCGAGGCCGCGGGCGCGGCCTGCGTCTGGGGCGACGCGACAGGGCGTCGGCGACCGGGGCGGCGGAAGAACGAGATCAGTCCGCCGCGCCGGAAGAGGAGGAAGACGACGATGAGGACGCCGTAGACGATGAGCCCGAACCCGGACACGCTCACGCCGCCCTGTTCGCCGGGCTTCGAGATGAAGGGCAGCACGTCGGCGAGCCGGATCGCGATCACGGGCACCAGGCCGATGAAGAGCGCGCCCAGCACGGGCCCCCAGATGCTCGCGAGTCCGCCGATGACCACGATCGCGACGTACTGGATCGAGAGGTCCAGACCGAAGTTCTCGGGCCGGATGTACTGCAGCTCGACGCCGAGCAGCCCTCCCGACAGGCCGCCCAGCGCCGAGGACACGATGAAGGCGTTCATCATCGTCGGCAGCCGGCGCGCCCCGAGCACCTCGGCGGCGAGGTCGTGGTCCCGGAACGCCTGCATGGCCCGTCCTGACCGGGAGCGCACGATGTTGGCGACCGCGAGGAGGATCACCGCGAGGAGCAACCAGCAGAGGATGAACATGCCCTGCTCGCGGGAGAGCAGGAACGGGCCGACTCTGAGCGCCGCGAAGTCGAGCGGGCCGATCGAGACCGGCGCGGTGACGACCGTTCCGTTGAGGCCACCGGTGAGGGCGGGCAGGTTCCGTGCCGCGTAGATGCCGATGAAGACGAGTCCGAGCGACACGATCGCCAGATACGGACCCTTGAGCCGGAGGGCGAAGGGGGCGACGACCGCTCCGAGTGCGCCGGCGAACAATGCGGACAGAGGGAGCCAGAGCAGGAACGGCAGACCGAGCTGGCCGCCGAGGACCTGCCCGCAGAACGCGCCGGCGCCGACGAAGAACGCGTGCCCCAGGGAGATCTGCCCGGCGTATCCGGTCAGCAGGTTCAGGCCGGTCGCGGCGATCGCGGCGATGGCCGCGGTCGTCAGCACGGTGAGCAGGTAGCTGTCGGCGACATTGAGCGGGATCGCGATGATCGCGACGAGGAACGCGATCGCGAGGATCTTCTTCGGCGGGGTGTCGAAGAGCCGCGGCGCCCGTGCGCGTGTGCGCGGTGCGAGGGCGGATCCGGGAGCGGTCATGGTCATGCGCGGCGCACCTCTCGTCGGCCGAACAGTCCGGCGGGGCGGATGAGCAGGATCGCGAGCATCACGAGATACGGCACGACCTCGGAGAACCCCGAACCCCAGCTCTCCGGGACCAGGGTGACGGCGAACTGCTGGACGACGCCGATGATGAGGCCTCCCACGACCGCTCCGAGCGGCGACTCCAGACCGCCGAGGATGATGACGGGAAGGGCGAGGAAGGCGTACACCTCGAGGCCGGGGCGCACGCCGCCGCCGACGGTCGTCGAGAGCACGATGCCCCCGAAGGCGCCCAGGGCGCCGGCGATGCCCCAGGAGACGCCGTAGACGAACCGGGTGCTGACGCCCTGCGCCATGGCGGCCTCGCTGTCGATCGCCGTCGCGCGCAGGCTGAGCCCGATGCGGGTGTAGCGGAAGAACAGGAAGAATCCGAGCAGAAGCATCGCGGTGATCGGGATGAGGGTGGCATCGCGCGCCGTGATGCCGATGCCGCCGATGCGCAGGACGTTCAGCGCCCAGGGATCGCCGAGGTTCAGGGAGTCGCCCGGCCAGATGCCCGTGATGACGGGTGCGACGGCGATCGTCACTCCGAACGTGACCAGAAGGGCGGCGAAGTGATCGGTGACCCGGTGCAGGACGAACGCCTCCAGGAGCACGGCGAACAGCGCGACGGCCGCCATCGCGACGATCACACCCGCCCAGAACGGGAGGCCGGCCTGATGGATGAGCGCGTAGGCGAGGTAGGCGCCGAGCACGACGAAGCTGCCCTGCGCGAGGTTCAGGATGCCGGACGCCCGTGCCACGATCACGAAGCCGAGCGCGAGCACGGCGTACAGGGAACCGAGCGCGATGCCGGAGGTCAGCGTCTGGAGGAAGTCGGTCATGCGTGCTTCGCCTTCCGGTCCTGGCCGAGAGGGATGCCCACGGCGATGGTCCCCGTCGCCGTGGGGTCGTCCGCCTCCTCGGTCTCGTCGCCGAGATAGGCACTGATGACGCGCGGGTCCGCGATCGCCGCGCGGGGCGATTCGATCGTGACGACGGTTCCGAAGTCGAGCACCAGGGCGCGGTCGCCGAGACGGGTGACCATGCCCATGTCGTGCTCGATCATGACGACCGTGACACCCAGTTCCTGTTTGGCGGTGAGGATCCAGTCCGCGAGCTCTTCTGTCTCCTCGTCGTTCATCCCGGCGGCGGGCTCGTCGAGCAGCAGCAGTCGCGGTTCGACGGCGAGCGCGCGGGCGAGCTCGATCCGCTTCTTGATGCCGTAGGGAAGATCGCGGATCGGGCGGTTCAGGAAGTCGCCGAGCCCCAGCAGGTCGATGAGCGGCTCGCACGCCTGCCGAGCCTCCGCCTCCTCGCGGCGGGCGCGGCCCCACCAGACCGCGCCGGTCAGCACCCCGGAGCGCATGAGGCGCTGGCGGCCCAGGACGACGTTGTCCATGACGTCCATGTGCTCGAAGAGCGCGAGATTCTGGAAGGTGCGCGCGATGCCCAGATCGGCCAGCCCTGTGCGGCGCACCTCCAGCAGGGATCGCCCGTCGAAGGCCACGGATCCGGCGGTCGGGTGGTAGATGCGACTGAGGACGTTCAGCAGCGAGGTCTTCCCCGCGCCGTTGGGGCCGATGACGGTGAAGAACTCGTTCTCGCGTACGTCGAAGGTGACGCCGCGGAGGATGTGCAGGCCGCCGATCCGGAGTTCGACGTCGCGCACCTCGAGCAGCGGTGCGACGGGGGCGCTCATGCGGCGTCCTCCGATCCCAGTCCGAGCAGCAGCCGCTGCAGGCCGGTGTCCGCGCGCAGCTCCGCGGCCGTGGCCTCGTGGACGATGCGGCCGTGCTCGATCACGTAGCCACGGTCGGCGACGGCGAGGGCCATCGTGGCGTTCTGCTCGATGAGCAGCACGCTCGTGCCGGCGGTCCGGATGGCGCGGATGGTGTCTCTCACGTGGGTGACGAGCTTGGGGGAGAGGCCGAGCGTCGGCTCGTCGAGGATGAGCAGACGCGGCGACGACATGAGGGCGCGGGCCACTGCGAGCATCTGCTGCTCTCCGCCCGAGAGCAGCCCAGCCGCCTGATCGTGCCGTTCGGCGAGCCGGGGGAACAGCTCCATCATCCGGCTGCGGTTGGCCTTGAGCTCGTTCGCGCCCACGGTCGTCCCGCCCATGTCGAGGTTCTCCGCGACCGTCATCGCACCGAAGATCCGCCGCCCCTCGAGCGCCTGGGCGACGCCGTGGCGGACGATCGCACGGGGGGAGCGGCGGGTCAGGGGCGCGCCGAAGCTCGTGATCGCGCCCGCGGAGATCGACCCGCCCTGAGCCGGCAGGAGTCCGGTGATCGCACGTGCAAGGGTGGACTTGCCGGCGCCGTTCAGGCCCATCAGCGTCACCACCTCGCCGTCCGCGACCGTGAGCGAGACATCGCGCAGAGCCGTGACGGATCGTCCGTATCGAACGCTGAGACCCTCGATCTGCAAGGCGGGGGCGCTGTCGCCGTGCGCGACGCGCATCAGGCCGCTCCGCCGTCGAGCCCGAGCAGGCGGATCGCGTTCTCCCGCAGCACGAGGCGCTCGACCTCCTCCGGCAGCCCCAGGGCCGCGAAGTCGCTCAGCCACCGGTCGGGGGTCAGGGCAGGGAAGTCGGAGCCGAACAGCATCTTGTGGCGCAGATAGGTGCGGGTCGCGCGCACGAGTCCGGCGCTGAAGTACTTCGGAGACCACCCCGAGAGGTCGATCCACACGTTCGCCTTGTGCGTCGCTACCGAGAGCGCCTCGTCCTGCCAGGGCACGCTGGGATGGGCCATGACGATCTGCAGGCGCGGGTGCCGCGCCGCGACGTCGTCCAGGAGGATCGGATTGGACAGGCCCAGCCGCAGCCCGAGTCCGCCGGGGACTCCCGCGCCCACGCCGGTCTGCCCGGTGTGCACGACGACGGGGAGCCCGAGATCCTCGATCGCGCCGAAGAGCGGATCGAACTCCTCCGCCGAGGGGTCGAAGCCCTGAAGAGTCGGGTGGAATTTGAAGCCGCGGACGCCCAGCTGGGAGGCCTGCCGTTCGAGTTCGCGCAGCGCCGCCGGACCTTGCAGCGGATCCACGGACCCGAACGCGATCAGCGTGTCAGGGTTGCGCGCGGCGCCCGAGGCGATGTCGTCGATGCTGTTCGGAGCATGACCGGTGTTCGTCGTCGCGTCCACTGTGAACACGACCGCCATCATGTCGCGCTCGCGGAAGTACGAGGCGGTCTCGTCGACGGTCTTCGCCGGATCCGTGGTGCCGAAATAGCGATCCATCGCCTCGCGCTGTTCCGCGGAGGCGCCGAAACGGCCGGCGTCGTCGATCTGGATGTGGACGTGGGTGTCGATCGCCCGGATGCCCTCGAGCGCCGTCATGAGGACGCCCCCTCTCCGCGATCGCGGATCATGTCCTCGCGCAGGCGGACCAGATCGACCTTCCCCGTCGGGGTGCGATCCATGGACGTCCGGAACAGGATGTGCCGGGGGCGCTTGTAGCCCGCCAGCAGGCCGTCGACGTGCGCGAGCAGTTCCTCGGCCGTGACGTCGGTCGAGCGCTCGACCACGGCGGTGACGATCTCCCCGAACCGCGGGTCGGGGGCGCCGAGCACGACGGCATCGGCGACGGCGGGATGGGTCAGGAGCGCCTCCTCGACCTCGAGCGGATAGACCTTCTCGCCGCCGGTGTTGACGACCGCGCTGCCGCGCCCGAGGAACTCGACGTGGCGGTCGTCCTCGACGCGCACCCAGTCGCCGGGGATCACATGGCGGACCCCGCGGATGACGGGGAACGCCGCCCGGGTCTTCTCCTCGTCGCCGTGGTATCCGAGCGGCAGCGCCCCGCGCTGCGCGAGGACGCCGAGTGCCCCGGGGAGATCCTGGATCTCTGCGTGCTCGTTGTCGAGCACGACCGCGGTGGGGAGCAGTCTCGGCCGGCCCGGCAGGTCGGAGACGCCCGCTGTGACGGTGACCGCGAGGCCGCCGCCCTCCGAGGAGGCGAGCAGATCGAAGATCGTGAGCTCGCCGAGGGCGTGCAACCGGTGCTTGGTGTCGGGGCTGAACCGCATGCCAGAGCTCATGATCGACGTCACGGCGCCGAGGGATCCGCCGGCGCGTTCCGCGGCCTCGGCGAGAGGGAGGGCGACGGCGTCCCCCGCGACGACGATCCGCGTCGCGCCGTGCTCACCCGCGAAGCGCAGGGCGCTCTCCGCGTCCAGGTGCGCGGAGGAGGTGAGCAGCACCGTCCCGCCCAGAGTGAAGGTGTTCATCGACATCGTGAGCGCGGTGCCGTGCATGAGCGGCGCCAGGGGGAGCGTGACCGGGTGCGGAGTCGTCGGGTCGACCGCGATATCGAGGGCCTCCTCGCTCGTGCTCGGCCAGGGCATGGCGCACATCGAGTACGTCGGGAACATCTGGCCCTCGAAGAGATCCAGCTCCGCCCAGCGCACCGCCTTCGGCCGCCCCGTCGTGCCTCCGGTGTAGATCCAGAGTTCCGTGCCTTCGGGAGCTACGGGCGGAAGGGGGACCTCGTCCGCGATCGATTCGGCCCACGGCAGTCCAGGCGCGTCGCCGTCGTCGTCCCGCACGCTCACCAGCAGAACATCGCCGGCCGCCTGGGCAGCGGCGTCCCGCGCGGTGGAGGCGAGCGAGGTCGGGTGCACCATCGCGGCGGCGCCGGAGTCGTCCAGGAGCGCCGCGATCTCCCCGGCGCGGAAGCGGAAGTTCAGCGGCACCGGGATGAGACCCGCCGCGACGCACGCGAAGAGCGTGATGAGGAACTCCGGCCGGTTGTGCAGGAGGATCGCGACGACGTCGCCGGAGCGCAGGCCCCGCCGCGCGAAAGTGCCGGCGAGCGCCCCGGCCTCGCGGGCGAGGCGCTCGTAGGTCCAGGCGTCCTGCGGGGTGCGGATCGCGATGCGATCGGGCAGGGACCGCGCGACGGCCTGCCAGAGGTCTGCGTAGTGGGCGCGCATCGATCAGCCCTGCGGCGGCCCGGAATGCTGGGCGTCGGCGGAGAGCTCCTCGCGCCAGGCATCGTCGAGTTGCGTGGCGGTCCAGCCCCCGTCGTGGTCGAGCGTCCGCAGCGCGGCGGGGTGGGCGTAGAGCGTCACCCGGTCGCCGCCGATCCCGATCGCCTGACCGGTGACCTCTGCAGACGCATCGGAGGCCAGCCACACGATCAGCGAGGCGACATCCTCCGGGGTGCCGAGCGCGTGATCGCGCCGGTACTCGACGGGGATCGCCCCGCCCGCGACGTAGTCCTCGTACACCTGCGTGTACGCCGGGATCGTCGCGGTCATGGGGGAGAGGGCCGTCGGGACCACAGCGTTCACCGTGATCCCCGCGCGGGCGAGTTCGAGGGACCACGTGCGCGCCATCGCGACCAGCCCGGCCTTCGCCGCGGCGTAGTTGGTCTGGCCGAAGCTGCCGAACTGCCCGGCGGGGGAGCCGATGAGCACGATGCGCCCGCCCGAACCCTGCTCGCGCATGGCCACCGCGGCAGCGCGTCCGCAGGTGAAGGATCCGCGCAGGTGCGTTCCGATCACGGCGTCGAAGTCGTCGTCGTCCATCTTCCACAGCACCCGGTCGCGCAGCACGCCCGCGTTGGCGACGAGGATGTCGAGTCGCCCGAACGAGGAGATCGCGGCGGCGACGAGCTCTTCGGCGGTCGTGGTGGGACCGACCGGCCCCACCACGACCGCGGCGCGTCCCCCAGCGCCCTCGATGTCGGCAGCGGTCTGAGCCGCCGTTCCGGCATCGACATCATTGACGACCACGGCGGCCCCCGCCTCAGCCAGGGCGAGGGCATAGGCCCGCCCGAGGCTGCGACCGGCGCCGGTGACGATCGCGACCTTGCCGTCCAAGCGGATCCCGCCGCTCATCGGTAGTACCTCAGCACCAGCTCGGCCACGCACGCGGGCTTCTCGCCGCCCTCGATCTCGAACGTCACGGGCACCTCCAGCTGCCATCCTCCGCCGATGTCCGTCACGGAGGCCACGTGCCCGCGCAGACGGATACGGGACCCGACGGGCACCGGGGCGGGGAACCTCACCCTGTTCATGCCGTAGTTGATCCCCATGCTCGCGCCGGAGACCTCGAAGACCTGGCGCATGAGCGGGACCACGAGGCTCAGGGTGAGCAGGCCGTGGGCGATGCGTGTGCCGAACGGCGTGGCTGCGGCGAAATCCTCGTCGATGTGGATCGGGTTGTCGTCGCCGGACACCGCGGCGTAGAGATCCACCTCCTCCTGGGTGATCTCGCGCCACGAGGACGGGCCGAACTCGGCACCCTCAAGGCCGGGCAGATCCTCGACGGTCACGGAGACGTCCGCAGCAGTCATGGCACTCCTTCTCGCTTCATCGCTTCGTGTGGGGCATGAGGCGACCTTGCCTCAATTTCAGGCTACCTGAAAAAGAGCGTCGAAGGGAAGGGGAATTTCGGACGCTGCCCGAAAAGGCGCTGCTCCGACCATGAGGCACGGCGAACGTCCGCGACCGCCGGTACGCTGGATCCATGCCCGCACCGCGCTCGTCCTCCGCCGCACGACGGGGAGGCAAGGCGACGAACATCCCGCAGGTGCCGTGGCGTGAGCCTCGGCCGGCGCCGATCGTCCTGGTGTCGGGGCCGGAGGAGATCTGCGCGGAGCGCGCGATCGCGGGGGTGCGCACCTACCTGCGCACCGAGGACCCGGCGCTCGAGGTCAGCGACCTGCGCGCCGATGACTACGAGGGTGGCAGCCTGCTCGCGCTCGCTTCGCCGTCGCTGTTCGGCGAACCGCGCCTGCTGCGCATCTCCGGGGTCGAACGCTGCACCGACGCGTTCCTCGCTGAGGCCGTCGCGTACCTCGAGCACCCGCAGGAAGGGGCGACGGTCGTGCTGCGGCACACCGGGGCGACCGTGCGCGGCAAGAAGCTGCTCGACGCGATCCGTGCGGGCACCGGCGGCGGGATCGAGATCGCCTGCCCCGCCATCAAGCGCGACGACGAGAAGGCCGACTTCGCCGCGGGGGAGTTCCGCGCCGCCGGCCGCCGGATCCAGCCGCAGGCGCTGCGGGCGCTGGTCTCCGCCTTCTCCGACGACATCACCGAGCTCGCGGCCGCGTGCCAGCAGCTCATCAACGACGTGCAGGGAGATGTCACGCCCGACGTCGTCGAGCGCTACTACGGGGGGCGCGTCGAGGTCTCCGCCTTCGTCGTCGCCGACACGGCCATCGCCGGACGCCTGGGCGATGCGCTCATCGCGCTCCGGCACGCGCTGGCCTCTGGCGCGGACCCGGTGCCGATGGTCGCGGCGTTCGCGATGAAGCTGCGGTCGATGGCGCGGGTGGCCGGATCCAGGGAGTCCAATGCGGCTCTCGCGTCCCGACTCGGGATGAAGGACTGGCAGGTGGACCGCGCCCGCCGCGACCTGAGCGGATGGAATGAGCGCAGCCTGGGCCTCGCGATCCAGGCCACCGCGCGTGCGGACGCCGACGTCAAGGGCGCGGCCCGCGACCCGATCTTCGCGCTCGAGCGCATGATCACCGTGATCGCGACCCGTGCACCCTACGGCGAGTCCGTCCGCTGACGCCTGCGCGGGTACGCCCTCACCGGTTCTGGCGCGCTCCTGCTCACGTTCGGGGCGCGTTCTCACGTTTTGGGGCGCGCCCGGTCACGAATCGGTGGCGGCATGCGCCCCAAAACGGAGAAGTGCGCCCCGAACGGGGGTTCCGGAATCAGGGCCAGAGCCCCGAGCAGGATCCTCACGCGGGGAGTGCTCTAGCCCAGGGGAGTGCTCTGGCCCAGGGGAGTGCTCCGGCCCAGAGGAGTGCTCTGGCCCAGGGGAGTGCTCCGGCCCAGAGGAGTGCTCTAGCCCAGGGGAGTGCTCCGGCCCAGAGGAGTGCTCTGGCCCAGGGGAGTGCTCTGGCCCAGAGGAGTGCTCTAGCCCAGGGGAGTGCTCCGGCCCAGAGGAGTGCTCTAGCCCAGGGGAGCGCCCTGGCCCAGGGGAGTGCTCTAGCTCAGGGGAGAGCAGCACCGGAGGGCGCCTCGAACGGTTCGGGGCGTGTTCTCACGTTTTGGGGCGCGCCCCGCCACGAGTCCGTGGCGGCACGCGCCCCAAAACGGAGAAGTGCGCCCCGAACGGGCTCAATCCGGACGACGATGACGCGCACGACGGTGACGCGCACGACGGGGACGCGGATAGCGGCGACCCGGACGAGGGGGCCGGGAACGACGAAGGCCCGCTCCCCAGAGGGAACGAGCCTTCGTCAGAGTCGGATCCGGCTCAGAGAGCGGAGACCTGCTTCGCGATCGACGACTTGCGGTTCGCGGCCTGGTTCGAGTGGATGACACCCTTGCTGACGGCCTTGTCGAGCTTCTTCGACGCCGTCTTCAGCGCGGCCTCGGCGGCGGCCTTGTCGCCACCGGCGATGGCCTTGCGGGTGTTGCGGACGGCGGTCTTCAGCTCGCTCTTGACGGCCTTGTTGCGCTCGTGCGCCTTCTCGTTGGTCTTGTTGCGCTTGATCTGCGACTTGATGTTCGCCACGGATGGAACCTTCGTTCGAGTGATGGATGGTCATGCCGGCCTGGCGGTAGAGGGGCGCCTCCGGCAGCGTGCAGGGGTGGGACCTGGCACGCAAGCCAATCACCGATCTTATCAGGGATCCGACCTGATGCCGAACCGGCGGATCCGGGCCCGGAGGGTTCGGCATCATCGTGGGACGCGGTCTCGTTCCTCGTGACACGGCGTCGCGTCCGGGGTGAGGCGTCGGTGTAAGGTGTGCACGCTGGCGAAGGACCCGAAGGAGTCGTCCATGCCCGAATCCGTCACCGCTGACGTGCCCCCGCTCGACCGCGCGCTGCTGCGCCGACTGCGCTTCTCGGCCGCGACGGCGGCGTTCCAGATCGAGGGGGCGAGGGACGAGGACGGACCCGGCAGGTCCATCTGGGACGACTTCGTCGAGACCCCCGGCCGGGTGCGCGACGGCAGCACCGCGGATCCCGGCCCTGACAGCTACCACCGCGCCGACGAGGATGTCGCGCTGCTGGCGCGGCTCGGCGTCGACGAATACCGGTTCTCGATGTCGTGGGTGCGCGTGCTCCCCGACGGACGTCCGAGTCCCCAGGGCCTCGCCTACTACGATCGCCTCGTCGATCGCCTCCTCGACGCCGGGATCACGCCGACGCCGACGCTGTACCACTGGGATCTGCCATCCCGTCTGGAGGAGGCCGGCGGCTGGCTGAATCGCTCGACCGCGGAGCGGTTCGCGCAATACACCGAGGTGGTCGCCGACGCCCTCGGCGACCGGGTCCGGCAGTGGTACACGATCAACGAACCGGTCTCCACGACGCTCCAGGGCTACGCGATCGGCGAGCTCGCGCCGGGGCGCGCGCTGCTCTTCGACGCGCTGCCGACCGTGCACCACCAGCTGCTCGCGCACGGGTACGCGGCGCGGATCCTGCATGCGCGCGGGGCGACCAGCGTCGGCATCGTGAACAACCACACCCAGGTGCTGCCCGCATCGGACTCCGAGGCCGACCAGCAGGCCGCGTATCTCTACGACCTCATCCACAACAGGATGTACGCGGATCCCGTGCTGCTCGGCCGCTATCCCGATCTGGAGCCGCTCGGCGTCGCGCTGCCGGTGCGGGACGGCGATCTCGCGCTGATCAGCGCGCCCTGCGAGCTGTACGGAGTGAACTACTACAACCCGACCACGGTGGCGGCGAGCGCCGGACCGGTTCCCTTCGAGGTCGTCCCGACGCCCGGCGCTCCCGTCACCGGATTCGGTCCTCTGTGGCCGATCGTGCCGGAGGCGCTGACCGCGTTCCTCATCGACGCGAGGGAGCGCTACGGCGCGGCGCTGCCGCCGGTCGTGATCGCGGAGAACGGCGCGTCGTTCCCGGAGCCCGACCACGTGGACGCTCCGATCGATGACACGGCGCGCATCTCCTATCTGCACGGCCACATCGCCGCGGTGCTCGCGGCGATGCGCGCCGGGGTGCGGATCGACGCGTACACGGTGTGGTCGCTCCTGGACAACTTCGAGTGGGCCGACGGGTACACGCAGCGCTTCGGGCTCGTCCATGTCGACATGGCCACGGGGGAGCGCACTCCGAAGGCCTCCTACGCCTGGTATCGCGCGCTCATCGAGGAGGCCCGCTCGTGACCGAACACTCCAGCACCCCCGCCGTGACCGCGGGGAAGAGGGTCGGCCCGCTCTGGATGACGCTGTTCACCCTCGCGTGGCTCGCGATCTGGACCGTCCAGCTCACACCGATCCAGCTCCTGCTGCCGCTGCAGCTCGACACCGGCGCCCCGGGCGAAAACTGGATCGCCGGCGTCGTCTGGGCGGGCGTCGTGCTGTCGGTGGGCGGCCTCGTCGGCATCATCGCCGCTCCCGTGTCGGGCCGCTGGTCCGATCGCACCCGCTCGAGATGGGGCCGCCGGAGGCCATGGGCGATCGGCGGATCCCTGGTCGCGGCCGTCGGACTCGTGCTCACGGGCCTGGTGGCGGGCCCGGTCGCCGTCGGCGGCGCCTGGATCGTGGTCTCGGTCGGGGTCTCGGTCGCCTCCGCGGCGCTCACGGCGATGATCGCGGATCAGCTCACCACCCAGCGCGGTGCGGCGTCTGCCGCCGCGAGCTCGGCGCAGGCGGTCGGCATCGTGGTCGGCGTGGGAGCCGTCGTGCTGATCGGGCTCAACGTGGAGCAGTCGTACTTCCTGCTCGCCGCGATCATCGCGGTGATCGGGTCGGGCACCGCGCTGCTGCTGCCGGACGCTCCGGCGCACGAACTCGCCCTTCCGGCTCCGCGCAACGCCGCCCGCACGGCGTCGTGGCGGGATCGCGATTTCCTGTGGCTGCTCATCAGCCGCTTCGTGGTGAACATCGGCAACGCCTTCGGCACTTCCCTGCTGCTGTTCTTCCTGCTCTACGGTGTCCGGGTCCCGTCGGCCGCGGCGCAGGACGACCTGCTCGTCCTGATCGTGATCTACACGGTCTTCGTCGTGATCGCCTCGATCATCGCCGGCATCCTCTCCGATCGCGGGTCGGCGAGCCCGCTGCGCCGTCGCCGCACCATCACCGCGGTCTCCGCGGTCGTGCAGGCGATCTCCGGCGTCGTGATCCTGATCAGCCCCTCGTTCGAGATGACCGCGGTCGCGGCCGCGATCATGGGTGCGGGTTACGGCGCGTACATGGCGGTGAGCCTGGCATTCGCGACGGACCTGCTGAAGGATCCGGACGACCACGCCCGCGACCTCGGGCTCGTCAACGTCTCCGCGCAGCTCGGGCAGCTGCTGGGGCCGCTGCTCGGGGCGGGCCTCGTCGCCCTGGTGGGCGGGTTCTGGCTGCTCTTCGGCGCCGCAGCCGTGCTCTCGGTCGTGGGCGCGGCGATGACCTACGCGGTCAGGACGTCGTCTCCAGCGTCGCCAGCGCCAACTGCAGTACCGCGTTGAACACCCGGGGCCGCATCGCGGTCACGAGGTGCGTCGTGCGGGGCACGATGATGAACTCGGCGTCCGGCGCGAGCCGGCGGTACAGCGTCTCGTGCGTGCGGAGCTGGTCGAACTGCCCGTTCACGAACCACGTCGGCACGCGGATCCGGGGTACCGCGGAGACCAGATCCAGCTCGGCGAGCGACCGCAGCGCCTCGTCCTGCGCCGATACGGCGTAGCCGCCGGCACCGAAGTCCTCGCGCGTCGAGGCGGGGAGCGTCGCGTCCAGCACCTGCCGGCTCAGCCACATCCCGCGATCCGGCATCGCGTTCAGCGCGCCCGCCAGCATGCGATAGGCGGCGAGCCCCGCGCCGCGGGGGAGCGCGGTGCACGAGGCGCCGATGAAGCCGGCGATCGGCGGCGCGGGAACCGCTCCGGCGTACGCGGTCGACAGCAGCCCGCCCATCGAGTGCCCGACCAGCAGCACCGGCCCATCGACATCCCGCACCACGGCGTCGATCGTGCGCATCGCCTCGTCGAGCGAGAACGGCTCGTCCCTGCGCGTGCCGTGGCCGGGCAGATCGACGGCGATCGCGGGGTTGCCGCGCTCGGTGAGGAAATCCTCCTGCGCGCGCCACATCGTCGCAGACGTGCGGATCCCGTGCACGAGCACGACCGAGACCGGCGGAACCGAATCGCGGGAGCGGCGCATGCGCGTCAGTCTAGGCGCGGACGGTATCCGCCTAGCCGGGAAAGGAATCCGCAGACGACGAAGCGGGGCCGGTGGCGAACCACCGACCCCGCTCCGGAACAACAGGTGCTTACTTCTCCCAGCCCACGTTCTGCACGGGCTGAACGCCGAAGCCGTCCAGGCCCACGTAGGGCTCCGGGGTCAGGTTCGCGAGGCCCTTCTTCGCGGTGACGATCCAGGGACCGTTGTAGAGCGGGATGACGCCCCAGGTCTCCTTGATGATCTCAGGCTCGAGCTTCATCGCTGCCTTGGTCCAGTCCTCGGCGGTGGTCTGCGACTCGACGTCATTCTTGATCTTCTCGTCGATCGCGGGCGTGCTCGTGCCCGACAGGTTCAGCGAGCTGTCGGAGCAGTACAGCTGGCAGAAGTACGCCGGTCCGAACGGGTCGCCATCCGTGAACTGCAGCGAGAACGCATCCCAGTTCTTGGTGGTGAAGTCGGTCGAGAAGTCGGACGACGGGCGCTGCTCGATCTTGACGTCGATGCCGATCGCCTTCTCCTGCTGCTGCAGAGCCTTGAGCATCGCGATCGTCGTCGGCGAGTCGTTGTGGTTGGGGAAGACAACGGAGAGCTTCACGCCGTCCTTCTCGCGGACGCCGTCCTTGCCCTCCTTCCAACCGGCCTCGTCGAGGAGCTTCTTGGCGCCGGCGGCGTCGAACTTCAGGCCAGCCGTCTTGAAGGAGTCCGCGTAGCCGTCCTGGAACGAGTACAGGTTCATGGATCCGACAGGCTGCTCGGAGTAGTCCAGGCCGTTCCAGATGACCTTCTTCATCTCGTCGATGTTGGCACCCATGAAGAACGCCTGACGAACCTTGATGTCCTTGAACTGCGGCTTCGCCGAGTCGACGATGAGGACGGTCTTGGACGTGCGTTGAGCGCGGTACGTCACGACGTCCTTCATGCCGGCGACCTGCGCGAGCGTGTCCTTGTTCGGCGTTTCGGCCGCGTCGATCTCGCCGTTCTTGAACGCGTTGACACGAGCGGTCGTGTCGAGACCGGTGAAGGTGACCTTGTCGAGCAGCGGCTTGTCGCCCCACCACTTCTCATTGGGCTCGAACGTGGCGCTCTGCCCCTTCGAGTCGTACTTGGTGAGCTTGTACGGACCGGCACCCCACTCGGGGTTCGCGTTCTCGACGTACGCCGTGTTGAACACGTCGGCCGAGTTGACCTTCGGGTTCAGGATGTTCGAGAACACGGCCTCGGGCCAGGCGAACTTGCCCTTGAACGTCACGATGACGTCCTTGTCCGTTGCGCCCTTGGCGACGGATTCGATGTTCTTGTAGTTGTCGGTGGAACTCACCTTGTAAGCGTCGTTCGTGCCGTTGTTGGCCTTCCACGTCGCTTCGAACGCGGTCCAGTCGATCGGCGCGCCGTCGTTCCAGACCGCCTTGTCGTTGATCTTGCCGGTGATGACGGTGTTGCCGTCCTTCTCGCCGATCTCCCACTTGTCGAGGTAGGCGGGGTTCGGCGTCACCTTGCCGTCAGGAGAGATGAACAGAACCTGAGGCGTATACCAGTTCGCCAGACGCGTGGTGTCCGCCGACGCATCGGCCTGGAACGGGTTCATCTGCGGAGTGATCTCGTTGATCGCGAAATGAACCTCACCGCCCTGCTTGAGGTTCTCGCGCGGCTGCGGGTTGTAGTCCGCGGTCTTGGTCTCGGCCGGCTTGTCGCCGCCGTTGTTCGAGCCTCCGGTCGCCGAGCAACCGCTGATGGCGATCGCCAGCGCCCCGCCGAGGGCGACAACGCCCCACAGCTTGTGCAGCTTCTTCATGGTTCTCCTTCTATTGCCTTTCGGCTCTTTTGGGGACAGACACAGTTAACCGGCATGAACCAGATTCGCCGGAAGGGGCTCGATACCGTTATTGATTCGATGTCAACGGAAGTGGCATGCGTTGGCGTGCGCGTCGGATCCCTTGAGGGTCGGAGCCTCGGTCTCGCAGCGCGACTGCTGCTCCGGCGGAAGCATCTTGTACAGCGGGCAGCGCGAGGTGAACGAGCAGCCGTCGCGACGGTCCGTGGGGCTCGGCAGGTCGCCCTGCAGCACGATCCGCTCACGGGTGCGCTCGATGTCGGGGTCCGGCACCGGGATGGCCGACAGCAGCGCCTGCGTGTACGGGTGCTGGGGGTCGTCGAAGATCGCGTCCACGTCGCCATGCTCGACGAACTCGCCGAGGTACATGACGCCGACGCGGTCGGCGATGTGCCGCACCACGGACAGGTCGTGCGCGACGAAGAGATACGACAGGCCGAGCTTGACCTTGAGTTCGTCGAGCAGGTTGATCACGCCGGCCTGGATCGACACGTCGAGGGCGGACACCGGCTCGTCCAGGACCACGATCTTCGGGTTTGTCGCGAGCGCCCTGGCGATGCCGATGCGCTGGCGCTGGCCGCCGGAGAAGGCGCCAGGGAACCTGCTCGCATGCGCCGGGTCGAGGCCCACGAGGTCCATGAGCTCGTCCACCCGCGCGTCGGCCTCGGCCCGAGGCACGCCGATCGCGCGCAGCGGTTCGGCGATGACGTCCGCCACGGTGAGACGCGGGTCGAGGGCGCCCATCGGGTCCTGGAACACGATCTGCAGATCGCGGCGCACGGCGCGCTCCGCCTTGCCGCCGTGCAGTGACGACACGGGCGTGCCCGCGATCGTGATCTCGCCGTCGGTCTGCTTCACGAGGTCCATGATCTGCAGCAGGGTCGTGGTCTTGCCACAACCGGACTCGCCGACGATGGCCATGGTCTCGCCCTCGCGGATGTCGAAGGTGAGGCCCTTGACCGCGTGCACCTCGCCGACCTTGCGCTTGAGGAAGGCGCCCTTGGTCAGCGGGAACGTCTTCTGCATGTTCCGGACGTCGAGCGTGACGGGCCGGTCCTCGCGGGGCACGCGGTCCAGCGCGCTCGTCGGGAGCTCCGGCACGGGGTACACCGGCGCTCCGCCGATCATCCCGTCCTCGATCTCGTCCGCTCGGACGCAGGCGACCAGATGCGCGCCGCCCTCGGCCGTCGCGATCGGACGCAGCTCGGGCTCGCGGACCCGGCACGCCTCGGTCGCGATCGGGCACCGTGCCACGAACGGGCACTCGTCCGGCAGGTTCACCAAAAGGGGTGGATTGCCCTTGATCGGCACCAGCGGGGTCTTCTCCGACTTGTCCACGCGGGGAATCGCCCCCAGGAGACCGATCGAGTACGGCATCCGCGTCTCGTGGAACAGCTCGCGCACGGGCGCCTGCTCGACGGGCTTGCCCGCATACATCACCAGCACATCGTCGGCGGTCTTCGCGACCACGCCCATATCGTGCGTGATCATGATGACCGCGGCGCCGGTCTCGCGCTGTGCCGTGGCGATGAGATCGAGGATCTGCGCCTGGATCGTGACGTCGAGCGCCGTGGTGGGTTCGTCCGCGATGATCAGCTTCGGATTGTTCGCCATCGCGATCGCGATGACGACGCGCTGGCGCATCCCGCCCGAGAACTCGTGCGGGAACGACTTCAGTCGCCGCTCCGGGCTCGGGATGCCGACCATGCGCAGCAGCTCGATGGCGCGCGCGGTGGCATCCGCCTGCGACATGCTGCGGTGCACGGTGAGCGCTTCGACGAGTTGGTCGCCGACCGTGAAGACCGGCGTGAGCGAGGTCAGCGGATCCTGGAAGATCATCGCGATCCCGTTGCCGCGCAGCGTGGACAACTCCTTGTCGCTCTTGCCGACGAGCTCGGTGCCGTCGAACATGATCGAGCCGGAGACCTTGGCATTGTCGTCGAGGAGTCCCATGATCGCGAGCGACGTGACGGACTTGCCGGAGCCGGACTCGCCCACGATGCTGAGCGTGCGACCGGGTTCGAGGTCGAAGGAGACGCCGCGGACGGCGTCGACGCGGCCGGCCTCGGAGGCGAAGCTGACATGCAGGTCGCGGACGGAGAGAAGAGGAGCGGTCATGCGCGGCCTCCCGCCGCCGAGGTGGGATCGAGCGCATCGCGCAGGCCGTCGGCGATGAGTGCCATCGAAACGGTCAGCATGGTCAGCGCGAGCGCAGGGAAGTAGAACGTCCACGGAGCGCTGGACACGGAATTGGCGCCGATGCCGATGAGGGATCCGAGCGAGACATCGGGGATCTTCACGCCGAAGCCGATGAAGGACAGGCCCGTCTCGGAGATCACGGCGCCGACGACGCCGAGCGTGAAGTTGATCACCAGCAGCGAGCCGATGTTCGGCAGCAGGTGGCGGACCACGATCCTCATGCCCGGCACGCCCATGTAGCGCGCGGCGTGCACGTACTCGCGCTCGCGCAGCGAGAGCGCCATGGTCCAGATGACCCGCGCGGGGAAGAACCATCCGATGAAGATCATCACGACCGAGATGACACGCCAGTCGCCGCCCGCGTTCGAGGAGATCAGCGCGAGGATCAGGAAGGTGGGAACGACCATGAGGAAGTGGATGATCAGCAGGATGATGCGCTCGGTCGTGCCACCGAAGTAGGCGGCGGCGGTGCCGACGATCGCGGAGATCACCGTGGTGCCGATCGAGACCGTGAGGGCGATCATCAGGGAGCGCTGCAGACCGACGGCGGTCTGAGCGAACAGGTCGCCTCCGTCCGCCGCGGTGCCGAACCAGTGGGTGCCGTCGGGCGGCGTGCCGAGGGCAGTGAAGTCGAGGTAGATCGAGGTGAAAGGCGCAATGAGCGGACCGACGATCGCGAACAGTACAAGGATCGCGAAGATGAAGACCCCGGCGACCGCCGGCCGATTGCGCACGAAGCGGCGGTAGTAGAGCCGGAACGTGCCGATGCGCTTGCGCGGGATGCGCGCGGCGGTGGTGTCGGGCCCCACAGGGGGCTGGATGGTTGCGGAAGTCATGTCAGCTCACCCTCACTCGCGGATCGAGGACCACCACGGCGATGTCGGCGAGGATCGCGCCGATCGCCGTGAGCACGGCGGTGAAGGCGGCGATGGCGACCACTCCGTGCACATCGTTCTTGCTGATCGTGTCGATGAAGTACCGGCCCATGCCGTTCCACGCGAAGATCGTCTCGGTCAGCACCGCGCCGGTGAACACCGTGGGGATGTTGAACGCCAGTTGTGTCGCGACGGGAATCAGCGAGGTTCGCAGCGCGTGCTTGCGGATCGCCTGCTGCTTGGTGAGCCCCTTCGCCCGGGCGGTGCGCACGTAGTCGGCCTTGATGTTATCCAGCAGCAGAGAGCGCTGCAGGAAGTGGTAGCTCGCGTAGCCGATGAAGACCAGGGCGATGGTAGGGAGAGCCAGGTGCTGCAGAGTGTCGAGGAGCGAGGGGAAGAATCCGCTCACACCATCGCTGCTCGACCCTGTCACGTAGAAGAGGCGGAAACCGAGCGCGTTGTTGACGCCGATCGCGATCAGGACGATACCGAGCGCGGCCACGATGATCGGGACGTTCATCGTCACGATCGAGATGCCCTGCCAGACGCGGTCGCCGAGCTTGTACTGCCGCGACGCGGTGTAGACGCCGACCGCGATGCCGAGGACGGCTGAGATGATCGTCGCGCCGAGCACGAGCTCGCCGGAGACCCACATGCGGTAGGCGATTTGATCGTTCACGGACTGACCGACTGGGCTCACCCCCCAGTTCCAGTGCAACACGATGTCAGTGATCCAGCTCCACCAGCGTTGGAGGAGCGGAAAACTGTCGTCGAGGTTGCGGGGATCGAGCAACCGTGAGATCTGATCGTGCGAGAGTGGCGGCTTGCGTCCGACGTAGTTGCTGCGGGGATCGAGGAAGGCCCACGCGAGGAAGTACGTGACATTGGTCGCCACCACGATCATGAGGAGCCAGCCGAGAGCTCGGCGCAGCAGGTACTTGATCAAGATGGTGTTCTCTCTCTTGTCACAGACGCCGCGCGGGATCTCCGACGCAGCGCTGGGTCGATGCCATATCAACTCGACCCGAAACCGGTGACACGGTGCACCCTCCCGCGCAGCGCGGGACGGAGTGCTGTCTCCGCTGACACCCGGTTCCGGGGCGCGGCAACTTCGCGAGACTATCACCGGCCGGGCGCGATGGGGGATGAGGCACGCCTCACTCCGCGTGCCTCGACAGCGGTCGAAGGAGGCGCGGGGCGGCCGTGCCGGGCGCTCCCGTAGAATCGTCGGGATACCCGGTTCACTCCGGGCCAGCCCGATCCGTTCACCGGACCCCGCATCGTTCAGGACCCCATGTCACCTCGCGCCCTCACTCCGCTGCTGCCGGCCGCCACGCCCCCGCAGCAGATCCGCAACTTCTGCATCATCGCCCACATCGATCACGGCAAGTCGACCCTTGCCGACCGGATGCTCCAGATCACCGGCGTGGTGTCGGATCGCGATATGCGCGCCCAGTATCTCGACCGCATGGACATCGAGCGCGAGCGCGGCATCACGATCAAGAGCCAGGCAGTGCGCATGCCGTGGGCCGTCAAATCGGCGGTTGCTGAGCGAGCGGAGCGAGACGAAGTATTCGCGCTGAACATGATCGACACACCGGGGCACGTCGACTTCACGTATGAGGTGTCCCGCTCGCTCGCCGCCTGCGAGGGCGCGATCCTCCTCGTCGACGCCGCGCAGGGCATCGAGGCGCAGACGCTCGCGAACCTGTACCTGGCGCTCGAGAACGACCTCACGATCATCCCGGTGCTCAACAAGATCGACCTTCCCGCGGCCGAGCCCGAGAAGTACGCGAAGGAGCTGGCCGATCTCATCGGCGGCAGCCCCGACGACGTGCTGCGCGTCTCCGGCAAGACCGGCGTCGGCGTCGAGGACCTGCTCAACCGCCTCGTGCAGGAGATCCCGGCCCCGGTCGGCGACGCGGACGCCCCCGCCCGCGCCATGATCTTCGACTCCGTGTACGACGCCTATCGCGGCGTCGTCACCTACGTGCGCATGGTGGACGGCAAGCTCTCACCGCGCGAGCGGATCCAGATGATGTCCACGGGGGTCAACCACGAGCTGCTCGAGATCGGCGTCTCCAGCCCTGAACCCGTGCCGGGCAAGGGCCTGGGCGTCGGCGAGGTCGGCTATCTCATCACCGGCGTGAAGGACGTGCGCCAGTCCAAGGTCGGCGACACGATCACGACCTCGCGCAAGCCTGCGACCGACGCGCTGGCGGGCTACACCGACCCGAAGCCGATGGTGTTCAGCGGCATCTACCCGATCGACGGCAGCGACTACGCGGAGCTGCGCGAGGCGCTCGACAAGCTCAAGCTCTCCGATGCGTCGCTGCAGTACGAGCCGGAGACCTCGGTCGCGCTCGGCTTCGGGTTCCGCTGCGGCTTCCTGGGCCTGCTGCACCTGGAGATCATCACCGAGCGGCTGTCGCGCGAGTTCGGGCTGGACCTCATCACGACCGCTCCGAGCGTGATCTACGAGGTCCTCACCTCCGACACGGGCGAGACGGTCACGGTCACGAACCCCAGCGAGTACCCGGACGGGAGGATCGGATCCGTCTCCGAGCCGATGGTGAAGGCGGCCATCCTGCTGCCTAAGGACTACGTCGGCACCGTGATGGAGCTGTGCCAGTCCCGTCGCGGATCGCTGCTGGGCATGGAGTACTTCTCCGAGGAGCGCGTCGAGCTGCGCTACATGATCCCGCTCGGCGAGATCGTGTTCGATTTCTTCGATCAGCTGAAGTCGAAGACGCAGGGCTACGCCTCGCTGGACTACGAGCCCGCGGGTTCCCAGGAGGCGGACCTGGTCAAGGTCGACATCCTGCTGCAGGGCGACAAGGTCGACGCGTTCAGCTCGATCGTGCACCGCGACAAGGCCTACGCCTATGGCACGATGATGGCCGAGCGGCTGCGCAAGCTCATCCCGCGGCAGCAGTTCGAGGTGCCGATCCAGGCCGCGATCGGCGCCCGCATCATCGCCCGCGAGACGATCCGCGCCATCCGCAAGGACGTTCTCGCCAAGTGCTACGGCGGCGACATCACCCGCAAGCGCAAGCTCCTCGAGAAGCAGAAGGAGGGCAAGAAGCGCATGAAGATGGTCGGGCGCGTCGAGGTCCCCCAGGAGGCGTTCATCGCCGCGCTCTCGGGAGACGTCGAGAGCAAGGACAAGAAGTAGGCGGCAGCCTCAGGCGCTTGCGACGGCTCGGCGCAGTTCCTCGACGAGGGCGGTCCGCGTGTCCGCGGGGATGCGCTCCGAGGCGACCATCGTCAGCGGGAGCGGCGGGGGAGCAGGCAGGTCGAGCTCGCGGAGCTGCGACTCGGTCCGGTGGAACGCCGGCAGCGCCGTGATCCCCGCACCGGAGCGCACGGTCGCGAGCACGCTGGACAGGTCGAGGCACTCGCGCACGACCGTGCGCCGCTCTCCCGCAGGGGCGGCGAGGATCGCATCGCGCAGGGTGCACGGCGGTGAGAAGACGACGAGTCCGGCGTCGGCGGCGACTCCTGCCGCACCGAACCAGGCGAGCGGGACGGGGCCGATGTCGATGCGCCCTGGGCCGAGGTCTCCGTAGCCCAGGACGATGTCGGCGGTGTGTGCGCGGACGAACCGGCGCAGGCTGTCGGTGCGGTGGAACCGGAACCGGACTCGCCGCTCGGGGTGGCGGACGGACAGCACCCTGGTCACCGTCTGCAGGACCGAGGCGTTGGCCATGTCGGTCGATGCGACCACGATGTCGTCCCCTGGTGTCCCGACGATCCGGTCGAGGGCCTCGTCGTGCAGAGCGACGATGCGGTGCGCGTCCCGGACGAGCGACTCACCGGCGACGGTGAATGCGATGCTGCGACCGCGTCGCTCGACGAGGGGCAGGC
The DNA here is from genome assembly GCF_000956505.1 of Microbacterium azadirachtae. Taxonomy (GTDB): domain Bacteria; phylum Actinomycetota; class Actinomycetes; order Actinomycetales; family Microbacteriaceae; genus Microbacterium; species Microbacterium azadirachtae_A. Next base: position 21,030 of record NZ_JYIX01000021.1, on the reverse strand, counting down.
CCAGCGTCCCCTCGAGGCGGCGCAGGTGCGCCGAGACCGTGGGCTGCGAGAGGTGCAGCGCGGAGGCCGCCCGGCCGACGCCCGCGAACGCGGCGACGGCGATGAGGCTGCGCAGCTCCGCGATCTCCATGCTGCTCATGGATCCATCCTGCGCCACCGGGGCGAGCTCCCATCACTATCCATCAGGATTCGTGATGAGACGCGTCGAATCGCACGGCGGGCGGCGAATCTGGCGACATGACCAGAACAACCATCGCCGTCTCCGCGTGCACCATGGTGACGCTCTACGCGGTGAACTACGCGCTGACCTCGCTCGCGCTGCGCACGATGAGCCCTTTCCTGCTGCTCCTGCTGCGCTTCGTGCTCTCCGTGCTCGTGCTGCTCGCGGTGTGCGCGCTGCTCCGCACGCCCATCCCGCGGGGTCGTCTCCTTGCGGTCGCGGCCGGCGCGGGGCTGCTGTCGCAGGCGGGGCAGTTCATCGGCACCTACTGGGCGCTCGGGCACGGCGTCGGCGCGGGGTTCACGGCTCTCGTGATCGCGATGAACCCGGTCGTCACCGCGCTGCTGTCCCGGTTGATCCTGCGTCGGCGCGCCTCGCGCCGTGCTCTGCTGTCGACCGCGCTGGGAGCGGCGGCGGTGATCGTCGCATGCCTGCCGATCGTGCTCGCCGATCCGCGGATCGGGCCGGTGATCCTGGCTGTGGGCGGATCGCTCGTGGCGGTCTCACTGGGGGCGCTCTGGCAGGGGCGGTCGCTGCGCGAGGTCCATCCTGCGATGTTCACCCTGATCGGCGTCGTGGTCTCCACGCCCGTCGCAGGCGCGCTCGCGCTGACGGAGCCCGCGCGTCCTCCTTCCGGCTTCGCATCCTGGGCGCTCCTCGGCGGGATCGTCGCGATCGGCCTGGGCGGCACCGTGCTGTATTCGGCGCTCGTGCGCGCCGTCGGCGCCGATGCGGCGTCGATCCTGTTCAGCGTGATACCCGCGGCCACGGCCGTCGCGGCGCTGATCCTGCTGGGGGAGCCGCTCTCCGTGGCCGGCGTGATCGGGCTCGTGCTCGGGGCGGCGGCCTCGGTGCTGCGACTCGGCGACGATCGACCTCCGGTGGCGGATCCGATCGCCGACGACCCGGTGCCCGACTCGCGCGCGCCCGCGCGAGCAGCATCCCAGCCTTAGGAGAACCTGGATGAGTCCTTCGGGCTCGGCCAGTAGTCTGGTTGTCATGCGTCGCGGGACATTCCGAGAAGGAACGGTGGACTATGCCGCCGTGGGGGCGACCCACGCGCCCGACCTGATGCAGTATCCGCCGGAGCGCAGCGTCCCAGCGGAGGAGTCCTGGCGGCTCGGCAGCGGCGAGGAGCGGTTCCGCACCGCCGGCGACGCGCTGCTCTCCTGGACGGCGCAGCGTGCGGCAGGGCTTCAGCTCACCGACGTGCGCCCGGCCTCGACCCCCGGATACGCCGGGGTCAGCTTCGACGCCGAGGGCGCTCCGATCGCCCCGAGCCATACCGAGGTCGAGCCGCGCTACGACGAGGACGGCACGCCCTGGGCGGGGCCGGGGATGACCCTCAAGCTGCATGGACGGGTCTCGGGCATGCGCGCGGACGCCGAACTGCGGGTGATCTCGGTGACCGAGCAGACGCACCGGATCGGCTTCGTGCTGGGCACGGTCGCCGGATCCGTCGTGAGCGGCGAGGAGTCGTTCGACATCGAGTGGAACGACGCCGACGAGGTATGGTTCACCGTGCGCGCCTTCGACCGCCCGAACAGCTTCCTGTATCGCAGCTTCCCGTACCTGGTGAAGCGCCGCCGGCGCGAGCTGTTCGCACGGTATCTGCGCGCGATCTCCCCGCTGTACGCGACGCCCGTCTGATGGTCTCCTCCTGATGGCCGGCCCCCTGCCGCTCGGAGATCCGGCTCCTGCGGACGGCCGTCTGCCCGCCGATCTGCGGATCGACCCGGATGGCCCGTTCTCCGCCTATCTGCATGTGCCGTTCTGCCGTGTGCGCTGCGGCTACTGCGACTTCAACACGTACACCGCGTCCGAACTGCGCGGGGCGCGTCAGGACACCTATGCCGACACGCTGATCCAGGAGATCGCCCTGGCGCGCGACGTGCTCGCCGAGCGCGGTCCGCTGCGCCCGCTGAGCACGGTGTTCTTCGGCGGCGGCACGCCGACGCTGCTGCCGGCGGGCGACCTCGGCCGCATGCTCGGCGCGGTGATCGGAGCTTTCGGCATCGCCGAAGGCGCCGAGGTGACCGTCGAGGCCAATCCCGACACGGTGACGGCCGAGGTCGCCGAGGAGCTCGCGGCGGCCGGCGTGACCCGCATGTCGATCGGCATGCAGTCGGCCGTGCCGCACGTGCTGGCGGCACTGGACCGCACGCACCGGCCGGAGAACGTGCGCACCGCCGTCGAGGCGGCCCGTGCCGCCGGGCTGGCTGTCAGCGTCGATCTCATCTACGGCGCGCCGGGGGAGTCGCTGGAGGACTGGCGCTCCTCGCTGACGACCGCGATCGGCCTGGAACCGGATCACATCTCGGCGTACGCGCTGATCATCGAGGACGGCACCAAGCTCGCCCGCCAGATCCGTCGCGGCGAGGTGCCCGCTCCCGATGACGACCTGCAGGCGGACATGTACGAGCTCGCCGACGGCCTGCTGGGCGAGGCCGGCTTCGACTGGTACGAGGTGAGCAACTGGGCCCGCCGCCCGGCGGATCACGGTGGCGGGGATCAGCGCTCCCGGCACAACATGGCGTACTGGCGCGGCACGGACTGGTGGGGCTTCGGGCCAGGAGCCCACAGTCACGTCGCCGGCCTGCGGTGGTGGAACGTGAAGCATCCGGCCGCCTACGCGCAGCGGCTCGCGGCGGGGGACTCTCCGGCCGCGGCCACGGAGCGCCCCGATGCCGAGGCCGCCCAGCTGGAGCGGATCCTGCTGCGCTCCCGGATGTCGGAGGGGATGCCGCTCGACGCGATCGCGTCCGACGCCCGCACCAGGGTCGCGGGGCTCATCGCGGACGGCCTGGTCGACGCCGGGCCCGCCCTGCGCGGCACCCTCGTCCTGACGCTCCGCGGACGGCTGCTCGCTGATGCCGTGGTGCGCGCTCTGACCGACTGAGCGCGGCGTCCGCCGTCAGCCCTTCTCTGCCGGGAGCAGGTCCACGACGGCCGTCCGCCTCTGCGGTCCGGCCACGGGATCTGCACCCGCGCCGTCGAACAGCGCCGCCGTGCGCTGCGCATCGAACGCGGGCCAGCCGGGATCGCCGTCGCGGATGAAGCGCACCCAGGCGTCGTGCATCGCGGTGGCCAGGGCCTGGGGTGGCGCGGAGCCCGCGATCTTCGCGCTCTCCGGATCGTGGAGGCGGTCGAACACGAACGGGAGCTCGAGGGCGTGCGCCGCGCGCAGATCGCGCACAGGGCTGGGCCAGCAGAACTCGTACAGGAACGTGGGGGCGGTGCGGGTGCGCGCGGCCCGGGTGGCCGGCGCGCGCAGCAGCAGGTCCGTCGCGAGCTGGCCGAAGACCTCCCCGGTGCTCGCGCCGGGATGATCGGCGCGCACCGCCCTGGCCGCCGCGGCGGGGATGCGAAGGGCGAGGCGCGCGAGCAGCAGCTTCGACGGCCGGATCCCCATCACAGCCTCCGGCGGGAACCAGAGCCGGTACTCGTCCGTGTTGGTGCCGATCAGCAGGGGCGCATCGACGTCGACGAGCGCCTCGTGCGGCGACTGCGGCAGCGACTCGGGATCCCGCACGAGCTGGAAACCCGGGGCGCCGCCGAGCGGGGAGGATCCGGCGGCCTGGGCGCGTCGCGCCTCGAGGAGGGCGTCCGGGGCGAGCGCCGCGAACGCCTCGCGCGTCGCCGGGACGCCGAGCCGCTTCGCGAGCTGGCGGGTCACGCGCCCGCCGCGCTCGGGGGTCTGCGCCTCGAGCGGGCCGGACTGCACGATCCCGCCGCGCACCAGCGCCCTGGTGTCGGGCCGGGAGAGGAGCGCGGCGACGAGTGCTCCTCCTGCGGATTCGCCCATGAGCGTGATCCGGCCGGGGTCGCCGCCGAACGCCGCGATCTCGTCGCGCACCCAGTGCAGGGCTGCCGCGACATCCTGGAGTCCCAGATTGCGCGGCGCATCCGCGAGCACGGAGAAGCCCTCGGATCCCAGTCGGTAGTTGACGCTGACGAAGACGAGTCCGTCCCGCGCGAACTCCGTGCCCTCGTACATCGACAACGCCGCCGTGCCGCGCTCGAGGGCGCCGCCGTGGATCCACAGCACCACCGGAGCGGCGTCCGCGCCCGCCGGCGTCCACACGTTGGCCGTGAGGATGTCGTCTCCGTCGATGCGGAGGCTGCCGAGGATCTCGGCTGTCGCTCCCGCATAGGGCAGCTGCGGAGCCGTCGGCCCGAACGCGGCGGCGTCGCGCGGCGCGGACCAGGGCTCGACGGGCCGCGGCGAGCGGAAGCGGCCCTCGCCGAAGGGCGGGGCGGCATACGGCACGCCGAGATACCGGTCGATGCCGTCTCTGCGTCGGCCGATCAGCTCGCCGGAGGAGATCCTTGTGCGCGCCATGTCCTGGTCCATGGCCACATCCTAGGGAGTGCCGCATCCTCGACATCCCCGGTCCCTGAGCCTGTCGAAGGGCCCGGCAGGATAGGATTGGCACTCAGGATGCACGAGTGCCAACGGTGAGGAGGAGCGATGGTCTCAGAACGCGGACTCCAGGTGCTCCGCGCCATCGTCGAGGACTACGTCGAGACGAATGAGCCGGTCGGCAGCAAGTCGATCGTGGAGCGGCACGCGTTCGGCGTGTCCGCCGCGACGATCCGCAACGACATGGCCCAGCTCGAGGACGAGGACCTCATCGCGGCGCCGCACACCTCCTCAGGGCGGGTGCCGACCGACAAGGGCTACCGCGTGTTCGTCGATCACCTCGCGCAGGTGCGGCCGCTCACGGCGGCCCAGCGCAGCGCGATCACGGCCTTCCTCGCGGATCCCGCCGACCTCGACGACCTCATGGTGCGCACCGTGCGCGTGCTCACGAGGCTCACGGGTCAGGTCGCGCTCGCGCAGTACCCGTCGTTCGCCCGAGCCCACATCACGCACGTCGAGCTCGTGGCCCTCGCCCCGAACCGGCTGCTGATCGTGCTCGTCACCGATGCGGGCGGTGTCTCGCAGCGGATCGTGCCGCTGCCGGTCGAGCTGGACGACGCCGAGCTGGGGCTGCTCCGCGCGGTCATCACCGAGCTGCTGACCGGCCGCTCGGTGCGCCGCGGCGCGGAGCGCGTGGAGGCGGCGGCGGAGACGTCGTACGGCCCTCGGATCGACGCCGCTCGTGCCGCGGTGCTGCGCGCCGTCGCGGAGGAGCTCGCGGAGTTCCGCCAGGAGCGCCTGGTGATGGCGGGGGCGGCGACCCTCGCCCGGCGCGAGCACGACTTCCGCGGCAGCATCCACCCTCTCCTCGAGGCGATCGAGGAGCAGGTGACGCTGCTGCGGCTGATGAGCGAGATGCGCGTCGACGAGCACGGTCTCGCCGCGAGCATCGGCACGGAGAACGCCGCGTTCGGCCTCGGCGAGGCATCGATCGTGGCGAGCGACTACGTGACGCACGGCGGCACCGCACGCGTGGGCGTGATGGGGCCGACCCGGATGGACTACCCGAGCAACCTCGCGGCAGCGCGGGCCGTGGCCCGCTACCTGTCGAGGCTGCTCGAAGAGGACGAGTCCGGCCGCTGAGCGGCCGCAGAACACACGCGCCGCCGCCTGGCGGCCCGGAAAGGCGATGGTGACGGATCACTACGAGGTCCTCGGCGTCTCGCGCGATGCGAGCGAGGACGAGATCAAGAAGGCCTATCGGCGGCTCGCACGTCAGCTGCACCCCGATGTGAACCCCAGTGAGGATGCGGCGGAGCGGTTCAAGCTCGTCACGCACGCCTACGACGTGCTGAGTGACGCCGACTCGCGGCGCCGCTACGACATGGGCGGCGACCAGAACGGCAACGGCGGCTTCGGAGGGTTCGGCGGTTTCGGCGACATCTTCGAGACCTTCTTCGGCGGCGGAGGGGCGCGCGCGGCGCGTCCCCGCTCGCGCCGGGAGCGCGGTCAGGACGCCCTGGTCCGCGTCACGCTCGAGCTCGGCGACGTCGTCTTCGGCGTGCACCGGGACATCGAGGTGGACACGGCCGTGCTCTGCGAGACGTGCCAGGGATCCTGCTGCCAGGAGGGCACCTCGCCCGTCACCTGCGACATCTGCGGAGGGTCCGGTCACGTCCAGCAGCAGGTGCGCAGCCTGCTCGGCAACGTCATCACGACCGCGCCGTGCGGCTCCTGCGAGGGCTTCGGCACGACGATCCCGTTCCCGTGCCAGACCTGCAACGGCCAGGGCAGGGTGCGCTCGCGTCGCACGGTCGGGCTCGACATCCCGGCCGGCGTCGAGACCGGCCTGCGCCTGCAGCTGCCCGGATCCGGTGAGGTCGGCCGCGCCGGCGGCCCGAACGGCGACCTGTACGTCGAGGTCACCGTCGCTCCGCACGCCCGGTTCAGCCGCGACGGCGATGACCTGCTGGCGACCCTCGAGGTCGCGATGAGCGATGCGATCCTCGGCGCCACGACGACGATCGAGTCCCTGGACGGATCCGTGGATCTCGAGATCCGCCAGGGCCTGCAGTCGGGCGACGTGCTGACGATCAAGGGCCGCGGCGTCACGCCGCTGCGCGGCAGCCAGCGCGGCGACCTGCGCGTGGGCGTGCAGGTGCTCACCCCGACGAAGCTCGATCACAAGGAGCGCCAGCTCATCGAGGACTTCGCCCAGCGCACCAAGGCGCCGGCGCCGAAGCTCGCCGAGTTCCACCAGGGGCTGTTCTCCAAGCTGCGCGACCGTTTCCGGGGCTGATCCGCGATGGCCCTGCACTTCGTGACGCACGATGCGACCGCGGCGACGGCCGGATCCGTCGTGGCACTCACCGGGGCCGAGGCCAAGCACGCGGCCGTCGTGCGCCGGGTGCGGATCGGCGAGCCGATCACGCTCGGCGACGGGGCCGGCACCTGGCTCGAGGGCGAGGTCGCCTCGGCGGCACCGGGTCTCGTCGAGGTGCGCATCCTCTCGCGCCGGCAGGATCCCCGTCCCGACCCTCGGATCCTGCTCGTGCAGGCGCTCGCGAAGGGCGACCGCGACGAGCTCGCGGTGCAGGCGGCGTGCGAACTCGGGGTCGACGAGATCGTGCCCTGGCAGGCCGCGCGCAGCGTCTCCCGGTGGGAGGGCGCCAAGGCGGCGAAGGGCCGGGAGCGCTGGTCGACGATCGTGCGCGAGGCCGCCAAGCAGGCGCACCGGTCCTGGATCCCGGAGGTCGCCGGCGTCGAGACGACCGCGGATCTGGTGCGCCGCGCGGCCACGCAGCGCGTGCTGATCCTGGATCCCACGGCCCCTGCGGCGCTGTCCGCCCTGGTCCAGGACGAGCGCGACCTCGTGCTGGTCGTGGGACCGGAGGGCGGGATCGCACCGGAGGAGATCGAGCGGCTCGTCGCCGCCGGTGCCGAGCGCGTGCTGCTGGGCGACACCGTGCTGCGCACCTCGACCGCAGGCCCTGCCGCGATCGCGGTCCTGAACGTGGCGCGCGGGCGCTGGTAGTCCGCCGTCGCGCAGCACCGCGCCGATAGACTGGGCCGCATGAGCGAACCCTCGATCTTCACGCGCATCCTGAACGGGGACATCCCCGGCGAGATCCTGCTGGAGACCGATGACGTCTTCGCGATCCGCGACATCAACCCGCAGGCGCCGCTTCACGTGCTCGTGATCCCCAAGTCGGAGCAGTTCCGCGATGTCACCGAGCTCGCCGCGGGCGACCCTGGACTCATGGCGAAGATGGTCGCCGCGGCCAAGGAGATCGCGGACGAGCACGCGAACGGCGAGTACCGCCTGATCTTCAACAACGGCGCGAGCGTCGCGCAGTCCGTCTTCCACGTGCACGCTCACGTGCTCGGCAATCTCGAGGAGAACAAGCTCGTTGGCTTCTGACGACATGGCGGAGTCGATGACCTCGGCCCGCATCGAGGTGGACGGAGTCGCGATGGTGCAGCTGCTCGGCCCGCAGGACCGGCTGCTGCGCATGCTCGAGAAAGAGCATCCCGCGGTCGACGTGATGGTGCGCGGCAACGAGGTCACCCTGACCGGCGAGCCCGCCGCCGTGCGCTCGGCGCAGAAGCTCGTGGACGAGCTCATCGAGCTGACGCGCTCCGGGCATGCGCTCGCCCCCAGCGACGTCGCCCAGTCCGCGCGCATGCTGGAGCGGGAGGGCGTGCGCCCGAGCGAGGTCCTCGGCGAGGCGATCCTGTCCACGCGCGGACGGGTGATCAGGCCGAAGACGCTGGGCCAGAAGGAGTACGTCGACGCGATCGACGAGAACACGATCGTGTTCGGCATTGGCCCCGCCGGCACCGGCAAGACGTATCTCGCGATGGCGAAGGCCGTGCAGGCCCTGCAGCGCAAGGAGGTCGAGCGGATCATCCTGACCCGCCCGGCCGTCGAAGCGGGGGAGCGGCTCGGATTCCTGCCGGGGACGCTCACCGACAAGATCGACCCGTATCTGCGTCCGCTCTACGACGCCCTGAACGAGATGATGGATCCGGAGATCGTGCCTCGCCTGATGGCGAGCGGCACGATCGAGGTCGCTCCTCTCGCGTACATGCGCGGTCGCACGCTGAACGACTCGTTCGTCGTGCTCGACGAGGCGCAGAACACCACGCCGGAGCAGATGAAGATGTTCCTCACCCGGCTCGGGTTCGGCACGCGCATGGTCGTCACGGGCGACATCACGCAGGTCGACCTTCCTCTGGGGGCCTCGGGCCTGCGCGTGGTGACCCGCGTGCTGAAGGACATCGACGACATCCACTTCTCCCGGCTCACGAGCGACGATGTCGTGCGCCACTCGCTGGTCGGCCGCATCGTGGATGCGTACACCGAATACGACGAGCAGCGCACCGCGTCCCGCACCGAGCGCGAGCAGGCGGCGGAGTTCGCCAACCGTGCCGAGCGCCGCGCGGGGCAGCAGCGCCCCGGACCACGAGACCGCATGCCGAAACGAGGCCTGAAATGATCGAGATCAACAATGAGTCGGCGATCGCGATCGACGAGACGGTGCTTCTGCGCCTCACCGAGCGCAACCTCGGCCAGCTGAACGTCAGCGCCGATGCGGACGTCGCCATCGTCCTCGTCGACGAGGGCGCCATGGAGGCGCTGCACGTGCAGTGGATGGACGAGCCGGGTCCCACCGACGTGCTGAGCTTCCCGATGGACGAGCTCCGTCCCGGCACGATCGACCGTCCCACCCCGCCGGGACTGCTCGGCGACATCGTACTGTGCCCTCAGGTCGCGGAGACCCAGGCCGCCGCGGCCAAGCACACGCTCATGGACGAGCTGATCCTGCTCACCACCCACGGACTGCTGCACCTGCTCGGATTCGACCACGCGGAGCCCGAGGACGAGAAGGAGATGTTCGGTCTGCAGCGCGAGCTCATCGCCGGCTTCGCCGCGGACGAGCGCTCCCACGGTCGATGACTCCATTCCTGCTGCTCGCCGGCGCGATCCTCCTCGTCGCCTTCGGCGGGCTCATGGCCGCGATCGATGCGGCCCTCTCGGTGACCTCCCGGGCGGATCTCGAGGAGATGGCCTCTGAGGGCCGCAATGCGCCGGCCCTCGCCAGGATCGCCGCGGATCCGGAACCGCACGCGAACGCGGTCGCCTTCATGCGCGTGTTCGTGGAGACGGCGGCGGCGGTGCTCGTCACCGTCGCCCTCGTCCTGCTGTTCGACGATCAGATCTGGTGGGCGATGCTCGCCGCCGCGGTGATCATGACGGGCATCACCTTCGTGCTCGTCGGGGCGAGCCCTCGTTCCTTCGGCCGTCAGCACGCCGACGCCATGCTGCGCGCATGCGCCCCCACGATCCGCGCGGTGCGCGTCATCCTCGGGCCGATCGCGCAGGGGCTCGCCGTCTTCGGCAGCCGGGTCACTCCGGGGGCGGGGCGGAGCACGTTCGCGACCGAGACGCAGCTGCTCAGCATGGTCGACGAGGCGGCCTCGCACGATCTCATCGAGGCGGACGATCGCGAGCTGATCCACTCGGTCTTCGACTTCACCGACCAGTTCGTGCGCGCCGTCATGGTGCCGCGCACCGACATGGTCACGGTCGACGCCACAGCGACCACGTCCGAGGCGATGGACCTCTTCCTCGACCGGGGCGTCTCGCGCATTCCGGTCGTGGACGACGAAGCCGACGACGACGTCGTCGGCGTGCTCTACCTCAAGGATCTGGTGCAGTTCGCCTATCGGGACGACCGCAGCTGGCGGGCCGCATCGGCGCGCCGCCTCGCTCGCCCCGCGGTGTTCGTGCCGGAGTCCATGCGCGCGGAGACCCTCCTGCAGCAGATGAAGCGCGAGGCCGTGCACGTGTGCATCGTGATCGACGAGCACGGCGGGATCGCCGGCCTCGTCACGATGGAGGATCTCATCGAGGAGCTCGTCGGCGAGATCTCCGACGAGTACGACCGGCCCGGCGCCGAAGTCGTCGAGCTCGAGCCGGGACACTACCGGGTGAGCGGGCGGCTCAGCCTCGAGGACGTGGGCGAGCTGTTCGGCGTCGAGCTCGAGGACGATGACGTCGACTCCATCGGCGGGCTCCTGGGCAAGGAGCTCGGCCGCATCCCGACTCCCGGTGCGACGGCCGTCGTGCGCGGGCTGCTCCTCACCGGCGGCGCCTCGCGGGGCCGCGGGCGCGGCATCGAATACGTCTTCGTCGAGCGGGCCGAGGAGCCGCTCGCGGGGGATCAGAACAAGGAGAACCACGATGAGCGATGAGCGCGACACCGAGACCCCGACCCCGCACCGCAGCGGGTTCGTGACGTTCGTCGGCCGGCCGAACGTCGGCAAGTCCACTCTCACGAACGCGCTGGTCGGCGAGAAGATCGCGATCACCAGCGAGAAGCCGCAGACCACGCGGCGCGCCATCCGCGGCATCGTGAACCGCCCCGACGGGCAGCTCGTGATCGTGGACACCCCGGGGATCCACCGGCCGCGCACCCTGCTGGGCGAGCGCCTGAACGATCTCGTCGGGCAGGTGCTCGGCGACGTCGATGTGATCGGCTTCTGCGTGCCGGCGACCGAGAAGGTCGGCCCGGGCGACAAGCGCATCGCCGCATCGCTGGACGGGTACCCGCGGGCGAAGAAGATCGCGATCGTGACCAAGGTCGACATCGCAGAGCGCGACGAGATCACCGAACGGCTCATGGAGGTCGACTCGCTGCGCGAGGACTGGGCGGCCGTGATCCCGCTCTCCGCGCTCACGCGGGTGCAGCTGGACGTGCTCGCGGACGAGGTGCTCTCCCTCATGCCGGAGGGGCCGTCGCTGTACGGGGACGACATCGTCACGGACGAGTCCACCGAGGACCGCATCGCCGAGATGATCCGCGAGGCGGCGCTCGAGGGCGTCCGCGACGAGCTGCCGCACTCGATCGCGGTCGTCGTCGACGACATCTCGCCCCGCGAGGACTCCGACCTGACCGACGTGCACGCCTCGATCGTCGTGGAGCGGGACAGCCAGAAGGCGATCATCATCGGACGCAAGGGCGCCAGGCTCCGCGAGGTCGGCGCGACCGCGCGGGCGGGGATCGAGGAACTGCTCGGCACCCGGGTGTTCCTCGGCCTGCATGTGAAGGTCGCCAAGGAGTGGCAGCGCGACCCGAAGCAGCTCGGCCGGCTGGGGTTCTGACGTGGGCGTCGCCGCGCAGCAGTGGATCGCCCCGGATTGGGGCGGTCCGCAGCGGTGGCGACTGACCGACACAACGGCTCCGGATCCGCAGCAGGGCGAGGTCACGATCCGCGTGCGCGCCGCCGGGATGAATCCGGCCGACCACAAGCACGTCGCCGCGCCGAGGCCCGGCGTCGCGCTGCCGGTGCCGATCGGTTACGAGATCTCCGGCGAGATCCTCGCGATCGGACCCGGCACCCGGATCGGCTCGGGCGAGGTTCAGGTCGGCGACGAGGTCGTCGCGTTCCGCGTACGAGGCGGCTATGCGACCGCGCTCACCATTCCCGCCGAGAAGGCGTTCCGCAAACCAGGGCCGCTGTCGCACGCCGAAGCGGCGAACCTGCTGCTCGCCGGAACCACAGCGGCGGAGATGCTCGATCGTGTGCACGCCGCCGCGGGGGAGACGATCCTGCTGCACGGCGCCTCGGGTGCGGTCGGCGTCATGGTGCTGCAGCTGGCCGCCTTGCGGGGCGTCCGCGTGATCGGGACCGCGAGCGCCGCCGGTGCGGAGCGCGTGCGCGGGTTCGGCGGGATCTCGATCGCGTATGGCGACGGTCTCCTGGACCGGGTGCGCGGTACGGGCATCCCTGTTGCTGCGTCGCTCGACGCGATCGGCACGGACGAGGCGGTCGACGTGTCCCTCGCCCTGATCGAGGATCGCGCACGGATCGTGACGATCGCGGCGCCCGGTCGTGCCGCGGAGCACGGCTTCGGGGCCATCGCAGGGACGCAACCCGCCAGTACCGCATTCCGCGATGGCATCCGCGGCGAGCTCGTCCGACTCGCCGATGAGGGACGTCTCGTGGTGCCCCTCGCCCGCACCTATCCGCTCTCCGAGGCCGTCGAGGCCACTCGCTTCCTCGCCGAGGGCCACCCCGGCGGCAAGGTCGCGCTGATCCCCTGACGAGCGGCCCGGCGTCGCGACTCCGGGCTCACCACCCGCCCGAGGATCCGCCTCCTCCACCGCCGCCGGAGAATCCGCCGCCGAAGGAACCGCTCGAACTGGACGATGTGTTCGGCGTGGGGGTCGGGCTGAGCGAGCTGTTCATGCCGCTGAGCGATCCGGCGAAGCTCGCGCCCGTGTAGCCGTAGTACCAGCCGGGCGTGATGCCGTCGTGCTCGTACTGCACGGCGAGCACCTGGCCCCACTCGCGCTCCATGCCGAACAGCATCGCGTAGGGCAGCAGCCGCTCGTACAGCACGATGACGTCCGCCGTGCCGTCCGAGCGGCGTTCCGCGCCGCGGTAGGACTGCAGCATGCGGATCCGATCGGCCTCGGCCAGCCGGATGTATTCGCGCACCCCGAGCAGGTACTCGCGCGTCTCCGCGCCCTGCGGTGTGAGCACTGCACGGCGCGGCAGCGAGACGAGGAGCGCGACGAGCGCGATCGCCGATGCGACGATCCCGACCACGAAGGTCGCGATCGCGGCGGGCCGGCCCACCGCCATGCCGGGGACCGCGAGCGCGACCGCGCCGAGGCCGGCGGCGAGGGCGATGACGCTCAGGATCACCGCGAGCACGGAGCGCTGCCGCACGAGCAGACCGCGCTCGAACGCTGCGACGTGCGCGGAGCCGGAGAGCGCTTTGAGCCGGGCGACCAGGGCGTCGTTCGGCACCTCGAGATGCAGGGTCGTGCCGACCGGATCTCCGGTGAACAGCGCATGCAGCGCCTCCCCGTCGAGCGCATCGGGGGCGAAGGAAGGGTCGAGCAGTTCGAGCATCGGCTTGCTCTCGCCGTCCGAGATGCGGATCGCCTTGTGGACGGCGAGGTGCACCATCTCCGCGGAATCCGCGACGGGCTTTCGTCCCTCGATCTCGGCGGCGAGGACGGGCGGAAGCGTGTCGGGCACATCGTACTGGGCGACCACGATGCCCCGGCCGCTGCGGCGTCCGCTCCGGCGCAGCAGTCCGATTCCGAGGATCGGGCCGCCGATCGCGAGCAGCGCGGCGAAGCCCGCGACGGGATACGGCGCCACATCCGTCATCGGATCCGGCTGCCGTGCCGGGGACTGCGCGAAGGTGCCCTCCTTCATCGGGAAGGCGACGGTGACGCCGGATCCGGCGGGGATGTTCTCCTGGGTCACGGAGAACCCGCCGGTCCCGGGGACGGGGGACAGCGTGCAGGCAGTGGTGGAGCCGGCAGGACCGGCGTAGCAGGAGGGGGCGCCGATCATGGCGGCGTCCACGTCCTGGGCGAAGGACAGCTCGGCGGAGAAGTGGGCGATCGGCTGCGTGGAGTTCAACGGGAGCAGGTTCCAGTACCACTCGTCGATCGCGCGGTCGGTGGGACGGTGAACGACGTCTCGCATCGTGTACCGGATCACGTAGGTGGTGCGCCCGTGCGCGTAGGCATCCGGATCGCCGATCTTCAGCTGACGCTCGCCGTCGTCGGTCTCGCTGTCGTCGTACGGCAGCACCGTGCCCGCGCCGTCCGTGATCGAGACGACGTGCAGCCCCAGCGGCGCACCCTCGTACCAGGTCGGCAGTCCGCGGACGATGCCGTGGTTCTGGTCGAACTCGGGGAAATCCGCGACGAGTGTCTCGGTCACCGCCAGCATCGCGCGGCCGTCGGCGTCGCGGCTGAGCTGATACTGCGCATCCCAGGACGCGTAGGAGAAGTCGTTCGTGTCGGCGCGCGCGGCGGGGGCTGCGAGCAGCGGGGCCAGCACGAGGGCGAGAGCGCCGAGCAGGGCGAGCAGCCGGGCGCGCAGTCGAGCCGTCATGCCAGCCAGACTATCCGCCGCAGCCCTCGCGCCGAGCTCCTCTGCGCCGTGCGTGGCGTTCTGGTGCTCCGCGGGCCGAGGCGTCGATCAGTGCAGGGCGCTCGTCTCGATGATCGTGCGCAGCGTGGCCTCGTCGTTCGGGATCTCGGTGACGCGCTGCGGGGCGGCGAGCAGGGTCTGCAGCTCATCCGACAGCGGCAGCTCGATGCCGAGCGCCTCGGTGATCGTCTCGCCGAACTTCTCCGGCTTGGCGGTCTCGAGCACGAGCATCGGCACACCGTCCTCCACGAACGAGCGCGCGACCTTCACGCCGTCGGCCGTGTGCGGGTCGATGATCGTGCCGCTCGCCTCGTGCACGGCGCGGATGGTGGCGAGCCGGTCGGCGTGCGTGCTGGTGCCGCTCACGATCCCGAACTCTTCGGCGAAGCGCGGCAGATCCGCGGTGAAGTCGAAGGCGCCGGTGCGGGAGAGGTCGTCCCATGCCCCGACGACGCGCTGCGGGTCGCGGCCCACGAGGTCGTAGATGAAGCGCTCCAGGTTGGACGCCTTGGAGATGTCCATCGACGGGCTCGACGTCGCGAGCGTCTGCGCGGCGCTGCGGGGGCGGTAGACGCCGGTGCGGAAGAAGTCGTCCAGCACGTTGTTCTCGTTCGCGGCGAGCACGAGCCGGCGGATCGGCAGTCCCATGCCCCGGGCGAAGAAGCCGGAGAGGATGTTGCCGAAGTTCCCGGACGGCACCGCGAAAGACACCTCGAAGCCCTCTCGCTCTGCCGCGCCGAGGTCGTCGGTCGCGCGCAGCCAGGCCCAGAAGTAGTACACCACCTGCGCCGTGATGCGGGCGAGGTTGATCGAGTTGACCGCGCCGAGGTGCTGGGTGTTCTTGAAGTCGAGGTCGCCGGCGAGGTCCTTGACCAGGTTCTGGCAGTCGTCGAACACGCCGTCGACGGCGATGTTGTGCACGTTCGCGTCCTGCAGCGAATACATCTGCGCGCGCTGGAACGGGCTCATCCGACCCTGCGGGGAGAGCATGAAGACGCTGATGCGGTCCTTGCCGCGCAGCGCGTGCTCTGCCGCCGACCCGGTGTCGCCCGAGGTGGCGCCGACGATGTTGAGCACGCCACCGGTGCGCTCGAGCGCGTACTCGAGCGCCTGGCCGAGGAACTGCATCGCCATGTCCTTGAACGCCAGCGTCGGGCCCTCGGAGAGGCCGACGAGTGTGATCCCGTCGCCGATCGGAGTGAGGGGCACGGGCGTCGAGAAGACGGCGGGGGAGTAGGCGGCCGCGCAGAGCGCCGCGAGATCCTCGCGCGGGATGTCGGTGGCGAACAGGCCGAGCACCTCGGTCGCCAGCTGCGCGTAGTCGAGTGCGCGCCAGGACTCGAGGGTCGTGGCGTCGACCGTCGGCAGCTGCTCAGGGACGAGCAGGCCGCCGTCGACGGCCAGTCCCTCCAGGAGGGCCTCGCTGTAGGTCTTCGGCTGCCCGCCACCGCGGGTGGAGATGTACTGCACGAGCTGCTCCTCGAAAGTCGGCCGTCTCGGATCCGCTCGTAGACGTGCGGATCCGCGTGCATCGATTCTCGCAGGTCCGTCACAGCCCCGAGGCCCGGATGACGCCGTGCTAGCATGGCCGCATGCGCGCAGGCGGTCTGCTTCTTCTTAGCTGCCGCGACGAGTCCCGTTTCTGAGGGCCCCACTCGTCGCGGTGTTCGTGTTGGCCCGCCCCACACTTGAAGCGACGAGAAGAGCAACCCCTCATGATGAACAACCAGCGCCCCTCCGCGATGCCGATCCACAAGTACCGGCCGTTCCACGAGCAGATCCGTTTCGACCTGCCCGATCGCACCTGGCCCTCCGCCCGGATCACGAAGGCGCCGCGCTGGTGCGCGGTCGACCTGCGCGACGGCAACCAGGCGCTCATCGACCCGATGTCGCCCGAGCGCAAGCGGGTCATGTTCGAGCTGCTCGTCGGCATGGGCTACAAGGAGATCGAGGTCGGCTTCCCGTCGGCGAGCCAGACCGACTTCGACTTCGTGCGTCAGCTCATCGAAGAGGACCTGATCCCGGATGACGTCACGATCCAGGTCCTGACGCAGTGCCGTGAGCACCTCATCGAGCGCACCTACGAGGCCATCGCGGGTGCCAAGCAGGCCATCGTGCACTTCTACAACTCCACCAGCGTGCTGCAGCGCGAGGTCGTGTTCCGCTCCGACCGCGAGGGCGTCAAGCAGATCGCGCTCGAAGGCGCGCGGCTGTGCCGCGAGTTCGAGAAGCGGATCCCCGACACCGAGGTCTACTACGAGTACTCGCCCGAGAGCTACACCGGCACCGAGCTCGAGTACGCCGTCGAGGTCTGCAACGAGGTGCTGGAGATCCTGCAGCCGAGCCCTGGCCGCAAGGTGATCATCAACCTGCCGGCGACCGTCGAGATGGCCACTCCCAACGTCTACGCCGACTCGATCGAGTGGATGAGCCGTCACCTGAACCACCGCGAGAACGTGATCCTCTCGCTGCACCCGCACAACGACCGGGGCACCGCGATCGCGGCGGCGGAGCTGGGCTACATGGCCGGCGCCGACCGCATCGAGGGATGCCTGTTCGGCAACGGAGAGCGCACCGGCAACGTCGACCTCGTCGCGCTGGGCATCAACATGTTCACTCAGGGCATCGACCCCGAGATCGACTTCAGTGACATCGACCAGGTCAAGCGCACGGCCGAGTACTGCAACCAGCTGCCCGTGCCGGAGCGCAGCCCGTGGGCCGGCGATCTGGTGTTCACGGCGTTCAGCGGATCGCACCAGGATGCGATCAAGAAGGGCTTCGAGGCGATGGCCGCGCGGGCCGAGGAGCAGGGCGTCACCGTCGACGACATCGAGTGGGGCGTGCCCTACCTGCCGGTCGACCCCAAGGATCTGGGTCGCTCCTACGAGGCCGTGATCCGCGTCAACTCGCAGTCCGGCAAGGGCGGTGTCGCGTACCTGCTGAAGACGGACCACGCCCTCGACCTGCCGCGGAAGCTCCAGATCGAGTTCTCCGGAGTCGTGCAGGGCAAGACCGATGCCGAGGGCGGCGAGGTCACCAGCGAGCAGATCTGGGCGATCTTCAACGACGAGTACCTGCCTGCCTCGGCCGACGACGCCAAGTGGGGTCGGTTCGAGCTGCTCGGCACTCGCACGAACAGCGACATGTCCGGAGATGTCACGCTCGATGTCGTGCTGCGCGATGACGAAGAGCGCGTCGAAGCCGAGGGGCGTGGAAACGGCCCGGTCGCGGCGTTCATCGAGGTGCTGCGCGAGCGGGGCTTCGAGATCTCGCTGTACGACTATGTCGAGCACACGCTCTCGACCGGCGGAGACGCCCAGGCCGCGGCGTACGTCGAACTGCAGGTCGGCGACCAGCGGCTGTGGGGCGTCGGGATCGACGGCGACATCTCCACGGCGTCGCTCAAGGCCATCGTGTCCTGCGTGAACCGCTCCATCCGGGCCAGGGCCGCCGCCGACGCGGACCTCGTCACCGCCTGAGCTGTCCCCAGCTTCTCCGCATCGTCACCCCGTGTGCGGAGGATCCGTCCGCGGCGCAACCGTCCGCGTGACTGCGCCTGCGCCTCGAGTCCGGCAGAACCTGCCGGACTCGAGGCGCAGACGTGTTTCAGGGGTGCGGACGTGTTTCAGGGGCGGATGATCGGGATCATGCCGGTCTCGGCGGCGACGCGGCGACGGTAGAGCGCGCGCTGCTCCGGCAGGGACAGGTCGAACGCCACGGCGAGCACGCGGATGATCGCGGTCAGGACGATGCCGATGATCGCGGCCGGCACGATGCCCATGCCGAGTCCGTGCGCGATCACGATGAATGCGCAGCCCGCGCCGGCGGCGACCGCGTACAGGGATCCGACGTGCATGATCGACACCGGCAGGCCCATGAGCATGTCGCGGAGCACGCCTCCGCCGGCGGCCGCGCAGACGCCGATGAACACCGCAGGCACCTCTGGCAGGCCGAACGCGATCGCCTTGCTCGTGCCGAACGCGCCGAACATGCCGATCACGACGGCGTCGAGCCCGACGACCACGGCGTTCAGACGCTGGAAGAGACCTGCGAGCAGCATGCCCACGAGGGCAGCCCCGCCGGCGGTGAGCAGGTACCAGTTGCTGTGCAGCGAGGCGGGCGGCTGGCCGAGGAGGATGTCGCGGATGAGGCCGCCGCCCATGCCGATCATGATGCCGATGATGGCGACGCCGAGCAGGTCGAGGCGGCGTTCGCCCCGGAAGCCGCTCGCGAACATGGCACCCTGCACGCCGCCCAGGCCTACGCCCAGCAGATCGGCCCACAGCGGGATGGTGAAGGTCGGTTCGGTCACAGCTCTATTGTCCCCGGGAGTGGGATGATCGAGGAATGCCCACTTACCGAGACGAAGCGGTGATCCTGCGCACCCACAAGCTCGGTGAGGCCGACCGGATCGTCACGATGCTCTCGCGCGCGCACGGCAAGGTCAGGGCTGTGGCGAAGGGGGTGCGCCGCACCTCGTCGAAGTTCGGTTCGCGGCTCGAGCCGTTCATGGTGGCGGACGTGCAGCTGTATCAGGGGCGTTCGCTCGACATCGTGCAGCAGGCCGAGTCGCTGGGTTCGTACGGTGCCGAGATCGCGCTGCACTACGACCGCTACACGGCAGCCAACGCGATGGTGGAGACGGCCGACCGGCTGAACGACTCCGAGGCGACGCCCGAGCAGTATCTGCTGCTGGTGGGCGGGCTGCGCGCTCTCGCGCGCGGTGAGCATGTCGCTCGCAGCATCCTGGACTCGTATCTGCTGCGGGTCATGGCGCTCTCGGGCTGGGCGCCGTCGTTCGACGATTGCGCGCGCTGTGCGAAGCCCGGTCCGCACTCGGTGTTCGTCGCACAGATGGGCGGCATCGTCTGCGATGAGTGCGCGCCCGTGGGCAGCCCACGCATTCCCTCGACGGCGATCGAAGTGCTCCGCGCCCTGATCGCGGGGGACTGGGAACGCGTGGATTCCGCGTCCGATCGCGATACCGCGGCCGCTTCCGGTGTCATCGCCGCCTATGCCCAGTGGCATCTCGAGCGGGGGATCCGCTCGCTCTCGCTCGTGGAGGGAACCCGTTGAGCCCCAAGCCGTACACGCACAAGGACGCCGTCCCGTACCGTCCGCTGGACTGGACCGGCGTGCAGCCGCCGGCGTTCCCCGCCGTGCCGAACCACGTCGCGATCGTCATGGACGGCAATGGCCGCTGGGCGAATCGTCGCGGGCTCAACCGCATCGAGGGGCACAAGGCGGGTGAGGAGGTGCTGCTCGACGTCGTGGCCGGTGCGATCCAGGCCGGTGTCAAGCACCTCAGCGTGTACGCGTTCTCCACGGAGAACTGGGCGCGCTCTCCGGAGGAGGTCCGGTTCCTCATGGGGTACAACCGCGACGTGCTGCACCGTCGTCGCGACCAGCTCAACGAGTGGGGTGTGCGGATCCGGTGGGCGGGGCGCAGGCCGCGCCTGTGGGGTTCCGTCATCAAGGAGCTGGAGTACGCATCGGAGCTGACGCGTGGCAACGACACGCTCACGCTCACGATGTGCATCAATTACGGCGGGCGCATCGAGCTCGTCGATGCGATGCGATCGATCGCCGAGGACGTGAAGGCCGGGCGGATGCGCCCGAGTGCGATCACGGAGAAGGCGATCCGTCGCCACCTGTACATCCCGGACATGCCGGATGTGGATCTGTTCCTGCGCAGCTCGGGGGAGCAGCGCACGTCGAACTTCCTGCTCTGGCAGTCGGCGTATGCGGAGATGGTGTTCCTGGACACGCTGTGGCCGGACTTCTCCCGCGAGGAGCTGTGGCGGGCGATCGGGGTCTATCTCTCCCGTGATCGTCGTTTCGGTGGGGCGGTCGATACGCCCGACGCCGTTTCCGGGGCCTGAGTTCGCGGGGCTTCGGCGGCGACGGCGGCGACGGCGGAGACGGCGGTTCCGGAATGACGGCGCCGCGCTGCGGACACGCAGGCCCGGCCTGACCCGGCCCCTTCTTTGGGAGTGGGTTCAGGCGGCGGGGTGGATTCGTTTGGGTGGTGGGTCGATGTTTCCCCACGCGTAGCGGAGTGGGAGCCTCGGGTGCAGCACGGATCGTTGCCCGTCGGGGTGGTGCAGGATGAAGTCGTCCTTCCGGTGGCGGGTGACGTGCCGTCGGCTGTGGTGGAGTTGCATGTGGTGGAACCGGCAGAGCAGTATGCCGCGGTCGATGTCCGTGCGGCCGTCGTCGCGGGCCCATTCATCGATGTGGTGCGCTTCACAGTAGGACGCGGGGCGATCACACCCCGTCCACCGGCACCCGCCGTCCCTGACAGCGAGTGCGATGCGTTGTTTCGGGGTGAACAGTCGTGATTCCCGCCCGACGTCGAGGGGGTTCCCACAGGTGTCGACGGTGACGGGGATGGTTCCGGTGTCGCAGATGCGTCGTTCCGCGACCGCGGCGGGGAGCGCGGTGAGGCCGTCTTCGGTGACCGCGACCGGCGCCAGCG
>NZ_JYIX01000020.1 GCF_000956505.1 Microbacterium azadirachtae | reverse complement strand
GTCCCCACCAGCGGAGGCTATGGGGTCCGCTGGTGGGGACGACTCGAAGGTAGTGCGAGCGCAGGAGGGGGCGCGGGCACGAGGGCGGGCGATCTCGGCCCGGGGCGGGGCAGCCGCGCGGCCAGGCTCGGCCCCGACGCGAGGCGAGGCGAGGCGAGAAAGTCAGGCGGTGTAGGGGTTCTGGGCGGCCTGGGCGTCGCGGTGGGCGAGGATCTGCCCCACCTCGACCTGGTCCGCAAGGGTCTCCTGCACGAGGGCGACGTTCGGCACGTCGCGGATCCGCAGCGGCGCATCCACGCCGTTGGACAGCAGGACCGTTCCGGCGCCGACGAGGCGCTGCAGGGGACCGCGGCGCACCGAGATCGTGTAGCCGCGGGCGTGCGACATCTCGATGCTGTTGCGGGATCCGACGCCGTCGCGCACGATCACCCGGCGCGTCGTGATCGTGACGCGCCGCGACAGCCACACGATGAACGGCACCACGACGAGCAGCAGCACCAGCGCACCCGCCGCTGCCCACAGCATCCAGTCCTTGGCCCAGCCCGCGAGGGGGGCCGGGAGGTTGCTCGTGAGGTATCCGGTCGCGCCAGCCACGACGATGAGCACGAGCGCAGACCAGAATAGATGCCGCGCGTGGGGGTGGAACCGGGCGATGAGGCGCTCCTCCGCGGGCACGCCGGGCGGCGGCGTCATCGGCCGCCCGCCCAGACCCACTGGTTGCGTCACGCGTCCATTGTGACCCGTGCCGCCGGGATCCGCACGGCCCGGCGCGGGTGTGTCCGGATGCGGATCCGCGCGGACCCGCCGATCCCGCTCACGCGGGACGCGTCACACCACCACGGCGATCGCGACGCCGTCCCAGCCCTTCACGCCGACCGTCTGCAGCGCGGTCGCATCGAAGCGGGGATCGCGGCCGAGCATCTCCAGCGCCTCGCGCGTGCCGACCACCATGGAGTCGGCCGAGGCAGGATCGACGATGTCGCCGTCGCGGCCGATGTTGTCCAGCACGATCACGGATCCGGGACGTCCGAGCCGCGCGGCCCAGTCCAGGTAGATCGTGTTCGACTCCTTGTCGGCGTCGATGAAGATCAGATCGAACGGCGCGTCGTCCTCGAGCGCCGGCAGCACCTCCGCCGCGCGCCCCAGGCGGATCTCGACCCGCTCCCCCACGCCCGCGGCGTCGATGCTCGCGCGGGCGACCGCGGCATTGTCCGGTTCCGCCTCGATCGTCACGACGCGGCCGCCGTCGCCCACCGCCCGCGCCATCCAGATCGTGGAATAGCCGCCGAGCGTGCCGATCTCGAGCACCCGGCGCGCCCCCGCGATCCGGGCCAGCAGGTTCAGCAGCTTGCCGCTGACCGGCGCGACCTCGATCGCGGGCATCCCCGCCGCCTGCTGCGCGGCCAGAGCGGCCTCGAGCGCAGGGTCGTGTCCGACGAGGGTCTCGGACAGATAGTCGTCTGCGGCGCGCCAGTTCGCCAGGTTCGGTTGGGCCATGCGCCCAGCTTCGCCGCTCGCGCGGCAGCGATCAAGACCGCTCCGGCTCCGATCCGGGCGGCGCGGACGGCCCAGCCGCCGAACCAGCCCCCGAACCCGGGTCCTGCGGATTCTCGAGCGCCGGCTCGGGGAAAGGCGCAGGGAGCGTCCGCGGCCGGTCCGCGGCGAGCGCCGGCTGCCGCCGGAACTGCCCGGTGACGATCAGGACGAGGATCAGCACCGCGCCGACGATCCAGCCCGCCACGCCCAGAGGCAGGATGAGGGCCGGATCCGCCCTGGTGCCCGCGGCGAAGAACCACACGTACATCCCCGCCGAGGCGTTGAGCGCGCCGTGCGCGAAGACCGCGGGCCACATCGAGCCCGAGCGCAGCCGGAGCCAGCCGAGCAGCACGCCCCACACCACGCATCCCCCGGTCATGAGCAGCACTCCGGTGACGTCCGTACGCCCGAAGTTGTAGCCGAGAAGGATGATCGGCGCGTGCCACAGGCCCCAGACCACCCCGCTGATCAGCAGGGACGCCCAAGTGCCGTAGCGACGCAGCGCCGGCACGAGGAAGCCGCGCCAGCCGAGCTCCTCGCCGAACGCCGCGATCGCGTTGACCGTGGCGGCGGCGACGGGGATGCTCGCCGCCTGCGCCGCGATCAGCACGCCCGTCGGCGGAAGCGGCGTTCCTGCCGGGACCTTCGCCGCGATCAGTTCGGTGAACCCGGAGAATCCGGCGAGGTCGACCGTGAGCCAGCCGCACAGCGCCGCGACCGCGGTCGAGGCCAGCACGAGCAGCGGAGGAACCAGCAACCCGATCACGATCAGCCACAGGACGCGCTTCACGGGGCGCAGGGGCCACAGGCCCAGGAACCGCAGCCGCTGCCCCTTCGGGATCGGCCGGAGCACGAGCAGCACGAGCACGACGGCCACGGCCGGCATGTACATCATCACCGTCATGAGCGGCAGCGCATACGGCTCCCGCAGCCCGTCGCCGAGCCACAGCGGCAGAGCCACCAGCCACGCCAGCCCGCAGGCCAGCACGACGTAGGCGACGATCGCGCCGAGACCGATACTCCGATCACCGTCCGCTCGTGCCGTCTCCTGCGCGCTCATCATCGTGTGCTCCCGTCGTCGGGCGTGCCGCCATCGGTTCCTGCGACCCCCGGCGCCCCGGCGCGGTCGAGATACGCCTGCAGCACGCCGGCGCCGATCGCCGCGCCGTCGACCGTGACGACCAGAGGACGCTTGTCGCGGCGCTCGACCTCGATCGCGGGCCCGCGGCGGAGCACGATTCCGGTTCGGCCGTCGAGGCCTAGTCGCCAGCCGAAACCGCCGAACTCGCCGAACGGGTTGCACTCCACCGCGCGCACCGAGACGACCTCGTCGAGGGGCACGTGCACGCGGGGGAAGCCGATCTGCGATCGCACCGAGAGTCCGTCGGGACCGACACGCACCCGGAACGATGCGGAGGACGCGAACGCGCCGCCGATGAGCACAAGGGTGAGCACCGGCACCCACATCCGATCAGTGAACCGGATCGCCATGAACGCGGTGATGCCGACCACGACCACCACGAGCAGGGAGATGAGGATCATGGCGCGACGGGACAGCGATGCCGTCGCCAGCCAGACCACCCGTTCGCCGTTCGTGATCGCGGCGACATGGGCAGGCTGCAGCGGCGCGGCCGGAGCAGGACGGATGTGCGGCTGCAGCAGCCATCCGATCCCGATCAGCACGACGAAGGCGCCGAACCCCAGCAGCATGAGACCGCCGAGATCCTCCGCCTGCTTCGCGTCGGCGATCCCGCGCTGCGTGCCGACGGCGCCCAGGTTGATCACGGCGCTGAGCCCGGAGATCCCCAGCGCCATGCCGACGATGAGCCTCGCACCGCCACCCCAGTGGTCGCGCACCCCGACGACCGTCGTGATCGTGAGCACCGCGGGCAGCACGAAGCCGAGCAGGATCGACAGCCAGACGAACGTGACCGGCGGTCCGAAGCCGTCGACGCCCGAGGGGCCCCAGTGCGTGGCGGCGGGCGAGGGCACTTCAGGCAGCCAGGCGAGGACCAGTGCGAGCACGATAGCGGAGAGCACCAGCGGCACCACGGCGCCGAGGGTCAGAGCGATCAGCCGCGCCCGGCGGAGATCACGGGCCGGGATCGCGGTCACGTCGTGGGCGGCGGGAGTGGAACGGGCGTTCATGATGGGGATCCTCCTCATTCCTGGGCGGCGATCAACGCGGCGAGCGTTGCGGGGCTGACACCGAGTGCGGTGCCCCGACGGACGAGCGCTCCGATGTCCTCTGCGAGGTCGGCCAGCGGCGCGGCGGAGGCCGAGAGCACGGCGCCGCGCCCACGGCGCAGGTCCACGAGCCCCTCGTCGCGCAGCTCCTGATACGCGCGCAGCACGGTGTGCACGTTCACGTCGATGGCGTCGGACAGCTCGCGGGCGGCGGGGAGCCGGTCGCCGGGACGCAGGCGCCCTGCGAGCACCTCCGCGCGCACCGAGGCCGCGATCTGCGCGAACAGCGGCTGAGCGCTGTCGGCGTCGATACGGATCAGCATCCCGCTCACCTCCTATCTAGTTATTCTAGGTCAACTAGATCAATTGTGGAAGGGATCCAGTCGATTCATCTCGGAGGGCGCGCACCGGGGAGACTGGCCGCATGCGCATCACTCCCCGCCGGCTGGCCGTCGGCATGAGCCTGTGGATCCCGAACCTGTTCAGCGGCATCAGAGTGCGCGGGTTCAGCGCCGACTGGACGCAGGCCGCGGTCGAGCTGCACGTGAACGTCTTCACGCGCAACTACGTGAAGACGGCGTTCGGCGGATCCATGCAGGCGATGACGGATCCGTACTTCTTCATGCTGGTCATGCATCAACTGGGGCGCGACTACGTGGTGTGGGACACCCGCGGCGAGATCGAGTTCCTCAAGCCGGGCCGCGGGGTGCTCACCGCGCGCTTCCACGTGCCGGCGGAGCGGGTCGCCGACATCCGGGAGCGCGCCGTCGGCGGCGCGAAGGTGCTCGAATGGTTCGAGACGGAGATCACCGACGGTGCCGGCGAGGTCGTCGCGCGCGTGCGCCGCGAGGTGTACGTACGGGAGAAGAAGCGCGTCACGACGGCGAAGGCCTGACGCCGCGCGGCGGCTCGCGATTCGCCGCGGCCGCGGGACGCGCGAGGCCCTGCGGTCAGGGATGATGGAGGCATGCCTCTTGCGCGCCGCCTGACGCTCGGCGACGCCGTTGCGATCGGCCTCGGGTCCATGATCGGCGCGGGGGTCTTCACCGTCTGGGGCCCCGCCGTGGGCGCCGCCGGATCCGGTCTCCTGATCGCGCTGGTACTGGCGGGCTTCGTGGCGTTCTGCAACGCCACCTCGTCCGCGCAGCTCGCGGCCGCGCATCCGGTCTCCGGTGGCACATATGCGTACGGACGCGCCGAGCTCGGGCCCTGGTGGGGCTTCACCGCCGGCTGGAGCTTCGTGATCGGCAAGCTCGCGAGCTGCGCCGCCATGGCGATGACCGTCGCGGCGTACGTCGCCCCGGCGGGATGGCAGAAGCCCCTCGCGATCGCCGCGGTCGCCGCCCTCACCGCCGTCACCTGCGCCGGGGTGACCCGTACCGCGCGCGTCACCCAGGTGCTCGTCGGCGTGACGCTGCTGGGGCTGGTCGTGGTGCTCGCGGCGGCAGGTGCCGCCCTGCCGCAGGCCGCGCCCGCACCGATCCCGTCCGGATCCCTGTACGGGGTGCTCCAGGCCGCAGGACTGCTGTTCTTCGCCTTCGCGGGCTATGCGCGGATCGCGACCATGGGCGAGGAGGTGCGGGATCCGTCGCGCATCATCCCGCGGGCGATCGGCATCGCGCTCGGCGCCGCGCTCGTGGTCTACCTGCTCGTCGGCGGCGCCGTCGTGCTGACGCTCGGCGGCGCGGCGGAAGGCTCGTCCGCTCCCCTCGCCGATGTCGTCTCGGCCGCCGGCTGGACGGCCGCCGGGCCTGCGGTGCGGGTCGCCGCGGCGACGGCCGCGACCGGGGCGCTGCTCGCCCTGCTGTCCGGGATCGGGCGCACCTCCCTCGCGATGGCTCGGGAACGCGACCTCCCGGAGATCCTCGCCGTCGTGGATCCGCGGCACCGGGTGCCTCGGCGCGCGCAGCTGGCCGCGGGCGCCGTCGTCGTGGCCGTCGTGCTCGTCGCAGACCTGCGGGGCGCGATCGGGTTCTCCTCGTTCGGCGTCCTGCTGTACTACTTCGTGGCGAACGCCTCCGCGCTCCGGCAGGGCGGTGCCGCCCGCCGGTATCCGAGACCGCTGCAGGTGCTCGGCGCCCTCGGCTGCGTCGTCCTGGCCGCAACGCTGCCGCTGCCCTCGGTGCTGATCGGAGCGGCCGTGGTGCTCGTCGGCGTCGGCCTCCGCGCGATCAGGCTCCGCCGGGACCGGCGTGGGCACGATACGCCGACGCCGTGAAGCCGAGCACCGCGCGGAAATCGTTCGCGAGGTGCGACTGATCCGCATAGCCGAGATCGGCGGCGACGGTCGCCAGATCCGTGCCGGGATCGGAGCGGATCCGCTCCGCCGCCTCCTGCAGGCGCCGCCGGCGGATCATGGCGGCGGGAGAGAGTCCCACGTGGCGGTGCGCCATGCGCTGCAGAGTGCGCACCGAGACGGCCAGCCGCGCCGCCGCCTGCTCGGGCGTGCGGACGTCGGGATCCGACATGAGCAGCTCCGCCATCGCGTTCGCGTGCCGCGCCGGGGCCGTGACCTCGCCGACGCGCTCGCGCAACCAGTCGCACAGCGCCGCGACGGCCCGTTCCCGATGCCCGTCGCCCGAGGACATGGCGTGCGCGACCGCCTCGGGCAGTCCTGCTGCAGGGTACGCCTCCACGCGGTCGAGCAGGGCGGACGGCGCCTCGGTCAGCGCGGCCACGGCGGCCGGTCGCAGCAGTGCGCCGACGGCCCACCCCCTGCCCGTCAGCTCCCGCGCGCTGACGCGCGTCGTCGCGCCCGACAGCACGGCGCCCCCTTCCTCGACGACGAGGTTCAGCGCGGGGAACGACACCAGGTCCTGCCGCGACGAGCGGCCCGGTTCGATGTCCCACTCCGGGATCCAGCACCACTCCACGAGCTCGGCGGCATCGACGGGCGGCGGGAGCCGGTGGAACTGCGGCAGGCGCGCCGGATACAGCACACCGCGCGTCGGATCGACCATTCCTCGAGCCTAGAAGCCTCCGCCGACATCGGCCCGGCGCCGGGCGGCCGTCCTCGTCTCAACCTGGCGCGAATCTCCAAGAACCGCCTCCCTCTCGGCGCCTAGCCTCGGGGTCATGAGCGAAGACACCTCCACCACAGCAACCACCGGCGTCACCGGCGCGTACACGACGAACGGCCGCCCGAACTCGGCGACGTCCCTCACCCCGTTCCTGGCCGTTGCGGACTCCCGGTCCGCGATCGAGTTCTACCGCGAGATCTTCGGCGCCCGCGTCGTGGAGATCACCGAGTTCGGCGGCGTGGTCGCGCACGCCGACCTCGACTTCGGTCTCGGCGTGCTGCAGCTGGGCGACCCGAACCCCGAGTACGGGCTGATCGCCGCGCCCGGCGGCGACGCCGACTGCTATTCGATGGGCCTCTACGTGCCCGACGTCGACACGGTCGTCGAGCGCGCCGTCGCCGCGGGCGCCACGATCCGCGAAGCGCCGTCGACCTTCGTCTCGGGCGACCGCTATGCGAGCATCCGGGATCCGTTCGGCGTGCGCTGGTCGATCATGACGCGGGTCGAGGACCTCTCGGAGTCGGAGAGCACCGCCCGCATCGCCGAATGGGCCGCGTCGTTCACCGCATCAGAGAGCTGAGCGCTCCTCCGGCCGCACTCACCGAGGACTCCTCGGCCGCCGCCGTCACCGCGGGCAGCAGCGCCTCCGCGGTGCGCCGGTAGCCGAGGGCGCTCGGGTGGAACCGGTCGAGGCTGAACATCTCCTCCGGCTCGTCGAAGAACATCGGCCCCACCGCGCGGCGCAGGTCGACCGCGGTGGCTCCGTGCTCGATCGCGGCCTGTGCCTGCGCCGCTGCCAGCCGCCGCGACATCCGCGAGGCGATCGACCGCAGCGGTTGCGGAACGGCTCGCAGCGCCCCGAGGTCGGGGCAGGTGCCGACCACGACGCCGGCGCCGAGCGCGTGCAGCCAGCCGATCGCGTCCTCGAGGTGCTGCACCGACAACGAGACGGGGATCCGGTGGGTCACGTCGTTGCCGCCGACGACGATCACCGCGACGTGCGGCAGGTAGTCCGTCTCGAGCGACGCGAGCTGGGCGTCCAGATCCGGCGACTCGGATCCGACGATCGCGACCGTCCGCAGTCGCACCGGTCGCCGCGTGCGCCGGGCGACGCCCTTCGCGAGTCGTCCGCCCAGCGTGTCCTTGCGCCGCTCCGCGCCGAGACCGGCCGCGAGCGAGTCTCCGAGCAGGAGCAGTTCGATCGGCTCGCCCGACAGGCGCCGCCGCCACACGCGGTCGGCGTCGATCGCATCCTCCCCCAGCGGCTTGCCGATGCGGCGCCGGGCGATGCGCGCCTGGCGCCGCAGCGCCAGTGGCACGGCGACGGCGGATCCGGCGATCGCGAGCCCGGCGGCTCCGAGAAGCCCCACCGGGACGCCTCGGGTTCCGGCCCGACGGCGATCAGCAGCGTCCATACGCCGATCAGACCGCATCGACATGAACAGCGCGTGACCGGCCGTGGACGATCCGGCGCGCCCGGGAGGGCTCGCCGCTCTCAGGAGAGGGGCTTGACCTCGAGCGCGTCGGAGGCGTCGCCCGCGCGCACGCCCGCGAACGCCGTGTAGCCATCGGCCGCGGCGCGCTCGAGCAGCGCCTTGAGGTTCTTGGTGCGCCGCTCCAAGCGAACCCTGGCGCCGCCGGCGATGAGCGCCGCCTTGTGCGCGACGAGCTCCGAGACGGGCACGTCGCCGTCGTGCACGAGCACCACGGACTGGCCCGCCGCGTCATCGGCCGACTCGAGCAGATCCACGATCCGCTCGAAGCCGATCGAGAAGCCGACCGCCGGCACCTGCTGCCCGAGGAAGCGCCCGATCATGCCGTCGTAGCGTCCGCCGCCGCCCAGCGAGTACGACACCGAGGGGTGCGCGAGCTCCATGATCGTGCCCGTGTAGTAGCCCATGCCGCGCACGAGGAACGGGTCGAACTGCAGCGGGATCGGATCGATGCCCTCGGCGGCGGGACGGGCGGCCGCGACGGCCTCGCCGAGGCCGACCAGGTGCGCGACGAGGTCTTCCGGAGCGTTCTCCGGAAGCGCTTTGCGGATCTGCCGCTCGCCGTAGGGGTTGTACTCGAGGGTCTGCGGACGGCGCAGGAAGGCCGCGAACGCGTCGACCGCGGAGGCCGAGGCCCCGCGCTCGCGCAGCTCGGCGACGATGCCGTCCGCACCGATCTTGTCGAGCTTGTCGATCGTGATGAGCACCCCAGGACGCTCGTCCTCGGCGAAGCCGAACGAGTCGAGCATCCAGTCCAGGGCACGGCGGTCGTTCACCCGCACCATGCCGCCGGTGAGCCCGAGCGCATCGATCGTGTCGAGCGAGGCGACGATGAGCTCGGCCTCGGCGCGCGCCGAGTCGTCGCCGATGATGTCGATGTCGCACTGCACGAACTGGCGGTAGCGACCCTTCTGCGGCCGCTCGGCGCGCCAGACCGGCCCGATCTGGATCGAGCGGAACACCCCGGGCAGCTGTCCGCGGTTGGTCGCGTAGAAGCGCGCGAGCGGGACGGTCAGGTCGTAGCGCAGGCCCAGGTCGCTGAGCGCGGCGGGATCCTCCGCGGCCGCGCGGATGCCGTCCGCGTCGAGCCCCCGGCGCAGGATGTTGAAGGACAGCTTCTCGTTGTCGCCGCCGATCCCCGCGTGCAGGCGGTCGTACTCCTCGACCACGGGCGTCTCGATCTCGTCGAAGCCGTGCGCGCGGTAGCGCTCGCGGATGACGGAGAGCACACGCTCACGACGCGTCTTGTCGGCGGGGAGGAAGTCGCGCATCCCGCGCGGAGGATTGACCGTTGCCACGGATCCATTCTTCCAGGTCCGTCAGGTGGGCTCGGATCCCTCCGCCGCGCGGACCTCGTCCTCGACCGGCAACGCCCGCTTCCATCGGTTCCCGCGGAACGGCGGTCATCGTCACGTGGTTTTGTTTAGATCTATACCTGTTTACTCATAAACCAAAGGCTGATAGCTTCGGGACGCGGAATCTGGGGCCTTCGTTCCGCGCCTCCGGAAGCCGATGACGACTTCCGGAGGAAGAACTGCAGAAATCCGGCATCCGCATCCACGCGGCTGATCGATCACCCCTCTCACCAAGGAGACAATGATGTCCCTCTCGAATCCGCGCCGTGCGCGGGCCCACCGCCTCATCCGTTCCGCGCTGGCCGCGGGCGTCGCGACGGCAACGGCGATCTCGTTGGTCGCGTGCGCGCCATCGGCGACGCAGACCACACCGCCCGCGACCAAGAAGTCGGACGGCGTCGTGCAGATCTACCTGACCCGCCACGGGAAGACGATGCTCAATCTCACCGAACGCGTGCAGGGGTGGATCGACTCCCCCTTGATCTCCGCGGGCGAGCAGACCGCGACGGACCTCGGCGAAGGGCTCGCCGCCAAGGACGTCTCGTTCGCCTCGGCGTACTCGGGAGACATGCTGCGTCACTACGCCACGGCCACAGGAGCGCTGGCGGGGATGAAGTCGGATCTGACACCTGTGCGGATGCCCGGGCTCCGCGAGATGGCCTTCGGCTCATGGGAAGGGGAATTGGGCACCGTGCTGTGGCAGAACGTGGCTGAGCGCTCTGGTTTCGCGGACGAGGCTGCCCTCAAGGCATCGCCCGACTACGACTTCCTGAAGTCCCTGGACACGATCGCGACCATGAACGCGAAGCCCGAGCTGACCGCCGAGACCTGCGATCAGGTCGCCGAGCGCATGTTCGGCGCGTTGACCGAGATCGCCGAGAAGCAGAGCGCCGATGGCGGCGGCAACGTCCTCGTCGTGTCGAGCGGGATCTCGATCATGTGCGGGCTGTCCACGCTGACCGACGATCTGCCCGCCTTCATCGGCGGCATCAAGAACGGTTCGGTCAGTCAGCTCGAGTATCGCAAGGGGACCTGGACGGTGAAGAGCGTCAACGACCTCAGCTACGTCGAGACCGGCGCAGCGATCGGCTGACGAGACCAGGGGGCGGTGCGTGCGGATCCGCCGTGCCGCCCCCACTCACTCAGCGGTACGCACTTCGTCCTCGAGGAGCCTGATGCGCTCGCGCAGCGCGCGTTCGGCATCCCAGCCGTGAGTGCGAGCCGTGACGACGAGGGCGAGCAACTGATCGCCGAGCTCCGCCTCGGTGAGCGGGACGGACTCCGCGACGGGCGCCGGAGTGGGACCGACGATCGCCGGCAGCGCCTCCTCGCCGGCCTCGACGGCGGGATCCTCCGAGACCTCGACGCCCGCCTTCGCAGCGCGGCCCAGGATCTTCTGTGCGCGGGCGAGCGCGGGCATGCCCGGCGGGATGCCGTCCAGCACACTGCGGCGCTCGTGCTTCTCCGCCGCCTTCGCGGCGTTCCAGTGCACCAGCACCTCCTCCGGCGTGCGGGCGATCGCGTCGCCGAACACGTGCGGGTGGCGCCGGGTCATCTTCTCGGTCAGGGTACGGGCGACGTCGTCGATGTCGAACGGATCCTCCGGATCCTGCGCCGCGATCGCCGCATGGAACAGCACCTGCCAGAGCAGGTCGCCGAGCTCCTCGCGCAGTTCCGCACGGTCGTCGCGCTCGACGGCGTCGATGAGCTCGGCCGACTCCTCGACGAGGTACGGCACGAGCTCGCGGTGGGTCATCGCCTGCGACCACACGCACCGCTCCCGCACCTGCCGCATGACCTCCGCGGCCGCCCGGAGCGGGTCCGTCTCGGGATCCTGCTCAGCGTTCATGCCCGTACGTCTCCTCTTCGTCCGACTCGTCGGCCGGCTCGTCGTCCTCCGCATCGCCGAGGGCGCGATGCACCTTCGCCCGCCAGGAGACCAGCGCGGCCGCCACGATCAGCGCGATCACCGATCCGACCAGCACGGCGAGGATCGCCTGGTCCCGCACCGCGGCATCCCCGGCGAACGCCAGGTTCGCGAGCAGCAGCGAGACCGTGAATCCGATGCCGCCCAGGGCGCCGGCCGCGAGCACGTCGGGGAAGCGGATCGCCGGCGGCGCCCCCCGTGGGCGGATCATCTGCGCGAGGGCGCCGAACGCGCCGATGCCGACCAGCTTGCCGACTGGCAGCGCCACGAGGATCGCGAAGAACGCCGGCGACAGTTCCTCGAGCGGCACCTGCGGGATGACCACGAACGCCGCCACGAAGGCGAACAGGGGCAGCACCAGGCCGTTGACCCAGGGCTCCAGCGCGTGACGGGTCGGATCCGCCGCCCGCGGCGCCATCACCAGGCCCAGCATGACGCCCGCGATCGTGGCGTGCACGCCCGAGGCGGCGAACAGCCCCCAGGCGACGAGGCCGACGATCACCATCAGCACGGCGATGACCGGGGTCGCGCGCCCCCGCAGCTGCCGGCTCAGCACGGCGAAGACGATGACCGCGAGCACGCCCAGTCCGAGCAGCAGCAGGTTCAGTCCATGCGCGAACAGCACGGCGATGAACACGATCCCGACGATGTCGTCGAGGATCGCGAGCGCCAGCAGGAACGCGCGGACCGCGGAGGGCAGACCGCGCCCGAACACCGCGAGCACGCCGAGTGCGAAGGCGATGTCGGTCGCGGTCGGGATCGGCCAGCCGATCGAACTCGCATCGGAGCCGGCGATCCAGAGGTACAGGGCGATCGGCACGAGGATGCCGCCCGCGGCGGCGATCGCGGGCTGGATCGCCACGCGCACGCTGTTCAGCTCGCCGCGGGTGAGCTCGTACTGGAGTTCGAGCGCCACGACGAAGAAGAAGATCGCGAGCACCCCGTCCGAGACCCAGTGGGAGACCGAGAGGTCGAGGGCCGTGCCGGGAACCCCGAGATGCGCGCCGAGGAGGCCCGCGATCGCGTCGTGCGTGGGAAGGTTCGCGAGGAGCAGCCCCAGCCCCGCCGTCGCCAGCAGCAGGATCGCGGGGAACTGCGGTGATCTCAGAAGGCGACTCGTGCGGCTCATCCCCTCCACCGTATCGCGCCCCCTCACAAGCGCCCCCTACTTCCGCGAGACTCCAACTCCGCGACGAGACTGCGCGCCAGGACCGCAGTCTCGTCGCGGAGTTGGAGTCTCGCGGTCATGGGGCGAGGCGAGGACGAGGCGAGACGGACGGACGGACGGAGCGGGGCGTCACGCGGTCGTCGGGTGGGCCGGGTCGGTTTACGCTCGAACCGTGACCCCCGACACAACCCATACCGAAGCCATCCGCATCGTCGGCCGGTTCGAGGCAGGGCGCGAGCTGCCCGAGGCGATGCGCGCCGACGTGCGCATGCTCGGCGCGCTGCTCGGCCAGGTGCTGCGCGAATCCGGCGGCGACGACCTGTTCGACGACGTCGAGCGCCTGCGCCAGGCCACGATCGAGGCCTACACCGACGAGTCCGCCGAGGCCTTCGATCGCGCGACCCGCATCGCCGAGGAGTTCTCGGTGCAGCGCGCAGACGAGGTGGCCAAGGCCTTCACCGCCTACTTCCACCTCGTGAACCTCGCCGAGGAGCATCAGCGCGTGCGCGTTCTCCGCGAGCGCGGCGACGACCCCACCTCCACCGACACGGTCGCCGGAGCCTTCGCGCAGCTGAGCGCCGAGGTCGGCGAGGAGGAGGCCCGCCGCCGGCTGGGCGCTCTGCGGTTCCACCCGGTGTTCACGGCGCACCCCACCGAGGCGCGACGCCGCGCGGTGTCCTCGAGCATCCGGCGCCTCGCCGAGCTGCTGAGCGCGCACGACGCCGCGGCCGAGGGCGCCCCCGAGGCCCACCGCGCCCGCCGGCGCATGCTGGAAGAGGTCGACACCCTCTGGCGCACCGCTCCGCTGCGCGCGCAGAAGCCGGCTCCGACCGACGAGGTGCGCACCGTCATGAGCGTCTTCGACGAGACGCTGTTCACGACCGTGCCGCACGTGTACCGCCGCATCGACGACGTGCTGCGCGGCGAGGACTCCGGATCCTCCGCCCCCATCGTGCCCGCCTTCGTGCGCGTCGGCACCTGGGTCGGCGGCGACCGCGACGGCAACCCGTTCGTGACCGCCGCGGTGACCCGCGAAGCCGCGGCGATCGCGGCCGACCACGTCCTGCGCGGACTCGAGCGGGCGCTGGAGCGGATCGGACGCACCCTCACCCTCGACGCCGAGGGCACGCCGCCCTCGGCCGAGGCGACCGCGCTGTGGGAAGAGCTGCAGGCCGCCCACCCCGACGTCGCCCACGAGGTCGCCACCCGCTCCCCCTCGGAGCCGCACCGGCGGATCCTGCTGCTGCTCGCCCACCGGGTCGGGGTCACCCGTCGCGGCGACGACGGCGGCTACACGGATCCCGAGCAGCTGCTCGGGGACCTCCGCACCGTGCAGTCGTCGCTCGAGGCCGCCGGGGCGCACCGGCACGCGTTCGGCGGCGTGCAGCACCTCATCTGGCAGGTGCAGACCTACGGCTTCCACCTCGCCGAGCTCGAGGTGCGCCAGCACTCGCAGGTGCACGCCCGCGCGCTGGCGGAGCTGGACGCGGCCGAGAGCGGATCCGGATCCCTCAGCGCCGAGACCGAGGAAGTGCTCGCGGTCTTCCGCGCCGTCCGGGAGATCCAGCGCACCTACGGCCCGCGCGCGGCGGGGCGCTACGTCGTCTCGTTCACGCAGTCCGCCCAGGACCTCGCGAACGTGCACCGGCTCGCGCAGTACGCGTGCGCCGACGACGGGCCCGTGCTCGACGTGGTGCCGCTGTTCGAGACGTTCGCCGATCTGCAGGCGGCGGCGGGGATCCTCGCCGAGATCGTCACGCACCCGGCCTTCGCAGCACGCCTCGCCGCGACCGGCCGGCGCCTCGAGGTCATGCTCGGCTACTCGGACTCCTCGAAGGACGTCGGCCCCGTCGCCGCGAACCTCGCCCTGTACGAGGCGCAGGCCGAGATCGCCGCCTGGGCGCAGCGCGAGGGCATCGAGCTCACCCTGTTCCACGGCCGCGGCGGCGCCCTCGGGCGCGGCGGCGGACCTGCGAACTCGGCGATCCTCGCCCAGCCGCCGCACTCCGTGGACGGCCGGTTCAAGCTCACCGAGCAGGGCGAGGTCATCTTCGCGCGCTACGGCGAGCCCGCGATCGCGATGCGGCACATCGACCAGGTGACGGCGGCGACCCTGCTCGCCTCCTCCCCCGGGGTCGAGCAGCGCAACAGCGCCGCCGCGGCGCGGTTCGCCGAGGTCGCCTCGACCATGGATCGCGCCTCCCGCGATCGCTTCTTCTCGCTCGTGAAGGCGGACGGCTTCGCGCCCTGGTTCGCCACCGTCACGCCCATGGAGGAGGTCGGTCTGCTGGCCCTCGGCTCGCGACCCGCCCGCCGCGGGCTCTCGGTCGAGTCCCTCGAGGACCTCAGAGCGATCCCGTGGGTGTTCGCGTGGACGCAGGCCAGGATCAACCTCGCCGGCTGGTTCGGTCTCGGCACGGCGCTCGAAGCCGTCGGCGACGAGGAGCTGCTGCGCACCGCGTACCGGGAATGGCCGCTGCTGCGCACGATGGTCGACAACGTGGCGATGAGCCTCGCGAAGACGGATCCGCGCATCGCACGGCGCTACCTCGGCCTCGGCGACCGCGACGACCTCGCCGGGCTCGTGCTCGAGGAGATGGACCTCACCCGCTCCTGGGTGATCCGCCTCACCGGAGGCGAGCGGCTGCTGGAGAACAAGCCGATCCTGCAGCGCGCGGTCGCGATGCGGAGCCCCTACGTGGATGCGCTCTCGCTGCTCCAGCTGCGGGCTCTGCGCGGCCTCCGCGACGCCGACGAGTCCGCTCCGGCGCCGGATCCCGAGCTGCAGCGCCTGCTGCTGCTCTCCGTCAGCGGGGTGGCCGCCGGCCTGCAGAACACGGGCTGACCTGCCCTTCTCGCTGCCACCGTCGCACAGCGCGGGGCGCGCCGTGGTGCGGGTTAGAGTGAGAACTCCGCCGCATCCGGCTCGTCGCGCCCGACACGATCGACAGCGCTCGCCCTTGTCTCTTCGTCAGAAAGCATCCCCCGCGTGACTGAAACCACCCTTGTCGACTTCCATCCGCTCTCCGCTCTCGCCCAGCCCGTCTTCGACGGCGTCCGGGCGCTGAACCCGAATGAGCCCGAGTTCCACCAGGCCGTGCACGAGGTGCTGCACTCGATCGGCCCGGTGCTCGAGCGCCACCCCGAGTTCGTCGACGCGGGAGTGCTGGAGCGCCTCGTCGAGCCGGAGCGCCAGGTGATCTTCCGGGTGCCGTGGGTCGCCGACAACGGCAAGCTGCAGGTCAACCGCGGCTACCGCGTGCAGTACTCCTCGGTGCTCGGTCCGTACAAGGGCGGCCTGCGCTTCCACCCGTCGGTGAACATCTCGATCATCAAGTTCCTCGGCTTCGAGCAGATCTTCAAGAACGCGCTCACCGGCCAGGGCATCGGAGGCGGCAAGGGCGGCTCGAACTTCGACCCGCACGGTCGCAGCGATGCCGAGATCATGCGGTTCTGTCAGTCCTTCATGAACGAGCTGTACCGCCACCTCGGCGAGCACACCGACGTCCCCGCGGGAGACATCGGCGTGGGCGGCCGCGAGATCGGCTACCTGTTCGGGCAGTACCGCAAGATCACCAACAGGCACGAGTCCGGTATGTTCACGGGCAAGGGCATCGGCTGGGGCGGGGCCCAGGTGCGCACAGAGGCCACCGGCTACGGCGCGGTCTTCTTCGCGCAGGAGATGCTGGCCGTGCACGGCGACTCCCTGGACGGAAAGCGCGTGGGGGTCTCCGGATCCGGCAACGTCGCGATCTATGCGATCCAGAAGGCCGCGCAGCTGGGCGCCGTGGCCGTGACCGCCTCCGATTCCTCCGGGTACGTCGTCGACGACGCCGGCATCGACGTGGATCTGCTGCGCCAGATCAAGGAGGTCGAGCGCGGCCGCATCGTCGAGTACGCGAAGCGCCGGCCGAGCGCCCGCTTCGTCGAGGGCGGATCCGTCTGGGAGGTGCCCGTGGACATCGCGGTCCCCTCCGCCACGCAGAACGAGCTGGACGGCGCGAGCGCCGAGGCTCTGATCGCGAACGGCGTGCGCGCCGTCTCCGAGGGCGCCAACATGCCGAGCACCCCCGAGGCCGTCGTGGCGTTCCAGAACGCGGGCGTGCTGTTCGCGCCGGGCAAGGCCGCGAACGCCGGCGGCGTGGCGACCTCCGCGCTGGAGATGAGCCAGAACGCGGCGCGGCAGCGCTGGGGCTTCGACGACAGCGAGCAGAAGCTGCGCGACATCATGGCCGACATCCACCACGCCGCGTTCGACGCCGCGGAGCGCTACGGCGTCCCGGGCGACTACGTCGCGGGCGCGAACATCGCCGGCTTCGAGCGCGTGGCCCACGCGATGCTCGCGCAGGGCGTGATCTGAGGCGCACCGCCGCAACAGGAAGCGCCGGTCCCGCCTCGTGCGGGCCGGCGCTTCGCATTTCGGTGCGGTCAGCGCTCGGCCGCAGAGGCGCGGTCAGCACCCAGAGTGCGCGACGAGCGATCGACGGCGCCCGCGGCCGCACCGCTCGCGGCCCAGGATCCCAGCGTGCGCAACGCATCGGCGGTCTTCTCGTCCGCGGCCGTGTAGGTCACGAGCATGAGCGCCGGCTCGTCGGGAAGGGCGAGCGTCTCGTAATCGAGCGAGAGCCGCCCGATCTCGGGGTGATCGACGAGCTTGTGGCCGTGGGTCTTCACGACGACCTCCTGCCGCGCCCACGCGCGCACGAACTCGTCGCTGCCGATGGTGAGCTCGCCGATCAGCGAGGCGATCTCCGGGGCGTCCGGGAGCAGCGCCGCCATCCGACGCAGATGGGCCGCGGTCTCGCGGGCGACCTTCTCCCATTCGGGGTAGTAGGCGGATGAAGTCGGATCCAGGAACACATGACGGGCCATGTTGCGCGGCCCGTCGGGGAGCGCGATGAGGGCGTCGCCGAGCAGGTTCACGGCGAGCACGTCCATGGCCGGCCCCAGCACGAACGCGGGGACCTGAGGCATCGCGTCCAGCAGCGCCCTCACACCGGGACGAGCACCGGGGGTGGCGGACGGCCGGGGCGCCCGGAGCGGGGCCGCGGGCCGGGCGAGCACGCGGAGGTGGTCGCGCTCGACGTCGTCCAGGCTCAGCACCCGGGAGATCGCGTCGAGCACCTGGTCCGACGCAGCCCGCGCCCTCCCCTGCTCCAGACGCACGTAGTAGTCGGGGCTGATGCCCGCCAGCAGCGCGACCTCTTCGCGTCGGAGGCCCGGCACGCGTCGCCCGCCGCCTGCGGGCAGACCGCGTTCCTCGGGTGCGACCCGTTCGCGCTTCGCGCGGAGGAACTCGCCGATCTCCGATGTCATCGTCTCAGTATCGCCGCTGCGCCCCGCACGAGGGTGGTCCTGGCAGACCCAGGTTCATCGGGACGTTCCCGCCGAGGAGTCCTCCTCGGAGGCTGGTGCCATGAACACTTCTTCTTCCACTCCCTCCCTTCCCCTGTCCGGACGCATCGCTCTCGTCACGGGAGCCGGCAGCGGCATGGGTGCGGCGATCGCCGCGCATCTCGCCGCACTCGGCGCCTCAGTCGCAGCGCTCGGCCGCCGGGAGGACCGCCTCACGGCCCTTGCGGCCTCCGCCGCCGGATCCGATGCCGCAGGGCGGATCCTGGCCGTTCCCGCGGACATCACCTCCGAGTCCGAGATCGACGCCGCCGTCGCGCGGATCCACCGCGAGTTCGGCGTGGTCGACATCCTCGTCAACTCCGCCGGCGTGATGCTGCCCAATCCGCTCGCCGACGGCCGCGCCGACGAGTGGGGCCGCATGATCGACACGAACCTCACCGGGCTGCTCCGCATCACGCGCGCGGTGCTGCCCGACCTGCTGCAAGGCGCCGGTGGCGGGCCGCGGGACATCGTCAACATCTCGTCGATCGCCGCGCACGTGACCTTCCCGGACTATGCGGTCTATGCCGCGACGAAGGCGGCGGTGACCACGCTGTCGGCCATGCAGCGCACCGAGGTCGCGCGCCTCGGCGTGCGCGTCACGAACATCGAACCGGGGCTCACGCAGACGGAGCTCGGCACGCACATCGGCAACGAGCGCCTGAGCGCGGAGCTCACCTCGATGTTCGACGCGATCGAGGCGATCTCGGCGGACGACATCGCGGATCTCGTGGACTTCGTCGTGACCCGTCCGGCGAACGTCAACCTGCGCCAGGTCGTGGTGCTGCCCACCCAGCAGGCGTGACACGCGGTCGGGGCTCGCTGGAGCGAGGTGACCGGACGCCCCCGCGGAGGGGGTCCGGTCACCAGCCCTCGGTGAGCACCCGGTCGACCGCCGCGACGACCAGGTCGGCACTCCGCGCGGTCAAGCACAGCGGGGGCTTGATCTTCAGCACATTGGAGCGTTCCGAGGTGGTCTGCACGATCACGCCCAGCTCGCGGAGCCGTTCGCAGATCGCGGCGGCCTCGGCGGCTGCCGGTTCCATGCTCTCCCGATCCCGGACGAGCTCCACGCCGAGATACAGGCCCTCGCCGTGGACCGGGCCGATCAGCCGATGGCGCTCGGCGAGCGCACGGAAGCCCTCGGCCAGGCGCGCCCCCACGACGCGGGCGTTCTCCTGCAGGCCCTCCTCGGCCATCGCGTCGAGCACCGCGATGCCGACCCGGCAGCTGAGCGGGTTCCCGCCCGCGGACGAGAAGAACTGCCCCTGGGCGGCGAGTGCGTCGGCCACGCGCTTCGACGTGATCACGCCGCCGATCGGGTAGCCGTTGCCCATCGGCTTCGCGATCGTGATGATGTCCGGTGAGACGGCGGACTGCTCGAACCCCCAGAACGAGGATCCCATCCGCCCGAATCCGACCTGCACCTCGTCGGCGATGCAGAGGCCGCCAGCGCCGCGCACGCGCGCGTAGGCTTCCGCCAGGTATCCCTCGGGCAGCATCACGCCGCCGGCGTTGCCGAGCACCGATTCACAGATGAAGCCCGCGACGGGGCGTCCCTCCGCGGCGAGGCGATCGAGATCCGCCCCCAGATCCGCGGCGTACCGCGCTCCCGTCTCCTCGCCGCGGTACGTGCCGCGGAATCTGTTGGGCACATCGGCCACGTGCACCCAGTCCGGGCGCGTGGCCAGGGCATCGGGATTGTCGTAGGCGCTCGTGGTGACCGCATCGCTGGCCATCGTCCAGCCGTGGTAAGCCTCACGGAGCGACACGATGGTCTTGCGCCCGGTGGCCGCCTGCGCGAGCCTGAGCGCGAGATCGACCGCCTCGGATCCGCTGTTCACGAGCAGCACCGTGTCCAGCCGGTCGCCCGGTGCGTCGGAGGGCCTCTCCGGCACCAGCGCGAGGAGCCGCTCGCTGTACTCCGCGAGTTCGCGGTACAGGAATCGGGAGTTCGTGTTCAGGATCCGGATCTGCCGGTTCACCGCGTCGGCGACGCGCGGATGTCCGTGCCCGAGCCCGGTCACGTTGTTCACCATGTCGACGTACGCGCGGCCCGTGGTGTCGACCAGGTGGTGCCGCCAGCCCCGTTCGATCTGCGGAGGGCGCTCGTAGTACCGTTCCTGGGCGCTCGCGAAGATGCGCGCCCGCCGCGCGAGCTCGCCCGCCGCATCATCGGACTGGCTCATCGCAGGCAGGCCCAGGATCGCCGCGGGATCGGTCGAGAGCCGACGCCACGCCGGAACGCGGTCGGGCTCCACGAGGGGCGCATCGTCGGTCCCGCCCACGGGCGCCTCCGCACCCTCTGCGACGACCGTGACGACGAGGGTGCGCGGCCCTGCGGATTCGGGGACCCGTCCGATGCCGTCCCCCTGCGCCACCTCCGCGCCGTCCTCCGACGATGACTGCGCGCCGCGGATCTCGCACCGCCAGCCGTTCGCCGACGTGATGCGCATGACCTCGTCCGCCGACGTGACGATCCTCCCGGAGACGGGGGCCACGAGCGGCAGCGGTGGTCCCGCGGGCAGATGGATAGAGGTGCCGATCGGCCAGGTCGCGGCCGCGTCGGTCGAGTCGAGCATGGTGCGGGTGAGCCGATACACGCCGTAGGGCATGACGGCGGCCGCCGCTCCCTGAGCGAGGGCGCTGCGGATCAGCACACCCTCCGCGTCGGGCGCGAGCCAGGCGCCCGACGCGAGGCCTTCCGACTCCGTCCCGGGATCCAGGACGACGACCTCGCCGGCGAGCTCGGGCAGGAGGGGCGCGAGCGGAGCGGCACCCTGCACCGAAGAGGGCTGGGCCGCCGCGGCAGGGAAGCCCAGCGCCGCGAGCACCTGCTCGACCGCCTCGACGAGCGGCACCGCGGTCGCGGCGTCGAATATCGCCTGCTCCCCCGCGATCCGCTCCCTGGCGTAGGCGTTGTCGCCGTCGATCTCCAGCTGTCGCCAGCCGCTCGCGACGAGCAGCGCGGCGCGCAGCGCGATGAGCGGCCAGACCGCCTTGGCTTCGGCCTCACTCAACCGCGCTTCGGCGTGGAAGGCGGCGATGGTCTCGAGCACCCGCAGCGGACGCTCCGGCTCGTGATGCAGCATCGACGACGCGCACACGGCGAGCTCCGCCACGCGCCAGCCCAGGGCGAGGTCGCCGAGGTCGAGCACCGTGCGAGGGTGCAGCCGAGAGTCGGCGCCGCGCACACCCATGACGTTGTCGTCCGTGAGATCGCCGTGGATCGGCTGCACCGGGAGCTCCGCGGCGACGGACCGCAGGACCTCCTCGGCCGCTGCGATCACGGGCGACACCCGGTCACGCAGCGCCGGGTCCGCGATCGACGGCAGCAGGTTCCTCGCCTCCTCCGCGGCCACCCGCATGTCCCACATCTGCGGACGGTCGAGACCCGGGTGCTCCAGCGCGGCGAGCGCGTTCACCGAGGCGGCGGCGAGGGATCCGAACTCCCGCAGCACGACCGGCGCGAAGTAGCCGGCGTCGACCATCGCCTCGCCTTCGGCGAAGGCGCTGCGCCGCACCGCGAAGCCGCGCCAGCGCTGCGTGAGCGCGCCGTCGCCGCCCGGCAGCGCCGCGGGCACCGGCACGCCGGCG
Source organism: Microbacterium azadirachtae (assembly GCF_000956505.1). GTDB lineage: Bacteria > Actinomycetota > Actinomycetes > Actinomycetales > Microbacteriaceae > Microbacterium > Microbacterium azadirachtae_A. Next base: position 31,387 of record NZ_JYIX01000020.1, on the reverse strand, counting down.
GCGCGGTAGGCGTCGAGCGCGGCGTGCTGGGCGTCCCTCGCGCTGTCGGGGAAGGCCGGATTGTCGATCCGGAGCACGCTGCGGGATCCGTCGGGCTCGGTCAGCAGGAAGTTGCGATCCTGGTTGCTGCCGAGCTCGGATGCCGTGACGACGATGCCCCAGAGCTCGCGCGCGATCGCGATGGCGTCGGAGGCGGTGACGTCGGGGCGCACGAGTCCCCCGGTCTGTTCTTGCACGTCGATTCCTTCGTTCGGAGCGGGAGACGTTCGGAGCGGGCTTCGTTCGGAGAGAGGGATCCGGTCAGAGCGCGTGGTCCTCGAGGTGCCGCGCGAGCGAGCGGGCGTAGCGCTCGGTGAGCTGGACCATGAGGTCGGGCGTCGAGCGGTCGACGCCGAAGACGTAGCCGGGGAAGTCCAGCTCGTGCTGCGCCTCCCAGATCTCCTCATGCCGCTCGGGCGAGAGGATGCGCACCGGGTCGCCGACCGCGACCCACCCGATGGGCACGACGGTCTCGGGCGGCAGGGTCGTGCGCAGATGGACGACGGCGTTGATGCGCACCTCGCTGCGCTCCCCGATCACGGCGCCGTTGAAGATCCTGGTGCCCGTGGCGAGGAAGACCTCCTCCGCGATCGTCGCGCCGGAGATGCTCGCCATCGGCCCGACCAGCACGTGGTCGCCGATGTGCACGGGGTTCGCCGCGGTGGCACGGATGAGGGCGTTCTCCATCACGATCACGTGCTCGCCGAGCGTGATCGGTCCGCCCTCCGCCGTGATCACGGCGCCGTGCAGCACCTGGCAGTTCTCCCCGATCGTGACATCGCCGGAGATCACGGCGGACGGCGCCACGACCGCGGTGTCGTGGATGCGGGGCCGAGCCCCGAGGTGCTCGTAGATCATGTGACGAGCGTAGTCGCCACGGCGGACCGGGCGACTCGGAATCGGCGACGCCGGAGCGCTCAGATCCCGACGGGAGGCAGAAGGCCTTTCGCCGCGGCCATCGTGCGCGCCACGAGCAGCGCGGAATCCAGGATCTCGCCCTCGGCGATGAGGCGGTCGAGCTCGGCGAGCGGCAAGCGCACGCTGCGCACCTGCTCCGCCGGATCATCGGTCGCGGCGTGCCCGCGCCGCACGGCCGTGGCGAGGAACACGTGCGTCTTCCAGACGCTGCGCCCCGGATTCATCGCGAAGACGTGCAGGGGCGTGAGCTCGTCGGCGACGAGTCCGAGCTCCTCCTCGAGCTCGCGCCGGGCGGCATCCGCAGGAGCCTCACCGGGATCCCCTGCGCCACCGGGCAGGTCGAGGATCCAGCGGTCGATCGGGTAGCGGTACTGCCGGGCCAGCACGACATCACCGCCGAGCACCACGAGCGTGGACACCGAGAACGGCGCGCTGCGATCGACCTCGTAGACCGTGCGTGCGCCGCCGGGGAGCTCGACCTCGTCGGCGTCGATCCGCACCCGCCCTCGGTGCACCTCGCGCGTGGACAGCCAGCGCCACCGGGGCTCGTCGGCGCTCATCCTGCGGCGCCCGCCTGTGCGACCGCGGCGACCGGCTCCGCCGGAGCGGGCTCGGGGAACAGCGCCGTCAGCAGCTGGCCCGTCCATTCGACCGGGTCGACCCGATCGGCGCCGGGCATCGGCACGACCAGAGCCTCTCCCCCGCCCACGAGCTTGGCCTGGGGGTACAGGCGCTGCACGCGCACCTTCATCGAGTCCTCGAAACGAGCGGGAGCGACCCGGAGGTTCGATCCCATGGCCACCACGTCCGTGAGGCCCGCCCGCGCGGCGCGGCGCCGCAGCCGGGCGATCGCGACGAGACCCTCGACCTCGGCCGGCGGCGCCCCGTACCGGTCCGCGAGCTCCTCGACGACGTGGCCGATCGCGTCGTCCGCCGCGGTCGCGGTCGCCGCGCTGGAGAGCTTCTGGTACGCCTCGAGCCGCAGTCGCTCGCTGTCAATGTACGAGTCGGGGATCCGCGCGTCCACCGGCAGCTCCAGGCGCAGCTCGGCGCCGGTCTCGGTCTCCTCGCCGCGGAACGTCGCGACGGCCTCGCCGATCATGCGCAGGTACAGGTCGAAGCCGACCCCCGCGATGTGCCCGGCCTGCTCGGCGCCCAGCAGGTTGCCAGCGCCGCGCAGTTCGAGGTCCTTGAGCGCGACCTGCATGCCGGATCCCAGGTCGTTGTTCACCGCGATCGTCTGCAGCCGGTCGGCCGCGGTCTCGCTCAGCGGCTTCATCTCGTCGTAGAGGAAGTACGCATAGGCGCGCTCACGGCCACGGCCCACCCGCCCGCGCAGCTGGTGCAGCTGGCTCAGACCGTAGCGGTCGGCACGGTCGATGATGATCGTGTTGGCGTTCGAGATGTCCAGGCCGGTCTCGATGATGGTCGTGGAGACCAGCACATCGAACTTGCGCTCCCAGAAGTCGTCGACGACCTGCTCCAGCTGATGCTCGCCCATCTGCCCGTGCGCGACGGCGATCCGCGCCTCCGGCACGAGCTCGGCGAGCTCGGACGCTGTGCGCTGGATCGACTGCACGCGGTTGTGCACGTAGAAGATCTGCCCCTCACGGAGGATCTCGCGGCGGATCGCCGCAGCGACCTGCTTGTCGCTCTTCGGCCCGACGAAGGAGAGGATCGGATGCCGGTCCTCCGGCGGGGTCTGCAGGGTCGACATCTCGCGGATCCCGGTGACCGCCATCTCGAGCGTGCGCGGGATCGGGGTGGCGCTCATGGCGAGGATGTCGACGTTGGTCTTCATCTTCTTGAGCGCGTCCTTGTGCTCGACGCCGAAGCGCTGCTCCTCATCGACGATCATGAGGCCGAGGTCCTTGAACATCACCTGATCGGTCAGGATCCGGTGCGTGCCGATCACCATGTCGACGGATCCCTCCAGCAGACCGTCGAGCGTGAGCCGCGCCTCCTTGTCGGTCTGGAAGCGCGACAGCGGGCGCACCTTGACCGGGAATCCCGCGAAGCGCTCGGTGAACGTCTCGAGGTGCTGCTTGACGAGCAGCGTCGTCGGAACGAGCATGGCGACCTGCTTGCCGTCCTGGATCGCCTTGAACGCGGCGCGCACGGCGACCTCGGTCTTGCCGAAGCCGACGTCGCCGGACAGCAGCCGGTCCATCGGGATGGGCCGCTCCATGTCGGCCTTGATCTCGTCGATGGTCTGCAGCTGATCGGGGGTCTCCGCGAACGGGAACGCCTCCTCCAGCTCGCGCTGCCAGGGCGTGTCCTTGCCGAACGCGTAGCCCTTGGCCGCCATCCGCGCCGAGTACAGCTTCACGAGCTCGACCGCGATGTCGCGCACGGCCTTGCGCGCCTTGCCCTTCGCGGCGGCCCAGTCGTTGCCGCCCATCTTGGACAGCGTCGGGGCCTCGCCGCCGACGTACTTCGACAGAAGGTCGAGCTGGTCGGTGGGCACGTAGAGCTTGTCGCCCGGGTAGCCGCGCTTGGTCGGCGCGTACTCGAGCATGAGATAGTCGCGCGTCGTCTTCACGGCGTTGCGCCCGCCCGAGGAGACCTCGCGCTGGGTCATCTCGACGAAGCGCGCGATGCCGTGCGTCTGATGCACCACGAAGTCCCCGGCCTTCAGCTGCATCGGATCCACGACGTTCTTGCGCCGCGAGGCGAGCTTCTTCACGACGCGTGTGTCGCCGCCGATCGTGCGCCCGTAGAACTCGTTCTCGGTCAGGACCGCGATCTTCGCGCTCGCGACCTGGAAGCCCGATTCGATGGCGCCCGTGACGAGCGTCGCGACGCCGGCGTGGGGGATGCCCGGAAGCCCGTCGACCACGCGAGCCGCGACACCGCGGTCGGCGAGCACGTCGCGAGCGCGATCCACGAGGCCGGGTCCCGACGCGACGAGCACGACCCGCCACCCGTCGGCGACGCGGCCGGCGGTGAAGTCGATCGCCCCGTCGACGTTGCCGTGGAACGACGGGATCGGAGCGGCGCTCACGCCGTCGGCGCCCTGGTCGAAGTTCGCGTCGTCGGAGCCGGCGTCGAAGGCGCTCAGCCGCCACCACACGCCGCCGCGGTCGTGGAGGGCCGCCCGCAGCTCTGCGACCGACAGGAAGTCGCCCGTCCGCAGGTCGATCGGCGCCGAGGCGCCGGCAGTCGCCGCACTCCAGGCCGCATCGAGGAATTCCCGGTTCGTCTCGCCGAGGCTCGCCGCGCGTGCGCCGGAGCGCTCCGGGTCCACGAGCGCGACAGCGGCGTTCACGGGGAGGTAGTCCGTCAGCGGTACGACGGGCCCCGCGACAACGGGCAGGAGCGACTCCATGCCCTCGACCGGGATCCCCTCCGCCATCTTCTGCAGCATCCCCGCGATCCCGGGGAAGGCATCGACGAGAGCGCCGGCGCGCTCGCGGACCTCGGCCGTCAGCAGCAGCTCGCGGCTGGCCGGCAGTGAGACCCCGGAGGGCGCGACAGGAAGAGAGCGCTGATCCGCGACGGAGAAGAGCCGGATCTGATCGACCTCATCGCCGAAGAACTCGACCCGGGACGGGTGCTCTGCCGTGGGCGGGAAGACATCGAGGATGCCGCCGCGCACGGCGAACTCACCACGGCGGGAGACCATGTCGACCCGCGAGTACGCGCGTTCGACGAGGGAGGCCGCCACGGTGTCGAGGTCGTACCCGCGACCCCCGACCGTGAGCTCGAGCGGCTCGACGTCTCCGAGCCCGGCGGCGACGGGCTGCAGCGCCGCGCGCACCGAGGCGACGACGACCAGCGGCCGCTCCCCCGACCAGATCCGCATCCGGCGCAGCACCTCGAGGCGCCGCCCGACGGTGTCGGGGCTGGGGCTGAGCCGCTCGTGCGGGAGCGTCTCCCACGCGGGGAAGGACAGGATCTCCGCATCGGGGCGGTAGGAGCCGAGGGCGGCGGCGAGCGACTCGGCGCGCCGTCCGGTCGGAGCGACCACGAGCAGTACCGCGGGCTTCCCCGCCGCGGACCGGCGCTCGAGGAGCCCGGCGAGCATCGGCGCGTCCATGCCGGCACTCGCCAGCAGGTCGGCGTCGGTCTGCGCCCAGCTCAGGGCGTCCCTGAATCCGGACGCCTCCTCTTCCAGAGCGCGGATGATCCCCTGCACAGTCACCGGAAGAGTCTATGCGCCGCCGCCGACACGACGCCCGGGCGGAGTCGAGCCTGCGGGTGTATCAGCAGGTCGCGCGGCCCCTGCGGGTGTCATCCGGGTGGTGCGAGGGCGTGGGTGGGGGTGCGGATGTTTCGGGGCGTGCCGTGGCGGGTGCGGGGCCGGTGCCAGCCACGGTAGGGGTCCCACCAGTGCGGGCCTCGGATCTCAGGGACGCCGTGCCGCATGCGGATCTGCCAACCCGACACATCGAGCGTGCGGTGGTGGTGCCAGCACAGGGCGACACCGTTACTCGTGTGCGTGGGACCCCCGGTGGCGTGCTCCTGGACGTGGTGGATCTCGCACCAGGTCGCGGGCACGTGGCAGCCGGGGATCACGCACTCCCGGTCGCGGAGGGCGATCGCACGACGCTGCACCGCGGTGAAGATCCGCGCGGTCGTGCCGATCGAGACGATCTGGCCCCGCTCGTCGAACAGCACCCGCTGGATCCCACCCGCACACGCCGTATGCCGGGCGACAGAGACCGGGACATCCCAGCCGGTGCCCTCCAGGCGTGCCCGCCCGGTCCCATTGACGTAGTCCTCCGCAGTCACCGAGACGACCAGGGTCGGGGCAGCACCACCGAGCTGGGGCATGCCTGCGGACGCGGCGGCCGCGTGCAGGATCATCGCGAGGTTGTCATGGTTCCGCTGCGCGGGAGTGCGGGCCTCGTCCGGAACGGGAAGCCCGCCTACTGTGTCGGGACCCTCGTCCGGGTCGTCACCAAGCCCGTCTGACACGGTGTCGTCGGCACGGAAGCCGACCGGCCCATGCCCCGATCCCGACGATGGTGCCGCCAGCGACGGCGATCCGGTCGCGGCCGGATTGTTGAGCGCATCGTTCAGGCGCTGCAACTGTGCCGCGACCTCGGGCAGCAGCCCACCCGAGACCGGGTGCACCCCATCCCGGAGCGCACCGACCCGCAACGCCCTGTTCCGCTCCCCCGCCCGATCCTCAGGCTCCGCCCCATCCGGATCCAACCGCAGCATCAACACCCGCGAGAAGTCCGCCAACTCCTCCGTCGACGGACAAGGCCCAGGACGCCCCCGCTCATCCGGCAGATCCTCACCCCGCGCCGTACGCGCGAGCAACCCGTCCACCACCTCCCGCTCCTCGACGCTGATCCGGTTCCCCACCCGCTCCACCGGACCGACCGCCGCCAGCAACCCCGCCACCGACACCACCCCGTCCCGCAACACCTCCGCCATCGCCGGGAACACCGCCGGACCCAACCCCCCACTGGACAGGAACACCTCCCGGTGCGTGAAACCGGCCGCGCGCACGAACCCCCGCGCCGTGCCCACATCGGTCCGCAACGCCCGCCGCAACAACTCCGTCACATCCCGGCACCCCGCCACCGCCGACACCCGCTCCTCCACGACCCGCCGATCCCGATCCGCGACCTGCCCCACCAACCCGGTCAGCACCGCATCCACCCGCCGCCGCACCGACCCGGCCACCACCAACGCCGACACCAACCCCGCCGCGTCCACCCCGTCGAACCCCGCACCCATCTCCACCGACGCGCACAACCCCGCCAACAGGTCATCCACCTGCTGCAGAACCTCCGCCGGACTCGATGTCATACCCCCATCCAACACGGGGCCACCGACATTCGAACCCCCAGATCAACCCATATTTCCGAACTGTGCAGAACTCCCCCGCAACCACCCCTGTGGAGGACGAAACGACGATCGCGTTGCACGCCGCACACCGGCCACCACTGCGCGCACGCCCGCCGCCGCACGCGGCAGCCACCGCACGTCGGCCACCGACCCTAGGATGAACGCGTGACCGATCCGCAGCAGTCCAGCCCCGTTCCGCCGCCCGCCGCGCCGGGATATCCGGCGCCGCCGGTCGCCCCGCCCGCCTACCAGCAGCAGCCGGTCGCGCCCGCGTACCCGCAGCAGCCGGTGGCACCCGTCTATCAGGCGCCGCCCGGAGCCTTCTCCGGACCCGCCGGCGGCTACGCAGACCCGTACGCTCCGGCGGCCCGCCCGGCAGGCGGCTCCGGCCTCGGCCGCGTGGCCCTGCTGCTCGCGCTCCTCGCCACCGTGGTGCTCACGATCGTGGGCGCCGTGCTCGCCTGGCAGGTCGGGCACGGCATCGGCTCCTCGACCGACCTCACGGCCCTCGAGAACAGGGTGTCCTCAGACGACCTCTCCTTCCTCACCCCCGTACGCGATCTCATCCTGTGGGTCGAGATCACGACCTGGACGGCGACCGCGCTGGGGATCTGGGCGCTCGTGCAGGGCATCGTCGCGATCGCCAAGCGGCGCGGACGTGGGCCCGGCATCGCCGCGGTCATCATCGCCGCGCTCGGACCGTTCGTGTACGGCCTCGTGGGCTACATCGTCTTCATCGTCGCGCTCGGCGTCGCGGCGACGCAGCGCTGACGCGCGAAGACATCCGCGTCTGTCCCGTCGGGGACGGAGCGCGACGCCGGAGACGCAGGCGGATCAGCGCGGCGCGTGATGCTTCTGCTGCGCCGCGAGCAGCCCGTCCTCGACCAGCAGCTCCACGGCATCCGCCGCATCGGAGATGAGGATCGGGAGGTTCGGACGCTCCGCCGCGCCGAACGGCGCGAGCACCCAGTCGGCCGGATCCTGTCGCCCCGGAGGCCGGCCGATCCCCACCCGCACCCGCGGGAAGTCGGGCGTCGTCAGCACTCGCGCGACATCGCGGATGCCGTTGTGCCCGCCGTGCCCCCCGCCGACCTTGAGCTTGATCGTGTCGAAGGGGATGTCGAGCTCATCGTGCACGAGCACGATCCGGTCCGGATCCACCGAATAGAACCGGGCGAGCGCGCCGACCGGGGCGCCCGAGACGTTCATGAAGCTGTTCGGCTTGGCGAGCACGAGCTTGTCGCCGCCCGGGCGCACCCATGTCTCCACGACCCTGGCCCCGCTCTTGTGCTCGCGGAAGGTCTCGCCGCGACGGGCCGCGAGCTCGTCGACGACCATCTGCCCGACGTTGTGCCGGGTCGTCGCGTACTTAGGCCCGGGATTGCCGAGCCCGACGACCAGCCATGTCTGCGCCATGGATCCATCCTCCCTGAATTCGCGGGGTGCCAGGAGACCGTCCTGGGACGACGAAGGGGGCGCGATCCGATCGCGCCCCCTTCGCCAGAAGTTCTAACCGCGGATCACTCCGCAGCGGCGCCCTCGGACGGCGCGGCCGCTGCGGCCTCGTCCTCGGACTCGGCGGCTGCCTGCGCCGAGACGGCGACGATGAGCAGCTCGGGATCGGCGGCCAGGGTGACGCCCTTGGGCAGCTTGACGTCGGCGGCGGTGATGTGCGCGCCCTCCTCGAGCCCCTCGACCGAGACCTCGACGTTCTCCGGGATGTGCGTGGCCTCGGCCTCGACGGCGAGGTGGGTGTTCTCCAACTGCACGATGGTGCCTGCGAACGCCTCGCCCACCACGACGACGGGGAGTTCGATCGAGACCTTCTCACCCTTCTTCACGACGAGCAGGTCGATGTGCTCGATGATCTGGTGCACCGGGTCCTTCTGGACGTCCTTGACCAGGGTCAGCTCGGCGCGACCGTCGATGTCGAGCTCGAGCAGCGCGTTGGCACGACGGATCAGCAGGCCGACCTGGTGGCCGGGAAGGGCGACGTGCACCGGGTCGGTGCCGTGGCCGTAGATGACGGCGGGGATCTGGCCGGCGGCGCGCAGACGGCGGGCGAAGCCCTTGCCGAAGCTGGTGCGGAGCTCCGCGACGACCTTGTTGTCTTCAGACATGCTGTTCTCCTTGTTCACGCGCGGCGCAGGGGCTGCGCGGTGGTCTGGGTGCGTCGTCTCGACATGACGGAAGGAGAGCCAGAGCTCGCCGCGTCGATCACGGATGTGCGCGCACGCGCGTCATCCCTCGCCGAGGACCCCACCATGTTACCCGAGTTCGGCGCGCGCCACTGACGATAGGCTGTACGGCATGACCGATGGTGTATTCCTCTCCGAAGCGCTGGCTTGGCTGATCGGCCTGATGGCGGTCGGTGCGACGGTGCTCTGCTTCGGCGCGCTGTTCTCGCTCGGCCGCTCCGGCTACCGCAAGGACTGACGTACCGCACACGAAGAACCGCGCCGCCCCGAGGGACGACGCGGTTCTTCTCGTGTGTGCGGCCTTCGACAGGCGCAGGGATCGCTCACCCCACGCCGAGGTAGGCCTCCTTGACGGCCGGATCGGCAAGCAGCTCCTTGCCGGTTCCGGTGCGCGTGATCGCCCCGGTCTCGAGCACGAACGCGCGATGCGCCCTGGCCAGGGCCTGGTTCGCGTTCTGCTCCACCAGCAGCACGGTCGTACCCTGCGCGTTGATCTCGGTGATGATCTTGAAGATCTGCCGGATGAACTGCGGAGCGAGCCCCATCGACGGCTCGTCCAGCAGCAGCACGCGCGGCTGCGACATCAGCGCGCGGCCGATCGCGAGCATCTGCTGCTCACCGCCGGACATCGTGCCGCCGAGCTGCTTCTTGCGCTCGTCGAGCCGCGGGAACAGCGAGAACACGCGCTCGTAGGACTCCGAGACGCCCGACTTGTTCTTCAGGCCGAACGTGCCCATGTCGAGGTTCTCCAGCACCGTCATGCCGGGGAAGATCCCCCGACCCTCCGGCGACTGCGAGATGCCCTTGACCACCCGCAGGTGCGCCTTCATCTTGGTGATGTCCTGGCCGTCGAACGTGATGGATCCGCTCGACGGCTGGAGCAGCCCGGAGATCGTGCGCATCGTCGTCGTCTTGCCCGCGCCGTTCGCACCGATCAGCGTGACGATCTCGCCCTCGTCGACCGAGAAGGAGATGTCGTGGATCGCCTTGATCCTGCCGTAGTGGACCGCGACGTCCTTGAGCTCAAGCAGCGTCATCTTCGGGCACTCCCAGGTAGGCGGCGATCACGCGCGGATCGTTGCGGATGGTGGCGGGCAGGTCGTCGGCGATCTTGCGGCCGAACTCCAGCACCACGATGCGGTCGGTGACGCCCATCACGAGCTTCATGTCGTGCTCGATGAGCAGCACCGTGTAGCCCTCGTCCCTGATGGACCGGATGAGCGCCATCAGATCCTCCTTCTCGGCCGGGTTGAAGCCGGCGGCCGGCTCGTCCAAGCAGAGCAGCTTCGGATCCGTCGCCAGCGCGCGGGCGATCTCGAGGCGCCGCTGGGATCCGTAGGACAGATCCCTCGAGCGCTTCTGCGCGTGCTGGGCGATGCCGACGAAGTCCAGTAGCGCCATCGCCCTGTCCACAGAGCTCCTCTCCTCGCGGATGTGCCGCGGGGAGCGGATCAGCGCGCCGGGCACCGAGGTGCGGTGCCGGGCGTCGAGGCCCACCACCACGTTCTCGAGTGCCGTCATCTCGCCGAACAACCGGATGTTCTGGAACGTGCGCGCCAGGCCCATCCGCGTGATCTGGTGCTGCTTGCGACCCTTCACCGACGTCCCCTCCAGCAGCACGTCGCCGCTGGTCGGCCGGTACACGCCGGTCATCGCGTTGAAGCACGTCGTCTTGCCGGCGCCGTTCGGACCGATGAGACCGAGGATCTCGCCGCGCCTGATGTCGAAGGAGACGTCGTCGAGCGCGGTGAGGCCGCCGAACTTGATCGTGAGGTTCTTCACCTCGACGAGCTTCTCGCCGACCGCGACCTCGATCTCGCGCTCGGACTCCGCGCCTTCGACGAGCGGCGGGGCCTCGCCCGGCACGATGTCGGGCTCCGCGCCGTCGTCGAGCGTCGGCTCCGCGGCCGACACGGCGTCGGTCACGGGCTCCTCCGGAGTCGCGTCGACCCTGTTGTCGTTCTCGTCGGTCATGACGCTCCTCCCTCCGTGCGCGGCGTGGGTGCTCCCGGCGGTTCCGCGCCTCTCGGCGTCTTCGGTGGCGCGACCCATTCGATCGCCTTGCGCGAATACGCCATGAGCCGCATCTTCGCCGGGATGAGGCCCTGCGAGCGGTAGATCATCAGGATCACCAGGGCGACGCCGAAGATCAGGTACTTGTAGTCGGCGACGGCCGTGAACCGCAGCGGGATGTACGCGACGATCGCGCCACCCAGGATCGCGCCGACCTTGTTGCCCGTGCCGCCGAGGACGACGGCCGCGAGGAACAGGATCGAGGTCTGCACGTCGAACTTCTGGTTGTTCACGAAGCCGACCTGACCGGCGAACAGCGCGCCGGAGAGCCCCCCGACGCTCGCACCGATCGCGAACGCCCACACCTTGTACTTGAACGTCGGGACGCCCATGGTCTCCGCGGCGTCCTCGTCCTCGCGGATCGCGATCCAGGCGCGCCCGACGCGCGAGCGCTCCAGGTTGCCCGCGAGCAGCAGGATGATGATGAGGATCGTCACGGTCAGCCAGTACCACGGGGTGCCGTTCGAGTTCGCGAAGATCGGGATCCCGTTCGGTCCGTCCCCCGGCGGGCGGCCGACGTTCTGGAAGCCGACCTGGCCCTTCATCGCCGGGATGATGGTCGCCAGGATGCGCACGATCTCACCGAAGCCGAGGGTCACGATCGCCAGATAGTCGCCGCGCAGCCGCAGCGTGGGCACGCCCAGCACGACGCCGAAGATCATCGCGATCACCATCGCCAGTGGAAGCGTCCACAGGTAGGGGATCTTCAGGTACGGCGAGTCGGGGCTGGTGAACATCGCCGCCGTGTAGGAGCCCACCGCGAAGAAGGCCACGTACCCGAGGTCGAGCAGGCCGGCGTAGCCGACCACGACGTTCAGGCCCACGGCGACGAGCGCGTACACGGCCATCGCGAACAGGGCGAGGGGCCAGTCGTTGCCTGGCGCCGTGCTGAGCGGGAAGAAGTTCAGATACGGCATCGCATAGGCGATCGCGACGACGATCAGCATCCACCCCCACTGCGCGGGGCGGGACAGCTCGTTCCAGCGCTCGCGAAGTCCGCGGAACGGTCCGCGGCGCAGGGTGGCGATGGACTCGGTCTCGATCGTCTCTCGGGCCGCTTCTGCCGTGGGCAGCGGGCGGGGCCCGTCGGATGAGGTGCTCATGCCCTGCTCCTTCCGAGAGTGGTGCCCAGGATGCCGGTCGGTCGGACCAGCAGCACGAGGACGAGGATCACGAAGGCCACGACGTCGGCCCACTGGGCGTCTCCGAGCAGGATCTGCCCGTAGTTGCCGACGATGCCCAGCAGGATGCCGCCGAGCAGCGCGCCGCGGACGTTGCCGATGCCGCCGAGCACGGCCGCCGCGAACGCCTTGACGCCGAGGATGAACCCGCCGTTGTAGATGACGCCCGAAGGCACCAGCATCACGTAGAACAGCGCGGCGGCTCCGGCCAGCAGACCGCCGATGATGAACGTGATCACGATGGTGCGCTCCTTCGAGACGCCCATCAGGGTCGCGGTGTCTGGATCCTGCGCCACGGCGCGGATCCCGCGTCCGGTGCGGCTGCGCCGGATGAACATGTCCGTGCCGATCATCAGCAGCAAGGCCGAGACGACGATGATGATCTGCTGGTTGGTGATGATCGTGCCGAACACGTCGAACACCGGCGCCGGGATGAACATCGTCACGGCCGGCTGCGCGTTCGCCCCGCCGATGAACGGCAGGAAGATCAGGTACTGGATCGCGAAGGAGACGCCGATCGCGGTGATCAGGAACGCCAGTCTCGGGGCGTTCCGTTTGCGTAGCGGTCTATAGGCGACCCGTTCGACGATGAACGCGGTGCCCGCGGAGAACACCATGCCGACCACGAGCGCGAGCAGCAGATCCATGATGATCGCCAGCGGCCCGATCGTCGGGGCACTGGGGCCGAAGCCGAGCATCGTCAGGGTGATCACGACGCCGTAGGCGCCGACGATGAAGACTTCCGAATGGGCGAAGTTGATCAGGCTCAGGACGCCGTAGACGAGGGTGTAGCCGACGGCGATCAGGCCGTAGACGGCGCCGAAGGTGAGGCCGTCGAAGGTGGCGCTCCAGAAGTTCTGGAGCAGAGAGTTGATATCGAAATTGATCCAGGACGAGTCCATGTGCACCACGGACTGGGCGACGAGATCGAGCATTCAGTTTTCACTTCCACAGAGGGCGCGACGTTGCGCCGGGAAAGAGCAGGGGCAGGGGATCCCGCGGCACGGAGGAAGCCTCCGTGCCGCGGGATCCTTTCGGTCACTGACCGATCGGACCGATGTAGGCGATCTTGCCGCTGTCGACCTTGTAGCCGTACACGGCGGGCGCCTGCAGCTCTCCCGTGGAGTCCCACTTGTAGTGCTTGCTCAGACCGTCCTTGTCGTAGGTCTTGACCCAGTCCTTGAGGTCGGCGCGGCTGACCTTGCCCGCGTCGATGCCGCTCAGCAGCACGGTGGCCGCGTCGTAGCCCTCGATGGAGTACGTGCCGGGCTCCGCGTTGGAGGCCGCCTTGTACTGGCTCTCGAAGTCCTTCAGCAGCTCGCCCGGGATGCAGGGGCAGGTGAAGAAGGCGTTCTTCGACGCGTCGCCGGCCAGCTTGATGAACTGGTCGTCCTTCACACCGTCGGGGCCGACGAAGGCGCCGGTGTAGCCCTTGGCGACCAGCTGCTGGTCGAACGGGGCGGCTTCGGCGTAGTAGCCGGCGTAGTACACCGCGTCGGGCTTCGCGTTCATGATCTTGGAGATCACGGCCGAGAAGTCCTTCTGGCCGGTGGTGACCTTGTCGCTGCCGGTCTTGGCGGAGCCGAGAGCATCGCTGGTCGCGGTGGCCAGGCCGATGCCGTAGTCGGAGTCGTCCTGCACCAGGTAGACCTTCTTGGCCTTCAGCGTGTCGGTCACGAACTTCGCGGCGGCCGGGCCTTGCTGCGAGTCGTTGCCGAGGCCGCGGAAGAACGTCGTCCAGCCGTTCTTGGTCAGGCCGGGGTTCGTGGCGGACGGGGTGATGTGCACCAGGCCCTGCTGCTCGAAGATGTTCCCCGTGGCCTTCGACTCGCCGGAGAACGGCAGGCCGATGACGCCGACGATGTCCGCCTCGCTGACGGCCTGAGTGACCGGGCCGGTCGCCTTGTTCGGGTCGCCCTCGGTGTCGAACTCCTTGAGTCCGACCTGGCAGCCCGGGTTCGCCTTGTTGTGCTGGTCGATCGCGAGCTTCACGCCGTTGACGATGTTGATGCCGAGCTGGGCGTTCGGACCGGTCTCGGCGCCGATGTAGCCGAGGTTGAGGTTCGAGCACGTCGCCTTGCCGTCACCGGCGGGCAGGACCGCGTCCTTCGGCGTGTCGACCGACGACACGGTCGGGACATCGATCTTGCTGCTGCTGCCGGTCGTCGATGACGTGCCCCCGGCCTGATTCGCGCAACCCGCGAGCAGCAGCAGTGCGGCTGCGGCTGCGACCCCCGCGACGACTTTCTTTCGGATCATTTTGTGATTGCCTTCCGACTCGGGTCATCGACCGCCCCTTGCGAACGTCGATGTCTTCAAGGTGTGGCGAGCGTACCTCCATGTACGCGTCCCGCGCACGACATTAGTCCGACGGCGTCCAGTTTTCGCCTGCTAACGCGGAACGGTTGCTCGGATCGTTACATGCCCCCGCGTGCGTCCGTCGCTGGCGCGGACCCGCGACGGTCCCGCGCCGCTTCATCCCGGAACGCGGGACGCCGTCGCCGACGCGCCCGCAGAGGCGACGCGGATCCGATCGAGAGCACCGGCACCGGCGCGCGCGGCAGCCGGACGCACAGCCCTGACCCCTGCCGCAACAGCGATACCCTGAATCCATCCCCCATCGGACACACGAGGAGATCACCGTGCCCACTGCCGCTGCCAACATCGGAGTCGTCGGACTCGCCGTCATGGGTTCGAATCTCGCCCGCAACCTCGCCAGCCGCGAGGGCAACACCGTGGCGATCTTCAACCGCAGCTACGAGAAGACGCAGGGCGTGCTGGACGCGCACCCCGAGGCCGGATTCATCCCCGCCGCGACCTACCAGGAGTTCGCCGACGCGCTGCAGAAGCCGCGCACCGCGATCATCATGGTCAAGGCCGGCGCGGGCACCGACGCCGTGATCGACGAGCTCGTCAAGGTGTTCGAGCCGGGCGACATCATCGTCGACGGCGGCAACGCGTACTTCCCCGACACCATCCGCCGCGAGAAGGCCGTGCGCGCCACCGGGATCAACTTCGTCGGCGCCGGCATCTCCGGCGGCGAGGAGGGCGCGCTCACCGGTCCTTCGATCATGCCGGGCGGATCCGACGAGTCCTGGGTGACGCTGGGCCCGATCCTGCGCTCGATCGCCGCGATCGCCGAGGGCGAGCCGTGCGTGACGCACGTGGGCCACGACGGCGCCGGACACTTCGTGAAGATGGTGCACAACGGCATCGAGTACGCGGACATGCAGCTCATCGCCGAGGCCTACGACCTGATCCGCCGCGGCACGGGCAAGAACCCGGCCGAGATCGCCGAGATCTTCGCCGAGTGGAACAAGGGCGAGCTGGAGTCGTACCTCATCGAGATCACCGCCGAGGTGCTCCGTCAGGTCGACGCCTCCACCGGCGCGCCGCTCGTGGACGTCATCCTCGACCAGGCCGGCGCCAAGGGCACCGGCGCGTGGACCGTGCAGACCGCGCTCTCCCTCGGCGTCCCCGTCTCCGGCATCGCCGAGGCCACCTTCGCCCGCTCGCTGAGCTCGCACCCCGAGCAGCGCGTCGTCGCCGGCGCGCTCCCCGGTCCTGGCGAGGAGTTCACCGTCCCGGCCGACCAGGTCGACGCGTTCATCGAGGACGTGCGCCTGGCGCTGTATGCGTCGAAGATCGTCGCGTACTCGCAGGGCTTCGACGAGATCCGTGCCGGCGCCGCGGAGTACGGCTGGAACATCGAACTCGGCGCGATCTCGAAGATCTGGCGCGGCGGCTGCATCATCCGCGCGCAGTTCCTGAACCGCATCGCCGACGCCTACGCCGAGACCCCTGACCTGCCGGTCCTGATGGCCGCGTCGTACTTCGCCGAGGCGATCGGCCGCGCCCAGGCCGCGTGGCGCCGCGTCGTCGTGGCCGCCGCGCAGGCCGGGATCCCCGCCCCCGCGTTCTCCTCGTCGCTGTCCTACTACGACGGGATCCGCGCCGACCGCCTCCCCGCCGCGCTCGTGCAGGGCCAGCGCGACTTCTTCGGCGCGCACACCTACAAGCGCATCGACAAGCCCGGCACCTTCCACACCCAGTGGTCCGGCGATCGCACCGAGATCGAGGCCGTCGACACGCACTGACGCAGCCCCGCCGACGAGTCGTCCCCGTCAGCGCACCCTATGGAGTGCGCTGACGGGGACGACTCGTCGGTGGAGGGGCTTGCGTCGGGGGCGGGTGCCCTCAGGGGCGCGCTACGGCCCGACGGAAGGCCGCGGCGCGCGAGGCGAGGGCCGCGAGGTCTCCGGAGGGCGTCGCCGCATCGCCGAGGAGCGGCCCTCCGACGCCGACCGCGAACGCGCCGGCCTCGAGGTACTCCCCCACCGACCCGACGGACACGCCGCCGACCGGGATGATCCGCGCGTGCGGCAGGGGCTCCCTGACGGCACGGATGAATCCGGGGCCGAGACCGGATGCAGGGAACAGCTTCACGGCCGCGGCGCCGAGGTCCAGACCGCGCTGGATCTCCGTGGGCGAGTAGACGCCGGGAAGCACGCCGATGCCCTCCCTGACCGCGTACCCGACGGACTGGCTGAGCGTCGGCGTCACCATGAACTGCGCACCGGCCGATACGGCCCTGTCGACATCCGCCGGGGTGAGGGCCGTGCCGGCGCCGATCATCGCGCCGGCCGGAGCATCCTGGACGACCTGCGCGATCGCCTCCTCCGCCCCGTCCAGGGTGAGCGCGATCTCCAGCGTCAGGACGCCGGCGTCCAGCAGCGTCCGCGCCGCCGCGACCGTGGCATCGACGTCGCTGCCGCGGAGGATCGCGATGAGCCTGCTCTCGCCGAGCCGCTCCTGCAGGCGGCCGTTGTCCACGACGCTCACGAGTCGCTCCCACCGGCCGACGCGTCGCGGTGACCGCCGAGGGGCATCGCGCCGCCCCACGGCAGCGCGGGCGCACCGCCGACCTCGACCCGCACGCCCAGGATCGCACCGTCCGCCGCGGAGGGGCGCGGCAGCCCGATGCTCGCGGTCGTGATCACCAGCAGGTCGTCGACGAGGGCGACCGCGGTCGGCCTCGTCGCGGGGAGCGCGATCGTCTCATCGAGCGTCCCGTCCGGCGAGTAGCGGCGCACCTCCCCCGCATCCCACACCGCGACCCAGAGCATCCCCTCCCTGTCGATCGTCATGCCGTCGGGGTTCCCTCCGCCGACGGCGCACACCGTGCGGCGACGAGACAGAGTGCCGTCCGGCGCCACGTCGAACGCCTCGATGCTGCGGTGCGGCAGCGTGTCGATGTAGTACATCGTGGATCCGGTGCCGTCGAAGACGAGGCCGTTGGATACCGTGACCCCGCCGAGGCGTTCGACCGCGACCCCGTGCTCGTCGATGCTCCAGAGGGAGCTGTGCGGATCCCGCGGCATCGACTGGCTGCCCACCCAGAAGCGCCCGGAGGGATCGCAGGCCCCGTCGTTCATGTAGTCCTCCGGTGCGGCGAGATCCACGACGACGGACGTGATGCCGCCCTCATCCGCCACGTGGACCACCCCGCGCTCCGTCGCGACGATCCATCCCGCCCCCGCCTCGATGAGGGGCGCCGGCGCGCCGATCTTCGCCCCGACGAGCACGGATCCGCCCTGCAGCAGTCGTCCGCCCTCGATGCGCCCCCGGTGAAAGCGCCCTGTCGCCATGTCGATCCAAGCCAGACCGCCGTCCCTGCCGTCCCAGCGCGGCGACTCGGCCTGTACGTATCGTTCGTCGGAGATGATCTCGACGGTTCGGGAGCGGGGTGAACGCGACATCCTTGCCCTCTTTCACTGGTAGGCGATAACCGTTATGTGGCAGACTATCTCACAATATGCATACCTCTTGCGCGAATAGCGATCCGATGATGAAGCGGGGAACCTGCCGATGACTTCCACCCTCCACGGCTTGATGCCGATCCTGGCCACGCCGTTCGATGAGGCGGGCGCGCTCGATCGCGCCGGCCTCCGGCGACTGGTCGACTTCGAACTCGCCTCCGGCGTCGACGGCGTGGCCGTGTTCGGGATGGCGAGCGAGGGCTTCGCGCTGACGACGGAGGAGCGACGCGCGATCCTCGACGATGTCGTCTCGGTCGTCGGCGGACGCGTCCCCGTCATCGCCGGCGTCAACGGCACCTCGACCGCGACGTCGATCGAGCAGGCCCTCCTCGCGGAGGAGGGCGGCGCCGACGCGCTCATGGTGCTTCCGCCGTTCATGGTGAAGCCGGCCGCGGCCACGCTCGTCGACTTCTACGGAGAGGTCGCGGGATCCACCTCCTTGTCCGTCATGGTGCAGGACGCCCCCGGTGTCACCGGCGTCGCCATGACGCCGGGACTCATCGCCGAGCTCGCCCGTCTCGACGGCGTCGACTCCGTCAAGGTCGAGGCGCCGCCCACCGCCCCCAAGGTCGGGGCCGTCGTCGATGCGCTCGGCGGGACGGACTTCGCCGTGCTCGGCGGCCAGAACGCCCAGTTCTGCCTGGAGGAGTACGCGCGCGGCGCCGTCGGCACGATGCCGGCCTGCGAGTTCCCCGACCTGCTCGGCCCCGTGCTGGCCGACTTCGTCGCGGGGCGCGTCGAAGAGGCGCGCGCGGGCTTCCGTCGTATGCTCCCTCTCGTGCTGATCGGACTGCAGGGCGGCATCGCGTGGGCGGTGCACAAGGAGGTGCTGGTGGCGCGCGGGATCATCGAGCACGCCACCGTGCGCTACCCGGCGGCCCGCCTCGACGCCGGCAGCCGTGCCGCCGTGCACCTCGTCCTCGAGGAGCTCGCCCTTCCTCCGCTGCCGACCGCGGTGCGCGTGTGAGCAGTCGTGTGCTGCTGATCGGCGGCGGATCCGACATCGGCATCGCGATCGCGCGCGCGTTCGCGGAGCGCGGCGACGCCGTCGTCGGCGTGGGACTGGAGCCGACCGTCGATCCGGCCTTCGCACGCTTCCTCGTCGCCGACTGCAGCCGCCCGGAAGGCGCGGAAACGGCTGTCTCCGACGCGGCGGCCGCTCTCGGAGGAATCGACGTGGTCGTTCTCGCGGCGGCGCGGATGCCGATCGGCCGTGCGGAGGCGACGAGCGACGAGGACTGGCGCGGGGCGCTCGGGGCGACCCTCGACTCGGCGTTCTTCGTCGCCCGCGCGGCGCTGCCGCTGCTCGCGCCGGGCTCGTCGATCGTGGCGGTCACCTCGGTCAATGCCACGCTCGCGGCTCCTTCCCTGCCCGCGTACGCCGCGGCCAAGGCCGGCGTCGAGGCGCTCATGCGGCAGCTCGCGCTGGACTACGGGCCCCGCGGGATCCGCGTCAACTCGGTGCAGCCGGGGAGCATCTCCGCCGCCGACACCGGCGAGACCGAAGGCTACCCGCTGGGCCGGATCGGGCGCCCGGAGGAGGTCGCATCGGTCGTCGCCTTCCTCGCGTCGGAGGGCGCGTCGTTCATCACCGGAGCGACGATCCCGGTCGACGGGGGGCTCTCCATGTCCTCCCCGGCCTCGTGGCTGAAGCCGGTGCTGCGTGACCGCTGGCTCTGACCACCGTTCCGAACGAACACGAATGCCGCGCCGGAGATCCTCCGGCGCGGCATTCGTGTTCGAGGCTCAGGAGTTGGAGTCGAGCAGCCCCTGCACTTCCTTCTTCAGGGCGTTGAGACCGGCCTGGACATCCACCTGGCCGGCGAGGATGGTCGCGACACCGCCGCCGATCGCGGCGTCGATCTGCGCCGTCACCGCGACGCGATCCCAGGCCGCGGCCCGCGCGTGCTCCGACACCTGGGTGCGGAACGTCCCCTGGAACTTGTCCGCCGCGAGCGCGGGGATCTTGTCCGCGACGCTCTTCGCCGCGGGCGCCACGGCGGACCGCTCGTACAGCGCCGTCGCCGCCGCGACATCGGTCGCCGCGTACTTGATGAACTCGCGGCTCGTGACCTCGCCCTCACCGGCCGTCGCGAACAGGCCGCTGCCCCAGGCGCGGTTGTACGACTTCTTGCCGTCGACCGTGGGGCGCGAGATCGCGCTGACGTTGTCGACGATGTTCTGCGCCGCGCCGTTCTTCTTGAGGAAGGTCGGGACGAGCGGCGCATCGTCGTAGAGCGCCGCCCGCCCGCTCGCGAACAGGATCCGGGCGTCGCTGCGGGCGACGTTGGTCTGCGTGAGTCCCGCATCCATGAGGGACTTGTACCAGGTGATGGCCTTGACGCTCGCCGCGTCGCCGATCGTGCACTTCAGATCATCCGTGACGACCTCGCTCCCGAAGCCCCACATCCAGTGCACGGCGTCCTTCAGGTCAGGGTTCTTCGTCACGGCCGCGTACGGGATCAGCGAGGAGTCCTGCGCCTTGATCTTCTCGAGCGCCGTCGCGAACTGCTCGACGGTCATGCCGGACTTGATCCCGACGCTCTTGGCGATCTCGCCGTTCGTGGCGATGCCGATGCCCGAAGCGGTCAGCGGCAGCACGAGCAGCTTGCCGTCCTTGGTGTAGGAGTCGAGGACGCCCTGGGGGATCCCGAGGCCCTTGGCCAGCTCGGTCAGATCGGCGAGCAGGTCCATGGGAGTGAGCACCTGCCACCCGCCCGACTGGCCGACGCCGAGGAGCTTGCCGGAGCGGCCCGTGAGCGCGAGCTGGGTGGCGGCCTGGTCGTACGGGTAGATCACCGGCGCGACGGTCACCCCTGCGTCCTTGGAGAACCCGTCGATGATCCCCTGCCAGGCCGGCTTCAGCGCTTCCTCGCCCAGCGAGTTGCCGTAGAAGTTGATGGTCTTGGCCTTGGTCGCGGCATTCGCCGTGGCGCCGGGGGGCGTCGCGGCCGGGGTCGCGCAGCCGGCGAGCGCGAGGACGCCGAAAGCGGCCAGGGCGGTGCCGCCGCCGAGGAAGGCGCGACGACTCAACTGCGAGTTCGGGATGTTCATGGGCACAGCTCCTTCAGGGACAGATCGGGAATCAGGGTGTTTCGGGGACAAGCGGCTAGCCCTTCACCGCTCCGGCGGCCAGGCCGGAGACGAAGTAGCGCTGGAGGACGACGAAGATGATGACGAGTGGGAGCGAGGTGATCAGGGAGGCCGCCATGAGCGCCGGCCAGTCCGCTGTGCCCTCGTGGATGAACGCCTGCGTGAGGCCGGCCGGCAGCGTCTGCTTGTCGGGACCTGCGAGCGTGAGCGCGAAGAGGAGGTCGCTCCACCCGCGCATGAAGGCGAACATCGCGGCGGTGATGAGCCCTGGCACGACCAGCGGGAAGACGATCCGGAACACGGTGGCGGTCCGGGAGAGCCCGTCGACCTTCGCGGCCTCGAGGATGTCGTCCGGAAGGCCGTCCATGATCCCCTTGAGCAGGAAGACGGTGAGCGGCAGCGTGAAGGTCGTGAACGAGAGGATCAGGGCCGCATACGTGTACAGCAGGCCGGCGGAGCTCAGCATCAGATACAGCGAGATGAGCAGCAGCGCACCGGGGATCAGCTGACCGATGAGGAACATGAACATGATCGCGTTGCGTCCGCGATAGCGGAACTTCGAGAGCGAGTAGGCCATCAGCCCGCCGACGAGCACGGCCAGCAGCGCGGTTCCGCTCGACACGATGATGCTGTTGCCGAGGTTCTTCAGAAGGGCGTCGTTCTGGAAGAAGCCGACGAAGTTCTCGATCGTCGGATCCACGGGGAAGAACGGCCGGTTCTGGGCGAACACGTCCTCCTTCTTCGTGAACGCCGTCGCCGTGAGCCAGTACACCGGAAGCAGGCCGAACAGGGCGAGCACGATGAGGCCCACGCGCCCGGGGACGGACAGATGAGGGCGGATGATCCCCTCGCCGACGTCGCGGTTGCGGCGCATCATTTCTCCAGTCGTCGGTTGAGGAGCAGGTATCCGCTCGAGATGATCGCGAGCAGGACGAGCCAGAGCGCCCCCATCGCGGAGGCCTTGCCGAGCTCGTAGCTGCCGAAGGCGAGGTGGTAGAGACTCACGGCGAGGGTCGTGGTCGAGTTGCCTGGCCCCCCGCCGGTCATGACGAAGATCGTGTCGAAGTTGCCGAAGTTGTAGATGAACTCGAGCACGGCGACGAGCGTGACGGGGCCCGCGATGTGCGGCAGCGAGATGTAGCGGAAGCGCTGAGCGCGGGTCGCGCCGTCGATCGTCGCGGCCTCGATCTGCTCGCTGGGCAGCGTCTGCAGCACGGCGAGCGCGACCACCATGATCCAGGGGAAGGAGTGCCAGGTCTTCGCGATGATCACGGCGGCCATCGCTCCGACGGGATTCCCGAGCATGCTGATCTCGGGCAGGCCGAGCAGCGTCAGGATGTGGTTCACGACGCCGTAGCTGTCGTTGAAGATCCACGCCCAGAGGAACGACACGACCACGCCCGGCAGCAGCCAGGGCAGCATCAGCGCGCCGCGAAGGACGGTGCGGCCGCGCATCCGGGAGTTCAGCAGCATCGCAAGGGCGACGCCGAGGAACAGCGGGAAGACCGTGGACAGCGAGGCGAACACGAGCGTCGTACCGAGTCTCGCCACGAACTCGTCCCAGATCAGCGCGTAGTTGTCGAAGCCGACGAACGTGCGCTCCGGACGCAGCAGGGACTGGTCGTAGAGGCTGGTGCCGATGCTCGAGACGAGCGGGAAGATCGCGATCACGAGGAACAGCAGGACCGCAGGAAGTGCGATCATGAAACCGAAGGTGCGGTCCTTCGCGCCCAGCGTGGAGCGGCGTCCCGAGCGCGGCGGCGGGACCTGCTCGCGGATCTCTGGCCGCTCGAGGGTGGCTTGTGGCATGGCATTCACTTTCCGGGTGGGGTGGACCCTGCGGTCCCCTGCACGTCGTCGTCGCAGTCGTCGACGATGACGTGCAGTCAGTCAACCACAATGCGGATGCGAAATCCACAAAATGCATAAGACACCCACATTTGCCTTGCCTGGCATCAACAGTCTCATTAGGATGACTGGCAACGGCTTCGCAGATGCGGTGGCCGCTGGGAGGAGAAGTCGCGATGGCATCGGAATCGGTGGGGGGCACCCAGACCGTGGAGCGGGCGATGTCCCTGCTCGCCTGCTTCACCGAGGAGTCGGGTGAGCTGCGGGTCTCCGAGCTCTGCACGCTGACGGGCCTCGGGCAGTCCACCGTCTCCCGCATGATGTCGGCCCTCGACCGGATGAAGTTCGTCGTCCAGGACGGCCGGACCGGTCTGTACCGGCTCGGGCCGGCGGCGGTCGCCCTCGGGACGATCGCGCTCAACGGCTCGCCGATCTTCCGCGCGTCGCGGCAGATCGCGCAGAACCTGGCCCGCCGGATCGAGATCGGCGTGAACGTCGCCGAGCTCAGCGGCTTCACCTTCACCTACCTCTGCAACTTCGAGGGCGCGCTCGCCCCGAAGTCGTTCGCGATGGCCGGACGCACGGGCCCCCTGCATGCCACGGGCCTCGGCAAGGCCCTGCTGTCCGGAATGACGTCCGAGAAGGTCGACGAATACTTCGAGCACTCCCCTCAGCGCTTCACCCCGCACACGATCGTCGACCGCGACGCCATGCAGGTCGCGCTCGACGAGAGCCGCAGCCGTGGATACGCGACCGAGATCGAGGAGCTCGCCTTCGGGCGCGCCTGCATCGCGGCGCCGATCCACAACAGGGCGGGCGAGATCGTCGCGGCGCTCTCGGCGAGCGGACCTCTCTCCGTGCTCGACCTGCACGCCCCGCACCAGGAGCTCGCACTGCAGCTCATCGAGGCGGCGGACGAGATCTCGGTCGCCCTCGGCTACAGCCCCTCCCGCTCCGCGAGCGCCTTCGCGGCGCTCTGACCTGCCGCCGCGATCCGATCGCGGCGCCCTGAAGCTCATCGCCGCGGCAGACGCCGTCGGCCTCCTCCCCCACGACTGTCTTCGGAGACCCTTGTGAAGATCACGCGCGTCCAGACGTTCCCCCTCTTCCTGTCGAGGGAGGATGCAGATGACTCCTATGCGGGCGACACGGGCGTGGCCCATCGCGGCTACGTCATCCGGCCGCCGTGGCGGAGCCTGTACTCCCCCGGCTACGAGACGCTCCTCGTCAAGATCGAGACCGACGAGGGGCTCGTCGGGTGGGGCGAAGCACTCGCCCCCGTCGCCCCCGAGGTGGTCGCTGCGGTGGTCGATCACCTGCTCGCCCCGCTCATCCTCGGCGAGGATCCGCGATCCGTGCGGACGCTCTGGCACAGGATGACCGAGTCCATGCGCGAGCGCGGGCATCTCACCGGGCACCAGGCGGATGCCATGGCGGCGGTCGACATCGCGCTCTGGGACCTCTGGGGGCATGCGACGGGCCTCTCCGTCTCCGAGCTCGCGGGCGGCCGCTTCGCGGAGATCCTGCCGACCTACGTCTCCGGGATCCGCGGGAACGACGATGCCGAGCGCGTCGACAAGGCGACGGCGTTCGTCGAGTCCGGCGTGCGGCGGATCAAGCTGCATCTCGGCACCGACATCCGCACCGATCTCGCCACCTATGACGCGATCCGTGCGGTGCACCCGGATCTCGACCTCGCGCTCGACGCGCACTGGACCTACCGGCTCGGCGAGGCGAAAGCCCTGGGGCGCGAGCTGGACGACCGCAGGGCCTGGTTCTTCGAGGCGCCGCTGGCGCCGGAGGACGTCGAGGGCCACCGCGATCTCGCCGCGTCGCTCGCGACGCCGATCGCGATCGGCGAGGCGATGCGCAGCCGTTTCGAGTTCACCGACTGGCTCGCCCGCAGGGCTGTCGGCCTGACGCAGCCCGACATCGGCCGTACGGGCATCACCGAGGGCCTCGCGATCGCCGCGGTCGCGGACGCGTTCCACGCGCAGGTCGCACCTCACCATTCCGCCGCCTTCGGCCTCGCCATGGCCGCGGGGGTGCACGTCGCGGCGAGCGCCACCTCGCTGCTCGCCTTCGAGTACCAGCCGTTCACGCTGCCCGTCGCCAACCTCATCCTGACCACCCCGCTCGAGGTGCGACCGGATGGAGGGTTCATCGTCCCCACCGGCCCGGGGCTCGGCGTCACGGTGGACGAGGCGGCCGTCGCGCAGTTCGTCCGGCGCTGACCGCACAGCACCCGAAAGAGGGGTGGACCGGAGCCGCGCTCCGGTCCACCCCTCTTTCGTCAATCCCCGACCCGCACGAACTGCGCGGCGCTGACCCGGTGGATGCTCGTGCTGCGGACCTCCAGCCGCACGACGCCGGGAGCGCCGGCGTCGTAGCGGAAGGTGCCCAGCACACGCCAGGCGGCCGCGCCCTGGGTCTGGTCCACGATCACCTCGCTGCTGCCGCCCTGGTGCTCGACGACGTAGGCCGCCGACGTGGTCGTCGTCGGATTGGTCGGGTACCAGACCGAGACGCGGTAGAGACCCGGCTGCGGAAGGTCCGCCTTCCAGGTCACCGTGCTGCCGACGGAATCGGTGTCGCTGTACCGCGTGCGCGTCCCGTTCCAGCCGGAGAGACCGCTCGGATACCACCGTCCGGTCTCGAGGTACCCGGGCCAGGGCGACTGCGTGTGCACGATCACGCCTTCGTCGGCCATCCGCACCAGGACCCCTCGGCGCAGGGTCTGATCCAGCCTCGCCTCGAATCGCGTGCTCGATCCCGGAGCGACGCCCACCCCTGCCGTCACGGTCCAGGTGTGCGTCAGATCGGAGCGCGGCGGCACGACGACGGCCGCGTCCCGCTGATCGATGGTCCAGCCGGTGGCGCCGTAGAGGGCGAGCGTGCCCTGGAGCGGCGTCACGCCGGTGTTGATCACCAGGGCGGTCAGCTTCACCGTCGCCCCTGGGCCGCTGGCGACCTCGGTGTCCGATGCGAGCGAGACGAGCCGGCGCCGATCGATCACCTCGATCGACGCGGGCCTCAGCGTGACGGGCGTCGCCCCCGGCACCGACAGGGATCCGGCGACCTGAACCTCCCCGAGCGCGGCGGATGACGCGATCACGACCGCGGCCTCCACGCGGACCGTCGCGTGCGCGGGAGCCGTGATCGCCGGCACCGTGCCGTCGAGCTGCCACCCGCTCGGCAGGGTCAGCCCGACGCTGCCGGCGATCGGCTGCGCCGTCCCGTTGCGCACCTCGATGATCAGCGGGACCCGGTCGCCTGCCGTGCCCGTGGCCTGGGCGACCACGTCGCCCGAGACCTCCGTGCCGGGGCCGGCGAGCCGGGCCGGCAGGCGCAGCGTGACCTCGGCCGTGGTCGCCCCGCTGGCCGAGACCGTATAGGCGAACGTCTTCGCCGGGTCGTCCACCGGGATCGTCCACTCGTAGGGATACCCCTTGGCGGGCGCCTGCTGCGCGGCCTGTCCGCCGATCCGGTAGGAGAGCGTCGCCTGCTGCTCCGTGTCGATCTGGACGTACGCGTCGTACCCCTGCCCGCCGGGGCGCACCAGCAGCATCCCGCGGACCAGTCCGTAGTCGGTCGCCGGATCCGAATCGACCTCGCGGAAGCTGTCAGGACCGTGGTCGGCGATGTCGTCGAACGGCAGCCCCGGCCGCTGCACCGCCACATCCCGGACGATCAGAGCGAGCAGTCCGTGCCCCGGCACGGTGACCGTGACCCGGCCGTCGACCGCGGCCTGGGAGGAGCGGGTGCCGTCCGCGGCGACCACCTCGACCGCCGGCGCTGCGGTGCGCGGCAGTCCGGTCAGCTCGCCGGCGAGGTCGACGACGACCTGCTGGGCGTCGGACGCAGAGTTCGTGAGGCTGAGGTAGAGCGCGCCGTTGCCCACGCCGGCGATCCAGTTGATCAGCGGGTTGTCCAGCCCGATCAGGCCCGCCGGGAAATACGGCCACACCCCGGTCTCGCCGAAGAACGAGCCGGGCGCGTGGCCGTAGGCGAAGAACTTGAAGTAGGCGAAGTCCGCCTCGAAGACGTGCGGGAACTCGATGCTGCCGGAGCTGCGGTAGAAGCTCTCGCTGATCAGATAGTCCATGGCGAGACCCAGCTGCGCCGGCGCGTGATGGAAGTAGTACCCGGTGATCCCGACGGGACCGCTCGTGGCGAAGTCCGGCTTCATGTGCGCGACCTGGAACTGCCGGCCGTAGTAGCCGGGGTACGTCGTGAATCTGCCGATCACCATGTTGTGCGCGACGTCGGCCAGCAGCGAGTCCCCGGTGTGGTGGGCGAGGCGCAGCAGCGCGCCGGCCCAGCACGGATTGAAGACGTACCCTCCGCCGGGATCCGTCACGGCGCTCACCCCGAGCTTGAACGACGAGAGCGCCTCGAAGGTGAGACCCGAGGGAGAGACGTACCAGGCCGGGACGGTCTCGGTCGCCACACCCGTGACCGGATACGGCGGCAGCGATGAGCGGGACTCCCAGTCGTACTGCTGCGTGATCACGTGGCCCACCGGAACCGTGACGGTCTGGTCCGGCACCGGCCGCACCGCGGTCTGCGTGATGAATCGCTGCACCTCGCGATGCGCTCCCTCCAGGAACACCGCCTCCCCGGTCACCTCGAACAGCTCGAGCAGGTCGACCCAGTACTTGGAGAAGCTGTAGGCGAAGCCGCCCGGCGGCTGGCCGTTGCCGCGATAGGGCGTGAGGATCTGCTCCTGCACGTAGCGGCGGCCGATCAGGCTCGCCTCCGCCAGATAGGCGGGATCCCCGGTGGCCCGATAGGTCGCGAGAGGGACGGCGAAGGGCGCACGGCTCTGCCCCACGACGCCGGACTTCGTGGCCTGCACCGCGAGTCGCTGGATCCCCGCGTTCCGCCCGTGGGTGAGCTGGTAGAGGGCCGTCAGGTTCACCGCATCCGTGGGGATGCGGCCGAGCCGGTACTGCGTCTTGTCGTTGTAGACCGGGCTGCCGATGACCGGCGAGTGCCCGATCCCCTTGCGCGACACCTGGTACTCGATCAGCGGGCGAGCGCGCCGGTCGTACAGGGTGCCGCCGGTCTTGCCCGTGAGATAGTGCGCGGAGAGCACCACCCCGCTCGCAGCAGTGCGGACGGCGTCCTCGTTCTCCACGTCGACGAAGCCCTTGGCGCGGTTCCACCAGCCGGAGAAGGACGGGATGTAGTCCGTCGAGTCGTCCCCGGCAGGCTCGACGGCGATCAGGTCCGCCATCGCATGCACGGCGTCGGTCAGCGATCGCTCGTAGACGTTGCGCCGATATGCCGTGAGCCCGTACTCGCCGCGGCACAGCGCGGTGTACGCGTCGTAGAGGGCGCCCGCCTGGGCGGCCACGCCGAACGCGAAGCCGCGCTCCTCCCCTGCCGCCATCGCCGTGCGGAGCCCGGGCTGCGGCGAGTACATGCAGGGCACGAGGTCGAGGCTGTCGTTGCGCAGGCTCATGCCGTAGGGCTGTCGGTCCGACATGAGCTGCCGCTCGTGCACGAACTCCGCGACCTCGGAGGGCAGGTAGACGCCGGAGGTGATCGGGATCCCTGCAACGGCGTACTGCGTGAGCGCCATCGGGGCGAACAGCTCCCATGCCCCGAGCGGAGCCGAGCCGTCGAGGACCGACAGCGCGTGCTGGTACGAACCGCACAGCACCTCGTCGAGATCGTCGAGCGACCGGGCGTCCTGGCTCTGATAGCCGACGATGTAGTCCCCGGCGTTCTTCGCGGTCAGCACGTGGTGGGCTTCCGGATTGTCGCCTTCCAGCCGCCAGCGCACGACAAGCTCGATGTCGTCCGTGCTGGTGCGCAGCTCGATCGCCTGCGGGCCGAGCACCTGGAAGGAGGTGAATCCCAGCCAGCTCGGCGCCAGCGGGCCGTAGAGCTCCGGCGCGCTGCCGGACGGCAGCGCCCCCTTCAACACCACCCACTGCTCGTCGAAGCGGTGCGCGGAGTCCGTCACGGGGAGCCATCCGCCGTCGTGCGCGATCTCGAGATCGCGGACGATGGTCGCCCCTCCGTCCCACGTGGCCTGGAAGAAGGTCATCCGGTGGTTCGTCCCGACCAGCTGCGCGACCTGGGTCACCGCCAGGTTCGGCTTGTCCAGCCGCCGCAGCGCGTCCGCGTAGGCGCCGGTCGCCGTGGGGAGCTCGGTGGCCGCGGCCGACGAGCCGCCGGCCTGCGCGCCGAGGACCGGCGGGAGCACGCCCGCGATCACCAGCATGCGCAGCACGGATCGCCGACTCCACTGCAGGGAGCCCTCGTCATCTCTCGCACTCTTCCTTGCAATCATGATGCATATATTGCAATCCATATGCGATGATGTCAATGGATCCTCTCGCAAGGACGCGAATGCCGGCTGCGCGGCAGTATCGAGGAGGAACGCAACAGGTGAGGAGTCAGCCGGTGCCCGGCGGAACACCCGAAGAACTGACCGAGTATTCACTCGGAGCACTGCTCGTGCCGACGCCGGAGCAGCCGGAACCGGACGACTTCGACCGGTTCTGGCAGTCGACCTTCGAGGAGTTCGGCACCGGCGCCGTCGCGTGGCGGACCGTGCGGGAGGGGGACGCGACGCCGACCCATCGCGTGAGCGAGATCCGCTTCGACTCCTCCGCGAACGAGCCCGCCACCGCGTTCGTCATGGTGCCGCACGCGGCGTCCGCCATTCGGCGCGGCCTCGTGGTCGGGCACGGCTACGGGGGCCGCACGGGCCCCGACGTCGAGCGCGTGCCCGCGGACACGGCCGCGATCTTCCCCTGCGCGCCGGGGACCCACCCCGATGCCCCCAGCCGCTTCCCCGCGCTTCCCGCCGAGCACGTGCTGGCGGGCATCGCGCACCGGGACACCTATTCGCTCCGCTTCGCCGCGGCGGACGTCTGGCGCGCGGCGACCGTGCTGCTGGACCTGGCTGCTCCCACCGCGGGCGCCCTCGACTTCAGCGGCAGCAGCTTCGGCGGCGGTATAGGGGCCATGGCGCTTCCGTGGGACGCGCGCTTCCGCCGCGCGGCACTGGACGTCCCCAGCTTCGGCGCGCACGCGATCCGGCTCACCCGGCGCTGCACCGGGAGCGGAGAGGCCGTCCGGACGCATCTCCGCACGCATCCCGAGGCACGTTCCACGCTCGACTACCACGACGCGGCGACCGCGGCCCGCCGCCTCCGCCTGCCGGTGCACGTCGGGGCCGCCGTGCTCGATCCCGCGGTCGATCCGCGCGGACAGTTCGCGGTCTACCACGCGCTCACCGGGCCGCGGCGGCTGACGGTGCGGGCCAACGGGCACATCGACGGCCCGGAGGGCCGGCTCGCCGACGCGCTGGCCCTGCAGGCCTCGATCGACTTCCTGGCGCTGCCCGACGACCGGCTGCTGGGCGAGACGAGCACCGGCCCGCTCTGAGCGCCTCTCCATATCCGAGTCGTCCCTGTCAGCGCGCCCCAGAGGGTCCGCTGACAGGGACGACTCGCCGGTGGAGGGTCACACCTCGGTCAGGCGGCCGTTCTTGAGCCGCAGCCGACGGTGCGCGCGCTTCGCCACCGCCGAGTCGTGCGTGACCACGATGAGGGTCAGCCCCTCTGCGCAGAGCGACTCGAGCAGCACCAGGATCTCGTCGCGCATCTCCTCGTCGAGGTTGCCGGTGGGCTCGTCGGCGAGCAGCACGCGCGGCTTCTTCACGATCGCCCTGGCGATCGCGACCCGCTGCTGCTGGCCGCCGCTCAGCTCGCCCGGCAGATGATCGCCGCGGTCGGCGAGGCCCACATGCGCGAGAGACTCGTCCACGCGGGCGCGGCGCTCCTCGGCCGGGATCTTGAGCGGCACGAGCGCCATCGCCACGTTCTCCCTCGCCGTCAGCGTGGGGATGAGGTTGAAGCCCTGGAACACGAATCCGATCTCCTCGGCGCGCAAGCGGCCGAGTTCGCGGTTCGACGCGGTGGACAGCTCGGTGCCCCCGAGCGCGAGCGATCCGCCGGAGGGGCGATCCAGGGCGCCGAGCAGCTGCAGCAGCGTGGACTTCCCCCCGCCCGTCGGGCCCTGGATGGTGACGAACTCGCCCGCCCTGATCTCGGCGGTCGCGCCGGCCAGCGCCGTGACCGTGCGTCCCTTCGTCCGGTAGGTGCGGGTGACGTCGGTCAGCCGGTACAGCGCCTGCGGCTCGGTCTCGATGATGCTCATGTTGTCGTCTCCAGTTCGGGTGAATGGGTGTCAGGCGGCGGACCGCAGTGCTTCGGCGGGGCTCAGCCTGGCCGCCCGCCATCCGCCGATCGCGCCGGCGACGAGACCGCCGAGGATCGCGAGGCCCACGGCCGCGACGAGGATCCCCACACTGAGGGGCGCGTGCAGCACGACCGCCTGCGCGGCCTCGCCGAGGCCTCGGAAGGCGCCCCCGCCTCCCCCGCCCTGGAAC
>NZ_JYIX01000019.1 GCF_000956505.1 Microbacterium azadirachtae | reverse complement strand
GGGCCGTAGCGGCGGGAGCCTGGGGCGGGGGGCTACGCCTCCGCGCGACGGGCGCGGTAGGCGGCGACGGCGTTGCGGTTCGCGCAGACCGTGGAGCAGTAGCGCTTGGAGCGGTTGCGGGAGAGGTCGAGCGCGAGGGCTTCGCAGGTGTCGTCGGCGCAGACCGAGATGCGGGATCCCTCCTCGGCGCGGATCACGTCGATCAGGGCCATCGCGGTCTCCACGATCACGCGCTCGGGCAGCGGGTGGTCGTCGGCGACCGCGTGCAGGTGCCAGTCCAGCGGGCCGTGCCGGGCGAGGCGGGGCGTCAGGGAGATGCCGGCGAGGGCCTCGTTGACGGCGACGGCCATGTCGTCGCGCGGCGCGAGCAGCATCGTGCGCAGCTGTGCACGGATCCCTCGTAGTCCCGCCAGCTCGGCCTCGTCGCGATCGAGCCGTCCGGTGTAGCCGAACTGCCCCAGGAACGCCGCCTCATCGCTCAGAGAGGTGAGTGTGTCGGGATCCTCTGCCGAGTTCACGAGCCACACGGCGGCCCGGAGGGTCTCCTCGGTGTCATCGGTGAAGATCATGTTGACACCTTACATCCCCGCCGAGTAGCGTCACATGTCATGAGCAATGTGGCGAATGACGCGCGCGCCGTCGGCATGCGTTCCGGACTGGTCTTCGCCCTCGGCGCTGCGCTCTCCTTCGGGATGAGCGGAGCCTGGGCCCGCGGTCTCATGGACGCGGGGTGGAGCCCCGGCGCCGCCGTCACGGTCCGCATGTGGGTCGCCGCGCTCGTCCTGCTCGTGCCGACGCTGCTCGCGCTGCGCGGCCGCTGGGGGATCGTCCGGAAGCACGCCGGGATGATCGTCGTGTACGGGCTGCTCGCGGTCACGGCCGCGCAGCTGTGCTTCTTCCAGGCCGTCGCCGTCATGGACGTCGGCCTCGCGCTCCTCATCGAATACACGGCGCCGATAGCGGTCGTGCTCTGGCTCTGGCTCCGGCGCGGGGAGCGCCCCGGCGTGCGAGGCATGATCGGCGCCGTCGTCGCATTCATCGGACTCGTGTTCATGCTGGAGATCTTCACCGGCTCGCGGATCGACCCGGTGGGGGTGCTGTGGGCGCTCGGTGCGATGGTGGGCGCCGCGACCTACTTCCTGCTCTCGGGGCGCAGCGACACCGGGCTGCCGCCGATCGCCCTCGCCGGACTCGGCCTGCTGATCGGGTCGATCGGCCTGACCGTCGCCGGCGCGACCGGCATCCTGCCGATGGCCTGGAACACCCACGACGTCGCCTACCGGTTCGGAACGCTGCCGTGGTTCGTGCCGGTGCTCGCGGTCGGGGTGATCGCGACCGCGCTCGCCTACGTGCTCGGCATCGTGTCGACGCGGAGGCTGGGATCGCGCTTCGCATCGTTCGTGGCCCTCTCCGAGGTGATCGCCGCGCTGCTGTTCGGCTGGCTGTTCCTCGGGCAGCTGCCCGATCTGCTGCAGGCGTTCGGCGGTGCGCTCGTGCTCGTCGGCGTGGTGCTGGTGAAGCTCGGGGAGCCCGTCGTCGACGAGGTGGATCCCGATGCGGTTCCGGAGCCGGCCGGGGCCCTGCACTGATCTATGTATACGAAATAGCGCACATTTAGGAAAGTAGCGCCGATCAGTCGCCTTTGTGTATACACTGGCGTCATGACCATCGTCGCCGAGGGGATGCGCGCAGGGGAGTTCGCCTACCGTGCACTGCTCGAGGAGATCCAGTCCGGATCCCTCGCCGCCGGCACCGTGCTCGCCGAGGTCGAGCAGGCCGAGCGGCTCGGCGTGAGCCGCACCCCGCTGCGCGAGGCGCTGCGCCGGCTGACCGCGGACGGGCTCGTCGAGCAGCTCTCGCCGCGCATCACGGTCGTCGCCGCGATCGACGCCGACGACATCCGCGCCCTGTTCGCGCTGCGCCGCGCGCTCGAGGAGACCACAGCCCGCGCGGCCGCCTCCGCGGACGGCCGCGCGGAGTTCACGGAGCTCGCCGCCCGCTTCGCCGACGCCGCGGAGGCGCTCGGGGACGAGGAGGGGCGCGCGCAGTACTACGCGCTCATCGCGCGTTTCGACGAGGCGCTCGATGCGGCCGTCGGCAACGACTACCTCACGGCCGCGCTGCGCACCGTGCGCACCCACCTCGTGCGCGTGCGGCGGATGGCGCGCGACAAGCCCGCGCGCCTCGCCGCGAGCGCCGGCGAGCACCGGCTGATCGCCGAGGCGATCGGATCCGGAGACGGCGACCTCGCCGCGCACGCCACCCACGTCCATCTGCACAACGCGCTCGCGAGCATCCTCGACTCGCTGAACACGGAAGACCACCGCGTTTCGTCTCGCGCCGGCTCCGCCGGTGCTCGCTCAACGACCCCTGGCGAGCCCGCCGGCTCCGCCGGTGCTCGCTCAACGACCCCGTCCGGAAAGAAGGCCAGAGCATGACCGTCACCCACCACCTCCGCGTGCACCGCAGCGACGAGCAGCTCCCGCGCGAGGGGCAGCTCGCCTGGCGCATCGCCGAGATCGCGTCCGACCCGGTCGAGGTCGACGCCGACGTCGTCGACATGATCATCAACCGCGTGATCGACAACGCGTCCGTCGCGGCCGCCTCGCTGACCCGCGCCCCGGTCAGCGCCGCCCGTCAGCAGGCGCTGGATCACCCGGTCTCGGTGAACGGATCCGGATCCACCGTCTTCGGCTGCGCGCTGGAGCGTCGCACGAGCCCCGAGTGGGCGGCGTGGGCGAACGGTGTCGCCGTGCGCGAGCTCGACTACCATGACACCTTCCTCGCCGCCGAGTACTCGCACCCCGGCGACAACATCCCGCCGATCCTCGCCGTGGCGCAGCACGTGGGCTCCGATGGTCGCGCGCTCGTCCGCGGGATCGCGACCGGTTACGAGATCCAGGTCGACCTGGTGAAGGCGATCAGCCTGCACGCGCACAAGATCGACCACGTCGCGCACCTCGGTCCCGCCGCCGCCGCCGGCATCGGCACCCTGCTCGGCCTCGACGTCGAGACGATCTACCAGGCCGTCGGGCAGGCGCTGCACACCACCACCGCCACGCGGCAGAGCCGCAAGGGCGAGATCTCCACGTGGAAGGCGCACGCCCCGGCCTTCGCCGGCAAGATGGCGGTCGAGGCCGTCGATCGGGCGATGCGCGGCGAGACTTCCCCGAGCCCGATCTACGAGGGCGAGGACGGCGTCGTCGCCTGGATGCTGGACGGGCCCGACGCGTCGTACGACGTGCCGCTGCCCGTGACCGGCGAGGCCAAGCGCGCGATCCTCGACACCTACACGAAGGAGCATTCCGCGGAGTACCAGGCGCAGGCCTGGATCGACCTCGCCCGGAAGCTGCACAACGAGCGCCCGGCGCTGACGGAACCGGCGAACATCGAGTCGATCGTGATCCACACCAGCCACCACACGCACTACGTGATCGGATCCGGGGCGAATGACCCGCAGAAGTACGACCCGCACGCGTCCCGCGAGACGCTGGACCACTCGATCCCGTACATCTTCGCCGTGGCTCTGCAGGACGGCACCTGGCACCACGTCGACTCCTACGCGCCCGAGCGCGCCCAGCGCGAGGACACGGTCGCCCTCTGGCACAAGGTCACCACCGCCGAGGATGAGGAGTGGACCCGTCGCTACCACTCGATCGACCCGGCCGAGAAGGCGTTCGGCGGACGCGTCGAGATCCGCCTGACGAACGGCGAGACGGTGACGGACGAGATCGCCGTGGCCGATGCGCACCCGCTGGGGGCACGGCCGTTCGCGCGCGAGGACTACATCCGCAAGTTCCGGATCCTCGCGGGGCCGGTGCTCGAGCCGGCCGAGATCGAGCGGTTCCTCGCCCTCGTGCAGCGGCTGCCCGAGCTCACCGCCGCCGAGGTCGCCGAGCTCTCGATCGTCGCGGCCCCCGGCGTGCTCGCGACCGCGCCGGCGCCCAAGGGCCTGTTCTGACCGACCGTGTCCCGTTTTCGGCGCTGTGATGTCCCATATCCGGTTCGGAATCCCGCAGATTCCGAACCGGAAGTGGGACACGGTCACGGCGCCGGCCTGAGGAAGAACTGAGAAGAACTGAGGAGAGACTGATGCTGTACGCCACCACACCGGCCGCGGAGAAGCGGCGGATCCTTCGCGAGCGGCTCGCCGCGGGCGAGCTGCTGCGCTTCCCCGGCGCGTTCAATCCGCTCTCCGCCCGGCTCATCGAGCGCAAGGGCTTCGACGGCGTCTACATCTCCGGCGCCGTCCTGTCGGCGGATCTGGGCCTGCCCGACATCGGCCTCACCACGCTCACCGAGGTGGCGGGGCGGGGGCAGCAGATCGCCCGGATGACCGAGCTGCCGGCCATCATCGACGCCGACACGGGCTTCGGCGAGCCCATGAACGTGGCCCGCACGATCCAGACGCTCGAGGATGCCGGCCTTGCGGGCACCCACATCGAGGACCAGATCAACCCCAAGCGCTGCGGGCACCTCGACGGCAAGGCGGTGGTCGACGAGTCCACTGCGACCAAGCGGATCAGGGCTGCGGTCGACGCCCGGCGGGATCCGAACTTCCTCATCATGGCGCGCACCGACATCCGCGCGGTGGAGGGCATGGACGCCGCGGTCGACCGGGCCAAGGCCCTCGTCGACGCCGGAGCCGACGCGATCTTCCCCGAGGCGATGCGCACGCTCGCGGAGTTCGAGCGGATGGCCGCCGAGCTCGACGTGCCGATCCTCGCGAACATGACGGAGTTCGGCAAGAGCGAGCTCTTCACGACCGAGCAACTGCGCAGCGCCGGCGTGAGCATCGTGATCTGGCCGGTCTCGATGCTCCGGATCGCGATGGGTGCGACGGGGCGCGCGCTGGATACTCTGAACGAGGAGGGGAGTCTGACCTCTGCGCTCGGCGAGATGCAGCACCGGGCGGATCTGTACGACCTGATCGATTACGAGTCGTACAACCACTTCGACACGAACGTCTTCAACTTCACGATCGACACCACCGGGCGTTGAGCGCCCTTCGTCTCGCTGCGCTCGCTCAGGGACCGATAGAGGGAACGGTTCCTGAGCGAGGAGCGCAGCGACGAGACGAAGGACGCTCGACGACCACGTGAATTGCAAAGGAGCAGCACCATGAGCGACCCCGACATCAAGAAGGGCCTCGCGGGCGTCGTCGTCGACACGACGGCGATCTCGAAGGTCAACCCCGAGACCAACAGCCTGCTCTACCGCGGCTACCCCGTGCAGGAGCTCGCGGCGACCCAGCCTTTCGAGGCCGTCGCGTACCTGCTCTGGAACGGCGAGCTGCCCAACGCCGAACAGCTCGCGGCCCTGCGCGCGACCGAGCGCGAGCACCGTGCGCTCGCCGCCAACGTCAAGGCCGCGATCGACCTGGTGCCGGTCGAGGCGCACCCGATGGACGAGATCCGCACGGCGGTGAGCCTGCTCGGCGCCTCGGACGCGGTGGGATCCGGATCCGTGCTCGATGCGAGCGGCACCCCGGAGCAGAACCTCGAGCGCAGCGTCCGGCTGTTCGCCGCGCTTCCCGCGATCGTGGCCTACGGGCAGCGCCGCCGCCGTGGCGAGGACATCGTCGCCCCTCGGGACGACCTGGACTACTCCGCGAACTTCCTCTGGATGACGTTCGGCACCGAGCCGGATCCGGTCGTCGTCGATGCGTTCAACCGCTCGATGATCCTGTACGCGGAGCACTCCTTCAACGCGTCCACGTTCACCGCGCGCGTCATCACCTCGACCCTGAGCGACCTGTACTCCGCCGTGGTCGGAGCGATCGGCGCGCTCAAGGGGCCGCTGCACGGCGGCGCGAACGAGGCGGTGCTGCACATCTTCGACGAGATCGGCGAAGCGTCGAACGTGAACGCCTGGCTGGACACGGCGCTGGCGGAGAAACGCAAGATCATGGGCTTCGGGCACCGCGTCTACAAGAACGGCGACTCCCGGGTGCCGACCATGAAGGCGGCGCTGGACACTCTCGTGGAGCACTACGACCGTCCCGACGTCGAGGCGCTGTACACGACGCTCGCGAACGAGTTCGTGGCGCGCAAGGGGATCCACCCGAACCTCGACTACCCGTCGGGCCCGGCGTACAACCTCATCGGATTCGACACGCTGACCTTCACGCCGCTGTTCGTGGCGTCGCGGGTCACGGGCTGGACGGCCCACGTCATGGAGCAGGCCGCGTCCAACGCCCTGATCCGCCCGCTGTCCGCCTACGACGGCGTCGACGAGAGGCACATCGAGGTCTGACGGATCCCCTGCCCCGGTCGTCGAGCGAGCCGGAGGCGAGACGAAACGCGGTGACCCCGAGGGGTCGCCGCGTTTCGTCTCGGTCGCTGCGCGTCCTCGCTCAACGACCGTTTCTCGCGCAACGACCGTGGTGGGGCGTCAGCGGTTCAGCCAGGGGCGGATCGCGCGGGTCACCCAGGGCAGCACCCAGTACGTCATGATCGGCGTCAGGACGACGGTGGTCGCCAGCACGCGCAGCCAGATCGGCAGGCCGTTCCAGCCGGGCACAGGGCTCATCAGGTAGGTGAAGACCACGTTCACCGGGAAGAAGCCGAGCCAGATCGACACCGCCTGCTTCCAGCGCGGCGGCGAGGGCGCGACCATGACCGTGGTCGTGCCGGTCGAGGAGGGCACCGAGATCGTCTCGGTCGACGGCTCGTCGAACCAGCCCTCGATCCCGGTCCTCCGGCGGGTGCGCTCGCTGCGCACGAAGCCTTCGCCCATCGACAGCCACCAGGCGCGCTCCCTCGACGCCTCCCACGCATCGAGGGCCGCCTCATCTGCGAAGCGGTAGAGCATGTGCCAGTGGTGCGAGTCCGCGCCGTCGCGCACCCAGCCGGATCCGAGGAAGCCGGGGTGAGAGCTCGCGAGGTTCACCCCCGTCTGCACCCAGGCCGTGGCCTCGGCGATGCGTGCGGGATCGACCTCGCGGCGGATCGAGACGGTGATGGGCGCGGATGACGGCGTACCGGACATGGTGGGTCCTTCGGGGGAGTGCGTGCTTGTGGCGTCCCCGAGTGTACGCATCCCGTGTTTCCCGGATGTTGCAGGATGCCGCCGTTCAGGTCGCACTCCGCCCGTTCAGGTCGCACTTTCGGCGGCCCGAGGTGGTCGGCAGCGCCAAAAGTGCGACCTGAACGGAGAGCGCGCGGCCGTCAGGCGGCCACGGCGCGCTCGATCGCGGTGCGGGCGCGGTGCAGCACGGCGTCCGACGCGCCGCGCTGCTCGAGCAACGCCAGGCCGGCGCCCACGACGGGCCGGGCGTCGACCACCGTCGGCATGGCGTTCGGGAGATGCTCCGCGAGCCCCCGCCGCACGCCGTCGAGCAGCAGCGGGAGACGAGCGGCGATCATGCCGCCGCCGAGCACGACCGGGATCCGCGCAGTTTCAAGGCCGAGGCGGCGGGCGGCGCTCGCCGCCATCCCGACGATCTCGCCGGCCTGGCGCCGCACCAGCGTGCAGGCCACGGCATCGCCCTCGGCGGCGGCCGCGAAGACGGCCGGCACGAGCTCCGACAGCCGCTCCTCGGAAAGGCGTCCGAAGTGCACGTCCTCGATGAGCGTGGCGAGGTCGGGCCGGCCGATGCGCGGCGGAATCGCCGTGGTCAGCACGGTCGCGGGGCCGCGGCCGTCCAGGGCCCGCGCGGCGAGGCGCAGCGCCTCGGTGCCGAGATCGGTGCCCCCGCCCCAGTCGCCCGAGACCGCGCCCCAGGCGAGGAATCGTGCCGTGGCGCCGTCGGCGCGCACGCCGATCGCGTTGAGGCCCGTGCCGCAGACGACGGCGACGGCGTCCGCGGCGAGGGTGCCGGTGCGCAGCAGTGCGAACGTGTCGTTCTCCAGATGCGCGTCCACGTCGTCGTCGCCGCGGAACCACGGCAGCGGGAGGATCCGCGCGCGGTAGGCCGCGACCTCCGCCTCGTGATCGAGGCCGGAGAGGAACACGCCCACCCTCAACAGCGGCGCCCCTCCGGCCTCCGTGCGCACCCGCTGCACGGCCTCGTCGACGACGGAGACCGATGCTCCCTCACGGCCCGGGTGCACATCCGAGGGGCCGAGCCGCACGTGCGCCACGACCGCCCCCGTCTCATCGAGCGCGACGGCGTCGGTCTTGGTCCCGCCGCCGTCGATCGCGACCACGATCCCCCGGGCGGGCGCCGCGGGGTGCTCCCGTCCTGGGCGCACGGCCGGGCCGCTCATCGCGCCCATGCCAGGTGGTCCCGATTGTTCGCGAGCAGGAGGTCCGCGAGCTTCTCGGCCCGGTCCCACTGGCCGACGAGCGGGTGCGCGAGCAGGGCGCGCTCGACGAGCTCCCGGCCGCGTGCGGCGGATCCGGTGTGCCGTGCGGCGTCGAGGGCGAGCCGCTCGTAGCCCGCGACATGGCCGATCAGCCCCTGCACATCGGCCGGCAGGGGCGCGACGGGCACGGCGACGGGACCGGCCGCGCCGATCGTGGCCGACACCTCGATGACGTGGTCGTCGGGGAGGAACGGCAGCGTGCCGTCGTTGCGCAGGTTCGCGACCTGCACGTCTCCGCGATCGCTCTGCAGCGAGGCGATGAGATCCACCGCGGCCTCGGAGTAGAACGCGCCGCCGCGCTCGGCGAGGATCGCGGGCTTGGAGTCGACGGCCGGATCCGCGTAGAGCCGCAGCAGCTCCTGCTCCACCTCCATGACCTTCTCCGCGCGCGGCTGCTCGTGCCGCTGCTCCTCGAAGACGCGGTCGTGCGCGTAGTAGTAGCGGAGGTAGTACGACGGCACCATCGCGAGGTTTCGCAGCAGCGGCGCCGGCAGTTCGACCTCGTCCGCGAGCTCGGGCAGGCGGTCCCGCAGCATCGCCGGCAGCGCATCGGCGCCGTCCAGCAGCACCCCGCGCTCCCAGGTGAGGTGATTGAGGCCGACGTGCTCGAGTCGCACGCGGGTCGGATCCGCGTCGAGCATGCGCGCGAAGCGCCGCTGGAAGCCGATCGCCACGTTGCACAGGCCGATCGCGCGGTGGCCCTCCTCGAGCAGCGCCCGCGTGACGATCCCGACCGGGTTCGTGAAGTCGACGATCCACGCCCCGGGTTTCGCGTGGCGGCGCACGGCCTCCGCGACCTCGAGCGCCACGGGGACGGTGCGCAGCGCCTTGGCGAGCCCGCCAGGGCCCGTGGTCTCCTGCCCGATGCAGCACGCCTCGTGCGGCCAGGTCTCGTCGCCGAGCCGGGCCGCCTGGCCCCCGATGCGCAGCTGGATCAGCACCACATCCGCGTCGGCGACGCCCTCGACGAGGTCCGCGGTCGCACGGATCCGCCCGGGATGCCCCGCACGCGCGAACATCCGCCGGGAGACCCCCACGACCAGCTCCCGGCGCCGGTCGTCCGGATCCACGAGCCAGAGCTCGTCGATCGGCAGCACGTCCCGCAACCGGGAGAATCCGTCCGTGAGTTCGGGGGTGTAGGTGGATCCCCCTCCGATGACGGTGAGTTTCATGTCAGCCCTTCACGCCGGTCAGATTGATGCCCTCGACGAAGACGCGCTGGGCGAAGAAGAACACGATCACGACGGGGATCGTCACGAGCATGGTCACGGCCATGGTCGTGCCCCAGTCGGTGCCGTGCGTTCCGTGGAAGGTGGACAGGCCGTAGGCGACCGTCCAGGCCGACGGATTCTCCGAGGCGTACAGGAGGGGCCCGAAGTAGTCGTTCCACGAGTTGAAGAACAGGAAGATCGCGGCCGACGCGATGCCGGGCTTGGTCATCGGCACCATCACGCGCCACAGCACGCCCCACTCGCCGTTGCCGTCGATCCGCGCGGCGTCGGCGTAGGCCGTGGGGATCGTGAGGAAGAACTGCCGCAGCAGGAAGATCGAGAACGCATCGCCGAGCAGATTCGGCAGAATCAGCGGCCACAGCGTCCCGGTCATCCCGAGCTTCGAGAACATCACGTACACCGGCACGATCGTCACCTGCGGCGGCAGCAGCATCGCGACGATGATCGCGAGGAAGATGATGTTCGCGCCGCGGAAACGGATCTTCGCCAGCACATAGGCCGCCGGTACCGAGGAGAGCAGCATGAACGCCGTGGCGAGCACCGCGTAGAAGGCCGAGTTCAGGAACCACAGCCCCAGCGGCACCTGGGTGAACGCGCGGACGTAGTTGGAGAGGTCCCACGGCTGAGGCCAGATCGAGGCCGTCAGGGTCTGCCGGCTCGACATGAACGAGGTCAGCAGCACGAACAGGATCGGGGCGAGGAACAGCACCGCGAGCACCGAGAGCACGGTGTGGTCCGCGATCCAGACGAGCACCCGCCGGCCGCCGCGCACCGAGCGCGGGGGACGGGCGGATCCCGTGGTGATGAGGGCGGTCGCGGTCATGAGAAGTCCTCCGGGGAGAAGGCGCGCGACTTGCGCAGCAGCAGGGCGACGAACACGCTCGCGACCACGAACAGCACCACGGCCATGGCCGCGGCGTAGCCGAGCTGGAAGTTGGCGAATCCGCGCACGTACAGCCACTGCGTATAGGTGAGCAGCGAGTCCTCGGGATAGCCGATGTCGGCGGCGAGCCCGCCGGAGGCGGCGCCGGAGCGGCCGGACGCGACACCGGAGGCCACGGCCGCCTCGGTGAAGTACTGCAGGGCCGCGATCATGCCCGTCACGAGGGCGAACAGCAGCACAGGGGCGATCGACGGGATCGTCACGTAGCGCACCTTCTGCACGCCGTTCGCTCCGTCGAGGGAGGCCGCCTCGTACTGGTCCCGCGGCACGTTCAGGAGGGCGGCGAGCAGGATGATCATCACGTCGCCCATCACCCACACCCCCAGCAGTACGAGCGAGGGCTTCGCGAGCGCCGGGTCGTTGAACCAGAGCGGACCGGGGATGCCGAGACTCTTCAGTACGAGGTTCACGGGGCCCGTCCCCGGGTTGAAGAGGAACACGAAGGCGACGACGGATGCCACGGGCGGGACCAGTGCGGGCAGGTAGAAGATCGTGCGCCAGATCCCGCCGGCGCTCCTGGCGCGCAGCAGGAGACCTGCCACGGCCAGCGAGCAGACGATCCTGATCGGCACGAGGATCACGACGAACCAGAGGGTGTTCAGTGCGGCCGTGACGATCCGCGGATCCTTCGTGAACAGGTAGACGTAGTTGCTGAAACCGTTCCACTGCGGCGCCGAGACGAGGTCGTAGCGAGTGAACGAGAAGTACAGGTTCGCGACGAGCGGGTAGACGAAGAAGACGGCGAGACCGAGGAGTGTCGGCGCCAGCATCAGGGCGATGCTCCACCGCCGACGGCGGGCGGCGGATCCGCGCCGGCGGCGGGCGGGGGAGCCCGGGGCGTGCGGAGGAGTCTCCGCACGCCCCGGCGCGAGGGTCGCGGTCATCACGGGCCTTCGCTCAGCGCGAGCTGGTCGTCGATGTCCTTGTCGACCTTCTTCAGGCCGGCGTCGATGTCGCCCCCGCCACCGGACTGGAACTTCGTCCAGTAGCCGGAGAGCGCCACCTGGTTCGCGCTGCCGATCACGGTCGCAGGGATCGAGGTCAGGTGCGGGCTCTTCGCGATGTCGAGGAACGTGCCGAACTGATCCGGAAGGTCGAGCTTCGACGACGCGAGCGCGTCCTTCGTGGTCGGGACGTTCTTCAGGCCATTCGCGAGTTTCACGACCGCGTCGGTGTCGAAGGTCAGGTAGCGCAGCAGCGCCCAGGCGGCCTCGGGGTTCTTGGATCCCTTGGAGACACCCGCGATCGTGCCGGACGAGTACCCGCCTCCGTAGAGATCCTCATGACCGTCCAGCACGGGGAACGGCGCGACGCCGTACTTCACGTCGGGGGCCTGATCGGCGAGGAACGCGACGCGCCACTCCCCGTCGA
Organism: Microbacterium azadirachtae; assembly: GCF_000956505.1. Classification (GTDB taxonomy): domain Bacteria; phylum Actinomycetota; class Actinomycetes; order Actinomycetales; family Microbacteriaceae; genus Microbacterium; species Microbacterium azadirachtae_A. The sequence goes on along the minus strand of NZ_JYIX01000019.1, from coordinate 30,171 downwards.
GGTTCATCGCGAGCTGGCCGGTCTGGAAGGCCTGGCTCGCGGAGAACTCGTCGCCGAGGCCCGCCGTGAAGGCCTTGAGCTTGTCGTAGCCGATCTCGTCGATGAAGCTCTTCTGCCAGGTCATCAGCTCCTTCCAGCCGGGGGAGGACGCGATGCTGCTCTTGCCGTCCTTCATCCACTCGGCGCCGGCTGCGGCGCCGAAGACGGTGGGTGCGTTCTCGTAGGCGCCCATCAGCGGGTTGAAGCCGAGGGTCTTGATGGATCCGTCGGGGTTGTACGTCGTGAGCTTGACCGCCATCGTCTCGAGCTCGCTGAGGGTCTTGGGCGGGGCGCTGTAGCCGGCCGCCTGCAGCAGGTCGGTGTTGTAGTAGAGGCCCTGCACATCGGCGAGCATCGGCAGCGCGCACTGCTTGCCGCCGAACGAGGTGTAGCTGCGCGCGACGTCTGAAAGCTGGGACAGATCGACGCCGTCGCGATCGATGTAGGGGGTCAGATCGCGCAGCGCTCCCGAGGAGCAGAACGCGCCGACGTTGTCGACGGCCCCGGAGATGGCGACGTCGAGGCCGTTGCCCGCGGCGATCGCCTTGATGATCTTGTCGTCCTCCTGGCCGGTGCGCACGTCGACCTTCACATCGGGGTGCTTCTTCTGGAAGTCGTCGATCACGGACTGCACGACGCCGGCCTCGCGGTCGCTGAAGAACTCCCACAGGGTGACCGTGCCGGACAGGTGATCGGGCGCCTTCGTGGCGATGGCGGTGTCTGATCCGCCGGAGCAGCCGGCGAGGACGACGCCCGCGACGGCGATCGCGGCGACGGCTCCGAGCCGTGTCATGGTGTGGCGTTTCATGTGAACCTCTCTGTTCGTAGGGGCTGACGCCCCCTTCATCGCCGTGGTCCCGGGCACCCCGGGGGTGGTCAGTCGGGGAGGATCCGTGCGCGCAGACGCGATACGAGCACGTGGCGCGCGCCGAGCAGTACCGCATCGGCGGGGGCGCCGGTGGTGTGCACGGTCGGGTTCCAGCTCGACGAGGCACGCAGAGCCGCGGAGACCGCGTCGGCAAGCGGCGCCCCGCCGGCGACGCCCGTGGGGCCGCCCAGGATCACGAGCGCCGGATCGAGCACCGCGATCACCGGGGTCAGCGCGAACGCGATGCGCTGCGCCAGCGCGGGCAGGATCCTCTCCTGTTCGGGTGCGGCAGCGAGGGCGTCGAGCGCGTGCGTGTAGTCGAGGGTGATGCCCAGGGCGGTGCTCGCGACGCGCGCGACCGCGGATCCGCCGACCAGCTCCTGCAGATCCTCCGCATCCGGGTCGATCGCCATCGCCGTGCGGGGTGCCGGCAGGTAGCCGATCTCGCCCGCGCCGCCGGTCGCACCGTGCAGGATCGCGCCGTCGAGGTCGATCGAGAGGCCGAGGCCCTCGCCGAGCCACAGCAGCGCGAAGCCCGCGGCTTCGGTGCCCGCGCCCTCGGCCCGCTCCGCGATCGCGGCGAGGTTCACGTCGTTCTCCAGAGTCACGGCGATGCCGAGGCCCGCCTCGAGCTCGCCGCGCGCGTTCTGCATGGGCCAGCCGTCGAGGGTGTCCGTGAAGTTCAGGCGATCCGCGGTGGGATCCGTGGCGGCCTGCACGCCGATCACGATCTCGACGATCGCCGCGGGATCGACGGCCGCCGCCGTGCAGGCGGCGTCGATCGCGCGGCGGACATCGCCCTCGGCGGAGCGCGGGTGCGAGGCGTCGAGCGCGACGGTCGCGACCGGGTGCCGCGTGCCGCGCGCGTCGACGACGGTCGCCCGCAGCACGGTCTCGTCCACATCGATCGCGACGCCCAGGGTGTGGTCGAGCCGGACGTCGTAGGTCACCGCGTTCGGACCGCGGCCGGCGGAGAGCTCGCCCGCGGTGCGGATCAGGCCGGCCTCCTCGAGGCGTGCCACGATCTGCGCCGCGGTCGGCTTGGAGAGCCCGGTCAGCTCGCCGATGCGATTGCGCGTCAGAGGACCCTCGTCGAGGAGGAGCGCGAGCGCCGCCTGGTCGTTGCGCAGGGCGAGCCAGCCGGGGGTGCCGGGGGCGGGGGAAGACGTCATCGCAACTCCTGAAGATCTATTAGCTAAGTTTCTTTATAGATACGGGAAGCGAGCCTGTCAACCCTCACCTGCTCATCTGCCCCTGCGCGGAGAGCCCGGTGCGGTTCCGCCTGAAGCGGGGCAGTTCTGCACATCGAACGATGCGGCGCTGCTCGATAGTCTTGGTCCATGGCTACCGAGGGGGAACCGCTTCAGGGCGGGCATGAGCTCGATTTCGGATCCGGTTCGCAGAACCCGACACCGCCTCCGCCGGCTGCGACGCCGGTGCCGGAGGAGGGCGCTGCGGACGCTGCGGCCGTTCCTCCGGCTGCTCCGGAATCGCCGCCTCAGGTGCCGGAGCAGTCCTTTCCGCCGCCCGGCCAGCCGTCGCCGTACGGCGCGCAGCCGGGACAGCCGTATGGCGCGCCATCGGGGCAGCCTGACCAGGGGCAGTCGTACCCTGGGCAGCCCTACGGTGCGCAGCCGGGCCAGGGGCAACCCGCCCAGGCGTACCCCGGTCAGCCGTACGCCGCGCAACCCGGTCAGCCCTACCCTGGCCAGCCGTACGCCGCGCAACCCGGCCAGCCCTATCCCGTCCAGCCCGGTCAGGCCTATGCTCCGCAGCCGCCCCGCAAGACCTCGAAGGGACTGCTCTGGGGCCTGATCGGCGGCGGCGCGGCCCTTCTGCTCGTCGCGCTCCTGGTCGTGGCGCTGCTCGTGGTGCCGGCCATCACCCGGTCCTCCGTGACGGCCGCCGACACGGTCAAGGCCTATCTGACGGCCGTCTCGAAGGGCGACGCGAAGACCGCGCTCGGCTACCTCGAGGGTGTGCCGGACAAGACGCTCCTCACCGACGCGGTGCTGAAGGAGTCGAACAGGCTCGCCCCGATCAGCCGCATCTCCGTCGCGAAGGGCGGCGAGGGCAAGTCCACGGCCACCGTCATCGCGTCGTACCGGATCGGCGACAAGACGCTGTCGTCGGTGACCTATGAGGCCTATCGGATCAAGGACACCTGGAAGATCGCGAACGGCGTGAACCCGGTCTCCCTTGACGCCTTGCGCGGACTCGACGCGACCTTCAACGGCGTGCCGACGGCGGGCATCACGAACGCGTACGTGTTCCCCGGCGCCTATGAGATCGCACTGGATTCGAAGTACTTCTCGATCGACGGCGACACGACCTTGACGATCGCCTCCCCCGAGGACGCCGCCGCGCTGTACGACGTGAAGACCGCGCTGAACGACGCCGGAGTCGCGGCATTCCGATCGCTCGTGCGCACAGCGGTCGAGGGCTGCGTCGCGATGAAGACGCTGGCGACGCCCTGCGGCATGGACATCACGGCGATCGACCTCTCCGGCGCCAGCCCGGTGGAGGGCACCGTCACCCGCACGCTCACCGCCGACGGCAGTGCCGCGCTCGGCAACCTGGAGCCGGAGTCCAGCGGATCCTCGCCCACGGTCGTGTCCAGCTACGACTCGATCAGCGTCGACATGACGCTGCAGGGCAGCGACGGACAGACCTATACGGTCACGTTCGGCGGCTACCTGGACACCCCGACCGTCGACTTCGGAGCGGCGACCCCGACGGTGACCTGGGAGTAGCTCCCGCCCGTCCGCGGAGAGGATCCGCAGAGAAGAGAGGACCCCCGCCGACCCGATTCGGCGGGGGTCCTGCGGTTCGTGACCGCGTAGGCGCCCGTGCGAGAAAGCCGGGCGCATCCCGTTGCGCGGGGAAGACGAGCACCCGATCCGGTCAGCGTCCGCAGCCCGCGCAGAGTCTGTTGTACGTGTCGAAGGTGACCGGAAGGTGAACGGCCTGACAGGTGTCGATGAATTACATGGAACCCCTAGTAAATAGATGGAGGTCCACGTAATCTGAAGGGCAGCGCCGACGACGACGCAGAACCAGGAGCACACGATGGTCCGCGACATCACCCACTTCATCGGAGGATCCCCGATCCCCGGCACCTCGGGCCGCTGGGGGGAGGTGTTCGAGCCCTCGACCGGCGCCGTCCAGGCACGGGTGCCGCTGGCGAGCGGGGACGAGGTGCGTGCCGCGATCGCGAACGCCGAGGCCGCTCAGCCCGAGTGGGCGGCGACCAACCCGCAGAAGCGGGCGCGGGTGCTCATGCGCTTCCTCGAGCTGATCCGCGACGAGACGGACGACCTCGCCGCCCTGCTCTCGCGCGAGCACGGCAAGACCCTGGACGACGCCAAGGGCGACATTCAGCGCGGCGTCGAGGTGATCGAGTTCTGCGTCGGAGCCCCGCACCTGCTCAAGGGGGAGTACTCGACGGGCGTCGGCACCGGCATCGACGTGTACTCGCTGCGCCAGCCGCTCGGCGTCGTGGCCGGGATCACCCCGTTCAACTTCCCCGCGATGATCCCGCTCTGGCAGATGGGCCCGGCCATCGCCGCCGGCAACGCCTTCATCCTCAAGCCCAGCGAGCGCGACCCCTCTGTGCCCGTGCGGATCGCCGAGCTGTTCCTGGAGGCCGGCCTCCCCGCCGGGATCCTCAACGTCGTGCACGGCGACAAGGAGGCCGTCGACGTGCTGCTCACCGATGAGCGGGTGCGCGCGATCGGCTTCGTCGGATCCACCCCGATCGCGGAGTACATCTACACGACCGCGAACGCGCACGGCAAGCGCGCCCAGTGCTTCGGCGGCGCGAAGAACCACCTCGTCGTGATGCCCGACGCCGACCTGGACCAGGCCGCGGACGCCCTCATCGGCGCCGGCTACGGTTCGGCGGGGGAGCGCTGCATGGCGATCTCGGTCGCCGTGCCGGTCGGCGAGGAGACCGCCGACGCGCTCGCCGCGAAGCTCGCCGAGCGGGTGGCGGCGCTCAAGGTCGGGCCCTCGCTCGAGCCGGGCATGGACTACGGCCCGCTCGTGAACCGTGCCGCAGTCGAGCGCGTGAACGACTACATCCAGCAGGGGGTCGACGCGGGTGCCGAGCTCCTCGCCGACGGGCGCGGCATCTCCGTCTCCGGTCACGAGGAGGGCTTCTACCTCGGCCCCACCCTGTTCGACCGGGTCACGACCGACATGTCGATCTACCGCGAGGAGATCTTCGGACCGGTGCTCGTGATCGCCCGCGCGGCCGACTACGAGGAGGCGCTGCGGATGGCGTCCGAGCACGAGTTCGGCAACGGCGTCGGCATCTTCACGCGCGACGGCGACGCGGCCCGCGACTTCGTCGCCCGCGTCAACGTCGGCATGGTCGGCGTGAACGTGCCGATCCCCGTGCCGATCGCGTACTTCACGTTCGGCGGCTGGAAGCGCAGCGGCTTCGGCGACCTCAACCAGCACGGCGCCGACGCCTTCCGCTTCTACACGAAGACCAAGACCGTGACGAGCCGCTGGCCGGCCGCGGGCGTCCGCGAAGGCGCCAGCTTCGTCATCCCCACGATGCACTGACCCGGCCGCACGCACGCAGAAACGCCAGAAGGAACACGACATGACAACCGTCGCCACCCCGATCACGATGACCAGCGAGGAGCGCGCCGCCATCCTCGGCGCCGTGCGCGAGTTCGCCGAGACCGAGCTCGCCCCGTTCGCCGCAGAGCGCGATGAGAAGCACCTGTTCCCGCGCGACACCCTGATGCGCGCCGGCGAGCTGGGACTCGGCGGGATCTACGTGCGCGAGGAGTCCGGGGGAACCGGGCTCGAGCGCGTCGACACCGTCGCGATCTTCGAGGAGCTCGCCAAGGGCGATCCCACCATCGCCGCCTACATCTCGATCCACAACATGGTCGTCTGGATGATCGACGGCTACGGCACCGACGCGCAGCTCGCGCGCTGGATGCCCGAACTCATCTCGATGGAGGGACTCGGCAGCTACTGCCTCACGGAGCCGGGGGCGGGATCCGACGCGGCTGCGCTCGCGACGAGCGCGATCCGCGACGGCGACGAGTACGTGCTGACCGGGGTGAAGCAGTTCATCTCCGGCGCCGGCGAGGCCGCGGTCTACATCGTGATGGCGCGCACCGGGGCTCCGGGCGCGCGCGGCATCACCGCCTTCCTCGTCCCCGGCGGCGCGGAGGGCCTCAGCTTCGGCGCACCGGAGAAGAAGATGGGGTGGCACGCGCAGCCCACCCGCCAGGTGATCCTGGACGGCGTGCGGGTTCCCGCGACGAACATGCTGGGATCCGAGGGGCAGGGCTTCGCGATCGCGATGAGCGCCCTGAACGGCGGCCGCCTGAACATCGCCGCCTGCTCGATCGGCGGCGCGCAGTGGGCGTTGGACCGCGCCGTGCAGTACGTGCACGAGCGGGAGGCGTTCGGCGAGCCGCTCGCCGAGAAGCAGTCGATCCTGTTCGCCATCGCCGACATGCGCACGGATCTGCAGGCCGCGCGGCTCATGGTGCGCGACGGCGCGCAGGCCGTCGACGAGAAGGCGCCTGACGCGACGATGCGCTGCGCGATGGCCAAGCGCTTCGCGACGGACGCCGGCTTCGACGTCGCCAACAAGGCCCTTCAGCTGCACGGCGGGTACGGGTACCTTCAGGACTACGGGATCGAGAGGGTCGTCCGTGATCTGCGGGTGCATCAGATCCTGGAAGGGACGAACGAGATCATGAGACTCATCGTCGGGCGCGAGATGCTGCGCCCCTCCGGATCCGCGTCGATGCGGCCTGCATCATGACGCGGATCGCGTTCCTCGGGCTCGGTCACATGGGCCTCCCGATGGCGAAGAACCTGCTCGCTGCGGGGCACGAGGTGATCGGCTTCGACGTCGTGCCCGCCGCGGTCGACGCCGCCTCCGCCGCGGGGCTGCCGGTCGCGCAGTTCGGGGTGGATGCGGTGTCCGGCGCGGACGTCGTCATCACGATGTTCCCCGCGGGCAAGCACGTGATCGCCGCGTATCAGGACGGGCTGCTGGCCGCGGCCGACCCCGGAACCCTGTTCATCGAGAGCTCGACGATCGCCGTCGACGAGGCGCGCGCCGCGCACGAGCTGGCGATCGAGGCGGGGCATCGCAACATCGACGCGCCGGTCTCCGGCGGTGTGGTGGGGGCGGAGAACGGCACGCTCGCCTTCATGGTGGGCGGCTCGGACGAGGACTTCGCCGCCGCGCTGCCGCTGCTCGAGACGATGGGCAAGCGCATCGTGCACTGCGGTGGTCCGGGGCTCGGGCAGGCTGCGAAGGTCTGCAACAACATGATCCTCGGCATCTCGCAGATCGCCGTGGCCGAGGCTTTCGTGCTCGGCGAACGGCTGGGGCTGGAGCACCAGGCGCTGTTCGACGTCGTGTCGCAGGCGTCGGGCCAGTGCTGGTCGATCACGACGAACTGCCCCGTGCCGGGTCCTGTGCCGACGAGCCCCGCCAACCGCGACTATCAGCCGGGATTCGCGGGTGCGCTCATGGCGAAGGATCTGGGACTCGCGCTGCAGGCGATCGAGGGCACCGGCACCGACGCGCAGATGGGCCGGCTCGCCCAGCAGATCTACGCGACGTTCGCCGCCGGCTCCGGCGCCGGTCGCGACTTCTCCGGGATCATCACGGACATCCGCGACGCGTCCTGACCGCGGACCCGCCCCTGAGCGGACCCTCCTGACCGCGAGACTCCAACTGGGCGACGAGACTGCGCCGCACGCGTGCAGTCTCGTCGCCCAGTTGGAGTCTCGCGGTTCCGCAGTGCCGACACCGTCCGTTCACCGACATCGGAGATACTGGAAGCGCCACGAAGGTGCGGCGAAAGGATGAGCATGGCCACGAACGAGTACGAGACGATCCTCACGGAGCAGCGCGGACGAGTCGGCTGGATCACCCTGAACAGGCCCCAGGCGCTCAACGCGCTGAACTCGCAGGTCGCCGAGGAGGTCACGGCCGCCGCCACCGCGTTCGACGCGGATCCGGGAGTCGGAGCGATCGTCGTCACCGGTTCGGAGAAGGCGTTCGCCGCGGGCGCCGACATCAAGGAGATGGAGGCGATGTCCGCCGCGGAGATCACCGCGACCGACCACTTCGGCGTGTGGCGCGACTTCGCCGCCGTGCGCACCCCGGTCATCGCCGCCGTGTCGGGCTTCGCCCTGGGCGGCGGATGCGAGCTCGCCATGATGTGCGACATCATCCTCGCGGCGGACAACGCGAAGTTCGGCCAGCCCGAAGTGAACCTCGGCGTCATCCCGGGCATGGGCGGCACGCAGCGGCTCATCCGCGCGGTCGGGTACTACAAGGCCGCCGAACTCGTGCTGTCGGGGCGGATCATCGGCGCCGAGGAAGCCGAGCGCGCGGGTCTGGTGTCGCGCATCGTGCCGACCGCCGACCTGCTCGCCGAGGCGTCGACGCTCGCCGAGACGATCGCGTCGAAGTCGCTGCCTTCGATCATCGCTGCGAAGGCGACCCTCGATGCCGCCATGGAGACCACGCTCGCGGTCGGGCTCGACATCGAGCGCGAAGCCTTCGCCTCCCTGTTCGACACGGTGGACCAGAAGGAGGGCATGGCCGCCTTCCGCGAGAAGCGTCCGCCGCAGTTCGTGAACCGGTGATCGCCGTGGCAGACATCCATTCCCTCGGATCCTTCGCGGATCCGTCCCGCCAGAAAGCCGCAGGGCGCGAGGATCCGGCGTCGAACGTCGTGCCGCTCTTCGCCGACGGCGCGCTGCCCGACATCGAGGATCTGCGCCTCTCGGAGGACGACCGGCGCGAGCTGGTCGGCTGGACCATTGCCTGCGCCGAGCGGCTCCTGCCGCTCTTCCAGGCCGAGCGTCCAGACGACGACCGCCCGCACCAGGCGCTCGCGGCCGCGGAGGCCTTCCTGCGCGGCGAGCTCGACATCGACGCCGTGCGGGAGAAGGCGTTCGCCTGCCACGAGGCCGCGCGCCAGGCGCAGGATCCGAGCGCCGTCGCCGCCGCCCGCGTATGCGGGCAGGCCGTGGCCGTCGCGCACCTCGCGGGGCACAGCAGGCAGGTGCCGCGGCACACCGCCCGGGCATTCCCCGGCGACCGCTCCCGCCGAGACGAGGAGCTCGCCTGGCAGCGCATGAACATCCCCGCCCGCTTCGACGCCTACGTGTACGACGGCGACTGAGCCCTCTGGCCCGCGCTGGCGGGCGACGGTCGTGATCCGCGCCGCCGTATCAGTCCTCCGAGACGACGACCGTCACCTCGATGTTCCCGCGGGTCGCGTTGGAGTACGGGCAGACCTGGTGCGCGGCGTCTGCGAGAGCCTGCGCCTGGGACTGCTCGAGCCCGGGGAGGACGACCTCGAGGCGCACCGCGAGCTGGTAGCCGCCCTGGCCGTTCGGGCCGATCTGCACGCGGCCGGCGACCGAGGAGTCGGAGATCGACACCTTCTGCGCACGGGCCACGGACTGGAGCGCCGAGTGGAAGCACGCGCTGTAACCGGCGGCGAAGAGCTGCTCGGGGTTCGCGCCATCGCCCGAGCCGCCCATCTCGCGGGGGATCGCGAGATCCAGATCGACGCGACGGTCGGTCGTGACGACCCGTCCGTTGCGGCCGGCTCCCGTCGCAACGGCTTCTGCGGTGTAGAGGACGTTCATGAGCGATCTCCTTCGGATCGAGGTGCGGATGTTCGAACGGGTGAGGGCTGCGGCGCGCCGGCGGCGGCAACCTCGTGCATGGAGGATGAGATCGCGTGCAGCGTGCGGATGAGGTCCTCCGCGCTCGTGCGGTCGGGGAGGGCGAATCCCTCGGCGATCTGACGAGGGATCTCGCGGAGCTCCTCGCGCAGTCGGCGGCTGTGAGGAGTCAACCCGATCGAGACGACGCGCTCGTCGGAGGAGCGCCGTTCGCGCACGATCAGATCACTGCTCTCCATGCGGCGAAGAAGGGGGGACAGTGTGCCGGAGTCGAGCTGCAGGCGGTCGCCGAGCGACGAGACCGTCTGGTCGCCGTCCAGCCACAGCGTCACGAGCACCAGGTACTGCGGGTACGTGAGGCCCCAGGGCTCGAGCAGTGCGCGATAGGCCTGGGTCGTGGCGCGGGTCGCGGCATAGAGCGCGAAGCACACCATCTCGTCGGTTGCAGCCATGCGAAAAGAATTGCACACAATTAAGTTGTACACAACTTAATGAGTGAAGCCATGACCCAACGGACCCGGATCCTGCCTCGTGCTGGCAAGGGCGCCGCGTTTCGTCTCGCTCGGCCTTCGGCCGGGCTCGCTCAACGACCCCGGGGGCGTCGCGTCAGCCGCGCAGCTCGTCCAGCGCTTTGGCGATGCGGCGCTCGCGCGTCGCATCCTGCTTGGCATCGGCGACGGAGACGGCGAGCTCCTTGCGGCGCGTGAAGCTCAGCGCCTCGTAGGCGGCGGTGAGCCCGGCGTCGGCGAGAGCGGAGGACAGCGCCTCTGGCACCTCGACCGTCCGCTCCGCCGTGTCCGCGGCGATCACCGCGTCGAACTCGTCGCCGAGTTCGAGGCCCATCGCCGTGCGGTTCGCCTTGCTGAAGCCGATGAGGTTCTTCCCGCCCATGCGCCCCAGTCGGAGGCGGGCCGTGTTCGCCCCGATCGTCACCGTGACGGGGAAGGCCTTCGCGGTGCTGACCTCGGCGACCTGCGCGTCGGTGAGCACGATGGCGCCGGCCGGGCCCATGGGCTCGAGGACGGTGCGGATGCGGAGCTCGCTCATGCCGGCCAGCCTATGACTGCTCCGCCTGTGCGGCGAGCGTGTCGTTGCGCTGCTCGATGAGCCGGATCAGGTGCCGCCTCATCACGAGTGCGTCGACGATGCGACCGAGCGGGCCGAACGGGGAGCGGAACTCGATCTCGTCGCGCATGAGAGTGCCGTGGATGCCCCGCGCCGTATCAGCCGGGAGGGACGAGAACGTGTGCCGATGCCGGAACTCGGCGAACGGGCCGCGGATCTGCCGGTCGGAGAAGCCGTGAGGCTCGTCCACGTCGAACACGAGCGAGGTCATCCGGAAGCGGATCCCGAAATGCCGCGCGTCCCAGGTCACCGTGTCGCCCTCCGCCATCCGGCCCGCGCGCACGCCGTCGGCGATCCGCTCGTCGTGCGCGGCCATCGAGTCGACGTGCACGCCGACGTCCAGGGAGAGGGCGAACACCCGCTCGAGCGGAGCGGCGATCGTCCGTTCCAGGACGAAGAAACTCATCAGAGGGGATCCGGCTGCGGACGAGGATCCGCGAAGTCGCCTGCCGCCTTGCGCATGCGCGCCACGATCGCGACGAGGTCGGCCGAGTCCTCAGCGGAGATGCCGGGGGCGGCGAACACCTCGTCGTTGAGCGACGTGGTGGCGCGTTCGACGAGTTCGCGGCCGACCTCGGTGAGCTCGAGCAGCGCCGCGCGGCCGTCGTGCGGATCGCGGTGCCGGGCGATGAGGCCGTCGCGGACCAGCCGGTCCGCGGTGCTGGAGACGCTCGTCGCGTGCACCTGCAGGCGCGCGACCACGCTCGAGAGCGGCAGAGTGCCCGTGCGACTGAACGCGAGGAGGCGCAGCACCTCGTAGCGCGCGAACGACAGCGCGAACGGGCGCAGCGCGGCGTCCACCCGCGCGAGCAGCAGCTGCTGGGCCCGCATGACCGAGGTGACCAGCGACATGCCGTCGGCGGCGTGGTCCCAGCCGTGCATGAGCCACTGCCGCTTCGCCTCGGCGAGAGGGTCGACGGGCAGGGGGTGCGGGCGGGCCATTCCCCTACGTTACCGGGGCGCGAACCGGATCCGGATCCCCCGAGAATCGCTGTGCGGGCGTGTTCGTAGCGCTCCGCCAAGGCTCTGCGGGCGGAATGGCGTCCGGGTTGGAGGGTTGCGCCAGGGTGTGTCCGCCGGTGTCGGGCGCGGTCGGATCCGGCACGGCGCTGAGGTACGCTGGCACCACGTTATCGCCCGGTAACCGAGGCGATTCCGCCCGCGGCCGGACCGGCCGATCGAGGTCGCGTGAGGAGGCTCGATGAAGATCTTCGTCCTGGTGAAAGAGGTGCCCGACACCTACGGGGACCGCAAGCTCGACCTGGAGACGGGTCTGGCCGATCGCGGAGCCGGAGACGTCGTGCTCGACGAGATCACCGAGCGCGCGCTGGAAGTCGCACTGAGCTACGCCGACGCCAACCCCGGGACCGAGGTCGTGGCGCTGTCGATGGCACCGGAGTCGGCGACCGCGTCGATCCGCCGGGCACTCGCGATCGGCGCCGGATCCGCGGTGCACGTGTCCGATGAGGCGCTGCACGGCGCCGATCTGGGGCTGACCGCTGCGGTGCTCGCGGCGGCGATCCGGCGCGGTGCGCCGGATCTGGTCATCACCGGCAATCTCTCCACGGACGGATCCGGAGGCGTGATCCCCGCGATGCTCGCCGAGCACCTCGGGTTCGCGCAGGCGACGGCGCTCAGCGCCGTGACCATCGGCGCCGACACGGTGGCCGGTACTCGCGCGACGGACTTCGGATCCCAGCAGGTGAGCGCGCCGCTCCCGGCCGTGATCTCGATCACCGAGGCGCTGCCCGACGCGCGTTTCCCGAACTTCAAGGGCATCATGGCGGCGAAGAAGAAGCCGCTCGAGGTGCTCTCGCTGGCCGACCTGGGCATCAGCACCGATCCGGCGGAGGCGCCGCAGGCGATCCTGACCGCGGTGGCAGAGAAGCCGCCGCGCGCCGCGGGTGTGAAGATCACGGACGAGGGCGACGCCGCAGCGCAGCTCGTCGAGTTCCTCGCGCAGAACAGGTTGGTGTGAGCATGGCGTACCCCTCCGACTCGATCCTGGTGCTCGTCGATGTGACTCCGGCGGGTGCCGCCGCGCCGACGACCGCGGGCCTGCTGGGAGCTGCGGCGCAGCTGGGCTCCCCGGTCGCGCTCGTGGCCGCCCCTGCCGGTACCGCGGAGGCGGCGGTCGACGCCGTCCTCGCGGCCGGCGCGCAGGTCGTGCTCACCGCGGACGTCGACGGCGGATCCGTGACCGTCCCCGTGGTCGACGCGCTGCAGGCCGCGTACCGTGCGGTCCGCCCCGACGCCGTGCTCGTCTCGAACTCGATCGCGGGCCGCGACGCCGCCGCGCGCTTCGCGGTGCGCGAGCGGCTGGCGCTGTCGGTCGACGCGATCGGCGTCTCCCGCGACGACGAGGGCGTGGTGGCGCATCATTCCGTCTACGGCGGGGCGTTCCTCACCGACTCCGCTCCGACGTTCGGCGCTCCCGTGATCACCGTGCGTCAGGGCGCGATCGACGCGCGCGCCGAGGTCGTGGCCGACGCCCGCGTCGAGGCGCTCGCGGTGGAGGCGTCCGGTGCGCCCGTCGCGACCGGCGAGCCGATCGAAGCCGTCGAGGCGGCCTCGTCCCGGCCCGAGCTGCGCGGCGCCAAGGTCGTCGTCTCGGGTGGGCGCGGACTCGGATCCAAGGAGAACTTCTCCCTCGTCGAGGACCTCGCCGACGAGCTCGGCGGTGCGATCGGCGCCTCCCGTGCCGCGGTGGACGCGGGATACATCCCCTACGCGCATCAGGTGGGTCAGACCGGTGTCTCGGTCTCGCCGCAGCTCTACATCGCGCTCGGCATCTCCGGGGCGATCCAGCACCGTGCCGGCATGCAGACCGCCAAGACGATCGTCGCGATCAACAAGGATCCGGAGTCGCCGATCTTCGACGTCGCGGACTTCGGCATCGTGGGCGACCTGTTCACGGTCGTGCCGCAGGTGATCGAGGCGCTGCGGGCGCGGAAGAAGTAGCGATGACCACCGTGCGCAGGGGACTGCCCCGCATCCGCGGAGGCGAGGCCTGGCCGCCCGCCGGCGTGGTCGCGGCGGTCGCGGAGGTCATCGCGACGGCGCCCGCCGACGAGCGTGCCGCCGAGATGGAGAACGCCGCTCCGAGCGCTCCTGTGGCAGCGGAATCCATCTCTTCGCCGGTGAGTTCGGCGTCGAGGATGGAAAACGCCGCTCCGATGGTCGGCGGAGACACGAAAAGCATCTCGGCGTCGGCGGATCCGGCGCGCGACACCGCGGGCGCGGCAGCTGCCGGATCCGTCCTGCGCCGTGGCCTGCCGCGTACCGCGGGCGGTGAGCCCTGGCCTCCGGCGGGAGCGTCCGTAAGCCCGGTCCCTGAGGTTGTCGAAGCGACTCGCCCTGTCGTCTCGGACGCTTCGACAGGCTCAGCGGCCGAGGCCGCCCCGGCGGTCGCAAGCGCCCCCGCGGCCTCCGCGGTCGTCGTCGCTGCGCCGCAACAAGCCGGATCCGCCCTGCGCCGCGGTCTGCCGCGTGTCGGCGGGGGAGACCCCTGGCCTCCGGCCGGAACCGCCGTCGCGGCCGAGAGCGTGGTCGTATCCGCTCCTTCCGACGCGACGGAGTCCGCTGCGGTTGCGCCCGTCGCGGCGGCTACCGCACCGGAGGCGCCGTCGACGGCTGTCGCCGCTCGCCCCGATGTCTCGGCACCGCTCCCGTTCACGCGCACCGTCTGGAACGGGTCGGCGCCGCGCCGCGCCGTCACGGAGCCCGCGGCATCGAGGCTCCGCCCGACCTGGCTGCAGGCGATCGGCGGTCTGTTCGCCGCGGCGGGACTCGCGGTCCTCGCCGGCGCTGCGATCGTGCTGGTGCGTGCGTTCCTCAGTCTGCCGTTCATGCAGGACTTCCTGACGACCTACCCGGGCGAGTACCACCTGCCCGAGGGGGCGCCCGTCGGGATCCCCGGATGGATCGGCTGGCAGCACTTCTTCAACGTGTTCCTGATGACGCTGATCATCCGCTCGGGCCTGCAGGTGCGCACGCAGAAGCGTCCGACCGCGTTCTGGACACCGCGCGGCAACCCCAAGGGCAAGATCAGCCTGACGCTGTGGTTCCACCAGGGGCTCGACCTGCTCTGGATCGTCAACGGCGTGATCTTCGTGGTGCTGCTGTTCGTCACGGGGCAGTGGATGCGGATCGTGCCGACGAGCTGGGACGTGTTCCCGAACGCGCTGTCCGCCGCGCTGCAGTACGTGTCGTTCGACTGGCCGACGGAGAACGGCTGGGTCAACTACAACAGCCTGCAGCAGCTCGCCTACTTCACGATCGTGTTCCTCGCCGCGCCCGTGGCCATCGTCACCGGGTTCCGGATGTCGGGGCTGTGGCCGAAGAAGGCCGAGGGCCTGTCGAAGGCGTATCCGATCGAGCTCGCCCGCGCGGTGCACTTCCCGACCATGCTGTTCTTCACGGCGTTCATCGTGGTGCACGTGGCGCTCGTGCTGCTCACCGGCATGCTCCGCAACCTGAACCACATGTTCGCCTCGCAGGACGCGGTGACCTGGACCGGTTTCTGGGTGTTCGTGCTCTCGCTCGTCGTGATCGCCGGGGGCTGGCTCGCCGCACGGCCGCTCGTGGTCGCCCCCATCGCGAAGGTGTTCGGCCAGGTGTCGGGCCGGTAGATCCGGTGCCCTCGCGGCCGGATCCGTCGCCGACGCCCCCTCGCAGCATCGAGGCCCCCTCCTAGCGGTGCACGCCCGAGGGGGTGCGGGTGCTGGGAGGGGGCCTCGACGCAGAAGGTGTGCCCTGTGAGGTGGCGTGCCCCGTGCTGGCGCGGCCGTGCGGCGCACCCTGCGTGGGACAAGTGCACAGTGGCAGGATCCGTCCACGCCCCTCGCAGCATCGAGGCCCCCTCCTAGTGGCGCACGCCCGAGGGGTGCGGGTGCTGGGAGGGGGCCTCGACGCAGAAGCGCGGCAGGGGTCAGCGCACGAAGCGGACTTCCTTGATGGTCTCGCCGAGGAAGGGCTCCTGCTGGTTGGCGCCGTCGAGGGTGAAGCCGTTGCGCACGTAGAAGCGGTGTGCGCGGGGGTTGTCCTCGGCGACCCAGAGGTAGGAGTTCTCGCCGGCGCCGACGGCCGCGTCGAACAGACGCTGGCCGATGCCGGTGCCGTGCCAGGCGTCGAGGAGGTAGATGAAGTAGAGCTCGCGCTCCGCCGGGGGGTTCTCGTCCCGGGCGGGACCGGAGCCGACGAAGCCGACGATCTCGCCGTCGACGAGCGCCGCGCTCATGCGGTACTCCTCGCCCTGGGAGGCCCAGTGCGTCCACAGCTCGGCGAGTCGCTTGGGCGAGACGGCCTCGAGCGTGGCGGTGCTGATCAGGTGGTCGTAGGTCTCGTGCCAGCACTTCGCGTGCACACGGCCGAGCGCTTCGGCATCGACATCGCGAACGGGCCGGACGGTGACGGTGGGAAGGGCTTCGGCGCTCATGTTCGCGACTCTACGCGCGCCGTGCGCGGACGCGAAATCGAGTGACATCGGCTCTATGGGCACTCTGACACGTCGTGCCGGGACTGTGTGAATCCGACAATCGATCAGGGGAATCCGTGCCGGATTCACTACGCTCCTCGTGTGAACGTGATCTGGCGCACCCTGCTCGTCGTCCTCTCTGCACGCCGGCGCTCCCGCCGGGGGCAGACCTTGGCTCCGACGGCGGTCGGGCGGATCCGTCTCACCACGCTGCCGACGGATCTGGACATCCTGCGGCACATGAACAACGGCCGGTATCTGTCCCTGTTCGACCTCGGCCGATGGGATCTGCTGATCCGCACCGGGCTGTTCGACGCGATGAAGGAGCGCGGCTGGTACGCCGTGGTCTCGAGCGAGACGATCACCTTCCGCAAGTCGCTCGAGCTGTGGCAGCGTTTCGACGTCGAGTCCCGGTTCATCGGGCACGACGACAAAGCGCTGTTCTTGGAGCACCGCGCCGTGGTCGACGGCGAGGTGTACGCCAAGGTGATCGTGCGCGCGCGCATGCTGCGCCGCACCGGGGGGACCGTCTCGCACGAGGAGTTCTTCGGCGCGCTGGGCCGTCCGGACGATGTACCCGGCGTCGAGGACTGGATCCACGATTGGGCTGCGGCGTCCGCGCTGCCGCCGACCAAGGCGCCCGCGCCGAGCGTCTGGGCGGACTGAGGCATGCGCGCGGTGGGCCTCGTCGCCCGCGGAGCGAGCGCGCTAATCTGAGCCCGTGGGGGCGATACTTCGGACGACCGGCCGGGTCCTGTGGATGCACTGGCCGGCGATGCTCGCGTGGTATCTGGCGGGGACAATCGCGAACTACTGGGTCACGGAGCTGGCCGGTTTCGTCGGCGCCTACAGCTCAGTCGGCGGACTGCTGATCCTTCCGTTCGCGGTGCTGGCCCGGCTGATCAGCCTGGTCGGCATCCTGCTGTCGATGCGTGACGGCCTGCGCTCCCTGCAGAGCGTGGCGCCGGTACCGGAGTCCGTCGGTGAACGCCGCCGCAGTTTCCTTACGGCGCTGCTCGCGAGCATTCTGCCGTTCTTCGCGGTGTATGCCGCGCAGGGCCTGCTGCGCGAGGACGTGCAAGCGTACGGGTTGCGCGCCCTCGCCAAGAACAAGGAGGAGATCGGCGCCACGCTCGGCACCGATCGCACCTTCGACCCGGGCGACAACGTGCTCGAGCTCTCGTTCAACGTCTGGACCGTACTCATCATCGTCGTCGCCTTCGGCGCACGGTGGGCGTGGGGCCGCTGGTCGAAGAGGCTGCCCCGGACCTTCGCGGTGCTCGCGGTGTACTGCGAGGTGGTCTGGGTGTTCTTCTCGATCCTTCTGCTGAAGGACCTCACCGACGCCGCCACGACCTGGGTCGACAACCGGGCGGTGATGGCCTGGCTCGGCGAGGTGCGAACGGCGTTCGGGGGTTGGTTCCCGCCGATCGTCTGGTTGGGCGACGGGGTCGGCTGGCTCCTCTCGCAGGCCGGTCCGGTCCTGCTCGCGCCGTTGGCATGGCTCACCGTGGCGGGTGTCGTCTACGGACAGGCGATCGTCGCAGAGAAGCTGCAGATCCAGCACCGCCTCGTCACTGAGATGCGGGATCGCGTCGCACAGGTGCCCAATCCGGTGATGCGCCGGTTGCGCGACCTGGGCACGGAGCTCGGCTCGCGATTTCTCCCGATCTGGCGGGCGATTTTGCTGATGTGGCGGGCGGGGCCGGTGATCATCGCCTCTTATGCCTTGCTCTACACGGTCGTGATCGTCGCCGAGTCATGGCTGCGCTACGGGGTGAGCCGGTGGATCGGACCGCACGACGCTGACCTGTTCTGGGCCGTGTACTGGCCGGTGATCTTCCTCATCCCGCCGCTCATCGTCGAGCCGATCCGCTTCGCCCTGATCGCCGGCGCCTACGACACCACGTTCGGGATGCTGCGCCGTGCGCAGGAGGCCCGCACCGACGCGGCGGCGCCCGCCACCGCGGAAGAGGTCGACGCAGCGGCCATCACTGCGGCCGCGGGAGCCCTGCCCGCGGCGCGGCTTCGTGGGGGAGCAGGCGATTCGGTCGACATGACGGCGTCGTTGCCTCCCGGTGCCCCGGCGCCGCCCCTGAATCCGCCGGACTGATGCGAATCAGGGGTCGACGCTGAAGCGAACGAATCGTGACTCGGCGAAGAGCGGTTCCACCTCGACCCAGAACGGGCCCCGTACGTCGTCGGGGACGACGTACGGCAGGACCAGCTCGTAGGGCTCGGCCTTCTCGCCTTCCAGCGTGGGTACGCAGTCCTCGGGCTCCTCGTCGTCCCACAGCAGCCCCAGCTCGGTGCGCGCCGAAAGCCACACTCTCCCCGTGCTCTTCTCGACGAGTTTCGGCGCCCAGCAGCCTGGCCCTTTGTCGGCCGTGGGCGTCACCTTCACTCCCACGAGGATGAGCTTCGCGTTCCGTGGCATGTCGAGGCCTTTCGTGTCCGACACCTCCTTCGCCCGCACCGGCCCCCAGGTCGCTTCTTGAAGGTCGACGGTGCCGGATGCGCCGGGCTCGACGGCCCAGATCGGCTGACCGGAGTCGGGGTAGGCGTACTTCCACTGCCACCATCCGATCCCGAGGACCGTGGCGGGCAGCAGGACGGTGACGAGGCCGAGCGCGAGGGCGTTGCTGCGCCACCAGCCGCGCGCGCTGGACGTCATCGCGCCCACCTCTCCGGATCCAATTCCACCTCGTTCTGCAGGGGCAGGGAATCGAGGTCGACGGTGACCTCGACCACCCCGTCGGCGACCGTGGTGTACGTGGGGGCGAACTCAAGCGTCGCCGTTCCTTTCAGTGCGCCCTCGGGCAATTCGAACGCGATGCTGCCGTGCCGGGGCACGCCAGTGATCAGGACCATGTCCGCAGCGGTCTCCCCGCGCTCCGTGGCCGAGTAGGTGCGCCCGCCGAGGCGCAGGTTCGTCACCTGCAGCAGAGCCCCGAACTGATCTTGGACGGCAGCCGCGTCGAAGTCGACGACGAGCCAGGTGCCCTCGGCATGCCAGCGGCCGCCGTCCGACACCGCCCGCCCTGCGCGGATGCGGGTGACTGTCACCGACAGATTGCGTGCCGTGGCGGTCTCGCCCACAATGGTCGCGCTGACGAACGTTTCGTAGGGAGCGTCTTCGGGCTTCTGCACCTGGGTGAGACCCCATGTCGCCACGACGAGCGCAGCCGACAGGGCCCAGGTCCCGGCGGTGCGCAGGCGGCGGCGCGGTGCCGCGGCAGGCACCAGGGCCGACCTGGCCGCGGTGGCCGGCGGAGGTGGAGGGGGAATGGTCACGGCGTCGCCTCCTGCTCGGCGGGCAGCGCGTCGACCTGCACGGTCACGAACGCGCCGGTGCGGACGTCGGACCAATAGTCGCCACGGGTGAAGAGCTCGCCGACGTAGTGAGTGGAATCGGGCAGTACGATGCGGATCTCATCCCCTACGGAGACGACGTCCGCGTCGACTGCCCAGGCGAGTCGCACTCGGGCGGGTACGTCAGGCTGCAGAAACGTGGTGTTGCTGCCGTCGACGACGCGGCTCGCATCGAACCCCTCGAGAGCGACGTCTTCGACGCCGATTCCGCGGAGGGCGTCTTTCGTGGCGGCGAGCCGAGGCTTGTCGAACTCGTTCGTGACATCGAGGACGACGACAAGCGTGCGCTGCCCCGCTGCGGGGTAGATGCTCGTCCCGCGCACCTCTCCGCCGATCGCCGCGCTGACCACCGACATGTCGAGCTCGGATCCGACGAAGTGCTCACCCGCCCGCAGCTCCGCGGGCTTCGGCTTCGGGACGTCTGCGAGGCCACCGAACGCCGCCGTGGATGCGAGCAGGACCGCACCGGTACCGCTGATGAGCCACCCCGTCGGCACGCGATCGGTCATCTTCCTGGCCCACGCCGTCATGCGCGCTTCGGAAGCCGCGCGCGTGGCCGCCTCCGCGACGGCCGGCGGCGCGGGATCCGCCTCCTGCTCTTCCCCCACGAGCACAGCATATAGAGAGGCGCGGAGGGCGTGCCGCCCTGCCGTGCGGGCCGAGGAGCGCCATGCTGGAGGGGAGCATTCCGCGCCCACCCCCGAAGGCGCGAGGCGGGAAGGACGAACCGATGCCGCAGTGGCTGAACGCCGCCGAGACCGAGCGTGCCCGCCGGGCCGTCGTCCTCGCCCAGCGCTGGATCGACGAAGCCGCCGCGACGCATGCGGATCCGGCGGCCGAGCGGCTCGCCGGCGTGCTGCGGGACCCGAACGGGCTATCGTTCACGCTCGGCTTCGTCGACGACGTGATGCGGCCGGAGAGCCTCGGCGCGGCCGCGGCGGGGCTGAACCGCGTGGCGCCGCTCGTGCCCGGATTCCTGCCCTGGTACCTGCGCGCCGCCGTCCGTGCCGGCGGGCTCGTGGCGCAGGGGCTCCCCGCGCCCACCGTGCCGATCGCGCGCACGGTGCTGCGCGAGATGGTCGGGCATCTCATCGCCGACGCGCGCCCCGCCAAGCTCACCCCGACGATCGCGAAGCTGCGCTCCGGCGGCGCCCGGCTCAACCTCAACCTGCTCGGCGAGGCCGTGCTGGGGGAGGACGAGGCGCAGCGGAGGCTGGACGGGATCCATGAGCTCATCCGCCGCGACGACGTCGACTACGTCTCGGTCAAGGTGTCGGCGGTCGTGAGCCGCATCTCGATGTGGGCCTTCGATGAGGTCGTCGAGCAGGTCGCGGAGCGGCTGCTGCCGCTGTACCTGACGGCGGCAGGGGATCCGTGGGCATCGACGAGCCCGAAGAGCGCGCAGACCTTCATCAACCTCGACATGGAGGAGTACCGCGATCTCGACCTCACGATCGCGGTGTTCACGCGGATCCTGGAGGATCCGCGGCTCAAGGACCTTGAGGCGGGCATCGTGCTGCAGGCCTACCTGCCCGACGCCCTGCCGGCGCTGCGCGAGCTGACCGCCTGGGCGAAGGATCGCGTCGACCACGGCGGCGCGCCGATCAAGGTGCGCCTCGTGAAGGGCGCGAACCTCGCGATGGAGCGCGTGGAAGCGGCCCTGCACGGCTGGACGCCGGCGCCCTACGACACCAAGATCGACACCGACGCGAACTACCTGCGCTGCCTGGACGAGGCGCTCACGCCCGAATCCGTCCGGGCCGTGCGCATCGGCATCGCTGGTCACAACCTCTTCGACATCGCATACGCGTGGCTCCTCGCGGGCGACCGCGGGGTGCGTGCGTCGGTCCCTGAGCTTGTCGAAGGGGCCGGCGCCGGCACCGCCGATGCGGGATCCGGATCCGCGCCGATCGAGTTCGAGATGCTGCTCGGCATGGCGCAGGGGCAGGTCGAGGCGGTGAGCCGCGAGGTCGGGCACGTGCTGCTCTACGTGCCGGTCGTGAAGCCGCGCGAGTTCGACGTCGCGATCAGCTATCTCGTGCGGCGGCTCGAGGAGACGGCCTCGCCGGAGAACTTCCTGTCCTCCGCCTTCCGGCTCCACGAGGATCCGGATGCGCTGGACCGCGAGATCAACCGCTTCGCGCTCTCGCTCGAACGCTCCGCCGACCCTGCGCTGCCGACCCGCCCGCGCCGCCGGCAGAACCGGCTCGCCCCGGTGCACGAGTCCGCCGCGCTCACCACGGATCCGGATGCGGAGTCCGCCGCGCTCACCCAGGCCGTGCTCGGGATCGCCGAGGCCGTGGATCCCGGCGACACCTTCGTGGAGACGGCCGTGTTCGCCGCGCGCGAGGACGAGTCCGCGATCGCCGCGGGCGCCCCGGGCTTCCGCAACGCCGTCGACAGCGATCCGGCACTCCCCGCGAACCGGGAGTGGGCGCGCGAGATCCTCGCCCGCATCCCCGGGTCCACGACGGGGGACGGGATCGTACGCAGCGCCCGCGTCACCGACGCGGAGGAGCTCGACCGGATCCTGTCCCGCGTGCGCGCCGCGGCCGGGGCCTGGGGTGCGCGGCCTGCGGCCGAGCGCGGTGAGGTGCTGCTGCGGATCGCGGCGGTGCTCGAGTCGCGCAGGGCAGAGCTCATCGAGGTCGCCGCCGCCGAGACGGGCAAGGTGATCTCCGAGGGCGACGTCGAGGTCAGCGAGGCCGTCGACTTCGCGCGCTACTACGCGGCCAAGGCCCGCGAACTCGACGCGATCCCCGGGGCCGCGTTCGTGCCGGCCCGCCTCACCGTGGTCGCCCCGCCGTGGAACTTCCCGCTGTCGATCCCCGCCGGCGGCGTGCTCGCTGCGCTCGCCGCGGGATCCGGCGTCGTGTTCAAGCCCGCCCCGCAGGCGCGGCGTTCGGCCGCCGTGATCGCCGCCGCCCTCTGGGACGCCGGGATCCCGCGTGATCTGCTCGCGTTCGTCGACATCTCCGAGGGCGAGCTCGGCCGCGAGCTCATCGCGCACCCCGACGTCGACCGGGTGATCCTCACCGGATCCTTCGAGACCGCCGCGCTGTTTCGCAGCTGGCGGCACGACCTGGCGCTGCACGCCGAGACGAGCGGCAAGAACGCGATCGTGATCGCCCCGTCCGCGGATCTGGATCTCGCGGTCGCCGACCTCGTGAAGAGCGCGTTCGCGCATGCCGGACAGAAGTGCTCCGCCGCATCGCTCGCGATCCTGGTCGGCCCCGTGGGCCGCTCCCGCCGGTTCGCGCGCCAGCTCGTGGACGCGGCCCGGTCGATGCGCGTGGCCTGGCCCGAGGACCCGCGCGCCGAGGTCGGGCCGGTCATCGAGCCGCCGCAGGGCAAGCTGAAGTGGGCGCTCACCGAACTCGCCCCGGACGAGAAGTGGCTGCTGAAGCCGCGCGAGATCCCCGGGTCCGAGGGGCGGCTGTGGACGCCGGGTATCCGCCTCGGCGTGCAGCCTGGATCGCGCTTCCACCGCGAGGAGTTCTTCGGCCCTGTGCTCGGCATCATGCACGCGCCGACGCTCGCAAGGGCGGTCGACCTGCAGAACGCCGTCGAGTACGGCCTCACCGCGGGGCTGCACACGCAGGATCCGGCCGATCTCGCGCTGTGGCTCGACCGCGTGCAGGCCGGCAACCTGTACGTGAACCGCGGCATCACCGGCGCCATCGTGCAGCGTCAGCCCTTCGGCGGCTGGAAGCGCTCCTCCGTCGGCACCGGCGCCAAGGCGGGCGGTCCGAACCACCTCATCGGGCTGGGCTCCTGGCGAGACACGGGCGGCGCCGGATCCACGACCCTGCACCTGCGCGGACTGGACTCGCGGATCACCGCGCTCATCGAGGCCGCGCAGCCGTCGCTCGACTACACGGCTTTCGAGTGGTTGCGTCGCGCCGCGCTCTCGGACGCGCTGGCCTGGGATCGCGAGTTCGGCAGGGTGCGCGACGTCTCGCGCCTCGGCGTGGAGCGCAATCTGTTCCGGTACCGCTCGGTGCCGGTCGCCGTGCGCGCCACGGGCGAGGCCCCGTTGCGGGCGCTGCTGCGGGTGGCGATCGCCGCGATCCGCGGCGGGGGCGCGTTCACGCTCTCCTCTCCGATCGGCCTTCCCGCCGCAGTGCGCCGCGTGCTGGGCGAGGCCGGAGTCACCGTGTTCGTGGAGAGCGACGAGGAGTGGACCCAGCGGTTCACCGGACCGGCGGCGTCCGGCGACGGATCCGATCCGCTCCCGTCGCAGAATCTGCGGGAAAACCGCACGGAAAGCAGCAGGAATCGCGACGGGAGCGGGAAGGAACCCGCCGTCGAGGGCGCGCCGGCGCGGCCGAACCGCGTGCGCATCGTGGGGGCGACGGATGACGTCGCGGCCCTGCACGCCGTGCTCGCCGAGGCGGTGCAGGGAGATCCGGATCTGGCGATCTTCGCGGGCGAGGTGACCACGGCGGGCCGGATCGAGCTGCTGCCGTTCCTGCACGAGCAGGCCATCGCGATCACCGCGCACCGCTACGGCAACCCGGACGACTGGAGCGCGGGGGTGATCTGAGCCGGCACCGCGCCGTGATGGCCACGTCCAGCCTCGGGTGAGACAATGGACGACGGCGTGCCCGTGTCGCATCTTCTCCTCGCATCCACGATGTGCCGGATCGAAGGACCGCCGGGCCTCAGGACAGCGTCCGCCGCGACCGAAGATTCCGAGGAGCCTCATGTCGACGCCTGAGACCGCCACCGCCACGCCGGCCCGTACCGCGCACCACCGCCGGTACCTGATGTGCAAGCCCGAGCACTTCACGGTGAACTACAGCATCAACCCGTGGATGGAGCCGGCCAACCCGACCGACACGGCCAAGGCCGTGGCGCAGTGGCAGAAGCTGTACGACCTGTACCTCGAGCTCGGTCACGAGGTCGAGCTGATCGAGCCGCTCGCCGGTTACCCCGACATGGTCTACACCGCCAACGGCGGCTTCGTGATCGGCGGCCGCGCCTACGTGCCGTCCTTCTACTACGCGCAGCGCCAGGGCGAGGCCCCCGCGTTCGCCGACTGGTTCCGCGCGAACGGTTTCGACACCGTCATGCCCGAGGAGATCAACGAGGGCGAGGGCGACTTCCTGCTCGCCGGCGACGTGATCCTGGCCGGCACCGGCTTCCGCTCCGCCGGCGACAGCCACCGCGAGGTGAGCGAGGTCTTCGGTCGCGAGGTCGTGACGCTGACGCTGGTCGACCCCCGTTTCTACCACCTCGACACCGCCCTCACCGTGCTGGACCCCGTGATCGGCGAGGCGAACGGCGGCCCTGCGGCCGCCAACATCGCGTACCTGCCGCACGCCTTCGACGACGCCAGCCGCAAGGCCCTGGAAGAGCGCTTCCCGGACGCGATCCTCGTCTCCGACGAGGACGGTGCGGTGTTCGGCCTGAACTCCGCGAGCGACGGCTACAACGTCATCATCTCGCCGCGCGCCAAGGGCTTCGAGAAGCAACTGCGCGAGCGTGGTTACAACCCGATCCTGATCGACCTCAGCGAGCTGTTGCTCGGCGGTGGCGGCATCAAGTGCTGCACCCTGGAACTGCGCGGTGCCCTGAGCGAGCGGAGCGAGACGAAGGGTGGTGCGTGATGACGCCTGAGCAGGTCAGGGAGTTCGCCGAGCACGGGACGATCTCCGGGCAGGATCCGGATGCCGGCACGACCGGAGCCGTGGTTCCTGAGCGCCCTTCGTCTCGCTCCGCTCGCTCAGGAACCGCGGAGCGAGTCGAAGGGCATGTGGCGCGCAACTACGCGCCGCTCGACGTGACGATCGCCCGCGGCGAAGGCGCCTGGGTGACCGACGTCGAGGGCAAGCGCTACCTCGACCTGCTCGCGGCGTACTCCGCCGTGAACTTCGGGCACCGCCACCCCGCGCTCGTCGCCGCGCTCGAGGAGCAGCTGGGCCGCGTCGCTCTCACGAGCCGTGCCTTCCGCAACGACCGGCTCGAGCCGTTCGCCGCCGCGCTCGCGCGGCTGTGCGGCAAGGATCTGGTGCTGCCGATGAACACCGGTGCCGAGGCCGTCGAGACCGGGATCAAGGTCGCGCGCGCCTGGGGCTACCGCGTCAAGGGCGTGCGCCCTGATGCGGCGCGCATCGTCGTCGCGCACGGCAACTTCCACGGTCGGACCACGACGATCGTCGGCTTCAGCGACGACGAGTCGGCGCGCGACGGCTTCGGCCCGTTCACGCCCGGCTTCGACGCCGTGCCCTATGGCGACGCCGAGGCGATCGCCGCCGCGATCACCGACGACACGGTCGCGGTGCTCATCGAGCCGATCCAGGGCGAGAGCGGTGTGATCATCCCGCCCGAGGGATTCCTGCGTCGGGTGCGCGAGATCTGCGACGAGCGGAACGTGCTGTTCATCGCCGACGAGATCCAGTCCGGCCTCGGCCGCGTCGGCGAGACCTTCGCGTGCGACCGCGAGGGCGTCGTGCCGGACCTGTACCTGCTCGGCAAGGCGCTCGGCGGCGGGATCCTGCCCGTGTCGGCGGTCGTCGGCAACGAGGACGTGCTGGGTGTCATCCGCCCGGGCGAGCACGGATCCACCTTCGGAGGGAATCCGCTGGCGGCGGCCGTCGGGCTGCGCGCGGTCGAGATGCTCGAGTCGGGGGAGTTCCAGGAGCGCGCCCGCGCGCTCGGCGCGCACCTGCGCGAAGGGCTCGAGGCGTTCCTCGGCCACGGGGTGACCGAGGTTCGGGTGGCGGGCCTCTGGGCCGGCGTCGACATCGATCCGTCCCGCGGCACCGGCCGGGAGATCGCCGAGAAGCTCCTCGATCGCGGCGTGCTCGTGAAGGACACGCACGGTCAGACGATCCGCATCGCGCCGCCGATCGTGGTGCGCGCGACCGAGCTCGACTGGGCTCTCGAGCAGCTCCGCGTGGTGCTCGCCGGCTGAGACCTCGGAAGGGCCCGCTCCGGCGGGCCTTTCCCGGTCTCAGACCGTCGAAGACCGCAGGTGCTTAAAGCCCGGGTGAGTCTGCCCTGGCACATCTCGCCGGTATTTCGGACGCTTGAAGGGTGCCCCGAGTCCCATCCGCCGCTGCCTCGCACATCGGCGAGAAGATCCGCGGAGCCCGTCTGGCCGCCACGCTGACGCAGGACCAGGTCGCCGCGCACAGCGGCATCGACTCGTCGAACATCCGCGCCTACGAGACGGGCCGCGCGATGCCGAGCGTCCCGACGCTCGTGCGGATCGCCGACGCCCTGGGCATCGCGCCCGGCAGCCTGCTCGACGGCCTCACGGTGGGGATGCTCCCGATCGCGGACGCCGACGGGCGTCGTCGCGCGAGCTGACCGCGATCAGTTGTCGCGGAGTCCCGCGCGATACGTCTCCCACTCGTCCACGAGCTCCGGCATGCGCCGTGCCATGAAGCGGAAGAACTCCGCCATCTCCGAGGCCCGGTCCCTGGCGGCGTGATCCTCGTCGTGCTCCGCGCCGATCGCCTCGATGTGCGCGGCGAGTCGATCGTAGATGGGGCCGTTGTTGGTCATGAGCCCGTACCAGGTGTCCGGGATGATCACGTACTGGTCGCGTCGGCGGTCGGGCCGGGAGACGCGGCGGATGACCTGGATCGTCTGCAGATAGCGCACGGCGCCGGAGACCGCCGCGGCGCTCACCCCGAGGCGGTCCGCGAGTTCCGCGGCCGTGTAGCCGTCGGCGGGCGCGGCGATGAGCGCCATCATCACCCGGCCTGGCATGCGCGGAAAGCCGACGGCGGCGATCATCGCCGCCGCGGCCTCCGCGGCATCGACCCCGTGATGCACGGGGAGTGCCGGATCCTGCGCGTTCATGACTCCATCATCCCGCGGTCGAGCCGGGTCAGCCCGCCGTGTGCAGCTCGCGGCGGCGCATGAGCGTGAGCGCTGCCGCCGCGCCCGCCGCGATGATGAGCGCGAGCCACCAGGTGCCGCGCAGATCGACGTCGCCGTTCATGACGATCGGGGTGACCGAGAAGGGCGAGAATCGCGTGGTCCACTCCGGCAGACCGAACAGCGGCCCGAACAGTCCGAACAGCGTGGCGAGCAGCACGAGCGCCCAGGCGATGCCCACGGTGCCGCGGGGGAGCAGCACGAACACGAGGCCGGTGAGCACGGTGAACACGCACGCGGCGAGTCCCTGCCCGAGCCCGACCACCGTGACGACCTGTGCGAGCGACGACGCGTCCTTGTCGCCCGCGAGCCCGGCGTACGCCGCGAGCATCGTCGCGACGACGATGATCGCGATCGCGAACGTCGCCACGAGCAGGTAGTCGAGGAGCCACCGCACGCGTCCGATCGGCTGGGCCAGCACGCTCTCGGCGGTGCCGTGCGCCTCCTCCTGCCGTGCGCGCGCGACGATCTGCACCGCCGCGCAGGCGGCCAGGATCCCCATCATCGTGAAGAACACCGAGACGACCGTCTCCTCGAGGTTGCCGGCCTTGCCGATCTTGTCGAGGATCTGCTGCACCGCGGGGTTCTGCCCGGAGATCTGGCCGGCGAGTCCGGACAGCTTGGTCGCGAGCACCCCGGTGAGGGCGCCGCCGATGGCCCAGCCGATGATCGCGCCGTTGGTGAGCCGCCAGACGAGTGCATGCGGTGTCGACAGTGCCGGCCGCGCGTGCACCCGGCCGGGGCGAGCGGGGACGAAGCCCTCGCCGATGTCACGAGCCGACTGCAGCGCCACGGCGACGATCGCGAGGATCAGCCCGAAGGCGAGGCCGAGCAGAGCGGGCCAGCCGTTGTCCGTGTCGTACGGGCGCGCCTGCTCGGCCCAGCCGAAGGGCGAAGCCCACACCAGGCCGGAACTCGTGATGCGGGTGAGGTCGTCGCTGGGGGTGCCCGCGACGTTGCCGATCCCGTTCACGAGGAACGTGCCGACCAGGATCCACACGGTGAGCGCATTGGCGCCGCGCGAGGTGCGCATGAGCTGCGCGGCCATGAGGCCGATCCCGAGGAACGCGATGCCGGTGGTCGCGGAGGTGGCACCCATGAGCCAGGATCCGGGGGCGTCGAGCTTGGATCCGATCAGCGCGAGCGCGACCAGCACGCCGAGCACGGCATTCGCGGCGACGCCGTGGATGATCGTCGCGATGGTGGGGAGCGCACGCCCGACGGGTGTGGCGGCGACGAGTTCGGCCCGCCCTGCCTCCTCGTCGCCGCGCGTGTGGCGGACGGCGAGGAACGTGCTCATCAGGGCCGCGAGCATCGTCAGCCAGGGCAGGATCTCGAACGAGAGGAACTGACCCTCGGACGCGCCGGAGGGGAGGCCTCGGAACATCATGATGACGGGGTTCGCCATCACGGCCGAGAGCACCTCGACCCGGTCGGTGTGCGTGGCGTAGGACTGGGTGACGCCGGCGTAGCCGGCGAAGGCCATCAGGACCGTGGCGAGGATCCACAGGAGCACCTGCAGCCAGTCGCGGCGCAGGCGCTGCCGGAGCAGTGCGCCCATCATGACTCCTTCGCCGCGGCACGGCGCGAGGCGCGGGTGCCCGTCGACGAGTCGTCCTCGGCGGCGCGGAGGGCGGCGAGGTCGTCGCCGTAGTGCCGCAGGAACAGCTCCTCGAGGGACGGCGGCTCGATCCGCAGACCCGTCACGCTGCGCTGGCCCAGCACGGGGAGCACGGACGGGATCGCGTCGCTGTCGATCGTGAACCGCGCGCGGCCGTCGTCGATCATGCCGTCGTGGGCTCCGGGGATCCCGGCCAGGGCCGATGCGTCCGCGGCCTCGAACGACACCTCGGTGCGCGTGAGGTGGCGGAGCTCGGGCAGCGTGCCGGACTCCACGATCCTCCCCGCGCGGATGATGCTGACCCGGTCGCACAGCAGCTCAACCTCGGACAGGATGTGGCTGGAGAGCAGCACGGTCGCTCCGGAGTGCCGGATCCGCTGCACCTCGTCGCGGAAGACCACCTCCATGAGCGGATCCAGCCCGCTCGTCGGCTCGTCGAGGATGTAGAGGTCGGCCGGCACGGCGAACGCCGCGATGAGCGCGACCTTCTGCCGATTGCCCTTGGAGTAGGCGCGGCCCTTCTTGCGCGGATCGAACTGGAACGCCGTCATCAGCCGTTCCCGCTCGGCGCGGTAGCCCTGATCCTTGGTCGTCGCGCCCCGCAGCCGGGCGAGGAAATCGATCGCCTCGCCGCCGGAGAGGTTCGGCCACACGCTGACGTCGCCGGGCACGTAGGCGACGCGGCGGTGGATGCCGACGGCTGCGGTCCACGGGTCGTCCCCGAAGACGGTGGCGGATCCGCCGGTCTTGCGCGCGAGACCCAGCAGGATCCTGATCGTGGTGGACTTGCCGGCCCCGTTCGGGCCGAGGAAGCCGTGCACCTGGCCCTCGTCGACACTGAGGTCCAGCCCGTCGAGCGCATGCACGCGGCCGTAGTGCTTGGTGAGGCCGTCGGTGCGGATGATCGTGTTCATGGCGGCGATGCTACGCCGATTTCACAAATTCGTGAAGGAAATGAAGCGTATGGATTCCGTGAGGATCCCCAGCCGGGAGGTTTGTGGGTGCCGGGTGGACGGTGCCGGGGTTCGGTGCCGGGGTTCGGGCGTTGGCGGGTGCCGGGTGGGCCGTGCCGGGGTT
>NZ_JYIX01000018.1 GCF_000956505.1 Microbacterium azadirachtae | reverse complement strand
GTGAAGCGCACCACATCGATGAATGGGCCCGCGACGACGGCCGCACGGACATCGACCGCGGCATACTGCTCTGCCGGTTCCACCACATGCAACTCCACCACAGCCGACGGCACGTCACCCGCCACCGCAAGGACGACTTCATCCTGCACCACCCCGACGGGCAACGATCCGTGCTGCACCCGAGGCTCCCACTCCGCTACGCGTGGGGAAACATCGACCCACCACCCAAACGAATCCACCCCGCCGCCTGAGGGCGCACCGCAACTCACCACGACCCGTCGTCGTTGACGGCGGCGTCGACCTGCAGTCCGGCAAGAGCCTCGCGCACCTCCGCGCCGTGCTCCGCGACCAGCGCGAGCGCCGCGTGGTTCTGTTCCAGCTGCTCGACCCTGGACGCTCCGAACAGCACGTTCGCCGCGGCAGGATGCGTGAGGCAGAAAGCGATCCCGAGAGCGGCGGGCGTCACGCCGAAGCCGTCGGCGATGCGGGCGACCTCGGGATAGAGCGCAAGGATCCGCTCCCGGACGCCGCCGACGTCGGCGCCGATCTTGCGCTGCGGCGCGAGACCGGTCGCGAGGATGCCGCCCTCGAACACGTCGGAGGCCTGCAGGGCGAGCGTGCCGTCGGCGAAGAGCGGTCCGTACGAGGCCCCCTCGGCCATCGCCCGACGGGCGATGCCGTACTTGAGCTGCGCGAACGACGGGCCGACGAGACCGCCCGCGACGGAGGCATCCAACGCGGCCCTCGTGTGTCCGATCCGCCAGTTGTTGATCCCCCAGCCTCCGACGAGGCCATCGGCGATGAGCTCGTTCACCTCAGCCACGAGGTGCGCGATATCGGGCTCGGCCAGGTAGTCGCCGACCACGAGAGTGTCGAAGCGATCCAGGCCTGCACGCTCGAGGCTCTCCGTCAGCTGCCCGCGGAACGACTGGTTCGGCCAGTCCCACAGCCAGAGCTTGCCGCACAGCACGATCTCGGAGCGTTCGACACCGCTCGCCCGCAGAGCCTCGCCGAACAGGATGTCGGTGCGGGAGTTCTCGGCGTGCGGACCCGTGTTGTAGTACGCGACGTCGAAGAACCCGGCGTCGAGCTCGACGGCACGGCGGATCATCCGGACGGCGGCATCGGGATCCATCCGGTCCCAGGTGTTCCAGGATCCCAGCGCGAGCGGCGGGACGGCGATCGGACCGAGAGCTCTGCGAGGGGGTGTCGACGCTGACATGGGTGCTCCTTGAGGTGAGGTCGTATCGGGTTGCGTTTTTCTATGCTTGTAGAATATAACGGAGATGCCCCGTCAGAGAGGACGTGAGATGACCATCTCCCCCCGCCGCATTCTCGTCACCGGAGGAGCCTCCGGGCTCGGCCGCGGCATCGCCGCCGCCTTCCGCGAGGCCGGAGACGAGGTGATCATCGGGGATGTCAACGCCGCGGCCGCGACCTCGGTGGCCGCCGAGCTCGGAGCCACGGCGATCGCGCTCGACATCTCCGATCCCGATGCCGTCGCCGCTGCGGGAGCCGCGCTCGGCAGCATCGACGTGCTGGTGAACAACGCCGGCGTCGTGCTCGGCGGCGGCACCCAGCAGGAGGTGCCGCTCGAGGTGTTCGATGCGGCCGTGGCCGTGAACATCCGCGGCACCTTCCTCATGCTCCGGGAATTCGCACCCCGCCTGCCCGACGGCGGCGCGATCGTGAACACGTCCTCGATCGGCGGACGCCAGCCGACGCCCGGCATGGGGCATTACGAGATGACCAAGGCCGCGGTCGACGCGATGACCCGCACCGCG
Organism: Microbacterium azadirachtae; assembly: GCF_000956505.1. Lineage (GTDB taxonomy): Bacteria > Actinomycetota > Actinomycetes > Actinomycetales > Microbacteriaceae > Microbacterium > Microbacterium azadirachtae_A. The sequence continues at coordinate 34,101 of NZ_JYIX01000018.1, read as the reverse complement.
GCGATCGAGCTCGCCGGCCGACGGATCCGCGTGAACGCCGTCGCCCCCGGCCCGATCCTCACGCCCCTCACCGCGGGCTTCGCCACCGACCCGCAGGCGCGCGCCGCATGGGAGGCCCGCATCCCGCTCGGCACCATCGCCGAGGTCGAGCAGGTCGCCCCGCTCGTCGTGTTCCTCGCGAGCGACGCCGCGAGCCACATCACCGGCGTCTCCGTGCCCGTCGACGGCGGCCAGCTGCTCGTCTGACGTACTCCCCGAACCAGGAAGGATCCGCATGACCCTCCCCACCGCCACCCGCGCGGCCGTGCTCACCGAGCACGGCGCCCCGCTCACCCTGCAGGAGCTGCCGCTGCCCGACGAGGTCGCACCCGGCGCCGCCCTCGTGCGCATCGCCTGCTCGACCCTGTGCGGCACCGACATCGAGATCTGGGAAGGACGGATGACCTTCCCCGGCATGCTTCCGATGGTGCTCGGCCACGAGATGGTCGGCGAGATCGTCGCCCTCGGCGAGGGCACGGTCGACGCCCTCGGCCGCCCGCTCACCGTCGGCGACCGGATCGGCTGGTCCGAGTCGACCTGCGGCGAATGCTATGGCTGCGTCGTGCTGCGCGAGCCCGTGCACTGCTCCCGCCGCGGCTACGGGTTCCTGCAGCGCTCCGACGTGCCGCCGTACGCGACCGCCGGCCTGTCCGAGTACGCCTATGTCACCGCCGGCGCGGCAAAGCTGCTGCTGCCGGACGCGGTGAAGGACACCTGGGCATCGATGGCCGGCTGCGCGGCGAAGACCGTGCTGCGCGCCTTCGAGCGCGGCGGGCGCATCAGGCCGGGCTCCACGGTCGTCGTGCAGGGTGCGGGTGCGCTCGGCATCTTCGCGACCGCCGTGGCGAAGATCTCCGGAGCGGGGCGCGTGATCACAGTGGGAGCGCCGGCGGCCCGGCTCGAGCTCGCGGCGCGCTTCGGCGCGGACGCCGTGGTGGACTTCCGCGACGGCCCCGTGGTCGCGCAGGTGATGGAGCTCACCGACGGCCACGGCGCGGACCACGTGTTCGACTTCGCCGGCGCACCGAGCGTGGGACCGGACGCCGTCGGCATGGCCGCACAGCGCGGCACCGTCGTGATCGTCGGATCCACCGGCCCCGTCGGGGATGCCTTCCCGGTGAGCGCCCTCATGGGCAAGGAGCTGACCATGGTCGGCTCGCTCAACGGCGACATCGCCGACTACGCCCGCTCGATCGACTTCTTCCAGGCCTTCGCCGACCGCTTCCCGTGGGACGACCTGTTCAGCACGCCCGTCGGACTCGACCAGGCCTCGGAGAAGATCGCGAACATGCACCAGCTCGATGAGGTCAAAGCCGTCATCGATCCCCGACTGTGAAGGAGACCGCGACCATGAGCAGAGAGACGACGACACTTCCCCGGCGCGAGATCGGCACGAGCGGCATCCCCGCCTCGCTCTTCTCGCTCGGATCCTGGCACACCTACGACCGCATGGACTTCGGCGACGCCACAGCCATGCTCCGCGAGGCCGTGGACCGCGGCGTGAACCTGTTCGACGTCGGCGTGTACACCGGGCCCGGGATGCCCCCCGCGTTCACGGACGTCATCTTCAGCGCCATGGTGCGCGCCGCGAGACTCCGGCGGGACGAGTGGCTGCTGTCATCGAAGCTCTGGCTCGAGGCGTTCGGCCCCGAGGGTTTCCGCCCGCAGCTCGAGAACGCGCTGTTCCGCGTCGGCGTCGAGCACGCCGATCTGGTGATCCTCGGCGATCTGCGCCGCGAGGACCTGGAGCTGCGCGACCTGGTGCTCGACCTCGCCGGCCTCGCCGAGGCGGGTCTCATCCGCGCCTGGGGCGTGAACAACTGGTCCGCGTCCTCGATCCAGGCCCTGATCGACATCGCTGCGGCGGAGGGCGTCCCCGGCCCGCAGATCGCGCAGCTGAAGTACAGCGTCTCGCGCCGGTCCATCCCCGACGGCGCGCCTTTCGCGCGCCTCTGGGAGCAGGGCCTGACGCTGCAGGCCTCGGACTGCCTGGAGGGCGGCGTGCTGGCAGGAAAGGTCAACGGCGATCGCCAGATCGGCCGGGATCCGGGTGACGTCCGCCAGCGCATCATCGACGACGTGCCCGCGTTCACGGCGCTCGCCGAGTCGCTGGAGGTCACCCCGGCGCAGCTCGGGATCGCCTTCACGCTCACGCATCCGGCCCTGACCACGACCCTGTTCGGCGCGTCGAGCATCGCGCAGCTGCGCGCGAACCTCGACGCGGCGGCGCTCGTCGACGGGGTCGGCGCCACCGAACTCCGCCGCCTGGTCGAACCCTTCTGGGCCGACCGCGACGCGGTCGATCCCGAAGGCCCCTGAAGCCCGCCATCCGGGGTCGCAGAAACTCAGCTGAAAGGCACCACCGCATGACCGTCATCGCCGCAGGCCACCCGACCGTCGCACCCGTCCCGTTCGACCCCGAGGTGCAGATCGTCCTCGACGCGATCGCGCAGAACCCCCAGCCCGCGCTCACCAGGGAGACGCTCCCGCGCGAGGGCGCCGACATGATGTTCCCCGGCAATGACGCCGTGATCGCCGGGCGCGCGATCGAGTGGGAGGACCGGATCATCCCTGGTCCCGCCGGCGCGCCCGACGTCGAGGTCACGATCTTCCGACCGCGCGCATCCGTCGACGGACTCCGGGACCGGAGTCGTCCCGCCTACCTGAACATCCACGGCGGCGGGCAGATCGTCGGCCACCGCAGCTGGGAGACCGGCCGCGTGGTCGACATCGTGGCGGAGCACGGCGTGGTCGCGGTCAACGTCGAGTACCGGCTCGCGCCCGAGCATCCCTCCCCCGCGGGGCTCGAGGACTGCTACGCCGCTCTGCTCTGGCTGCACGCGCACGCCGCGGAGCTCGGCGTGGATCCCGAGCGGATCGTCGTCGGCGGTGGCAGCGCGGGCGGCTGCCTCGCGGCCGGCGTCGCCCTGCTCGCCCGCGACCGGCGCGGCCCTGTGCTCGCGGGCCAGCTGCTGCTGTGCCCGATGCTCGACAACACCAACTCGACCGTGTCGAGCCTGCAGTACGACGGGATCGGCACGTGGCAGCGCGAGGCGAACCTGCTCGCCTGGTCGTGCCTGCTCGGCGACGAGCTCGCGTTCAGCCCCGAGGTCTCCGGCTATGCCGCACCGACGCACGCCGCCGATGTCTCGAACCTCGCCCCGGCCTTCATCGAAGTGGGCGAGGCGGAGATGTTCCGCGACGAGGACACGCAGTACGCGCTGCGGATCTGGGCCACGGGCGGGCAGGCCGAGCTGCACGTGTGGGGCGGCGGGGCGCACGGATTCGACATGTACATGCCGGAGGCCGAGATCTCCCGGGCGGCGCTCGCCGCGCGGGCGAGCTGGCTGCGCCGCGTCTGGGGCGCCCGATGACGACCGGAGAGACCGTGACCGGATCCGTCGTCCCCGTCCCCTACGACCCCGAGCTCGTGGACGGCCTCGCGGCGTTCCTCGACCTCGTCGAGATCATCCCGCTGCGCGCCGACACGATCCTGCAGAACCGTGCCCATTTCGCGACGATCATCCCGCCGATGGCGGTGCAGGCGGAGGGCAGGGCTGTGACCTGGGAGGACAGGGTGATCCCCGGTCCCGCGGGCGCCCCGGACGTCGAGATCACGATCGTGCGCCCCGCCCACCGGACTCCGGATCCGGCCCCCGCCGTGCTCTCCATCCACGGCGGCGGCATGGTGCTCGGCACGCGCTTCTTCGGCACGCCGGAGCTCATCGACCTCGCCGAACGGCACGGCGTCGTCGGCGTCGCCGTGGAGTACCGCCTCGCCCCAGAGCACCCCGGCCCCGCGCAAGCGGAGGACTGCTACGCCGCGCTCCTCTGGATGTCCGCGCATGCCGACGAGCTCGGCATCGACCCGGCGCGGATCCTCGCCTCGGGGCAGAGCGCCGGAGGCGGTCTCTCCGCGGCCGTGGCGCTGCTGGCGCGCGACCGGAACGGCCCGCGCCTGGCCGGCCAGCTGCTCGGCTGCCCCATGCTCGACGACCGGAACGAGACCGTGTCGGCCCGCCAGTACGACGGGATCGGGGCATGGGACCGCAACAACAACGACACCGCCTGGACCGCGATCGCGGGGGCCGACCGGTTCACCGACCTGGTCTCCCCCTATACGGCGCCGGCGCGGGCGACCGACCTCTCCGGGCTTCCCTCGGCGTACATCGAAGTGGGTGCCGCGGAAACGTTCCGGGACGAGGCCGTCGACTACGCATCCCGCATCTGGGCCACGGGCGGCCAGGCCGAACTGCACGTCTGGGGCGGCGGCTACCACGGGTTCCACGGCTTCTCCCCCGACGCCGTGGTGTCCGTGGCCGCGAACGCCGCCCGCGAGAGCTGGCTGCGCCGCGTGCTACGGCTCGGCGGATGAGCGGGGTGCGCACCCGCCCGCGCATGGGCACGCTGCGCGCGATGCTCGTGCTCGGGCTGCTGGAGGCGTTCGGTCCGCTGTCGATGGACCTGTACCTGCCGCAGCTGCCGCAGCTCGCGACCGCTCTCGGCACGAGCGACGCGCTCGCGCAGACCACGATGTCGGCGTGCATGGTGGGCCTCGGACTCGGCCAGCTCGCCGCGGGACCGCTCAGCGACCGCTTCGGCCGGCGCCGGCCGCTCCTCGTCGGCGTCTCCGCCTTCGCGGTGCTGTCGCTGGTGTGCGCTCTCGCCCCGGGGATCGAGGTGCTGCTGGTCGCCCGCTTCCTGCAGGGCCTCGCCGGATCCGCCGGCATCGTGATCTGCCTCGCCGTCGCCCGGGATCAGTTCTCGGGTGCGGAGCTCAGCCGCATGCTGTCGCTGCTCTTCCTCGTCTCCGGCGCCGCTCCCGTGATCGCCCCTGTCGTCGGCGGTCAGCTCGCGCGGATCATGGACTGGCGCGGGATCTTCGGTGTGCTCGCGGGCATCGGCGTCGCGCTGGTGCTGGTCGTGCTCCTCGTCCTGCCGGAGACGCTGGATCCGTCGGACCGGCACGCGGGCGGCGTCCGCGCGCTGGGTGTCCACACCGGGGCCGTCCTGCGAGATCGCCTCTTCGTCGCGGTGCTGTGCGCGGGAGCGGGCGGCGGCGTGGCGTTCTTCACGTACCTGTCGCTGTCGTCGTTCGTGCTGCAGGACGAGTTCGGGCTGGATCCGCAGGGGTTCAGCCTGGCCTTCGCCCTCGGCGCGCTCGCCCACATCGCCGGCAGCCAGGCGAGCCGGCTGATCGTGCGCCGCGCCGGCCCGCTGCGCGTCTACCTCCTGGGCGTCACGGCGACGGCGATCGCGACCGCCGCACTCGCCGCGCTCGCGCTGCTCGGCGCGGGCGTCTGGGGCGTCGCCGGCGCGCTCGTCGGGTTCATGCTGTGCGCGGGGCTGGGCGGCCCGAACTCGTCGACGCTCGCACTCGCGCACCACGGCGTCCGCCCTCCTGGGCATGTCGACGTTCTTGGTGGGCCCGCTGCTGTCGCCCCTCGCCGTCGGCATCGGAGGCGCGACCGCGGTCACGATGGGCGTCACGATGGCCGCCGCGACCCTGGCCGCCGCCCTGATCGCCTGGTTCGCCGTCCGTCCGGCGGCCTGATAGCGGCGGCCTGACACCGCGAGTGTCAGCCCAGGGCGGCGATCGCGTCGCGGAGGATGCCGTGGGAGGCGGCCAGAGCCGGGGCGGCGACCTCGGCGGAGGCGCCGGAGAACAGCATCAGCAGGGCGAGCTTGACGGATCCGCCGGCCTCCGTGAGCGCGCGCACGGCGTCGTCCTGCGCCGCGCCGCTGAGCTGGATGAGCGTGCGCACCGAACGGGCCCGCAGCTTCTCGTTCGTGGCCTGCAGGTCGACCATGACGCCGCGATAGGTCTTGCCGAGGCGGATCATCGACAGCGTCGAGAGCATGTTCACGACGAGCTTCTGCGCCGTGCCCGCCTTGAGCCTGGTGGATCCGGTCACGAACTCCGGACCCACCACGACCTCGATCGGCACGTCGGCGGCGGCGCCGATCGCGGATCCGGCGTTGGCCGCGATCGCGACGGTGAAAGCGCCGACCTCGCGTGCATAGGCGAGTCCGCCGAGCACGTAGGGCGTGCGTCCCGAGGCGGAGATCCCGACCACGGTGTCGCTCTCGTCGAGTCCGAGGCCGCGCAGCGACTCGGCGGCCGCGCGGTCGTCGTCCTCCGCGTTCTCCACGGCGTCGCGGATCGCGACCTCGCCGCCCGCGATGAGTCCGACGACCATGCCGGGATCCGTGCCGAACGTGGGCGGGCACTCCGAGGCGTCCAGCACCCCGACCCGGCCCGCGGTCCCCGCTCCGATGTAGATCAGCCGTCCGCCGCGACGGAACCGGTCGGTGATGCCGTCCACGGCCTCGGCGATCCGCTCGGCCTGCGCCGCGATCGCCTCGGGGACGCGCCGGTCCTCGGCGTTCATCGCCCGCACCAGATCGAGCGTCGGCAGCAGGTCGAGGTCGCCGCGCGAGGTGTCCGCCTGCTCGGTCGAGAGGTGCGACAGCTCCCCGATCAGTGCCGCCAGGCGGGCGGCGTCCGTCGGGTTCTCATTCGAGGCGGTCTCATTCGGCGCGGTCTCATTCGGCACGGTGCACGAACCTTTCGTGGAGAGGGGCGCGGCCCTCGGCGATCATGGCGGCGCCGTCCAGCGCGTCGCCGCGGGCGGGCACTGCTTCCAGTCCCCTGGTCTCGAGAGCGGACGAGACCGCAGCGCGGAACCCGTCGTGCGCGGTGAGGCCGCCGTGCAGCGCGACCACGGACGAGCTTCCGGAGGCGGCGAGCGCGGTGTCGCCGAGAAGGTCGGCCGCGCTGTCGCGGATCGCGACGGCGACCGGATCGCCCTGGTCCGCACCGTCGAGGACGGCGGGCGCGAAGGTCGCGAGCAGCCGCGCGGGCGCGGCGGCGCCGCCGACCCAGGTGATGGGGGATTCGTCATCGCCGATGAGGAGCGCGAGCACATCGGTCAGCACGGTCGCCGGCCCCAGGCCGTCCCTGGCCCTGAGGACGGCGCGCACGCCCTCGCGGCCGATCCAGGATCCGCTGCCGAGGTCGCCGAGATCCGGACCCCAGCCGTCCACGCTGCGGCGCGCCTCTGCGGCGACGCCGAGCGCCACGGCGCCGGTCCCGGCGATGAGCAGCACGCCGGCTTCGCCGTCGAGGGCGCCGGCATGCGCTGTGACCACGTCGGACGTGACCGCCGCGGGAGCCCTGGTCGCGTCCGCGAGCGCGCGGGCGAGGGCTGCGGCCTCGACCGTGGCGTACATCGCGCCGGCCGCGCCGACCCCGATCCGCTCCGGACGGGCGTCGGCGAGCAGCGGCACGATCGAGTCCAGGGCGAGCGCGACCCCGTCGCGGGCCGCGAGCCCCGGCGCTCCCCCGCCCTCGCGGCGCACGGTCGCGCCGTCGATCACGAGGCGGGCGCGGCACAGCGACTTGCCGAGGTCGATCGCGGCCGTGCCGGAGAAGGTCATGCACCAAAATGTACGGGATCCGAACGATAGGGAAAAGCTCGCCCGGCGCGCCCGCCGCCCGCTCAGGGCACGAGCACCATCGCGGCCATGACGATCAGCGAGATCACCATCGCGATGCCCTCCGCCTCGAGGAGGATCCGTCCGCTGAGCGCCCCGCGACGCAGCACCGCCGCGCCGGCCCTGCCCGCTCGCTCGGGAACGGCGCCGTGCCGCACGCGCGGCCGCACGCGCGCGACGACCATGAGGCCGAGGAGCACCACGACGCCGGCCGCCGCCGCGAGCGACATCGGCACGAGCGCGCCGTGCCCCGCGTGGCCGATCCCGGCGGCCGCCGGAGCGGGCGTCCCGACGCGCGCGCCGAGCAGCGCCAGGGCGCAGACCGCCATCACCACGCATCCGAGCGCACGGTGGAAGCAGGCGTCGGCGTGCGCGCGGCCGCGAGTGCCCACGACGCCGAGCATCGCCGAGGCGATCCCGGCGACCGCGACCAGCAGCAGGACCCGGGCGTCCCCGTCGCCCGCGCACAGCGCCACCATGCCGAGCGCCATCACCACCGCGCTCTGCCGCGCCTGCCACGGCACCGCGCCAGGCACCACACCGCCGGCGACGAGGCAGCAGGCAGCGGCTGTGATCGCGGATCCGATCATCAGCAGCAACGCCGCCGCATGGAGCATGCGAACAGTGTTCTTGATCGCTCGCTCAAAAACAATACCCCGGGGAGGCATCGGATCCGCGACGATCAGGCCGGGTCTGCGCAAGGATGGACGCATGCCCAGAGTCGTCGACCACGACGCGCGCCGGCGCGACATCGCCGCCGCGCTCCTCGCCGTCGCCGCGCGAGACGGTCACGACGGCGTCAGCTCCCGCGCCGTGGCGCGCGAGCTGGGCGTCGCCGTCGGATCCCTCTGGCACTACTTCGACGGCTTCGACGACGTGATCCGCGCCGCAGCAGCCGAGGTCACCCGCCGCACCGAGGATCGGATCCGCACCGCGACCGAGGGCCTGCGCGGACTCACCCGTCTCGAGGCGATCATGCGCGAGGTGCTGCCCGTGGACGCGACGACCCGCACCGAGGCGCACGTCGTCGTGGGATTCTGGGGACGACTCGCGTCGCTCACCCCCACCGCCGACGCCTCGGCGCCGACCATCCCCCTCTGGCGCACCGAGACGGCCGAGGCGCTCGAGGAAGCCGTCGCCGACCGCGAGTTGCGGCGGGACGCCCCGCTCGACGACATGCTGGCGCTCCTGCGCGCGATCACCTACGGGCAGCAGATCGTCGAGGTCGCCGAGCCCGCGGATCCCGCCGCCCACCTGCGCGTCTTCGCCGCGATCCTGGATCCCTGGCGGGCCTGACCGGCGACCGGTCCCCCTACGCAGCCCTCGCGAAAGCACCCATTGCGCCCGCGCCCCGGGCGGCATATCATCGACGCAACCCGTTTCTTGAGCGTTCGCTCAACTAAACCGCAGAGGTCGACGATGCCCCACCACGCCCCGCAGCCGATCACGCTCGACGCCATCCCGACGCCGCACCCGCTGGATCCGCTCACCGGTCCCGAGATCGCGGCAGCTCGCGCGATCCTCGCCTCGGCGAGCCTGCTCGGCGACACCGTGCGCGTGCCGATGCTGCTGCCAGACGAGCCGACGCGGGCCGAGCTCGCCGCCTGGGCCCCCGGCGCCCCGATCGACCGCCGCGTCGACGCCACCCTGCTCGACACCGCCACGGGCGTCGCGACCGAGGTCGTGGTCTCGATCACCCGCGGCGAGGTGCTGCGCGCCGAGCGCGTTCCGAACGACGCCCCGCCCTACGGTCAGCCGCAGTACCTGTTCGAGGAGTACGAGCGCGCCGAGGCCATCGCCAAGGCCTCCCCCGAATGGCGTGCCGCGATGGAGCGCCGCGGACTCGCCGAGCACATCGATCTCGCGTTCTGCGGGCCACTCGCCCCCGGATACACCGGCCGCGCCGACGAGGTGGGGCGACGCGTGATCCGCTCGCTCACGTTCCTCCGCTACGACGAGCTCGACTCGCCCTGGGCGCACCCGGTCGAGGGACTCATCGTGCACATCGACCTCACGGCGGACAGCGTGATCCGCGTCGAGGACATCGGCGACGTCCCGGTACCCGCCGGCCATGGCAACTACTATCCCGAGGTGCAGGGCGAGGCGCGCACGACCCTCAAGCCGATCGAGATCGTCCAGCCCGAGGGGCCGAGCTTCTCCGTGACCGGATCGCTCGTCGAGTGGGAGAACTGGTCGATGCGGGTGAGCTTCAACGCGCGCGAGGGCCTCGTGCTGCACGACGTGACCTTCGACGGCCGCCCCGTACTCAACCGCGCGAGCGTGCCCGAGATGGTCGTCCCCTACGGCGACACCGCGCCGGGGCGCTTCTGGATCAGCTACTTCGACGCCGGCGAGTACCTGCTCGGCAAGAACGCGAACCACCTCGAGCTCGGCTGCGACTGCCTGGGCGTCATCCGCTACCTCGACGGCTACGTCGCCGACGACCAGGGCCATCCGGTGCGGATCCCGAACGTGATCTGCATGCACGAGGAGGACACCGGGATCCTCTGGAAGCACACGAACCTCGAGGGCCGCTCCGACGTGCGCCGCGCCCGCCGCTTCGTGGTGTCGTATTTCTCCACGATCGGCAACTACGACTACGGCTTCTACTGGAACTTCGGCCTGGACGGCACGATCGAGGTGATCGCGAAGGCCACGGGCATCGTTTTCGTGGGCGCCGGAGAGCCCGGCGTCCCGCAGCGCCACGCCACCGAGCTCGCCCCCGGCGTGTTCGCACCGGTGCACCAGCACCTGTTCTGCGCGCGACTCGACGTCGCGATCGACGGATCCGACAACCGCCTCGTCGAGGTCGACGCGGCGCGCGTCCCGATGGGCCCGGAGAACCCGTTCGGCAACGCGTTCAGCTGGACCGAGACCGCCCTCGGATCCGAGTCCGCCGCGCAGCGCGACGCCGACACCTCCGTCGCCCGGGTCTGGGAGGTGCAGAGCGCCTCGCACACGAATGCCGTGGGCCGCGCGACCGCGTATCAGCTCGTGCCGCAGCCGACCGCGCTGCTCATGGCGGATCCGGCGTCCTCCGTCGCGGCGCGCGCGGCGTTCGCGACCAAGCACCTCTGGGCCACCGCGCACCGCGAGGGCGAGCTGTGGCCCGCCGGCCGCTATCCGAACGCGCACCAGGGCGGGTCGGGCCTGCCCGAGTACTCCGCGAGCGACGCCCCCTTGGACGGCCCTGATGGCGCCGACCTCGTGCTCTGGCACACGTTCGGACTCACGCACTTCCCGCGCCCGGAGGACTGGCCCATCATGCCCGTCGACACCGCGGGCTTCGCGTTCCGCCCCTACGGCTTCCTCGACCAGAACCCGGGCATGGACGTGCCGGAGTCGTCCCAGGCGCACGCCGCAACCGGATCCGCATCCGGATCCGGTTCCGGTTCCGGGGCCGCCTGCTGCGGCGGCGATACCTGCACCTGCGGTCACTGACCGCCCCACCTTCACCCCCACTTTCGGGTCGTCCCCGCCAGCGCACGCCATAGGCTCCGCTGACGGGGACGACACGGGATCGGGAATACCCCAGGGGGGTATTCCCGTTGGCTCCTTTCACGACGCCCGACCGGGCGTCCCGTCGAAAGGTCACCCGTGTCCACCACCTCCCCCACCGTCGCCCGCGCACGCACCGCGCCACGCGGCCTCGCCCTGTCGCTCATCGCAGCGGCGCAGTTCGTCGTGATCATGGACACGTCGATCATCGGAGTCGCACTGCCAGACATGCGTCGCGACCTCGGCTTCTCCCCCGACGCGCTGTCCTGGGTCTTCAACGCCTACGTGATCGCCTTCGGCGGCCTGCTGCTGCTCGGCGGGCGTCTCGCGGATCTCTTCGGCGCGCGCCGGATGTTCACGACCGGATGGGTGCTCCTCCTCGCCGGATCCGTGGCCGCAGGACTGGCGGGGAATCCCGCAATCGAGATCACCGCGAGGGCCGTGCAGGGCGCCGGCGCCGCGCTCATCGCGCCCGCGGCGCTCACACTGCTCATGACGACCTTCGGCGGCACCCTGCAGCTTCCCCGCGCGTTCGCGGTCTACGGGGCGGCGGCGCCCATCGGCGGCACCGCGGGCGTCTTCCTCGGCGGCGTGCTGACGGAATACCTCGGCTGGCCGTGGGTCTTCTACGTCACGGTGCCGATCGCGCTCGCGATCCTCGTGCTGACCCCGCGCGCGTTCGGACCCTCGCCGCGCAGCACCGGCCGCATCGACGTCCTCGGCGCCGTGACCGGCACGGCCGGCCTCGCCCTCACCGTCTTCGCGATCGTCCGGGCGCCGGAGGCCGGCTGGGCCGACGCCGCCACGATCGCTCCGCTCGCCGTGGGTGTGGCCCTCCTGGTCGCGTTCGTGATCCGCCAGCTCCGCGCGGCCGAGCCGCTGCTGCGTCCCGGCCTGCTGCGGACACCGCTTCTCGGCGGCGCCAACCTCGCCCAGCTGCTGCTCGGCGGCGCCTGGATCCCGATGTGGTTCTTCCTGAATCTGCACCTGCAGAACGTGCTGGGCGCCTCGGCCTTCGCCGCCGGCGCGGCGCTGATCCCGATGACCGCGCTCATCGTGATCGGCATGACCGTCGTCGCCCCGCGCCTCGCCGCGCGCTGGGGGACGCTGCCCATGGTGACCATCGGATTCGCGCTGCTCGCCGCGGGCGCGCTGTGGCTGTCCTTCGCCCGCCCCGGCGGCTCGTACCTCGTCGATGTGCTGCCGGCTTCGCTCGTCGCCGCGGCCGGCATGGCCTTCGCCTTCGTACCGTCGCTCAGCACGGCGATCGCGAGCGCTCCCGTCGCGGAGTCCGGCGTCGCCTCGGGCCTCGTGAACACGAGCTACCAGGTCGGCTCGGCGTTGGGCCTCGCGGTGCTGTCCGCGGTGTCGAGCTCGGTCGGCGCGGCCAACGGGGACGCATCCGGCTTCTCGGCAGCGTTCGCCGGAGCCGCCGTCGTCGCAGCCGCGGGCGCGATCGCCGCACCGCTCACCCTGCGCCTCCGGCGCTGACGCCCCCTCTGCGGACCCTCCACCTTCGAGTCGTCCCCACCAGCGCGCCCTATGGCCTCCGCTGGTGGGGACGACTCGAAGATGGAGTGCGGGTCACGGTGGCCCAGAAGCGGAGAGCGGGTCACGGTGGCCCGGAAGTGGAGAGCGGGTCACACCGCCTTGGCGACGAAGTCGCCGGAGTCGACGAGGGCGTCGGCTGTCGCGATGATCGTGTCGCGGAGGGCCGCGGCCGCGCGGGTCGGCGCCATGTCGGCCCGGTGCGCCAGGCTCACGGTGCGCGTGAGCTTCGGCGAGGCCAGGGGTACCGCGCGCAGTCCCGGACGATCGAGCGCGACCATGGCGGGGACGACGGCGACGCCCACTCCGCGCTCCACGAAGCGCAGCACGGTGTCCATCTCGGGCCCCTCCACGACGACCTCCGCGTCGAGTCCCGCTGCGGCGAAGGCCGCATCCGTCGCCGCGCGCAGCTCGTAGCTGCGCGGGAACGCGATGAGAGGCAGGTCCGCCACGGCCGCGAGCGCGATGGCCTGGCCGTGACTCACGGGCGACTGGCCGGCGGAGGAGATCACCACGAGGTCCTCCTCCAGCAGCGGGGTGCGGCTGAGGCTCACAGGCGACGCCGCCGCCGCATCCGAGGACGCGAGCAGCGCGAGATCCAGCGCCCCTTCGGCGAGCGCGGCGACGAGCCCCCGCGAGCCCCGCTCGGTGATCTCGAGCTCGATCCCCGGATGCGCGGCACGGAACACGCCGACGACCTCCGGCACGATGCTCGCGCACAGCGACGGCGGGGCCCCAAGACGCACGCGCCCGCGGCGCAGCCCCGCGATCTCGGCCATCTCCCTCCGCACCGAACCCGCATCCGCGAGCATCCGACGGGCGTAGGGCAGCAGCACCTCGCCCGCCGCGGTGAGCGAGATGTGCCCGCGCGCGCGATGGAACAGCTCGGATCCGAGCTCCCTCTCGAGCGTCGAGATCTGCCGGCTCAGCGAGGGCTGCGCGAGATGCAGCTCCTCGGCGGCACGGGTGAAGTTGCCCAGCCGGGCGATCTCGACGAATCCGCGGAGCTGCTCGAGGTTCATGACCATAGCCTAGACGCATTCACTCCAACAGCATTATGCATTGGAGTAATCGTCGGCGGATTCTTAGCGTGGAAGTCATGACTGAGAACACCACCCGCGAGCGCCTCGTCTCCACGACCGTGCTCGTGATCGGCACCGGCGGATCCGGCCTACGTGCGGCGATTGAGGTCGCAGAGCAGGGCGTCGACGTACTGGCCGTCGGCAAGCGCCCGCGCCACGACGCGCACACCTCCCTCGCGGCCGGCGGCATCAACGCGCCCCTCGGCACGATGGACCCGCAGGACAGTTGGCAGCAGCACGCGGCGGACACCATCAAGGAGAGCTACTTCCTCGCCGACCCGCGCACCGTCGAAATCGTCACGCGCGGCGCGGAGGAGGGCATCCGCGACCTGGAGCGCTACGGTATGGGCTTCGCCCGCGAGGACGACGGCCGCATCTCGCAGCGCTTCTTCGGCGCGCATACCTTCCGCCGCACCGCGTTCGCCGGCGACTACACAGGCCTGGAGATCCAGCGCGCCCTGGTCGACCGCGCGGAGCAGCTCGAGATCCCGATCCTCGACACCGTCTACATCACGCGTCTGCTGGTCGACGACGTCCCCGGCCCGGACGGCGGCACGGTTCCCCGGATCTTCGGCGCCTACGGCTTCGACCTCGTCGACGGCGCGCGGTACCTCATCCACGCCGACGCCGTGATCCTCGCCGCCGGCGGGCACAACCGCATCTGGCGGCGCACGTCCTCCCGCCGCGACGAGAACACCGGCGACTCCTTCCGTCTCGCCGTCGAGGCGGGCGGGCGGATCCGCGACCCCGAGCTCGTGCAGTTCCACCCCTCCGGCATCATCGAGCCGGAGAGCGAGGCGGGCACCCTCGTGTCCGAGGCCGCGCGCGGCGAGGGCGGGGTCCTGCGCAACGCGCTCGGCGAGCGGTTCATGCAGAAGTACGACCCGGAGCGGATGGAGCTGTCCACCCGCGATCGCGTGGCGCTGGCGGCGTACACCGAGATCGCGGAGGGGCGCGGAACTCCGAATGGCGGCGTCTGGCTGGACGTCTCGCACCTGCCCCGCGAGACGATCATGACCCGGCTGCCGCGCGTCTATCAGACGATGCTCGAGCTGCAGATGCTCGACATCACGAAGGATCCGATCGAGATCGCGCCGACCGCGCACTACTCGATGGGCGGCGTCTGGGTGCGTCCGGAGGACCACCGCACCGACGTGGACGGGCTGTACGCGATCGGCGAGGCCTCCTCCGGCCTGCACGGCGCGAACCGGCTGGGCGGCAACTCGCTCATCGAACTGCTCGTGTTCGGCCGGATCACCGGTCGCGCGGCGGTCGCGCACGCCTACGGCCTCGACGCGCAGCACCGTTCCACGGACGCGGTGCGCCGGGCCAGGGCCGAGATCGACGACCTGCTGGCCGCCGACGGTCCAGAGAACGTGCGTGCCCTGCAGCGCGCGATCCGCGACACCATGACCGCGCATGCGGGCGTCGTCCGCGACGAGGACGGGCTCCGCGCGGGCCTCGCCGAGCTCGACGCGATCGAGGAGCGGATGACCCGGATCGGGATCCACCCCGACATCGCCGGGTTCCAGGATCTCGCGCACGCCTTCGACCTGCGCTCCTCCGCCCTCGCCGCACGCGCAACCGTCGAGGCGGCCCTCGAGCGCCGCGAGACCCGCGGCTGCCACAACCGCAGCGACTACCCCGCGATGGATCCTGCGCTGCAGGTCAACCTCGTCTGGTCCCCGTCCACCGGCGTCGTCCGCGAAGAGATCCCGCCGATCCCGGCGGAGATCGACGCCCTGATCCGCGAGGTCGACAGCGCGGGCAAGCTCGTGGAGTAGCGCGGCGACGCTCGGCCGCGGGCCGGACGCGCACCGGGCGCGGGCCGGACGGCGGGGATCCTCCCCCGCCGCCCGGCCCGCGGTGGTAGAGTGCCTCAACGGATCGTATACAAAGTCGTCGATCCACCCCTGCATCTTCCCGAGGTGATCAGTCGTGGCAGCCATACCCGTCGCTCCCGCAGAGTCCGTCTCGACGCTCGTCGCGCGCAACATCAGCGAGTTCCGCTCCGCCGTGTCCGACTCGTTCGTGCCGCTGCAGGTGAGCGGCGAGGGATCCGCGCCGTTCCGCGGCCTGATCCGCGGCGCCTCCGTCGACGAGGTGCACGTCACCGACCTACGCGCGTCGCGCCACGTCGTGGAGCGCACGCCGGAGCTCATCGCCCGCGGCGACCGCTCGTACTTCAAGGTGAGCCTGATGCTCGCCGGCACGGGCCTGCTCATCCAGGACGACCGAGAGGCCGTGCTCACCCCCGGCGACCTCGCCGTCTACGACACCGATCGCCCGTACTCGCTCGTGTTCGACGAGGACTTCCGCACCATGGTGGTCATGTTCCCGAAGCACCTGCTGAGCCTGCCGCCCGAGATGGTCGGGCAGCTCACCGCCGTGCGGATCTCGGGCCAGGAGGGCCTGGGCGGCATGGTCGTGCCGTACCTGCGCCAGCTCGCCACGAACCTCGACCAGCTCGCCGGCGCCACCGGCGCTCGTCTCGCGCACAGCGCGCTCGACCTCGTCTCCACGGTGTTCACCCGCGAGCTCGGCCTCGACGAGGCGGCGGCCGACCCGCACCGCGCGCTCATGCAGCGCATCCGCGGTCACATCGACCGCAACCTCGCCTCGACCGACCTCGGCCCCACGACGATCGCGGCCGCGCACTTCATCTCCACGCGGCACCTGCACGGCCTGTTCCAGGAGCAGGGCACGACCGTGTCGACCTGGATCCGCACCCGCCGGCTCGAGCAGTGCCGTCGCGACCTGCTGGATCCGATCCTCGCCGACCGCCCCGTCGCCGCGATCGCCGCGCGCTGGGGCTTCGTCGACGCCGCGCACTTCAGCCGTGCGTTCAAGACCGCCTACGGCGTCTCCCCGAGCGAGTACCGCGCCACGCACTGAGCACGCCTGCCCGGCCGCGCTGCCCACGCTGCCCGCTGCTCTACCCGCGAGACTCCATCTCCGCGACGAGACTGCGCGCGAGATCTGCAGTCTCGTCGCCCAGTTGGAGTCTCGCGGCTCCTCAGTCCGGCACGTAGCGCAGCTCGAGGACGCCGCTGGGGTACGGGGTGCTCTGCGTCAGGCGCAGCCTCACCGGCGCGCCCTGCTCCGGGAACAGAGCCGTGCCCGAACCCGCCGCCGCGGGCAGCACCCAGAACCGGTACTCGTCGACGGCCCCGGCCGCGATCAGGGCGCGCTGGAAGGAGTCGCCCGCGATCGCGAAGAGGTTCTTGCCCGGCTCGGCCTTGAGCCGGGCGATCTCCTCGGCGAGGTCGCCCGAGGCGACGCTCGACTCGCCCCATTCGTGCACCGCGGTGAGCGTGCGCGAGAAGACCACCTTCGGGATCGCGTTCATCGGCGCCGCGGACGGGTGCTGCGCCACCGGCCAGAACCCCTTCATCGCCTCGTACGACATCCGGCCCATGAGGAACGCGCCCGCCTCCCAGAGCTGCCGGACGTACTCCTGCTCCTGCGCATCATCGTCGATCGACTCCATGACGCCGCGCATCCCGTTCGTCGCGCCGACGCTCTTGCCGTCGATAGAGACGTAATAGCTCAGGATCAGCTTCCGCCTGCTCTCTGCCATGAGAGCAGTCTGAACCCGTTACTTGTTATTTGCAAGCAACTGCATTGCGCCCAGACCACATCCGCGAGACTCCAACTCCGCGACGAGACTGCGCTCGAGAACTGCAGTCTCGTCGCCCAGATGGAGTCTCGCGGACAGAGGATGGCGCGGACAGAGGAGGGCGGGGATACGGGGTCAGTCGTCGAACTCGATCTCGATGAAGCCGCCGACGATGCGGGTGCGGAACGTGCGCAGCAGGAGCGCCGGATCCGTGAAGCACTCCCCCGTGCCGAGGTCGTAGACCTCCTTGTGCAGCGGCGACGCGATCGTGGGCCGATCACCGCGTGAGCCGACGATCCCGCGCGCCATCACGGGTGCACCACCGGCGGGATCCTCGTGCTCGACCGCGTACACCTCGCGCGGGGAGAGCAGGAAGAGCGCGACCTGCCGCATCCGGATCAGCACCGCCTCGCCCCACGACGGCTCCAGGTCGTCGACGCGGCAGACGCGCTCCCACCCGGAGCGCGCGCCCGCGGCGCCGTGCAGGACCGGCCCCGCGAGCGGCAGGGTGCGAGACGCGAGGGCCGACCCCGCGAGAGCGGGACGAGGAAGAGTCTGCGTGATCGTCATGGCCCGACGCTATGCGCCGCGTGTTTCCGGCACCGTCACGGCATGTGTCGGCCACGTGAAAGACGGCTCACACGCCCCCGCCGGGACTGTGCGTCCGGCGACATCCGCCGGTTACATCGGCGAAACGGTCGGGAAACGGCGTCGACCTACGCTCGGATCCACCGACACGGAGGAGGGCACGCATGACGACCCGACGAACCCTGATCGCCGGGGGCGGCCCCGCCGCCCATCGCCTCGTGGAGGCCCTGGTCTCCCGCGGCGCCGGAGACCGGCTCATCACCGTCCTCGCCGAGGAGCCCCACCAGCCCTACGACCGCGTGCAGCTGAGCACGCGCCTCGCCGACCGCGACGCCGATCTCACCCTCGACCCGGGCTGCTGGGACGACCCCGCGGTGTCCCTGCGGATCGGCGAGAGGGCCGTGTCGATCGACCGCGACGCCCGCACGGTCACCACCTCGAACGGCGCCGTGCTCGGCTACGACGACCTCGTCCTGGCGACCGGATCCGCAGCGCCCGTCCCGGACATCCCCGGATCCGACGCGGCCCTGGTCTACCGCACCCTGGCCGACGTGGACGCGCTGATCGCCGAGGTCGCCGCGCGCCGCGACGAGCTCGGCCGGCCCCCGCGGGTCGCCGTCGCGGGCGGAGGACTGCTGGGGCTGGAGGCAGCTGGAGGCGTCGCCGCTCTCGGCGGCGAGGCCGTGATCATCCATTCCGGCGGATGGCTGATGTCGGCGCAGCTCGACGAGGGCGCAGGCCAGGCCCTGGGCAGACTCATCGCGGCGCGCGGTATCGATCTGCACCTGGGCACACGACCGCAGCGGATCCTGTGCGACGACGACGGACGCCCGACGACCGTCCGGTGCACGGACGGCCGCAGCGTCCCCGCGGACATCGTCGTGTTCGCGATCGGCATCCGTGCGCGCGACGAACTGGCCAGGTCCGCAGGCATCGACACCGCAGAGCGCGGCGGGGTGATCGTCGACGACGCGTGCCGCAGCTCCGACCCTTCGGTCTGGGCGATCGGAGAGGTGGCCGCGATCGACGGCCGCACGATCGGGCTGGTCGCACCCGCGAACGCCATGGCGGAGACCGTCGCCGACCGGCTGCTCGGCGGCGATGCGACGTTCACCACCGTCGACGACGCCACCAAGCTCAAGCTCTCCGGGGTGGACGTCGCGAGCTTCGGCGACGCCCTCGCCCGTGAGCCCGGCGCCCTGGAGATCGTGTACGCGGACCCCGCCCGCGGGCTGTACCAGAAGCTCGTCGTGAGCGACGACGCCAAGACCCTGCTGGGCGGGGTCTTCGTGGGCGACGCCGCCCCGTACGCGGGCCTGCGCCCGCTGCTGGGGCGGACGCTGGACGCCGAACCCGCCGCGTACCTGTCGGCGGCCGGCGCCGAGCCGCCGTCCGGGGGCGCGCTGCCCGACGACGCTTTCGTGTGCTCGTGCAACAACATCACCGCGGGCAGCGTGCGCGGGGCGATCGCCGACGGCTGCCACGAACTCGGCGCGCTCAAGGCGTGCACCCGCGCGGGGACGCAGTGCGGCTCCTGCGTCCCGCTGGTGAAGAAGCTGCTCGAGGCCGAGCTCACCGCCTTGGGCGCCACCGTGTCGCACGCGCTCTGCGAGCACTTCGACCAGTCCAGACAGGAGCTGTTCGAGTCCGTCCGCGTGCTCGGTCTGACCAGCTGGGAGGACACGATCGCGCGGCTCGGACGCGGTCGCGGCTGCGACATCTGCAAGCCCGTCGTGGGCTCGATCCTCGCCAGCCAGCACGGCCAGTACCTTCTCGACGCGGGACGCGGGCCGCTGCAGGACACCAACGACCGTGCACTCGCGAACATGCAGAAGGACGGGACGTACTCGGTCGTGCCGCGCATCCCCGGCGGCGAGATCACTCCCGAGAAGCTCGCCGTGATCGCCCGGGTGGCGCAGGACTTCGGGCTCTACACCAAGATCACGGGCGGCCAGCGGATCGACCTGTTCGGGGCACGGCTGGATCAGCTCCCGGCGATCTGGGAGCAGCTGGTCGAGGCGGGCTTCGAGTCGGGGCAGGCCTACGGCAAGGCGCTGCGCAACGTGAAGAGCTGCGTCGGATCCACCTGGTGCCGCTACGGCGTGCAGGACTCGGTCGGCATGGCGATCGCGTTGGAGCTGCGCTACCGCGGGCTGCGCAGCCCGCACAAGCTCAAGTTCGGCGTCTCGGGATGCGCCCGCGAATGCGCCGAGGCCCGTGGCAAGGACGTGGGCGTGATCGCGACCGACAAGGGCTGGAATCTGTACGTCGGCGGCAACGGCGGTTTCCAGCCCGCACACGCGCAGCTGCTGGCCTCGGATCTGGACGACGACACCCTGGTGCGCTACATCGACCGCTACCTCATGTACTACATCCGCACGGCGGACCGCCTGCAGCGCACGGCCCGCTGGATCGAGGAGGTGGACGGCGGTCTCGACCATGTGCGCGACGTGGTCGTGCATGACGTGCTGGGGCTCGCCGAGGAGCTGGAGTCGGCGGTGGCCGCGCACGTCGACGCCTACGAGGACGAATGGGCCGCGACCCTGCGCGATCCAGAGCGCCTCCGCCGGTTCCGGTCTTTCGTGAACGCGCCGACCCAGCCGGATCCCTCGATCGCCCGCGTCGCGGAGCGCGGCCAGCTGCGACCCGCGACCGCCCAGGAGCGCGCCGCCGGTGCGGTGCTGGTCGCCGGCCCCACGATCCCGGTCCGCACCGAGGAGCTCCCGTGACCGCGCGGGTGGGGACCGTCACGCTCGTCGGCGGCGGGCCGGGCGATCCCGAACTGCTCACGATCGCCGCGGCGCGCGCGCTCGCGTCCGCCGATGTCGTGCTGTACGACCGGCTCGCGCCGCACGAGACCCTCGCCGAACTCGCGCCCCGCGCCGAGCTCATCGACGTCGGCAAGCGGCCGGGGCACCACCCGATCGCGCAGGAGGAGATCGAGCGGTTGCTCGTCGCGCACGCACGAGGCGGCGCGGACGTCGTGCGACTCAAGGGCGGGGATCCGTTCGTGTTCGGCCGCGGCGGCGAGGAGCTCGACGCGTGCCGGAACGCGGGCGTGCCGGTCCGGGTGATCCCCGGCGTGACGAGCGCGATCGCGGTCCCCGCCGCGGCCGGGATCCCGGTCACGCATCGCGGGGTCTCCCGCCTGTTCACGGTGGTCTCGGGACACGCGCCCCTCTCGCCCGCGGAGCTCGAGCACCTCGCCGGCCTCGGCGGCACGATCGTCGTGCTGATGGGCGTCTCGAACCTCCCCTCGATCAGCGCCGGACTGCTCCGCTGCGGAATGGCGCCGGACGTCCCCGCCGCCGTCATCGAGCGCGGCGGCTCCGCCGCGCAGCGCACGACCTTCGCGGATCTCTCCCGCCTCCGCGAGACGGCCGAGCGTGCGGGGGTCCGATCCCCCGCGGTCATCGTGATCGGCGAGGTCGTGCGACGCGCCCTCCTCGGCGAGGCGGAGGCCCGAGCGGTCCTCGCCGATGCCGTCCTGCGCTCCGGGAGCGGCGTATGACATCGGCGGAGGCTTCCGCCGATCGCGCCGACGGGGCATCCGTCGCGGGCTTCCGACCGGATCAGCTGTCCGGCTTCCGCATCGGCGTGACCAGCGATCGGCGCTCGGCGGATCTGATCGATGCGTTCGAGCGCCGCGGCGCGACCGTGCTCCATGCGCCGACGGTGCGGATGCGGCCCGCCGAGGACGATGCGCCGGTCATCGCCGACACCCGGCGCATGATCGCCGCCCGCCCTGATGTGCTTCTCGCCACGACCAGCTACGGGATGCGGCGCTGGTTCGAGGTCGCCGACGCCGCCGGTCTCGGCGAGGCGCTGCAGGGCGCGGTCTCCGCATCGCGGATCCTCGTGCGCGGCCCGAAGGCGCGAGGGGCGGTCCGTGCCGCCGGGCTCGACGACGCCGGAATGAGCGACGAGGAGACCACGGCCTCCCTGGTCGACAAGACCATCGCCGAGTGCCCGAGAGGGGCGACGGTCGCCGTGCAGCAGCACGGACAGTCCGATGAGCGGCAGCTGCTCCGCCTGCGGGCCGCCGGGATGAGCGTGCTCACCGTCTCGCCGTACACCTGGTCGACCGACGAGGACGCGGATGAGCGGATCACGCGCCTGATCGATGCGGTCGCCGCGCGGCAGCTCGACACCGTCACCTTCACCAGCGCCCCGGCCGTGGACGGACTTCTCGCCGCGGCGCGCGCCCGCGGACGCCTCGACGAGGTCGTGCAGGCCCTGCGCGACGACGTGGTCGCCGCGAGCGTTGGACCTGTGACGTCGGCGCCACTGCGCGACGAGCGGATTCCCGTCCTGCAGCCGGATCGGTATCGCATGGGCGCGCTCATCCGGCTCGTCTGCGAGCATCTGGAGGATCGCGCGACGCTGCGCGTGCGCACTCGCCACGGCGCGGTCGAGCTGCGCGGCAGCGCGGCCGTGATCGGCGGCACGGCCGTGCGGTTGACCCCGGGTTCGGTGACGCTGTTCCGCGCCCTCGTCGCGGCCAAGGGCGCGGTCGTCTCGCGCCGCGCGCTCGCGGGCGCCCTCGACGGCGACGAGCACACGATGGAGGTGTCGCTCAGCCGTCTCCGCCAGACCTTGGGCGTGCCAGGGCTCGTCGCCACGGTCGTGAAGCGCGGCTACCGCCTCGACGTCTGACGTCGGAGGGTCACGGCACCGGAACGGCGGCGAGCAGCGCGGCGATGCGGCCCTTGCAGCCACCGCAGCCGGTGCCGGCCCTGGTGCAGCGTCCGATCTCCTCGACCGTGCCGGCCCCGCCGGCGGCCGCTTCCGTGATCCGCGCGGCCTTCACCCCGTTGCACCAGCACACCGTCGCATCGGGCCCGAGCGGGTCGTCGACCGGCACGGCACGGGCGTCGACGGCATCGAGCCGGAGCAGCGCGGACGGTTCGACCGGCAGCGCCGCACCGCGCTCGAACAGCAGGGTGAGCTCGGCTCCGGCGTGCGGCAGCCCGACCGCGACGAAGCCCGACAGCACTCCGTGACGGACGACGGTCTTCAGGTACGCGCCTCGGGCGGCATCGACCCAGACGCTCACCTCCGCGTCCGGATCCCACGGCTCCGCGCCGTGATCTCCGCCCGACACGACATCGATCCCGGTCGCCTTGAGCATCACGACGGTCGGGCGCTCCTGCCCCGGCACCGCGGCGTCCCGCCCGATGCGCATCCCCGATGCCTCGGCACGCAGCCGCGCAGCGACGGCCGCGGCCTGTCGCCATCCGGGGCCGATCAGCCCGCTGGGCGCCCCCGCGACACGACCGGATCGATCCGCGGCGGCCGGGTCGGCGATCTGCGCGCAGTCCCCGATCGCGAACACGCCGGAGTCGGTCCAGGTCTGCAGCGACTCGTCCACGAGCACGCCCCGCGCGCACGCCAGACCGGCGTCGAGCGCGAGCTCGATGCGAGGGCCGACGCCGCAGGAGAGCACGAGCAGATCGCCGCGGAGATATGTGCCGTCGGCGCAGGAGATCCCGTCGAAGACCCATCCCGCAGCGGTGTCGCGGAAGTCGAGGCCCTCGGCGCGGGCGTGCGCCGCCATGCCGAGCCCCGCCGCCCGCGCGGCCAGGGACAGCATCCGCCCGCCGGTCTCGTCCAGATTGCGCCCCATCGGCGCCGGGCCGTGATGCACGACCGTGACTCCGGCGCCGTGCTCGGCGGCGAGCAGCGCGAACTCCATCCCCAGGACGCCGGCGCCGAGCACGAGGATCCTTCCGCCCCCCGCCACGACGGGGGCGATCGCCTCGGCGTCGCCCAGATCGCGCAGCGCCGTCACGCCGGCGGGCAGCGCCGGCGGAGCGCTGCCCGCCGAGGCGCCGCGTGCATGACGCGTGTCGGGGAGCCCGTCGAGCGTGGGGACGTTCGCGCGTGCGCCGGTGGCGAGCACGAGGCGGTCGTAGCCGACCTCGTCGCCGCGCGACGTGCGCACCCGCCTGCGGGCCAGGTCGATCGCGACCGCCGCCTCGGCGAGCCGGAACCGCACTCCCGCCCGCTGCGCGGCCGCGGTGTCGGCGACGTCGAGACGAGACCTCGTGGCGGCGCCGACCGCGTACTCGGCGAGCAGCACCCGGTTGTAGGCGTCCTCGCCCTCGGCGCCGAGCACCACGAGGTCGACGCGACCTGCCTCGACCGCGGGAAGCAGCTCCTCGACGAACCGGGCGCCGACGGGCCCGTAGCCGATCAGCACGACCCGCAGCACCCCGGTCATGCCGCACTCTCGCTCTCGGAGGAGCGCTCCCGCGTGACGGTGACCGCCGTGCGCTTGAACTCCGGCATCCCCGACACCGGATCGACGACGGCCGCGGTGAGCAGGTTCGCGCACTCCTCGTCCGGGAAGTGGAACGGCAGGAAGACCGTGTCCATCCGGATGCGCTCGGCCAGCAGCGCGACCGCGCGGACGGCGCCGCGCCCGTTGCGCAGCACGATCGGATCCCCCTCCGCGATGCGGAGGCGGGCCGCGGTCGCGGGATGCAGCTCGGCGCGCGCACGCGGCTGGGCGGCGGAGAGCTCTGGCACTCGCCGGCTCTGCGCGCCGGACTGGTAGTGCTCGAGCAGGCGTCCGGTGATGAGCGTCAGATCGGCGGAGGGCTCCCCCTGGCCGACCGCGCGCGACGCCGGAGTCGCCCCCGCGTCGTCGCGGTCGAGCTCCCGCGGACGGACTGCGACGAGCCTCGCCCGCCCGTCGGCGTGGCCGAATCGCTCCAGGAACAGTCGCGGCGTCCCGGTGGATCCGATGGGATACGGCCAGTGCGCGGCGATCCCCTCATCCAGCTGGGCGTCCAGGAGTTCGTGGCTCAACCCCGAGTAGTCCGCGAGTCCTCCGGCGGAGGCGCGGGCGAGCTCCGCGAAGACTTCCGCCGGGTCGGTCGGCCAGACCGAGGGCGCGTCCAGCCGTGCGGCCAGATCGGCGAGGATCTCGAGCTCGCTGCGCACGCCGTCCGGCGGATCCAGCGCGCGGCGTCGGCGGATGATCCGGCCCTCGAGGTTCGTCATCGTCCCCTCCTCCTCCGCCCACTGGGTGACCGGCAGGACGACATCGGCGAGCGCGGCCGTCTCGCTCAGCACGAAGTCGCAGACCACCAGCAGGTCGAGCGCCGCCAGCCCCGCCCTCGTCCGTGCGACGTCGGGCCCGGAGACCACGACGTTCGCTCCGTGCACGAGCAGTGCACGGACGCCGCCCCGCGCACCGAGCAGGCCGAGCAGCTCCACCGCCGGCACGCCGGGACCGGGCAGTATGGCGGGATCGACGCCCCAGACCGCGGCGACCGCGGTCCGGTGCGCGGGATCGGCGATGCGCCGGTATCCGGGCAGCTGGTCGCACTTCTGGCCGTGCTCGCGTCCGCCCTGCCCGTTGCCCTGACCGGTCAGGGTGCCGTATCCGGATCCCGGCGTGCCCGGCAGGCCGAGGACGAGCGCGAGGTTGATCGCCGCCGTGACGGTGTCGGTGCCGTCGACGTGCTGCTCGACACCGCGCCCGGTGAGGATGAACGCGTTCCGGGATGCGGCGAGTGTCCGGGCCGTCGCGCGCAGCAGCGCGACCGGCACCCCGGTGGCGGCCTGTACCCGCTCCGGCCACCAGGCGGCGACGCTGCGCCGCACCTCCTCGACGCCGACCGTGCGCGCCGCGAGGTAGTCGAGGTCGGCGAGGTCCTCGGCGAGCACGATGTGCGTGAGCCCCAGCAGCACCACAAGGTCGGTGCCCGGTGCGGGCTGCAGATGCAGGCCGGCGCCGTCGGCGGTCAGCTGCGCGGTCTGGGAGCGGCGCGGATCGACCACGATCAGACCGCCCTCGGCGCGCGCACCCGCCAGGTGCGAGAGGAGCGGCGGCATGGTCGCCGCGACGTTCGAGCCGAGCAGCAGGATCGCGTCGGCGCCGTCGAGGTCGTCGACGGGGAACGGCAGCCCGCGGTCGATCCCGAACGCCCTGTTGCCGGCCGCGGCGGCGGATGCCATGCAGAACCGGCCGTTGTAGTCGATGCGCGAGGTGCCGAGGGCGAGACGGGCGAACTTTCCGAGCAGGTAGGCCTTCTCGTTGGTGAGGCCGCCGCCTCCGAACACGGCGACCGCGTCTGGGCCGTCCTCGCGCCGGATCGCGCGCAGCTGCGCGGCGATCCGGCCGAGAGCCTCATCCCACGTCGCCGGCCGGAGTCCGCCCTGCTCCCGGATCAGCGGCGAGGTCAGGCGATCCGGCGTCGTGAGGAGCTCTGCCGAGGTCCAGCCCTTGGTGCAGAGTCCGCCCCGGTTGGTGGGGAACATCCGGGGTTCGACGCGCACCGGCGCAGGGCCCTGCGGGTTCGGCACGAGCGTCATCGCGCACTGCAGGGCGCAGTACGGGCAGTGCGTCGCGGCCGGCATCTCAGATCCGCACCCCGCGGCGCCGGCCGCGCAGGTGCACGGCGACGGTGACCGCCAGCAGCAGCACGTAGGCGCCGACGAACCAGCCGAGCCCTGCCGCGTAGCCGCCCGTCGCGGATTTGGAGAGACCGAGCGCCTGCGGGATGACGAATCCGCCGTAGGCGCCGATCGCGGAGACGATCCCCAGGGCCGCCGCCGCCGCGCGCTGCGCCGGCACGTCACCGGATGACGCGTGTCCGTCACCGGCGCCAGAGCGCAGCGCGAACAGCGTGGGGATCATCCGGTACGTGGCTCCGTTGCCGGCGCCGCTCGCGACGAACAGCAGCAGGAAGAAGCCGAGGAAGAAGCGGAAGTCGCCGAGCGGCAGGGTGAGGATGACGCCGATCGCCCCGAGTGCCATGATGGCGAAGGCGGCGATCGTGATGGTGCTTCCGCCGAACCGATCGGCCAGGCGCCCGCCGAGGGGGCGGGCGAGGGAGCCGACCAGGGCGCCGACGAACGCGAGCGAGAGCGTGGCGCCGCCGAGCGGGAACGCGCTGAACGCCGGGAACTGGTCGGCGATGAGCTTCGGGAAGACGCCGGAGAAGCCGATGAAGGATCCGAAGGTCCCGATGTACAGCAGGGCCATCAGCCACAGTTCCGGATAGCGCAGCGCCGCGAGCGACGCCTTCACGTCCGCCGTGGCGCTCGTGAGGTTGTCCATCCGGAACCAGGCGCCGATCGCGGCCACGAGGATGAGCGGGATCCAGATCAGGCCGGCGAACGGCAGCCCCAGCGTCGCCCCGGCTCCCAGCGTGATCACGATCGGCACCGCGAACTGGGCCACCGCCGCGCCGAGATTGCCGCCCGCGGCGTTCAGGCCGAGCGCCCAGCCCTTCTCCCGCTGCGGGTAGAACGAGGTGATGTTGGCCATGGAGCTGGCGAAGTTGCCGCCGCCGAGGCCCGCGAGCGCCGCGACGGCGAGCATCACGGGGAAGGGCGTGTGCGGATTCGAGACGCAGATCGCGAGCCCGGTGGCGGGGATCAGCAGCAGCAGCGCCGAGACGACGGTCCAGTTCCGGCCGCCGAAGCGCGGCACCATGAACGTGTACGGGAAGCGCAGGGTCGCCCCGACGAGGCTCGGGATCGAGATCAGCCAGAACGTCTGCGTCACGGTGAAGGAGAAGCCTGCACCGGGGAGCGCGACGACGACGATGGACCACAGCTGCCAGACCACGAAGCCCAGGAACTCGGCGAAGATCGACCACCGCAGGTTCCGCCCGGCGATCGCGGCCCCGCCGTCGCGCCACTGACCTGTGTCCTCGGGATCCCACCCGGAGATCCAGCGCCCCGGCAGGAAGTCCAGCCCGGCGGACCGGGTGGCGGATGTGCTCGACGTGGCGGGGTTCGTTGCCGTGCTGGTCATCGCGGGCCTCCTCTGAGTGCGTGTGCGCTCACGCTGTCAGGCCCGTGTTTCGGCCGGTCGCGCGCCCGGTGACGCCCGTGTGTCGAAGTCCTCTCGTCTGCGGCGAGGCCGTGTGAGGCGGATCCGCACGTCGTCGGGTGCGGAATCCGGCTCTTGCCCCTGGGGGCACGCCGGTTGACTCTCGGCGCGCGATCGGATCCGGATCGTTGAGGCCGCTCCGGCGCGGGAACAGCATGGTTCCACGCCCCGCAGTCCGGCGGGGTCAGGGTCGAAGGAGTCCCAGAGTGTCCGATGATGTGACGATTGCCGATCCGGTCTCCGCGCCCGACGACGGGCTCGACGAATGGCGCACCTATGACGAGTTCGCCGCGGGGATCGACACCTACCGCCTGCCGAACATCGACCTGGACGGCACGTCCCTGACCCTGGCGCTCGACGGCGGCGGGACCCTCGCCCTGGACTTCGGCTCTTCGACGGGCTCGGGAGCAGGGCTCGTAACGTGGTCGGGCCTCGGCGCCGCCGGCACCGACCCCTACGACGCGGTCGCGGTGCGCGACGACGTCGTCTTCGTGAACCTGCCGCTCGCGTCGCGCGAGCGCGAGGCCCTCACCGTCGTGTACTCCACCACGACCCACCGCGCCACCGTGGTCCGCTCGCGCATCGCCGCGGAGGCGGTCGAGGGGACCCCGCAGGTCGGCCAGGAGTTCTGGTCCGCCACGACCGGCGCCGGCGAGCCCACGGGCGAAGTGCCTGGACCCAGCCGAGACCTCATCGGCAAGCGCAACGTCTACCGGTACAGCCCGCACCACCTGTACGAGCACGTCTACGTCTCCAGCCAGCGCTACGCCTGGCAGTGCCTCGAAGGCGTGCAACGCGGACACGGCGACATGGACCTCTCCACGGTGTGGAAGTTCGCGGACGGCCTCTACCTGTTCTGCTTCCGCGAGTTCCGGATCGCGGTCGCGAGCGTCTGGCTGCACGACCTCGGCTACCAGCTGATGACGACCGGGATCTTCCTCGGCCTCAACGGCGATGGCGACTCGGAGCACTCCCGCGGCGGCGGCCACATCTATCCGCTCGGCTCGGTCGCCTACCCCGACGCCCAGCCCGTCTGACCTCCGCCGATCGCCGTGAACAGCCTCCCGCACGGCGGCCTCGCGGCATCCGCCGACCCTGCGATCCCTGAGGAGCATCCCGCCATGACCAACGCCGACATCATCCGAGCCCACTACGACGCGAGCGACCGCGGCGACGTGGACGGTATGCTCGCGCCGCTCCGCGCCGACGTGCGCTGGACCGAGGCCGCGGGCTTCCCGTACGCCGGCACCTACGTGGGCCCCGACGCCGTGGTCGAGAACGTCTTCTCCCGCCTCCAGGACGACTGGGACGACTACACGCTCGCGGTGGACGAGGTCGTGGACGGCGGCGACACCGTGATCGGCATCGGCACGTACTCCGGAACCTACAAGCGCACAGGGCGGTTCTTCGCCGCCCGCGTCGCGCACGTGTGGCGGCTCGAGGGCGGCGAGGTCGTGGCCTTCGAGCAGTTCACCGACACCGAGATGGTCTCCCGCGCCACCCGCGACTGACCGCCGCAGCACGCACCACTGCACCGCACCGCACCGCACCGCACCGACCTGCACCACACCGCGGGGTCCGCTCCGCACCCGAGAAGACAGGAATCACATGAACAAGCGCATCACCGCCGCAGCAGCGCTGCTCGCCGCGGGAATGCTGGCCCTGGCCGGCTGCTCCGGCGACGGCGGCTCAGGATCCGGCTCCTCCGACCCGATCGTCGTCGGATCCGTCAACACCATCTCAGGACCGGCGACCTTCCCCGAGGCGTCCCAGGCGGCCAAGGCCGTGTTCGACAAGTTCAACGCCGACGGCGGGCTGAACGGCCGCAAGATCGACTACAAGGCACTCGACGACAAGGGCGACCCCGCCACCGCGACCGCGAACGCCCGCGAGATCGTCGGATCCGACAACGCCGTCGCGATGGTCGGATCCGCGAGCCTCATCGAGTGCGACCTGAACAAGAAGTACTACGAGCAGGAGGGGATCCTCTCGATCCCCGGCATCGGCGTCGACACGGGCTGCTTCGACAGCAAGAACATCTCGCCGGCCAACGTCGGCCCGTACAACGACATGACGCTGACCCTGCTGTACGGGTCAGAGCAGCTCAAGCTCGACAACATCTGCGTGCTGCTCGAGATCGCCGGATCCACCCGCCCGACCTACCAGGCCGCGATCGACAGCTGGACCAAGATCACCGGCAAGAAGCCCCTCTACGTCGACGACACCGTGCCCTACGGCGCGAGCGACTACACGCCGTACATCGTCAAGGCCAAGCAGGCCGGCTGCAAGGCCCTCGCGATCAACCCCGTCGAGCCGGACGCGATCGGCCAGGTCAAGGCCGCCAACGCGCAGGGCTGGAACGACGTGACCTGGCTGTACCTGACGAGCGTCTACAGCGAGAACTTCGCCAAGGCCGTCGACAACGCCGGCGCCGGCATCTACGTCCCGGCCGAGTTCTACCCGTTCACCGAGGAGAACGACGTGAACAAGGACTGGCGTGACCTCATGACGAAGAACAACATCCCGCTGACCTCGTTCAGCCAGGGCGGTTACCTCGCCGCGACGCACTTCCTCACCGTGCTGAAGGGCATGAAGGGCGACATCACCCGCGAGACCGTCACCGAGGCGCTGAAGAACATGAAGCCCATCGACAACAAGATGATCGGCACGCCGTTCACCTTCGGCGTGCACAACACCGCCGGCTGGCCGATCGAGCTCAAGAGCGGCACCCACAAGTGGGAGAAGGTCTCGGACGACTGGCTCCGCATCCCCACCAAGTGATCCGACCCCGGGTCGTCGCGTCCTTCGTCTCGCTGCGCTCGCTCAGGAACCGGACAACGGTCCGGTCCCTGAGCGAGGAGCGAAGCGACGAGACGAAGGGCGCTCAACGACCGGGAATGGACGAGAAGGAAGAAGCACATGCTCGAAGGAGCCCTGGCAGGGCTTGCGGCCGGCGGCCTGTACGCCGTGCTCGGGGTCTGCCTCACCCTCATGGCCCGGCTGGTCCGGGTCGTCAACTTCGCCCAGGCGGCGGCCGGCATGTTCGGCGGGTTCTGCGCCGTGTGGCTCGTCACCAAGGCGGGCATGCCGGTGTGGATCGGATCCGTCCTCGGCGTGCTGATCGGCGGCCTGCTGGCCGCCGCGATCGGCTGGATCGCCGCGACCTGGCTGTCCGAGGCCTCCACGACCACGCGCTCCGCGATGACGGTCGGGCCGCTGCTCCTGCTGATCTCGCTCTCGTTCATCCTGTTCGGCAACAAGCCGCAGCCGTTCGCGCCGATCATCGCGGGGCCCGCGTTCTCGATCGGCGGCGTGGTGATCAGCCAGGTCACGGTATGGACGGTGGGCATGGCGATCGTCGTCGCGGTCGGGGTGCACGTCCTGCTCACCCGCACCCGGATCGGCACCCAGCTGCGCGCGCTCTCGGAGCGCCCGACCACGGCCGAGCTGCTCGGGATCCGCTCCCGCCCGCTCTCGATCGCGGTCTGGTTCGTGACCGGCGTGATCAGCGCGATCGCGATCGTGATCGTCGCGCCTTCGCAGTCCAATGACGCGACCAGCCTGTCGATGCTCATCATCCCCGCCGCCGCCGCAGCGCTGCTCGGCGGCTTCAAGCGCCTCGGCCTCACCGTGGTCGGCGGCCTCGTGCTGGGCGTGCTGGGCGGACTCGTCGCTCAGATCAACGAGATCTCCCTCGTCCGCAACTTCCTCCCGTTCCTGTTCATCGTGGTCCTGCTGCTGTGGACCCAGCGCAAGGAGGTGTGGGATGCCGCACGCTGAGCCGCTCTCGCCCGCCCGCCCGTCCGTCCCGCTCCTGCAGAGGCCGGTCGTCCGCATCGTCTGGCCGTTCGCCGTCGGAGCGCTCGCGATCCTTGTCGGCCTCCTGCTCTCGAACACCCTGCCGGGCTACTTCGTCTACCTCGCGATCAGCGCGGTGATCGCCGCGATCGCGATCATGGGGCTCGGCGTCGTGACCGGATCCGCCGGCATGATCGCCCTGTGCCAGCTCACCTTCGCGGCGATCGGCGCCTGGATCGTGGCGCTCATGAACATCTGGCATGCGCCGGGCGGCTTCATCGTGTGGCTGATCCTCGGCGCACTCGTCGCCGGGGTCGCCGGAATCCTCGTGGGCCTGCCCGCCCTGCGCCTGCGCGGCGTGAACCTCGCCGTGGTCACCCTGGGCTTCGCCGCCGCGGCGGACGTCACGCTCGTGCAGATCCAGTTCCCCGGATCCGCGGACGCCATCTCGATCGACCGCCCGACAATGTTCTCGAACGACAAGAAATTCTTCTTCCTCTCGATCATCGTGCTCGTGGTGTGCGGGCTGATCGTGTTCTTCCTGCAGCGCAGCCGCTGGGGCGCGAGCTGGAAGGCCGTCGCCTTCTCCGAGCGCGGCACGGCAGCAGCCGGGCAGAGCGTGCAGGTCGCCAAGCTCACCGCGTTCGCGGTCTCGGCCGCGCTCGGCGGTGTGGCCGGGGGTCTGCTCGCCGGCCAGGTGCAGCTGCCGTTCGCGGCGAGCTTCACGCCTCTGCAGTCGCTCGCGCTGTACGTGCTGGCGATCATGAGCGGCGCGCACCTCATCGACATG
Organism: Microbacterium azadirachtae; assembly: GCF_000956505.1. Lineage (GTDB taxonomy): Bacteria > Actinomycetota > Actinomycetes > Actinomycetales > Microbacteriaceae > Microbacterium > Microbacterium azadirachtae_A. The sequence continues at coordinate 1,789 of NZ_JYIX01000018.1, read as the reverse complement.
GCGGTGTTCGGCGGCATCCTCTGGGTGCTCGTGCCGGAGCTGCTCAAGCGCTGGCACATCCCGCAGGACTGGGGCTTCGTGATCTTCGGCGTGCTGGGCGTGCAGGCGCTCACGAGCGGCACGAGCCTCGGCCAGGGGATCCGCAACCTCATCTGGAAGCGTCAGGACCGCAAGACCGCGAACGCCGCCATCGCCGCCCTCACCGCGCTGCCGCCGGACGCCTCCGACGACGCCGAGGAGATCCGCACCACCACCACGGCCACGCTGGATCCGGCCCTCCTGAGCGGCGAGCCGGTGCTGACCGTGGAGCACCTGACCGTCGAGTTCGGCGCCCTGAAGGCGCTCGACGACGTGTCGTTCTCCGTGCCGGAGGCGTCGATCATGGGCCTCATCGGGCCGAACGGCGCAGGCAAGTCGACCTTCGTGGATGCCATCAGCGGATTCCTGCCCAAGCACGGCGGCCGAGTGCTGCTGGGCGGCCGCGACCTCGCGGCCCTCTCCCCCACGCGTCGCGCCCGGCTGGGCCTGCGCCGCACGTTCCAGCAGGACAGGGTGCCTCCGCTGCTCACGGTGGGCGGGTACGTGCGCTTCGTCTCGCGGCGCCGGCTGTCCGCGCCCGACATCGAGGAGACGCTCGCGTTCTTCGGCTGCCCGCCCGCGCGGGCCCGGCTGTCGAGCGTCGACGTCGGCACCCGGCGCCTGGTCGAGGTGGCGGCCGCCGTGCTGGCGGGGCCGCGCCTGCTCATCCTCGACGAGCCCGCCGCCGGGCTCTCGCACGACGAGCACCTGGCCCTCGCCGCCCGGCTGCGCGAGCTGCCGCAGCGCTACGGCGTCGCGCTCATCATCATCGAGCACGACCTGGATCTGGTCCGCTCGGTGTGCCCGATGCTCACCGTGCTGAACTTCGGACAGGTGCTCGCCACCGGCCCGCAGGACGAGGTGCTCGCGAACCCCGACGTCGTCAAGGCCTACATGGGAGAGACGGAGCTGCTGTCATGAGCGAACTGGTGCTGGACGGCGTCACCGTCAGCCGCGGCGCTGGGCCGGTGATCTCCGACGTGTCGCTCACCGTGCGCGGCGGCGAGGTGCTCGCCCTCGTCGGTCCCAACGGCGCGGGCAAGACCAGCCTGATCGAGTCGATCTCGGGCGTCGTCGGCCACTCGGCCGGCTCGCTCTCGCTCGACGGGGAGCGCATCGACAGGCTCTCCCGGGTGTCGCGCGCCCGCAAGGGCATCGTGCACATCGAGCAGGGCAGGGCGGTGTTCCCGTCGCTCACCGTGCGCGAGAACCTGTCGCTCACCGCGCGCACGCCCGCCGAGCTCGAGGCGGCGCTCGCGCCGTTCCCGGAGCTGGAGAAGCGCATCGACTCCGCCACCGCGCTGCTGTCCGGCGGCGAGCAGCAGATGGTGGTGCTCGCGCGCGCGTTCGCCGCGAAACCCAAGATCCTGCTCATCGACGAGATGTCGCTCGGTCTCGCGCCCGTCGTGTTCATGCGGCTCGTGCCGATCGTGCAGTCGATCGCCGAGTCCGGCGTGGGGGTGCTGCTCGTGGAGCAGTTCACCCAGCTCGCGCTCGGTATCGCCCGCGAGGCCGTGGTCGTCGCCGGTGGCCGCGTGTCGTTCCAGGGCACGGCCGAGGACCTGCACGCGGATCCACAGCTCCTCCACCGCGCCTACCTCGGCGGCTAGCCCCCTCCCCTGGTCCACCCACATCCGGGTCGTCCCCGTCAGCGCACGCTATGGAGTCCGCTGACGGGGACGACTCGGGTTTGGGGAGCGCTCCCCGGGGG
>NZ_JYIX01000017.1 GCF_000956505.1 Microbacterium azadirachtae | reverse complement strand
GGTTCGGGGTGTTGTCGGGTGCCGGGGTTCGGGGTGTTGTCGGGTGCCGGGGTGGGCGGAGCCCGGTTTGGGGCGCCGTTTCTCGTTTTGGGGCGCCGGGTACCAGAATTTCCTGGTCGGACGCGCCCCAAAACCCGGGGACGCGCCCCAAAAACCAGGGTAGGTGCCAGGAATCGGGCCCGGCCAGGATCCAGGCCGTCCCGGGTGAGCGAGCCCGGTTCGGGGCGTGCTCTCTCGTTTTGGGGCGCACGGTGCCGGGATTTCGTGGCAAGGGGCGCCCCAAAACGAGGGGGTGCGCCCCAAAACCAGGGGAGGTGCCCGGAAAAGGGCCGGATCAGGCGTTCACCGTCACGGCGACCGTGTGCCAGCCGGTTGCGCCGTCGGGGGCCGGGGGCGCCATCTGCGCGGTCTGCACCGTGCCGTCGGCGCCGATCGCGCGGCAGCGGAGCACGCGCTGTCCCGCGGCGGCGCTCCAGGGGAGCCGCCACTGCACCCAGGTGTCGGCGGAGATCGCCGGGGCGAGCTCGGCCCGCTGCCACGGGCCGTCGTCGACCTGCACCTCGACCCCGGAGATCCCTTCGTGCGGCTGCCAGGCCACGCCGGCGATCACGGTGTCGCCCGCAGAGATCGCGCGGTTCGGGCGCGGCACGTCGATGCGCGAGGAGAGCTTGATCGGACCCCGGGAGGACCAGCCCCGGTCCGTCCAGTACGCGGTCGCGCGGTCGAAGCGGGTGACCTCCAGATCCGTGACCCACTTCGTCGCGGAGACGTATCCGTACAGGCCCGGCACGACCATCCGCACGGGGAAGCCGTGCTCGAACGGGAGCGGCTGGCCGTTCATGCCGATCGCGAGCAGCGCGTTGCGGTCGTCGGTCAGCGTCTCGAGCGGCGTACCGGCGGTGAAGCCGTCGACCGAGGTGGAGAGCACCATGTCGGCGTCGGCGGAGGGCTGCGCCTTCGCGAGCAGCTCCCGGATCGGGTAGCCGAGCCACAGGGCGTTGCCGACGAGGTCGCCGCCGACGTCGTTCGACACGCAGGACAGGGTCGCCGCCGACTCCACGAGCGGCAGGGCGAGCAGCTCGTCCCAAGTGAGCGTGACCTCGTGCGCGACGAGGCCGTGGATCCGCAGCTTCCACTGCGCCGGATCCACCTGGGGGACGATCAGTGCCGTGTCGATCCGGTAGAAGTCGGCGTTCGGGGTGAGCAGCGGGGTGAGCCCGTCGACTTTCAGTGCCGCGCCCGCGGGGATCGGCGGGGCCGGCTTCGCCGGCTTGGGCAGGTGCAGCGCCGAGCGCACGGCGCCGACGGCGACGGATCCGGCCCGGCCCGCGGTCGCGGCGACAGCAGCGAGTACGCCGATCGCGGCGGTGCCGATGGTCCAGGCGAGGAAGCGGCGACGGGAGGTGCCGTCGGCGACCGCGGTCGCGGCGTGCTCCGCAGCCGGCACTGGACCCGAGCCCGAAGCCGCACCCGCCTCCGAGCCCGCCGCCCCCGGCTCGGGCAGCCGTCGAACGAGCATCCGCAGCACGACGGCCGCGACGATGCCGGCCAGCAGCGCGGGCAGCCACGACAGAGGGGCAGCGTCGGCGCGCATCGGCGCGATCACGGCGACGACGACGCCCAGCACGACGAACCCGGCGACTCCCACGCTGCGCCAGCGTCGTTCGCAGAGTCCGAGCGCCGCGGCCGCGGCGAGCAGCACGATCGCGATCCCGGTGAGCAGCGCCGCCTTGTCCCCGGTCCCGAACCACGCGATCGCCGTGTCCTTCGCCCAGGAGGGGGCCGCGTCGATGAGAACGCCTCCGACGACCGCGAAGGGGCTCGATGACGGCGCGAGCAGCGTCGCTGCGAGCTCACCGGCGCCGATGCCGAGCAGGGCAGCCGCGACGCCGGCCGCGGCGGCCAGCGCCCTGTCGCGCGACGCGGATCCGGTCATGTTCTCAGCGTAGGAACCTCAGCGGCACCGGGCGCGTCGAGATCACGGATTCGTAAGAAGTTCCCGGCATCAGTCCCTGGGGCGGGTGACGCGTCCGGTCGCGGCGAGCAGCGCCAGTGCGGCAGCGAACGCGATCAGCATCGTCGCGCCCATCAGAGTCGCCGAGACCCCGGCGTGCGACAGCAGCGGCGGCAGGAGCGCACCCAGCAGGGCGGCCATGGTGCCCAGCACGGCGGAAGCGGATCCGGCTCCGCGCGTGATGCGGGACAGGGCGAGCGCGGTCAGGGTCGGGTTGTTCACGCCGTGCAGGCCGACCAGCACGAAGAGCGGCGCGAGCAGCCAGGGCAGTGGGCTGTGCAGCAGCGCGCTCAGCAGGACCGCCGTGGCCGCCGCGGTCCCGATCATGAGGGAGATCAGCACGATGCGGCGTCCGTCGATGCGGCGCTCGCCGGTGCGACGGGCGAGGCGGCGGCTGATCCACGCGCCGAGCACGATGCCTCCGGAGTTCAGCGCGAAGATCAGTGCGAAGCCCTGCGCGTCGACGCCGAACTGGTTCTGCAGCACGAACGACGACATCTGCAGGTAGGCGAAGAATCCGGCGGAGGCCAGGCCGAGGGCGAGGGCGAACACCATGAACGGCCCGTTGCCGAGGGCCGCCCCGATGCCGCGCAGGTCGTTGCCGAGCCCGCCCGTGGTCCGCTCGGCGAGGGGATGCGTCTCCGGCACGTACAGCGCCGCCGTCAGCAGCAGCAGTGCGCCGATCACGCCCAGCGCGACGAACAGGCCGCGCCAGTCGGTGAAGGTCAGCAGCGCGCCGCCCAGGAGCGGCGCGAGCACCGGCGCCGCGCCCGAGATCGCGGTCAGCGTGGCGAACCCGGCGGTCGCCTCGGAGCCCTTGTGCACGTCGTGCACCACCGCGCGGGCGATCGCCATCCCGGCTGCCCCGCACAGTCCCTGCAGCAGGCGCACCAGGATCAGCAGCTCGATCGAGGGGGAGACCGCGCACACGAACGAGGCGACCGCGAACCCCGCCACGGCCCACAGCAGCGGGCGGCGGCGGCCGTAGCGGTCGCTGATCGGCCCCCACAGCAGCTGGCCGAGGGCGAGCCCGATGAGGCACGCGCTCATCGTGACCTGCGCGAGGGCCTCGGTGGTGTGCAGGTCGCGGCCCAGCTGCGGGAGCGCCGGGATGTAGAGATCCATCGAGAGCGGCCCGAACGCCGAGAGCGCGCCGAGCGCGGGAAGCAGCGAACGGCGGGCGCGCGCGTCGCCGGTCGGGACGGCGTCGCTCACGCGCCGTCGCCCGATCCGTCGCGCTTCGTCGCGTCGGCGCGGCTGGCGTCGAGGTCGGCGCAGGGCGCGTCGAGGCCGACGTCACCGGATCCGGTGCGGGCGAAACCGGTCCCGGCGGATCCGGTCCCGTCGAGACGCTCGCTCCCCGGCGCGGTGCCGGTGCGCGGCTCGACCCGGATCGGCGTGGTCGCGCTCGTGATCGGCGGGATGAAGGCGCGCTGCATCGCCTCGACCACCCGCACGGGGCGGGTCTCGTCGAGGGTGAGCAGGAAGCGGGCGTCCTCCCGGCGATGCAGTCGCCCGGAGTGGAGCATCCAGCCGGCGCCGATCGCGAAGGACACGAGACCTGCGGCGCCGCCCACCATGATCGCGGCGCGCGGCCCGAAGGCGTCCGCCACCCAGCCCGCGATCGGGGCGCCGATCGGGGTCGCGCCCATCACGACCGCCATGTAGAGCGCGAGCACCCGACCGCGGAGGGCCGGATCCGTCGTCGTCTGCACGTAGCCGTTCGCGGTCGTGAGCATGGTCACCGTGGAGAACCCCACGAAGACGAGCGTGATCGCATAGGACACGTAGGTCGGCATCTGCGCGGACACGATCGATGCGACGCCGAACCCTCCGGCGGCGATCATGAGCACCCGCACCCTGGCGCGATCGCGCCGGGCTGCCAGCAGGGCCCCGGTGAGGGACCCGATCGCGAGCACCGAGCTGAGCACGCCGTAGCCGTCGGCCTGCTTGTGGAACTCGAGCGCCATGGTCGAGGCGAAGATCGGGAAGTTCATGCCGAACGCGCCGATGAGGAACACCATCGCGAACACGACCAGGAGATCCGGGCGGCTGCCGACGTACCGCATGCCCACCATGAGCCCGCCCGCGCGACGGTTCTTCGGGCGGGGCATGAGCTCGCGGGTGCGGATCATGAGCAGCGCAACGATCATCGCGAGGAACGTGGCCGCGTTCGCGACGAAGACCCAGCCGGAGCCGAGGGCGACGATCGAGAGGCCGCCGACGGCGGGGCCGATCAGGCGTGCCATGTTGAAGGACGCCGAGTTCAGCGCGACGGCGTTCGACGCGTTCTCCATCGCCACCATGTCGGACACGAACGCCTGCCGGGCCGGAGCGTCGAACGCGTTCGCGATGCCGAAGCACGCGGCGAACACGAGCATCAGGGGCAGCGTCATCACGTGCGTGAGCAGCAGCGCTGCGACGCCGAGGGCGAGGAGCATCAGCGTGGTCTGGGTGACGAGCAGGATCCGGCGCCGGTCGAAGCGGTCGGCGACCCGGCCGGTGAGACCGACCAGCACCAGGGGCGGCCCGAACTGCAGAGCCATCGTCGCGCCCATCGCGCTGGCGTCGTTGTGCGTGAGCTCGGTGAGCACGACCCAGTCCTGCGCGGTCGACTGCATCCAGCCGCCGATGTTCGAGATGATCGCGCCGAAGAACCAGACCCGGTAATTGAACACTCCGAAGGAGCGGAACATCTGGCTCACAGCTCGGCCAGCTTCCGCATCAGGATGCTGGCCTCGTGCAGGACCCGCAGCTCGTCCTCGGTCAGGTCCAGCTCGGCGATCTCGGTCATCAGCAGCTGCGTGCGCCGCTCGAACGTCTCGACCACGATCGATTCACCCGCCGGGGTGATGTCCACATGGACGCGGCGGCGATCCTGATCATCGGGGATCCGGATCGCGTAGCCCTGCTCCTCGAGACCCGTCACGAGCGCGCTCATGGTCGGGGCGGTCACGCGTTCGCGGTCGGCGAGCGCGGTGAGGGAGTGGCGGCCGTGCGCGCGGAGCGCGGCGAGCACGCCCAGCTGGGCGTCGCTCATCGCGGTGTTGCGGCTGTCCACGGCGCGGACGGAGCGCAGACGGCGGGCGAGCCGGAACGTGGCGAGGCGCAGTTCGGTGGCGGTCTCGTGCAGGTTCTCAGAAGTCATTGCTTAGATAGCCTAACTAAGTATTCGAGGTCGTGGGCGCGTTCCGCGGTCCGGGGTGCCGAAACGAGCCCGAGGCGGGCGCTGAGGCGGATCCGTCCTCCCGCGGCGTGCGGCTACGGTGGCAGCTGTGAGCACGCAGGTGTCAGAGCTACTCGGGTCGGCGCGCTTCGCCGCGACCGCCGCTCAGCGGGAGGCCGAGCTCGCGGGGCTCGCGGACGGGCTGCGCGCCCCGGAATCCGCGGATCGCCTTCGCGCGGCGCGACGGCTGAGTGCGCTGGCGCGGGCGGAGCTGAGCTGGATGATGCTGCCCGTGCGGACCCACTTCCTCTCGGCGGGCACCCTGCGGGAGCTGGCCGAAGCGCTTCGCACGGATGACGTCGCCCTGCGGGACACCCTGCTGATCGCGATCAGGAACGCCTACGAACGCTACGTCACGCACCCGATGTGGCAGCAGGATCCCGTCGCGGCGACCGGCACCGACGCGGATGCCGACGCCTGGCGGGCCTGGATGCATCCGATCGCCGAAGGTCTGATAACGGCGTCCGCGCCGACCACGCGCGCGGAGGCCGCCTATCTGCTGGCACTGTGCGAGGATCCGCGGGCGTGGGACGTCTACCTGGACGTCGTGGCGAAACGGAGCGGCCTGCTCGGCCATCTCGAGCTCGCGGTCCTCCGCTGCCCGGACAGCAGGACGGTCGAGGTCCGCACCGCACTGCTCGATCTCGCGGCGCGCACCGCCGAGCGGCATCCCCGCCAGGCGTACACCGCGGAGAGCATCCGCTCCGCCCTCGCGTAGTCCACGGCGTCGTCGGCGGGCCGGCCGGACCACCCGGATGCGGCCGGCTCGCCCTGGTCGGCGACGCCGGGGCCCCGAGCAGTGACACCGGTTATGCAAGCGGCTGAACAAATGCCCCGCGCGTCCGTTCCACTCGACACGTCGACCGGTGAGAATGGACGAATGCCGCTCGCGCTCGAAGTCGCCGTCCAGGATGCCGCCGGGGTGCGCATCGCCCGCGAGATCGGCGCACGCCGCGTCGAGCTGACGCAGGCCCTCGCGCTCGGCGGACTCACGCCGTCGCCGGCGACGCTCGAGCTCGCGGTCGAGGCCGCAGGGACGGGCGCGGGCCCGGAGGTGCACGTCCTGGTGCGTCCGAGGGCGGGCGGTTTCCACTACGACGCGGACGAGATCGCGACCGCGGTGCGCGACGTGAAGTGGATGCTCGCTCACGGCGCCGCGGGCGTCGTGATCGGCGCGCAGACCGCCGGCGGCGAGCTCGATGCGGACGCGCTCGCGCGACTGCGCGATGCGGCCCGCGAGGCGCGCGCCGACGCCCAGGTGACGCTGCACCGGGCGATCGATGCGACGCCGGATCCGCGGGCGGGACTCGACGTCGCGCTCGCCCTGGGCTTCACCCGCGTGCTGACCTCGGGCGGAGCATCGGCCGCGCGCGACGGGCTCGGCGTGCTGCGCGCCCTCGTCTCGGCCGCCGAGGGGCGGATCGAGGTGATGGCGGGCAGCGGGGTCACTGCGGCGAACGCGGCCGAGATCGCCGCGACCGGCGTGGACGCGCTGCACTTCTCCGCCAAGCGCACGGTCGCCGCAGCCGGGTCCGTGCGGATGGGCTCCGCCGCGGACGATGGCGGCGGCCACGAGGTCACCGACCTCGCCGAGGCCCTCGCCGTGCGCGCCGCGGTCGGGCTCTGACCGCGTCATCTGCGGACCCGATCCGCGCTCGGCGGTCCGGATCCGTAGACTCGGGGCATGGCTGAGCCCCGCACCGCCGAGTTCACCGACGCACACGGCATCGCGATCGTCTACGACGTCCACCCCGCCGCTGACGGCGTCGCCCCCCGCGGCGTGGTCCAGCTGCTGCACGGCGTCGGCGAGCATGCCGGCCGCTACGGCGCGCTGATCGCCGCGCTCACCGCCGCCGGCTTCGCGGTCTACGCCGACGACCATCGCGGCCACGGACGCACGGGCATGAAGCAGCACGGCGACGCGGCGAAGCTGGGCCGGCTCGGCCCCGGCGGCATGCGCGCCGTCGTCGCGGACGAGTGGCAGCTGACCGAGCTCATCCGTGGCGAGAACCCCGGGCTCCCGCTCGTGCTGCTCGGTCACTCGTGGGGATCCTTCCTCGCGCAGATGGTCCTGAACGCGCACCCGGACGGCTACGACGCCGTGATCCTGACCGGATCCGCCCACCGCACCCCGACCGACCTCAACTCGATGCCGCTGAACGCGCGGTGGAAGGGGCCGGACGCGCACGGCCTGGAGTGGCTCACGCGCGACCCCGCGGTGTGGGACGCGTTCCGCGCCGATCCGCTGACGACCGAGGTGCCGCTGCTCAAGCTGTTCGGGCCGATCGAGGCCGCGCGACTCTACGGGCGCCCGGGCAAGGACTTCCCGAATGACGTGCCGGTGCTGCTCATGGTCGGCCGGGACGACCCGGTCGGCGGACCGCGCAGCGTGCACCGCCTCGCCGACGACTACCGCAACCGTTCCGGCCTCAGCGACGTGACCACGCTCGTCTACCCCGACGCGCGCCACGAGATCTTCAACGAGCTGCAGCAGGACGAGGTGCGGGCGGATCTGCTCGCCTGGCTCGACAAGCACATCCCGCGCCGCGACTGAGCCGCGGATCCGCGCCCGCACGCCGCCGCGTAGGCTGGAGCGGTGCACGGTGAGTACAAGGTTCCTGGCGGCAAGCTGGTCGTCGTCGACTTCGAGGTGACGGACGGCGTGATCGCCGACTTCCGGCTGGCGGGCGACTTCTTCCTCGAACCGGACGACGCCCTCGACGACATCAACGCCGCGGTCACGGGGCTGCCCGTCGAGACGGACGCCTCCGCCATAGCCGCGGCCGTGCGCGCCGCGCTTCCCGAGGGCGCTCAGCTGCTCGGGCTCACTCCCGAGGCGGTCGGCACCGCGGTGCGTCGCGCGCTCGTGACGGCGCCCGGCTGGGGCGACTTCGACTGGGAGATCCTGCACGACAAGGCCGTCTCGCCGCGCATGAACCTCGCGCTCGACGAGGTGCTCACCACGCGCGTCGGCGAGGGGCGGCGCCGTCCGACGCTCCGGATCTGGGAGTGGGACGAGTCCGCGGTCGTGATCGGATCCTTCCAGTCCTATCGCAACGAGGTGGATCCGGAAGGGGCCGCGAAGCACGGCTTCGACGTCGTCCGCCGGATCTCCGGCGGCGGCGCGATGATGATGGCCGCGGGCCAGATCATCACCTATTCGCTGTACGTGCCGGCGTCGCTCGTGCAGGGCATGACGTTCGCCGACTCCTATGCGTTCCTCGACGACTGGGTGCTGCAGGCGCTGCGCTCGCTCGGCATCGACGCGATCTATCAGCCGCTCAACGACATCGCCGGTCCGAGCGGCAAGATCGGCGGCGCCGCGCAGAAGCGCCTCGCGAACGGCGGCGTGCTGCACCACGCGACGCTCTCGTACGACATCGACGGCCAGATGATGACCGAGGTGCTGCGCATCGGACGCGAGAAACTGAGCGACAAGGGCACGGCGTCGGCGGCCAAGCGGGTGGATCCGCTGCGCAGCCAGACCGGCCTCAGCCGTGCCGAGATCATCGAGCGGTTCAAGGACACGTTCCGCGGCATCACGAGGGCCGAGGACGGCGCGATCGCCGCCGACGAGTACGAGGCCGCGGAGGAGCTCGTGCGCACGAAGTTCGCCACCGAGGCCTGGCTGCACCGGGTTCCGTGAGCGACGGGGCTGAAGCTGCTCCGGCCGTTGAGCCCGTCGGACCTCCCGCCGCACCCGAGGTCCGTGCCGGATCCGTCGAGATCGTGCACGGCGAGGCGCTCGACGTGGCGAGGACGCTGCCGGACGGATCCTTCACGCTCGTCTACCTGGATCCGCCGTTCAACACCGGCCGCACGCAGGAGCGGCACGCGGTCTCGACCCGTCGGGCCGATCGTCCGGCGGACGCGATTCAGGACGAAGGCTCCGGAGCCGCGGAACCCGAGCCTGTTTCGGCGCCTTCTGCGCCATCGATCCTGAATTCGGAACGCCCCCGCGAGGTCAATCACGGCTTCCACGGCCACCGGTACGAGCGGGTGCGCGAGCTGCTGCACGCCTACGACGACCGCTTCGACGACTACGGCGACTTCCTCATGCCGCGCCTCGAGGAGGCGTGGCGGCTGCTCGCCGACGACGGCACGCTCTACCTGCACCTCGACTACCGCGAGGCGCACTACGCCAAGGTCATGCTCGACGCGGTGTTCGGCCGCGACTGCTTCCTGAACGAGCTCATCTGGGCCTACGACTACGGTGCCAAGCCGCGCACCCGCTGGCCCACGAAGCACGACACGATCCTGGTCTACGTGAAGACGCCGGGCGGGCATGTGTTCAACGTCGACGACATCGAGCGCGAGCCGTACATGGCGCCGAGCCTCGTGAGCGCCGCCAAGCGCGAGCGCGGCAAGCTCCCCACCGATGTGTGGTGGCACACGATCGTGCCGACCACGGGGCGCGAGAAGACCGGCTATCCCACGCAGAAGCCTGAGGGGATCCTGCGCCGCATCGTGCAGGCGTCGAGCCGTCCCGGCGACCGGGTGCTCGACCTCTTCGCCGGCTCCGGCACCACGGGCGCCGTCGCCTCCGCGCTCGGCCGGGACGCCCTGCTCGTCGACGTGAGTCCGGAGGCCGTGCGGGTGATGCGCCAGCGGATCCCGCACGCGAGCGTGCGCGCGGGCTGACCCCCTCCGGGGTCGTTGAGCGCCCTTCGACAGGCTCAGGGACCGGCCGCAGGCGACCGAGACGCCCTTCGTCTCGTCGCTGCGCTCCTCGCTCAGGGACCGGCTCATGGATCGGTCCCTGAGCGAGCGAAGCGAGACGAAGGGCGCTCAGCGACGCCGTCGGGGCCGGCGATGCTGAGCGAACGCCTGCGCCAGGGCGCCGCGGACGGCGCCGATCGCCTCCGAGGCGCGGGCGGACTCGCGCACCGCCGTGAACACCTCGCGCACGGGGGATCCGGGCAGCTCCGACAGCGTGACGTGCGCGGGGGCGTCGCCCCAGATGAGATCGGGCAGCATCCCGACCGCGTGGCCGGACTCGATGAGCCGCACGTGCGCCGTCAGATCCGCCGCCTCGAAGCGCACGTCGGGTTCGAAGCCCGCGGCGCGGCACTGCTGCACGGCCCACTGCCGTGCAGCGGATCCGATCGGCTCCATCACCCAGGCGCGCTCCCGCAGCCGGGGGAGCGAGACCGCGTCCTCGCCGGGAGGCAGGACGAGGCGGATCGGGTCTTCGCCGATCAGCTCGTGCGCGTTGCCCGCGTGCCGCTCGCGGGTGTGGCCGGGATACTGCTCGGCGATCACGAGGTCGAAGCGGCGGGCGGTCAGTTCGAACAAACCCTCCTCGGGCGGCGCCTCGGTCATCTCGACGCGCAGGTGCGGGTGCGACGCGGCGACGGCGGTGAGGGCCGCAGGGACGATGGTCTCGGCGGCGGTCGGCATCGCGCTGATCCGCACCGCTTCGGCGGGTGCCTGGCTGAGCTCCTGCCTCGCCTGTTCGTCGAGCTCGAGGGCACGAGCGGCGTGCGCGGCGAGCACCCGTCCCTCGGCCGTCAGCCGGATCCGCCGCCCATCCGGTTCGAGCAGGGCGACGCCCGCCTCGCGCTCCAGCAGCGCCAGCTGCTGCGACACCGTGGACGGGCTGTACGCGAGGGAGTGCGCGACCTCCGCGATCGTCCCGCGCAGCGCGAACTCGTGCAGCAGTCGCAGTCTCCGCAACTCGAACATGCTCTCTCCTTGCCTCGTGCTGACCGCGAGACTCCAACTCCGCGACGAGACTGCACTCCATGCGCGCAGTCTCGTCGCCCAGATGGAGTCTCGCGGTCAGGGAACGGGTCGCAAACCATCGAATATATCGAAGATTATCCGTCATGAATGATCGCTTTTCCTGCAGGGAGATCGGATCCATGCTGGGAGCATCCCCGCGCGCGTGCGCGATCCCCAGCGCGCGTGTGCGAACCCAGCACACGGCACCGAACCCACGAGGAACCATGACTGCCAACGAAAGCCCTGTCGGCACCGCAGCCGGCATCGACGATCTCTCCGCCCTCGCCGACGACGCCGTCGCCCTCGTCAAGAAATGGCTCGTGGAGAGCCGTGAGGTTCCCGTCGACGCCGCGGGTGAGCGTCTCGCCGGCGTGCTGCGCGACCCCCACGGCCTCGACTTCACGGTCGGCTTCGTGGACGGCGTCGTGCGCCCGGAGGACCTCAAGGTCGCCGCCGCCAAGCTCAAGGAGCTCGTGCCGCTCACCCCGGGGTTCCTCCCCGCCCCGATGCGCGCCGCGATCGGCCTCGGCGGCGCGACCGCGGGCATGGTCCCCGGCATCGTCGTGCCCGCGGCCCGCACCGTGCTGCGCCAGATGGTGCGCCACCTCATCGTGGACGCCCGCGACGAGAAGCTCGGCAAGTCGATCGCGCACATCCGCGAGACCCAGGGCGTGAAGCTCAACATCAACCTGCTCGGCGAGGCCATCCTCGGCCGCGAGGAGGCCGCGCGTCGCCTGGAGGGCACCCGCCGCCTGCTCGAGCGCGACGACGTCGACTACGTCTCGATCAAGGTCTCGTCGACGGTCGCCCCGCACAGCCCGTGGGCGTTCGACGCCGCCGTCGAGGACGCCGCAGAGGCGCTGCTGCCGCTCTACCGGATCGCGCTCAAGGGCATGCCCGACGGATCCGCGAAGTTCATCAACCTCGACATGGAGGAGTACAAGGACCTCGACCTGACGATCGCGGTCTTCACCTCGATCCTCGACCGGCCCGAGTTCAAGACCCTCGAGGCCGGCATCGTGCTGCAGGCGTACCTGCCCGACGCCCTCGGCGCCATGATCCGCCTGCAGGAGTGGGCCGGGAAGCGCGTGGCCGACGGCGGTGCCCCGATCAAGGTGCGCGTCGTGAAGGGCGCCAACCTGCCCATGGAGACCGTCGACGCCGAGTCGCACGGCTGGCCCCTCGCGACCTGGTCGACCAAGCAGCAGTCCGACGCGTCGTACAAGGCCGTGCTCGAGTACGCGCTGCGCCCCGAGCACGTGACCAACCTGCGGATCGGCGTCGCCGGTCACAACCTCTTCGACATCGCCATGGCGTGGCTGCTCGCCGAGAAGCGCGGGGTGACCGAGGGTATCGAGTTCGAGATGCTGCTCGGCATGGCCTCGGCCCAGGCGCAGGTCGTCAAGCGCACGGTCGGATCCCTGCTGCTCTACACGCCGGTCGTGCACCCGGACGAGTTCGACGTCGCGATCGCGTACCTCATCCGCCGCCTCGAGGAGGGCGCGTCGCAGGAGAACTTCATGTCCGCGGTCTTCGACCTCGACGCGGACCCGAAGCTCTTCGAGCGCGAGAAGGAGCGCTTCCTCGCCTCCGTGCGCAGCATGCCCACCGAGGTGCCGGGCACCAACCGCGTGCAGGACCGCACGGCTCCCGTGGCCCCCGGTCTCACGGACGGCTTCCTGAACGCCCCCGACACGGACCCGTCGCTCGCGGCGAACCGCACCTGGGGCGACGCGATCCGCGCCCGCATGAAGGGCTCCGAGCTCGGCAACGCGACCGTCGAGGCGAACACCCTCGCAACTCCCGAGCAGGTCGACGCCGCGATCTCGGCCGCCGTCGCCGCGGGCGAGGCCTGGCGCGCCCTGGGTGCCGAGGGCCGTGCCGCGATCCTGCACAGGGCCGGCGACGTGCTCGAGGCGCGTCGCGCCGAGCTGCTCGAGGTCATGGGATCCGAGGCCGGCAAGGTCATCGAGCAGGGCGACCCCGAGGTCTCCGAGGCGATCGACTTCGCGCACTACTACGCGGAGAGCGCGAAGGACCTCGCCGACGTGGATGGCGCGATCATGCAGCCGGTCGGGCTGACGGTCGTCACCCCGCCGTGGAACTTCCCGGTCGCGATCCCGGCCGGATCCACCCTCTCGGCGCTCGCCACCGGATCCCCGGTCATCATCAAGCCCGCCCGTCAGGCCCGCCGCTCCGGCGCGGTCATGGTCGAGGCGCTGTGGGAGGCCGGCGTGCCGCGCGAGGTGCTGCAGTACGTGCAGCTCGACGGCCGCGACCTGGGCACGAAGCTCGTGAGCGACCCGGCCGTGGGCCGTGTCATCCTCACCGGCGGCTACGAGACCGCCGAGCTGTTCCGCGGCTTCCGCCAGGACCTTCCGCTGCTCGCGGAGACCAGCGGCAAGAACGCGATCATCGTCACGCCGTCCGCCGACCTCGACCTCGCCGCGAAGGACGTCGCGTACGCCGCGTTCGGCCACGCCGGCCAGAAGTGCTCCGCGGCGTCGCTTGTCGTGCTCGTCGGATCCGCCGCGAAGTCCGAGCGGTTCCGTCGTCAGCTCGTCGACGCCGTCCGCGCCTACGACGTGGGCGAGCCCAGCAACGGCTCCAACCGCATCGGCCCGCTGATCGGCCCGGCCGAGGGCAAGCTTCTCGGCGCCCTCACCACCCTGCACGCGGGCGAGAGCTGGCTGCTGCAGCCGGAGAAGCTCGACGACGCAGGACAGCTGTGGCGTCCGGGCATCCGCGACGGCGTCAAGCGCGGATCCGAGTTCCACCGCGTCGAGTACTTCGGCCCGGTTCTCGGCATCATGACCGCTGACTCGCTGACCGAGGCGATCGACGTCGTCAACGACATCGACTACGGCCTCACCTCGGGTCTGCACTCGCTCGACGAGGACGAGATCCAGACGTGGCTGGCCGCCATCCAGGCGGGCAACGTCTACGTCAACCGCGGCACCACGGGCGCGATCGTGCAGCGTCAGCCGTTCGGCGGCTGGAAGAAGGCCGCCGTCGGCGCCGGATCCAAGGCGGGCGGCCCGAACTACCTCGTGGGCCTCTCGGAGTGGACCGATGCTCCCGTTTCCTCGACGCGCGAGCTCGACGCGCTCGCGACCGGTGCGGTGGGCGCGCTGGCGGCCGCGGGCGACGCGGACGCCGACATCGCCTGGCTGCGCTCCGCGCTCGCCACCGACATCGACGCGTGGGCCGACGAGTTCGGCGTCGTGCGCGACGCGACCGGCCTCACCACCGAGCAGAACGCTCTGCGCTACCAGGCCGTGCCGGTCACGGTGCGCTTCGAGGGCACCCGCGTCGCTGAGCTCGTCCGCGTCGTGGCTGCCGGCCGCCGCGCCCGTGCGCGGGTCACGGTCAGCACCGCGACCGCGCTGCCGGCTGCCGTCGCGACCTGGCTCGGAACGCAGGACGTCACGGTTGCGACCGAGGACGCCGCTGCCTGGGCTGCGCACGCGCAGCGCCTCGCGGCACGCGATGGACGGGTGCGTCTCATCGGCGCCGCCGCGGCCGAGACCGCCGCTGCCGTGAACGGCTCGCCGAGCCTCGCGCTGTACGCGAACCCGGTGGTCGCCGCGGGCCGCGTGGAGATCCTGACCTTCCTGCGCGAGCAGGCGGTCTCGGTCACCGCGCACCGCTTCGGCACCCCGCACCGCTACGAGATCCCGCTGCTCGACCCGATCGCCTGATCGGATCCGGGGCGCAGGCCCCGCATCGACCCGAACCCGCCGTCCCGCTCCCTGGGGCGGCGGGTTCGTCCTGTCTTCTCGGGGTCGTCGAGCGAGCACGGCCGAAGGTCGAGTGAGACGAAACGCGGCGCTCTCGCGAGATACCGCGTTTCGTCTCGGTCGCCCTGCGGCGTCCTCGCTCAACGACCCCGGGGGGAGGCCGGCTTACGCCAGGGGCAGTGCTCCGTCGTAAGCGGTCGCCGACAGGGCGGGCTCGGCGGGGCCGGCGCCGAAGACGCGGGAGAGGCCCGGATCGGTGCGCCACTGCGGCCAGCCGGGATCGCCGTCCTCGACGAACCGGACGGCGGTGGTGTGCATCTCCGTCGCGAGGTGCTGCGGCGGGGTGGGGCCGGCCAGGCCCTCCACGAACGGATCGTCGAGCACGTCGAACCAGAACGGCACGTCCAGGCAGTGGCACGACCAGCCCTTCGCGGGGGAGACCCAGGCGAAGCGGTAGGCCCAGGTGGGGGCGTCGCCCCGCGCCTGCGCGACGCGCACCACGAGTGCGCGGAACACCCGGTCCGTCACGAATCGTCCGAGCAGTGCCGGGGTGCCGAGGCGGCGCTGCGGCCCGTTCGCGGCGAGGTAGGCGCGACGCACGCCCCGATCCCGGCAGAGCAGGGTCAGCGCCAGCGCGGCGGGGATGAACCGCAGCACGCCGGGAGCATGGTCCATGGTCATGGTGAACTCGTCGTCGGTCGCGCCGAGCAGCAGAGGCTTGTCGGCCCCGATCCCCGCCTGCAGTGCCGCGACCGCCGGACGCGGCACGACCTCGCCGTCGGCGACGGGCCCCCAGGGCAGCCCGTCGGCGAGCGGGGCGAGCAGGGCCTTCAACCGTGTCGCGCCGAGCAGCGCGGCCTTCGGCTGCGCGCGTTGCAGGGTGCGCTCCGGCACCGTGCGGAAGCCGGCGGCATCGGGCGCGCAGCCGAGCAGGACGCCCAGGGCGCGCGTGCGGCGCGATGCCAGCGCCGGGTCGATGTCGGCCAGAGCCGGGGAGAAGGCCATCGCCGCGTGGAACAGGTGCTGCGCGCGCTCGAGGCCCAGCAGGGTCAGCACCGCGCCCGCCCCGGCGGACTGCCCCGCGATCGTCACGCGAGAGGGATCCCCGCCGAACGCCGCGATGTTCCGCTGCACCCACTCGAGTCCTGCGATCCAGTCCAACACGCCGCGGTTCGCGGGGGCGCCGGGCATCAGGCCGAAGCCGTCGAAGCCGAGCCGGTACGACACGGTCACGGTCACCACGTCGTCGCGGTTGAACGCGGCGCCGTCGTACCAGGGGCTCGCGGGGGAGCCGTCGACGTAGCCGCCGCCGTGGATCCAGACCATCACCGGACGGGATCCCTCGAGCGACGGCGTGAACACGTTCACGTTCAGCGTCGCGGCGCCCGGGATGCTGGGCTCGGGGATGAGCGTCTCGCCCTTGTCGCCGCGCTGCGCGGTGGGCCCGAACGCGGTCGCGTCGCGTACCTCCGTCCACGGCTCGGGCGGCTCCGGTGCGGCGAAGCGCCGTTCGCCCACGGGGGCTGCGGCGAACGGGATCCCGAGGAACGCCGCGGAGGCGTCCGGTGTGCCGGGCTCGCCCCGCCAGAATCCCCGGACGGAACCGGAGTCGGTCTGGGCGAGAGGGGCGTCGTCGGTCACCCGATCAGCGTATCCGGCGCCGTCGTCGTCGACCTCGGGCGTCACGCCCGCAGCAGCACGAAGAACCGGTCGATGTCGGCGGCCATGTCGATGGTCGGATCCAGGATCCAGGCGTTCTGCAGGCCGTCGGCGAGGGCGTGGCCGGCGCGGATGATCCACTCGATGTCGAGATCGGCGCGGATGCGGCCCTCCCGCTGGTCCGCGAGGAGCGCCTCGCGGGCGACCGCGTGCACGGCCGAGGTGCGGTCGAGGAAGAACCCGCGGGCCGGGTGCTCGGGGTCCGCGGCCTCGGCGGCGAGGCGCGTGTAGAGCTCGACGAGTCCCGGCACATCGGCGTTGTGCCGCACCACCTCGAGGAAGGACTCCGTGAACTCGAGGTCGTCGAACCGCTCGGTGTCGTGGGCGTCGCGGGCGCGGAGGATCTCGACGAAGAGCTCCTCCTTGGTGCCGAAGTAGTGCAGGAGACCTGCGGGGCTGAGGCCCACGGCGTCGGCGATCTCGCGCACCGAGGCGTTGCGGTAGCCGCGCCGGCCGACGATCTCGAGCGCCGCTTCGAGGATCTCCTCGCGCTTGACGACGCCCTTCGCGTACGCACCCCGTTTGGCCATGGGGCCAGAATATCCGGCCGTCACGAAACATGAACAATCTGTGGCTTTCGAGTCTCAAAAGCCTTGCACCGTTCGTGTTTCAGTGCGACAATCGTCCCGGATATAGAAACCAAACAGGATTTGGTATTCACGTCCGCACCCGATCTGCTCGATGAGGAGCCCTCATGACCATCACCCCTCCCGATCCCGCCGCCGGGATCGCGCCGACCGGACTCATCCGCGCCGAGGCCCCCGCTGCGGGGGATCCCGCAGCGAGCCCGCCCGCCACGAAGCGGCTGCTGCCCGGTCTGCTGGCCGCTTCGCTGACGCTGTTCGCGACCTATGGCGGGCTCATCGCGATCCTGCTGCCTTCGCAGATCGCGGTTCTGGATCCCGCGCACAAGGTGCAGAACCTGGCGATCGTCACGACGACCTCGTTCGTCTTCACGCTCTTCGCGCAGCCTCTCGCCGGCGCCTTCAGCGATCGCACGCGGTCGCGGTTCGGCCGCCGTGCGCCGTGGATGGTCATGGGTGCGCTGGTCGGCGGCATCCTGCTGTTCGGCATGGGATCCCTCCAGGACGTCTTCTGGATCACGGTGTTCTGGGTGGCGATCCAGGTGGCTCTGAACTTCCTGCAGGCGCCGCTCACCACGATCACGGCCGACCGCTTCCCGCGCGCCAAGCGCGGCGGTGCGAGCGCCATGATCGGTCTCGGCACCCAGCTCGGGATGACGGTCGGCGTCATGATCGCGGCCGCGCTCGGCGCGCAGATCGGCATCGGCTACTCCGTCTTCGGCATCGCCGTGATCGTCGTCACCGTGCTCTTCGTCGTGTTCAACAAGGACTGGTCCTCGAAGAACGCCGCGGTCGCGCCGTTCCGCTGGGGCCCGTTCTTCCGCGGGTTCTGGATCAACCCCCGCAAGCACCCCGACTTCGCCTGGGCGTTCGCGGCCCGCTTCCTGCTGATCCTCGGCTACTTCGCCGTCACCGCCTACCAGCTGTACCTGCTGACCGACTACATCGGGATGTCGCTGGCCGAGGCGCAGGGCGCCACCCTCACCCTGACCCTGATCCCCCTGGTCCCCACGATGGCGGCGATCGCCCTCTCCGGCTGGTGGAGCGACAAGGTGGGACGCCGCAAGGTGTTCATCTACGCGGCGACCGTCGTGATGGTCATCGGGCTGTCGTTCCCGCTGATGATGCCGAACATGACCGGCATGATCATCATGAGCGTCGTGAACGGCATCGGCTTCGGCCTGTACATGTCGGTGGATGCGGCCCTCATGACCGAGGTGCTTCCCAGCGAGGGCACCGACGCCGGCAAGGACCTCGGCATCCTCAACGTCGCCACCAACATCCCGCAGGCGCTCAGCGCCCCGATCGCCGCCGTGATCATCGGATCCTTCGGCGGATACCCCATGCTGTTCGTGTTCGCGATGGTGTTCGCCGTGCTCGCGGCGATCGTCACCGCGCCGATCAGGAGCGTCAAGTAGCACCTGCCTCGGCGGGCGAGATCAGCCCCGTCCTGGCGCCACCCTCCACGAAAGGACTCCCGATGGAGAACACCCAGACCACGTCCGCCGGCGCGGGCGCCGCCGAGGCCGCTGCCGCGGATCACCCCGAGGTGCAGACCAGTGCGGGCCGCGTGCGCGGACGCTGGCGCGAAACCACGGCCCCCGGATCCGGCCCGCGCGGGAACCTCCGTTCCGCGGCGTTCCTCGGCATCCCGTTCGCCGAGGCGCCGGTGGGCGAGCTGCGCTTCGCGGCGCCCGTGCCGAAGGCCCCGTGGCAGGGTGTGTTCGATGCCGCCGCGTTCGGTCCCACCGCGCAGCGGGGCGATCCCGGCGTGACGCTCATCCCCGAGCCGAGCGTGCCGGGGGAGTCGACGCTCAACGTGAACGTCTACACGCCGAGCCCTGAGCCGGCGACCGGTGCCGGACTGCCCGTGCTCGTGTACATCCACGGCGGCGGGTACTTCGCCGGGTCTCCGGCGAGCCCCTGGTACGACGGGCGCAACTTCACCCGCGACGGCGTGGTGACCGTGACGCTCTCATACCGGCTCGGTTTCGACGGCTTCGGGTGGATCCAGGACGCACCGTCGAACCGCGGCGTGCGCGATTGGCTGCTGGCCCTGGAATGGGTGCAGCAGAACATCGCGGCTTTCGGCGGGGATCCGGCCAGGGTCACGATCTCCGGGCAGTCGGCCGGCGGCGGAGCGGTCATGACCCTGCTCGGCATGGAGAAGGCGCAGCACCTGTTCCACGGCGTCTACGCGATCTCCGGCGCCCTGGCCGACGTCTCGGCGGCCCGCTCGGAGGAGTTCGGCCGCCGCCTCGCCGCCGAGCTCGGCGTCGCGCCCACGCGCGCGGGTATCGGCGCGCTGAGCGAGGAGCGCATCCTCGAGGTCCAGAAGAAGCTCACCGCCTTCGACGGCGGCGACATGGGCGACATCGTCGAGAACGGGCTGCCGCTCGGGCCGTCCGTCGATGGCGATCTCATCCTGCGGCCCACGCCGGAGTCGTTCCGCGAGGGCGTCGGATCCGACAAGCCGCTGGTGCTCGGTGCCACCGATGACGAGTTCACGATGGCCACGGCCGATGCCGGCAAGGCCATGGCGCTCGTGCCGAAGGGGATGCTGCTCGGCAAGCTCGGCGTGCCCAAGGAGGCGCGTGCTCCTTACCTCGCGGCAAACGCCGACGTGGTGGCGAAGGGCAAGGCGCGCCTGGCGGGCCGCGTGCTGACCGACCGGATGTTCCGCGTCGCGATCCTGCGGATCGTGGCGGATCGGGGCGCTGCCCCCACCTGGGTGTATCGGTTCTCGTGGCCGTCGGGGCACTTCGGCTTCGCCGAGCACTGCCTCGACGTGCCGTTCTTCTTCGACGGCCTGGACGGCCCCGCGATGGAGCCGCTCGCCGGCCCGAACCCGCCGCAGGCCCTCGCCGACGAGGTGCACGCCGCCGCCGTCGCGTTCATCGCGGACGGCGATCCCGGCTGGGCGCGGTACGGCGCGGCGAAGATCGCGCGCGTGTACGACACCCCGTCCCGGGAGGAGGCGGACGCGTACGCCTCGGTGCGCCCGCTGCTCGCCACCGGTCGTTGAGCGCCCTTCGTCTCGCTGCGTTCGCTCAGGGACCGAGCTATGGACCGGTCCCTGAGCGCCCTTCGTCTCACTGCGTTCGCTCAGGACCGATCCGCTGGCCGGGTTGGCGGTCAGCGCCGATCGGGCGCCCGCATGAGGTCGAACAGCGTCTCGATGAGCACGACCATGTCGAGCTCCGGTTCGACGAGCAGCTGCATCTGGGCGCCGTCGGACACGGCCTGCAAGAGCCGCGCGGCGAGCATCGGGTCGATGTCGTCGCGGATCATGCCCTCGCCCTGCGCGTCGGCGATGGTCCCGGCCCAGCGCTCGCGGAGGCCGGCGCTGCGCTCGGCGAAGAACGCGCGGGACGGGTGCTCGGGGTTCGCGGCGTCGGCCGCGAGGCGGGTGAACAGTTCGACGAGCCCCGGCACGCGTGCGTTGTGCCGGACGATGTCGAGATAGCCGTCGCGCATCTCCTCGAGCGTCGCGGCATCCACGGCGCCGGAATGGCCCGCCATGTCGACCTCGTCGCGCGTGCGCAGGATCTCGACGAACAGCTCGTCCTTGCTGTCGAAGTAGTGCAGCAGGCCCGCCTGGCTGAGTCCGACCTCGTCGGCGAGCTCCTTCACGGAGGCGCCGTGATAGCCCTCGCGGGCGACCACCGCAAGAGCTGCGCGCAGGATCTCCTCGCGCTTCGCGATCCCCTTCGCATACGAACCTCGTCGTGCCATGACCCGAGACTATCCCGGCGTCGTGCTCCTGCATCCAAAAACCGAGTAACGCTTGCTTTCTGTTCCAGAACCTGATCGACTGGCCCTGCCCGTCACCCGTGAGTCGTCCACGAAGGAGTCGACAATGACATCGCCCCGCGATCACCTGCCCGAGCTCAGCACCGAGGAGAAGGCCTCTCTCACGAGCGGCGCCGACTTCTGGACCCTGAAGTCCATCGACCGCATCGGCGTGCCGTCGATCATGGTCACCGATGGCCCGCACGGCCTGCGCAAGCAGGCCGCGGACAGCGATCACCTCGGCCTCAGCGAAAGCGTTCCTGCCACCTGCTTCCCGCCGGCGTCCGGACTCGGAGCCGCCTTCGATCCCGAGCTCGCCGAGCGGGTCGGCGTCGCGCTCGGTGTCGAGTCCGCGATCGAGGACGTCGCCGTCATCCTCGGCCCCGGCATCAACATCAAGCGCTCGCCGCTGTGCGGGCGCAACTTCGAGTACGTGTCGGAGGATCCGATCGTCTCCGGCGTCATCGGCGCGGGACTCGTGAAGGGCATCCAGTCGCAGGGCGTGGGATCGTCGCTCAAGCACTTCGCAGCCAACAACCAGGAGTTCGAGCGGATGACCGCGTCGAGCGACGTCGACCCGCGGCCGCTGCGCGAGATCTACCTGCGCGGCTTCGAGCGCGTCGTCAAGGACGCGCAGCCGTGGACCGTGATGTGCTCGTACAACAAGATCAACGGCGTCTACGCCTCCCAGGATCCGTGGCTGCTCACGCAGGTGCTGCGCGACGAGTGGGGCTTCGAAGGACTCGTCGTCTCCGACTGGGGCGCGGTGAACGACCGCGTCGCGGCGCTCGTCGCGGGCCTCGATCTGGAGATGCCGGGCAGCGACGGCGGTCCCGACCGCGCCGTGGCCACGGCAGCGGGCTCCGACCCGGCCGTCGCGGCCGCGCTGGACGCCTCGGCCGGGCGCGTGCTCGACCTCGTCGGCCGCGCTCAGGCCCGCCCCGCCGTCGCCGGCCCGCTCGACGTCGATGCGCACCATGCCCTGGCCCGTGAGGCCGCAGGACGCGCGATCGTGCTGCTCAAGAACGACGCGGTCGACGGTGCGCCGCTGCTCCCGCTCGCCGAGAGCGCCTCGATCGCGCTGATCGGCGAGTTCGCCCGCACCCCGCGCTTCCAGGGCGGCGGCTCCTCGCACATCAACCCGACCCGCGTGGACTCCGCGCTCGACGCCCTGACCGAGGCCGCCGGAGACCGGGTCGCGTTCGCGCCGGGCTTCGCGTTCGACGCCGCGGCCGAGGGGCAGGACGCCCTCCGCGATGAGGCCGTGGCGCTCGCCGCTTCGCGCGACGTCGCCGTGGTCTTCCTCGGCCTCACCGACGCGGAGGAGTCCGAGGGCTTCGACCGCGACCACATCGACCTCGCCGCGCACCAGCTCGCACTGCTCGACGCGGTCGTGGCGGCGAACCCTCGCACGGTCGTCGTGCTGTCGAACGGCTCGGTCGTGGCACTGCCCTTCGCCGACCGGGTGCCCGCGATCCTCGAGGCGTGGCTGCTCGGTCAGGCCGGCGGATCCGCGACCGTCGACGTGCTGCTCGGCGCGGTGAACCCGTCGGGCCGCCTCGCCGAGACGATCCCGCAGCGCATCGAGGACACCCCGGCGTTCGGCAACTTCCCCGGCTCGAACGGGCACGTGCGCTACGGCGAGGGCATCTTCGTGGGCTACCGCTGGTACGACGCCCGCAACATGGCGGTGACCTACCCGTTCGGACACGGCCTGTCGTACACGTCCTTCGCGTACGGCGCGGTCTCCGCCGAGGCCACGCCCTCGGGCGACATCGCGGTGACCGTCCCCGTGACGAACACCGGATCCCGCGACGGCCGCGAGGTCGTGCAGGTCTACGTCGCGCCCGTCGCCTCCGCCGTGGAGCGCGCCCCTCGCGAGCTCAAGGCGTTCGCGTCGGTCGAGATCGCCGCGGGAGCCACGGCCGACGTGGTGCTGACCGTGCGCCGCGAGGATCTCGCGTACTGGGACATCCGGGTCGACCGCTTCGTCGTCGAGGGAGGCGCCTACCGCGTCGAGGCCGCGGCGTCGAGCCGCGACCTGCGCGGATCCGCCACGGTCGACGTCGTCGGCGACGCGGTCCTGGTGCCGCTCACCCCCGAGTCCACGCTCGCCGCGGTGTTCGCGCACCCGGTCGCCGGTCCGATGGTCGCCGGTGCGTTCGCCGCTCTCCAGGAGCAGTTCGGCGGCGAGGGCGACGGCATCATGTCGGGCGAGGCCATGGCGAAGATGATGGGCTCGTTCCCGATCGGACGCCTCCCCGCATTCGGCTGGGGCCTGGACCGCGACGGCGTGGACCAGCTCCTCACCGCCGCGAACGCCCCGCAGGGCTAGTCTGCGGCTTTTGCAGTACGGGACGCGGTCTCTCTTCGGGGAGGCCGCGTTTCGTGTTGAGGGTGGGTGCGTTCCCCGAAGGCACGGGAACCTGCCGACGCGATCCGCCAGTGCACGGGATCCTGCCGAGCGCACGGGGTCTTGGCGTCACGGAGCCGTGTACTCGGTAGCAACCGGTGCACTCGGTGAACAGCTCATGCGCGATGCCGCCGGGTGCACTGGATCCTGCCCAGTGCACGGGATCCTGCCGGGTACACGGGATCCTGCCGACGCGATCTGCGAGTGCACCGGATCCTGCCGAGCGCACGGGCTCTTGACGTCACGGAGCCGTGCGCGGGCAGCGAGCCGTGCACTCGGCGAGGAGTGTCCGGAGCTCAGCCGGCGTTGCGGCGGGCCTCCCAGCCTGAGCGCACCATCTCGTCGACCGTGTGACGCATCCGCCAGTCCAGGTCGCGCGCGGCGAGCTCGCCGGTCGCGACGATGCGGTCGGGGTCGCCGGGGCGGCGCGGGCCGATCTCGGGCGTGAAGGCGATGCCGGTCACGCGCGCCATCGCGTCCATGATCTGGCGCACCGAGAGCCCGTCGCCGGATCCCAGGTTGTACGCCGCCTCGATCGGCTGCCCCGCGATCATGCGCTGGGCCGCGGCGACGTGGGCGAGCGCGATGTCGTCGACGTGCACGTAGTCGCGCACGTTCGTGCCGTCCTCGGTGGCGTAGTCGCCGCCATTGATCCGCGGAGTCTCGCCGGCGAGCAGCTTCTCGAACACGATCGGGAAGAGGTTGTGCGGGCTCACGTCGTAGACGGACGGATCCGCGGATCCGACCACGTTGAAGTAGCGCAGCGAGGTGTGGACGAGCGGGTTCTCGGATCCGGCCGTCGCGACGGCCTCGTCGCGCAGCAGCCACTCGCCGATGAGCTTGGACTCGCCGTAGGGGCTCGCCGGACGCTTCTCCGTGTCCTCCACGACGAGGGGCACGTCGGGCGTGCCGAACACCGCGGCGCTCGAGGAGAAAACGATGTTCGCGACGCCGGCGGCTGCCATCGCCTCGAGGATCACGCGAGTGCCCTCGACGTTCTGCGCGTACGTGTGCAGCGGCCGCTGCACCGAGACCCCGGCGTACTTGTAGCCGGCGACGTGGATCACGCCCTGCGCCTCGTGGTCGCGGAGCGTGCTCTCGACCAGCTCCCGGTCCAGGATGCTGCCCCGCACGAAGGCGGCGCCCTCGGGCACGAAGGAGGCGACTCCGCTGGAGAGATCGTCCAGGACGACCGGCGTAAGACCGGCGTCCGAGAGCGCGCGCACGACGTGCGATCCGATGTAGCCGGCGCCGCCGGTGACAAGCCAGGACATGGGTCTCCTTCCGCCACGCGGATGCGCGGGGTCTCATTCTTCCGGGGCTTCGCTGGGGGATCCCCGGGCGGATCCGGATCCGGCCCGGGGACGGATCCGGCGCGCTCAGACGTCGCGACGCGGGCCGGCTGACGGCGTGACCGTGAACAGGTGCGGCGCGGCGAAGCCGGCTGTGGCGAAGGCGGCGCGCACGGCTGCCGACACCTCGGGCACCGCGTCGCGCTCGACGAGTGCGATCGCGGCGCCGCCGAAGCCGCCGCCCGTCATGCGCGCGCCGAGCGCGCCGTGCGCGAGGGCGACGTCGACCGCGGTGTCGAGTTCGGGGATCGAGATCTCGAAGTCGTCCCGCATGGAGGCGTGCGACGCGACGAGCAGGTCGCCGATCGCGCGCGGACCGTGCGCGGCGAGGGCGGCGACCGTGTCGAGCACGCGCTGGTCCTCGGTCACGACGTGCCGCACTCGGCGGAAGTCGACGTCGTCGAGCAGTTCCGCGGCGCGCGGCAGATCCGCCTCGGTCACGTCGCGCAGCGCTGCCACCCCGAGCGCGGCGGCCCCGCGCTCGCAGGATTCGCGGCGCGCGCGGTAGCCGCCCGTGGAATGCGCGTGCTTCACGCCCGTGTCGATCACGAGCACCTCGAGCCCCGCCTCGGCGAACCCGAGCGGGATCGAGCGGGTCTCGAGCGAGCGGCAGTCCAGGAACACCGCGGCGTCGGACCGCCCGAGCATCGACGCCATCTGATCCATGATCCCGGTGGGGGCGCCGACGGCCTCGTTCTCGGCACGGCGACCCGCCTGCGCGAGCGCCACCGGATCCAGTCCGAGGCCCCAGAGCTCGTTCAACGCCGTGCTCGTCGCGCCTTCGATCGCCGCGGATGACGACAATCCCGCCCCGACCGGCACGTCGGAGGCGATCGCGATGTCGACGCCCGCGAAGGTGCCCGCGGCCCACGCGGGTACCAGCGCGCGCAGCGCCCAGGCGACGCCGAGGGGGTACGCCGCCCATTCGGGCACGGCGGATGCCTGTTCCTCGACGGCTCCGGTGGCCGCCGCCCCGGTGGCCGCGCGGCGGGTGCGGTCGGCTGGGAACAGTACCTCGAGGTCGTCGAGCGCGACCTCGACCGGTTCCGTCGCGAACGTGGAGGCGACGCGGATCCGCCCGTCGGTGCGCAGCCGTGCGGCCGCCGCCGTGCGGTGCTGGATCGCGAAGGGCAGCACGAACCCGTCGTTGTAGTCGGTGTGCTCGCCGATGAGGTTCGCGCGCCCCGGCGCCGACCAGACGCCCGCAGGCTCGGATCCGGTCAGTTCGCGGAACAGCGCCCCCGCGGCGGCGACGGCGGAGGGGGCGATCGCGGCAGCAACCGTGGTGTCGCCGGCGGCGGACGGGGCGCCACCGCTGGCCGCGCTTGCGGCGTCGGAGGGGGCTGCGGTGCGGGCAAGGGTCATCGGGTCTCCTCGGGAGGGTCAGTCTGCCGACCGTGTCCCACTTCTGGCGGGGTCATGTCCCATATTCGGCGGCGAAAGTGCCGATTCCAGAGCCAAAAGGGGGACACGGTCGGAAAAGCAAACAGATCAAGCGGTCGGGGTGGGGACGGACGCGATCGCGTCCCTCAGGCGCGCGGCGGCGTCCTCGGGGAGGATCTCCGCGGTCCACGCGGACATCGCGGATTCGGATCCGGCCAGGAACTTCAGCTTGTCGGCGGCGCGGCGCGGGCTGGTGAGTTCGAGGCGCATCCGGATCCCGTCGCGTCCGACGTGCACGGGCGCCTGATGCCACGCGGCGATGTACGCGGTGGGGGTCTCGTAGAGCGCATCCACCCCGCGCAGCAGGTTCAGGTAGAGCGGGGCGAGCTCGTCGCGCTCGGCGTCGTCCAGCGCGGAGAAGTCGGGCACGTGGCGGTGCGGCAGCAGCTGCACCTCGAGCGGCCAGCGCGCGGCGAACGGCACGTACGCGGTCCAGTGCTCGCCCTGCAGGACGACGCGCTCGGAGCGCTGCTCGGCGTCCAGGATCCGCTCGAACAGGTCGGCGCCGGTGCGGGCGATGCTCTCGCGCAGCCGCTGTGTGCGCGGCGTGACGTAGGGGTAGGCGTAGATCTGCCCGTGCGGGTGGGGGAGGGTCACGCCGATCGCCTCGCCGCGATTCTCGAACGGGAACACCTGCTCGATGCCGGGCAGGGCGCTCAGTGCCGCGGTGCGGTCGGCCCAGGCCTCGATCACGGTGCGCGCGCGGGTGACGGACTGGGTGCCGAAGGATCCGGCGTGCTCTGGGCTGAAGCACACGACCTCGCACCGGCCCACGCTGGTGCGGGTGCGTTCAAGCCCGATCGCTTCGAGGTCGTCCAGGCCCCGTGGCGGATCCACTGCCTCCGGGGCGGTACCCGCAGCCTCGGCGAGGGCGGGACCGAACGACGGGGAACGGTTCTCGAACACCGCCACGTCATAGCGCGACGGCACCTCTGAGGGATTCGTCGCGGACTGCGGCGCGAGCGGATCCGCGTCCGCGCTCGGCATCATGACCCGGGTCTGGCGCTTCGTGGCGAACGTGATCCAGTCGCCGGTGAGCACGTCCTGCCGCATCGTCGCGGTATCCGGGCGCGGGTCCAGCGTGCGGGCGTCGATCGAGCGCTCGGCGGGGAGGGTGGATCCGGCGTCGTCGTAGTAGATGAGGTCACGGCCGTCGGCGAGGTGCGTGGCGCGCTTGACCACGCCGGCGGAGAGCGCGGTGGTCTCGGCTGCGACGAACTCGGGAGCGATTTCCATGTTCACGTAAACACGATAGGGCACGCGGCGTGATAGCGTCAACAATCCTGAGGTCGGTACACGCGGGACCGGCGGGTGAGAGGCGGGCCGATGCCGAAGCGCGACGACGGGCTCGAGGAGCTGCGGCGAGTCGAGAGCGGGACGCCGTCCGCCCCCGTGCGTCGCGGACCGAAGCCGACCGGGCGCGTGTCCATGGCGATGGTCGCCGCGCGCGCCGGAGTGTCGGGGCAGACGGTCTCGCGGGTCGTGAACGACAGCCCGCGGGTGGATCCGGCCACGCGCGAGCGGGTCGAGGAGGCCATGGCCGAACTCGGCTATCGCCCGCACCGTGCTGCGCGGGCCCTCCGCACCGGCCGCTCCGAGACCCTCGGCGTGGTCGCGCAGACTCTCGCCACGGTCGGCAACTCCGCGCTGCTCCAGGCCGTCGCCGAGGCGGCAGAGGCGCGCGGGTACGCGCTCGCGGTGGTGACGCTCGGCTCGGCGGGGCGGATCGCGGAGGCCTTCGACCGGTTGCACGATCAGGGCGTGGACGGGGCGATCGTGCTGAACGAGGCCTCGGTGCTTGCTCGCGACGCGGATCCGGCCGGGCTCGCACTCGTCGTCGTGGACGCCCCCGCCGATCCGCGATTCGCCGTCATCGGCACGGACCACGCGGCGGGCGCCCGGGCAGCGACCGCGCACCTGCTCGACCGGGGCGCGACGACCGTGCATCACCTCGCGGGGCCCGAGGGCTCGTTCGCCGCCGCGGAGCGCGAGCGCGGCTGGCGGGAGGAGCTCGCGGCGCGGGGACTCCGGATCCCGGATCCGCTGCGCGGGGACTGGAGTGCGGGATCGGGCCACGATCGCGGCGGAGTGCTCGCCGCCGATCCGACGGTCACCGCGGTCTTCGCCGCAAACGATCAGATGGCGCTCGGCCTGTTGCGCGCGCTCGCCGACGCCGGCCGCGCGGTTCCCGAGGATGTCGCCGTCCTGGGCTTCGACGACATCGCCGACGCCGCCGAGTTCCGTCCGCCGCTCAGCACGATCCGGCAGGACTTCGCCGCGCTCGGCGAGCTGGCCGTGCGCCTCGTCGTCGACCGCGTCGAGGGCCGCGATGCTCCGGATCCCGCGCTGCTCGCCCCCGCCCTGCTCGCCCCTGCCCTGATCCGCCGAGCGAGCGCCTAGCCTCCCGGCTCTCCCTCTCTCCACTTTTCCTCTCTCCGCTTTCAGTCGTCCCTCTGAGCGGAGCCTCCGGCGTCCGCTGATGGGGACGACTCGAGAGTGGGGGATGTCCCACCGTGCCCCGGGTGCTCCCACCTCTGAGTCGTCCCCGTGAGCGGACCCTATGGCGTGCGCTCACGGGGACGACCCCGAATGTGTGGGGGTGGTCCCACCGTGCCCCGGGTGCTCCCACCTCCGAGTCGTCCCCGTGAGCGGGCCCCATGGCGTGCGCTGATGGGGACGACGCGGAAGTAGGGCGGCACCTAGTCCGTGCGTGGCCCCTTGCGGCGGGTGGATTCTCGTGTCACCATAGTTTGGAAAGCGCTTACCAACGCGAACAACGCAAGGGCGAGCCCGCAACTGCGCAGCCACAGCAAGACCAGCGACACCAGCAACATCGCACGCACACGCAACCGGCGAGGCCACGAGGGCCGCCGAGGCAAGGAGAGGGGACACCGTGTCCGAGACGAACACCCGCGAGATCGGCATCATCATGAACGGCGTCTCCGGGCGCATGGGCTACCGCCAGCACCTGGTGCGCTCGATCCTCGCGATCCGCGAGCAGGGCGGCATCGAGCTGCCCGACGGCAGCCGCGTCACGGTGAAGCCGATCCTCGTCGGCCGCAGCGCGCAGAAGCTCGCCGAGCTCGCCGCCAAGCACGGCATCGAGGACTGGACGACCGACCTCGACGCCGCGCTCGCGGATCCGCAGTGGGAGATCTACGCCGACTTCCTCGTCACCAAGGCGCGTGCGAGCGCGATCCGCAAGGCCATCGCCGCGGGCAAAGCGATCTACACCGAGAAGCCGACTGCGGAGTCCGTCGAGGAGGCGCTCGAACTGGCCCGCCTCGCCCGGACCGCCGGCGTCAAGACGGGCGTCGTGCACGACAAGCTCTACCTTCCCGGTCTGCAGAAGCTCAAGCGCCTCATCGACTCCGGCTTCTTCGGACGGATCCTCTCCGTCCGCGGGGAGTTCGGCTATTGGGTGTTCGAGGGCGACTGGCAGCCCGCGCAGCGCCCCAGCTGGAACTACCGCACCGAGGACGGCGGCGGCATCATCAGCGACATGTTCCCGCACTGGAACTACGTGATGGAGAACCTGTTCGGCGAGGTCAAGAGCGTCTACGCACAGGCGGCGGTGCACATCGCGGACCGCTGGGACGAGAACGGCGAGCCCTACACCGCCACCGCCGAGGACGCCGCGTACGGCATCTTCGAACTCGAGGGAGGCATCGTCGCCGAGATCAACTCCAGCTGGACCGTGCGCGTGAACCGCGACGAGCTGGTCGAGTTCCAGGTCGACGGCACGCACGGATCCGCCGTCGTGGGCTTGTTCGGCGCCAAGATCCAGCACCGCAACGCCACCCCGAAGCCGGTGTGGAACCCCGACCTCGCCGACGCGCACGACTACGACGCGGACTGGGCCGAGGTGCCCGTGAACGACGTGTTCCTCAACGGCTTCCGCCAGCAGTGGGAGGAGTACCTCGCGTCCTACGTGCTCGGCACCGACTACGCGTTCGACCTGCTCGCGGGTGCCAGGGGCGTGCAGCTCGCAGAGGCGGGACTGCAGTCCTCCGCCGAGGGTCGCAAGGTCGCGCTGCCCGCGCTGAGCCTGGACTGAGGCCGGCCATGACGACGATCCGCCTCCTCGCGGCCTCGGGGGAGACCTCCGACGCCGCCCTGAACGACTCCGGCGCATACGCCCGTCCTGTCGCGTCGCTGCAGAGCCGCGTCGCCTACGCCGCGGCGCACGTCGTGCCCAAAGCGCATGCCGACAACACCCCGGGGCGGCCGGCCGACATCGACTGGGACGCCACGCTCGCGTTCCGCCGGAACGTGTACTCGTGGGGCCTCGGCGTCGCCGACGCCATGGACACCGCGCAGCGCAACATGGGGCTCGATGCGGCGGCCACCCGCGAGCTCATCGCGCGCAGTGCCGAGGTCGCGCGGGAGGAGGGCGGATCCGTCGTCGTCGGCGTCAACACCGACCACGTCGACGAGGAGCGCATCCCGCTGCAGCGGGTGATCGACGCCTATGTCGAGCAGCTGCACTTCACCGAGGAGCAGGGCGCGGGTCCCGTGCTCATGGCCTCGCGCCACCTCGCCCGCGTCGCGGAGTCGCGCACCGATTACCTGCGCGTCTACGCCGCCGTGCTGCAGCAGGCGACCACCCCGGTCGTGCTGCACTGGCTCGGCACCGCGTTCGACCCGCAGCTCGAGGGGTACTTCGGATCCGGTGACTGGCGCGACGCGTCCGGCACGCTGCTGCGGATCATCGCCGAGAACCCGGGCAAGGTCGCGGGCGTCAAGATGAGCCTGCTGAACGCCGAGTCCGAGATCACAGTGCGCGCGCAGCTTCCGGAGGGCGTGCGGATGTTCACCGGCGACGACTTCAACTATGTGGGGCTGATCGGCGGGGACAGCCTGAACTCGGTTCCTGAGCGAGCGAAGCGAGACGAAGGACACTCCGACGCGCTGCTCGGCGCGTTCGCGGCGATCACCCCGGTCGCCTCGGCGGCGATCCAGGCGCTCGACGCGGGGGATCCGGCCCGCTATCTCGAGATCCTGGGCCCGACCGAGGAGCTCAGCAGGCAGGTCTTCGCGGCGCCCACGTTCTACTACAAGACCGGGGTCGCGTTCCTGGCCTGGCTGAACGGGCACCAGCCCGCGTTCCAGATGGTGGGCGGGCTGCACTCCGCGCGCAGCCTGCCGCACCTCAGCCGCATCGTCGAGCTCGCGAACGCGTCTCTCGCCCTCGAGGATCCGGAGCTCGCGCGGGAACGGTGGCACGGGATGCTGCGTCTGAACGGAGTGGACGCATGAGCGCTGTCGTGGATCCCCGTCTCTCGATCAACCAGGCCACGATCAAGTACGCCGACCTGGCCACCGCGCTCAGGGTGACCGCCGAGGCGGGCGTGCAGGGCATCGGCCTGTGGCGCGAGCCCGTGAACGAGGTCGGCCTCGACGTCGCCACGCGGATGCTCACCGACTCCGGGCTGCGCTTCACCACGCACTGCCGCGGAGGGTTCTTCACGCTGCCGGATGGGCTGGAGCGGCGCGCGGCTCTCGACGACAACCGGCGCGCGATCGAGGAGACCGCGACGCTCGCCGCCGCGGGGGCCGAGGGATCGACCGCCGTGCTCGTGCTCGTCGCCGGAGGGCTGCCCGAGGGCTCACGCGACCTGATCGGCGCGCGGGAGCGGGTGCGCGACGCGATCGGCGAGCTGTCGGCCGACGCGGCCGCCGCGGGCGTGACCCTCGCGATCGAGCCGCTGCACCCGATGTTCGGATCCGACCGCTGCGTCGTCTCCACGCTCGGGCAGGCGCTCGACATCGCGGCCGACTTCGACCCGGCCGTGGTCGGCGCGGCGGTCGACACCTTCCACATCTGGTGGGATCCGCAGGTGCTCGACCAGATCGCCCGTGCCGGACGCGAGGGGCGCATCGCGACCTACCAGGTGTGCGACTGGAAGACGCCGCTGCCCGCCGACGTGCTGCTCAGCCGGCACTACCCGGGCGATGGCGTCATCGACTTCGCCTCGCTCACGCAGGCCGTGGTCGCGACCGGCTACGACCGCGACATCGAGGTGGAGATCTTCAACGCCGACATCTGGGCGCAGGATCCCGCCGAGGTCGTGCGCCGGACGGCCGAGTCCTTCACCGCCACCGTCTCCCCCCACCTGGTCTGACTCTTCGTC
>NZ_JYIX01000016.1 GCF_000956505.1 Microbacterium azadirachtae | reverse complement strand
AGATGTGGATAAGGGGCCGGCGGGAGGGCGACCCCGCTCGGGGCGGGCCCCAGGACGGTCGCGGAGAGCAGGGTGCGCGGTGTTCCGACGGTGCCCGCGCGCGATGCCCGCACGGGCGCGTCGAGCATCGCGACCGGGAGGACGTCGCCCAGGGCCCGCGCGTCCTCCCACGGGTGAGAGGCGAGTGCCCGGTAGGGCGCACCGTCATGCGTCAGGAGTCCGGCGGACGCGATCGAGCCGTCGGGCGCGAGCCAGACCGGCGCGGTCGGAGCCGAGTGCGCCGCCGTGATCAGCGCGCGGATCGCGCTCGCCGTGATCAGCGCGCCGGGCGTGCGCCGGACGAGCACGGCGTCGCCGGTGGTCTCCACGGCAGGGACGTTCCGATCGTGCAGCAGGACGCGGGGATCTCCCAGCGCGAGCTGCGACGCCTGGAGTCGGACGGCCGGTGTCGCATCGGCGATGGCGATGATGAGGGCGACGGGCCCCGACACGGCAGGATCCGGCTCCGACCCGGCGTCGGGCGCGCCGAGGACGGCCAGCGGGGCGCGGAGGCCGTCTCCGTCGGCGTCCTCTCCGTCCAGTTCCCATGTCATCACGATCGCGGAGGAGGCGGGGATCGCCGGCGACGCATCCGGCCCGAGGCCCGAGAGCACGTCCGCGGCGCTGCCGTGGAGCGCGGCCAGGTCGGCGCTCCGGCCTCCGCGCAGTACGACCGCGCCGCCGGAGCGGAGCGCGAGCCAGGCGTCGGCGAGCGGGCCTCGGCCGGCGCCGGACGCGTGTGCCAACGCGTACGCCGGCGCATCCCACGCCAGCGACGTCTCGATGCGCGCAGGATCCGTGACCAGGTACGCGTACAGGGCGGGCACGCGATCGGAGTCGGGCAGTTGCGCGGACACGAGGCGCTCGGCGAAGAGCGGGTTGAGCGTCAGCCCCTCGCGGAATCCGCCGGACACGTAGGCGCGGACCGCTGCGCGTGCGGAGACCCGGCGTCCGAGCTGCAGCCCCGCGTAGGAGACGTCCACGATGTCCGCGCGGCGGATCGTCCTCGCCCACCAGAACCGGTCGGCGGCCAGGAGGGGGACGCGCAGCAGGGGAAGGGAACGCGCGGAGCGCCAGAGTCCTCGAAGGCGGGTCAGCACGCTTGGGAGTCTATGCGCTCGCCGCAGGTTCGCAGGCGGGGCAATGGTAGCCTTCGAGCATCGAAACCCCGGCTGACACAGGAGATCTCTTTGCCTGAAACGTCCGCTCGCGTCGGCATCGTCGTGAGGACCAAGGATCGGCCGATGTTCCTGGAACGCGCTCTGGGCGACATCCGCCGCCAGACGCTGCACGGCTGGGAGGCCGTGGTCGTGAACGACGGAGGGGATCCCGCCGCCGTCGACGGCCTGGTGGACGCGCTGCCGGCCGCGGACCGGGCCAGGATCACCGTCATCCACCGGAACGAGGGCCTCGGGCGCTCCGCCGCGGCCAACGCGGGCATCCTCGCGCTGGAGACCGAGTACGTCGTGCTGCACGACGACGACGACCTCTGGGATCCGACTTTCCTCGAGGCGTCGGTGGCCTGGCTCGATCGCGAACCGGGGGACGCCGGGGTCGTCAGCCGCACCGAGATCGTCTACGAGCGCATCGACGGAGACCGGATCGTCGAGACCGGCCGTGAGCCGTTCTGGGGCGAGATGGCGCGCATCACCTACGCGGACATGCTCCAGGTCAACAGGTTCGTCCCGATCGCCTACGTGTATCGGCGGGAGCTGCACGACGAGGTCGGGCTCTACCGGGAGGACGTGCACGCCGCGGAGGACTGGGAGTTCAACCTGCGCGTGCTGCGGACCCGCACGATCGGATATCTGCGGGATGCCGTCCGTGCGTTCTGGATGCAGCGACGCGGACAGGACGGCATCCTCGGGAACAGCATGTTCGTGCTCGCGGACGAGCACGACCGCTACGACCGGATGATCCGCGATGAGGCTCTGCGCTCCTTCGTCGCCGCGCACGGCGACGGGCTTCCGCTGTACCTCGCGCGGTACGTCCAGGACGAGGTGGAACGCCAGCTCGCCGCCCAGAGGACGCTCGGGAGCTATGCCACGGATGCGGCGCGCAAGGGATGGCGGCGGCTGCGTGGGCGCTGACACGGCGTCGATCGTCGCACAGCGTCTCGTCTTCCCGACCGGGGGCATCGCCGCCGACGCGAAGGCGCTCTATCTCCGCGGCGACGCGGAGGTCGAAGGGCGCGATGCCGTGCGCATCGCGCCGCACGGGGCCGCCTCGTTCGCGACCTACTTCAATGCCTTCCCTGCGGGGATCTGGGCCGAGGCCGGGGGAATCGACAGGGCGACGCTGCGGCTCACCGCGGACGGAGAGGGCACGCATCGCCTCTACGGCATCGCGGCAGAGGGCGCGCCGCACCTGCTGGCGGAGGTGCGGGGCAGCGGCGATCTGGTGCTCGACACCGGCGTCTTCTTCGAGGGGCTGACCTGGGCCTGGCTGGAGACGGAGGCCGCGGACGCGCCGGTGCGGGTCAGCGCAGGGGAGTGGCAGGTGCCGGCTCATCCCGCACCCGTGCGGATCCTCGTCGCGATCACCACGATGAACCGGGTCGACGACTGCGTCCAGGTGCTCGATGCGCTGGGCGGCGACGAGCTGGCCGACACGATCGCCGAGGTCGTGGTCATCGATCAGGGGAGCGACCCGATCGCGCCGCGTCTCACGGGATCCGCCCTCGCGAACGACGTTCCGCTGCGCCTCATCGAGCAGGCGAACCTCGGCGGTTCCGGCGGTTTCAGCCGCGGGATGATCGAAGCGCAGGATGCCGGTGTCACGCACGTGCTCCTGCTCGATGACGACGTCCGCGTCGAGCCGGAGTCCCTTCGAAGGCTGCACGCGCTCGCCGCCGTCTCCGTCGGCGCACCGCTGCTCGGCGCGCACATGCTGAGCATGCTCGAGCCGACGGTGCTGCACTCCATGGGGGAGCAGATGGACCGTCGCGCGATGTGGTGGCATTCCGTGGAGCCGGAACTCTCCTCGGCCGATCTCGCGGAGCGCCCGCTGGAGAGCACGCCGGCCCTGCGGCGATTCCGCCCTGTGGACTTCAACGGCTGGTGGATGTGCCTGATCCCCGTCGCCGCCATCCGGCGCGTCGGAGCGTCGTTGCCGTTCTTCATCAAATGGGACGATGCCGAGTACGGCATGAGGGCCGCGGCCGCCGGTCACCGCACGATCACCGTGCCAGGAGCCGCGCTCTGGCACATCCCGTGGACATCGAAGGATGACGGTCTGGACTGGCAGGCCTACCATCAGCTGCGCAACCGCGTGGTCACGGCACTCGTGCACGAGCGCCGCCCGAGGAGGGTCCTGTCCGCGACGTGGGCGCAGGACGTCAACCACATCCTCTGCCTGCAGTACGGCTCCGTGCACCTGCGCAACATCGCACTGCAGGACATCCTCACCGGCCCCGAGCACCTTCCGGCACTGCTGCGGGAGGGCAGGACGCGGGCGCAGCGGATCCTCGTGGACGCGGGGCAGGGCGTCCATCCCGATGTCGAGAGCCGGGCCTCCGGACGCGGCTCAGGATACGGTCCCGCCGCCCCTCGGGGACCGCGGGCCCAGGCCGGCCGCCTGCTGCGCGTGCTCGCCCATCAGCTGGCCGCGGTGCGGCCTTCGGCCGCAGGGCCGGAGCCGGTCGCGCGCGCGCAGGGCAAGTGGTGGCGCCTCGGTCTCGCCGACGAGGTCGAGCTGCGCAGCGCCACGGGGAAGGGCTTCTTCCGCCTGCGGAGATCGCGCCGCGAGGCGTTCTCGCTGCTCGCGCGCTCGGCATGGCTCCGCATCCGCATCGGACTCGCCTGGCCCATGCTGGCTCGGCGCTACCGCGATGCGGCGCCGGAGCTCGCCGACGCCGCATCGTGGAAGCGGATCTACGCCGAAGCGGACGCGGCCTCGCGCGATTCCGTCGGCTGAGCGCTCGGCGCGGAACCGTCTGACGGCTCCGTCCCCATCGATGGCTCGGTCGGAGCGGGACGGACGCCTTCGCGCTCGGGAAGCGGGCCGAGCTCGGCGCGGCGCCTCGTGGCGGTCAGCGCGAACACCACCATCGCCAGGGCGAACGCCGCGCTGCCGATCAGCCACACCACGAGGGGCGACGGGGTCGCGCCGCGCCACCACCACGCGACGGCGCCGCGGAGGGTGAGGGTGCCGCTGCCCGTGTAGCGGTGCATGTTGTCGTACAGGGCGACGGCGTTCGCCGCGGTGAGGAGCACGGCGATGGTCCAGATCTGCGCGCTCGACAGCGACACCCCGCGGTCACGACCCCGCGGATCCTCGGACGGCGCCAGCACGACCGCGACGAACAGGATGATCAGGGGCAGGACATAGCGCGGCTGAACCTCGTACCCGACGAGCACACGGCTGGACACGAGGATGTACAGGGGCACCAGGAGCGCGGCGGCGCCCACGCCCACGACGGCGACGAGCTTGCGCCACCCGCGCCAGCGGAGCGCCACGAAGAGCACTCCCAGGACGCAGAAGATCGCGAACGCCCAGACGACAGGGTGAAGGGCGGTGTCGAGCCAGCCGAGCTGCCACCCGAGTCCGTAGATGCCGGACCACAGCCCCGGCATCGCGAGGAGGTTGCCCACGATCAGGTCCGTGGTGGACATCGTGGACTGCGACTTGCCCATGCCGTTGATGGCCAGGCTGGTCTGTCCTGCGCCGAGGAAGGCGAAGGCGGCCAGCACGACCATCACGACGGGGAGGAGCGCACGGAGGTAGAAGCCGCGCTCGTTGCGGAACGACAGGGCGAGTGCGGCGCAGACCCCCACGATCGCGTAGGCCGCGCTGTCGCCGCGCGCGCCCAGCCCGAGCAAAGCGGTCAGGAGCGCGATGCCGCCCAGCGCGTACATGCGCCACCCCTTGGCGGCGAAGTAGCCGAGCAGCGCGGGGAACATCACGGCGATGGAGATGATCGACCAGCTGCTCGGATTCACCGAGGGGATCAGGAACATCGCCAGAGGGACCGCGGTCAGCGCGACCCCGGCGGAGAGGGAGAAGCGGAGCCGTCGGGGCAGGAGAAGCCATGTTCCGACCAGCAGCACGGTGAAGAGCGCCGCGTTGACCAACCGCATGACGATGGTCGAGACGGCGATGTTGTCGCTCGCCAGATGGGACATCCAGTAATAGAACCCGGACGGGTACTGCGTCGAGCCGGCGTTGACGTGCTTGGTCTGCTCGAGCTTGAATCCCTCGTCGAGATAGCTGCGGCCCTGGCAGGACGCGTTCTTGTCGGGTTTGAAGGCGTAGCAGGGGGCATCGACGGCCTTCTTCGGCACATACCAGTGCCGTGCGTCCGAGCCCGGCTGGCACATGCCCTCCTTCGGACCGCTTCCGCACCAGATGCTCGCGAGGTGGAACTCCTCGTCCGGCGTGGCGCCGACCGGCGAGCTCAGGGCCCAGGCGCCCAGGGAGAGGAACACGGCCAGGCCGGCGAGGAGCGTGATCAGCAGTCGTGACAGGCGGGTCATGGTTCTTCTCGTTCCGAGGGGGTCAGGGCGGGGGAGAGCGGTGAAGGGGCGGTGGTGAGGAACGCGGCGAAGATCACGGCGACCGAGCCGCCGACGCCGCCGACGGCGAATCCGAGAAGCGCGCCCCACATGCCGTACAGCGGCGAGAACACCGCCATCACGACGGTTCCGGCGATGAGCGCGGTGAGCCAGATCAGGGCGAAGGCCTTCTGCCGGCCGGCGGAGACCAGGTAGGCCGCCGACGCGCAGGTCGTCGAGATGAAGAAGACCACGACCAGGAGGGCCTGCATGGCGCCCGCTCCGTCGACGAACTTCTGCGGATAGAAGATCGACAGGATGAACGGCGACAGCGCGATGATGGCGGTGAAGATCACGACGAAGGCCGCCGTCGTCGCGATGACCATGCGGCGATGGGACTGCCGCATGAGCGCGGGATCCAGGTGGAGCTTGGCGAAATGCGGGATCAGCACCTGGTTGAGGGCCTGGGAGATCATGTTCGCCGGCGTCGCGAGGGAGAGCGCCGCGGCGAACAGATCCGCCTGGAGCGGGGTGTCGAAGGCGCGCACGAAGACCATGGTCGCCGGAAGCAGGCCGCCGGTGGCGAGGGCGCCGATCGTGGCGTCGCGGACGAACCGCGCGAGCATGGCGCGCTGCTCCGGCGTGCTGGGCATCGGGCGGGTGCGCGGACGGGCGAAGAAGGCGAACACCGCGTACCCGACGGCCAGGGGCAGCAGGAGCGCCCAGTTCGCCCCGGCGAAGAGGACGGCGACGAGCGCCGTGATCGCGAGCAGGGAGGAGCCGACGTCGGCGATCAGCGAACGAAGGATCCGGTCTTCGCCCATGAGGACGCCGCGGGTGTAGACGTAGGCGTTGTAGCTCCAGGTCAGGATCGCGCAGCCGATCGCGGCGTACGGATCCTGGGTCAGCAGGAACGCGATCGGCGCAGCCACGAGGGCGAGCAGCGTCGACGACACCCAGAACCACCGGTTCAGCACGCCGATCGCCACGGCGGAGAAGTCCCCGAGCGGGAGGTAGCGCGAGGCGCCGATGCCGAGGCCGGCCGGAAGCATGAGCGACAGATAGACCATCACCGAGAGCAGCGCGCTCGTGTCGCCCACGGCGCCCGCTCCGGCCAGATGCGCGATGACGACCGTGTACAGCAGCCGGGCGATGCCCTGCGCGGCCATCCCGCCCGTCGTCAGAACGGCGCGTGAGAGCACGCCGGAAGTGCCGCCGCTCACCGCTCCTTTGCCTTCGTCCGCACCAGCGAGGCGAACACCGCGCGATAGGCCTCGTAGGCGACCCGGGGGTCGTAGTCCCTCTCGCTGCGTGCGCGGGCGGTGTCGCTGAGCGCCGCGCGCTCGGCATCGCCGGCTTCCGCATAGGCGGCCAGGGCCGCTGCCAGCGCGGCGGCGTCTCCGGGCCGGACCGCATAGCGGCGGTCATCGGCGAACGCCGCGCAGCTGCCGAGGTCGGAGGTGATGACGGGCACTCCGGCGCCGGCCGCCTCGATCCCGACGAGAGGGAACGTCTCGCCGTAGAGGCTGGAGATGACGAGGGCGGCGGCCTCGGACAGCTGATCCTCCGGGCGGTCCGTGGGGCCCAGGAGGCGGATCCGCCCTGCACGCACGAGTTCGTCTGCGTCGGCATCCGAGATCGCCCGCGCCATGGCGGGGTCTTCGGCGGTCACGCCAGGGCCGTAGGCCACGAGGCTCCACTCCGGATGGTCGTCCGCGATGTCCGAGAAGGCCCGGAACAGGACCGAATGCCCCTTCACCGGGTGATTCCGGGCGAGGGACAGGAACTGCCTGGCATCGACGCGGAAGGAGGCCGCCGCGGGCAGCGGCGCGGTGTTCAGGATCGCCGGACGGACGTTGCGCATGCCGAGCGAACGGAGGAAGTCCGTCATCTGCTCGCTGTCGCTCGTCGGCACCACCGCCTGGAAGCGGAAGGAGAGGAGTCCGACCGCGCGCGCGATGAGCCGGGTCAGCGGATGATCCTGAGGGCCGAGTTTCTGCGTGTGCGCCGTCGTGACCCTGGGCGCGCGCAGGCGGGCCAGGGCGGTCACGATGTCGGCGTGGAAGAGATTGGACCAGACCACATCGGGCTCGAACGCCCGGGCGACGCGCTGGAGGGCGCGCACCATCCCTGGGAGGTTGCGGGACGTCGGCGGGAAGCCGAGGTAGTGGACCTCATCGAAGGACGCCTCTAGCCGGGCGCTCAGGGTGCCGGGCCGCATGAGGACGGCGAGTGCCAGCCGGTCCTCGGAGCGCCGCGCGGACGCCAGCGTGGCGAGGAGTCGTTCGGCGCCCCCGATGTCCGCATCCGAGCAGACGACGAGTATGCGCAACGATCCTCCTTGGAGACGTCGGTCGGGAGCTAGCGATCATCGTACAGTGGTCTCCTGAACGCCCCGCCCTGCGCGGCACGTCGTCGCCGCGAAGCCCGAGGAGAGCGCAGATGAGGATCGCCTTCGTCGTCAACAACTACCCGCCCAAGACGGGCGGCGTCGAGACGCACGTGCACAGCCTGGCACGGCGCCTGCGGTCGTCCGGGCACGAGATCCTCGTGATCACGCTTGCCGACGTCGCGGGTGCGTCGTCCGAGGACGGCATCGAGGTCATCCGGATGCGGGAGCATCTGCGGGTCGGGGACGTTCTCGGGTTCCCGTCGCCGGGGACGACGCGGCGGATCGCGCGCCTCCTGAAGGAGCGTCGCATCGACGCCGTCTCCGTGCACACGCGCTTCTTCCCGATGACCTGGATCGGCCTGCGCGCCGGTCGGCGAGCCGGGACCGCGGTCGTGCACACCGAGCACGGCAGCGACCACGTCGTCTCGCCGTCCGCGCTCATCTCGATGGCGAGCCGCATGGTCGACCGCACGCTCGGGCGCCACGTACTGCGCGCGGCCGATGAGGTGCTGGGCGTCTCGGAGAGCGTGACGGCCTTCGTCCGCCGACTGTCAGGGCGCGAGGCGCGCGTGTTCTACAACGCCATCGACGCGTCCCCGCGACCCGCGACCTCTGAACGATTCCCGCGCGCGGACCGGCTGGTCTTCGTGGGGCGTCTCGTCGCGGGCAAGGGCGCGGACGTCTTCGTCGATCTCGTGGCGGAGCTGGCGGCGGAGAACCCCGGCCTCGAGTCGGTGATGCTCGGAGACGGACCGGACCGGGCCGGCATCGAGGAGCGGATCCGTCGCGCGGGGCTCGAAGCACGGATCGCGGTCCGCGGACGCGTCTCCGCAGAGGAGGTGCGGCGCGAACTGCGCGGGGCGATCCTGGTGAATCCGACCACGCTCGCGGAGGGATTCCAGACCACGCTGCTCGAGGCGTTGGACGTGGACGGTCGCGTGGCGACCTACGACGTGCCCGGTGCGCGACTTCTGCGAGAACAGGGCTACCCGGTCATGATCGCGGAGCGACGGGATCTCGGGGCGCTGCTCGAGGCGGTGGATGCGGCCCGCAACGCCGATGCCGGCGATGCGCGGCTGCACGGCTGGTACTGGGAGGACCGTGCCGACGAGTACGTCGAAACCCTGGTGCGGAGCGTCCAGGGGCGCTCCAGGATGGCGTGACATAGACTGGGGCGGCCCGTTTCCCCTCCCGAAAGCCTCATGGATCACTCCTCGCACAACGACGACACCTGGCTCATCATCCCTCTCTTCAATGAGGCGACGGTGGTTCGAGAGGTCATCGCCGATGCCCGCACCACGTTCCCGAACATCGTCTGCGTCGACGATGGGAGCTCCGACGACTCCGTGTCGGAGGCGCTCGCGGGCGGCGCGATCGTGCTGCGCCACCCGATCAACCTCGGACAGGGCGCTGCACTGCAGACCGGCATCGAGTTCGCGCGGAGCCAGCCAGGCGCCGCCTACTTCGTGACGTTCGACTCGGACGGCCAGCACCAGGTCAGCGACGCGCTCGCGATGGTGCAGCGCCTCCGCGACGAGCCCTACGACATCATCGTCGGATCACGATTCCTGGACGGCCGCACGAACGCGGGGGCCCTCAAGAAGCTCGTCCTGCGGCTCGCCGTCCTCTTCGAGCGCCTCAGCACGGGGGTGCGCCTCACCGACGCGCACAACGGCCTTCGCGCGTTCAACCTGACCACCGCGCGCACCCTGCGGATCCGTCAGAACCGGATGGCGCATGCGAGCGAGATCGTCGCTCAGATCGGCAACCACAAGCTCCGCTACGCCGAGCAGCCCGTGCACATCATCTACACGGACTATTCGCGGTCGAAGGGGCAGTCGCTCTGGAACTCCGTGAACATCCTCAGCGAGCTCTTCATCAAATAGGACCGGACATGTTCGATCAGATCATCATCAAGGTCCTGCTGATCGCGGCCTTCATCATCTTCGGACTCATCCTGCTGCGGCCGGGTGGTTCCGCCCGCAACCAGGCGATCCGCACGATCACCCTCATCCTGCTGTTCGCGGCAGCGGTCTTCGCCGTGCTGTTCCCCGGACTCATCGACGATCTCGCCCGCAGCGTCGGGGTGGGGCGCGGCACGGATCTGCTGCTGTACGCCTTCATCATCGTCTTCGTCGGCAACGCGCTCACCGCCGTGCGGCACAGGCGTGCACAGGACGCGCAGATCACCCAGCTCGCGCGGCAGATCGCACTTCGTTCGCCGGAACGTCCTCACGAGCGCCAGCAGGAAGGGGAACTCTGATGGATCTCCTCATCGTCGGGTCGGGTTTCTTCGGCCTCACCATCGCAGAGCGCGCCGCCGCAGCGGGGCGCAAGGTCACCGTCGTCGACCGTCGTCATCACATCGGCGGGAACGCCTACAGCGAGGACGAGCCGACCACGGGCATCGAGGTGCACCGCTACGGGGCGCACCTGTTCCACACGTCGAACCCGACCGTGTGGGAGTACGTGAACAGGTTCACGACCTTCACGAGCTACGTGCACCGGGTGTACTCGACCCACCGCGGCGAGGTGTATCCGCTGCCGATCAACCTCGGCACGATCAACCAGTTCTTCCGTTCCGCCTACACGCCCGCTGAGGCGAAGGTCCTCATCGCGGGCCAGGCGGGCGAGTTCGACGCGCACGAGGCGAAGAACCTCGAAGAGCGCGGGATCGCGCTGATCGGCCGCCCGCTGTTCGAGGCGTTCATCCGCGACTACACCGCCAAGCAGTGGCAGACCGACGCCAGGGAGCTCCCGG
The DNA here is from genome assembly GCF_000956505.1 of Microbacterium azadirachtae. Lineage (GTDB taxonomy): Bacteria > Actinomycetota > Actinomycetes > Actinomycetales > Microbacteriaceae > Microbacterium > Microbacterium azadirachtae_A. Next base: position 20,644 of record NZ_JYIX01000016.1, on the reverse strand, counting down.
CGTCGATCATCAGCCGGCTGCCGGTGCGCTACAACTACGACAACCGCTACTTCAACGACACGTGGGAGGGACTGCCCACGGACGGGTACACCGCGTGGCTGGAGCGCATGGCGGATCACCCGAACATCGACGTCGAGCTCGACGTGGACTTCTTCGACGAGTCGCAGCCGCTGAACAAGAAGGCGACGGTCGGTCAGGTGCCGATCGTCTACACCGGTCCGGTGGACCGCTACTTCGACTACGCCGAGGGCGAGCTGAGTTGGCGCACCATCGACCTCGAGCAGGAGGTCCTCGACGTGGGCGACTTCCAGGGCACGAGCGTGATGAACTACCCGGATGCGGACGTGCCGTACACGCGCATCCACGAGTTCCGGCACTTCCACCCCGAGCGCGCCGACCGGTACCCGACGGACAAGACCGTGATCATGCGAGAGTTCTCCCGCTTCGCAGAGCGCGGCGACGAGCCCTACTACCCGGTGAACACGTCGGCCGACCGCGAGGGACTCCTCGCGTACCGCGAGCTCGGCAAGGGCGAGCAGGGCGTGCACTTCGGCGGTCGCCTCGGCACCTACCAGTACCTCGACATGCACATGGCGATCGGATCCGCTCTGTCGATGTGGAACAACCAGTTGGCATGACGGTCGACGCAGAATCCCGACGGGCCCACAGGGCGGCGGCGGCGCGCAGCAGCGCCGTGCCGCCGTCGTCGCCCGGCTATCGCCGCGACATCGACGGACTCCGTGCCGTCGCGATCCTTCTCGTCGTCGTGTACCACGTCTGGATCGGGCGGGTGTCAGGGGGCGTCGACGTCTTCCTGATGATCTCGGCCTTCTTCCTCACGCGCTCGTTCGCGCGCCGGCTGGACGCCGGCAGGCCGCTCGCGGTCGGAACCTTCCTGCTGAGCCGCTTCCGGCGCCTGATGCCCGCGGCCGCGGTCGTCCTCGCCGCGGCGCTGGGCGCCTGCTGGCTGCTGCTGCCGGAGTCGGCGTGGCCTCAGCTGTGGAAGGAGGGATGGGCCTCCCTGGGCTATGTGCAGAACTGGGTCCTCGGCTTCGACGGCGTGGACTACTACGCGCACGACTCCGGTCTGGCCTCGCCGCTTCAGCACTTCTGGTCTCTCTCGGTGCAGGGGCAGGTCTTCGTGCTCTGGCCCGTCCTGTTCCTCCTCGGCGCCCTTCTCGTCCGATGGACGCGGAAGTCCGCCGCGTCGGTGATGGCCGTTCTCTTCGGCCTCGTGTTCGCGGGGTCGCTGGCGTTCTCCGTGTGGGAGACCGCCGAGCAGCAGACCTTCGCCTACTTCGACACCCGCGCGCGGCTCTGGGAGTTCGCGGCCGGATCCCTGCTCGCGCTCGCGCTGCCGTATGTGCGGGTGCCGCGGGTGCTGCGGGCCGTCCTCGGCTGGCTCGGCCTGGTCGGGCTCGTCGTCTGCGGCATGGTCATCGACGTGCGCGGAGGGTTCCCCGGCTACCTCGCGCTGTGGCCCATCGTCTCGGCCGCGCTCGTGATCGTCGCAGGCACGCGGCCGGCGGACGAGCACCCAGAGCTCGGCGATCTCGGGCCGGGGCGATTCCTCGCGACCCGTCCCGTTCTGGCGCTCGGACGCGATGCGTACGCGCTCTATCTGGTGCACTGGCCGATCCTCATCCTGTGGCTCACGGTCCGAGAGCGACCGCACGCCTCGTTCCTCGACGGCCTGGCGATCATCGGTCTCTCGCTCATCTTGGCCCGACTCGTGACCGTGCTCGTGGAGCGTCCGCTGAGACTGCCCGGAGGCGAGCGCGGCAGGCCCTGGCGCAACGTCGGCGTGATCGCGCTCTGCGTGGCGCTGGTCGCCGCGGTGCTGGCGCCCTGGCAGGTGGCCACGACCGTCAACGCGGAGATCCAGAAGGCGGCCTTCGCGGCGCAGTACACGGGGGCAGCCGGGGGAGACACCGCGGGCGACGGCAAGGACGTCCCGCTGATCCCCGTCCCCGGTGCGGGGGATCGCGAGCGCTGGTCCCGTCTCGACGAACCGTGCACCGGTCGGTTCGCATCGGACATCGCCGACGTCCAGGAGAGCTGCTCGCAGACGAAGAACGCCGCCACCGCTAAGCAGCTCGTCGTCGTCATCGGCGATTCCCACGCGAACCAGTTCTCCGGAGCCCTGCGCCCCGTCGCCGACGAGCGTGGCTGGGGGGTCGTCATGCTGATGCGCCCGTGGTGCTCGCTCGAGACGCACGAGGAGGGGACGGACCTGTCGAACTACTGCGACGACTGGCAGCGGGACGCCACCGACCTCGTGGTGTCGATGCATCCCGACGCGCTCTTCACGATCGTCACCGCGGCCTCCCCCGACTCCCCGGATGAGCGGCTCATCGACGGCGTGAACGAGACCGTGGACAGGTTCCTGTCCGAGGGGATCCGCGTCGTCGGCGTGCGCGACAACCCTCGTTCGGCGGTCGACAACCGCTACGAGTGCGCCATCGAGGGCCACCCGTGCAACTTCCCCGTCGAGCAGGCCCTTGCTGCGGAGAATCCGGCCGCGCCGCTCGCGGATCGCATCGGCCTCGTCGACTTCACGCCGTGGATCTGCCCGAACGGACTCTGCCTCACCGAGATGGGGCATGTGGCGGTGTATCTGGACACCAACCATCTCAGCTTCCCGTTCGTCAAGACCCTGGCTCCTGCTCTCGATCAGCAGCTCGGCGACTTCCTGAAGCCGTGACACAGGGATGGTCATCGCCGCCGCCTAGACTCGGAACCGTGAGTCACACGACGGCCGGCGCACCCGGAACGCCCCGGCGCTACTTCCACTCGCTGTGGCTGCTGTCCGCGCGCGACTTGCGCGTGCGCTACGCGACGAGCGTGCTCGGCTACCTCTGGTCGGTGCTGGATCCGCTCGTGATGAGCGCGATCTACTGGTTCGTGTTCACCCAGGTCTTCCACCGCGGCCAGGTGGGGGAGCAGCCGTACATCGTGTTCCTCATCGTCGCGCTGCTGCCCTGGGTCTGGTTCAACACCGCGGTGGGCGAGTTCACGCGCGCGTTCAAGAAGGACGCGCGGCTGATCCGCTCGACGGCGATCCCGCGGTCGATCTGGGTGATGCGCGTCATCCTGACCAAGGGGATGGAGTTCGCGTTCGCGATCCCCGTGCTCGTGCTCTTCGCGATCTTCGCCGGGGCGAAGCCGAACTGGTCGCTGCTGCTGTTCCCCGTCGCGATGATCTGGCAGACCGTGCTGCTGGTCGGTCTCGGGCTGCTCGTCGCGCCGCTCTGCGTGCTGTGGGCCGACCTGGAGCGCACGACCGCGCTGATCCTGCGCGCGCTGTTCTACGTGTCGCCCATCATCTACGGCTTCAAGGACCTGCCGCACCAGCTGCACATCATCGGCGCACTGAACCCGCTGTCCGGGATCTTCATGCTGTACCGCGTCGGCCTGTTCCCGGGGCAGTGGCAGCCGGAGCCGGTCATCATCGGTGCCATCGTGACGGTGATCTTCCTCGCCCTCGGACTGTTCACCTTCCGCTCGCTCGAGCGCGACGTGCTGAAGGAGCTGTGATGACCGAGCAGCACTCCGCGATCGAGGTCGACGGACTCGGCGTCCGATTCCGGCTCGGCCGCCGCGGACGCCGCAGCTTCAAGGACCTGTTCGCCGGCAAGAAGCGGCGCAACCGGCCCGGCGAGTTCTGGGCGCTGCGCGACGTCTCCTTCCGCGTGCGGCAGGGCGAGGCGATCGGTGTCGTGGGCCGGAACGGCCAGGGCAAGTCCACGCTCCTGAAGCTCGTCGCCGGCGTCCTCCTCGCCGACGAGGGCCAGGTGCGCGTGCACGGCGGCGTGGCGCCGCTGATCGAGCTCACCGGCGGCTTCGTGGGCGACCTCACCGTGCGTGAGAACGTGCGGCTGACCGCGGGACTGCACGGGATGGGGCGGGCCGAGGTCTCGGCGCGCTATGACGACATCATCGACTTCGCGGAGCTGGAGAAGTTCCAGGACACCCCGTACAAGCACCTCTCGAACGGCATGAAGGTGCGCTTGGCTTTCTCGGTCGTGTCGCAGCTCGAGGAGCCGATCCTGCTCGTCGACGAGGTGCTCGCAGTCGGCGACAAGGCGTTCCGGGACAAGTGCTATCAGCGCATCGACGAGCTTCTCGCCGAAGGGCGCACGCTGTTCTTCGTCTCGCACAACGAGAAGGACCTGCGCCGGTTCTGCACGCGCGGCCTCTACCTGAACAAGGGCGGGCTCGTGCTGGATGCGTCGATCGGCGAGGTGCTGGACAGCTACAACGCCGACAACCCCTGAGCCGCGCTCCGACCGCGGCCGGGACCCGGCGCGGTCCTGCGCCCGATCAGAGCCCGACGAGCGAGCGCAGCTGTCCGAGTGCGGCCTTCGCGTCATCGAGCGCGCCCGACGGGTCGGATCCGCCGGAATACGCCGAGCGCAGCGACTGCAGCCGGGCGGCGTAGACGTTCACGGCCTCGCCCCACTGCGTCGCGATCGCGGTCGGCGCGGGCTGTCCGGCCAGGTTCTGCGCATCGTTCTGCAGCGAGTCGACGACCTGCACCGCTGCATCGCCGCTCTGGCTCTGGACCAGCTCGAGGCCGGTCGACGCGTCGTCCAGTCGCGGCTGAACCTGCCCGCGGAACGCGTCCACGGACGGGTCGGGCACCGGGGGCGGCGTGGTCACCGGTGCCGTCGGGAGGTCGGTGGGAACGACGGTCGGTATCGGCGTGGTGCTCGGGGTCGCCGTCTTCGACGCCGTCGGGCTCGCCGTAGGGGTCGGGACGCCGTCACCGCGAGGGATCAGGAACAAGACGACGATGGCCGCCACGACGAGCGCCGCCACCACGAGCCCGATGATCAGGGCGATGCGGCCGCCGCGCTTCTTCGGCTCCTCAGGGAAGACCCAGACGGCCTCCGGCTTCTGCTCGCTCATCAGTCCTCAGTCCTCCAGTGCGGGCATCGGGCGCCAGCTGCGGTCACGGCCGATCCGGCCGCCGTCGCGCAGTCCGCGGAACAGGTTGCTGGTGCCGCGCACGGTCCGCTCGACGAACACCAGGCGGATGAGCTCCTTCGCGAAGGTCATCGCGGTGCCGAGGCCGAACAGGACCGGGTTGTACACGCGGTGCACGCGGTAGTACTGCTTCAGGTAGGCGCGATTGCGCATGATGTAGTAGCGGTAGGCGTTGCTGGACGCATTCATGTGCCGCACGCCCATGTCCCACTGCTTGATCTCGCGGGTGCGACGCAGCACGAACTCGTCGACGATGACGGCCTGCGTGCGCCGGGAGGCGAGCCAGCCGTACATCTGGTCGTCCCAGTAGATGAAGAACCGCGGATCCGGAAGGCCGATCTCCTTGACAATCGAGCGGTGGATGAACATGCCCTCGAAGCAGCCGCTGTTCATCGGCTTGAACCCCGTGGCGTCGAAACCGGCGGGGGCGAACGGGATCGGGATGCCCATGCGCTCGGCGATCCGGTACTGCCAGTAGAAGGCGCTGCCGTCGTAGTCGTAGCGGCGGCCCTGGATGCTCTTGAACCTCGGGGCCCACGCGCCCATGCGGGCCAGTCCGTCCGGCAGCACCTCGACGTCGTCGTCCATCATCCAGATCCACTCGGATCCCAGCTCGTACGCGGTGCGCATGCCTTCGCTGAACCCGCCGGATCCGCCGGTGTTGGTCTCCAGGCGCCGGTACACGATCTCCGCGTCGATCCGCGACCGGTAGGAGTCGACGACGTCCGTGGTGTCGTCGGAGGAGGCGTTGTCGATGATGACGACGCGGCCCGGCTTCGGGTCCATCTGCGCGATGCTGTCCAGCAGTCCCTGCAGCAGGTGCGAGCGGTTGTAGGTGACGACGACGATCGTCGCGGTGGCCGGGTCGAAGCCGGCGGCGCCGTTCTGGCGGTCAGGGGTCACGGATGTCGCTCCAGAGAGGGTGAAGGGGAGGTCTTCAGCCTACCCGCGGAAGCCCGTGCAACCCTGCGAACGCATGCGCGCGCCTCGCAGTCCGCCCGCGGCGCGGCGGCGGGTCAGCGGTCCGGCAGCGGCGTCGAGCTCGTCTGCACGGCGTCGATGTTCTCCCGCCAGGACCGGGACTGGCCGGCGCGGAGGGCGCACAGCACGAGCAGGAACCATCCGGCGTTGACGAGGGTGAAGCTCTCGAACACCGAATCGACGGCGAGGGCGACGAGGACGAGGGGTGTCCAGGCGTACACGACAGAGCGGCGGACGCTCGCGACCAGCCAGGAGCGCACCAGGGCGACCCCGCCGAGCAGGGAGAACAGCAGGAGCCCGCCGGCCCCGACCTGGAGCAGGGTGTCGAAGAACGCGTTCAGCGCGCTGCCGTGGTGGTCCTGGGTGAAGTAGTTGATGGAGTTGAACGGGTAGAGCGCGTCGCTCCAGAGGCCGAACCAGCCCCACCCCTGTGCGGGGCGCTGCTGCACGTAGGTGAGCAGGTTGCTCCACAGCTCGACACGGATGTTGAAGTCGCTGCCCGCATCGAGCACGGCGATGACGCGGGTGCGGAAGATCGCGATCGTGATGAGCACGGCGAGGACCACGCCGCCGATCGCCCACTGGAGAGGGCGCCGGCGTGCGGCGGGGGCCTGCCGCACGATCACCAGGGCGACGCTCGCCGCGCCCACGGCGGCCGCGAGCACGAGCACGGTGGGGGAGGCGGAGAAGAGCGCGAGGAACCCCGCCACCACCACCGACGGGATCGCGATCGCCGCCGACAGCGACTGCGAGCGCCACTCCACGACGAACGTGATGACGGCGATGACCGCGATGAACCCGAGCATGTTGCGCGTGCCGAAGAGGCCCTGGATCGGTCCCCCCGCCGCGAGCTCGCCCTGGATGCCGAGGAAATGGAACGGCATGTCCAGCAGGATCCCGCTCATGATCTCGGCGATCAGCGATGCGCCGAGCAGGATGCGCAGCGCGTCCCCCAGCGCGCGCACGGTCTGCAGGGTGTCCCTGATGTGGCCGACGACGACCGCGATCACCGCGTATCCGGCGAGGGCGGCCCAGGCCTTCAGGGAGGCCGCGGACGCGGTCGACCAGACCGCGCTCGCGAGCGTCCAGGCGAGGAATGCGAGCAGCGTCGACGGCGCGAGCCGGAGCGGACTGAGCTCTTCGCGGCGCACCCAGAGGATGCCGACGCCGATCACGCAGAGCACGGCGATGATCGTGTTGAGGGTCGCGGTCGAGGTCAATGCCGCGATCGCGAACGATCCGAACACGCTCAGCAGCGCGCAGGCCGAGTAGGCGCGCGCCATCTCGACCGAGGCGAGTGTCCTCGCCAGGCGTCGCCGCGGAGTGGTCATGCCGTCCGCCGGCGCGACTGCGGCGGCGCGCCCTCGCCGGGACCGGATCCCACGAACGGCGAGATCTTCATCTTGAACGACAGCAGGATCAGCAGCAGCCAGCCCCACAGCATGATCGGCGTCGATTCCGCGAGCCCCAGAACCAGGAGCATCGCGACGAGGATCGTCGGCAGCAGCGACAGTGCGGCATAGGGGCGGTCCTGCACGAGATCCCAGCGGGGGCGGTCCACGGCGAAGAACCAGGCGCGCCACGCGAACGCGAGGAAGGCGATCGCGATGAGCATCACGCCGATGAGGCCCAGCTGCAGGAACACGTCCAGCCACATGTTGTGCGCCATGAACACCGTGATGCGGTGATCGATGATCCAGTCGTGGAAGGCCGGGTCCCACGGCACCCACGGGGAGGAGAAGCCGTTGCCGAAGACCGGGCGCTCGACGGCGCGAGCCCACACCTTGCGCCAGATCTCGAGGCGTCCTGTAAGGTCGGAGGACTTTCCCAGGGCGCCGAACAGCACGTCGCGGCCGAACCAAGCGGCCGCGGCGCCGAGCAGGGCGAGGGCGGTGAACAGGGCGTACAACCGCGTGCGTCCGCGCGGCGTGCGCGTGCGGCGCATGAGCAGAGCCGCGACGAGCACGAGCGCGCCGACCGCGAACGACGCGTAGGCGGTGGCGGAACCCGCCCGGAGGAAGAAGAAGGCGGCGAGCACGATCCAGACGAGCAGGGCCCGTCTGCGTCGCGCTCCCTGCGCGTACAGCAGCGCGAACACCACGAGGGCGAAGGCGCAGAGGATGCCGAGCGTGTTCGAGTTGCCGACGATGCCCTGCACCCGGCCGCCGTCGAACAGGTCGCCGCGCACCCAGTACCAGTGCGGATCCGGCTTGCCTGCGGGCAGTTCGGAGAAGAACGGCAGCAGTGGATGCCGCATCACGAGCGCAACCCAGAGCTCGAGCAGCAGCGAGAGCCCGAGGATCCACTTCAGCGCGCTCGAGAGCGCGCGCACGATCTCGTGCCAGCTCAGCGTGAACGCGATGAACAGGGCGACGACGGTGATCGCCGCCTGCAGGGTCCAGGTGAGCAGCGTCGCCCACGGCCATCCCGACCAGGACACCGACAGCAGGGCCAGCGCCGTGTAGCCGAGCGCTGTCCACGGCATGCGGCGCCATGGGAATCGTGCGGGCCTGGCGAGCGCGATGCGCGGGATCGCGAGCCCGAGGGTGCCGAGGATCAGTACGCCCAGCACGGCGCCCGCCCCGTCCGCGCCGAGCAGATTGAAGATCGCCGTGTGCGCGAACACGCAGAAGAGCAGCAGCACGATATGCGCGCGCAGGAAGAGGTGCCCGGTGGATTCGCGTGCCGGAGCACTCGGCGGGAGTGCCGTGGAGAGTCGGGAGTGCTGCGCCATCGTGGTTCAGAGTACCGCCCGCGTCCTGTGACGTCGGGATCGTGGCCGGGCCTGCGACACGCCGGTGCGACACGCCGTATGCGGCGAAGAACGTTCAACGCGTGCTTGAGGGTTTACGATCCGCGACTTGACCAGGGCGAATGACACGGGTGTAATTAGTAGTGCAACGCGGCCCGCGGGGCACCCGGGGGGATACGAGGGAGAGGGCGACATGACGGCATACCGTTCAGACGTTCCCGACGACTGGTTCGTTGATCCGGTCCAGTTGGGGGTGCCGGGCGTCCGTCGCCCGACCGAGGGCGACGACAACGCACTCGCGTGGCAGAGCGACGCGCTGTGCGCGCAGACCGATCCGGAGGCCTTCTTCCCGGAGAAGGGCGGCTCGACCCGCGACGCGAAGCGCATCTGCACCACGTGCGACGTGCGGGGCGAATGCCTCGAGTACGCGCTGAACAACGACGAGCGCTTCGGAATCTGGGGCGGCCTCTCCGAGCGCGAGCGCCGCAAGCTCAAGCGCCGCGCCGGCTGAATGCTTCTGCCGGGAAATCCGGGACGCGCCCGCGTCCCATCCCGCCACCCGGCGGTGGCCCGCTTAGGCTGACCCCGTCATGTCTGCCCGAGTACACGCCGTCCTCGTCGCCCGTTCGGGTGCGACCTCCCTCGCGCGCCTGCTGCGCGCTCTCGATGCGCTCGCCGCCCAGACGCGCCGGCCGGATGCGCTGACGATCGTCGCGTGCGGCTCCTCGAGCGCGCTGCGGGCCAGTGCCCGCGTCGCCGAGGCCGCGGAAGCGGTGATCGAGACCAAGGCGTCCACGACGCTCGCCGAGGCGGTCGCCCTCGCGTTCCCGCGCGTGGCCGCCGATGCGGCCCTGTGGATCCTGACGGAGGACTGCGCTCCCGCTCCCGCGGCGCTCGCGCAGCTCGCCGGAGCGCTGGAGCGTTCGCCGGCCGCGGCGATCGCCGCACCCAAGCTCGTCAGCGCCCTCGACGAGCACCGCATCGTGTCGTTCGGGCAGAGCATGACCCGCCTCGGCCGCGCCGTCGACCCCGCACACGGGGAGCTCGACCAGGGGCAGCATGACGGCATGGACGACGCGCTCGGCGCCGATGCGCGCGGTCTGCTCCTGCGCGGCGGCCGCGGACTGCGCCCCGACGCGGGCCTCGGCGGACGCGACGAGGGGCTCGACCTCGGTATCCGCGCGCGCCTCGCCGGCGGACGCATGGTGCTCGCCGCGGGCGCACGGATCGCCGTCGACGATGGCGCGGAGGCGGAGGGCACCGCCGCGGACGCCTTCGCCCGCCGCCGCGCGCAGCTGCACCGGCGCCTGAGCTACGCTCCCGCCGCCGTGGTGCCGCTGCACTGGCTCTCGCTGCTGCCGCTCGCGCTGTGGCGCTCCATCACGCACCTGACGGGCAAGCGCCCCGCCGCCGTGCTCCCGGAATGGGGTGCGGCCGCCGTCGCCATGGTCTCGGGATCCGCCGTCGCGCGCTCCCGCAGGGCGATCCACGCCGACCGCAGTGCGAGCTGGGCGAGCATCGCCCCGCTCCGGGTCACCCGCGCGCAGCTGCGCCAGCGCCTGGACGACGGTCACGGCACCGAGGCCGGCGTGCACGAGGACCTCGGCTTCTTCTCCGGTGGCGGCGCCTGGGCGGTGCTCGCCGCGCTGGTCGCCGGCGTCGCGCTGTTCGCCTCGCTGCTGGCCTGGCCCGCCCTCGGCGGCGGCGCGCTGCTGCCCTTGCGGCAGACCGTCGAGGCGCTGTGGCGCGACGCCGCCTACGGGCAGCGCGGCTTCGGGGTCGACGTCGTCGGCCCTGCGGATCCATTCTCCGGTGTGCTGGCGGTCCTCGGCTCGCTCTGGCCGGGGTCGCCCTCCTACGCGCTGCTGCTGCTCTGGGTCGCGGCTCTGCCTCTCGCCGTGCTCGGCGGCTGGTTCGCCGCCACCCGGATCACCGACAAGCCGGGACTGCGCATTCTCGCCGGTGTCGTGTGGGCGCTCGCGCCCACCTTCCTGATCGCCCTCGCCGAGGGGCGCCCGGCCGCGGTGCTGCTGCACCTGCTGCTGCCGTGGGTGCTCCACACCGCTCTCGTCGCCCAGCGCTCCTGGGGCGCGGCAGGGGCCGCATCTCTTCTGACCGCGGCGGCACTGGCCTGCGCGCCCTCGCTCGCACCCGCGTTCGTGCTGCTCTGGCTCGTCGCCATCGTGTGGCTGCTCGCGCGCCGCTCGATGCGCGGCGCCGTGCGCATGGTCTGGGTGCTGGTGCCCGCCGTCGTCGTGTTCGCCCCCCTCGCGATCTGGCACGCGGCGCACGGAACCCTGTGGGCGCTGCTGTCGGATCCCGGCGCGATCGTGGTGGCGCCGCAGGCGACCGCGGACGCGGCAGGGCGGCTGTCGCTGCTCGCCGGCCTGCCGACCATGGACCAGGCGGGCTGGCCCGCGCTCCTGGGCATGAAGGACGCCTCCTGGGTGCTCTGGCTGGCCGCCCCGCTCGCCGTGCTCGCGCTGGTCTCCACGATCACGCGTCGCTGGAGCGTCGGGATCGGATCCCTTCTCGTCGCCGCCGCAGGCCTTGCCACCGCATTCGCCGCGGTGGGCGTCACCGTCGCCTTCGCGCAGTCGCAGGCCGTGCCGCTCTGGCCCGGCACAGGGCTGAGCCTCGCCTGGATCGGCGTGCTGGGCGGAGCTCTCGTGACCCTGGACTGCGCGATCACGCGCCCTGCCCTGCGCAGCACGGCCGCGCTCATCGCCGCCGCCGGCGTCGTGGTGTGCGCGGTGCCGACCGCCGTGTCGTTCGTCGCGGGGACCGCGACCATCCAGCGCGGCGACCTGACCACGCTTCCGGCCTACGTGAATGCGCAGGCCCGCGCCGATCGCGAGCTCGGCACCCTCGTGCTCAGCGCGCAGTCGGACGGCGCCCTCGCCAGCACTGTCGTCTGGGGTGCGAGCGCCACGCTCGGTGCGCAGTCCACGATCATCAACACCGCGACCTCCGTGCCGGGCAAGGACTACACCGAGCTGACGGTCGACCTCGTCTCCGCGCGGCAGTTCGACGCGCCCAAGGCGCTCGGCGCCCTGGGCGTGCGCTTCGTACTGCTGCAGGCGGGGACGGACAAGGAGACGTCGGCCGAGCGCTCGCTGCGGCTGCAATCCGCGACCGCTCTGGATCAGCGTGCGGGATTCGTGCGCGTCGGGGAGACGGCCCGCGGCGTTCTGTGGCGCATGGACGCCGAACCCGCCGCCCGCGCGGGGCTCGGCGTCGGACAGCGCGCGACCGCGCAGCTGGTGGTGACGGTCGAGCTCATCGTGTTGCTCGCCGCTCTCCTGCTTTCCATCCCGACCCGTGCCTCGCGCCGGGCGGCTCGAGCGGTTCCCCGCGCCGTCGGCGTGCTGCCGGAGCGGGCTCCCCGCCCGGTCAAGCCGCAGCGGGAGCGCCCCGTGCGCGTTTCGAAGAAGCGCAAGGCCGCGCCGGCATCCGTCGTGGTCCCCGCCGTTGTCGCGGCGCCCGGCGAGGCGCTGGCTTCGGACGCGGCGCCCGCATCCGGCACCGAGGGCGAGGCTCCGGCGGTCGTCGAGGCCCCGGCGGTCGCCGAGACTCTGGCGGTCGTCGAGGCCCCGGCGGTCGCCGAGACTCCTGCGGAGACGGCGCGCGAGGCGACGCCGGACGATGCTGCCGCCGAGCCCGATGCGGACGCGATCGAGACGGCGGCAGAGCCCGCCGCGGCGATCGAGACGGCGGGTGAGGCACCCGAGCAGGGCGCAGCCGACACCGCTGCGGAATCGGGCGACCCGGAACCGGACCGCGACGATCCCGATCCCCGTCCCGATCCAGAGGATTCAGATCCCGAGGATCCAGGAGCCGCGGCCGCCGAGACCGCATCCACGCCCGCGAAGGAGGCAGACGCATGAGCCGCAGGACCTCCGTCCGTCTCGTCGCCACCGGCGCCCGGCTCACGGCCGGCATCGTGGTCTCGGCCGCCTGCGTCGCGGGTGCCGTGATCGCGATCCCCGCGGCCTGGCCGACGATCGCGAGCGCGCCCGCGCACACGACGGTCAAGCCCGTCGCGGGCGACACGCTGCTCAGCTGCGCAGGATCCTTCCTCGCTCTCGGACGCGACGCGGCTCAGGCCTCGCAGCTCAGCGTGGCGGGCACGCCGAAGCTCGTGAGCGGCGCCTCGGAGGGCGCGGACCTGACCTCGGCCGAACTCGGCATGTCCGACGTGGTCGGGGCCACCGCGGCTCCAGGGTTCACGGCCTCCCCGCACGACAGGGCGCCGGCGCTCGTCGCCGCGGCCCAGTCCGTGACGGTCTCCGCCGACGACCTCTCCGGCTTCGCGGCATCCGCCTGCCGTCCGCCCAGCATGGAGTCCTGGATCGTGGGCGGTGCCGGCACCACCGGCTCCAGCGACATCCTGCTGATCGCGAACCCGGGGGCGGTCACGGCGACCGTCACGTTCACCGAGTACGGATCCGCCGGCGGCACGCACTCCTCTGAGCTCGTGGTGCCCGCGGGCACCCAGTCCACCGTGCCGCTCGTCGCGGGTTCCGCGGGGGAGAGCAGCCCGGTCGTCAAGGTGACCTCGAGCGGCGCCCCGGTGCGCGCGGCGCTGCAGTCGAGCCTCATCCGCACCCTGGATCCGGTCGGCATCGACGTGCAGGATGCGATCGCGCAGCCGCAGAAGGACTTCTCACTGCTCGGCGTGCGCGCCCTGGTCGGCTCCGACGACGACGACAACGCCTCGACCGCCGTGCGCCTGCTGGCGCCCGACGCAGACGCCACCGTGACCCTGCAGCCCCGCAATGCGGCCAACGGCAGCAAGGTCGGCGACCCCAAGACCGTGAAGCTCACCGCCGGCCAGGTCGGTTCCGTCAACTTCTCCGCGTTGAAGCCGGGGCTCTACGCGATCGATGTGAAGTCGAGCACCCCGGTGGTCGCCGCGGCCTGGCAGACCACGGGCTTCGCCAAGGGATCGGACTTCGCCTGGATGACGCCCGCGCCGCTGCTCACCGGGACCACGGCCTTCGCCGTGGCGGAGGGGCCAGCGCCGCAGCTGCACCTGCAGAACGCGACCGCTGAGGCGACCACGGTCGAGCTGACCCCGCTCCAGGGCGGGGCGACCCAGCGCGTCGCGCTGCAGCCGGACGGCGCGGCGACGGTCGCGCTCAGCGCCTCCACGACGTACACGCTCTCGTCTCCCACGGCCGTCAGGGCCGCGGTGGTCTACTCGGGCATCGGACTGCTGGCCGGATATCCGGTTTGGGCGACGGACGCCGCGGCGGCCCCGATCACGGTCTACCAGCGCTAGGCGCCGGGGTCACGGCGTCCGAAGCGCCGGACGCCTCACTCGTCGGTGTCGAAGCCGCGCGGATCCATCTCCCACGGCTCGCGACCGATGTACTGCGCGGCGGCGCGGAACACCGCGCCCTCGATCGCGACACGTCGGTGCGATGCGTCGTCGTGCCCGGGTTCGAGGAGCCGCTCGATGGGCACGCGGAACAACACGATCCGCTGCGCCTGGGTGTCCACGAGCCACCGCGGCAGCCCGTCCGGATCCGAGTGGGTGGGCATCGCGGCGATCTCGATGCGCACGGGGCGCAGATCCGGCCACATCGAGCGCAGCAGCTCGACCGCGGATCCGACGTGCAGATCGAAGGTGTCGAGTCGTCCATCGAGGGGAGGCAGCGGTGGCCGTACGACGGAGCTGCGGCCCAGGCGGCCGTGGCGGCCGTGCCGGTCGCCACGACGCGGGACGACCGCGCGGCGGGAGGGGCGGGCACGGCGCATGCCGCCAGTCTAGGCGTCGCCCGGGGTGCTCTGCGGCGGGCGGCGGATCCGGCGGTCGTGCGCGCGGCCTCCCGGAGCACGCCTGCGGGCCCCGTAGCCTGAGGGGGATGTACGGACGACTCTGCTCCAAGGTGGGCTGCGCGCGCGAGGCCGTGGCGACCCTCACCTACGACTACGGCGACCAGATGGCGGCGCTCGGGCCGCTCGGCGCCGAGAACGACCCGCATGCGCACGATCTCTGCGCGATCCACGCCGAGCGCCTCTCGGTGCCGGCCGGCTGGATCGTCGTCCGGCACGAGACCCTGCAGGCCTGACCCTTCGTCTCGCTGCGCTCGCTCAGGGACCGTCTCGCTGCGCTCGCTCAGGGACCGTCTCGCTGCGCTCGCTCAGGGACCGTCTCGCTGCGCTCGCTCAGGGACCGTCTCGCTGCGCTCGCTCAGGGACCGGCGGGCCTGATCACACGCCGACGTCGACGCCGCTGAGGCGCTGTACGCGCGCGTCGGCGAGGGCCAGCGCTCGCCGCTCCCGCTCACGGCGCAGCACGGTCGCCGCGACGAGCACGGCCTCCGGGGGAGCAGCCGGCAGGGGAGAGATGTAGGCCGATGCCTCGGTCAGCAGCTCGTGCGCGATCCGCGCCCTGGCGGCGGGCAGCAGCTGCGGCGAGCTGTCCAGGTACTGCGAGATCCGCCGCGCGAGCCGATCCGGCATGCGTGCGACGTCGGCGATCGCCGCCCATGACTCGAGCCCCTGGGGCATCATGAGCACCCGCGCGGCCAGGCGCGGCGTGCGCACCTTCTGGCTGTACGTCCCGGCGACGAGGTCGCCCAGGCGCTGCGAGCGGGCGGTGAACGCCGCGGTCAGGAAGGCCACGGCGCCGAACGTGAGATAGGTCTCGAACACGCCGATCAGCGAGCGGATGAGGGCGTGCCGGAAGCCGGCGGCACCGCCGTCGATGCGCACGATCCGTCCGCCCACCGCGAGCTTGCCCAGGCTGCGGCCGTGCGTGAGGGTCTCGATCGTGCACGGCACGATCACGAACGCCGTGACCAGGGCCAGCACGGAGAGAATGCCGTCGAGGGCGTGATCGCCGAAGGCGCCGAGCATCCAGTAGCGCACGGCGATGTACCCGAGGAAGACCGCCCAGCTCAGGACAGCATCGATCAGGGCGCCCAGTGTGCGGAAGAACAGGCCGACGGGCTGGACCTCGATCGCGACGGCCTCACCGGACAGCACCTCGTCGTCACTGTCGAGCGCCGCGATCGAGTGTGCGGCGCCCACGGCGTTCGAGGCGCTGGCATCCGACATGGGTACAGTAAAACACGTGGACGCCGACGCACTCGCCGATGCCAGGAGCCGCGAGTGGGCGCGCCTGGACGAACTCAGCAGACAGGCGCTCGACGGTGCCGGTGTCGACGAGCTCATCACGCGCTACCGTGCGGCCTCGGCGGATCTGGCCGACCTGCGCAGCTCGGTGGGCTCCTCGCCGCAGAGCGCGCACGTCTCCACGATCCTGGCGAGGGCGCGACTGCGGTTGACGGGGCAGGGCGAGAACGTGCTCCGTCAGATCACCCGATTCTTCACCCTGCAGCTCCCCGCCGCGCCGTACCGGCTGCGCTGGACCACCCTCGTGATCGCGCTCGCGAGCCTCGCGGTGATGGTCGGGGTCGCGATCTGGATCACCTCGGATCCGGCTCTCGTCGCGGCGCTCGGATCCAAGGCCGACCTTCAGTACTATGCCGACCACTCCTTCACGGACTACTACACCGAGAACCCCGCGGCGGAGTTCGCCGGGATGGTGTGGACGAACAACGCGTGGATCGCGGCGCAGTGCGTGCTGCTCGGGGTCACCGGCATCTGGCCGGTCATGGTCCTCATGCAGAACGCCGTGAACGTCGGCCTCGCGGTCGGCATCATGTTCGCGTTCGGCCGCGGCGACGTCGTGGTCCTCTACCTGCTGCCGCACGGCATGCTCGAGCTCACCTGCATCTTCGTCGCCGCAGCGGCGGGCCTGCACATCTTCTGGGCCTGGCTCGTGCCGGGGGAGCGCACCCGCGGCGAAGCGCTCGCGGTCGCAGGACGCTCGCTCGGCACGGTCGCCATCGGGCTCGTGTTCGCGCTCGGGCTCTCCGGCATGGTCGAGGGCTTCGTGACCGGCTGGGGGCTGCCCTGGCCCGTGAAGATCGGCATCGGCGCGCTCGCGCTCGCGGTCTTCCTCGCCTACATGCTGATCCTGGGCCGTCGTGCGCAGCGCCGGGGCGAGAGCGGCGACCTCACCGAGTTCGAGGCGGGGACGCCGACGCTCGTGGCAGGCTGAGCGGGCCCGCCGTCCGAGGACGGGTCGTGCCCGAGGTCACGCCTGCGCGGCGGGGTTCGGCTGGTCGAAGAGCGCGCGATAGGTGAAGCCGGCGATCAGGGCGCCGAGGATCGGGAAGATCAGGAACACCCACAGCTGCGCGAGCGGTGCGACTCCTCCGTAGATCGCCGTGGCCAGCGAGCGCGCGGGGTTCAGCGAGGCGTTGTCGATCGGCAGGGTCGCCAGCACGCCGAGGGTCAGCGTCAGCCCGATCGCGACGCCCGCGAAGGGGGTGCCGCGCGTCGGATGCGTGACGCCGAGGATCACGAAGAGGAACAGCGCCGTGAACACGACCTCGGCGATGATCGCCGCCCACACCCCGAAGCCGCCGGGGGAGAGCGCGCCCCAGCCGTTGCTCGCGAAGCCCGAGTCCTGAGCCCGGGGCAGCCAGCCCTCAGGGCCGAACGTGCCGATCAGGGTCAGCACCGTCGATGCCACGACGCCGCCCACGCACTGCGCGACGATGTAGGGACCGGCGTCCCGCCACGCGATCCGCCCCGCGGCCGCCGCGCCGAGGGTCACGGCGGGGTTGAAATGCCCGCCCGAGATCGGTCCGAAGGCGTACACGCCGACGAGCACCGAAAGGCCGACGGCGAGCGCCACGGCGAGGTAGACGGAGCCCTGCGCGCCCGGATCGGTGAAGTGGCTGGACGCGAACAGGGCGGTGCCCATCGCGGCCGCCACGAGCAGGAACGTGCCGAGGCCCTCCGCGACCAGGCGCGGAGCGAGCGACGAGGCCGGAGCGGCCGGTGCGTCGACGGGGGAGGAGGACATGGGGCTCCTTGCTCTCTGGCGCCGCGGGAAGTCGGGCGCCGCTGTCCGTCAGCGACATTACCGGCGAAGGCGCATCCTGCGCCGCAAGAGCGACGGCCCGCCCCGGGATCGGGACGGGCCGTCGGACGGGCGGATCCGGTCAGCGCACGTCGTAGCGATCGAGCTCGGCGACCTTGACCCAGGCCTTCACGAAGTCGTCCACGAACTTCGCGCCGGCGTCGTCGCTCGCGTACACCTCGGCCAGCGCCCGCAGCTCGGAGTTCGAGCCGAACACGAGGTCCGCACGCGTACCGACCCAGGTCTTCTCGCCCGTCGCGTCGTCCGTGGCCTGGAAGGCGTGGGATCCGGGATCCAGCGGCTTCCACGTCGTGTTCAGGTCGAGCACGTTCACGAAGAAGTCGTTCGTGAGCACGCCGGGGATGTGCGTGAACGCGCCGTAGGCGGATCCGTCCCAGTTCGCACCGAGCACGCGGAGGCCGCCCACGAGCACCGTCATCTCGGGCGCGGAGAGGGTCAGCAGCCCCGCCCGGTCGACCAGCAGCACCTCTGCGGGGATCGCCCTGGCCACGTCGCTGGCGTAGTTGCGGAAGCCGTCGGCCTGCGGGTTGAGGTAGGCGAACGAGTCGACGTCCGTCTGCTCCTGCGTCGCATCGGTGCGCCCCGGCGTGAACGGGATCTCGACGGCACGCCCGGCGGCGGCCGCAGCCTGCTTCACGCCCACGTTCCCGGCCAGCACCACGAGGTCGGCGAACGACACCTGCGCGCCGCCCTCCGCGTTGAACGCCTCCTGCACGCCCTCCAGTGCCGCGATCACGCGCGCGAGCTCTGCCGGGCGGTTGACCTCCCAGCTGCGCTGCGGCTCGAGCCGGATCCGGCCGCCGTTCGCGCCGCCGCGTTTGTCGCTGCCGCGGAACGAGGCTGCCGCGGCCCACGCGGTCGACACCAGGTCGGACACGCTGAGGCCGGTCGCCGCGATGCGCTGCTCCAGGTCGGCGACGTCAGCGGCGCCGATCGGCGCGCCCTCCGGTGCGGGCACCGGGTCCTGCCAGAGCAGGTCCTCCGCGGGGACTTCGGCGCCCAGGTAGCGGGCCTTCGGGCCGAGGTCGCGGTGGGTCAGCTTGAACCACGCGCGGCTGTAGGCGTCGGTGAACGCGGCCTGGTCGTCCTTGAAGCGCAGCGAGATCTCCCGGTAGATCGGGTCCTCCCGCAACGCCACGTCGGTCGTGAGCATGCGCGGCTCCCGACGGCCCTCGCCCTGCGCCTCCGGCACCATGTCGAGGCCGGCGCCATCGGTCGGCTTCCAGTGCTTGCCGCCGCCGGGACCCGTGGTGAGCTCCCAGTCGTAGGCGAAAAGGATGTGGAAGAACTCGTTGTCCCAGCGGGTGGGGTGATAGGTCCAGGTGACCTCGAGGCCGGATCCGATGGTGTCGATGCCGTGCCCGGCGCCGTGGCTGCTCTTCCAGCCCAGGCCCATCTGCTCCATCGGCGCCCCCTCGGGCGACTCGCCGACGTTGCCGGCCTCGGGCGCGGCGCCGTGCGTCTTGCCGAACGTGTGGCCGCCCGCGATGAGGGCGACCGTCTCCTCGTCGTTCATCGCCATCCGGCCGAACGTCTCGCGGATGTCCTTCGCGGCGAGCACCGGATCCGGGTTGCCCTCAGGCCCCTCGGGGTTGACGTAGATGAGTCCCATCATGGTGGCCGCGAGCGGCTTCTCGAGCGAGCGCTCTCCCTGCTCGTCGGTGCCGATACGGGCGCTGGAGTCGAGCCAGATCTTCTCCGAGCCCCAGTACACGTCCTCGTCCGGCTCCCACACGTCGGGACGTCCGCCGGCGAAGCCGAACGTCGGCATGCCCATCTGCTCGTGCGCGACGTTGCCGGCCAGGATCATCAGGTCGCCCCAGCTCAGCGCCTTGCCGTAGGCCTTCTTCACGGGCCAGAGCAGGCGGCGCGCCTTGTCCAGGCCGACGTTGTCGGGCCAGCTGTTCAGCGGGGCGAAGCGCTGCTGGCCGGTGCCGCCGCCGCCCCGGCCGTCGAACACCCGGTAGGTGCCCGCGGAGTGCCAGGCCATGCGGATCATGAGCGGGCCGTAGTTGCCGAAGTCGGCGGGCCACCACGGCTGCGACTCGGTGAGCAGGGCGGCGATGTCGCGCTTGACGGCGTCGAGGTCGAGCGCCTCGAATGCGGCGCGGTAGTCGAAGTCCTCGCCGTGCGGATCGCCCACGGCGGGGTTCTTCGCGAGCTGGCGCAGGTTCAGGCGCTCCGGCCACCAGTCGGTGTTGCCGGTGCGGCCGCCCGCGGGACGCGGGGCAGGCGTGCTGCCGGCGTGGTCGATCGGGCAGGTGTTCTCAGACAAGGCTGATCCTTTCCTCTTCTTTTGGTCGGTCGATGGCGCGCCGAGCACCGCTCCCCGGCGGTGGTCCAGGGGCGGGTGCGGCGCGAGTCTCGGTCAGGCGGCCGCGGGCGCCTCGTCGCACGCGCGGCAGACCGCGCGGTAGGTGACGGAGGCCTCGAGCAGTCTCATGCCGTGGTCCTCGGCGGGGTGCAGGCAGGGGGAGGCGCCGACGGCGCAGGCGACGACCTCCAGGCGGCCGCAGCGCACGCACTGCATGTGGTGGTGGTTGTCGCCGGGCTCGACCTCGAAGAGCGCCCGGTCGGCGTCGGGCAGGCTCACCCGGCGGATGATGCCGGCCGTCGCGAGGTCTCCGAGGATCGCGTGCACGGTGGGCAGGGCGATGCCGGCGCCGTCGACGGCGGTGTGGATCCGATCCGCGGAGCTGTGCGGGGCGAGCGCGAGGGCCTGCAGCACCGCGATGCGCTGCACGGTGACGCGCAGTCCCGCCCCGCGGAGGATCGCCGACGTGTCCATGACTCCAGGGTAGCTTTTCCTGAATGATTCAGGAAAACCTGCGTCCGGCTGGCGTGTCCCGCCCCCTTGGTTGACCGCGAGACTCCAACTCGGCGACGAGACTGCGCTCGCGCACTGCAGTCTCGTCGCCGAGTTGGAGTCTCGCGGGTAACCAAGGGGGCGGGAC
>NZ_JYIX01000015.1 GCF_000956505.1 Microbacterium azadirachtae | reverse complement strand
GTCTCGCGGTCAGCGGGCCGGGTGGGTCGGGTCATCACGCCCCGGCCCGCTGACCGCGAGACTCCATCTCCGCGACGAGACTGCAGTTCAGGAGCGCAGTCTCGTCGCCCAGTTGGAGTCTCGTGGTCAGTGGGGAGTCGGATCCGGATCCCCCCGGGAAGCCTGCGTTCCGGGTGTCAGGAATATTCATACGCATGCATTGTTAGCCTCAGGGTGCGGACGATGGGGTCCGGCAGCAGATCCACCGACCCGAAAGGCCTCATCGCCATGAGCACCCCCGCCTCCGACCGCACCGCTGTCACCGACGCCCCGATCCTCGACATCCTCGCCGAGCGCTGGAGCACCCGCATCTTCGACGCCGCCTCGACCATCGACGAGGAGGCCCTGGCCAGCGCGCTCGAGGCCGCCCGCTGGGCTCCGACCGCCGCCAACACCCAGCCGTGGCGCGTGATCGTGGCCCGCCGCGGATCCGAGGAGCACGCCAAGGTCCTCGGCACCCTCGCCGGCTTCAACAGCGCCTGGGCCGGCGACGCCGCTCTGCTCGTGGTGTTCGTGGCCGAGACCACGCGCGACGGCCAGCCCATGACCTGGGCGCTCTACGACACCGGCCAGGCGGCGGCGCACTTCACCGTGCAGGCGCACGCCGACGGCCTCTCCACCCACCAGATGGGCGGCTTCGACCGCGACGCGATCTCCGCCGCGTTCGACCTGAGCGCCGACTTCACCCCGATCTCGGTCATGGCCGTCGGCGAGCTCGGCGACATCCGCACCGCTCCCGAGGAGCTGCAGCAGCGCGAGAACGCCCCGCGCGAGCGCCGCCCGATCGCGGACACCCTCCTGATCAACGCCTGATCGGTTCTCTCTACCTCCGAGTCGTCCCCGCCAGCGCACGCCATAGGCTCCGCTGACGGGGACGACTCGCATGTGGGGAGGGTTCCCCGGCGGAGCGCGGGTGCACCAGGGAGGCAGCGACGCCCGCCTCAGCGCTTGCGGTGCAGGCCCGCGGCGAGCGCGTCGGCCGCACGAACGAGGGACAGGTGCGAGAACGCCTGCGGGGTGTTGCCGACGTGCCGGCGCCCCACGGGGTCGTACTCCTCGCTCAGCATGCCGACGTCGTTGCGCAGCGCGCACAGCCGGTCCATGAGCTCCCGCGCCTCGGCCATGCGACCCGTCACCGCGTACTGCTCCACGAGCCAGAACGAGCACGCGAGGAACGCGTTCTCTCCCCCGGGCAGGCCGTCCACGCCGGTGCCGGTGCGATAGCGGTTCACGAGCCCGTCGTGGATCAGCGTCTGCTCGATCCGCTCCACGGTCGCGAGCATGCGCGGGTCGTCGGGAGCGCAGTATCCGGTGCGCGGGATGAGCAGCAGCGCCGCATCGACCTCATCCGTGCCGCGGTGCTGCACGAAGTGTCCGTCCCGCACTCCGTGCTCGTCGATCTCCGTGCGCAGCCGGTCGCGCAGGCCGCGCCAGCGCTCCGCGGGGCCGTGCGCGCCGTCCTCCTCGACCGCACGCACCCCGCGGTCGAACGCCGCCCACAGCATCACGCGGGAGTGGGTGAAGAACTGCGGATCCCCGCGGATCTCCCACATGCCGTTGTCCGGATGGTCCAGTTGCTTCTCGGCATGCCGCAGCAGGACCCGCTGCAGCGACCAGGACCGAGCCGACTCGCCGAGGCCCGCTCTGCGGGCGGCGGAGAGCGTCACCATCACCTCGCCGAAGACGTCCGCCTGGAACTGCTCGGCGGCGGCGTTGCCCACCCGCACCGGGGCGGACCCGGCGTATCCCGGAAGGGACCGCATCTCGCGTTCGAGCAGATCCCGCTCCCCCGCCAGGCCGTACATGATCTGCAGATCGGCCGGATCTCCGGCCACCGCCCGCAGCAGCCAATCGCGCCACGCGCGCGCCTCGTCCGCGAGGCCGTGCGCGAGCAGCGACTCGAGCGTGAGCGCGGCGTCGCGCAGCCAGACGTAGCGGTAGTCCCAGTTGCGTGCGCCGCCGAACTCCTCCGGCAGCGAGGTCGTCGCGGCGGCCGCGATCCCGCCGGTCTCGCGATTGGTGAGCGCGCGCAGGAGCAGCAGCGAACGCCGCACGTCGTCCTCGTGCGGGCCCTCGTGCGCGATGCCGTCGGCCCAGTCGCTCCACCAGTCCCCGGTCGCCCGCTCCGCGGCGTCGACGTCGAGCGCTCCGGGAGCCGGACGGTACGACGGGAACCAGGTGAGCGTGAGGTCCGCGCTCTCGCCTGCGGCCACGTCGACCGTGCCGACGTGGCTGTGCCCGTGCGGCTGCAACTCGGCGCCGCGCACCACGACGGCGTCGGGGCCGGCGGTCGCGGTGAGCTCGGGAGACCCGGGGCTGCCGGTCTGACGCACCCATGGCAGCGCCCTGGCGTAGTCGAACCGGAGCCGCAGCTCCTGCGCGAAGGACACCCGCCCGCTGATCCCGACGACCCGACGGACGATGTCCGTGCGGTCCGCGCCCAGCCCGGCCTTCGCGCCCTCGAGCGATCCCGGATCCTTCGGCAGCAGGACCGGCATCCACTCGCGCACCTCGGCGACGCCGTCCGCGCTCTCCCACCGGGTCACGAGGCAGAAAGTGTCGCCGTCGTAGCGCCGGGACGCGATCGCTTCGGGATCCACCGGGCGCAGACTCCAGTGCCCCTGCTCGACGCCGCCGAGCAGGGCGCCGAACAGCGACGCGGAATCCAGCCTCGGTGCGCAGAACCAGTCGATGCTGCCCGCCCGCGTTACGAGGGCCGCGGTGCGCCCGTCGCTGAGCAGTGCGTAATCCTCGATCGGAGCGGTCTCCATCCTTCGCAGTCTGGCACGAGCCCCGGCGCACGGCGGAGGGCAACGCCCGCCGGGGAAGGATCCGTCCCCGCCGCCGTCCACGCACCCGCGAAAGGATCCGCCGCCGTGTCGAGAAGATCCGGGCCCCGTCGCAGCGACAGATCAGGGACGCGGAACGTATCGTGGGCGCATGACCACCCCGACGACGCTGCTCATCCTCGGCGCTTCCGGCGACCTCACCTCCCGCCTCCTCCTGCCCGCGATCGCGCAGCTCCTGAAGCGCCAGCCCGATCGCGCCCTGGTCCTGCACGGCGCCGGATCCGACGACTGGTCCGACGAGCGCTGGCAGGAGGCCGTGCGCACCGCGTTCGCGACCGTCGACGCGACGGACCAGATCTCCCGGATCGCCGGCACCAGCTACGTGAAGGCGGACGTCACCGACCGCGACGCGCTCGCGGCGCTCATCGAGGGCGTCGAAGGGTCGCTCGTGATCTACTTCGCCCTTCCGCCCGCCGTCGCGGAGATGGCGTGCGAGAAGCTCGTCGACATCCCCCTGCCCGAGGGCACCGTGCTCGCGCTGGAGAAGCCGTTCGGCAGCGACGAGAAGAGCGCTGCCGCCCTCAACGCGCTGGTCACCCGGATCGTGCCGGAGAACCAGGTCTTCCGCGTCGATCACTTCCTGGGACGCTCCACGATCCTCAACATCATGGGCGTCCGCTTCGCGAACCGGCTTGTCGAGCCCGTCTGGTCCGCCGACCACGTGCAGTCGGTGCTGGTGCGCTACGACGAGTCGCTCGCACTGGAGAACCGCGCGCGCTACTACGACAAGGCCGGCGCTCTCGTCGACATGATCCAGAGCCACCTGCTGCAGGTGCTCGCGATCCTCGCGATGGAGCAGCCGGCGGATCTGGACGAGATCGACCTGCGCGATGCGATGGCCGCAGCCCTCCGCGCGACCCGCATCCTCGGCGACGACCCCGTCGCTTCGACCCGCCGAGCCCGGTACACGTCGGGCACGAGCGACGACCGCCCTGTGCCGTCGTACTCCGACGAGGAGGGCGTGGATCCGGCCCGCGGCACCGAGACTCTCGCCGAGATCACCTGCGAGGTCGACACCGCGCGCTGGGCGGGCGTGCCCTTCACGCTGCGCAGCGGAAAGGCCCTGGGCGAGCGCTGCGCGGAGATCGTCGTCACGTTCCGGCCCGTGCGGCACATCCCCGGCGGGCTCACGGGGATGCCGACGGACGGCGGCGTGCTGCGATTCTCGCTCGGCCCCGACCGGATCGAGCTCGAACTGAACGTGAACGGCGGCGACGATCCGTTCGCCCTGCGCCGCGACGTCCTGTCCACGGGACTGGGCAAGGGCACGCTGCTGGCCTACACCGAGGTGCTCAGCGAGATCCTCGACGGCGACGTCGCACTGTCGGTCCGCGGCGACGCGGCGGAGCAGTGCTGGCGGATCATCCAGCCCGCTCTCGACGCCTGGCGCTCTGGCGCCGTGCCGATGCAGGAGTATCCGGCCGGATCCACCGGCCCGGAGAAGTGGGCGACCTCCCAGCGCTGAGTCGTCCCCACCACCACCGTTTCGGGGCGCACCCCACCCGTTTGGGGCGCGTCCCGCCACGAATTCCCGACGAGGCGCGCCCCAAAACGACAGAGCGCGCCCCGAACCCGAGTCGGGCCGCCCGGACCTGGTCCCGGATCCAGCCCCCGATCCGGCCAGGATCCACCGGCCCCGCCTCGAGCACCACGCCGGTCTGGGGCGCACCCCACCGGTTTGGGGCGCGTCCGGCCACGAATTCCCGACGAGGCGCGCCCCAAAACGACAGAGCGCGCCCCAAACCCGGAACAAACCGACAAACAGAGTGCCCCGAAGCCCTCGTCAGCCGTGGCGGGCGAGCAGACGGCGGGCGGCCTCGCTGTGGTGCGCGATGAGCTGCGGCACGTCCAGGCCGACGATCCGGCCGTCCAGCACGCGCCAGGTGCCGCCGACCATGACCCGGTCCGCGCGTTCGGCGCCGCACAGCAGCAGGGCCGCGAGCGGGTCGTGGCTGCCGGAGAAGCGCAGCTCGTCGAGGGTGAACATCGCGAGGTCCGCCTGCGTGCCCGGGCTCAGCACGCCGATGTCGGAACGGCCGAGTGCGCGGGCGGATCCCTGGGTCGCCCAGTCCAGCGCCCGCTCGGGGGTGACCGCGGCGGCGCCGTAGCGCAGGCGCTGCAGGTACAGGGCCTGACGAACCTCCATCATCATGTTGGATCCGTCGTTCGACGCGGATCCGTCCACGCCCAGTCCGACCGGCACGCCCGCCGCCTCGAGCTCGACCGCGCGCGCGATCCCGCTCGCGAGGCGCATGTTCGAGGTGGCGCAGTGCGAGACCGCGGTGCCGGCGGCGCCCAGGCGGGCGATCTCGTCGTCGTCGAAGTGGATGCCGTGGGCGAGCCAGGTGCGGTCCCCGAGCCAGCCGACGCTGTCGAGGTAGTCCACCGTGCGCAGCCCGAACCGCTCCCGGCAGAAGTCCTCCTCGTCGATGGTCTCGGCGAGGTGCGTGTGCAGGCGCACGTCGAGGCGCTCGGCCAGGGCCGCCGTGTCGCGCATGACCTCCGTGGTGACGGAGAACGGCGAGCACGGCGCGAGGCCGATCTGCACGAACGCGCCCTCTCCGCGCTCGTGGTAAGCGCCCACGAGGCGCTCACTGTCGGCGAGGATCACCTCCGCGTCCTGCACCGTGCTTTGCGGCGGCAGCCCGCCGTCCTTCTCACCGAGGGACATGGATCCGCGAGTCAGGGTCGCGCGCATGCCGAGGCGCTTCACGACATCGACCTGCACGTCGATGCCCTCCTCCAGCCCGTTCGGGAACAGGTAGTGGTGGTCGGCGGCGGTGGTGCAGCCGCTCAGCAGCAGCTCGGCGAGCGCGGCGGTCGTGGCGAGCTCGAGATCGCGCGGGGTGAGCCCCGCCCAGACGCCGTACAGGCCCTTGAGCCACGGGAACAGCTCGGCGCTGACCACGGGCGTCCACGCCCGGGTGAGGGTCTGGTAGAAGTGGTGGTGCGTGTTGATCAGGCCGGGGATGATGACGTGGCGCGAGGCGTCGTAGACCTCGTCGACCGGCGAGGACGGGGATCCGCCGGCAGGCACGGCCTCGAGGATCGTGGATCCGGCGACGACCAGGCCGCCACGGGCATCGGCGCTGTCGCCGGTGTGGATCCCGAGCGGGTTCTTCAGCCAGACGGTGCGGGTGGATTCGGACATCGAGCAGACTCCCTCGTTCGACGAGCGGAGCCGGAACCTGGCCCCGCGGGGGCCAGCTCAGTTTTGACCTGTCTGCTGATCCAGGTGCGCCTCCGATCGAGGAGGCCTTTCAGATCTATCACGGACCCTCGACGCCGGTCAACGGTCTTTTTCGGATCCTAGAATCAGGATTCCGCGATACGGACGACGCCCTTCGTCTCGCTGCGCTCGCTCAGGAACCGGTGGAGGCCGGCCCCTGAGCGAGGAGCGCAGCGACGAGACGAAGGGCGACGACCCCGTTCCGGATCAGTGCGCCGGACGCTCGACCGTGACCTCGTTGCCCTCGCGGTCGACGATCTTGCCGTCGATGATCGAGTCGCCGTCCTCGAAGGCGTCCAGGTACGCGACCGGGATGCTGCGGGTCGGCGCCGACACGAACGCGTTCTTCCGCTTCACGCTGCCGAGGTGGTTGAAGAGCAGGTTCAGCAGGATCGCGACGACCGCGGCCGAGCTGATGCCGGAGTGGAAGATCGTCACGAACCAGGCCGGCATCTGCTCATAGATCGTCGGGACGGCGATCGGGAGCATGCCCACCGCGATCGACGTGGCCACGATCACGAGGTTCATGTTGTCGCGGTACTCGACCTTGGCGAGCGTGCGGATGCCGGACGCTGCGACCGAGCCGAACAGCACGAGGCCCGCGCCGCCGAGGACCGGGGTCGGGATCGCCCCGACGACGCGGCCCAGGACGGGCAGCAGACCCAGGATCACCAGCACGCCACCGCCGGCGGTGACCACGAAGCGGCTCTTCACGCCCGTGATGGCGACCAGGCCGACGTTCTGCGCGAAGGCGGACTGCGTGAACGTGCCGAAGATCGGAGAGACCGCGCTGGAGAGCATGTCGGCGCGGAGCCCCGCGGCGATGCGCTTGGAGTCGACCTTGGTGCCGACGATCTCGCTCACGGCGAGGATGTCGGCGGTGGTCTCCGTGAGGGTCACCAGGATCACGATGAGCATCGAGATGATGCTCGCGATCTCGAAGGTCGGCATTCCGAACCCGAAGATCTGCGGGAGGGCGAAGATGTCGCCCTCGCCGACCTTGCTGAAGTCGGCCTTGCCGAGGAAGACGGCGACGATCGTGCCGAGGACGATGGAGAGCAGGATCGCGAGGCGCGAGATCGCGCCCACCGGGATCTTGCTGAGGATCAGGACGATCACCAGGGTGATGCCGGCGAGCATCAGGTTCTCGGGGGCGCCGCCCTTCGCGCCGCCGGTGTTCTCACCGGTGCCCATGATCCAGCCGGCCGCGACCGGGAGGAGGCTGAGACCGATCGTGGTGATCACGGTTCCGGTCACGACCGGCGGGAAGAACCGGATCACGGTCGCGAACACCGGGGCGATCAGCAGGCCGATCACCGAGGCGGCGATGACGGATCCGAACACCGCCGGGAGCCCGCCGCCGCTCGTGACGATCGCGCCCATGGTCGCGACGCCCGAGAACGACACGCCCTGGACGAGTGGCAGCTGGGATCCGAAGAACGGGACGCCGACGGTCTGCAGGATCGTGGCGAGACCGCCCATGAACAGGCACGCGGCGATGAGCACGCCGATCTCGCCGGGCTTCAGCCCTGCCATCTGTCCGATGATGAGCGGCGGGGCGATGATGCCGCCGTACATCGTGAGCACGTGCTGGATGCCGTAGCCGATGGTCGCGCCGATCGGCAGGCGCTCGTCCTCTGGGCGGACGAACTCCTTCTTCTGCTTGGTAGTCAATTCGACCTCTTCGTCGGGGGCAGCGCACCAGGTGAGCGAGGCGGCGGCCGTCCGCAACGCCATGCGATGGCGGTTCGACGGCGAGTCGCGCGTTCCGCCTCGCATGCGGGGCGGTTGTGCTGTTAGTCCTGGTGCGTCTCCAGCTCTGGAGACACCCTCAGGCTAACCAGGGCCCCATCCAGAGTCAAGAACTTTTTCCGAATCTCGGAGTGAGACTTCCATAATGCGGATAGTAAAGAGGCGGCCTTCCTCGCCGTCCAGGCTCGGAAAAGGCCCCGGATCAGGGAGATCCGGGGCCTTTCCTCGACTCTCGTCGCGTCACTCGTCGAGCAGCTCGGCCTCGATCACCTCGTCGTCCGCATCGGCCCGGGGAGGCGTCGGGGCGGCCGGCCCCTCGCTCGTGAGCACGAGGGAGGACCCATCCGCCGCGACATCCACGCGCACGATGTCGCCGTCCTGCACGCGCCCCGACAGCAGCGCCGACGCCAGCCGGTTCTGCACCTCGTTCTGGATGAGACGACGCAGCGGCCTGGCGCCGAACACCGGGTCGTAGCCGCGTTCGGACAGCCAGGCGCGCGCGTCGGGCGTGACGGCGAGCGTCAGCCGGCGGTCGGCGAGACGACGCTGCAGCTGGTCGATCGTGAGCTCCACGATCTGCGCCAGGTCGTCCTCCGTGAGCGCCTGGAACATCACGATGTCGTCGAGACGGTTGATGAACTCGGGCTTGAACGCCTGGCGCACGAGGGCCATCACGGCGTCGCGCTTCTCGTCGGGCGAGAGCGTCGGGTCGATCAGGATCGGAGATCCGATGTTGCTCGTGAGGATCAGGATCACGTTCGAGAAGTCGACCGTCCGGCCCTGGCCGTCGGTGAGGCGACCGTCGTCCATGACCTGGAGCAGCACGTCGAACACCTCGGGGTGCGCCTTCTCGACCTCGTCCAGCAGGACGACGCTGTAGGGGCGCCGCCGCACGGCCTCGGTGAGCTGCCCGCCCTGCTCGTAGCCGACGTAGCCGGGAGGGGCGCCGACGAGACGCGAGACCGAGTGCTTCTCGCCGTACTCCGACATGTCGATGCGCACCATGGCGTGCTCGTCGTCGAAGAGGAACTCCGCGAGCGCCTTGGCGAGCTCGGTCTTGCCGACGCCGGTGGGTCCGACGAAGAGGAAGGATCCGGTCGGCCGGCCGGGGTCGCTGATGCCAGCGCGCGAGCGCCGCACCGCGTCCGAGACGGCCGCGACCGCCTCCTTCTGCCCGATCAGGCGCCGGCCCAGCTCGCGCTCCAGATGCAGCAGCTTCTCGCTCTCGCCCTGCAGCAGCCGGCCCACGGGGATCCCGGTCCAGGCCGCGATCACCGCCGCGATGTCCTCGTCGGTCACCTGCTCGTTCACCATGCGCGGCTCGTCGCTCTGCGCGTCGGCCTGCCGCTCGGCGTCGGCGAGCTGCGCCTGCAGCTGCTTGATCGTCTCGTACTCGAGCTTCGACGCCTTCACGTAGTCGGCGTCGCGCAGAGCCCTGTCGCGCTCGGTGAACGCCTCGTCGAGGCGCTTCTTGAGCTCGCCCACCCGATTCAGGCCGCCGCGCTCGCGCTCCCAGCGGGCTTCGAGACCCTTGAGCTCGGCCTCGGCCTCACCCATCTGCTCGCGGAGCTTCGCGAGACGCTCCTTCGAGGCCGCGTCCTTCTCCTTCTTCAGCGCGAGCTCCTCGAGGCGCATCCGGTCGACCGACCTCTTGAGCTGGTCGATCTCGACGGGGCTCGAGTCGATCTCCATCTTGAGCCGGCTCATGGCCTCGTCGATGAGGTCGATCGCCTTGTCCGGCAGCTGACGGCTGGGCAGGTAGCGGTTCGACAGCGACGCGGCGGCGACCAGCGCGGAGTCGCTGATCGTCACGCCGTGGTGCGCCTCGTAGCGCCCCTTGAGGCCGCGCAGGATCGCGATCGTGTCCTCGACCGAGGGCTCGCCGACGTAGACCTGCTGGAACCGGCGCTCGAGCGCCGCGTCCTTCTCGATGAATTCCCGGTACTCGTTGAGCGTGGTGGCGCCGATGAGGCGCAGCTCGCCGCGGGCGAGCATGGGCTTGAGCATGTTGGAGGCGGCGACGGATCCCTCTCCCCCGCCCGCACCCATGAGCACGTGCAGTTCGTCGATGAAGGTGATGACGCGCCCGTCGGACTCGGTGATCTCCTTGAGGACGCTCTTCAGCCGCTCCTCGAACTGGCCGCGGTACATGGCCCCTGCCACGAGCGCGGAGATGTCCAGCGACACGAGCTCCTTGTCCTTGAGCGACTCGGCCACGTCTCCGGCGACGATGCGCTGCGCGAGTCCCTCGACGACGGCCGTCTTGCCGACGCCGGGCTCGCCGATCAGCACCGGATTGTTCTTGGTGCGCCGGGTGAGCACCTGGCTCACGCGGCGGATCTCCGCGTCGCGTCCGATCACCGGATCGAGCTTGCCCTGCCGGGCGCGATCGGTGAGGTTGATGCCGAACTGCTCGAGCGCCGACTGCTGCCCGTCCTGCTGTGCCGTCTGAGGGGTGGCCATTCGTCCTCCTGGGTTCTCCTTGCGTCTGTGGCGGAAGAGCCGGACCCGCTCCGACTCTTCAAAGTTGAGTTGATTGGACTCAAGTTTAGCGGGTTCGGCCCCCGGGGACAAGAGCGGGCGCGAGTCCGAACGCGAGGTCGGGACGCTCGGAGCACGACGAAGACGCCGGCCGCAGGGTTGCGACCGGCGTCTTCGTCGCGCCGTCAGGATGCTGCCGGGCGGCACGGGCATCGGCCCGCTCGGGATCCGCCGACGATGGCGACCCCGTTGTCACACACCGCCGACGAGCTTCAGGCCCCCTACTTCCGAGTCGTCCCCGTCAGCGCACGCTATGGGCTCCGCTGAGAGGGACGACGCGGAAGTGGAGAGGGAGTGGAGAGGGAGTGGGGAGGGAGTGGGGAGGGGTCAGCCGACCTCGGCCATGCCCCGGCGGAGCAGGCGGCCGCGCGGGGTCGTGAAGTCGATCTCCGTGCCGTGCAGGTACGTCTTGCGCACCCGGCCGGCGAGCGCCTTGCCGTTGTAGGGCGTGAGCGGGTTCTTGTGGTGCAGCTTCGTCACGTCCACGATGTAGGCGTCATCGGCCGCGAAGACCGAGAAGTCCGCGTCGTAGCCCGGGGCGATCCGGCCCTTGCCGGTGAGACCGGCGAACTGCGCCGGCTTCTCGCTCATCCACGACACCACGGTCTCCAGGGACAGGCCGCGCTGGCGCGCCTCGGTCCAGATCAGCGAAAGGCCGAGCTGCAGCGACGCGACGCCGCCCCACGCCACGGCGAAGTCGCCGTTCTCCAGGTCCTTGAGGTCGAGCGTCGAGGGCGAGTGGTCCGAGACGATGAAGTCGATCGTGCCGTCCTCCAGTCCCTGCCAGAGCAGCTCGCGGTTGCCGGCCTCGCGGATCGGCGGGCAGCACTTGAACGCGGTCGCGCCGAGGGGGATCTCCTCCGCCGTGAGCGTGAGGTAGTGCGGACAGGTCTCGACCGTGAGCCGGATGCCGTCGTGCTTGGCGGAGCGCAGCATCGGCAATGCGTCCGACGACGACAGGTGCAGGATGTGGGCGCGGGCGCCGGTCCAGCGGGCGCGTTCGATGACCTCGGCGATCGCGAGGTTCTCGGCGCCGCGGGGGCGCGAGGCGAGGAACTTGGCGTAGTCGTCGCCGTCGGGCTTGGGGGCGCGGTCGATCGCACGGGAGTCCTCGGCGTGCACGATCATGACCGAGTCGAACGTCGCGAGTTCGCGCATGTCGGCCTCGAGCTCGTCGGGATCCAGCGGCGGGAACTCGTCGACCCCGCTGTGCAGCAGGAAGCACTTGAACCCGAAGGCGCCGGCGTCGTGCAGTCCGCGCAGCTTGTCGACGTTGCCGGGAACGGCGCCGCCCCAGAAGCCCACGTCGACGTGCACCTGGTCGCGGGCGACGTCGCGCTTGATGTCCAGGGCCTCGACGTCGATCGTCGGCGGGATGCTGTTGAGCGGCATGTCCAGGATCGTGGTCACGCCCCCGGCGGCCGCGGCCTTGGTGGCGGAGGAGAAGCCCTCCCACTCGGTGCGGCCCGGCTCGTTGACGTGCACGTGCGTGTCGACGAGCCCGGGGATCAGGGTCTCGTCGTCGGCGAGTTCGATGATCTCGTCCGCCTGGAGGTCGTTGCCGAGCGGCTCCATCGCGATGATGACGCCGTTACGCACGCCGACCTCCCGGGGGCGGAGCCCCGAGCTGGTGAGGACCCGCTCGCCGCGGATCACCAGGTCGTAGTGCGAACCTGCGAGGTCGTGCTGATCCTGCGACATGTCGTGCGGATCCTTTCCTCCGGCGAGCGCCGGTCGTGCTTCGTTGGATTCATTGTGCTCCGGTTCCGGAGCGGGAGGTCGTTGGGCGAGCGAAGCGAGACGAAACGCGGGGAGCTCGAGAGAGCGCGACGTTTCGTCTCGGTCGCCCTACGGGCGTCCTCGCTCAACGGCCACGGAGTCAGCCCTGCGGCACGAGCTCGCCCACCTCGGCGCCGATGCGGCGGCCCACCTCGGTGAGCAGGGAGACCGCTTCGGCCATGCTGCGGGCCGGATCGGGCTCCAGCTCGCTGAGCGCGTAGACGCGGGCGAACCCGGCTGCCTGCGCCGCCTCCTGGCTCAGCGTGGAGCGTCCGCACACGGCGATGACGGGGATGCCCGCCGCGCGGGCGGCCGCCGCGACGCCGAGAGGGGTCTTGCCGCCCAGGCTCTGATCGTCGAGGCTGCCCTCGCCGGTGATGACGAGGTCGGCCTTGGCGTCGCCGGCGCCGAGGGCCTCGGCGAGCCCGGTGAGACGCTGCACGACCTCGACGCCGGGCTCCCGCCGGGCGCCGAGCGCGGCGAGCGCGGCGTAGCCCACGCCTCCGGCGCCGCCCGCTCCGGGCAGTGCGGTGGCGGCGCGGATGCCGGGCTGCTGCTCGAGCAGCGCGGCGTAGCGGGCCAGGGCCGCGTCGAGCACGGCCACGTCCTCCGGGCTCGCGCCCTTCTGCGGGCCGAACACGGCGGGCGCGCCCCGCTCTCCGAGGAGCGGGTTGTCCACGTCGCTCGCGAGCACGATCTCGGTGGCCGCGAGACGCGGATCCAGCTCCGACACGTGCACCGCGGCGATACGCCCGAGCGCCCCGCCGCCCCCCGGCAGCTCGTGCCCCTCGGCGTCGCGCAGCGAGACGCCGAGCGCCTGCAGCATGCCCGCGCCGCCGTCGGTGTTGGCGCTGCCGCCGATGCCGAGCACGATGCTGGTCGCCCCGTGGTCGAGCGCCGCGGCTATGAGCTCTCCGGTCCCCCGGCTGGTGGCGCCGAGCGCGTCCTTCACCCCGCCCGGCAGCAGATCGAGCCCGCTCGCCGCAGCCATCTCGATGATGGCCTGCTCGCCTCGCACGCCGAAGCGCGCCTCGACGAGCAGGCCCGTGGGCCCCGTCACCGTCGCCGTGACCGCCTCGAACCCGGCGGCGAGCGCGGCGTCGACCGTGCCCTCCCCGCCGTCCGCGACGGGGACCGCGTCGATGACGGTCCCCGGCGCGGCCTGGGAGATCCCCTCCGCGAGAGCGGCGGCGACCGCGGGCCCTGTGGCAGAGCCCTTGAACTTGTCCGAGGCGATCAGGATGCGCATGGTGTGAATGCTACGGGCCGGAAGGACGCGGCTCAGTCGAGCAGCGCGTAGATCGCCTCGGGAGCGTCGGCCGGCGACGTCGCGAGGTCCTCGAACTCGTTCATGGTGTCAAGGTCGGCACCCATCGCGATGTTGGTCACGCGCTCGAGGATGACCTCGACGACCACGGGCACCTGGAACTCGTCGCGCAGGCGCTGCGCCTCGGCGAAGCCGGCGGCCAGATCCTCCGGACGCTCGACGCGCAGCGCCTTGCAGCCCAGCCCCTCAGCGACCTTGACGTGGTCCACGCCGTAGCCCGTCGCGATGCTGGAGGAGTCCTGCGGGGTGTTCACGTTGTCGAACGCGAGCGACACCTCGTAGTCCATCTCGAAGCCGCGCTGGGACTGGCGGATCAAGCCCAGGTAGCTGTTGTTCACCACGACGTGGATGTATGGCAGCTTGTGCTGCGCGCCCACGGCGAGCTCCTCGATCATGAACTGGAAGTCGTAGTCGCCCGAGAGCGCGACGACCTGCTCGCCCGGCTTGCCGCGCACGACGCCGAGGGCGGCGGGGCCGGTCCAGCCCAGGGGCCCTGCCTGGCCGGCGTTGATCCACTTGCGCGGACCGTACACGTGCAGCAGCTGCGCACCGGCGATCTGCGACAGTCCGATCGTCGTGACGAACGTGGTGTCGCGGTCGAACGAGGAGAGCATCTCCTGGTACACGCGGTGCGGCTTCATCGGCACGTCGTCGAAGTTGGTCTTGCGCTGCAGACGCGCCTTGCGGTCGCGGCACTCCTCGGCCCAGGTGTTGTAGTCGGGCAGCTCCGCGACGCGCTCGCGGGCGGCCTCGAGCAGCGCGTCGATGAACGCGCCGGCATCGGAGACCACGCCGTAGTCGGGTGCGAACACGCGGCCGATCTGGGTGGGCTCGATGTCGACGTGCACGAAGGTGCGGCCCTTGCGGTACGTGTCGAGGCCACCGGTGTGGCGGTTCGCCCAGCGGTTGCCGATGCCCAGCACGAAGTCGCTCTCCAGGAAGCTCGCGTTGCCGTAGCGCTGCGAGGTCTGGATCCCGACCAGGCCGGCGGCCAGCGGGTGGTCGTCGGGGAGCACGCCCCAGCCCATCAGGGTCGGGAACACGGGCACGCCCAGGGTCTCGGCGAGCTCGACGAGCTTGGCCGAGGCGCCGGAGTTCACGATGCCGCCGCCGGCGATGATCGCGGGGTGCTCCGAGGCGATGAGCAGGTCGAGCACCTTCTCCGCTTGGGCGCGGGTCGCGACCGGCTTCGCCACGGGCAGCGGCTCGTAGGTGTCGATGTCGAACTCGATCTCGGTCATCTGCACGTCGAACGGCAGATCGATCAGCACCGGGCCTGGACGGCCGGAGCGCATGATCTGGAACGCCGTCTGGAAGGCGCCGGGAACCTGCGCGCCTTCGAGGACGGTCTTGGTGAACTTCGTGACCGGCTTCGCGATCGACGCGATGTCGACGGCCTGGAAGTCCTCCTTGTCGAGCTTCGCGACCGGCGCCTGGCCGGTGATGCACAGCATCGGGATCGAGTCGGCGATCGCGGCGTAGAGGCCCGTGATCATGTCGGTGCCGGCGGGACCCGAGGTGCCGAGGCACACGCCGATGCGGCCGTCGCCGGTGCGGCTGTAGCCGTCCGCCATGTGGCTCGCACCCTCGACGTGGCGGGCGAGGGTGTGCCGGATGCCGCCATTGGCGCGCATCGCGGAGTAGAGGGGGTTGATGGCGGCGCCGGGGAGGCCGAACGCCTCGTCCGCACCTTCCTTGATCAGGATCTGGACGATCGCGTCGACTGCACGCATGCGGGTCATGGGAGTTTCCTTTGGCTTGATGGGGGTCGCGCCCTTCGTCTCGTCGCTTCGCTCCTCGCTCAGGGACCGGAGAAGGTCGGTTCCTGAGCGAGCTCAGGGACCGGAGAAGGTCGGTTCCTGAGCGAGCGAAGCGAGACGAAGGACGCTGCGACCCCGAGAAGGGAGAGTGATCAGTCGCGGCCGGAGAGCTCGGTGGTGAGCTTGAACAGGCCAGAGTGGTCGAGGCCTCCGTCGCCGCGGGCGACGAGGGCGTTCACGAGCTGCGCGACGGCCGAGCCGAGCGGGACGGTGACCCCGACAGAGCGAGCAGCCGAGGTGACGATGCCCAGATCCTTGTTGTGGAGGGCGAGGCGGAAGCCGGGCGCGAAGTCGCGGTTCAGCATCTTCTGGCCCTTCTGGTCGAGGACCTTGGATCCGGCGAGTCCTCCGCCGAGGACCTTCAGCGCCGCGTCGGTGTCGACGCCGAACGCCTCGAGGAAGGTGACGGCCTCGGCGAGCGCCTGGATGTTGACCGCCACGATGAGCTGGTTGGCGGCCTTGACCGTCTGGCCGGCGCCCGCGGGGCCGACGTGCACGATGGTCTTGCCGATCGCGTTCAGCACGGGCTCCGCCGCGGCGAAGTCCTCGGCGGAGCCGCCGACCATGATCGAGAGGGCCGCGTCGATCGCGCCCTGCTCGCCGCCGGAGACCGGGGCGTCGACGACGCCGAGCCCTGCGGCGACGGCCTCCTCGGCGAGCTCCTTGGCCACGTCGGGGCGGATCGAGGAGTTGTCGATCCAGAGCGCTCCGGCCTTCGCGTTCGCGAAGACCCCGTCCGGGCCCTGCACGACGCCCGCGACGTCCGGGGAGTCCGGAACCATCGAGATGACGACGTCGGCGTCCTTCACGGCGTCGGCGATGCCGGTCGCCCCGGCCCCTCCGGCGGCGACGAGCTTGTCGATCGCCTCCTGGCTGCGGTTGTAGCCGACGACGTCGTAGCCGGCCGTGACGAGGTTCTTCGCCATGGGCAGGCCCATGATGCCGAGGCCGATGAATGCGATGCGGGTCATGTCTTCGTTCCTTCGCGGAAAGTCTGGTGAGGTCAGGCCTGGGCGGCCGCGGTGGTGGTCCAGGCGAAGGGATCCGCCTGGGTGGCCTTGTACTCGAGGCCGATGACGCCGGCGTAGCCGCCGGCCTGCGCGTCGGAGATCCACTGGCCGAGCGGCAGCTCGCCCGTTCCGGGCTCGCCGCGGCCGGGAGCGTCCGCGATCTGGATGTGGCCGAACTCCGCGGCGTGGCCCGCGATCACGGCCGGCACGTCGTCGCCGTTGACGGCGAGGTGGTAGAAGTCGGCGAGGAGCTTGACGTTGTCCACGCCCTCCTCTTCCTTCACGCGCGCGATGATCGCGAGCGCGTCGGCCGCGGTCTTCAGCGGGTAGGCCGGGGTGCCGCTGACCGGCTCGAGCAGCACGACGCCGCCGAGCTCCGCGACCGCACGTCCGGCGGCGGCGAGGTTCTTCACGGCCAGGTCGTCCTGCGCCTTCTCGTCGACGCCCTCGAGGCGGTTGCCGTAGAGCGCGTTGAACGCCTTGGTGCCGAGACGGCGGCCGATCTCGACCACGACGTCGATGTTGCCCGCGAACTCGTCCTCACGGCCGACCCACGACACGAGGCCGCGGTCGCCGCCCGGCATGTCGCCGGCGAAGAAGTTCAGGCCCGTCAGCTGCACGCCCGCGTTCTGGATCGCGGCGACGAAGGCGTCGACCTCGTCCTGCTCGGGCACGGCGACGGAGAACGGCCACCAGTACTCCACGGCGTCGAAACCGGCGGCCTTCGCGGCGGCCGGGCGCTCCAGGATCGGCAGGTCGGTCAGCAGGATCGAGGCGTTGACGGTGTAGCTCATGAGATCGTCCTTGATGTCTTAGATCGGGCCTTTCCGAATTATGGAAAGAAAATCTTGATTGATGAAAGTTTAGGCCGAGAGGCGGTGGATGTCAACGGGTCGGATGCGGATCCGGATCCTGCTGCGCTGTTCTCGCCGAGCGCACCGGAACGTGCCGAGCGCACGGGATATCGGCGCGAACTTCCGGTGCGCTCGGCAGCAAGCGGTGCACCCGACGAACCGGGCGCCGACCGCCGGCGCTCAGAGCAGGGCCGGCGAGGGCAATGGGCCGGTTTCGGCTTTGGGATTCAGTGCGCGGACGTCTCAGCGACCTGACTGCGCAGCCAGGGGAGGCCGACGTCGATCAGGTTGCCGAGAAGGTCTGACTGCACCGCATCCATGTCCTGGCCGGAGAAGATGCGCCACCATTTGTCCTCGAAGTCGTCTACGAGTTCACCGATCCGCACTTGGCGCACCGGGTCGCGGTATGTGGTGATCGCCGACGGCTTCTTTCCGTAGTACGGATGCTCACGGACGAGTTCGTCCCAGTCGTCGCGCCGTACGACCATCAGATTCACCGTGAACCGCACCTCGGCGCTGTCGCTGTACCAGGACTTTTGAAGTGCCAGCAGCGCCCAATGGGTTTCCGATTTGATCGAGTACCGCCCGCCCGATCCCACCAGCCCCTGCTCCCGCAAGGCAGGAGAGACGACGTCCTTGATCACGGCTGCATAGATCTCCTGCGCCGGCACATCGGGAACGATCGGAGCGTTCCTGCCGCGCCGCCGGAGGCGCCAGCGGAACCAGTCCGGCGGAATCTCGGGGAGGCCTGTCATCGCCCCATTATGGACGGCTGGATGAATGCGATCGCGCCTCCCCGATTCCGGAGAGGCGCGATCATTTCAGGCTCAGGAACGTCAGGTCAGCCTGATCTGGCGGTTCATGTCCTTGTAGAGCAGGTAGCGGAAGTCCTCGGGACCGCCGGCGTAGCAGGCCTGCGGACAGAAGGCGCGCAGCAGCATGTAGTCGCCGGCCTCGCACTCCACCCAGTCGTCGTTGAGGCGGTAGACGGCCTTGCCCTGCAGCACGAACAGGCCGTGCTCCATGATGTGGGTCTCCGCGAACGGGATGGATCCGCCCGGCTTGAAGGTGACGATGTTCACCTGCATGTCGTGCGCCATGTCGCTGGCGTCCGAGAAGCGGGTGGTCGCCCACACGTCGTCGGTGTCGGGCATCGAGACCGGCTCGATGTCGTTGTCGCTCGTGACGAACGAGGCGGGCGCATCGACGCCCTCGAGGTACTCGTAGGCCTTGCGGATCCAGTGGAAGCTGGTGATCCCAGACCCCTCGTTCTCGAGCGACCACTGCGCGTTCGGCGTGATGAACGCGTAGCCGCCGGCCTCGAGCACGTGCCGCTCCCCCTCGAGCGTGAGGGTGAGCTCGCCGGCCGTGACGAACAGCACGCTCTCGACGCCCGCCTCGGCCTCGGGCCTGGCGGCGCCGCCTCCGGGCGCGATCTCGACGATGAGCTGCGAGAACGTCTGCGCCGAGCTCGGCGTCGGCCGGGCGAGGATCCACGCGCGGGCGTCCGTGAAGCCGGGGAGGCTCGAGGTGACGATGTCGCGCAGCACACCCTTCGGGATGAACGAGTACGCGAGTTTGACGACCGCGCGGTCGGTGAGCAGGTCGGACTGCGGGGGCAGGCCGCCGGCCGGGGTGTAGTAGGTGCGGGCGCTCAAGAGACGGCCTCCTTGGTGTTGAGCTTCGGGTGGGCGAGACGGATGAGTTCCGCCGGCTCGGATCCGGTCGCCGCGCGGACCTCGTCGGCCGTGAGCGCGCCGCACTCCAGACCGCGCACGACGAAGCGCGCGAGGGCCCTGGCGGTCGCCGGCTCGTCCATGATCGTGGCGTCGCTGCCGTGCAGGTAGTTGTCCAGGCGCCGGGCCGCGGCGGCGAAGCCCTCGCGGTAGAACGCGTAGGTCGCGAGGTACCGGGTGGGCAGCTGCGCGGCGTGCAGGTCCCAGCCCTGGTAGTAGCCGCGCTCGAGCGAGCGCCGCACCAGGCGGGCATGCAGCGTCCACGCCTCGAGGACGTGATCCGGATCCCCGACGGGGATCACGTTGGTGGATCCGTCCGAGATCCGCACACCGGTCTCGGCGACCGCCACCTGCATGACCTGCTTGGCGAAGTCCGCCGCGGGGTGCTCCATGGACTGGTATGCGGCCGCGATCTGCAGCGAGGCGCTGTAGTCGTAGGTGCCGTAGTGCAGTGCGGACACCCGGCCGTCGGCGCGGTGCAGGAGCGTCGCGACCGGGACGGATCCGTCGGCGGCGACGATGAGCTGCGGCGTCTCCATCTGCACCTCGAAGCGCAGCCGACCCGCCGGCAGTCCGAGACGCTCCTCGAAGCGCTCGCAGAGCGAGACCATGGCCTCGACCTGCTCGACCGTGGTGACCTTGGGCAGCGTCAGCACGAGGCCGTCAGGCAGCGGACCGTTCGCGACGAGGGTCGACAGGAACAGGTCGAGCGTGCGGATCCCGCGGCGGCGCGTGGGCGCCTCGAAGCACTTGAACCTGATCCCGATGAAGGGCGGTGCGACGCCGGCGGCGACGGCAGCGGCGACCCGCTCGGCGGCGAGGATCGCATCCGCGTCCTCCTCCTCGTCGGGCCTGGTGCCGTAGCCGTCCTCGAAGTCCAGGCGCAGGTCCTCGATGGGCTCGCGCTCGAGCTTCGCGTCGACGAGAGGTGCGAGCTCTGCGGCGAGGGCGCCGAGGCCGACCGCCTGGGCGAGCGCGACGGTTCCGCCGAACTCCGCGACCGCGGCGGCGGCCGCCTGCCCGGACTGGGCAGGGAGGTCGAGCCGGAATCGGTCGGCGGGCACGTACAGGGTGTGCACGGGCTGGCGGGATCCGTCGTCGCCGGGGTACTCGGTCGACAGCAGCGTGTCGGTGCCGGCGAGGCGGGCGTCGATGTCGGCGAGGTCGGCCTCGCCCAGGGTGCTTGCGGCCATCCGGCTCACTCCTTCGAGGACTCGACGACGCGCACGATCGCCTCGGCGACGGCGCCGGCCACGAGCGGGTCGAACACGCTCGGGATGATGAAGCTCGCGTTGAGCTCGTCATCGCCGACGCGCTCCGCGATCGCCTGCGCGGCTGCGACCAGCATAGGCGGCGTGATGTCC
Source organism: Microbacterium azadirachtae (assembly GCF_000956505.1). Lineage (GTDB taxonomy): Bacteria > Actinomycetota > Actinomycetes > Actinomycetales > Microbacteriaceae > Microbacterium > Microbacterium azadirachtae_A. The sequence continues at coordinate 9,814 of NZ_JYIX01000015.1, read as the reverse complement.
GACACGCCCGCGTCGAGGAGGCCCCGGAAGAAGCCGGGGAACGCGAGGACGTTGTTGATCTGGTTCGGGAAGTCGCTGCGCCCTGTGGCGACGACGGCCGCATGCCTGGCCGCGACGATCGGGTCGACCTCGGGGGTCGGGTTCGCCATCGCGAACACGATCGCGTCATCCGCCATGGCGGCGATGTCGTTCTCGTCGAGCACGTGCGGGGCGCTCACGCCGATGAACACGTCTGCACCCACGACCGCCTCCTTGAGGGTGCCGGAGAAGTCCCGCGGATTGGTCGTGGCGGCGAGCTCCGTACGGTGCGCGTCGGTGTACTCCTCGCCGCGGTGGATCGCGCCGTTGCGGCCGCAGGCGACGATGTCGACCGCGCCCTGGGCGAGCAGCAGCTGCACGATCGCGTTGCCGGCGGCGCCGACGCCCGAGACGACGATCCGCACCTCGCCGATCGTCTTGCCGACCACCTTGAGGGCGTTGCGCAGCGCGGCGAGCGTGACGATCGCCGTGCCGTGCTGGTCATCGTGGAAGACCGGGATGTCGAGCTCCTCGCGCAGGCGCGCCTCGATCTCGAAGCAGCGCGGGGCCGCGATGTCCTCGAGGTTCACGCCGCCGTAGACCGGCGCGATCGCCTTGACGATCTTGATGATCTCCTCGGTGTCCTTGGTATCGAGGCAGACCGGCCAGGCGTCGACGTTCGCGAACTGCTTGAACAGCGCGGCCTTGCCCTCCATGACCGGGAGCGCGGCCTCCGGACCGATGTCGCCGAGGCCGAGCACCGCGGTGCCGTCGGTGACGACCGCGATCGTGTTGCGCTTGACGGTGAGGTTGCGGGCCTTGCTCTTGTCCTCGGCGATCGCCATGCACACGCGGGCGACACCGGGCGTGTAGGCGCGGGACAGGTCGTCGCGGTTGCGCAGCGGCACGCTGGGCACCACCTCGAGCTTTCCGCCCAGGTGCATCAGGAACGTGCGATCGCTGACCTGGCGCACGACAACGCCCTCGAGCGCCTCGACGCCCGCGCGGACCTCGTCGGCGTGCTCCTCGCCCGTGGTGTTGCAGGTCAGGTCGACGACGATCGTCGTCGGGTGCGACTCGACGACGTCGAGGGCGGTCACGACGGCGCCGGCGGCCGCAGCGGCCGCGGCGAGCTCGCTCGTGACGGTGAAGTTGGACGGCGCGTCGATGCGCAGCGTGATCGAATTTCCGGGACCCGGGTTCGCCATGGTTCCTCCTCATCGAGGCGTCCCGGGCGGAGGCCTCGGGCGCTGGTTGCGTGATGAACTCTTACAACTTTCGTATAGTGGACACTATTATCTCTATCGTGGAAGTTTTGCGCAAGGCGGGATTCGAATCCCCTCGGATTTCCGGCGCGGCACTCTCGCATGATGGAATTACCGCAAGGACGGGAGCTGACATGGCGGAGAATCCGAGCACGACAGGCACGAAGGTCTCTGAGCCGAAGCCCGGCAGGAGTGCGGGATCCGGCGTGCAGTCGGTCGAGCGGGTGTTCGAGCTGCTCGAGCTCGTGACCGACGCCGGCGGCGACGTCACCCTCAGCGAGCTTTCCGCGTCGACCGACCTCCCGCTGCCGACGATCCACCGGCTACTGCGCACGCTCGTCTCGCTGGGCTACGCCCGCCAGTTGCCGAACCGCCGCTATGCGCTCGGTCCGCGGCTGATCCGCATCGGCGAGGGCGCGTCCCGCCAGTTCGGGGCGCTCGCGCGTCCGCAGCTGAAGACCCTCGTCGACGCCCTCGGCGAGAGCGCCAACATGGCCGTGCTCGACGGCGACATGGTGGTCTACGTCGCCCAGGTGCCCTCGCAGCACTCCATGCGCATGTTCACCGAGGTCGGCCGCCGCGCCAACGTGCACGACACCGGCGTCGGCAAGGCGATCCTCGCCCAGCTCGACGACGACACCGTGCGCGGCATCGTCGGCCGCACCGGCATGAGCACTCCGACCTCGTTCAGCATCGGCACCGTCGACGCGCTGCTCGCCGAGCTCGACGTCATCCGCGAACGCGGCTACTCGATCGACGAGCAGGAGCAGGAGATCGGCGTGCGCTGCTACGCGATGGCCGTACCAGGCGCCCCCACGCCGACCGCAGTCTCGGTGTCCGGCCCGATCGCCCGCGTCACGGAGGAGTTCGGCCAGCGCGCCGTGCCGTTGCTGCGCGAGGCCGCCGGCGCGATCGCCGCCGACGTCGCGGCATAGCCCGGGCCGGGTGCCCACAGGGCGCCCCCATCCCCCGTCTATCCGCGCAGCGAGATGGAAAACGCGGCTCCACGACCCCGGCGAACAGCGAAACCCATCTCGCGGTGACGCCCAACGGCCGACAAGTGTCCGGCCGACCCGGATCCGTCACGCCTGCCTCATGGCGATCGCCCGGCGGATCCGGGTGAGGAACGCTCCGGATCCGCCGGTCAGGTCGAGCTGGGTGAGACGGATGACGATCCAGCCGCGGTCCTCGAGCTCGCGCTGACGCTGGATGTCCCGGCGCCATTGGGCGGCATCGGTGCGGTGCCCGTCGCCTTCATACTCGATCGCGATCCTCCACTGCGGGTAGGCGAGATCGATCCGCGCCACGAGCCGCCGCCCCTCGCGGACCTCGTGCTGGACGACCGGTTCGGGCAGCCCTGCATCGACGATGAGCAGGCGCGTCTCGGTCTCCTTCGGAGACTCCACGCCGACGCGGGCTCGGGGCAGAGCCGCCAGGATCGTCATGCGCCCGGGAAACCGCCCCCACTGACGCACGCGCTCGCCCAGCTCGTGGGGAGAGGCCACGGGTCGCCCCCGCCGCAGCCCTGGGTAGTTGTCGGCGTCGGCGAACAGCGCATCGAGCAGGATCACCGCCTGCGCGACGTCCAGGTCCGCGGCACAGCTGAGAACCGCGGCGATCGGATCCACCACCGGAAGGGATCCGATCCGCCACGTCGCCGCCCGATCCTCCCTGAGCCGACGACCACCGATGCCCCGGCTCCTCGGCGGAGTCGCGTCCGGCGGCACGACCACCTCGAGCGGCTCGCCCCGCTTCCACCGCCGAGGATGGGGCAACCCCCAGAGCCGCGCCGCCGTCACGCCCACGAAACGCTGCCGCGGCTTCAGCCGCCGCGCTCCGCACGCGACGACGGCGGCGAACGTCTCCGGAGCCTCGCTCGAACGAACACCCCGGAACGGGCGATGCAGGTCGCGCGCATCCGCCCTGGCGCGACCGAGACCGGCGGCCTGCGCCTCGCGCAGAGTGAACGGCGCTCCGAGCGTCGATGGCAAAGGGATCCGGTGATGCATCCCCCGATGCTCGCCGAGGGCCGAACCCGGCGAAGCCGCGATCACGTGATCCGTGGAAACCCACCGACCAGAGCGCCCTGGGGAGGCCGGACCGCGGACCGCGGACCACTCTCGGCAGCCGAGGAAGCACTGCGAGATGGAAAACGTCGCTCTCCGGATCCGCAGAGCGACGCTTTCCATCTTCACCACCTCGCGGTTCCCACGAGAAGATGGAAAACGTCGCCCCCGCTGAGTCAGGAGCGACGTCTTCCATCTTTCGCCCAGCACCGCGCCGCACCTACTGGCGCAGCGCGCCTCCCCGGAGGGGCGTCACTCCGCGTCGGTGCCGCTCGTGCCGGCGTTGACGTCGAGCAGGCGGTACTTCTCGGCGGCCCGGGCGGGGATCGCCGCGTCCACCTCGCCGCGCGCGGCGAGCAGCTGCAGCGTGCGCACCACCACGCTCGGTCCGTCGATCTTGAAGAACCGGCGGGCCGCGGCGCGCGTATCGGAGAACCCGAAGCCATCCGCGCCGAGGCTCGCCCAGTCGTTCGGGACGAACTGGCGGATCTGGTCCGGCAGGTCCTTGGCGTAGTCGCTGACGGCCACGATCGGGCCGTGCGCGTCCGCGAGCTGCTGCGCGAGGAACGGCGTGCGCGCACCGCGCCCGAGGAACTCGTCCTCCTCCGCGGCGACCGCGTCGCGGCGCAGCTCGGTCCAGCTCGTCACCGACCACACGTCGGAGTCCACGCCCCAGTCGTCGCGGAGGAGCTGCTGCGCCTCCTGCGCCCAGGTCACGCCGATGCCGGACGCGAGCAGGTGCGCCCGCGGAGCCTCGACCGGCGCGATCCGGTGGATCCCGCCGAGGATCCCGGTCACGTCGACGCCCTCGGGCTCGGCCGGCTGCACGATCGGCTCGTTGTAGACCATGAGGTTGTAGATGTGGTTGCGGTCGGTCGAGTCGGCGCCGTACATGCGCTCGATCCCCGCGCGCACGATGTGGCCGATCTCGTAGCCGAACGCCGGGTCGTAGGTGACCACGGCCGGGTTCGTCGCGGCGAGCAGCGGCGAGTGCCCGTCGGCGTGCTGCAGGCCCTCGCCGGTCAGCGTGGTGCGACCAGCGGTCGCCGAGATGAGGAAGCCGCGCGTCATCTGGTCGGCGGCCGCCCACAGGGAGTCGCCGGTGCGCTGGAAGCCGAACATCGAATAGAACACGTACACCGGTACGAGCGGCACTCCGTGCGTCGCGTAGGCCGTGCCCGCCGCGGTGAAGGCCGCGATGGATCCGGCCTCGTTGATGCCGACGTGCAGGATCTGCCCCGCCGTGGACTCCTTGTACGAGAGCACGATGTCGCGGTCGACGGCGAGGTAGTTCTGCCCGTTCGGGTTGTAGATCTTCGCGGTCGGGAAGAACGCGTCCATGCCGAAGGTGCGCGCCTCGTCGGGGATGATCGGGACGATCCGCTTGCCGAACCCGGGATCGCGCATGAGGTCCTTGAGCACGCGCACGAACGCCATGGTGGTCGCGGCCTGCTGCTTGCCGGATCCGCGTGCGGCCACCTCGTACGCCTTCGCGTCGGGCAGGGCGATCTCCCCCGACGCGTGCGGGCGGCGCTCCGGCAGGTAGCCGCCCAGCGCCCGGCGGCGCTCCTGCAGGTACCGGATCTCGGGGGCGTCGGCACCGGGGTGGTAGTACGGCGGCTGGTACGGATCGGCCTCGAGCTGGGCGTCCGTGATCGGCACCCGCAGGTGGTCGCGGAAGTCCTTGAGATCCTGCAGCGTGAGCTTCTTCATCTGGTGCGTGGCGTTGCGCGCCTCGAAGCGGGGGCCGAGGCCGTAGCCCTTGACCGTCTTGACCAGGATGACCGTGGGCTTGCCGTTGCGCGAGAGCGACTGCTGGTACGCCGCGAACACCTTCTGGTAGTCGTGACCGCCGCGCTTGAGGCCCCAGATCTGCTCGTCGGTGAGGTTCTCCACCAGCGCGAGCGCGCGCGGGTCCTTGCCGAAGAAGTGCTCCCGGATGAACCCTCCCGACTCGGCCTTGTAGGTCTGGTAGTCGCCGTCCGGGGTGACGTTCATCAGGTTCAGCAGGGCGCCGTCGGCGTCGCGCGCGAGCAGGTCGTCCCACTCCCGACCCCAGACGACCTTGATGACGTTCCAGCCGGCGCCGCGGAAGAAGCCCTCGAGCTCCTGGATGATCTTGCCGTTGCCGCGGACCGGCCCGTCGAGGCGCTGCAGGTTGCAGTTGACCACGAACGTCAGGTTGTCGAGACCGTCGTTGGCCGCGAGCTGCAGCAGTCCGCGGCTCTCCGGCTCGTCCATCTCGCCGTCGCCGAGGAAGGCCCAGACGTGCTGGTCGCTCGTGTCCTTGAGCCCCCGGCCCTGCAGGTACCGGTTGGACTGCGCCTGGTAGATCGCGTTCATCGGGCCGATGCCCATCGACACGGTCGGGAACTCCCAGAACTCGGGCATGAGCCGCGGGTGCGGATAGGAGCTCAGGGCGTGACCCTCGCGCGACTTCTCCTGGCGGAAGCCGTCGAGGTTCTCCTCGCCGAGGCGCCCCTCCATGAAGGCGCGGGCGTACATCCCGGGCGACGCGTGGCCCTGGAAGTACACCTGGTCGCCACCGCCGGGGTGGTCCTTGCCGCGGAAGAAGTGGTTGAAGCCGACCTCGTACAGGGTCGCGGCGCCCGCATACGTGGAGATGTGGCCACCGACGCCGATGCCGGGGCGCTGCGCCCTGTGCACCAGGATCGCGGCATTCCAGCGCATCCAGGCGCGGTAGCGGCGCTCGAGCTCCTGGTCGCCGGGGTACGCGGGCTCGTCGGACACCGCGATCGTGTTGACGTAGTCCGTCGTCGCGGTGGGCTCCGGCGCGTAGCCGGCACGGGCGGCGAGCGAGCGCACGATGTGCTCACCGCGCTCTGCGCCGCGCTGCGCCACGAGAGCGTCCAGCGACTCGAGCCATTCGGCGGTCTCTTCGGGGTCGTGATCCAGGGTCTCGGATCCGGGGGCGGCGGAGCTGCTCTGTTCGTGCATCTTCGGCCTTTCTGTGAGATGTATCGGGAGGCCGCCGATCGGGCGACGGGGCTGATCTGCTACATGTAGGAGGCTGCCGATCGGGCAGCGGTTCTGAGGTTCGAGGAGTGACGATGAGCGGACGCATCGCCGTGGTGACGGGTGCAGGATCGGGGATCGGGCGCGCCGTCGCGCGCACGATGCTGGCGGCCGGCTACCGCGTGGCGCTGGCCGGGCGGCGCGAGGCCGCGCTGGCCGAGACGGCGGCAGGGCGTCCGGATGCGCCCGAGGGCGGAGGTATCCCGTCGAACGCTCTCGTGGTGCCGACCGACGTCACGGTCGAGTCCGAGGTGGACGCCCTCTTCGACCGCGTCGTGCAGGAGTGGGGCCGGGTGGACGTGCTGTTCAACAACGCGGGCGCGTTCGGCCCCGCGGTGTCGGCGGCCGACATCTCGCTCGACGACTGGGAGCGGACGCTCGCCGTCAACGTCACAGGAGCGCTGCTGTGCGCGCGCGGCGCGATGCGGGTGATGCGCGCGCAGGATCCGCAGGGCGGTCGGATCATCAACAACGGATCCATCTCCGCGCAGGCGCCTCGCCCGCTCTCGGTCGCCTACGCCGTGAGCAAGCACGCGCTCACCGGGCTCACGCGTTCGATCGACCTGGACGGCCGCCCGTTCCGCATCTCCTGCGGGCAGATCGACATCGGCAACACCCGCACCGAGATCATGGACGAGCTCGGCGTCGGCTCCGGCGCGCTGCAGGCCGACGGCAGCCGCAGGGTCGAGCCAACGTTCGACGTCGACGCGGCGGCCCGCACCGTGCTGTTCATGGCGGATCTGCCGGCCGAGGCGAACATCGGCGCACTCACGGTGACGGCGAGCGGGATGCCCTTCGGCGGACGCGGCTGAGGCGACGGATGAGGGGATGGATCCCATCAGGCAGATCCATCCCCTCATCTCAGTGCGGAGCGTCAGTGCGGAGCCTCCGCGCGGTGCTTCGGTGCGCGCTCAGCAGAAGCCGGCGAAGGCGTCCCACGACCAGTGGTCGGCGTCTGCGCCCTCGCGCAGGAAAGACGCCTCGATGAGGCCGTAGGGGCGGTCGGCGGCGTAGAACACCTCGTTGGGGTTCTCCAGGCCGAACGGCGACAGGTCGACGACGAAGTGGTGCTTGTTCGGGGTCGAGAAGCGGATCTCGTCGATCTCCGGGTGCTCAGCGAGGACGGCCTCGGCCATCTCCTTCAGCGTGTGCTGCAGCGCGTACGAGTAGTTGCGCGAGAAGCCGGCCAGCAGCAGACGACGCACGTTGGCGAAGGTCTCGTTGAAGTCGATGTCGGTGCGGTTGTAGCGCCAGCGAGCCGTCACTGAGGTCGCGAGGATGCGGTCCTCGGTCTCGGGCAGGGTGGTGTACTTGTCGCGCGGGTAGCCGACGAAGCCGCTCTGCGTGGACTTGAGGACCGTGAGGTCCTGCAGACCCGCGGTGACCGTGGTCTCGTCGCCGTCGATCTGCACGATCGCGGTGCGGGTCTCGGTGCCGCCGCGGACGAACGCGTGGTCGTGCTCGCCGTTATCGCCCTGGATGCGCAGCCAGGTGTACTGCTCGGCGGCCCAGCGGCCACCGGTGACCCAGTCGAACTCGCCGGTGAAGTGGCGGCCGAGGCGGAGCAGGTACTCCTCGGGGCTGCCGATGCCGTCCTTGGCGAAGGCGAAGACGGTGTTCTTCTGCGTGTCGGTCGCGACGCAGTGGGCGTTGTCGCCCTCGAAGTGCACGGCGGCGAAGTCGCCACGCAGCTGCGAGGTGACGTTCAGGTCCTCGATCTCGTGACGGTCGGTGTCGCGCGTGATGCGGACGACGCGGTTCTCGGCCTTGCCGTACTGGTTCTTGCCCAGAATGATGTTGGTCATAGCGATCTCAGCTTCCTCGGTAGGTGGAATAGGCGAACGGACTGAGCAGCAGCGGCACGTGATAGTGCGCCTGTTCGGCGTCGACCAGGAAGGTCAGCACCACCTCCGGGAAGAAGGTGTCCGTTTCGATGCCGGCGAAGTAGGCCGCGGTGTCGAACCGGAGGCGGTATGCACCGCTCTCCAGCCGCTCCGGACCCAGCTCTTTCACCCGCCCGTCAGCATCGGTGAAGCCCGTACCGATCCCGACCCATCCCTCGCCGTCGCGGGCTTCGAGTGCGACGGCGACGCCGGGCGCGGGGCGCCCGATCGATGTGTCCAGGATGTGGGTGGTCACGTGGGAGACGCTCATGCGCTCGCTCCTTCGGTCTCGATGGCTGCCGCGAGCCGCAGGGCCGCGATCTCGCGCAGCTGCTGGTCGACGACGGCGAGCTCCTGCTCGTCGGTGTTGCCGAGCCGCTCGTGCAGCAGGGCGAGGATGTCCTCGGCGCTCCGCCCTGCGGCGCGCACGAGGAAGACGCGGTCGAACCGCTCCTCGTAGGCGCGGTTGCCTTCGGCGAGGGCGGCCGCCGTGGCGTCGTCGACGCTCGGCTGCTCGCGGCGCGAGTGCGCGGCCTCGGCGCTCGTGCCGTCGACCTTGGCGCCGATGCGCGGGTGATGCGCGAGCGCTCCGTCGAGTTCGTCCTCGGCGAGCGGTGCCGCGACCTCGAGGGCGGCGGCGGAGAGCGCGTCGACCGAGGCGTAGGGACGGCCGTCGACGATCGCTCCGATCCAGCGGGCGATGTCCAGTGCGGGCTTCACAGCGGCCGTGGCGTCGTCACGGCCTGCGGAGTTGAACTCCTCGAGCAACATCTTCGATCCTCAAGCCATGCTGGCATCCGGCGTGTAAGTCAGTACGGTCGGATCCTATCGAGAGGATCCGTTGCTATCGCGAAGATAGTTTCCGCAGTCCGGAACTGTTATTTCAGCATGTGTAACTATTCTGCGGACGGAAGCCTGCCCTGTCAACCCCCATTGCGAGTCGTCCCCCTCAGCGGACGCTCTGGGCTCCGCTGAGGGGGACGACTCGGGGTGGTGGAACGGTGCGCCGGGTCAGACTCCGAGCTCGGCGCGCAGGCGGGCCACGTGACCCGAGGCGTCGACGCCGTACTCGGCGCGCTGCACGACGCCCTCGCCGTCCAGCACGAACGTGGAGCGGATCACGCCGTCGAACGTGCGGTCGCCCACGGTCTTCTCGCCCCACACGCCCCACGCCCGCGCCACGGCGGCGTCGGTGTCGGCGAGCAGCGGGAAGGTCAGGCCCTCCGCGTCCGAGAAGGCGCGGATGTCGGCGACCTCGTCGGGCGAGACGCCGATCACGGAGTAGCCCGCGGCCGCGAGGGACGACAGGTTGTCGCGGAAGTCGCAGGCCTCGGTGGTGCAGCCGGGGGTCGCGGCCTTGGGGTAGAAGTACACGACGACGTTCTTGCCGCGGTAGTCCTCGAGGGCGGTGCGGGCGCCGTCGGCGTCGTCGAGGGCGAAGGCGGGGGCGGCGTCGCCGGGGGCGAGGCGAGTGGTCATGATGTCTCCGTTTCGGATGGGGGTCGGCGAATCCAGGGGGGCCGGGCGCTTCGACGGGCTCAGCGAC
>NZ_JYIX01000014.1 GCF_000956505.1 Microbacterium azadirachtae | reverse complement strand
CCCCCGACGCCCCCTCTTCTACTTCCGGGTCGTCCCTGTGAGCGGACGCCAGGGGGTGCGCTCATGGGGACGACTCGGAAGTGGAGGGGCACCACGGAGGGGCGAGCCTGTTCCGGGGCCGGCCGCGGGTCAGTTCAGGCCGTGCTCGAAGGCGAAGACGACGAGCTGCACGCGATCGCGCAGGGCGAGCTTGGTGAGGATCCGGCTGATGTGCGTCTTCACGGTGGCCTCGGAGAGGAACTCGCGGGCGGCGATCTCGGCGTTGGACAGACCTCTCGCGGCGAGCGCGAAGATCTCCTTCTCGCGCTCGGTGAGGTCGCCGTAGCTCGCCGGAACCGGGACCTGCGCAGGCGCCGCGAAGTGCGCGAACAGATCACGGGTGGCCGACGCCGCGATCACGCTGGACCCGGAGTGCACCGTGCGGATCGCCGCGAGCAGGAATTCGGGATCCGCGTCCTTGAGCAGGAAGCCGCTCGCCCCCTGACGGATCGCGCGCGCGGCCGCCTCGTCGAGATCGAACGTCGTGAGCATCACGATCCGCGGCGGATCCGCCTCCTCCAGGATGCGCGCGGTGGCGGTCAGCCCGTCCATGACCGGCATCCGGATGTCCATCATCACGACGTCGGGGCGCGTCGCGCGCACGACCTCGATGGCCTCCTGCCCGTTCCCCGCCTCACCGACGACCTCGAGGTCGGGCTGCGACGCGACGAGCATGCGGATCCCGGCACGGAACAGCGCCTGGTCGTCGACCAGCACGACACGGATCATCCTGCCTCCTCGTTCCGCGCGATCGGATCCGCGCCTCCGGAAAGTCTGTCATCCCCTCGCGCAGCGCCAGGACTCGGCGCGGTGCCAGGACGACTCCAGGACCGCTCCGGCACAGCGCCTGGGCACTGCAGCTAGTCGGCGGCCGGCCCGATCGGGAGCACCGCGCGCACCACGAAGCCCACCGCCTCGTGCTCCGCGCTGAGCGTCCCGCCGACCAGCTGAGCGCGCTCGCGCATGCCGATGAGGCCGTGCCCGCGCTCCATGTGCGCCTGCCGCGGCGTCGGCGGCACAGCGTTGCGCACCGTGATCTGCACGTGGTCGGCATGCCAGCCGAGCCAGACGTCGACGTCGCCGGCGCCGTGCCGGATCGCGTTGGTCAGCGCCTCCTGCAGGATCCGGTACACGGCCAGCTGGATGCCGGCCGGGGGCTCCCCCGGCGGCATCGGGTCGACGGTGACGCGCGGTTCGATCCCGGCGGCGCGCACCTGTGTGTACAGCGTCTCCAGATCGGCGAGCGTGGGCTGCGGCCCCTGCCCCTCGCTGTGCCGCAGCTGCGCGAGCAGCAGTCGCACATCGGAGAGGGCCGCGCGCGCCGTCTGCCCGATCGTGGTCAGCGCCGCGGTCGCCTGCGCCGGATCCGCGGCTGCGGCGTAGCGCGCGCCGTCGGACTGCGCGATCACCACCGCGAGCGAGTGCGCGACCACGTCGTGCATGTCGCGGGCGATCCGCACCCGTTCCTGCTCCGCGACGGCGACCGCCTCTGCCCGCACCTGCGCGTCGCGGGTGCGGCGGCCGTGCAGCACGACCCGCCACAGCAGACCGGCGCCCCAGGCCATCACCAGGGTGAGCACGGACACGGTCCCGAGGAGCACCGCGACCAGCGCGACGCGCAGTCCGGTCTCGGTGTCCTGGATGAGCGCCTCTTCGTTGATGAGCGACATGTAGCCGCCCGCGATGAGCCCGCCCCCCAGTGCCGAGGCGCCGCCGATCCAGAGCAGGCGCATCGATCCCCAGGCCGACGTCGCGAACACCACGGCGAGGATCGCGAGGTTATAGGCACCGGGCGAGAAGCCGCACGCCATCTGCAGCAGCGCGCCGAACCACGCCACGATCAAGGCCAGCACCGGAGAGAGCCGGCTGATCGCCGCCGCGCCCCACTGGATGACCGCGACCAGCAGCACGAGCAGGATCGAGACCGGGCCGTCCGGGATCCAGCGGCTCATCGTGCCCGCCTCGAAGACGTACGTGAGGGGCAGCGTGAGCAGCAGGCCGATGGCGCTGCCCACGATGTCGAGCACGAGCCAGAAGCGCGGAATGGTGCGGATCACCCCCTCACGGTACGCGACCGGATCCGCCGGGGTCATCCGCCGGGAGATGTATCCCCGGGGCGGCGACCGGGCTCAGCGCCCGGCGGCGAGCGCGGCGATCGCGCGGCGGTCGGGCTTGCCCGAAGACAGCAGCGGCAGCGCCTCGACGGGAACGATCCGGGCCGGACGTGCCTCGGCACCCACCTCGGCTGCGACGCGCTCGCGGGCGGCGGCGAGCAGCGCCGGCGCGGAATCGGCGAGCCCGGTCCGCAGCGCGACCACGATCGCGGATCCCTGCCCCCAGCGCTCGTCGGCGATCGCCGCAACGACGGCGCCCTCGAGGCCCGCCACTGCGCGCACCGCGCGCTCGACTCGGTCCAGCGACACGTTCGTTCCGCCCGAGACGATGACGTTGTCGATGCGCCCGGTCACCGCGACCCTGCCGTCGGCCACGTCGCCGGCATCGCCCGTGCGGTACCAGCGCTCGCCCGCCGCGTCGGCGACGAACGTGCGCGCGGTCAGCTCGGGGTCGCCGAGATAGCCGTCGGCCAGCGTCGGACCGGCGATCCGCAGCTCGCCGTCGACGGACGCGACGCGCACTCCATCCAGCGCGACCCCGTCGTACACGCAGCCGCCCGCGGTCTCACTGGATCCGTAGGTGCGCACGACGCGGGCGCCGAGCGCCGCGGCCCGCTCCCGGAGCACCGGCGGTAGCGCCTGCCCGCCGAGCAGCAGCGCGTCGTAGGACGCCAGTGCCTCGCGCACGTCCCGGTCTTCGGCCGCGTCCAGCAGCGTCGCGAGCTGCGCGGGCACGAGCGACGCGTAACGCGGCCCCGCACCCATGCCGCGCGTCGCCGCCGCGAACGAGGCCGGCGTGAATCGCCCCTCGAGCAGCACGGGCGCCGTGCCCGCGAGGTGCGCGCGCACGAGCACCTGCAGCCCGGCGACATAGCCGGCCGACAGGGCGAGCATCCACTGCCCGGATCCGATCCGCCGTGCGGTCGCCTCCGCGCTCGCGGTCAGAGCAGCGGCGGAGAGGACGACCCGCTTCGGCACGCCCGTGGATCCCGAGGTCGCGATGACGACCGCGGTCCCGTCGGCGACGTCATCGCCGGGCCCCGGCGCGAATCCGAGTGCGAGGGGCGCCGCACCGTCGAGCGCCGCCGGCAGCCCCGCCCCGACCGCGACCGGATCCGCCCCGTCGACGGCGCGCAGCCTCATCGTCAGAAGTGCCAGGGGTAGGGGGACCAGTCGGGCTCGCGCTTCTCCAGGAAGGAGTCGCGGCCCTCGACGGCCTCATCCGTGCCGTAGGCCAGGCGCGTGGCCTCGCCCGCGAAGACCTGCTGGCCGACCAGCCCGTCGTCCACCGCGTTGAAGGCGAACTTCAGCATGCGGATCGCGGTGGGCGACTTCGTCAGGATCGTCCTGGCCATCGCGATCGCCTCGTGCTCGAGCTCGGCGTGCGGCACGACGCGGTTCACGGCGCCCGCCTGCATGGCGCGCTCGGCGGAGTACTCCTCGGCGAGGAAGAAGACCTCGCGCGCGAACTTCTGCCCCGTCTGGCGGGCCATGTAGGCGGATCCGTATCCGGCGTCGAAGGATCCGACATCGGCATCGGTCTGCTTGAACCGGCCGTGCTCGGCGCTCGCGATCGTCAGGTCGCAGACCACGTGCAGCGAATGCCCGCCGCCGGCGGCCCAGCCGGGCACGACCGCGATGACGACCTTCGGCATGAACCGGATGAGGCGCTGCACCTCGAGGATGTGCAGCCTGCCCGACCTGGCCTGCGCCTCGGCCGGCACCGTCGCCTCGTCCTCGGAGTACTTGTAGCCGTCCCGTCCGCGGATCCGCTGGTCGCCGCCGGAGCAGAACGCCCAGCCGCCGTCCTTCGGGCTCGGCCCGTTGCCGGTGAGCAGGACCACGCCGATCCGCGGATCCTGACGGGCCTCGTCGAGCGCGCGGTACAGCTCGTCGACCGTGTGCGGGCGGAACGCGTTGCGCACCTCGGGCCGGTCGAAGGCGATGCGGGCGATCCGTCCGTCGTTCGAGACGTGCGCGGTGATGTCGGTGTACTCCCCCGCGCCCGGCGCGAGCGTCCACTCGGCGGGATCGAACAGGTCGGAGACGGGCTTCTCGGTCACGGATCCCAGCCTATTCCGGGTCCCGTCCTTCGCGGGCTCGCTCAGGCCTCGCGGGCGAGACCCAGCTTGCGGTAGGCGTCGAACAGGATGCCGATCAGGATCCCGCCCAGCACGGCCGTGATCGAGATGTTCACGATCTGCACGATGTCCGCGGTCGGCGTGCTCGCGGCCTGCATGCGCGCCATCAGGTCGGGGGCGATGACGGCGCCCCGCCAGATCAGCACGATCGCGCCGAGCATCGCGACCAGGCTCGCCACGATGCTCACGGCGGCGAGCGGCGCGTTCCACCGTCCGCGCACGGCGACGAACGCCTCCACGACCAGCCCGATCAGGAGCAGCCCGAACCACGCCGTCATGACCCAGGGCCAGAGGCCCGGCGCCAGGACGTGCACGTGGTCGTCGCCCCAGCCGATGGTGCGGTCCCAGATGACGGAGCCGATCAGGGTCACGGTCAGGACCGCCATGCCGATCAGATCCGCCATCCGCGCGCCGAGGATCACGGTGCGGGGCAGCTTCTCGGGAGTCCATTCGAGCACGGTGTCGCCGGTGGATCCGAGACGCTCCAGCGCGGCGAAGACGAGTGTCGTCCAGAACGCGACCTGGATGCCGGACATGAGGATCGTGGGGATCATCGCACCGATCACCGCGCCGACATCGCCTCCGCCGATCGCTCGGATCATCCCCGCGATCACGGCGGCGACCGGGACGACGATCGCCAGAAGCAGACGCAGCAGGCGGAGCCACGCGGCGTAGTAGCGGGGTCCGATCAGCACGAGCGGCCTCCCGGAGAGCGACGCGGCGTAGGCGATGGGGTCGCCGAGCTCCGCGATCACGGCGTACTCCGCCGCCGCCGCTTCCTCGCCGGCGGCGATACGGCCGTCGACTTCGTCCGCGATCGACGCGCGCAGCTCGGCGGAGACCTCCTCGCGATCGGCGACGGGAACGGACCGCGCCACCGCGGTCACGTAGCGCTCGGCAAGGGTCGTGTCGGTGTCCATGATGTTCTCCTCCAGGAGGTCAGGGAAGATTCTTCGCGGCGGCGGCGATGGCCTGCACGTCGCGGGTGAGGGTGTCGGCCAGGCGGTGCCCGGCGTCGGAGGTGCGATAGAACTTGCGCGGTCGCGCTTCCTCGGTGTTCCACTCGCTCGCGAGGTAACCCTGCTTCTCGAGGCGTCGCAGCAGCGGGTAGAGGGTGTTGGAGTCGGTCGGGAAGCCGGCGGCGCTCAGCTGCTCCAGCAGGCCGTAGCCGTATCCGGGCTCGCGCAGCAGCCGCAGGCTCGCGAGCACGACCGTGCCGCGCCGCAGCTCCTGCAGGTGTCCGTCGAACTCCTCATCGCTCATGTTCAACACCATATTGTGCGTCGCACACTATTGTCAATGACACGATCCTGTCCGTCGCACTCGCATAGCGTGGAGGTATGACGATCGAGATCCAGCCCGTCGACGCCTTCGACGCCCCGGCCGTGGATGCCTGGTGGGAGGTGTACGCGGCCGCCCTGCGTGCCGATCGCGGAGGCGACGCCGTGCTGTGGTCGCTCGAGGAGACGCGGACGGAGCTTCAGCAGGACTCGGCGACGTTCGAACAGCATGCCTTCCTCGCACGGCGAAATGGGACGGTCGTCGGTGCGGCCTCCCTCGCCTTCCCGCTCAAGGACAACACCCATCTCGCGGATATCGCGGTGTACGTCGTACCGGGGGCGCGGCGGTCGGGCATCGGATCCGCGCTGCTCACCGAGCTGGAGGAACGTGCGATCGCGCGCTCTCGGCGCACCTTCCTGGCCGACACGAGCTGGGCCGCCTCCGTACCCGCCGACGGCACGGGGCATCCGGGCGTCGAGTTCGGCCGCAGGCACGGCTACGCGCTCGCACTCGGCGACCGGGAGAGCGTGCTCGACCTGCCCGTGACCGAGGATCTGCTCGATCGCCTCGCCGCCGGAACCCCCGACGACGGCTACCTGCTGCGCAGCTGGACCGGCCCCGTGCCCGAGGACGTCGTCGCCGGATGGGCCGAGCTCTCCAGCTCGCTCGACACCGAGGCGCCGATGGGCGACCTCGACATCGAGGCCGCGACTGCCGACGTGGCGGAGATCCGCGAGAGCGAGGAGCTCGTGGCCGCACAGGGTCGCACCTCGTTCTGCGTCGTCGCGCTCACCCCGGACGGTCAGGTCGCCGCGTACTCGCAGCTCGTGGTCTCCGGGGACGACAGCGCCGCGTACCAGTGGGGGACGCTCGTCCGACGGCAGGATCGCGGCCACCGCCTGGGCATGCGGGTGAAGCTGGAGAACCTGCGCCGGCTGCAGCGCGAGATGCCGGGCACGCCGCGGGTCGTGACCTACAACGCCGAGT
Organism: Microbacterium azadirachtae; assembly: GCF_000956505.1. GTDB lineage: Bacteria > Actinomycetota > Actinomycetes > Actinomycetales > Microbacteriaceae > Microbacterium > Microbacterium azadirachtae_A. The sequence continues at coordinate 22,771 of NZ_JYIX01000014.1, read as the reverse complement.
CGAACGAGCACATGCTCGCCGTCAACGTCGCTCTCGGCTTCCACCCCTCCGGGCGTCTGGGCGAGCTGCAGAAGCGGCTCGGCTGATCCGCGGCGCCCGGGCCGGGGCGCGGGCGGGGATCCCGGCCGCGATCCCGTGACGTTTTGCACACGGTGCGACGATCCGCGCACGGATCCGGCTCAGCCGCGTGCAGAACGTCGCACCCTGTGCGGATCGTCGCACCCCCGACCGCGCTCGAACACCTCTCGAGGACACGTCCGAGCCGGCGCGGCGGAGCGGATCCGCGGGTGCATGATGGGGGCATGACCGACCTCCCCGCGCTCCCCGAGATCCTCGACACCGCGCGGGTGGTCGCGCTCCCGTTGCACACGCGGTTCCGCGGGGTGGACGTCCGCGAGGCGCTGCTGTTCGAGGGGCCGGAGGGCTGGGCCGAGTTCTCCCCGTTCGCCGAGTACGGCGATGCCGAGGCGTCGACGTGGTTGTCCGCCGCGATCGCGGATGCCTGGCATCCTCGCCCCTCCGCGATGCGCGAGGGGATCCGCGTGAACGCGACGATCCCGGCCGTGCCCGCGGACCAGGTTCCCGGAGTGCTCGCACGCTTCGACGGCTGCCGCACGGCGAAGGTCAAGGTCGCCGAGGCCGGGCAGAGCCTCGCCGACGACCTCGCCCGTGTCCGCGCGGTGCGCGCCGAGATGGGGCCGGAGGGCCGGATCCGCATCGACGCGAACGCCGGCTGGAACGTCGACGAGGCCGAGCGCGCGATCCACGCCCTCGCCCCCTTCGATCTGGAGTACGCCGAGCAGCCCTGCGCGACTGTCGAGGAGCTCGTCGAGCTGCGCGAGCGGATCCGCTACCTCGACATCCCGATCGCCGCGGACGAGAGCGTGCGCAAGGCGACGGATCCGCTCGCGGTCGCCCGGGCCGGAGCCGCGGATCTGCTCGTCATCAAGGCGCAGCCGCTCGGCGGCATCGAGCGCGCGCTGCGGATCGTCGCGGAGGCGGGACTGCCCGTGGTCGTCTCGAGCGCGCTCGACACCGCGGTCGGCCTCTCGCTCGGCGCCGCACTCGCCGCGGCGCTGCCCGTGCTCGACCACGACTGCGGACTCGGCACGGCATCGCTGTTCGCCGACGACGTCGCGGATGCCCGCCCGCACGGCGGCATGGTCTCTGCGGCCCGGGTCGTCCCCGATGCGGCCGCGCTCGCCCGCCTCGAGGCCCCCGCAGAGCGCCGGGGCTGGTGGCTGGACCGCCTCAGCCGCTGCCACGGGCTGCTCGCCGCCGACGGTCGCTGACGCCGGACACGGTCCGGCCGACGCAGTTCGGGGCGCACCCCGCCGGTTTGGGGCGCGCCACACACGGAATCTGTGCCAGCATGCGCCCCAACACGAGAGCGCACGCCCCAACATGACCTCCCCGAGCATCGAGCACGCTCCGGTGTCAGTGGTTTCGGGGCGCACCACGCCTGGTTTCGGGGCGCACTCTGCCGGTTTGGGGCGCACCACACACGGAATCCGTGCCACCACACGCCCCAAAACGAGAGCACGCGCCCCCAAGCCGCAAGCCCGCCGCCTCACCCGAGCAGCAGTGACACCATCCGGCCGAGCTCGACGCTGCCGGTGCGGCGGAGCTGGGCGTCGTCCTTGCCGGCCATCGCGCCGCGCACGGTCGTGCCCTCCCAGATGATCAGCAGCATGCGGGCCGCGACCTCGGAGTCGACCCGCAGCGTGATCGTGCCGGTCGCGGCGATGTCGTCGATGATCCGGGCGATGCCGGCGACCATCTCCTGCTCCTGCTTGAGATAGGCCTTGCCCCAGGCGTGATCCCGCAGGGCGCGGAGGCGGATCTCGCTCAGCAGCATGACGCCGAGGCGGTCGTCCTTGCCGGTGTCCATGACCTGCTGCACGAGCGTCGTCGCATCGCAGTCCTGGGCGAGCGCACCGGCCTCGTTCAGCTCGGTCACCCTCGCGCGCACGGCGGTCAGGCGCTCGGCCGACACGGATCCGGCGAGTTCGAGGAACAGCTCGTCCTTCGACTCGAAGTTCGAGTAGAACGCGCCGCGCGTGAAGCCGGCGCGCTCGCACACGGCCTCGACGGTCGCACCGTCGAGCCCTTCCTCGGCGAACACCAGCGCTGCCGCCTCGAGCAGCCGCGCGCGCGTGTTCTCCCGGCTCCTGGTCGCACTGCCGGTCATCCGCACCTCCTGCGGGCCTCGGGCCCGCGATTCACATCCCGCGCACAGACTATCCCGGCGCCGTCGTCTTACGATACATAGACGTATCGGATACACCAGTGTATCGAACCCGCCCGCACTCCCTCCGGAGGAAACCCGTGTCGACTCTCCTCTCCTCGCTCGGCCGCTGGTCGTTCCGGCACCCCTGGCGCGTGCTCGTGGCCTGGCTGCTGGTGCTCGGCATCGCCGGCGGCGCAGCGCTCGCCCTCGGCAAGGGCACGGACAACGCGTTCACGATCCCCGGCACGGAATCGCAGGCGGGCCTGGAGCAGCTCGAGCGCACCTTCCCCCAGGTGAGCGGCACGAGCGCGCAGTTCATCGTCGTGGCTGCGGACGGCGACAGCGTCACCGACCAGGACTACAAGACGCCGATCGAGCGGACCGTGACCGACCTCGGGAAGGTCGACGGCGTCCTCGCCGCCACGAGCCCCTACGACGAGCACGTGACCGGCATGGTCTCCGACGACCGTTCCGCGGCGATCGTGCGCCTGCAGTTCGACGGCCAGGCCTCGGACGTCTCGGCCGCCACCAAGGACACGCTGCGCACGGCGGTGAGCGACCTCGAGAAGGACCTGCCGCAGGGCGCGCACGCCGTGATCGGCGGAGATCTCTTCTCGATGTCGATCCCGGCGATCTCGATCACCGAGGGCATCGGCCTCGTGATCGCACTGCTCGTGCTGATCGTGACGTTCCGTTCATTCGTCGTGGCGGGCATGCCGCTGCTCACGGCGGTGCTGGGCGTGGGCGTCTCGATGGCCGCGATCTTCGCCGCGACCGCCTTCGCGTCGGTCTCCTCGACCACTCCCCTGCTCGCGCTCATGCTCGGGCTCGCGGTCGGCATCGACTACGCACTGTTCATCGTCGCGCGACATCAGGACCAGGTGCGTGCGGGGGTGGATCCGGAGGAGTCCGCCTCGCGCGCGACCGGCACGGCCGGCTCCGCGGTGGTCTTCGCCGGCATCACGGTGCTGATCGCGCTCATCGGCCTCGGCTTCGCCGGTATTCCGTTCCTCACCACGATGGGCATCGCGGCGGCCGTCGCGGTCATGATCGCCGTGCTGATCGCCGTGACGCTGACGCCCGCGATCCTCGGCTTCCTTAAGGGCCGCGTGGCGGGACGCCCCGCCCGGCCCCGCCGTGCGAAGAAGGGCAAGGCCGAGGCGGCCCCGCGCCGGCCGTTCTCCGAGCGCTGGGTGGGCGGCGTCACCCGGCACCCTGTCCTCGTCGCGCTCGCGATCGTCCTCGGGCTCGGGGTCGTCGCCGTCCCCGCCGCGAACCTCGCGCTCGCGCTGCCGAACTCCGGCGTGCAGCCGCAGGGATCCGAGGCGCGCGAGAACTACGACCTCACCGCCGAGCACTTCGGCCCCGGGTTCAACGGCCCGCTCATCCTCACCGGCACGATCGTGACGTCGAAGGATCCGGTCGGTCTCATGAAGGATCTGGGCGATGCGGTCGGCAAGCTCCCCGGGGTCGCCGAGATCGCCCTGGCCACCCCGAACCAGACCGCCGACACCGGCATCGTCCAGGTGATCCCCACGACCGCGCCGGACGCCCCCGCCACCGCCGACCTCGTGCGCGAACTGCGCTCGCACCATGACGAGTGGCTCAAGAAGTTCGGGATCGACGTGAAGGTGACAGGGTTCACGGCCGTCGCGATCGACATCTCCGACCAGCTCGGCGCCGCGCTGCTGCCGTTCGGCATCTTCGTGATCGGCCTGTCGCTCGTGCTGCTGACGATCGTGTTCCGCTCGATCTGGGTGCCCGTCACGGCGGCTCTCGGCTACCTGCTCTCGATCGTGGCCGCGTTCGGCGTGGTCTCCGCGGTCTTCGAGTGGGGCTGGTTCGCCGACGCCCTGCACGTCGCACGGGTGGGTCCGATCATCAGCTTCATGCCGATCATCCTGATGGGCGTGCTGTTCGGCCTCGCCATGGACTACCAGGTGTTCCTCGTCTCGCGGATGCGCGAGGACTATGTGCACGACGCAGGGTCCCGCAGCGCCGACCGCGCCGAGCGCCGGGCCGCCGCACTGCGCGCCGTACGAGGAGGCTTCACCGGATCCGCGAAGGTCGTCACCGCCGCGGGGCTCATCATGTTCGCCGTGTTCGTGGCGTTCGTGCCCGAGGGCGACTCCTCGCTCAAGCCGATCGCGCTGGGTCTCGCCGCGGGCATCGCGATCGACGCGTTCCTCGTTCGGATGACCCTGATCCCCGCGCTCATGGCGATCCTCGGCGAGCGCGCGTGGGAGATCCCCGCGTGGCTCGAGAAGATCCTGCCGAGCGTCGACATCGAGGGCGAGGCGGTGGAGCGCGAGCGTCACCTGGCCTCCTGGCCCGGTGACGACTCCGTGATCGCCGCCGACGGACTGGCCGTCCCCGGCGTGACAGACGGACTGAACCTGCGGGTGCCGGCCGGATCCGCCCTCGTGCTCACCGGAGGCGATGGAGCGGTGCGCCGCGCCGTCGCGCTGGCCCTCACCGCGCGCGTGCCCTCCGAGGGACGCCTGCGCGTGGCAGGACACCTGCTGCCGGGACGCGCGGCCTGGGTGCGTGCGCACGTCGGCTGCGTGATCGTGGACGGCGGGACGGATCCGCTGCGCGAACTGCGCGAAGCGCTCCGCGGCCGCACCACGCTCGTGGCGATCGACGGGGCCGACCGCCTCACCCTCGCGCAGAGCGAGCAGGCCGTCGCGATGCTGCGGGATGCCGCTCGCCGCGGCACGCTCGCCGTGCTCGCCACGGCCGCGGACGCCTCCGCCGCCGCGCGACTGCTGACCGACGCCGGGTGGGCGGATCCGCAGACGCGGGACCTCGACCACCCGCCCGCCGCACCCCTCACGGCCTCCGACGCGCCCACCACCGACCTCGACGAGGTGACCGCATGACCAACCGCCTGTCCGCGCTGATCGAACGCGCCCGTACGCACAAGCCGATCACCGCCCTCACGCTCATCGGCGTGCTGCTGCTGCCCGCCGTCCTCGGCGGCGTGCTCGTCGCCGCGCTGCAGGATCCCACGCAGCGTCTCGACACCATGACCGCCGCGATCGTGAACGACGACGAGCCGGTCACGGTGAACGGCCAGCTCGCCCCGCTCGGGCGCCAGCTCTCGGCAGGCCTCGTCGACGGCACCGGGAAGAAGGACGAGAACCTCACCTGGGTGATCTCGAACGAGAAGGACGCCGCGGCAGGGCTCAAGGACGGCACCTACCAGGCCGTCGTGCGGATCCCGAAGGACTTCTCCGCCGCCGCGGTCTCGGGTGGCAGCGCCGTGCAGGATCCGGCGAAGTCCGCCGAGAAGGCGACGATCTCGGTGACGACCGCCCCGCAGGCGCGTGCCGCGGACGGCCTCATCGCGAACCAGATCGCCGCGACCGCCGCGTCGACCATGGGCAGCGAGATCTCCAAGAGCACCCTGCAGAACGTCCTGGTCGGCTTCGGCACCCTGGGCGACAAGATCGGCGAGGCGGCGGACGGCGCCGACAAGCTCGCCGCCGGAGCAGCCTCCGCCGCGACCGGAGCCGCCGCGCTCCCGGACGGCGCGACCAAGCTCGCCGACGGTGCGGGCCAGCTCGCCGACGGCGCCTCGCAGCTCTCGAACGGCCTGGACACGATCGCGAACGGGATCACCTCGGCGCAGACCGGTGCGAATCAGATCGGCGCCGGGCTCGCGCAGGGCGCGGATGCGCTGACGACGCCGGGCAAGGGTGTGACCGAACTCATCGCCGGAGCCAACCAGACGGCGCAGGGAGCCACGATCACCAGCACGGGCGTCGACGGGCTCGAGCTAGGCCTCCGCAACGCCGTCACCATGTGCGACTCGACCACGCAGAAGCAACTCTGCGACCTGCTGAAGGATCTCTCAGGCACCGCGACTGAGATCCAGCCTGCGGCCACGGGAGCAGCTGCGGGCAGCGCCTCCGTCGCCGCGGGAGTCTCAGGGTTCGCCGCTCTGCCCGGCCAGTTCCGCACCGCCGCCGACGGCGTCAACCAGCTCTCCGCGGGGCTCGGCCAGCTGGCCGACGGCACGTCGCAGAGCGCGACCGGCGCGGGCAACCTCGCGACCGGCGCCACCGGGCTGCAGTCGGGGGCGACCCAGCTCGCCGATGGCGCGACGCAGCTGGGCACCGGCATCGGATCCCTCGCGACCGGCACGTCGAGCCTCGCCTCGGGCCTGCACCAGGCGGCGGACTCGCTGCCGAAGCGCACCGACAGCCAGGCGTCCTCGCTGGCCTCCGTCGTCGCCGATCCGGTGAAGGCCGACACCTCGGGTGGCATGTTCGGTCCCACCGCGATCCCGCTGCTCGCGGCGGTCGTGCTCTGGTTCGGCAGCCTGGCGTCGTTCCTCGTGATGCGGACGTTCACCGCGCGGGCGCTCACCTCGCGCCGCGCGTCCGCCTCGCTCGCCCTGCGCGGATTCGCCCCGGCCGCCGCGATCGGCGCCGCACAGGGCCTGCTGGTCGCGCTCGTGGTCGAGATCGTCGCGAAGTACGATCCGTCGCGCTGGTGGGGCTTCGCCGGCGTCGCCGTGCTCGCCGGCATCGCGTTCGCCGCCGTGAACCAGGCCCTCGTCGCCGTCCTCGGCGGGGTCGGCCGCTGGATCTCCGCCGTCATGGGCGTGGCCGCGCTCGGCGCGGGGATCATCTCGACGCTGCCCGGATGGCTCGCCACGATCGCCGGGTTCCTGCCCACGTCCCCCGCGGCGACCGCGCTGCTGGGCGAGGAGGGCGTCGGATCCGCGATCGCCGCGCTCGCCGTCTGGGCCGTGCTCGCCCTGATCGCGACGACGCTGGCCGTGACGGCCCGCCGCACGACCTCGGTCCGTGCGGTGCTGGCGCCGGCGATCTGATTCTGGAAGCGGCAGGCGCGGCCCCACCTCCCCCGGGGCCGCGCCTGTCTTTCCCTTTCCGAAGGTTTCCGGTCTCAGGGCGTCGCCGTGCGGATCCTGACCTCGCGCTCCATGCGCTTCTCGTGGCGCTGCCGCCCCTTGATGGCCTCGGCCTCGCGCGTCTTCGGCGGGGCGTTCGTGACGAGCTGATCGAGCATCCGCCGGGTCGCCTCCGCGATCTCGTCGATCGCCTGCTCGAACGCGGGGGTGTTCGCGCGCGACGGGTGCGTGGATCCGCTCACCTTGCGGACGAACTGGAGCGCGGCCTCCCGCACCTCGTCATCGTTCGTGGGCGGCTCGAAGTTGTGAAGGCAGCGAATATTCCGGCACATGCCGCGACGATAGCCCGGATCCGCGATTCAGGAAACGGCCGCGAGCGCGAGCACGGCGACTCCCACCGTGGCCGTCGCGGCGCCGAGGCCCCAGAGGGCGAATCGCCCCCACGGGATGGACACCCCGAGCGCGGTGACGCGGTGGTGCCACAGCAGGATCGCGAGCGAGGCCCACGGCGTCACGAGCGGTCCGAGGTTGACGCCGATGAGCAGCGCCATGAGCGCGATGGGGTCGTGCGAGGCGATCGGCTCGAGCACGAGGTAGGCGGGGAGGTTGTCGATGCCGTTCGCCGTGAGCGCTCCGATGCCCGCGACACGCAGCAGTTCGAGCGCGTCGTGCCCGGTCGCGGCGAGCGGCGAGAGCAGCGCCGCGAGCCCGCGCGCATGGGCCGCCTCGACGATCACGAAGAGCGCCGCGGCGAGTCCGAGCGCCTGCCACGGCACCAGGGAGAGACGCAGCGCGCGGCGCCTCCGGACGGCGAACAGCACGATCAGGATCAACGCGGCGGCCGATGCCGGGATCCACACGTCCCTCACGAGGGCGAGCAGCGGCAGCAGGGCGACGAGCACGACGGCCGAGACGAGGAACAGCACGCGGTCGGAGGGATCTGCCTGCACCGGTGACGCGTACCGCCCGAACAGCGTGCGACGGTGCGCGAGCGTGAGGATCACGACGGGCACGAGCACGCCCGCGAGCGCGGGAGCCCAGCTCAGCGCGAGGAAGGCGAGCGGATCCGCGCCGATGGCCGGAGCCGCCAGCAGGTTCGTCAGGTTCGACACCGGCAGCAGCAGGGACGCGGTGTTGGCGAGCCAGACCGTGGCGAGCGCGAAGGGCAGCGGGGAGACGCCCACGCCCTGCGCGAGGAGCACGACGACCGGCGTGACGATCACGGCGGTCGTGTCGAGCGAGAGGAAGATCGTGCTGACCACCGCGAGGAGGACCACCGCTCCCCAGAGCGCGATCACCCTGCCGCGCCCCCAGCGGGCCAGATGCTGCGCGATCACGTCGAACACGGCGGCATCCCGCGCGAGCTCGGCGACGATCGTGATCGCGATCACGAAGCCGAGCACCGGCGCGGTGCGTCCCGCCAGCGCCCCGGCATCGGCGAGCGGCAGGAGGCCGCTGATCACGACGCCCGCGGCGACGAGCGCCAGGGCGATCACGGCGAGCGCGCCGGGCCGCAGCCAGGCCCGCCGAGCGCTCACCGCCTGCCCTGCGAGGTCGCGCCGCTCAGCTCAGGCCCGAGTAGACGTGCAGGCCCTTGAAGAACAGGTTGACGATGGTGAAGTTGAACAGCACCGCGGCGAAGCCGACGATCGACAGCCAGGCCGAGCGGGATCCGCGCCAGCCGCGCGTCGCACGGGCGTGGATGTAGCCCGCGTAGAGCACCCAGATGATGAACGTCCAGGTCTCCTTGGTGTCGAAGCCCCAGTAGCGACCCCAGGCGTCGTTGGCCCAGATGGATCCGGCGATGAGGGTGAACGTCCAGAAGATGAAGCCCACCGTCGCGAACCGGTAGGCGAGGCCCTCCAGGCGCTCCGAGGAGGGCAGCGTGGCGAGGAAGCGCGGACCGGCCTTGGGGGCCTCCGCGAGCACCTTCGCCTCACGGCGCGCCTGCATGAGCTGGAACACGCTGAGCGCGAAGGCGAGCGCGAAGAACGCGGTGCCGAGCGATGCCACGAACACGTGGATCACGAGCCACACGCTCTTGAGTGGGTCGGCGAGCGGCACGACCTCGACGTAGAAGCCGGTGGCGGCGCCGCCGAGCAGCACCACGACGAGGCCCACGATGAAGGTGCCGAGGTACTTCAGGTCGAACCAGATGTTCACGCCGATATAGACCGCGATGATCAGCAGCGTTCCCGTCATCGAGAACTCGTACATGTTCGACCACGGCACCCGGCCGGCGGCGACGCCGCGGAGCACCGTGCCCGCCAGGTGGAACAGGAAGCCGAGCGTGGCCAACGCCGTGCCGATCCGCGCCATGACGAACCGCTGCGGGGCCGATGACGTCTTGCCCGCGGCGCCGGAACCGGTCGCGCGACCGGCCGAGGAGGCCGATGCGCCCACGGCCGCGCCGACGAGCTCGCGCTCGGGCACGACGGCCTTGGCGTCGGCGGCGACCTGCGAGCGCTTGGCCAGGTCGAACGCGTAGGCGATGAAGGCCGCGGCGTAGATCGCGACCGCGGTCCAGATCGTCAGGATCGACAGGGAGTCGAAGTTCATGCTGTCAGCCTACTTTCCGCTATCGGTCGCTGAGCGTGTCGAAGCGTCCGCTGTCATCGGGCTCTGATTCGTCGGGGTTGCGGTCTCGGGAACCGCAGCTGTGTCCGGGACCTTCCCGGCATCCCGATCCGTCTCGGGCGCCGTGTCCGCCTCCGGGACCGCCACGGTCGCGCCGTCGGCGTCGAGCAGGCGCCCATGGCCGTCGCGCAGGTCCTCCACGGCGGCGGCGAGGGTGGGGTCCTCGCCTCGTGCGAGGCCCGCGTACTCCAGGTGCACGGCGCCGTCGACGACCGTCGCCTTGACCCACATGCGCCGGCGCGGCACGAACAGCGCGAGCACGAGACCGAGCAGGGCCACCACGGCGAAGATCAGCACCCACTGCTCGGAGGGGTCGTGGTGGATCTGCAGCGAGACGTAGCGCTTGACGGACTGGGAGTAGTCCTTCGCGTCCTTCGGTGCCTCGTTGTCGAACGTGATGGTTCCCATGCCGTTGGGCAGCGCGGTGGTCTCGCCAGGGGCGAGCTCGATCGACTTCGTCCCGGTCTTGCCGCCCGTGAGCTGGGTCATGGATCCGGTGTCGAGCACATACACCGAACGAGGGGTGCCGTCGTCGATGCCGAGATCGCCGGCGAACACGTTCAGCGTGAGGGTGGGGTTGATGAGGTCCGGGTAGACCGAGGTGAGCGCGCCGGTGGCCAGCTTCGCCGAGGTCGGGTAGAAGAAGCCCTGCAGCCCGAGCTGCTCCGGCAGGCCGTCGGCGACCTTGACGATCCCGATCGACATCATCGTGCTGTTGTTCTGCGGCAGGAACGGCACCGAGTCGTGGAAGACGACATCGCCCTTGGCGTTGTGGACCGTGATGGTCGGGGCGTACCCGTTGCCGAGCAGGTAGACGCGGTCGCCCGCGATCCCGAGCGGGTGGTTCACCTGCACGGCGGCCTTGTGCTCCTTCTGCCCCGGCTCCGAGACCGTCACGTTCGCGGCGAAGTCACCGGCCTGACCCGACGACGACTTGCCCGGTTCGAACGGCTGGTAGGTGACGTCGAAGGAGTCCAGCGTCATCCGGTAGGGCGCGAGCGCGTCGTCGGAGACGAAGCGACCGCGGTTCATCGACGAGTAGTCGAGAAGCGTGTTCACGAAGCTCGTGCCCTGCACGACCACGCGCTGGCCGGTGTAGGCGAAGCTCCCGCCCACACCCACCGATACGAGCACGCCGAGCAGGGCGAGGTGGAACAGCAGGTTGCCGGTCTCGCGGGCGTAGCCGCGCTCGGCCGAGACCGAGAAGCCGCGCTTGTCGTCGTAGCGCTGCACGCGATAGCGCAGGGCGCGCAGCTGCTTCTCCGCGATCGCGATGCTCTGCTCCGCCGCCGCGCGCGGGTCGGATCCGGCGACCGTGCGGGTCGCCTCGCGGTGGTCGTCGAGTCGTCCCAGCCGCACGGGCGTGCGCGGCGGACGCGAGCGGAGCGCCTTGAGGTGGTGCTTGATGCGCGGGATCACGCAGCCGACCAGCGACAGGAAGAGCAGCAGGTAGATGGCGGAGAACCACGCCGACAGATAGACGTCGAACAGCTGCATGCCGTCCAGGATCGGGAACAGGTCCGGGTGGTCGGCCTTCCACTGCGTGACGCCGTTCGGATCCGCCATCCGCTGCGGGAAGATCGATCCGGGGATCGCGGCGATCGCGAGGATCAGCAGCAGCACGAGCGCGGTGCGCATGCTGGTGAGCTGCCGCCAGCCCCAGCGCAGCCAGCCGACGACGTTGAGCTTCGGGGAGTCGACGCCGTCGCCTCGCGCGTCTCCGTCGCCGTCGATGTGGTCGCTCGGGCGCAGCGGGTCGGTCGAGCGATCGACGCCGGCCTGCTTCTTCGAGCCTTCGCGCTTCTTCGAGCCTTCGCGCATGGGATCCTTCACGGTCTCGGATGCCTCGGGTCCCTGGAGGCCTTCGGGGGCGTCGGGAGCCTCGGTGTCAGAGCGGGAGTTCGACACTGCCGACCACCGCCCCGATGCTCGACATGATCGCCTTCCAGACGCCGGTCACCATGAGCAGACCCAGCACGATGAGCAGTGCACCTCCGACGATGTTGACGACACGCACGTGCCGGCGCAGGAACGAGAGCGAGCGCGTCGCCCAGCCGAAGCCGAGCGCGACGAGCAGGAACGGGATGCCGAGGCCCAGCGAGTAGGCGATGCCGAGCCACACCGCACGGCTCACGTCGCCCACGTTGACCGACAGCGCGACGATCGCCGAGAGCGTCGGGCTCAGGCAGGGGCTCCAGCCGATGCCGAGAGCGACGCCGAGCAGCGGCGCGCCGATGAGGCCGGCACGACCCGACACGTTCATCCGCACGGTGCGCTGGGCGAAGCCGAAGACGCCGATGAAGACGAGGCCCATGACGATGATGACCGCACCCAGGATGCGGGTGATCAGATCGCCCCAGCGCAGCAGGAACACGCCCGCCGTGCCGCCGACGACCGCCATGAGGATGAAGACCAGCGTGAAGCCGAGGATGAACAGCAGCACCCCGAGCACCATCTGGCGGCGCGTGGGGGCGTTCGTGGTCCCGTCCTGCCTGGGCGCGGATCCGCCCACCGCACCGCCGACGAAGCCGAGGTAACCCGGCACGAGCGGCAGCACGCAGGGCGAGAGGAAGGACAGCAGCCCGGCGAGCATGGCCACCGGAAGCGCCGCCCAGAGAGCGCCCGATCCGACGATCGCGTCGATGTTCACGCGCTCACGCTCATCACTTCTCGTCCAGCGCGTCCTGGACGAGCGTCTCGAGGATCGAGGCGGATCCGATCGGGCCGATCACGCGCGCCGCGACCCGTCCCTGCTTGTCGAGGACGAGCGTGGTGGGGGTGGCCTGGATCGAGGTGACCTCCGCGAAGGCGAGCTTCGCATCGCCGGTGTTCACGTCGATGATGCTCGGGTAGGTGACCCCGTACTTGTCGTTGAAGGCCGTCGCGGTGCCGGCCTGGTCGTAGGTGTTCACGCCCACGAACGAGACGCCCTTGCCGTCGAACTTCTTCCAGACCGACTGGAGGTCCTCCGCCTCGACGCGGCACGGTCCGCACGCGGCGTACCAGAAGTTCACGACCGCGACGTCGCCGGCGATCTCGGTGCTGCTGAACTTCTTGCCGCTCTCGAGCGTGCCCCCGAAGGACACGGGCTTGTCGCGGTCGGCGGGCTTGATCTCCTCGACGCGCATGCCGTCGGACCCGATGTAGCCCTTGTTGTCGCCGTTGCGGTACTGATCGGCGACGGGGTCGTTCGAGCAGGCGGCGAGGCCGCCGGCGAGTGCGACGCCGAGCAGGGCGGCCGTGGTCCGGACGACGCGCGAGCGCCGGGATGAGCGCGCGACCCGCCGGTCTCCGAGAGTGTCGGTGGGCGCGGACGGGCGCGACAGACTCACAGGCATGCTCGGAATCTTACGAAAAGACTCTATGCACCGGGTGGGCGGGGCCTGCACGGTGACCGCCCGCGGGGATCCCGATCCGCTCACACCACGGGCGAGATGAGCGCCCAGAACAGTGCTCCGGCGTACGCGAGCGTACCGAGCGAGGTGAGTGCCAGCGCGATCACGAGCTCCTTGGGCTCTCGGTACGCCCACACGATCACGAGCGCCGGCAGGAAAGCCAGCAGCGCGAGCAGTCCCACCCAGGCGACCGGGTAGAACAGCGCGAGCAGCACGAGCGCCAGGAACGGCAGGATCACGAACACGGTGTAGAGGACCTGGGTGGCCCGCTTGCCGATCACCACGGTCAGCGTGCGCTTGCCGACCTGACGGTCCTGGTCGATGTCGCGGAGGTTGTTGGCCAGCAGCACCGCGCAGGCGAACAGGCCGATCGCGATGGCCCCGATCCATGCCTCCTGCGGCAGCTTCAGCGACTGCACCCAGGTCGTGCCGAGCGTGGCGACCAGCCCGAAGAACACGAAGACGAAGACCTCGCCGAGCGCGTTGTAGCCGTAGGGCCGCTTGCCGCCGGTGTAGAACCACGCGGCCACGATGCACACCGCGCCGACCGCGATCAGCCACCACTGCTGGGTGCGGATCGTGATGCCGATGCCCGCGATCGCGGCGAGTGCGAAGAACGCCAGGCCGGTGTACAGCACGCTCTTGGCCGAGACGCGCCCCGAGGCGGTGAGCCGCGCGGGGCCGACCCGGTGCGCGTCGGTGCCGCGCACGCCATCGCTGTAGTCGTTCGTGAAGTTCACGCCGATCTGCAGGCACACGGCGACCGCGAGGCAGGCGAGCGCGATCACCCAGTGGAACTGCGGATCCCCCAGCCGCGCAGCGCCCGTGCCGACGAGCACCGGGGCGATCGCGAGCGGCAGCGTGCGAGGGCGGGCGGCGCCGATCCAGTCCCCCAGGGTGACCGGCGGCAGCTGCTCGACCGGACGCTTCGCGGGGTTGCCGGAACGGGCGCGCCCTGCGGGGCGCGCGGACGCGGATGCGGTCTTGTCGGTCTTGCGGTTCGCCACGCAGGAATCCTAGCGGCGAGGGTTATGCCACCACCGGAGGGGGCGCCGATCACGATGTCGTGTTTTCGGTGTTGAACGGGGTCTTTTCGGGCTGGAATGTCGGTGGCCCGGTGTTGACTTGATCCATGACGAACTCAGCAGGCACGGTGGCGGATCCCGGGGTCGACCCGGTGGATCCGGTCACGGTGCTGCGCCTGCTGAGGGAGGGCCTGGCCGCGGCCGAGGCGACGATCATCCGGTTTCAGGCGCTGCGGGACGCGCAGCTCGGGGCCGCGCAGCGCGTCGCCGAGGAGATCGCCGCCCGAGACGCCGGCGGCGGCTCGCCGCGGGGTGACGCGGTGGATCTCGCGGCGCGGTCGGTCGCGGCGGAGCTCGCCGGGGTGCTGCGGATGTCGGATCGGGTGGTGCAGGCGAGGATGGCACGGGCGGCGGACCTGGGGGCCCGGTTCCCGGAGGTCACGCGGGCGTTCGGGGAGGCGCGGATCAACGCCGCCCACGTCCGGGTGATCCAGGACGCCGGTGCCCGGCTCGATGCGGCGGTGCGGGCCGAGTTCGAGCAGATCGCGGTCGCCGCTTCGGAGGGCGAGACGCCGCATCGGGCGAAGCGGATCGTCGAGCGGGTCGCGGAGAGGCTCGCGCCGCGGAGCTTGACCGACCGGCACCGGGAGGTGCAGGAGCACCGGCGGGTGTGGCGGGAGGACCTCGGCGACGGGCAGAAGGCGCTCGGGGTGATCCACTCCGCCGCGATCGTCGACGGGATCTACGACCGGTTGACGCAGCAGGCGCGGGCAGTAGCGGTCGCGAATGCGCTGGCCGCGAAGGACGCGGCCAGCGGGGTCGACCCTGATCCGGTCGGACTCGGCGCCCCCGGCGACGCGCGGACGATGGATCAGCTGCGCGCGGACCTGTGCGCGGACACGCTGCTCACCGGGGCCGCGTCCGGGCACGACACCGACGCCGGGCTCCTGTCCGCGATTCAGGCGCGGGTGGAGGTCACTGTGCCGGTACTCACCCTCCTGACGCCCGACACCGCAGGCAGTGGGTACGGATCACCGACGAGATCCGGGACCTCGACGCGATCCGGGACCGCGTTCGGTGTCCGCACCGAACAGCCCGCCGAACTCGCCGGCGGGCAGCCCATCGACACCAACACCGCCCGCACCCTCGCCGGCGGGGCCACCGCCTGGGAACGGGTGCTCACCCACCCTGTCACCGGGGCGATCCTCGCCGTCGACCACTACCGGCCCAACGCCGACCTGCGGCGTCTCCTGCACGCCCGCGACTCCCGGTGCCGGTTCCCGACCTGCGGGCTCCCACCGGCCACCCAGGACCTCGACCACACCATCGACGCTGCATACGGCGGGCCCACCGAGGAAGGCAACCTCGGCGGGCTCTGCCGCAGGCATCACGTCCTGAAGCACCAGACGGCCTGGACAGTGAAGCAACGCGGCGCCGGGGTCCTGGAATGGACCAGCCCCACCGGGGCCAGCTACATCGACAAACCACCCTCACCCGTCACCATCGAAGACCCGGACCCACCCGCGGAACCCGGCCCAGAGATCCCCGGATTCTGAGACGACTTCAGGCCTTTGAGCCGCCCACCGCCCGTCCCCGCTCGCCGAGCAGGCGAACCACGTTTCCCGTCTGGCGCGATCTAGCGCCGGAGGGCGTCGGAGATCGCGGCGCGCAGGTCGTCGGCGAGGGTGCGCAGTTCGGCGTCGTCGAGGGTGTGCGCGGTGAGCCGGATCTGCGGCGAGGCCTCGTCCGCCTCGAGCAGGAACCCGCCGCCCGTGCGCACCAGCCAGCCGCGACGCATCATCGCCTCGGACACGGCGCGACCGTCGACGCCGCACTCCACCCACACGTTCAGGCCGTCGTCGCCGCGCACGGTGATGCCGCGCTCGCGCAGCAGGGCGCGCAGTGCGTCGCCGCGCTCCGCGTAGTGCGCGCCCGCACGCTCGAGCGCGGCAGCGGTGTCCGGGTGGTCGAGCATGCCCACGGCGACCCGCTGCAGGATCCGGCTGACCCAGGTCTTCCCCGGCGAGAGCCGGGTGCGCAGTTGAGCTGCGGTATCGGGATCCGAGGCGAGCAGCGCGAGCCGCAGATCCGGCCCGAGGAACTTCGACATCGACCGCACGAGCGCCCAGCGCGGGTGCCCGTCCGGGATCACGGAGTGATACGGCCGGCGTGACAGCAGCGAGTAGTGGTCATCCTCGATGATGAGCACGTGCGGGGCCTCGGCGAACACCTCTCGCAGCGCCTCCGCGCGCTCGGCGGTGAGGCTGATGCCCGTGGGATTGTGCGCGCGCGGCGTGCACACGACCGTGCGGGCGCCCGCGTCGATCGCCGCGCGCAGGCCCGCGACCGTGATGCCCTCTTCGTCGAGCGGGATGCCGACCGTGCGGTATCCGCCGAGCCGGACCACGTTGATGCTGGAGAGGAAGCACGGATCCTCGAGACCGACCACGTCGCCGTGCGCGAGCGAGGCCACGAGGAGCCGCTCGAGCGCGTCGACCGCACCCGAGGTCACAGAGAGCTCGAAGGGACGAGGCTGCGCCTCTGCCAGCCATCCCGTCGCCCAGGTGCGCAGACCTTCGTCGATGAGCGCGTCGCCGTAGAGCGCCGGCGTGCGCAGATCGACCTCCGCGAGCACGGGCAGGGGCAGCAGGTCGGGATCGGGGTTGCCGCTGCCGAGGTCGCGCAGCACGGTCTCCGCCGCGAAGCCCTCCTCCTCGGTACGGACGGGACCAGAGACCACGGTGCCACCGCGACCGCGGCTCTCCACGGCGCCGGCACGTGCGAGCGCCCGATAGGCGGCGGCCACGGTGTTGCGGTTCACGCCGAGACTGTCCGCGAGGCCCCGCACGGTGGGCAGGCCCTCTCCCGCGACGAGCGCACCCGATCCGATCAGGGCGCGGATCGAGTCGGCGATCTCATGCGCCGTGCTGCCCTGGATCGCCATGTCGGTCACGCCCTCAGCCTATGGGCAGCCGCGGCCTACCCTGGAGGCATGGCCGACATCCGCGATCGCGACGACATCCTCGTGCTGGTGCGGACCTTCTACGAGACCGCGTTCCGGGATCCGCTGATCGGGCGGATCTTCACGGACGTCGCCCGCATGGACCTCGACCACCATCTGCCGATCATGGGCGACTTCTGGGAGAGCGTGCTGTTCCAGGCCGGCGGCTACCACCGCAACGCCCTCGCCCTGCACTCCGCGGTGAACGCGAAGCACCCGCTGACCGCGGAGCACTTCGATCGCTGGCTGCTCCTGTGGAACACCACGGTCGACGACCTGCACGAGGGCCCGGTCGCCGATGCCGCGAAACAGCAGGCCGAGCGCATCGGGCTGTCCATGCAACGCCGCCTGCAGGGGTTATCCGGCAGTCTGCTGGAGACGATCCGGATCCGCCCCGACGCCGATCCCGCCTGAGGCGGATCCCGACTGAGGCCCGGCTCGGGTCAGCGCGCCGCCGGCACCACGGGGCGGTGCTCGTAGAACGTCTGCAGCACGACGGTCGTGCGAGTGCTCACGTTGGCGGCCAGCCGGATGTCGCGCACGAGCTGCTCCAGGTGCCGTGGCGACGGGACCCGGGCGAACAGCATGTAGCTCGCGTCGCCCGCGATCGAATGGCACGCCTCGATCGCATCGAGATGCTCGAGCAGTTCCGGCGCATTGTCGGGCTGGGCAGGGTCGAGCGGCGTGATCTCGATGAAGGCGGCCAGCGGCTTGCCCACCGCCTCGGCGTCGATGACAGGTCGGTAGCCCGAGATGACGCCGCGCGACTCGAGGCGCCGCAGCCGCGCCTGCACGGCCGACACCGACAGCCCCACGCTCTCCGACAGGTGCGCGAGCGTGGCCCGCCCGTCCTGGGAGATGGCAGCCAGGATCGCGAGATCGACAGGATCGTCCATACGTGAAATAATACCTGAGTCAACGAATATTTGCAGGAATATTTCCTGTATTCCCCCGATCGGAGGTCCCGATGTCCCTCATCACCAGTCCCAGCAACGCTTTCATCGGCGAGCCCGAGGTTGTGGAGGACGCGTCCGTGGCCGAGACGAGTGCCGCGTGGGCTCTTCTCAAGGATGCTGCGATCGCGTTGCGTCCGTTGCAGGTCAAGGACGGTTCCGTCCCGAACGCGGCGGACCATGATGCGGCCCGCGCCCATGTCGACGCGATCATCGCCGGGATCCGCGCTCTCGCCCCGGCGTTCCCGCACGATGCCGAGTACCTCGCCGCGTCGGTGAAGGACTTCGAGCGTTGGGTCGCGGAGGGGTTCGGGGTGCCGGACTTCCTCGATTCGCTGGTCGCGTTCCAGCCGCAGCAGCACCGTGTCGACGGGATCCGTCACCTGGTCGTGTTCCCGATGTACACGCAGAACGGATCCAGCGACCGGCTCGTGGAGGCGCTGATCGTGCAGGCGATCTGGCCGGAGTTCATCGCGGACCTGGAGGCCGGCGAGTACGGCAACAAGCTGTTCGTGTCGCTGCGGCTGATCGATTTCACCCCCGGTTACGACACGAACTCCGCGGTGCTGTTCCCGGAGACCGTCGCGATGCGTGAGATCCCGACGTTCACGTGGGGGGCGATCTTCCAGGACCGTGAGGCGGCCCGGTACCGCCGTGTCGTGCGTGCCGCGTCCGAGATCACGAACCTGGACCTCCCCGAACGGGCCGCGGCGATGCTCGCGGATCAGGAGCTCGCGGAGAAGACGTTCGTGATGTGGGACATCATCCACGACCGCACCCACATGCGCGGCGATCTCCCGTTCGACCCATTCATGATCAAGCAGCGCATGCCGTTCTTCCTCTACTCGCTGGAGGAGATGCGCTGCGACATGACCGCGTTCCGCGAGTCGGTGAAGATCGAGCGTGCGTTCGACGCCCGGATCGCGGCCGGTGAGCAGCTCACCGTGAGTGAGCAGGAGATGCACGACTACGCGCACCTCGTGCAGTACGCGGTCATCTTCGACCGCATCTTCCGCTTCTCGATCACCGGCAACCGCACCCGCAACTACGACGCGGTCGGCGGGCAGCTGCTGTTCGCGTGGCTGCACCAGCGCGGCGTGCTGCACTGGACCGACACCGCCCTCGCGTTCGACTGGGACAACGTGCCCGACGCCGTCGTCGCCCTCGGAGACGCGATCGATGACCTGTACTGGCACTCGATCGACCGCCCCAAGATCGCGCACTGGCTCGCCGCGTACGAGCTGGTCCGCGGCACCCTCACCCCGCACCCGGCCTCGCAGTGGGCCCGCGGCCTGTCCGACGACATCCTCGCCGGCGCCCCCAAGGGCTACACCGACGCCGTCCTCGACGACGAATTCCCCCTCTCCATGTTCTTCGAAACCCTCGACAAGAAGATGAAGCCGGTCATCGAGTCGACCGTGGGGATCCGCGGCACCGACGACTGAGGTGTCCGCTGGGGGCGCTTCACACTGTTTTGGGGCGCGTCTCGCCACGGATTCGTGGTGAGACGCGCCCCAAAACGCATACTCACGCCCCAAACGAAGCCGGCGCTGCAACAATGGCGGCCAGATCGACCCGGCCGGATCCGATGACTGGACCCGAGCAGGGCCTGAACCGATGACCCGGCCAGATCCACCGGCCAGATCCACCGGCCAGATCCACAGGCCGGAACCGATGACCATGGAGGAACGACGATGACCGTCAGCGGACGCACCGTACTTCTCGCCGGGGCCACGAGCCCCTCCGGCCTCACGATCGCGCGGGCCCTGATCGGCGCCGGCGCGCGCGTCGTCGCGGTCGGTAGAGACAAGGGCAAACTCGACGCGCTCGCGGCCGCGGCGCGCCCCGCCGTGGACGCTTCGGCGGACGCGGCGCACGGCTCGATCCGCGTGGAGAGCTGCTCCCTCACGAACGAGGCCGAGGTCGCGGCGCTCGCGACGCGCCTCGCCGAGGACGGCGAGCACATCGACGGCCTCGTGCCGCTGGTCGGCGGCTGGCGCGGCGGCGGCGGCCTCGCCGGGCAGACCGAGGAGGACTATCGCGCCCTCGAGCAGGCCTTCACCGCCGTGCGCGTGACGAGCCGCGCGTTCGACGCCGACCTGCGCGCGTCCGAGGCGGGCCGGTTCGCGATCATCTCCTCGACCGCAGTCGCCCGCCCGCTCGCGGGAGGCGCGAACTACGCCGCCGTCAAGGCCGCGAGCGAGTCCTGGACCCGCGCCGTCGCGCAGGGCTTCGCCAAGGCCGCTCGCGACACGGATCAGCCGCTGCGCGCGGCCGCCGTCGTGCTTCGCGTGCGCGGGCTCGACGAAAGCATCGACCGGGTCGCGGCGCAGATCGTGAAGCTGTGGGACGTCGACGCCGCCGAGCTCAACGATCGGGTGATCGACCTGGCCTGACGGGACGGGTCCCCTCCCCCGCTTCGCGACGCGCCTTCGCCCGGCGACCGCCGCCCCTCCGTGCCAGGATCGCCTGCGCGGGTCCGGAGAGCAGCAGCAGGAACATCGCCGCGTAGCCGATGTCCGGCACCAGCACGGCGATGACGAGGGCGACCGCGAACAGGGTACTCATGACGATCTCGGCGATGAGGCCGCCGCGCAGCGACGCCGGAGCGATGCGATGCAGCTCGGGGTGGCGGCGCAGATACAGCCGGGTCCCGAGCATGAGCAGCGACGAGGCGAGGAGCGCGCCGATGTAGAGCACCTTCTGCATCGCGTCTTCGGGCAAGGAGCCGAGAATGGCGGTCGACACCGGCAGCCAGACGATCGTGAACATCCAGCCCACCTGCAGCCAGACGAGGAGGTTGGTCGTCTGCTCGACCCGGTCGAAGACACGATGGTGGTTCATCCAGAACACCGCGATGATGAGGAAGCTCAGCGCGAAGCTGAAGAGAGGATGGCCCTCCTCCTGCAGGTACTGCAGCGCGGTCTTCCTCTCCGTCGCGAACTCGGACACGTTCTCGAGCAGCGGCAGGATCAGCAGCGTCATCGCGATCGCGACGACCGCGTCCTCGAAGGCCTTCAGTCGCTCGGCGGAGAGCAGCGGTCGGCTCGTCTCGATCGTGTTGCTCTGCGGATCGTCCTCAGCTCGGCTCACTCCCGAATGCTCCCGTACCGGCCGGGATCCGGTCAAGGCGTCGCGCTCGGAGTCGTCGGCGAAGCCCCCTCGACGGGAGTGCCCTGCACCGCAGCGTCCTGCGCGGGGATCCCCTGCACCTGGGCGTCCGGCATGGGGGCGTTCTGTTCGGGGATGTCCTGCTCCGGCGCCTGTGCGTAGAGCACGGTGAGCCTGCGGTACGAGCGGGTGAAGAACGCGAGACCCCCGGCCAGGACCATGATGAGCCCCGCCCACAGGCAGATCAGTGCGATCCCCCGCGCTTCACCGTCGCCGAGCAACCAGCCCCACTGCCGCTGTCCGGCATCGCCGTTCATGTACGGGATGATCAGGAATTCGGCCAGCGGGGCGATGAGGAACGCGGTGATCGGCGCGGCCGCCGCCTCCATCGCCGCCGCGACACCGAACACGCGCCCCTGCCGGGCGAACGGCACCACCTTCTGGATCACGGTCTGCTCCGCGGCTTCGACGGGCGGCACGAGCATCATGTAGAGCCACATTCCGACGACGTACAGCGGCCACCACTCCCGCAGCATGAAGATCGCACCGAGCAACCCCATCGCCATCACGAGCAGCAGCAGGGTGCGCATCGGCTTCGGCCCGAGGCCGAACTTGGCCACCAGCGCTCCTCCGATCAGGAACCCCGTCGAGGAGAAGGCGAGCGCGAAGCCCCACGTCTGCGCGTCGAACAGCGTGAGGCCGTACGGATCCATGAGCGCCATGTAGACGCCCCCGATGAGGTTGTTGAAGGTGGAGAAGACGATCAGCGCGAACAGCCCCGGGGCCTGCCGGATCGCCCTGGCGCTGCCGCGGAAGTCGAGCGCACCAGGAGCATCGGGATCCCGCTGCGGCTGCCCCTCGGGTATACGCACGAACAGCAGATGGACCAGCGTGAGGAGCATCGCCGCAATCGCGATCGCGAGGGTCCACCCCATGCCGAGGAAGCCGATCGCCAGGCCCGAGAACACGCTCGTGACGAGGAACGCGAGGCCCTGCACGGTGCCCACGAGGCCGTTCGCGTTCGCGTGCTTCTCGACGGGGACCAGCAGGGTCACGGTCGTGGAGAGGGCGATGCTGCGCAGTTGCTCGATCACTCCGCCGAACAGGATCACGGCCGAGAACAGCCAGAACCACGGACCGCCCAGATCCAGCAGCGACGCCTCGGGGCGCGCCAGGTAGAGGCCGCCCGCGACCAGGAAGGCCACGGCGGAGACGACGCTCGACAACACCATCACGGTGTGCTTGCGGTGACGGTCCACGATCGTGCCGAAGATCATCGAGAAGAACGCGATGAAGAGCATGTAGGCGCCGCCGATGACCCCGGTCGCGAGCACCGACCGGGTCTCGAGGTAGACCCAGAACGTGAGCGCGAACCAGAGGAAGCTCGTCGTCACGTTGGCGATCAGCGTGTTGACGAGCACGCTCGCGAACGCCCGAGAGGCGACGGTGCCCTTCATGGGTTCGAGCGTAGAACGGGCATCGGACATGCGGAACCCCGGCGGCCGCAGGCACGGGCGGGCGGTCGGCGGGGTGTCGG
>NZ_JYIX01000013.1 GCF_000956505.1 Microbacterium azadirachtae | reverse complement strand
GGGCCGCAGGGGCGGCGGGGACGGTGGAGGCGGCTGTGCGCTTCATGTGGTGTTCATCTCTCTGTTCGGTCTCTGCTCAGCGGGTTTCGAGGAGTTCGACGCGGACGTCGTCGTCGACGAGGTCGGCGTTGACGTCCATCGCGACCGCGTTGGCGTGGCCGGCGGCGGTGATCACCTGTCCGCGGGGATCCACGAGGTTGCCCGTGACCCAGACTCCGGGCACCGAGGTGCGTCCCGAGGCATCGAGGTGCGCGAAGCCCGCGCCGTCGACGACGCCGCCGAGAGCCGCGACGAGCTCGGTGCGCGGGCGGGACTCCGGCCGGAGGAACACGGCATCGACGGGGACCACGTCCCCGCTCTCGAGCCTCACTCCGCGGAAGCTCTCCCCGTCGAGGAGCAGTTCCGCGATCCGTCCGTCGTTCACCCGGATGCCTCTCGCGCCGAGCAGACGCGCGTCCTCCTCCGCGATCGCGCTCCCGTTCGCGAAATAGGTCAGATCGGACGACCACTGCCGGAGGAGGAGCGCGTGCCTCACGGCGCCGGGAACGCCGCCGAAGACGGCCAGGGATCCGTCCCCCACCTCGTAGCCGTGGCAGTAGGGGCAGTGCAGGAGGAATCGTCCCCAGGCCTCGCGAGCTCCGGGGATGTCGGGAAGCACGTCTTCGACACCGGTCGCGAGGATGATCCGACGGGCGGCGATCTCGACCCCCTCATCGGTCGTGAGCACGAACCCGTCCCCGGCGTCACCCGTCACCGACGTCACGGAATGCGGAACCAGGCGCGCGCCGTAGGAGGCGATCTCCTCACGCCCGATCTCCAGAAGACGCGAGGGCGGGAAGCCGTCTCGCGAGAGGAAGCCGTGCATGTGCGCGGCGGGGGCGTTGCGCGGTGCGCCGGCGTCGAGGAGCACGACGGAACGGCGGGAGCGGGCGAGGACGAGCGCGGCGCTCAGCCCCGCGGCTCCGCCTCCGACGATCGCGGTGTCGAACAGTTCTCGGGTCATGAGCACAGGCTCTCAGGCGCCCTGACGATTTGGCAATCTTACTTGCGAAAACTGCAAGATCCTGGTGTTCTGGTCCTGTGAACACGAACGCAGATCTCGCGGCCGCGCTGGACGGGATCGGACCCCGCCTGCAGCGGATCCGCACGAGCCGCGACCTCACCCTCGCCGAGGTCGCAGCACTCGCCGGCACGTCCACCAGCACCGTCTCGCGGCTGGAGAGCGGCCTGCGCCGACCCAGTTTCGAACTGCTCTTCCCCCTCGCCCGCGCATACGGGATGAGCCTGGACGACCTCGTCGGCGCGCCCGAGTTCGGGGATCCGCGCGTGCAGCTGCGCCCGCGGCAGCGCAACGGGCGCATCGTGATCCCGCTGAGCCGCAACCCCGGCGGCGTGCAGGCGTGGAAGGTCGTGATGCCCGTCGAGCAGGATCCCGGCGTTCTGCGGACGCATGACGGATCCGAGTGGATCTACGTCCTGAGCGGGCGGATCCGCCTCATCGTCGGCAAGAGGGATCTCGTGCTCGGCCAGGGCGAGGTCGCGGACCTCGACACCCGCACTCCGCACTGGTTCGGGGCCACGGGCGGCGCACCCGCAGAGATCCTCAGCCTCTTCGACCGCAACGGAGCCCGCGTGCACATCCCCGACGCGGGCGACGCCGGCGACGACACGCCTGCGCACTGAGCGCGAGCTCAGCCGGAAGCCTCAGCCGGCGGACTCCGCCAACCGCGCCGCGACCGTGCGCAGCGCCGCGCGCACCTCATCGCCCTCCAGTACCTCGAAGCGGATCCCCGAGGCTCCGAGGTAGAGCGCGAACTCCTCGGGCGCGCGGGATCCCGCGACGAGGATGCACGTCTCCGCCCCTTCCTCGGTCACGACCGCGACCGTGGCGTCGAAGTGCCGGCGCACCTGGGTCGCGGAGGCGTGCATGCGCACCCGCGCGCGATAGCGGTAGGGCGCGGTCGTGATGCTGTGGGCCGTGAACTCCCGCAGCGCCTCCTCCGGGATCTCCCGGACCGGGAAGCCCTCCCGCAGCATCATCGGCCGCCGGATCCGGTCGATCCGAAGCGTGCGCCACGCGTCCCGCTCCGGATCCCGCGCGACGAGGTACCAGCGCCGCACGGTGTGCACGATGCGGTGCGGCTCGACGATCCGCTGCACGTCGGTGCCATCGTGGCGGGTGTAGTCGACGCGGAGGCGCTGGCGGACGTCGATCGCGGTGGCGATGGCCGCCACGATGCCGGGATCCACGGCGCCCTCCGCATCGGCCGACGGGTCCAGTGGCACCAGTGCCCGCTCGACCTCGGAGATGCGGCTGCGCGCCGCGGAGGACAGGGACTGCTCGAGCTTCGCGAGCGCGCGGCCCGCGGCCTCCTCCATCCCGGTGACGACGCCGTTCGCGGCGGCGCGCAGCCCCACGGCGATCGCGATCGACTCGTCGTCAGACAGCGCCAGCGGCGGCACACTGGCGCCCGGCCCCAGGCGGTACCCGCCGTGCCGCCCACGGGTCGCGTCGATGCCGTACCCGAGCTCGCGGAGATCCTCGATGTCGCGCCGCAGGGTGCGATCGCTCACCTCCAGCCGCTCGCGCAGCTCGGCGCCGCTCCACTCGCGGCGGATCTGCAGGAGCGAGAGGAGAGCGAGGGTGCGTCCGGTCGTTCGGGTCATGGTCTCAGCCTTCTTGCCTTTCCGGTCATATTGTGACCGTTGTGAGCGAGAACCTGAAGTCATGAACGCAGACACGAACGAAACCGCCGTCCGACCCTTCCGCGTCGAGATCTCCGAGAGCGCCGTCGATGACCTCCGTTCCCGGCTCCGCACCGCGCGCTTCCCCGAGCCGCTGCCGGGCGACGGCTGGCGCGACGGCGTGCCCGTGGCGGTGCTGCAGGACCTCGTCGCGCGATGGTGGCGCCATGACTGGCGGGCTACCGAGGAGCGCCTCAATGCGCTCCCGCAGATCGTCACCCGCATCGACGGCCAGACGATCCACGCGGTGCACGTGCGCTCCCCGCATCCCGGTGCGACCCCGATCCTGCTCATGCACGGCTGGCCCGGATCCTTCCTGGAGTTCGAGGGACTCATCGGACCGTTGACGGATCCGGTCGCGCACGGCGGCGACGCGGCCGACGCCTTCGACGTGATCATCCCCTCGCACCCCGGGTTCGGGTTCTCGACCCCGCTGGAGGACGCGGGCTGGACCATCGAGCGGACCGCGCGCGCGTTCCTGGAGCTCATGTCCCGTCTCGGCTACGACCGCTTCGCGGTGCAGGGCGGCGACCACGGCGCGGCGGTGGCGCCTGAGCTGGCACACCTCGCCCCGGAACGCGTGATCGGCGTGCACGTCAACGGCTCGCTCGGCGGATCCTTCCTCGGTGAGATCGACGAGGAGACCGCGGCCAGGCTCACGCCTCTCGAGCAGGACCGGCTGCGTCGCGTCGCGGAGTTCATGCAGCGCGAGTTCGGCTACATCGCGATCCAGGGCACCCGGCCCGGCCTCATCGGCGCGATGACCGCCGACAGCCCGGTCGCCCAGTTCGCGTGGATCTACGACAAGCTCCAGGCATGGACGCACCCCGCCGAGCGGGATGCCGTGGACGTCCTCGGCGAGCGCTTCGTGTTCGACAATGCGTCGTTGTACTGGTTCACGGCGAGCGGCGGGTCGTCCGCGGCCCTCGTCTACGCGCTGAACACGGCATGGGAGGCGCCGAAGCCGAGTTCCGGCGTGCCGACCGCGGTGATCGCGTTCGCACACGACATCGGCCTGCGGTTCGCCGAGAAGCAGCATCACCGCATCGTGCGGTGGACGGACGTCGAGGACCGCGGCGGGCACTTCGCAGCCATGGAGGAGCCGGAGCTGCTCATGGACGACATCCGCGCGTTCTTCGGATCCCTGCGCGGCTGAGCATCCGGGAAGCCGGCGCTCAGGACTCCGGCTCGGGCGGCATCGGGATCGCGACGGTCGTCCCGGAGGCGGGCGCGCCCAGCCCCAGTGCCAGCGGATCCGCGACGGGCGCCTCCGGCAGGTCGATCGCCTCGTCCTCGTCCAGCGGCTCTCCGGGCAACGCCGCCCAGGTGGCCTTCTCCTCCGGCTTCTGCGTGAACATGCCCATGCGTCCATTGTGCGCCCGATCTCGCGTACCGGGCCCGTCGCGCGCGGGGGGGGGATCCGCGAGGAACCAGATCCTGCACGAGACACCGGCCCTGACGTGGTGTCTCGCGCAGGATCTGGTTCCTCACCGTTCGTGATGCGGATCCGCCTCACCCGCGCCAGAGCGTGGCCCTGGCCGACACCCGCGGAGCATCCGGCACCAGCACGGCGAGCACGCGGACGAACGTCGTCATCCACACCAGGCCCAGCCCGACGGCGATCGCCTCGAGTCCGGTCGAAGAGTACAGCCGGACCGGAATGTGCAGCAGCACAGCCGCCACCAGCAGGACGCCGAGTCCGATCGTGGCGACCAGCAGCGCGCGCGGCGGACCGGGCAGCGCCTTCGTCGACATCGCCGCCGCGAGCGCGAACAGCACGAGCGTTCCGATCGCCGCGATCCAGTGCACGACCCGGTTGAGCTCGATCGGCACGAAGCCCACGACGGCCAGCGCGAGCCCGGTGGCGCCCCAGAGGGCGACCACCACGGCGATCCCGCGCAGGGCGCGGTCACCGCGCAACCGGTGCAGGTCGCGGCCGATGTAGGCGCCGACCGTCGCGAACAGCAGCCCCGCCACGATGAGCGTGCCGTTGAACGCCCAGCCACGGGCGCCGAGGCCGAGCTGCGAGAAGTTCTGCTGCCACCAGAGTGGATCCGCCGCGGTCGCCATCGCGAAAAGCGTCCCGATCGTGAGGAAGCCGAACAGCAGCGTCGCGAGATCCCGCGTGCGGATACCCATGCCCGCCGTGTAGGCGAAGCGGCCGCCGATCGCCGACGCCACCCCGGCGACGAGCGCGCCGCCCAGGGCCGGCGTCGTGAAGTCGTGGAGCCCCGCGCCGAAGACGAGCCCGCCCAGCAGCACCCCGAACGCGGTCACCGCCGCGAAGGCCACGGTCAGCGCGACCGCCGACGCATGCGAGATGGCCGTCTGCCACGGTGGCATCTGATCCGTCTCGCCGCGGCGGTGCTGCACCGTGCTGACGACGAAGGCGGCCGCCGCGACGATCCCGGCGATCACCGCGACCGGCTGACTCAGCGATCCTGGTCCGGTCAACGCCCGGGGAGGGCCCAGCAGCGCGACGAGGCCGGCCGCCGTGCCGAGGGCGAGACAGAGCGCCGTCGCCCACACCGTCTGCGTCTCATCACGCAGCCCGCGAGAGGTGTCCATGCCGTCATCGAACCACGCCCCGCCGACACTTCACCCCGCCCGCTCCGCACAACGCCGCCGCGCCGCGCCCGCCCGCAGGACCCCACTCATCGAGTCGTCCCCGTCAGCGGACGCCATGGGGTCCGCTGACGGGGACGACCCGACAATGGAGAGGGCTGCGGAGGGGGGACCTCAGCGGGCGGCGCCTGCTCCGCCGTGCATCTCGCCTCGGAGGGGCCAGCGTCCGTTGTGCTGGCGGAACTCGTTCGCGCGCAGCAGCGGCGAGATGTCGAACAGGCGCGGATTCAGGCGCAGCCGCGGACCAGACGAACCCCGCACGGTGAGCCGGAACTGCCCGCCGGATGCCCGCACCGAGAAGTCTGTGATGTCGGCGTACGCGATGACGGCCTCGCGCCCCCACACCGTGCGGAACGCGATCTCGTCCACCCGCGGCTCGACGTAGAAGTTGCGATACATCAGGAGGAAGCCCACGCCGGCGAGAGCGACCGCGACCGACGCGATCCGCAGCGGCCACAGCATGCCTCCGGCGTTGTTCTCCGTGAAGGAGGCCAGCCCCATGAGGCCGCCGACGGCCACGAACAGGGCACCCACGAGCGGGACGAAAACCGGCATGCGCTGCCGCACGGGCCCCACCGAACGCCGCCCGCGCATCCTCGACACGGCTGCCGCCACGAGGATCAGGACGGCCAGCACGATGAGGACCTTCACCACGACCGCGGACACTCCTTGAAGGTACCGCCTCGCGGACCCCTCCCACGCCCGGGCGGTCCGCCCGCCCGAGCGTGCGCAACGCCGAGGCCCCGCCGCCGGGCGCGCGCAACGCAGGAGATCCCGGCCGGATCCGCTCCCGAGGAAGGAGGGGCGACCAGGATCTCCTGCGGCGAATGCCCGTCAGGCCAGGACCAGGTCCTCCATGCGGGCGTACGAGGCCTCCATGCCGTCGACCATGCCCGTGGCGAGGATCATGTCGCGGGTCGCGAGGTCGGGGTACTCGACGAGGAGGGTGATCAGCGTCGCCCCGTCCTCCTCGTAGAGGTTGAGGTCGTTCAGCGTGACCGGGCCGTCGGTGCCCTGCATCTTCTCGGTGGTGACGGCGCGACGCGGAGCGGAGACGAGCAACGCCTCGCCCTCGAACCCGAACGCCTGGCCCGGGGTGTCCCCGACCGGGGCCCAGGAGCTGCGGTAGGTCTGACCCGGTTCGGTCGCGACCGTGCACTCCGTCATCTCCCACCCGTCGGGTCCGAGCAGCCACTGCCGCATGAGCTGCGGCTCGTAGTGCGCACGCCAGACGAGGTCGCGCGGCCCCTCGACCAGCCGCGTGATGCGCACGTGGGTGTCGTCGAGCAGTTCGATGCGGGTGCCCTTGCCCTGGGCGTAGTCGCGCAGATCCTGCAGCACGGTGTCGAGCTGGCTCATCGCCATCTTCGTGCCCTCGATCACGCCCATCGCGACGACCTGCTCGAGCGCCTCGGCCGACTCGAAATGGCTGGTGCCGACCATGCGCGTGCCCTCGGCGGTCGGCGAGAACTCCAGCGTCATCCGCATCGCCGGAAACTCGGCGATGGGCTCGCCGGCGTTGTCAACGAACGAGTCGAGCACCTCGAACAGGGTCGGCGCCTCGATCCGGGTGAACTCCCACCGCCCGGACGACTTCTCACCGCGCGGGCCGTCCAGCCGGTACTGCGCGATGCCGCCGACCGTGTGGTCGAACGCCGTGAAGGTCGCAGGCCACCCCGGAGGGCCCCAGAAGCGCTCGAGCTGGCGCGGGTCGGAGTACGCGGTCCACACCCGCTCCACCGGGGCGGCGAAGTCGGCGAGGATCGTCAGCGTCAGGTTCTCGGGATCGGTGGTCACGTCGGTGACAGGCATGTCACCCTCCTTCTGTGTCGGTCAGTCGGTGGATCCGCGTGGCGCGGATCCTGGATCGGAATCGGAGTCAGGTTCGGCGTCGGTGCCGGAGTCCTCGGCGAGCAGGTCGTCGAGGCGGGAGATACGGCTCCGCCACAGGTCTTCGTAGCGGGCCAGCAGCACCCGAGCGCGCGTGATCATTTCGGGATTCGCGCGGACCAGCCGCTCGCGTCCCTCGGCGCGCTTGACGATGAGCTCGGCCGCCTCGAGCACGGCGACGTGCTTCTGCACCGCCGCGAACGACATGTCGTAGTCGCGGGCGAGTTCGGACACGGACTGCTCGCGGGCGATCGTGCGGCGCAGGATGTCGCGTCGCGTGCTCGCCGCGAGGGCCTGGAACACACGGTCTGTCTGTTCATCGCTCAGTTCATTTCGTACAACCATTTGGTTGTAGATTACGACGGCCGGATCCGAGTGTCAAGACGGTGATCGCAGAACGGCGCCTACCTGCCGGCGGATGTCGTCGAGGACCTCGGGGAGACCGTCCTGCAGGTGCAGGGTCGCGGTGGTCGAGACGTGGATGACCGCGGTGATCACCCGGGCGAGGATGGCGGCCTCACCGGGGACGTTCCCGGCATCGCGGGCGAGGATGTCGGCGATGCCGCTCTCCAGGCGCAGCGCGAGGGCCAGCCCGTCGCGGCAGTGGGGTCCGACGGGGTCGCCGAAGACGATTTCCTGGAGGTAGGCGCGGCCGTTCTCCGGCTGCTCGCGAAGACATGCCACAACGGGTTCCACCAGTGCGAGCACCGACGCGACAGCACCGCCCCCTGCGTGCACCGCAGCGCCCGCCGCACGGAGACCCTCATCGATCGCGGTCGCGAACTTCTCGTTCTGCACCAGGATCAGCAACTCCGCCTTCGTCGACGCATACAGATACAGCGTCCCGATGGCGACATCGGCGCGGTCGGCGATCCGCTGGGTGGTGACGCCCCCGACGCCGCATTCGGCGAACAGAGCGCGAGCGGCGTCCATGATCCGGCGCCGCTTGTCCTCCTTCGCCCGCTCCCGACGCCCGGTCGAGCCTGGGCGAGACACCATATCGACCTCCCTTGACAAGATGAATGAGTGTGCTCATAATTGAGCATACTCGGGTTAGCGAGAGAGCAAGAGAGCGAGAGAGGACCATCATGCGAGCGTTCGTCTTCGACCGGTACAAGCAGCCGGTGCACGAGGCCGATATCCCCGAACCCGCCGTCGGCGACCACGACGTCCTGATCCGGGTGGACGCCGCCGGCCTGAACCACCTCGACGAGCGACTCCGTTCGGGCGAGTTCAAGGCGCTCCTCCCCTATCGGCCGCCCGTCACGCTCGGGCACGACCTGGCCGGCACCGTCCTCCGCGTCGGAAGGAACGCCACAGGCTTCAGCACGGGCGACCGGGTGTATGCGCGTCCCAGGGACTTCCGCATCGGAACGTTCGCGGAACGCATCGCGGTCGATCAGGCCGACGTCGCTCTGGCTCCCACCTCGATCAGTAGCGTGGCGGCGGGCTCACTGCCGCTGGTGGCGCTCACCGCATGGCAGGCGCTCGTGGAAGAGGCCGACGTGCAGCCCGGGCAGAAGGTGCTCATCCACGCCGGAGCCGGCGGCGTCGGAACGATCGCGATTCAGCTCGCCAAGCACCTCGGCGCCACCGTGGCGACGACCGTTTCGGCGAAGGATGCGGACTTCGTCCGCGAGCTCGGCGCGGACGTGGTCATCGACTATCGCACGCAGGACTTCGAGGCAGAGCTCTCCGGCTATGACGTCGTCCTGGATCCTCTCGGCGGGGAGAGCGTCCTCAGATCACTGCGCGTCCTGCGTCGCGGCGGCAAGGTCGTGGGGATCTCCGGGCCTCCGACTCCCGCGTTCGCGAAGGCCGCAGGCCTGAACCCGCTCCTGCGGCTGGCGATCGCGGCGCTGAGCCGCAAGGTCCGCGCCGCGGCGGACAAGCTTGGTGTGAACTATGAGTTCCTGCTCGTGCGCGCCTCCGGCGACCAGCTGCGACAGATCGCCCGACTCGTGGATGCCGGCATCATCCGGCCCGTCGTCGGCGCCACCTTCCCCTTCGACCAGACCGCGCAGGCGCTGAGATCCCTCGGGACGAGCAGCATCCGCGGCAAAGCGGTCATCGACGCATCAAGCCCGCGCGCATGACCCTCTCGCCCTGCGCACCATCCCACCCCTTCCGTCAATCCCACCGATCCAGGAGCCTCTCATGAGTACCAGCAGCACCGCCGAACCCGTCATCACCTCCTACGCGAAGGCGCCGGCGAAGACCGTCACCGTGGGCGGGAGCACCTTCGCCTACCGCGAGCTCGGACCGAGAGAAGAGATCCCCGTGGTCTTCTTCGTCCACCTCGCCGCGACCTTGGACAACTGGGATCCGCACATCGTGGACGCGATCGCGAAGAACCGTCGCGTGATCACGTTCGACCAGCTCGGCGTCGGCGCCTCTTCCGGGCAGGTGCCCGACACTCTCGAGGAAGCCGCCGACGACGCGTACCGGTTCATCACGCAGGGGCTCGGCTTCGCCAAGATCGACATCTTCTCGTTCTCCATGGGCGGCATGATCGCCCAGGATCTCGTCGTCACGCACCCCGGCCTGGTGCGCAAGCTCGTGCTCACGGGCACCGGACCGCGCGGCGGGAAGGGCATCGACAAGGTCGTGGGCGTGACGTACGGCGACATCTTCCGGTCGGTCATCACCCGCTCCGACCCGAAGGAGTTCCTCTTCTTCAACCGAGACTCCGCGGGCAAGAAGGCGGGCAAGGCGTTCGTGGAGCGTCTCAAGGAGCGCACCGTCGACCGCGACCGGCCGATGAACAACAAGGGGTTCAGCCGTCAGCTCAAGGCCATCCAGCGCTTCGGCCGCTCCACCCCCTCGGATCTGTCCGTCATCACCCAGCCGACCCTGATCGCCAACGGCGACAACGATCGCATGGTCCCCTCCGTCCTCTCCGAGGACCTGCATCGGCGCATCGCCGGGTCGCAGCTGATCATCTATCCCCACTCCGGACACGGCGGCGTCTTCCAGTACTGGGAGAAGTTCGCCCCCGTCGCCGCCACGTTCCTCAGCAACTGACGGCCCGCAGCCGCCTCACCAAGGAGTCCCCATGAACAACACCACCGGCGCCAAGCCGAACATCTCGAAGCACTTCACCTCGTCGATCCTGCTGTGGGTGCGCACCGACAAACCCCGCCAGGAGAGCATGGACCGGTGGAAAGGCCCGCACTCGGGCATCATCGCCGCCACCCCCGGCCTGTTCGAGTACCGGCAGATCCACCTCGACGAGCACAACCCCGGCCGCTGGCCCGCGACCCCCGGGATCGAAACGGTCATCCCCGGGGACCGGCGCATCGACGGAATCGCGGAAGTCACCTTCGACAACGCGCTCTCACCCCTCTCCGGGCGGAAGCAGACCGCGCTGGCATTCGAGGACGAGGTCAACATCTTCCGCCGCACGCTCCTGCACGCGGGCCCTCCCGGCACCTCCCGCTGGTACGACGTCGCCCCGGGCGAGAAGCCCGGATCGCGAACCGTCCTCTACCTGCGCCGCGGCAAGGACGAGGGCACCATCGCGTTCCACACCTTCCTCAAGAAGGAACTCACCCCCGCGCTCATCGCCACCGGAATCCTCACCGAGTTGCGCACGCAGGTGTTCCTGCCGTGGAACGAGAAGACCTGGGACACCCCGAACGTCGCCCACGACAACCCGGCGGATCAGCACCTGCACGCCTCGGTCGTCCTCGGCTTCGCTGACGACGCGAGCCGCGACGCGTTCTACGCCGACCACGCCGCCGCGCTCACGACCCTGCTCGCCCCGCATGTGGCCGCGATCCACGCGTACGACGTGACCGAAGCCCTCACCTACGTGAAGAACGGTCAGATCCTCCGGCAGTACGAGAACTGACCGTCGACGGCGCCGTCCGGGTCAGCGAGGAAGGATCGCCGCGATCTGCGCACGGACGGCGGCCACGATTCCCTCGACGTCACAGTCGACGTACTCGCTGGATGCCATCGTCAGGAACAGGATCGCGGAGATCACGTGCGCCAGCGTCACGGCCTCCGTCCGGGCGAGCCCGGTGCGCTGGGCGAGGACATCGGCGGTCGCGTCCTCGGTCTGGGCGACGATGGCGAGGGCTTCGGCGTGATGAGGCTCGGTCGGGTTGCCGAAGGCCATCTCCCGCAGGTAGGTGCGGCCGTTGTCGACGTGGACCCGGTTGCACGCGACGATCGGCGCCACGAGGGCCACGACGGCGTCCAGCGCCGTGGACTTCTCGGCCGCCGCCGCGCGTCCACGTTCCAGAGCGGTGGCGTAGTGCGCGTTCTGAACCAGCAGCAGCAGCTCGCCCTTGGTCTTGGCGTAGAGGAACAGCGTGCCGGTGCCGATGTCGGCCGCATCGGCGATCTGCTGAGTGGTGACATCGTCCACCCCATGCTCGGCGAACAGGGCGCTGGCGGCGGCGGTGATGCGCTCGAGCTTGGCCTGCTTGTTCCGCTCGCGTCGTCCGAGCGGAGGGGGCGCGACTGACATCTGTGTCCTCCAGGAATAAACGGTGACTAGCCTCAGTTCTGAGTTTAGTCACTGTCGTGTGGGTTCGGATGTGCCGCGCTCATTCTCCCACGCCGGTGCAGGACCGCCCGGTCCCGCCACCGTCGGTGACGTCTCGTTCGTCGCAAAGGAAGTGCACTGATATGACCTCTCCATCCCTGTGGCAGCCGCTCACCCTGGGCCGACTCGAGCTCGAGCACCGTCTCGCGCTCGCACCCATGACCCGCAACCGCGCGAACCCCGACGGCACTCCAGGGGACCTCGTCGCGGAGTACTACGGCCAGCGGGCCTCGCTGGGACTGGTGATCTCAGAGGGCACGCAACCGTCCGCGGACGGTCAGGGCTAT
Organism: Microbacterium azadirachtae; assembly: GCF_000956505.1. Classification (GTDB taxonomy): domain Bacteria; phylum Actinomycetota; class Actinomycetes; order Actinomycetales; family Microbacteriaceae; genus Microbacterium; species Microbacterium azadirachtae_A. The sequence continues at coordinate 10,540 of NZ_JYIX01000013.1, read as the reverse complement.
CTGACCACCCCCGGGATCTACACCCCCGAGCACGTCGCCGGCTGGGGCAAGGTCGCAGACGCCGTGCACGAGAACGGCGGGCATCTGTTCATCCAGCTCATGCATGTCGGCCGCCTCTCCCACCCGGACAACACCCCGCATCACCGCCAGCCGGTCGCGCCGTCCGCGATCTCCGCCGAGCAGGACATGTTCACCGCCGAGGGGCCGAAGAAGACACCGGTCCCTCGAGAGCTCTCCGTCGCCGAGATCCAGGACGTGATCGGCGAGTTCCGCCACGCCGCCGCCTCCGCGATCGCCGCCGGCGCGGACGGGGTGGAGATCCACGCCGCCAACGGGTATCTGCTGCACCAGTTCCTCGCCCCCAACGCCAACCAGCGCAGCGACGAGTACGGCGGGACGATCGAGAACCGTGCCAGGTTCGTCATCGAGGTCGCGCGCGCGATCGCGGACGAGATCGGCGCGGACCGCACCGGCATTCGCATCTCTCCGGCGTTCCCGCTCGGCGGCCTCGACGAGGGCGACACGGAGGCCGTGCGCGCGCAGTACCGCTACCTCGTGGGCGAGCTCGCGAAGCTGGACCTCGTCTACCTGCACGTGCACCACCTCGGTGACGACGAGCTTCTCTCGTCGTTCCGCGAAGTGTGGCCCACCGCGGTCCTCGTCGTGCGGTACGGGCGCGAGCGCGACGGCATCGCCGCCGACATCGGCAACGGGCTGGCCGACATCGCCCCGCTCGGACGCTTCGCTCTCGCGAACCCGGACATCGTCGAGCGGCTGCGCACTGGCGCCCCGCTCAACGACCTCGACCCGGCGACCCTCTATGCCGGCGGTGCGCGCGGATACACCGACTACCCGACCCTCACACCCGCCTGACCCTCGACCTGGCCGGGGTCGGCGAACCCGACGCCCGCCCCGGCCACCCCATTCCGCCCCTCAGAACGTCACACCTCAAGGAGCTCCGTCCCATGACTTCCCTCAACGGCGCCGTCGTCCTCGTCACCGGCGCGAACGGTGGCATCGGCGGCCATTTCGTGCGTGAAGCCCTCGCGCGCGGCGCGGCCAAGGTCTATGCCACCGCCCGCAATCCCCGCGAATGGGACGACGACCGCGTCGTCCCGCTCACCCTCGACGTCACCGACCCGTCGTCCATCCGGGCGGCCGTGGAGCATGCCTCCGACGTGACCGTGCTCATCAACAACGCCGGATCCTCCCCCGCGACCCCGGGCATCCTCAGCCACACGGATGAGGAGATCCGCGCGAACGTGGAGACCAACTTCCTCGGCCCGCTGTTCCTCGCCCGCGCCTTCGCGCCGGTCCTGTCGGCCGTGGGCGGGAACACCGCGATCATCGACATCCACTCCGCGCTCTCCTGGTACGCCGTGGCCGGCATCTACTCCGCCACCAAGGCCGCCCTCTGGTCGGCGACGAACTCGCTGCGCCTGGAGCTGCAGCCCGCAGGCGTGCAGGTCGTCGGAGTGCACGTCGGCTACGTCGACACCGCGATGGCCGCCCGCGCCGAGGGACCGAAGGTCGATCCTGCCGACCTCGTCGATCAGGTGTTCGCCACGCTCGAGGCCGGGGGCTACGAAGTCCTCGCCGACGACACCTCGGTGCAGCTCAGAGCGGGACTGTCCGCGCCGCTCGAGGCGGTCTACCCCCAGCTCGCTCCTGGCCGGTGACGCCGCGGGGAGGCCGCAGCGCTCTCTGGGCCGCGGCATCCCCACGAACGTATCCCCGTGAGCCGGGCGAAGCGGAACGAGCGAACGGATCGGGCGCTCAGTGCGTCCTCTCGTCCTGACCGAGGGGTCGCCTCCAGACGAGGACGGCGACGACACCGGCAAGGATCACGGTGGTGAGCGCGAAGGGGACAGGGATGAGGGGGTCGATGAAGACGAAGACCCCGGCCGCGGGCAGGACGATGTTGACAATGCGGCCGGCGTGGGGCCTGATCGCGAGCGCCCAGATCCCGAGCACGAAGACGGCGATGGGGATCGTGTAGGCGAACGAGGCCCAGGGCTGACGGAGCTCGCTGTGGTGGGTGAGGACGTCGATCTCGACCTCGATGCCCGCAGACAGCGCGCCGGCGGCGGCGAAGATGAAATAGTGTCCGTACCCGTACGCGAGGGAGCGGGAGAGGCTGCCGATCGCGAGGTGGTGGGGCGGCCAGAAGTAGATCCACCACAACGCGGCCGTGCTGATCAGCGTCAGCGCGGCGATGGAGATCAAAGGCCCCAGATCGTGGCTGGCGTGCAGCGCTCCGATGATCGCGTTCGCGGAGGCGAGCAGACTCTCGCCGAGCACGATCAGGGTGAACAGGCCGTACCGTTCGGTGATGTGGTGCGGATGCCAGGGGGTGGATCCGGTGCGTTCGGCGACGATCGGCACCGCCACCTCCGCGAGGATCAGCACGACGAGCGCGACCGTGAACGCCGATTCCGGCAGCAGCAGGGAGAGAAGCCAGAGCGCCTGCACCAGCGCGATGCCACCCGCGTAGATGAGCGTGGCCTTTCGCGCGCTGCCCGCGGAGCGCGACGCACGCAGCCACTGCGCGACCAGAGCGAGACGCATGACGACGTAGGCGAGGATCAGCACCGAGAAGTCGTGGTCCTGGAATGCCGGTTCGATGCCGGAGGCGAGGACCAGCACGCCGCCCATCTGCACGATCGTGAGGACCCGGTAGAGCCAGTCGTCGGTGTCGAAAGAGGTCGCGAACCAGGTGAAGTTCATCCACGCCCACCAGATCCCGAAGAACACGATGGCGTAGTTCAGGATCCCGTCGAGGACATGCCCTTCGGTCAGCGCATGGTGCAGCGACACCGCCGCGATGCTGACGGCGACGACGAAGACGAGATCGAAGAACAGCTCCAGGGTGGAGGCCGCACGCCCGCTCTCTCCAGGATCGCGCGGCCGCATCGGAATGAGCCGAAAACGGGATTCAGGTGTCATGATGCGCCTTCCTCGGGCCGCTCACCGGGAGTCGCGACGGCGACTCCCGGTGAGCGGCTGATCTCAGCTTTCCGGAATGACCTCGAGAGTGTTGCGTCGCACCGGATCGGTCGACATGGTCACCGAATACGAGCTGTCTGCATACTTCTGCAGGTAAGAGGCGTCGACGGCCTTGTTGGTCGTCTCGTCGTCCGGCGCCACGGGCACGAAGCGGACGGCCTTTTCGACGCCGCCGGCGGAGATCCGCCCGCGGCCGCTCTCGAGAGCGGGGCCGTACCACTTGCCCTGGGCGCCGTTGTACGAGCGGATGAAGATCCGGTTCCCGACAGGGACGGACCAGATGTCCACGGTCTTGGGGGTCGTGCCATCGGGAAGCGTGGCCCCGACGGTGAAGTAGGTCTGCTCGTTGATGCGGTCCAGCTCGTCCTGTGTCCAGTCAGCCATGCGTGTTCCTTTCGATTGCCGTGACCGGTGCCGCCCAGCGCTCTCAGCGTAGGCGGCACCGGACCGAGTGGTGTCAGAGCTTGTCGGCGAAGAAGGGGCCGAGCTTGCTGACGGCCTCAGCGACCTCTCTCTCCCCGTCGTAGAGCTCCATGTGGTTCGCGCCCTCGACGATGTGGAAGGACTTGTCCTCGCTCGCAACCCGCGCGAACAGGTCGTCGCTCATCCACTTCGACCCGGCCTCGCTGCCCGCGATGACGAGCAGCGGCTGGGTGAAGAACGCCTCAGCCTTGTGGAACGCGTCGTAGGCGATGATCTGCGACAGGCTGCGCGTGGTCATGAATCCGGGAGCGTTCGGGTGCTCGCACCGCGGCGTGTGGTAATACTCCCAGGCCTGACGCAGCTCCTCGTTCGGGGCATCCGCCTCGTTGAGCGGGGCCAGCGGGAACGGGTTGTCCCCGCCCTGGGCGTCGCTCGTGCGCGCGTCGGCGCCCATCGCGAGGACCGGCGCGGCGTCCGCGTCCGCGACCTCGCCCGTCCAGCCGTTGCGGAACATCTGACCGATGTTCACCAGGCTCACCGTGCCGACGGCTTTGATCCGCGGGTCGTCGATCGCGGCGTTCGCGGTGTATCCCGCACCGGCGCAGATGCCCATCGCGCCGATACGGTCGTCGTCGACGTAGTCGAGGGTGGTCAGGTAGTCGACCACGGCGCTGACGTCCTCCGTGCGGATGTGGGGATTCTCCAGCTGCCGCGGGGTCCCCGTGCTCTCGCCCTGGAACGACGCGTCGTAGGCGACGGTGATGAAGCCCTGCTCGGCGAGCTTGCCCGCATACAGCCCTGCGGCCTGCTCCTTCACGCCGCCGCCCGGGTGGGAGACGATGATCGCCGGGTGGGTCTTCGACGCGTCGAAGCCCTCCGGGAAGTTGATGACGGCGGCGATCGTGGTGCCGTACCCGTTCTTGGTCTCGATCTTGATGCTCTCGCTCATGGTGCTCCTTTGAGGCGTCGCACGGACGTGATGGTGTCTGCTCGCTTTCGACGAGTCGTCGTCCGCGTCGGACATCACCATCCTGAGTCGGCTCGCAGCTGCCCGGAAGGTTGCGTCAGAACCCCCCTCCCGGCGTCATCCGCGCCCGTTTCTCCGGGTCCTCAGGGAACCTGGATCCCTCCGGTGAGCCCGCCTACCCTGGTCGGATGGCCCCGAAGAACGAAAGCGTGCGCGACTTCCTCGCGACCCGCCGCGCGAGGATCACCCCGGAGATGGCAGGGATCCCACGAGGAGGCGGGGTGCGTCGCGTTCCCGGCCTCCGCCGCGAGGAGGTCGCGACGCTCGCCGGGGTCTCGGTGGACTACTACACACGGATCGAGAAGGGTGACCTCACCGGCGTCTCCGACGAGATCCTCGATGCGATCGCACGGACCCTGCAGCTCACGGACGACGAGAACGCCTATCTGTACGACCTCGCCCGCACCGCACGGCGCCCCACGCACCCACGACGACGCTCGAACGGGACGACGACGGTGGCGCCGCAGGTCCAGCTGCTCATGGATGCGATGGGATCGTCTCCGGTGATCGCGCTGACCAGACGCCTGGACATCATCGCCGCGAACAGCCTCGGCCGAGCCCTCTTCGACATCGCCTACGCCAGCCCCACCCGGAAGTCTGCCGCAACCGCGCCGAACCTCGCGGCGTTCGTATTCCTCGATCCCGCAGCCGAATCGTTCTATGAAGACCTCGACGACGCTGCTGACACCTGCGTGCGCATCCTCCGGGCTCAAGCCGGCGCCACGCCGCACGATGCAAGGCTCACGCAGCTCATCGGCGAGCTCAGCACTCGCAGCACGAGCTTCCGCACCCGCTGGGCCGCGCACGATGTCGGTGTGCACCGGACCGGCACGAAGACGCTGAATCACCGCGACGTCGGCCCCCTCACGCTCGGCTTCGAGGAGCTCACGCTCGACTCCGCGCCCTCCCTCGTCCTCTCGGTCTACGTCGCCGAACCCGCCTCCCCCACCGCGGAACGCCTCCAGCTGCTCGCAGCCTGGGCGACGACGCCGACGACGGCTCTGGGGCCCCTCTGACAACCAGAGGCGGCATGCGCGAGCTCACAACCCTGCACAACGCGCTGGCGACCGCGCAGATGGTGCGGAGCCCGTCTGATCATCGATGCACCGCCCCGGGCAGCGCCAGGACGCGCCACGACGCGACGTGCTCCGCATCCGGTTCGAGAACCACGAGACCGGCACCCGAGTTGAAGGCGTCGGGCGCGCACGTCATCGGTTCGACCGCGAGCCCGATCCGATGCGTCGAGGGATCCGCGGGGGTGTCCGCCGTGTGGATCTGCACCCAGGGGCACGCCGCATCCCAGGCGAGCGCGACGCCGCGGCCGTCTCCGGCGCGGACCTCGACCGTTGCGACGCCCCCGCTTCGCGCGAGGGAGGTGAACGCGTGATCGATGAAGGTCGCACCGATCCGCCGCGGCGTGCGGAAGTCCCATTCGGGGTGCGCATCGACGGGTTCGAGTGCGACAGGACTGAGCCGATCCGGGGTCACCGTGAGCACGGCGGAGGCCGGCAAGCGCAGGGTCCAGCTGTCGACCGGCGGCGCGCTGGTCGACATGTCGCCCGGTCCCGCCGCCAGGTACGGATGCGGGCCCGTCCCCCACGGCGCCGGCTCGGCACCGAGGTTGCGCCCGGTCACGACCTGCGTGAGGCCGTCGGCGCCCAGCCGGTACTCCACCTCGACCTCGACACGGAACGGGTAGCCCGCCTGCGGCTCGATGGTCGCGGCGAGCACGACGCGATCCGGTTCCGCGATCCGGTCGGCGAACTCGGTCCAGGCGACGAGCCCGTGCAGGGCATGTCCGCGCTCCGGCTCGGTGAGCGGAAGCCGCTGCTCGACGCCGCCGAAGGTGTAACGCCCGTCGACGATGCGGTTCGGCCACGGCGCGAGCGTCGCCCCGCGAGAGTTCGGACGCAGTTCGTCGGCGTCGAACGGCACCACGAGATCACGCCCCTCGAACCTCAGCGCGCGCAGCGTCGCCCCGACCGAGGCGACATCGGCCTCGTAGCCGTGCGCGGCGATCCGGAGTTGACGCCCGGACCGCCGCGCCGCGGCCGGAGCGACGACTCGATCCGTCACCGTCACAGCCCCTGGGCGAGGCGGTAGTACGCCTGGTTCCAGCGCACCTGCTTCTGGAACTCCGGCAGGGCGGTGCCCTCATCGATCACGAGGAGCTCGACCTCCGCCATCTCGGCGAAGTCGCGGAACGCCTCGATGCCCACGGCGGTCGACATCACGGTGTGGTGTGCGGCGCCGGCCGTCAGCCAGGCCGCGGCCGACGTCGTGAAATCGGGCTGCGGCTTCCACACGGCGCGGCCGACGGGCAGCTTCGGCAGCGCCGCGCGCGGGGCGACATTCTCGACGACGTTCGCGGTGAGGCGGAACCGGTCGCGCATGTCGCTGAGCGCGACGACGACGGCGGATCCGGGATCCGCGGTGAAGACCAGGCGCACCGGATCGTCCTTGCCGCCGATCCCGAGCGGGTGGATCTCGAGCGTGGGCTTCTGCGTGGTGAGCGACGGAGAGACCTCGAGCATGTGCGCCCCGAGGATGAGCTCATCACCCGGGGTCATGTCGTAGGTGTAGTCCTCCATGAGGCTCGCACCTCCCGGCAGCCCCGCCCCCATGACGTTCGCGATGCGCACGAGAATCGCGGTCTTCCAGTCGCCCTCTGCACCGAAGCCGTAACCCTCCGCCATGAGGCGCTGCACGGCCAGGCCGGGGAGCTGCTTCAGCGTGCCGAGATCCTCGAACGAGGTGGTGAAGGCGCCGAAGCCTCCCTCCTCGAGGAAGGAGCGCAGGCCCAGCTCGATGGCCGCGCCATCGCGCAGGGACTGGTGCCGCTCGCCACCGCGCCGCAGCTCGGGGACGACCTCGTAGAGCTCCTCGTACTCGGCGACGAGGGCGTCGACGTCGGCCTCGTTCACGGCCTCGACGGCATCAGCGAGCTCGTTCACCCCCCAGGTGTTCACCTGCACGCCGAAGCGCAGCTCGGCCTCGGTCTTGTCTCCCTCGGTCACCGCGACGAAGCGCATGTTGTCGCCGAACCGCGCGAGCTTGAGATCGCGCGACGCGGCCAAGCCCGCCGCGGCACGCTGCCAGGTGCCCAGCTCGCGCTGCACGCGCGGGTCGGAGGCGTGGCCCACGATCGTCTTGCGCGGCACCCCGAGCCGGGTCTGGATGTAGCCGAACTCGCGGTCGCCGTGCGCGGCCTGGTTCAGGTTCATGAAGTCGAAGTCGATGTCGGCCCAGGGCAGTTCCACGTTCGCCTGCGTGTGCAGGTGCGCGAGCGGCTTCTGCAGGGCGTCGAGGCCCGCGATCCACATCTTCGCCGGACTGAACGTGTGCATCCAGGCGACCAGAGCGATGACCCGGTCGTCGGCGTTGGCCTCGAGCGCGGTGCGCTTGATCGCCGCCGCGTCGGTGAGCACGGGCTTCCACACGATCCTCACCGGCACGTCGCCCGCTTCGTCGAGGGTCCGGGCGATCTGTCGCGACTGCTCGGCGACCTGCGCGAGCGTCTCAGGACCGTACAGATGCTGGCTGCCGGTGAGGAACCAGACCTCGTAGTCGTCGAGCGAGGTGGTGAGCGGGGTGCGGGTCATCGGAGTCTTCCGTTCGGAGCAGTGGTCGGGTGGATCCGCGATCGCAGGGATGCGAGTCCGGTCGGGTTCAGAGGGCGGCGACGGCAGCGGCCTCGATCGTGAGACCGGCCCGGTAGCGATGGAGGTAGGCCGCGAAGCCCGCGACATCGGCGGGATCCGGATCCGCGACGATGAGGGCGGCCGACGCGAACACGGATCGATCGAGGTACTCCCCGAGACTCACGTCGCCCGCGTGCGCGAGGTAGGAGGCGAGCACCGCGATCCCCCACGCTCCCCCTTCGGAAGCCGCCTCGCCCACGGCGACCGGCGCACCCAACGCTGCCGCGAGGAAACGCTGGGCGACGCCCGCCGTGCGGAACAGGCCGCCGTGCGCGTACATGCGGTCGAGTTCCACGCCCTCGCCGGTGAGCGTCTGCATGCCGAGCGCGAGCGTGCCGAACACTCCGTAGAGCTGGGAGCGCATGAGGTTCGCGAGCGTGAAGTCGCTGTCCGGTGCACGCACGAGCAACGGCCTCCCCTCGGTGAGCCCCGCGATGGGCTCTCCGGCGAGGTGGTTGTACGCGAGCAGGCCACCCGCGTCGGCCTCACCGGAGAGCGCCTCGCGGAAGAGAGCCTCGAACGCGGTGTCGTCGCCGACGGGCGCACCGACCGCCGCGGCGAAGCGGGTGAACAGCCCGGCCCAGGCGGCCAGCTCGCTCGCGCCGTTGTTGCAGTGCACCATCGCGACGGAGTCGCCGGAGGGCGTGGTGACGAGGTCGATCTCGCGATGCACGCCGGCGAGCGGCCGCTCGAGCACGACCATCGCGAAGATGCTCGTGCCGGCGCTGACGTTTCCGGTGCGAGGGGCGACCGCGTTCGTGGCGACCATGCCGGTGCCCGCGTCTCCCTCCGGCGGGCAGAGCAGGATCCCGGCCCCGAGCGCCCCGGACGGGTCCAGCAGCCGTGCGCCCGCAGCGGTGAGCGCGCCCGCCGCCGCTCCCGCCGGGAGCACCGCCGGGAGCAGGTCCGTCAGCGGAGACGGCAGCCGGCCCGCGACGAGCCCGTCGTAGGCCGCGACCCGTGCCGCGTCGTAGTCGCCGGTCGCGGAATCGATCGGGAACATGCCCGAGGCATCGCCGACGCCGAGGACTCGCCGGCCGGTGAGCTTCTCGTGCACATACCCGGCCAGGGTGTTCACGCCCGCGATCCGCGGCACGTGCTCCTCGCCGTCGATGACGGCCTGGTGCAGGTGCGCGATCGACCAGCGCAGCGGGATGTTCACGCCGAACAGCTCGGTGAGCTCGGCCGCGGCGACGGTGGTGTTCGTGTTGCGCCAGGTGCGGAACGGCACGAGCAGCTCGCCCGCCGCGTCGAAGGCGAGGTAGCCGTGCATCATCGCGGAGATCCCGAGGGCGCCGAACGTCTCAGGGCGCACCCCGTAGCGATCGTGCGCATCGGCGACGAGCGCCGCATAGGCCTCCTGGAGACCGCCCCAGACCTCGTCCAGCCCATAAGTCCAGAACCCGTCCTCGAGGCGGTTCTCCCAGGACGCGGATCCGGTCGCCAGCACGTGGGACGGATCGGATCCGATCAGGCATGCCTTGATGCGGGTGGAGCCGAGCTCGATGCCGAGGCTCGTCCGCCCGGTGAGGATGTCGTCGCGGGCGGTCCCCGAGCTTCGTCGCTGCATCATCGGCGGGTGTCCGCGCTCTGGCCGTACACGTTCTGGTACCGCTGGTAGAGACGGTCGATCGCCTCCTGCGGGATCGGGATGAGCGGACCCGCCTCGCGGGCGAGGTGCACCGTGCGCGCCGCGTCCTCGACCATGACGGCGGCCTTGACCGCGTCCGCGGCATCGACGCCGATCGTGAATGGGCCGTGGTTCTGCATGAGCACCGCACGGCTGCGGTGCCCACGCAGAGTCTGAACGATCCCCCGGCCGATCGAGTCGTCGCCGATGATGGCGAACGGGCCGACCGGGATCGGTCCGCCGAACTCGTCGGCCATCGCGGTGATCACGCAGGGGATCTCCTCGCCGCGCGCCGCCCAGGCCACGGCGTAGTCGGAGTGCGTGTGCACGACGCCGCCGACCTCGGGCATGTTCCGGTAGACGTACGCGTGCGCGGCGGTGTCGCTGGACGGGGCGCGGTCGCTGCCCGGAGTGCCGGGGATCACGGCTCCGTCGAGGTCGCACAGGATCATGTTCGCGGGGGCGAGGTGGTCGTAGCCGACGCCGGAGGGCTTGATGACGAAGAGGTCGCGGTCGCCCTCCGCCGAGACGCGCACCCGGCCCGACACGTTGCCGCCGGTCCAGACGACGAGTCCGTAGCGGACGAGCTCGGCGTGCAGCCGGGCGACGTCGGCGCGGACGGTCGCGATCGCCTGCTCGATCTCCGAGGCGAAGGAGGTCATTCGGATCCTCTCGGGTCTCCACCCCTGGGCTTCCTGGGCGGCTGTGACCGGTCACGGTAATTGTCACACCACCCCGCCCGCCCCGTCAACC
>NZ_JYIX01000012.1 GCF_000956505.1 Microbacterium azadirachtae | reverse complement strand
AACCCGGCCCCCGCCGAGGACGCACCTGCCCCGTCGCCGCGCGGGCTGCGCATCGACGGCTGGTCCCGCGGCGCCGCTCCCGCTCCCCGCTACGCGCGCGCTCCGGAGCGCTTCCTCCTCCCCGACGGATCCGAGGTACCCCGGCTCCGCTGGGCGATCAAGACCGCGGCCCCCGCGGGCCCCCGCGGCGAGTCCTGGGGCGAGACGCATTTCGCCCGCGCACTCGCGAGTGCGCTCGAACGCCACGGACAATACGTCGCCGTGGATGCGAGGCCAGCGCTCGACCGGGCGTCATCCGGCCTCGACGACGTGATCCTCTCCCTGCGCGGACCCCACCCGCTGCCGGCGCCCGCGTCTGCTCACACGATCCTCTGGATCATCAGCCACCCCGACGAGATCACCTCCGCGGAGGTCGCGGGCTACGACCACGTGCATGCCGCCTCGACCTCCTGGGCGGCCACCGCGACGCGGCGGTTCGGCGTCCCCGTCCGCCCTCTGCTGCAATGCACGGACGCCCGGCGTTTCGCGCCATCGGGTCTTCCACGCAGCGCCGACCTCGTCTTCGTCGGCACCGCGCGCGGCATCGCCCGTCCCTCCGTCGTCGAGCCGCTGCGTGCCGGACGCCCGGTCCGCGTGTACGGCCCGGACTGGAGGGGGTACATCCCAGGAGCGGCGATCGCGGCGACGCACGTCGACAACGACGACCTTCCCGCGCTCTACGAATCCGCCGGCGCGGTGCTGAACGACCACTGGCCGGCCATGAGACGGGAGGGGTTCGTCTCGAACCGCCTCTTCGACGTGGTCGCGGCCGGTGGTCGTGCCATCAGCGACGACGTCGACGGCATCGCCGACCTGTTCGGCGCCGCCGTGCGCACCTACGGACAGATCCCCGAGCTCCTCGCCCTCACGGCCGCGCCGCTGGACGCGAAGTTCTGCTCCGATGCGGAACTCGCGGAGATCTCCCGCCGCATACGCGCCGAGCACTCCTTCGATGCCAGGGCCCGTACCCTGCTCGACGATGTGCTGACGCGCGGCTGATCCGCCGCGCGCGCACGCGCGCCCCCAGTAGCATCGAAGAACCGTCCAGAGCCAAGGAGCACACGTGCGCGTACTCGTCACCGGAGGAGCCGGCTACATCGGATCCCACACGATCCTCACCCTCCTCGAGCGCGGCGACGACGTGATCGTCGTCGACAACTTCGCCAACAGCTCGCCGGTCGCTCTCGACCGGGTCGCCGGCATCGCGGGCCGGAGTCCGCGCCTGCACCGGATGGACGTCTCAGACGAGACCGCGCTGGATGCGGTCTTCGCCGCAGAGAAGCCAGAGGCCGTCATCCACTTCGCCGGGCTCAAAGCCGTCGGCGAGAGCGTCGCGGAGCCGCTGCGGTACTACTCCGAGAATCTCGGCACGACGTTCGCCCTGCTCTCGACCATGCAGCGCCACGATGTGCGCACGCTCGTCTTCTCGTCTTCGGCGACCGTCTACGGCGACCATCAGAACGCGCCCTACCGCGAGGACGGCGGGCTGCTCGAGGCGTCGAATCCGTACGGCCAGACCAAGGTGATGCTCGAGCGCGTGCTCACCGATGTCGCTCAGGCCGACCCGCGCTGGCGCATCGCGCTGCTGCGCTACTTCAACCCGATCGGTGCGCACGAGAGCGGGCTCATCGGGGAGGACCCGCGCGGCGTGCCGAACAACCTCGCCCCCTACGTCGCCCAGGTCGCCGTCGGGCGGCTCCCCGAGGTCGGCGTCTTCGGCGACGACTACGCCACGGCCGACGGCACCGGCGAGCGGGACTACATCCACGTCGTCGACCTGGCCGAGGGCCACGTCGCCGCGCTCGAGCACCTGCGTACGCACGAGGGCATCCGCGCGTGGAACCTCGGCACGGGCCGTGCCACATCGGTGCTCGAGCTCATCGCCGCGTTCGAGAACGCGTCAGGCCGGCCGATCCCGCATCGCGTGCTGCCGCGGCGCGAAGGAGACCTGGCGCAGGCCTGGGCCGACACGACGCGCGCCGAGCAGGAGCTCGGCTGGCGCGCTCGGCGCGGCGTCGCCGAGATGGCCGAGGACGCCTGGCGCTGGCAGTCCGGCAACCCGCAGGGCTACGACACGGAATAGGCCCACGGACGTGCCGTGAGCCGTTCCGCGCGGTGCGACGCGGCCTAGGAGGCGACCGCGACCTTCGCGGACACGCTGCCGACGCTCGACGCGCCGCCGCGCACCGTGAACATGACGCCCTGCGACAACCCGTGCGAGCTGTGCTCGCTCACGCCGGCGGCGTTCGCGTTCACGTAGTACTGGCCCGCTCCCAGGTGCACCGCCTCGATCCTGAGGTCCACGGCACGCGGGCCGTCGATGGGATCGAGGACCACACCCAGCATCTCCGTGTTGCTCGCCAGCACCATGTGCCCGAGCGGGGTGTCGATGCTGAAACCGACCTCCCATCGCTCGATCCGGTGCAGGCCGTCGACGTTGATGCGGACCGTGAGCGCGTCGTCGACGTCGATCTCCTTGGTCGGCACGCCCTCCGCGTCCAGGAGCTCGATGCTCTTGACCTGGATAGGGTGCCGCGTCTCCTCGGGAGCCGCCTCGTCGGCGCGGCGCCCGTCGAGGACGTTGCGCAGGGCGCCGACCGCCTCGTTCGTGTCGCCGTCGAAGACGACCTCGCCGTGGCTGAGCACGATCCCGCGATCGCAGAGCTCCTGCACCTGGTTCGCGGAGTGGCTGACCAGGATGATGGTGCGTCCCTCTTTGCGGAACTGGGCGATACGATCCATGCACTTGCGCTGGAACGCCTCGTCGCCGACCGCGAGGACCTCGTCCACGAGCAGGATGTCCGGATCCGTGTGCACCGCGACGGCGAAGGCGAGACGCACGTACATGCCGGAGGAGTAGAACTTCACGGCGGTCTCGATGAAGTCGCCGATACCGCTGAACGCGAGGATGTCGTCGAATCGTTCTTCGATCTGCTGCCGGCTGAGGCCGAGCAGCGACGCGTTCAGGTAGACGTTCTCGCGTCCGCTCAGGTCGGGATGGAAGCCTGCTCCGAGCTCGAGCAGCGCCGCCATGCGGCCGCGGGTCTGCACCGTGCCCCGCGTCGGCGAGACGATGCCGCCGATGAGCTTCAGCAGGGTGGACTTCCCGGAGCCGTTCGCCCCCATCAGTCCGACCGTCGAGCCGGCCTGGATCGACAGCGTGACGTCGTCCACGGCAGTGAACGCGCTGCGGTGCTCCTGACCGAGCTTGCCGAAGTGGACGATGCGGTCCTTCAGGCTGTTGTCCTTGCGGACGCGGAACTCCTTCACCACGCCGTCGAGGCGGACGATGTCGGGGCGGTTGTCGTCGTCGGTCATCACAGCTCCTGCGCGAAGTTCCCCTGCATCCGGTTGAACACTCGATGAGCGAACCAGAGCAGGACGACGCCGATCACGGCGGCGATGAGCATGCGCACGGCCAGGTGCGCGGGGTAGTCGGCTTCGGTTCCCGCGCCCCAGAACGCCCGGTGGAAGCCCAGCACGCCGATGGTGAGCGGGTTCGCCGCGTAGATCTCGAGGATCCAGGTGGGGAGGTGGAAGCGGTCGAGCGCACTGCGCACCATCGACCAGGAGTAGACGATCGGCGACGCCCACATCGCGAGCATCATGACGACCTCGGTGAGGTACTGGATGTCGCGGAGATAGACGTTCAGGGCTGCCAGCAGCAATCCGATCGCGACCCCGTACACGATCACCACGAACAGCGACGGGAAGAACCACAGCATCTCCACCGGAGCGGGAAGCGCTCCGAAGGCGATCGCGGCGATGATCAGCACGAGGAGCTGCACGAGGAACATGAAGCCCGCGGCGCCGATGCTCGCCAGCGGGAACACCTCCCGCGGGACGTAGATCTTCTTCACCAGTCCTGCGTTGCCGACGATGGAGCCGGTGGAGCCGAAGACCATGTCGCTGAAGAAGCCGAAGATCGTGAGACCCGAGAACAGATAGATCGCGAAGTCCGGTACGCCCTCTGCCGCGCGCAGGAACTGCCCGAGCACCAGGAAGTACATCAGGAACTGGATCAGGGGCCGGATCACGGTCCACAGGAAACCGAGCACGCTGTCCCGGTAGCGCGCCTGCAGGTCGCGCCGCACCAAGAGGGACAGCAGCTGCCGTCGCGAGATGATCTCCCTGATCTTGCCCCCGCGGACCCGGAGGCCGCGCGAATCGATCGTGGAGAACGGCTCAGCCGCGACGCGCGCGAATCGTTCCGTGGTGTCCAATGTCCTCATACTTCCGTGAGTCCCGTATCGAGCCTGGGGGTCCGCTCCGGTCATCGACCGAGGAGGCGCCGGAGCGTCGTTCGGGGCTTCCGCGCCGCGCGGGCGACCTTGCCCATCACCGAGTCGGACGCCATGATCGCGCGCAACCGCGCGCCGGTTCCGGGAAAATTGACGCGCATGTACATTCTGGCAAAGTCTCGCGCGGATCCGGTACCCACATACCCGGCTTTGCGGATCAGCTCGATCTGCTCGTAGGTGTACCCGGGAGTCGTCGCCGACATCTCGTCGAGCAGGAAGTCCAGCGTGGTGTGGCTGACGGACATGTACTCCGCCGTCGCGACCGTGCGCACGTGGTAGCCGAGCTCGCCGGCCGCGTACACCGGGAGGCGCTCCAGGATGTGCGCGAGACCGCCGTCGCGATAGGCCTCGGCCCCGCCGAAGTCGTCGTACGTCCAGGGGTGCTCGATCAGGATCCGCAACGCCTCAGGGCGCCCGATGTACATCGACCCGAACGGCGCCAGCGGCGAGACGTCGTCGAGCGGGACCCGGATGCCGAGCTCTTCGCAGAGTCGCTCGGCGCCGGGCTTGTTCACCGACCAGCCGCGACCGAGCGTCGGATAGCCGATGTGGATCATCGGGGGGAAGACCATGCCGAGGCCCGGCTCGCGCTGGAACAGGGCGACGAGGTTCGCGGTGTGCCCTGGACTGTTCAGCAGGTTCAGGAACTGCTGCTCCTTGAAGTGCCGGCCGATGTTGAAGCCGTCCTGCGGCGTCTTCTTGGAGTGGATCTTCACGAACAGGTCGTAATCGCCCGACAGCAGGACGTCTCGGCAGGCGATGAGGAATGCGCTCTGATCGCGCCCGTCGTTGGATCCGACCACGCGCACGTCGACCTCGCCGCGATCGTGCCCGCGTCGTCTCAGCGCCTCCCTGATGCCTTCGGCCCGCTCCGGGTCTGAGGTCGTGACGACCAGATCGTACGCGCCGGGGAGGGTGTCGGCGCGGTCCAGCATCTCGTCCGTCATCTCCACATAGAAGATGTGCGCGAACACCACGGTACGCAGCGGTCGCTCCTGGTCGTAGGAGACGTCGACGTCGGGGAGCACCTCGAGTGCGGCCGCATCCGTGTTCAGATCCTTCGGCGGAATCGTCCGGGCGGCGTTGCGCCACAGCAGCTCCATCGGATATCCGAAAGCGGCCGCCTTCTCCAGCGTCCAGCGTCCGACCACGGCGTGCCTGTCCAGATACGGGGGCCACTGCAGGAAGGGACGGCGCTTGAGCGTGGGGCAGCCGGCGTCCAGCAGCGCCTCGGCGCGATAGAGCGACGGGTTCTTCGTGCCGATCTCCACGGCGGGGAAGGCGACGTCGTGGGTGAAACCGTCCTGCGCGAACGTCTCCGTGAACACCGCCTCATGCTTCAGCACCGCATCGAAATACGTCGGCATCTCCGGCAGCTCCGCCCAATACCGCCGCCACGCCTCCGACAGGAACATCTCCCGCCGCACCGCGATCCAGAACGACTGCAGATGATACGGAAGAACACCCTTCCCCGTGAACGGATTCGGCTCCTGACGCACATGATCCGTCATGCCCCAGAAATGAACCGCACGCTCCCCCATCCGATCGAACACCGGCCCATACGGCCGCACCGGACCGAACCACGTGTCATTCGTCAGCAGAACCTCATCGAACTCGCCGATCGCATCGCCCACATGATCCAACGCATCCTTATGCGCCCAGATATCGAAACCCGCATTCGAACGCACCAGAATCTCATCCGACACCGGCTCCAGCTTCGCCCGACCCTCCTCCGACAGAGAACCGTTCACCACCACCAGCACACGCGCCGCATGCTCACGCAACCCCGCAAGAGCAAAAGGAACAAAATCCTCCACACCCCCACGACGATCCCACACCACATACACCACCAGCCGACGACCACCCACAGGAAAAGACGCAGGCTTCTGCAGTTCAGTCATCACGGCCTCCCTTGACCAGCGTGCGCGCTCGTCGCAGAGTCGCCTTGGCGGTGCGCAGCCCGACGCGCACCACGCGACCGACCGGATGCAGGACCGGATGGAGACGCCGTGCGAGATCCGGATGGTTGATCCGCATGTACATCCGCGTCATGGCGACCGCCCCGCCCGTCCCCATCCAGCCCGCGCGATGCATGAACTGCACCTGCTCGAGCGGGTACCCGGGGGTGGTCGATGCGAGCTGGTCGACCTTGTACTCCATCGACGTGTGGCTGATGGACGCATGCTCGCCGGTCAGGACCGTCCGCGTGTGGTAGCCGTCCTCCGCAGCCGCGTACGACACCAGTCGCTCGATCACCTTCGTGAGCGCCGGCACGGACTTGGAGCGGGGCCTCTCGTAGTCCGCGAAGGTGAACCCCATGTCCAGCAGGCGGCGCAGGGCGCTCGGACGACCGATCCACATGCCGCCGTACGGTGCGAGCGGCGAGATGCCGTCCAGCGGCACCTGGATGCCGGCGTCCTCGCAGATCTGCTTCGCCCGCGGAAGATAGAACGACCAGGCGCGACCAGGGAGGCTGTATCCGACGTGCATCATCGGCGGGTACACCAGACCGAGGCCCGGCTCCCGGTCGAACAGCGCGAGCACATTGCGCACATATCCCGGCGAGTTGAGCAGGTTCTCCAGCTGATAGCGCGAGAAGTAGCGTCTCGCGTTCTGGGAGCGCTGACGCGGCGTGCGTCCGTGGACCTTGATCACCAGGTCGTAGCGTCCGTCGATCAGCACGTCCCGGCAGCCGATCAGCAGAGCACTCATGTCGCGGCCGTGCTCCGGCACGACGCGGACCTCGGTCTCCGCGAGTCCGGCGGGATCCACCGCGCGGATCGCTTCGCGCAGCTCCGGCTCGATGCCCGCGTCGTGCACCGTGACGAACAGGTCGAAGGGGTGCGGAACCGACCGCAGAGCTCCGACGACGCGCGGCACATCCTTCGTCTGCGGGAGGTGCGCGACGACGGCGAGACGCGGCACGGTCTCCGGTTCATCGGCGAGGGCGCGGTCGGGGAGCACTTCCAGCATCCCCGCGTCGGTGTTCAGCACCTTCGGCTGCACATTGCGCGCCAGGTTGCTCCAGACGAGTTCGGCCGGGTACCCGTACGCCGACATCGTCTCGACGATGCGTCGCCCGCTCACCGCGTGCCGGTTCATGAAGGGCGGGTAGTGGAACAGCGGCCGCCGCTTGACGAGCGGGCACCCGTCCTCGACGAGCAGGTCCGGATTGAACAGCGCAGGATGCTCGGTCGGATGGTCGCTCTCGGGGAAGGCGACGTCGTGGGTGAAACCGTCCTGCGCGAACGTCTCCGTGAACACCGCCTCATGCTTCAGCACCGCATCGAAATACGTCGGCATCTCCGGCAGCTCCGCCCAATACCGCCGCCACGCCTCCGACAGGAACATCTCCCGCCGCACCGCGATCCAGAACGACTGCAGATGATACGGAAGAACACCCTTCCCCGTGAACGGATTCGGCTCCTGACGCACATGATCCGTCATGCCCCAGAAATGAACCGCACGCTCCCCCATCCGATCGAACACCGGCCCATACGGCCGCACCGGACCGAACCACGTGTCATTCGTCAGCAGAACCTCATCGAACTCGCCGATCGCATCGCCCACATGATCCAACGCATCCTTATGCGCCCAGATATCGAAACCCGCATTCGAACGCACCAGAATCTCATCCGACACCGGCTCCAGCTTCGCCCGACCCTCCTCCGACAGAGAACCGTTCACCACCACCAGCACACGCGCCGCATGCTCACGCAACCCCGCAAGAGCAAAAGGAACAAAATCCTCCACACCCCCACGACGATCCCACACCACATACACCACCAGCCGACGACCACCCACAGGAAAAGACGCAGGCAGGGGAAGGGAAGTCATAAGGTGCATCAGCTCCGGATAATCACGATCGCGAGGCCCTCGGCGTCATGCGCGAAGGGCCGCGGATCATCCTACGGGTGCGACCCTTCAGCGTCCCTGGGCGAGCGCCTTGAGCAGGTACGTGCCGTAGCCGCTCTTGAGCAGCGGCTCCGCGCGCTCGCGCAGCTCGTCGTCGGTGAGGAAGCCCATGCGCCAGGCGACCTCCTCGGGGCAGCCGATGGAGAGGCCCTGACGCTTCTCCACGGTGCGGATGAAATCGGTCGCCTCTGCGAGCGAATCGAACGTTCCGGTGTCCAGCCATGCGGTGCCACGGGTGAGCAACTGCACCTGCAGCTTGCCCCGATCGAGGTACTCGCGGTTGACGTCGGTGATCTCGAGCTCTCCGCGCGGGGACGGCTTGAGGTTCTTCGCGATCTCGATCACGTCGTTGTCGTAGAAGTAGAGGCCGGGCACTGCGTAGTTGCTCTTCGGCTGCACGGGCTTCTCCTCGAGCGAGACCACGCGGCCCGCGTCGTCGAACTCGACGACGCCGTAGGCGGTCGCGTCGTCGACCCAGTAGCCGAACACCACTCCGCCGTCCAGCTCGGTGTACTTCCGCAGCTGCGTGCCCATCCCCTGGCCGTAGAAGATGTTGTCGCCGAGCACCAGCGCCGCCGAGTCGGATCCGATGTGCTCCTCGCCGAGGATGAACGCCTGGGCGAGTCCGTCGGGCGACGGCTGCGTCTTGTAGGTGATCGAGACGCCGAAGCGCGAACCGTCGCCGAGGAGGCGCTGGAACGACTCCACGTCATGAGGGGTGGTGATCAGCAGGATGTCGCGGATCCCCGCCAGGATGAGCGTCGACAGCGGATAGTAGATCATCGGCTTGTCGTAGACCGGGACGAGCTGCTTGGACGTTCCGAGGGTGATCGGGTGCAGCCGGGAGCCGGTGCCGCCGGCCAGGATGATTCCACGCATGCGCCTATTCTCTCGCATGACCGGCACGTTCCTGTGAATTCGCCAGCACGCGCGCCCGGTGCCGGGCGGTACGCCCCGCTACCCTGGAACCCATGCAGAGACTGCTCGTCACCGGCGGGGCCGGCTTCATCGGTTCGAACTTCGTCCACCACGTCGTGGAGAACACCGATCACCACGTCACCGTGCTGGACGCGCTCACCTACGCCGGCAACCGCGCCTCTCTCGACGGCCTGCCGGCCGACCGGGTGACGTTCGTGCACGGCGACATCACCGACGCCGAGCTCGTCGACTCGCTGTTCGCCGACGCCGACGCCGTCGTGCACTACGCCGCCGAGTCGCACAACGACAACTCGCTGCACAGCCCGCGCCCGTTCCTGGACACCAACATCGTCGGCACCTACACGCTTCTCGAAGCCGCGCGGAAGCACGATCGCCGCTTCCACCACATCTCCACCGACGAGGTGTACGGCGACCTCGAGCTCGACGATCCGGAACGCTTCACCGAGAACACGCCGTACAACCCGTCGTCGCCCTATTCGTCCACCAAGGCCGGATCCGACCTTCTCGTTCGCGCCTGGGTGCGCTCCTTCGGCGTGCAGGCGACGATCTCGAACTGCTCCAACAACTACGGCCCCTACCAGCACGTGGAGAAGTTCATCCCGCGCCAGATCACCAACGTGATCCGCGGCATCCGCCCCAAGCTCTACGGCGCGGGCGAGAACGTGCGCGACTGGATCCACGCCAACGATCACTCCTCCGCGGTGCTGACCATCCTGGACAAGGGCCGGATCGGCGACACCTACCTCATCGGCGCCGACGGCGAGCGCAACAACAAGGACGTCGTCGAGCTCATCCTCGAGCAGATGGGGCAGCCCCGCGACGCCTACGACCACGTGACCGACCGCGCAGGACACGATCTGCGGTACGCGATCGACTCGACGAAGCTGCGCACCGAGCTCGGGTGGACGCCGCAGTACGCCGACTTCGAATCGGGTCTCGCCGCCACGATCGACTGGTACAGGGCCAACGAGGCGTGGTGGGCGCCGTCGAAGGACGCGACAGAGGCGTTCTACGCCACCAAGGGGCAGTGATGACGGTCGAGTTCGGCAAGCAGCTCACGGTCGTCGAGACCCCGATCCCGGGGATGATCGTCCTCGAGCTGCCGGTACACGGCGACGCGCGCGGCTGGTTCAAGGAGAACTGGCAGCGGGAGAAGATGACCGCGCTGGGCCTTGCGGACTTCGGTCCCGTGCAGAACAACATCTCGTTCAACGACGCGGTCGGAACCACGCGGGGCATTCACGCGGAGCCGTGGGACAAGTGGGTCTCGGTCGCCACCGGACGCATCTTCGGCGCCTGGGTGGATCTGCGCGAGGGCGAGAGCTTCGGGACCGTCTTCACGATCGAGCTGGATCCCTCCCGCGCGATCTTCGTGCCGCGCGGCGTCGGGAACTCCTATCAGACGCTCGAACCCGACACGGCGTACACCTACCTCGTGAACGACCACTGGTCGCCGGACGCGAGCTACTCGTTCCTCAACCTCGCCGACGAGACGGCCGCGATCGACTGGCCGATCCCGCTCGCCGACGTCGAGATCTCCGCGAAGGACAAGAACCACCCGCGGCTGGCGGATGTCACCCCCATCGCGCCACACAAGACGCTCGTCGTCGGCGCGAACGGGCAGCTCGGCCTCGCGCTGCGCAGCGTGCTCGGAGACGCGGCGCACATCGAATACGCCACGCGCGCCGACCTCGACCTGGCGGATGCGGGACTCGCCACGGCACGCCGCTGGCGCGACTACGGCGCGATCGTCAACGCCGGCGCCTACACGGCCGTCGACCTCGCGGAGACCCCTGACGGCCGCCGCGACGCGTGGGTCGCGAACGCGGAGGGCCCGGCACGCCTCGCGCGCATCGCCGCCGAGAACGGCATCACGCTCGTGCACGTCTCGAGCGACTACGTCTTCGACGGCACGGCCGATCGCCCCTACCGCGAGCACGACGCCCTGGCGCCGCTCGGCGTCTACGGGCAGACCAAGGCCGCCGGCGACGTCGCCGTCGCGACCGCCCCGCGGCACTACATCCTGCGCACGTCGTGGGTCATCGGCGAGGGCAAGAACTTCGTGCGCACCATGGCGTCGCTCGCCGAGCGCGGCATCGACCCGAAAGTCGTGGACGATCAGACCGGTCGCCTCACGTTCACGGACGACATCGCCCGCGCGATCGTGCACCTGCTGACCTCGGACGCGCCGTTCGGCGTCTACAACGTCACCGGATCAGGCGAGCCCGCGACCTGGGCGGACATCGCGCGCGCCGTGTTCTCCGCGACGGGCCACGACCCGGCCAGGATCACCGGCGTGAGCACCGAGGAGTACTTCGCGTCGGCGACCGCTCCCGTGGCGCCGCGACCGGCGTGGAGCGTGCTGGACACCTCGAAGCTCACGGCAACGGGCTTCCAGGTCCGACCGATGCTCGAGGGACTCGCCGACTACCTGTCCTGAACCTCGGCGCTCGGCCGGCTGATCGCCCGCACCCGTTCCGAAGCGCTACGCCCGACCGTGCGCGCAAGGCGCGCGGACGGCTCCTCCACGAACCGTGCGAACAGCCACGCGACGAGGACGGCGACCGGAACGGAGATCAGCAGCGCCCTGTGCGGCGTCCCCGGGGCGAGCTGCAGGGCCTGCAGCAGGATCGGCATGTGCACGAGATAGAGGCTGAACGAGATCCGCCCGAGGAACCTGAAGGGCGCCGTCCCGAGCAGACGCGCGAGACCCGAGGGCGCGGAGAGACCGAGGACGACGAGCGCCGCGCCGATCGCGACGAAGCCCTGCAGCGCTCCCCTGGCCCCGCCCGGAACCAGATCGGGCAGCCCGACGCGGACGACATCGGGCAGACCGAGGGCCAGGACGCCTGCGAGCACGAGGATCCACGGCGCCGCCTTGCCTCGCGGCGCGGCCCCCTGAGATCGCATCACGGCGGCGACGCATCCGGCGAGGAACATCGGCCCGTAGATGAGCGCCTGGACGCCCAGCACGGTGCCCACGGCCGTGACGGCTCCGCAGGCGATCAACCAGTACCAGTGCCCGCGTGCGATCCGCGCCACCGCGAGGAAGGCGACGGGGAGCATCAGAGAGAACAGCAGCTCCCAGCGCAGCGACCAGAGCGGGTTGTTGACCTGGGTCGACCCGGTGATCAGGAAGAACGAATCGACGATCTGGGACGGGGAGAGCGTCGAGAAGCTGAAGGCCCTCGCCCATTCGCTCGGGGCGGTCTCCGGCTTCTGATGCCCCAGGAGGATCACGATGATCGCGAACGCCATCGCGCCGGCCGAGGGGAGCCACAGACGCAGCACGCGACGCGGATAGTAGCTCCAGAGGTCGAGACCGCGCCCCTGGAGCATCGGGAAGACCAGGACGAATCCGCTCAGCACGAAGAACACGACGACGGCTTCCGGCCCCATCAGCAGGTACCGGATCGGGGTGTCCGCCAGCAGGCGGACCGGAGTCGGGCTGTCGCGGGCTCCGGCCAGCGCGGCGAGATACGCATCGCCCCACGCGCTGCCCAGGACCACGTGGTACGCGACCACGATCACGGCGGCGACCCCTCGGAGACCATCGAGCGCCAGGAACCGCGCGGACGCGGATGCCGCCGGACGAACGAGGTCCTGATCCGGAGGGACCGGGCTCAACCCGTCACCGTCACCGTGCGGCAGCCGAGGAGCGTATGGCCCCCCGCGCCGTTGTTGATGCCGTAGACGCACACGCCGTGTGTTCCCGGCGACATCGGGACGGTCTGGTAGAAGCCGTGATTCGAGCCCGTGCCAGGATACGCCGCGGCGACATCGGGCCGGGCGACGTCCGCCGCGTACTGCGTGCCGACGCCGTCCACGTAGATGTGGATGGCGATGGGATCCGTCGTGTCAGGGTCGATCGCCCATCCCGCGACCGTCGCCGATCCGGCGCCTCCGATCAGCGCCTCGTAGTTGCCGAACGGCGCTCGCCCGCGATCCACCACGGGCGGCGTCACAGACGCCGTCGCCTGCTTGCAGCCGAGGAGCGAGTGCCCTCCGGCGCCGGTGTTGATCCCGTAGACGCAGATGGTCGAGGTGCCCGACGGGATCGTGACCGTCTGATCGAAGCCGTGGTTGGAGCCGTACGACGGGAACGCGGACAGGGAGCCGTTGTTCGCCTTGTCCGCCATGAACGCCTGACCGACGGCACCGACATAGATGTGCACGTTGATGGGCGAGCGGGTGTCGGGGTCCACGGCCCAGCCGGTCACGCGAGCCGAGGTGCCGGTGACGTCGACGGCGTCGATCGCGCCCACCGGCGCGCGCCCCTGATCCGGGATCGACTGATCGACGTCCACGGTCTTGCAGCCAAAGAAGGTGTTCCCGCCCGGACCCGCGTTGATCCCGTAGGCGCACACCGTCGTCGTGGTGTCCGACGTGGTCAGCTGCTCCTCGAAGCCGTGCTTGTCGCCGTATCCGGGGTTCGCGGCGCCCACGTCCGCGCGGACCTTGTCCGCGGTGAACGGACGGCCCACCCCGCCCTGGTAGAGGTGCACCTGGATGGGAGCGGCGGTGTCGGGGTCGATGGCCCAGCCCTTCGCCGTGACCACTCCCCTCCCGCTCACGAGCGTCTCGAAGTTGCCGATCGGCGCCCGCCCCTTCTCCTCGATGCCGCCCGGTTTCGTCGCCTGCTGGCATCCGAGCTCGGAGTTCGCGCCGGGGCCGATGTTGATCCCGTAGACGCAGATCGACTGCGTACCGGGCTGCGAGGGCACGTGCGCGACGAAGCCGTGGTTCGCGCCGTACTGCTGGTATCCCGCGGGGATGCTCGTGCTCGAGGCGTTCGCCGTGAACGGGCGCCCGACACCCGCGATGTAGACGTGCACGGTCGCCGGCCCCGTCGTGTCGGGGTCGATGGCCCAGCCCGTGACGTCGAATCCGTCGCCCGCGGCCTTGATCGAGGTGATCGCGCCCACGGGCGAGCCGGTCATCGGCACGATCTTCTGGCATCCCAGCAGCACGTTCGTCCCGGGACCCGAATTGATCGCGTAGATGCAGACCTCGGTCGCGTCCGGTCCCTGCGCGGGTACTCGCGCCGAGAATCCGTGCTTCTCCCCCTTGCCGGGGTAGGCGCCTGCGACGTCCCAGCGCGTCTGATCCGCCGCGATGGCCGTGCCGACGCCGCCGACGTAGACGTGCACGGAGATCGGCGAGGAGGTGTTCGGATCGATCGCCCACCCGGAGACGGCGACCTCGCCGGGGCGCGCCTGCACCATCTCGACGTTTCCGAACGGGTTATCGGCTGCGGGGTTGGACTGCGTCGATCCGAACCAGTCGGTGAAGTAGTTGTAGAAGTTGCGGTTGCCGTAGGCGGAACACGAGTCGCCCTCGCCGTAGCCGGCGCGAAGTGCTGCGGCGTTGGGCTGATACGGCGTGTAGTAGTAGAGCGCGGCCGTCGCCTTGTTCGCGATGTAGACCGGCCCGGAACCGCAGCCCTGGTTCGGGTTGTAGAGCACGTTCCAGGTGTTGCCGGGCTGGTACCAGGTGAACCAGCGACCCTCCATGTAGATCTGCATCTGACGCGCCGCGCCGTAGATCTGCTGGAAGAAGCCCACGTAGCTCGGGTCGCAGGGAGCGTCGTCGGGGCATCCCTGTCCGAGCGCGCTGTCGTAGCGCCAGCCGCTGGGCCAGGTGTGGGTGACCAGGCCCTGCTCCTTCTGGAGCATGACGATCAGGACCCGCGGGTTGATGTTGCACGACTGCGAGACGCGGTAGATGATGCTGGCCGCACTCTCGTTCGCCGTCCCCGAGTATCCGCTGCAGTACGCGTCGGCGGGGCGGTTCTGAGACGTGACGCGGAAGTCCTTGAGGCAGGTGTATCCGCTCTGGCACGACGGCACCTTGGCGTTGAAGAAGTCCTGGATCTGCTGCGCAGACATCGTCGACTTGTCCGTGAACACGGCGTCGCTGATGATGTTGCCCGCGTTCCAGCCGTCCAGGGTGGCCGGGCGGATCGCCGTGGTCGCCGCTCCTGCCGTGGTCGAGGCCACGACCGATGTCCGGGCCGCGCTCGCGGAAGCCGCATCGGCGACCGACGGGACGAGCACGGAGACGAAGACGGCGGCGATCGCGAGCATGCCGATCATCCAGCGTCGGGGCGCGTGAGCGCGCGCGGGACCCGGGGCATGTCCAGTCATGCTGATATTCTGCGGGATCCGGCCCCGAATGACACTGCGGACACGCGCGCAGGCCCGGAATCTCGCGGCAGAAGCGGTTTCGGCCCGCTCTGTGTCACAGCTCCGCGTGCAGTGTCCAGACCCGCTCGGCGGAGCCGTTCCAGGAGTAGGCCCGAGAGCGGTCCGCGGCGAGTACGGACAACCGTCGTGCGCCGTCCCCCGCAGCGTCTCTCAGGGCGTCCGTGAATCCTGCCGCCCCGACGAGCAGCCCGCCCTCGGCGAGCACGTCGTGGTGCACGCCGCTCTCCGCCGCGATCACCGGAACGCCGAGCACGAGCGCTTCGACGAGCCGCCACGGCCAGGCCGGGGCGGGGTCCGCCGCGGCGAAGGCGAGCGCGCCGGCGAGCAGTGCGGCGCGGTCCCCCGCGTCCAGCCGCCCGAGAACATGCACGCGCGGCGCGGCGAGTCCCTCCGCCACGGCGGCCTCCGCGATCGCGGGCGCGGATCCCGTGGCGGCGTCCACCACGAAGACGTCGGCGTCGCGGTCGACCGCGGCGGCGAAGACCGCGGAAAGGGTCTCCGCAGTGCCCGTGGCCACGAGGTACCGGTCGGGGGCGCCGAGCGCACGGCGGCGCTCGGCGGCGTCATGCGGGATCGCGAAGCCCGCCGCTGCGGCTCCCGGGATCACCCGGATGCGGTCGGCGAAGCGGCCGAGGCTTGCGAGCTCTTCCGCCATCGCATGCGTGGGCACGACCACGGCGTCCGCGTGCTTCGCGGCACGCTTGAGCATGCTGCGCTGCCACAGCACGCTCGCACGCGAGAGCTGC
Organism: Microbacterium azadirachtae; assembly: GCF_000956505.1. GTDB lineage: Bacteria > Actinomycetota > Actinomycetes > Actinomycetales > Microbacteriaceae > Microbacterium > Microbacterium azadirachtae_A. Next base: position 3,679 of record NZ_JYIX01000012.1, on the reverse strand, counting down.
TCGGGAGCGGTCCACGCCCGCAGATCCCACAGCGTGGCGACCGTCTGGTCGTAGTCGTTGGCCCTGTCGTGCTTCGCGAGCGGGGCGAAGAGCGTGGGGGCGTGGATCATGCCGCCACCGACACCTCCGACCACGCCGAGCTGCCAGGCGGCGCCGAGCTCTCTGCGCGCCAGCGACAGACGATGCAACGTGTCAGCGCCGTCGACGACCGGCTCCGCCCCGCCGCCGGGCACGATCGCCTCGACCGTGCACTTCTGGGGCGCGGTCGCCGCCAGGCCCAGGATCAGCGAACGTGCGGCGTCGGCCTGATCGGCGTCGACGACGTCGTTCACCTGATCCAGTACAACCCGCAGCACAGCCATTCTCCGACCTTATCCAGTGCATGCCGGAGGAGCCCAGAGGCGCTCCACGGACCGCCGGATCAGCTCGTCGGCGTCGCCGAGGGCTCGGGGTGCAGAGCCGCCTTGACCTTCTCGTGGATCGCGTTCCAGTCCGGCTCGAACTCGTCCACGCCGTTCGCGGGGGTGAGATCGATCGTGGTGAGCTTCTCCTTCTTCGCCTTCATCATGAGGTCGAAGAACTCCGGCAGCTTGTCCTGGGGCAGGTCGGTGTCGACCGCGGACGAGCCCGCCGCGGCGATCTCGCTGAAGTGCGCGGCCACGTTCTGCGGCGTGAACTGCTTCAGCAGCGCGTCCTGCAGCTCGCGCTGACGGCGCATCCGGTCGAAGTCGCTCGTCGTGTAGCGCGAACGGGCGTACCACTGCGCGGTGTCGCCGTTCATATGCTGCTGTCCGGCCTCGATCCAGCCGGTCGCCCACTCCTCGGCGTTGTCCGGACCGCCCCACTCCGGAACGTTGCCCTCCGGCAACCGCTCCTTGACGTTGATGTCCACGCCACCCAGCGCGTCGATGAGCTTCGCGAAGTCGTTCATGTCGAGGAACACGTAGTACGGGATCTTGATGCCGAGCACGCCCTCGGCCGCGTCCTTGGTGGCCTCGACCGCGGGGCTGGATCCGTGCTTCTCCGCGTCGGGGTAGAGCGATGGCCCGGTGTGGCAGACCTGGACGGCGTTGGTGAGCTGGTTGATCCCGCTCCCCCAGCCGCATTCCGCGTCGTCGTGCGCCTGCAGTCCGTCGGGGTACAGGTCGTGCATGGGGCCCGGCGCGAACGGCACGTTCGGCATGTCGCGCGGAATGCCGAAGATCGTGGTCTTTCCCGTCTCGGCGTTCACCGAGACCACCGAGATGCTGTCGTAGCGCATCGAGTCGCGGCCCAGACCACTGTCCGCGCCGAGCAGCAGCACGTTGTAGTAGCCGTCGCTGGGCGGCAGGCTCGGGCCGCCGGAGCCGAACAGGGTGCTGATCGCGCTGCGGCTGGAGCCGACGACGTTCGCGGCGTAGGCGGCGCCGGAACCGCACAGGGCCAGCACCAGCACCGCGACGAGCGGGATCGCGATCCTGGCGTAGTTCTTGGTGCGCACGAGCCGCACGATGCGCAGCGTGTCGAAGGTGAGCACGACCCACAGCACGGCGTAGGCGATGCAGAGGAGCTGGATGAGGCTCAAGACGAGCCAGCTCACCCAGCCGCCGCCGACGGTGAGCCAGAGCAGCGCCTGGTGCCAGAGCAGCGCGCCCAGGATCCCGAGCACGACCAGCGCCCACATCGTGAGCGTGGCGCCGAGGCCGAATCGGCCGAGCCTGCGGTTGCCGGCGAGCACCTGGGCGGATCCGGGGATCAGCACGTTGAGCACGACCAGCCACCACCCGCGGCGGGTCATCACGTCCTGCGATCCGAAGTCGGGGTCACGCATCGGTCTCGTGCGGATCAGCCCCGCGCTCTGCGCGGAGACGCCGCCGGGCCGGGTCAGCTGGCCGCTGCCCGCTGACTGGCCGGCGACGCGGACCTGAGTCACAGGCTGTCCTTCAGCCGCCGGTTCTTCTCCTCGACCTGCGCCTCGAGGTCGCGGGCGTAGGACTCGATACGGTCGGCGAGAGCCGGATCCGCGGTTCCGAGGATGCGGGCGGCGAGGATGCCCGCGTTGCGTGCGCCCCCGATCGAGACGGTCGCGACGGGGATGCCCGCGGGCATCTGCACGATCGAGAGCAGGGAGTCCATGCCGTCGAGGTAGGCGAGCGGGACGGGGACGCCGACGACGGGCAGGGCTGTCACGGAGGCCAGCATGCCCGGCAGGTGGGCCGCGCCTCCGGCTCCGGCGATGATCACCTTGAGCCCGCGCTCGCGCGCCTCGGTGCCGTAGCGGTGCAGCTTCTCCGGCGTGCGGTGCGCGGAGACGACCTCGACCTCGTGCGGGATGCCGAACTCGGTCAGCGCCTCGGAGGCGGCGCTCATCACGCGCCAGTCGGAGTCGGATCCCATCACGACGCCGACGAGGGGCGCGGCGGATGCGTGCAGTGTCCCAGTCACCCGTACAGGCTACGGGCGACGGCTGGGAGAACCCCGCTGCGGCGCGCCCTCGCTTTGCGAGAACGCCGACCGATCGCGGCTCAGGCGAACGCGGCCGCGGCGGCCCTGGCCTCGGCCAGCACGGCGTCGAGGTCGGATCCGCTCGCGTTCACATGCCCGACCTTGCGGCCGGGGCGCGGCGCCTTGCCGTAGGTGTGCACCTTGGCCTGCGGGCTCGCGGCGAGCGCGGCGGGGACGCGATCGAGCATCCCGGCATCCGCGGGGCCGCCGAGGATGTTGATCATGACGGACCAGGCCTCATGCGGGGTCGTCTCCCCCAGCGGCAGGTCGGCGACCGCGCGCAGGTGCTGCTCGAACTGCCCCGTCACGGCGCCGTCCTGGCTCCAATGGCCGCTGTTGTGGGGGCGCATCGCGAGCTCGTTCACGAGGATCCGGCCGTCCTCGGTCTGGAACAGCTCGACCGCGAGCATGCCGGTGACGCCCAGCCCCTCGGCGATCTCCCGGCCGATCCTGGCGGCTTCGGCGAGGTGCTCCGCGTCGACGCCGGGCGCAGGGGCGATCACCTCGGCGCACACCCCGCCCTTCTGCACGGTCTCCACGACGGGGTACGACACGGACTCGCCGTTCGGGCGCCGTGCGACCTGCTGCGCCAGCTCGCGCACGAAGGGCACGAGCTCCTCGACGAGCAGGGCGTCGCCGGCGGCGAGGGCCGAGAACCAGTCCGCGGCCTCCTCGGCCGCGGAGACGACGCGCACGCCCTTGCCGTCGTAGCCGCCACGGGGCGTCTTCACGACGCCGCGGCCGCCGTGCGCGTCCAGGAAGATCTGCAGCTCGACGGCATCGGCGACGCGCGCCCAGTCCGGCTGAGGGGCGCCGAGATCCGCGAGGCGCGCGCGCATGTCGAGCTTGTCCTGAGCGAAGCGCAGCGCATCGGGTCCGGGGTGCACGGCCACGCCGTCGGCGACGAGCGCGCGCAGCACCTCCTGCGGCACGTGCTCGTGGTCGAACGTGATCACGTCCACGTCCGCCGCGAACCGGCGCACGGTGTCGAGGTCGCGGTAGTCGCCCACCGCCGTGGCCGCCAGCTGCGCCGACATGCCCTCGTCCTCCGCCAGCACCCGGATGTCGATGCCCAGCTCGACCGCCGGAGCGATCATCATCCGCGCCAGCTGTCCGCCGCCGATCACACCCACACGCAACGCCATCGGATCTCCGTTCCTCGCCCCCCATTCTTCCGCAAGTTCCACCCCGCTCC
>NZ_JYIX01000011.1 GCF_000956505.1 Microbacterium azadirachtae | reverse complement strand
AGATGGGTATAAGGGAGGGGAGCGGCGGTGGGCGGCGGCGGAACCGGTGCCGACACCGGGCCGTCGGGCGGCCACGACGGCGTCGGTACTGGTGTTCCGGGGCCGGAGGTCGATGCGTGGGCGACGCCGGGCGGCGATGCAACGCCGTTCTGACCGGACGAGAGGGGCCGGTCGGTCGGGGATCGTCTCGGACGAGCGCCGCCTAGACTCGTGGAGTGCGTGGATCCCAGGCTGTGCTCGTCCGAACACCCGTGATCCGTTCCCTCGCGCCCTTGGCGCTGCTCGCCGCGCTGGTCTTGAGCGGCTGCTCGGTGGGATCGCCGGCGCCATCGGCATCGCCTTCCGCGACGTCGAGCGCCGCGACCGGATCACCGGCTGCGGCGCCCGTGCTGCATCCCGACGGCTCCGCGGAGGACAACCTTCCGTTGTTCTCCGACGTCGTGGCGCGAGTCTGGGCGGGGGAGAGCCGGGTCAAGGGTGGGGCATACGTCGATGCGCTCACCGCTGCGGGATTCGCCCGGGCGGACATGCAGGTGACGGCGGATGAGACGACGGTGGGCAACCCCGCCGAGAGCATCCAGTTCTCCGTGCGATGGGGGCAGGACAAGTGCCTCGTCGGACAGGTGGGTCCGTCCACCGGGGATCCGGTCACGTCGGTGCTTCCGCAGGTCGACGGCGGCAAGTGCCTCATCGGCAAGACCGCACCTGTCGGGCCGTAGCCGTCCCGGGGAGGAAGGGCGCGCGCCCCGGGTAGGCTGGAGTGTCGATCCCACGGAATACCGTCGGAGAGCGACCCGCAGCCTCGCAACCGTCGTCATGACGACAGAAGGAGCGCCCTCGTGGCCGAATACATCTACTCCATGGTCCGCGCCCGCAAGGCCGTGGGCGACAAGCTCATCCTCGACGACGTCACCATGTCGTTCCTCCCGGGCGCGAAGATCGGCATGGTCGGCCCGAACGGCGCGGGCAAGTCCACGATCCTGAAGATCATGGCGGGCCTGGACACTCCCTCCAACGGCGAGGCCAAGCTCACGCCCGGATTCAGCGTGGGCATCCTCATGCAGGAACCGGAGCTCGACGAGTCCAAGACCGTGCTGGAGAACGTCCAGGAGGGGGTGGCGGTCAAGGCCAAGGTCGATCGCTTCAACGAGATCTCCGCCCTGATGGCGGACCCCGACGCCGACTTCGACGCGCTGCTCGCCGAGATGGGCGTGCTGCAGGAGGAGATCGACGCCGCCGACGGCTGGGACCTGGATTCCCAGCTCGAGCAGGCGATGGACGCGCTGCGCACGCCGCCGGCGGATGCTCCCGTGACCAATCTCTCCGGTGGTGAGAAGCGTCGCGTCGCCCTCGCGAAGCTGCTGCTGCAGAAGCCCGACCTGCTGCTGCTCGACGAGCCCACCAACCACCTCGACGCCGAGAGCGTGCTCTGGCTGGAGAAGCACCTCCAGGCCTACAAGGGCGCGGTGATCGCGATCACCCACGATCGATACTTCCTCGACAACATGGCGGAGTGGATCGCGGAGGTCGACCGCGGCCGCCTCATCGGCTACGAGGGCAACTACTCGACGTACCTCGAGAAGAAGGCAGAGCGCCTCGACATCCAGGGCAAGAAGGACGCGAAGCTCGCCAGGCGTCTCAAGGACGAGCTGGAGTGGGTGCGATCGAGCGCCAAGGGCCGCCAGACCAAGTCGAAGGCGCGCCTTGCCCGCTACGAGGAGATGGCGACGGAGGCGGAGCGGACGCGGAAGCTCGACTTCGAGGAGATCCAGATTCCCGCGGGTCCGCGTCTGGGCAGCGTTGTGATCGAGGCGAAGAAGCTGCAGAAGGGCTTCGACGGGCGCTCGCTCATCGACGGCCTCAGCTTCAGCCTGCCGCCGAACGGCATCGTCGGCGTGATCGGCCCCAACGGCGTCGGAAAGACCACGCTGTTCAAGACGATCGTGGGACTCGAGCCCCTCGACGGCGGCGACCTGAAGGTCGGCGAGACGGTCAAGGTCAGCTACGTCGACCAGTCCCGCGCGAACATCGACCCCGACAAGACCCTGTGGGAGGTCGTCTCCGACGGCCTGGACATCATGATGGTCGGCAAGATCGAGATCCCGTCCCGCGCCTACGTCTCGAAGTTCGGCTTCAAGGGCCCCGACCAGCAGAAGAAGGCCGGCGTGCTGTCCGGCGGTGAGCGCAACCGTCTGAACCTCGCCCTCACGCTCAAGGAGGGCGGCAATCTGCTGCTGCTCGACGAGCCGACCAACGACCTCGACGTCGAGACGCTGAGCTCCCTCGAGAACGCGCTTCTCGAGTTCCCCGGCTGCGCGGTGGTCATCACGCACGACCGGTGGTTCCTCGACCGGATCGCGACCCACATCCTCGCCTACGAGGGCACCGACGAGAACCCCGACCAGTGGTACTGGTTCGAGGGCAACTTCGACGCCTACGAGCGCAACAAGATCGAGCGCCTCGGCGCAGACGCGGCCAGCCCGCACCGCTCCACGCACCGCAGGCTCACGCGTGACTGAGATCGCCGCTGCCGGCGCTCCCGACGCCGCGGCTCCCGACGGGGCCGCGGCGGGGGAGCGGCTGCACATCCCGATCCACCTGCGCTGGGGCGATCTCGACGCGTTCAACCACGTGAACAACACCTCGATGCTGAAGCTGCTCGAGGAAGCTCGGGTGCGGGCGTTCTGGCGGCCGGGCGAGGGGGAGCACGGCCCGAGCACGGCGGTGCTGAGCTCTGGGCTCGACGCCGGCGTGCTGACCCTCGTCGCGCGGCAGGAGATCGAGTACCTGGCGCCCGTGCCGTATCAGCGGCACCCGCTCGAGGTCCAGATGTGGTTCGGCAAGCTCGGCGGATCCAGCATCGAGGTCTGCTACGAGGTCTACAACGACGCGGCGTTCGAGGAGCGCGTGCTGTACGCGCGCTCGACCGCGGTGATCGTGCTGGTGGACGCGGCCACGGGCCGTCCCACGCGGATCGGCCCCGAGATGCGCGACGCCTGGTCGCCCTATTCCGGGCCGTCGATCGTCTACGCGCACCGCTGAGCGGCACGACGGCGGCTTCGCGCGCGCCGCGCGGCGAGGTGCGGGATCAGGCCTCGGGGACCCGGATCGTGATCTCCTGGGCGACGCTCGCCACGAGGGCGCCGCTGCGGTCGTAGATCCGCCCCGTGGCGAGTCCACGTCCTCCGCGCGCGTTCGGCGACTCCTGCACATACAGCAGCCAGTCGTCGACGCGTCCGGGGCGGTGCCACCACATGGCGTGGTCCAGGCTCGCGACCTTCAAACCGGGCACGTTCCAGCTGAGGCCGTGCGCGCGCAGGATCGACTCCTGGATCGACATGTCGCTGAGATACGCGAGCGCCGCGCGGTGCAGAGCCGGGTCGTCGGGGAACGGGGCGCGCAAGCGCATCCACACCGCCTGGTGCGCGGACTTCTCCGCCCCCGCCTGGCCGAACAGCGGTCCCTCCACGTGCCGCATGTCGACCGGACGGTCGATGAGCATGCGCTTCGACAGCGGGTGGATCCCGTCGGACAGCTCCTCGTCCGGGGCGAGGTCCTCCGGACTCGGGATCCCTTCCGGCATCGGCTCGGCGTGATCTATGCCGGGGTTCTCGTCCTGGAACGACGCGATCATCGAGAAGATCGGCACGCCGTTCTGATACGCCTGGGCTCGTCGGGTCGAGAAGGAGCGACCGTCGTGGATGCGGTCCACCGCGAACGTCAGTCCCTGCGAGGCGTCCCCGGCACGGAGGAAGTAGCCGTGCATCGAGTGCGGGACACGGCCATCGGGCATCGTCCGCTCCGCCGCGATGATGGACTGGCCGAGCACCTGTCCGCCGTAGATCCTTCCGGTCGGCATCGGATGCGAGACGCCCGTGAAGATGTCCTCGGTCGTGCGTGCATCGGAGGAGTCGAGATCGAGGATCCCCCGCAACATCTCGACCGATCGGCGGGCGTGCTCGTCGTGCGTCATGGGATCCTCTCGGCGGCTGCCGCGACACACCGGGGGACCCGTCGCGACCGGTTGCTAGTTTAGAGGGCGTGCCCACGCCCCTGATCCTCGCCGATGCCGACACCGCGCGTGATGCGCTCACCTTCGTCTCCCGGGCCGGTCGCGCCGGCGATGAGGGCGTCAGGCTGCAAGCCGACGGTGGGGTGCTCGCGATGACGGCGGCGGCGCTCGTGCCGCAGACGCTGTTCGATGCGACGCCGACGATCCTCGCGATGCGGATCGTCCGGGCCGACCCCGAGCTGCGCTGCGACATCGTGATCGACGAGCTCACCACCACCGACGACCCTCGTGCCCTCGCGCTGCCCGACACCGGTCGCAGCCCCTCCTGGGCCGGCGTCGCGCCGCCTCGGAGCGGTTGGATGCCGGTCGGGACGCTGGGTGCCGACGTCATCGCTCAGCGCGCGCAGTGGGGCATCTCGGCGGTCGCGCACGGATCCCCGGCCGGCGCGGGAGAGGATGCGGTCCGCGCGCTGCGTGCCGCGATCTGGGGCGAGCCGGATGAGGACCTCCTCGGCCTGCCGCGCGGCGTCGCCTTCGCCGCGCACGCCTTCGGCTTCATCTCCGGCGCCGAGCAGGTGCCGATCACGACCTCGGGGCGGTGGACGCGTCTCGCGTTCTCGCGCGGGCACGTGCTCAGCCGCGGTCCCGCTGCGGTGGGGCTGACCGCTGTGCGGGCCACGGGCAGCGCCGGCTGAGGCGGGGTCGTCAGCGCCGCACGACGGTGATCGTCGGCGGTGAGGCGAGGCTCTGCCCGACGACGCAGTAGCGCTCGGTCGAGGCGGCGATCCGCTGCAGACGGCCGTCGTCGGCATCGCTGTCGATCGTGATCGTGACCGAGATCTCGCCGACCCCGACCGGCGCCTCCCGGTCCAGCCCCAACGTCCCGCGCGCGTCCCAGTGGCACTCCGCGGTGAGCCGGACGTTCTCCACCGTCACGCCCATCGCCGTCGTGACGGCGCGGAACGTCACCCCGACGCACCCCAGCAGCGCCTGCATGAGGAGGTCCGCCGAGCATGCATCGGATCCGTCACCGCCGGTCGCGGGGTGCTGTCCGGCGCGGACAGGGCCTGCCCATCCATCGATGGTCGCGGTGATGCCGGGATCCCGGTACTCCCCGGTCGCCCCGGAGACGACGCTGGCGCTGCCCGGGTCCTGGCGGTAGCGCTTCTTGAGCGGTGCCTGGCGCGCTCGCAGCTCTTCTGCGTCCATGCACGCGATCCTGGCACTCCGACCGTGCGGGGTCCAGAGCCGGAGGCGGATGTCAGACCGCGTGCGCCGCCGCGCGCCCGGCCTGGCGTCCCGAGAACAGGCATCCGCCGAGGAAGGTGCCCTCGAGCGCGCGGTACCCGTGCACCCCGCCGCCGCCGAAACCGCTCGCCTCGCCCGCGGCGTACAGCCCCGGCACGGGATCGCCGCCGGCGTCCAGAGCGCGCCCGTCCAGATCCGTCTCGATGCCGCCGAGCGACTTGCGGGTGATGACCCGCAGCCGCACCGCGATCAGCGGCCCGGCGGAAGCGTCCTGCAGGCGGTGGGGGGATGCCGTGCGGATCAGGCGGTCTCCGCGGTAGGCGCGGGCCGAACGCAGCATCGCGATCTGCGCGTCCTTGGTGAAGTCGTTGTCGATCTCGCGGTCGCGCGCGACGACCTCCTCGCGCACCCGGTCGGGGTCCAGGGCATCCCCGCCCGGGAGCTCCTGCATGCGGGCGATCAGCCGTCCGAGGTCGTCCTCGACGACGAAATCCTCGCCCTGGTCCAGGAACGCCTGCACCGGGTCCGTGGGACCCTTCGCGAGCCGGGAGCGCACGAGGAGCGGCACGTCCTTGCCGGTGAGGTCGGGATTCTGCTCGCTGCCGGACAGCGCGAACTCCTTCTCCACGATCTGCCGCGTCGTCACGAACCAGGAATGATCGTGCCCGGTCGCACGCAGGTGGGCCAGGGTGCCGAGCGTGTCGAATCCGGGGAACAGCGGCACGGGGAGGCGGGCGCCGGTCGCGTCCAGCCAGAGCGACGACGGGCCGGGCAGGATCCTGATGCCGTGGCCGGGCCAGACCGGATCCCAGTTGCGGATGCCCTCGACGTAGTGCCACATGCGATCGCCGTTGATGAGTCGGGCGCCCGCCGTCGCGGACACCGCCTGCATCGAGCCGTCGACGTAGGCGGGCACCCCGGTGAGCATGTCCGCGGGCGGCGTGCCGAGGCGCTCCGGCCACGCGGCACGCACGAGGTCGTGGTTGCCGCCGATGCCGCCCGAGGTCACGATCGTCGCCCCTGCGGCGATCTCGAACGTGGCGATGGGCTCGCGGTCGCTCTGCACGCCGCGCGCCGCCGCGGACGATGCGAGGATGTCGCCCTGCGCGCCCGTGACGACGCCGTCCTGGACCGTGAGAGCCGTCACGCGATGCCGGGGGAGGACCACCAGGTGCCCTGTCTTCTCGGCCTGCTCGAGGGCGGCCTGGAACGGCGCGACGATGCCGGGGCCGGTGCCCCAGGTGATGTGGAAGCGGGGGACCGAGTTGCCGGGTCCCAGAGCGCCGTAGCCGCCGCGCTCGGCCCAGCCCACGACGGGGAAGAAGCCCACCCCGCGCTCTCGGAGCCAGGACCGCTTCTCGCCGCTCGCGAACTGGAGGTAGGCCTCGGCCCAGCGCCGCGGCCACGCGTCCTCTTCGCGGTCGAACCCCGCGTTCCCGAACCAGTCCTGCCGGGCCAGCTCGTAGGAGTCAGAGATGCCCATGCGGCGCTGCTCGGGGGAGTCGACGAGGAACAGCCCACCGAAGGACCACCAGGCCTGCCCGCCCAGGTTCGTGCGCGGCTCCTGATCTAGGACGATCACGCGCCTGCCTGCGGCGATCGCCTCCGCAGCCGCGACGAGGCCGGACAGGCCCCAGCCGATGACGAGGACGTCGGTGGAGTGGGTGGTCGTGGTCGCGGTCATGAGATCTCCGTCGAACTCGGTGTGCGTGCGGCGCCCCGCTAGAGGACGGGGCGCCCGTCTGGGGCCGGTGCGCCCGCCGCGCTCGCGCGGCTCGGCTCGAATGTATTCACCATCGCATGCGCGGCGCGCTCGAGGTAGTCCCACAGCGTCGCCTCGTGGATCGGCGAGAGCTGCGCATCGTCGACCGCCGTGCGCATGCATCGCAGCCAGCGGTCACGGGCGTCCGGATCGACGTGGAACGGCATGTGCCGCATCCGCAGCCGCGGGTGTCCCCGCTGCTCGCCGTAGGTGGTGGGTCCGCCCCAGTACTGCTCCAGGAACATGCGGAGCCGGTCCGCGGCCGGACCGAGGTCCTCCTCGGGGTACATCGGCTTCAGCACGGGATCGAGGGCGACCTCGCGGTAGAAGACCTCGACGAGACGCTGGAACGTCGCGTGGCCGCCGACCTCGTCGTAGAAGGACATCGGCTCGGTCATCGTTCGTCTCCAGGGGTCTGCGGATCCTGCGGGGCCTGCGGATCGGGGAGGGGCGGGAGGGGCAGGCTCTGCGGTGCCGACGGAGGAGTCTTCGGCTTCTCGGTCTTCTCGGTCTTCTCGGTCTTCTCGGTCTTCTCGGTCTTCTCGGTCTTCTCGGTCTTCTTGGGTGCGGAAGCGGTCGGCGCAGGCTTGGTGCGCGGCGGCGGCGTGACCGTGGCGGGCTTCTCGTCCTCGGTCTTCTTCTTGCGCCAGAATCCGCGTTCCGGGACCGTGGGGGCGGTCGCGACGGGGTTCGGGCGGGTGCGCGGCGGGTTGGCTCCGTGCACGCGGCGGGCGCCTTCGGGGCCGGCGAGCTGTACCGTGGCCATGCTCGGGACGGTCAGTTCCATGCCGAGCATCGTGTCGCGCAGCCGCATCCGCAACTCCCGGGCGACGTCGTCCATCGCGTTCGTGCGGGTCTTCATCACGACCCGGACTACGAGGGCGTCGCCGTCGATCGACTCCAGCCCCCAGATCTCGGGCTTCTCGATGATGCGGGTGCGCCACTTCGGATCCTTCGCGAGCCCCTGTGCGGCGGCGAGCAGCGCGTCCTCGACCGCGGGGACGTCCGCGTCGGCCGGCACGCCGAGATCGATGATCGCGCGAGCCCAGCCCTGTGACATGTTGCCGATCCGGGTGATCTCGCCGTTGCGCACGTACCAGAGGGTGCCGTTCGCGTCGCGCACCTGCGTGATGCGCACGCTGACGTACTCGACGACGCCGGAGGCGAGACCCAGGTCGACCACGTCGCCGATTCCGACCTGATCCTCGGCCACGAGGAACATGCCGTTCAGGACGTCCTTGACGATGTTCTGGGCGCCGAAGCCGAGGCCCGCGCCGACCGCGGCGGTGAGCAGAGTCAGGGATCCCAGCAGATTGGGTTCGATGATGTTCACGATCAGGACGAGCGCGACCACCACGAGGATCACATTGACGATGTTCTGCAGGATCGTGCCGAGCGTCCTCGTTCGCTGCACCAGCCGCATGTCCGCGAGCGGGGAGCGCTCGAGCGCCCTCGTGTCCGTGACCTCGGCCTTCGATTTGGCGCCCGCGACGATCCGGCGCACGACGCGTCGGATGACGAAGCGGAGCGCGTAGGCGATCACGGTGCACACGACGATCGTCACGGCGCTCCAGAGCGCTTTCATGCCGATATCGCCGAGAACGGTGAGGATCTGGGTCCACGCGTCGGCGGCCTTCTCTGCCTGAGTTGCCATGGAGACGATATTCATCGTTCACGATCCTATGACCGGGGCCTTGGCGGGTTCTGAACAGCCACGGCGCTTCGTCGGGAGTCACCCGGCACGACGGGGAACGCCGAAGGGCCGGAAGGAGCGAACTCCTTCCGGCCCTTCGGCTCGTCGCGCTCGGCGCGTCAGTTCTGCGCGTCGGCGGCCACGGCCTCGACGGTCTCGGCGTCGAGGGCCTGGGCGGCCAGTGCGCGCTCGACGTCGGCGAGGTTCTCGAACACGAGGCGGCGCAGCGCGGGCGCGGCGTCCTGGTGAGCCGAGAGCCAGGCGCGGGTCGCGTCGCGCAGGGCGACATTGGCGAGCGCCTTCGGGTAGAGGCCCACGATCAGGTAGTTCGCGACCTGGAAGGTGCGGCCCTCCCAGATCGAGAGCAGGGCGTCGAAGTACTGCGCGACGAACGGCTCGAGCAGCGCGACCCCCGCCGGGTGCGTGAAGCCGAGCGCCGCGGAGCGGACGATCGTGTTGGACAGGTCGTCGCGCTCGACGAGCGAGGACCACGCGGCCTGCTTGTCCTCGGGCGTCGGCAGCGCCGCGCGGGCCTGTGCGGCGAACTCCCCGCCCTTGGCGGTGTTGTCGCCCGCCAGCGCGGCGTCGATCGCCGCGCCGTCGACGGCGCCGACCGTGGCGAGGCCGACGAGCAGATGCCAGGAGAGGTCGGTGTCGATCGTGAGGCCGTCGAGCGTCAGCTCGCCGTCGCGGAGGCGACGGACCACGTCGGCGTGCTCGGGCGTGGTGAGCGAGTTCGCGAACGCCGTGACGAACTGCAGCTGGCTGTCGGACGCGGCCTCCGCGCCCTGAGCGAGCGCCCACAGGCCGTCCGCCACGCGGGTGCGGGCAGCGGCCCGGTGGCCCGGCGTCACGTACAGCGCGGCCGCGGTCTGCAGCTGGCTGAGCGTGGTGCGCACCGTGGTCGACTCGGTCTCGCGCCCGATGTTGCCGAGCACGAGGTCGATGTAGTCGCTCGCGGCGCTCTCGGCGTCGCGGGTCTGGTCCCACGCCGCGCCCCACACGAGCGAGCGAGCGAGCGGGTCGCTGATGTCGGCGAGGTGCGCGACGGCGGTCGCGAGGGAGCGCTCGTCGAGACGGATCTTCGCGTAGGCGAGGTCCTCGTCGTTGAGCAGCACGAGGTCAGGGCGCTTCAGGCCCTGCAGCTCGGGGATCTCGGTGCGGTCGCCGTCGACGTCCACCTCGGCGTGGTGGGTGCGCACGAGAGCGCCAGAGGCGTCGAGGTTGTAGAACCCGATGCCCAGGCGGTGCGGGCGGATCGTCGGGTAGTCGGCGGGAGCGGTCTGGGTGACCGCGAAGCGCGAGATGGAGCCGTCCCCGGCCTCTGCGATGACGGGTGCGAGCGTGTTGACGCCCGCCGTCTCCAGCCACTTCTTGGACCAGACCGTGAGGTCGCGACCGCTGGTCCGCTCCAGCTCGACGAGCAGGTCGCTGAGCTCGGTGTTCTGCCAGGAGTGCTTCTTGAAGTACTCGGACACGCCGGCGAAGAACGCCTCGATGCCCACCCAGGCGGCGAGCTGCTTGAGGACGGATCCGCCCTTGGCGTAGGTGATGCCGTCGAAGTTCACCTGCACGTCGTCGAGGTCGTTGATCTCGGCGACGACGGGGTGCGTGGAGGGGAGCTGGTCCTGACGGTAGGCCCAGGTCTTCTCCATCGCGTTGAAGGTCGTCCACGCTTCGGTCCACTCGGTGGCCTCGGCGGTCGCGATGGTCGACGCCCACTCGGCGAAGGACTCGTTCAGCCAGAGGTCGTTCCACCACTTCATGGTGACGAGGTCGCCGAACCACATGTGCGCGAGCTCGTGCAGGATCGTGACGACGCGGCGCTCCTTGACGGCGTCGGTCACCTTGCTGCGGAAGACGTAGGTCTCGGTGAAGGTGACCGCGCCCGCGTTCTCCATGGCGCCGGCGTTGAACTCCGGAACGAAGAGCTGGTCGTACTTCGCGAACGGGTACGGGACCCCGAACTTCTCCTCGTAGTAGGCGAAGCCCTCACGGGTCTTGTCGAAGATGTAGTCGGCGTCGAGGTGCTCCCACAGGCTCTTGCGCCCGTAGACGCCGAGCGGGATCACGCGGCCGGATGCGCTCGTCAGCTCCGAGAAGGTCTCCTCGTAGGGGCCGGCGATGATCGCGGTGATGTACGACGAGATCCGCGGGGTGGGCTCGAAGCCCCAGGTGGCGACCGCGCCGGTCTCCGCCGATGCGGACCCGTTCGAGACGTCGTGATGGATCGGCTCGGGGGTGGGGGAGTTCGAGACGACCTTCCACGCTGCAGGCGCGGTGATCGTGAACTGGAACGTCGCCTTCAGGTCGGGCTGCTCGAACACGGCGAAGACGCGACGGGAGTCGGGCACCTCGAACTGCGAGTAGAGGTAGACCTCGCCGTCGACGGGGTCGACGAAGCGGTGCAGGCCCTCGCCGGTGTTCGTGTACTCGCAGTCGGCGTCGACGACGAGCACGTTCTCCGCGGCCAGGCCGTCGAGCGCGATCCGCGAGTCAGCGTACGCCGAGGTCGGGTCGATCTGCTCGCCGTTCAGGGTGATCTCGCGCACCTCGCGCGCGATCAGGTCGATGAAGGTCGCGGATCCCTCGGCGGCGCTGAAGCGCACGACGCTGCGGGATCCGAACACCTCCGCGCCCTTGGTCAGGTCGAGCGCGATCTCGTACGACTCGGTGTCGACGATCGCGCGGCGCTCCTGCGCCTCGATGCGGGTGAGGTTCTCTCCAGGCACTGCTCTGACTCCCAGGGGTGAGGGTTTCGGCCGCAAGATCCGCGCTGCTGGCGCCGGCGGCAACCGTCCCAGCCTACGCCAGAGCGCGTCTCGCATGATTCCCCGGGCTCTCACCGGCTTCCGCCGGCCGCTGAGGCGGCGCTCGGCGGCGGCAAAGGAACTTCAGGGGAAGATAGGAGGGTGAGTGCTCGAAATGTGACCGCAGCAACCGTTCCCTTCGCCTCCGCGCCCGCCGCGAGCGGGCCCGAGTTCGTCGAGTCGCCCGTCGCATATGACGGCATCCTGCTCGCAGGATTCGGCGGACCCGAGGGGCAGGACGACGTGATCCCGTTCCTGCGCAACGTCACCCGCGGCCGCGGCATCCCTGATGAGCGGCTCGAGGAAGTCGCGCATCACTACCGGCACTTCGGGGGCGTCAGCCCGATCAACGCGCAGAACCGCGGGCTCAAGGCCGCACTCGAATCCGAGCTCGTGCGTCGCGGGATCGACCTCCCGGTGTACTGGGGCAACCGCAACTGGGCTCCCTACCTGTCCGACGCCGTGACCGAGGCGTCCGAGAGCGGCGACACGACGCTGCTGGCGTTCGCGACGAGTGCGTACAGCTCCTTCTCCAGCTGCCGTCAGTACCGCGAGGACTTCGCCCGCGTGCTGGACGAGACCGGTCTCGGTGAGACCGTGACGATCGACAAGATCCGTCCGTTCTACGACCACCCCGGGTTCGTCACGTCCTTCGTCGAGGGCGTGCGCGACGCGATCACCGCCTTCACGGCGGACGGCGCCGATGCTGCGGCGATCCAGGTCCTCTTCACCACACACAGCGTTCCCACCGACGATGCGCTGCGCTCCGGCCCCCGCGACGTCGACTGGGGCAGCGGCGGCGCGTACGCCGCGCAGCACGAGGCCGTCGCGGCGTGGGTCATGAGCCGCGTATCCGAGCTGCTGCCGAGTGCGGCCGACGTCCCGTGGGAGCTCGTGTACCAGTCCCGTTCGGGCCCCGCCTCGCAGCCCTGGCTCGAGCCCGACATCTGCGACGTGATCGAGGGGCTGCCCGCTCGCGGGCGCACCGCGGTCGCCGTGGTCCCGCTCGGCTTCGTGAGCGACCACATGGAGGTGCTCTGGGATCTCGACACCGAGGCGAAGGACGCGGCCGCGGAGGCGGGCCTCGCCTTCGTCCGCACGCCGACGCCCGGAGTGTCGGATTCCTTCGTGGCGGGGATCGTCGACCTCATCCAGGAGCGGCTGGAGGGACGCCCTGCGGCGAACCGCGCGCACGTGACGGCACTCGGCCCCGCGTTCGACGTGTGCCGTCCCGGGTGCTGCGAGAACATCCGGGCGGGGTTCAAGCCGGCCGCGGCTGGTATCGCGCCCTGATCGTTCCCCGGGGCCGCGTCACGCCGCCTCGCGGCGGTCGCGGCGCTCCGTAGGATTGAGCCATGCGCATCCACATCGCCACCGATCACGCCGGTCTCGAGTTCTCCACGCAGCTGCAGCACCACCTCGCCGAGGCGGGGCATGAGGTCGTGGACCACGGGCCCGTCGAGTACGACGCCCTGGACGACTACCCGGCGTTCTGCATCCGCGCGGCGCAGGCGACGATCGACGACCAGCGCGCCGGCGTCGAGGCGCTCGGCGTGGTGTTCGGCGGATCCGGCAACGGCGAGCAGATCGCGGCGAACAAGGTCGAGGGCATCCGCGCCGCCCTGGTGTGGAGCATCGCGACCGCGGAGCTCGCGCGGGAGCACAACGACGCCAACGTGATCGCGATCGGTGCGCGCCAGCACACCTTCGACGAGGTCGCCGGCTTCATCGACCGCTTCATCGCCACGCCGTTCTCGAACGAGGAGCGGCACGTGCGCCGGATCGCGCAGATCGCCGACTTCGAGCGCGACGGATCCCTGCTCCCGGACCCGCGCGCCTGATGCCCGAGGGCCATTCCGTCCACCGGATCGCGCGGCAGTTCGCGCGCAACTTCGTCGGCAAGCCCGTCGTCGCGTCGAGCCCCCAGGGCCGATTCGCCGAGGGTGCAGCGCTGCTCGACGGTCGCGCAGTGGAGAGCGTGCAGGCCGTCGGCAAGCAGATGTTCCTCGAGACCGAGGGGGATCTGTGGCTGCGCGTGCACCTGGGCCTCTACGGCGCATGGGACTTCTCCGGCGAGATCCTCGTGGATCCGACCATCGCTTCGGCCAACGGGCGGATGGGCCAGACGAATCAGCGCGGCACGGATCTCGACGAGGCGCCGATCCTGGACGACGCCGGCGAGAACTCGCTGGCGTCCATCGGCGCCCCGCGGAAGACTCGCGTGCATGTGCGCATGTCCGAGGCCACGAAGGGTCTCGCGGACGAAGGCGCCGAGTGGCCACCGCCCGTGGTGGGGCAGGTGCGCCTGCGCCTCATGACGGACGCGACCTGCGCGGATCTGCGCGGACCGACCGCGTGTGCGCTGCAGACGCCGGATGAGATGCTGGCGACGGTTGCGAAGCTCGGGCCGGATCCGCTCGTGGGCGACGTCGACGCGGGGGAGGAGCGCTTCGTGGCCGCGGTGCGGCGCCGGGCTGTGCCGATCGCGCTCCTGCTCATGGACCAGTCCGTGGTCAGCGGGATCGGCAATGTGTATCGAGCAGAGCTGCTGTTCCGTGCGCAGCTGAACCCGCACACCCCGGGGCGCGATGTGCCGGAGGAGACCGTGCGCGCGCTCTGGCGGGACTGGGTGCGTCTGCTCGCGATCGGCGTCGAGACGGGTCAGATGATGACCATGGACGATCTCACGTCCGACCAGTACCGGGCGGCCATGGCGCATCGCGACGACCGGCACTGGGTGTACCACCGCACGGGGTTGCCGTGTCGTGTGTGCGGCACCGACATCGTTCTCGAGGAGATCGGCGCCCGCAAGCTGTACTGGTGCCCGCGCTGTCAGGCGTGAGCGAGCGCGATCGCCTCTGACTGTTCTGCTCGGTCGGCGGCGCGCTCCTCGACTACCTGACCCGGCCCCTTCTTGGGGTGGGTTCAGGCGGCGGGTCGGAATCGTTTGGGTGGTGGGTCGATATTTCCCCACGCGTATCTCAGGGGGAGCCGCGGTGATAGTACGGACCGCTGCCCGTCGGGGTGGTGCAGGACGAAGTCGTCCTTCCGGTGGCGGGTGATCTGCCATCGGCCGTGGTGGAGTTCCATGTGATGGAACCGGCAGAGCAGGATCCCCCGGTCGATGTCCGTGCGGCCGTCGTCGCGGGCCCACTCATCGATGTGGTGTGCTTCACAGTAGGACGCGGGCCTGTCGCACCCGGTCCATCGGCATCCGCCGTCCCTGACAGCGAGTGCGATGCGTTGTTTCGGGGTGAACAGTCGTGATTCCCGGCCCACGTCGAGGGGGTTCCCACAGGTGTCGACGGTGACGGGGATGGTTCCGGTGTCGCAGATGCGTCGTTCCGCGACCGCGGCGGGGAGCGCGGTGAGGCCGTCTTCGGTGACCGCGACCGGCGCCAGCG
>NZ_JYIX01000010.1 GCF_000956505.1 Microbacterium azadirachtae | reverse complement strand
CTCCCTCCCTCCCTCGCTCCTTCCCTCCCTCCCTTCCGAGTCGTCCCCACCAGCGCACGCCAGGGGCTCCGCTCACAGGGACGACCCGAAAGTGGATGCACCAACACTCCGAGTCGTCCCCACCAGCGCACGCCAGGGGCTCCGCTGACGGGGACGACCCGGAAGTGGGTGGGTGGCTCCCGAGAACGGCGGGGCGCTCGGGCGCGCGTGCGGAGGAAGCGGGGGCGCTCGGGCGCGCGTGCGGGAGACGCGGAGTCGCTCATACGAGCGGGCGGAGAATGTTCACGCGCGCTTTGTTGTCGCCGACACCCCGGCGTGGTTGCATCGTTGCTCATGACAGATGAAACACATCTCCACCGCCACGCCGACGCCCCGCAACCCCGCTGGTGCTCGTGCGCCGTCCCGGATGATGTCGAGCAGGAGCGCCGCTCAGGGTTGAGCAGGCGCGGATTCCTCACCGGCGTCTCCGCGGCGAGCGCCCTCGCCGCGGCGGGCTGGGTCGCCACCAGCTCCGACTCGGCGTCCGCGGCCGCGGGCGGCGTCGGCAAGTCCGTGACCATCACGATCATGGGATCCTCCGACATCCACTCCCACGCGGTCAACTGGGACTACTACAAGGACGCGGAGTACTCCGACAAGGCCGGCAACGTCGTCGGCCTGTCGCGCGTCTCGAGCGTCGTGAACCAGATCCGCGCCGACCGCGGCCGTGACCGCACCCTCCTCTTCGACGCCGGAGACACCATCCAGGGCACGCCGCTCGGCTTCTACTACGCGACGATCGATCCGATCACCAAGAGCGGCGCGATCCACCCCATGGCCGCGCAGATGAACGCGATCGGCTACGACGCCGTGGCGCTGGGCAACCACGAGTTCAACTACGGCCTCGACTTCCTCGACACCTGGATCTCGCAGATGAAGGCCCCCGTGCTGGGCGCGAACGCCGTACGCAAGGGCACGACCGTGCCCGCGTACACGCCGTACACGATCAAGACGCTGCACCCGAAGGGCGCCAAGCCGATCCGGGTCGGCGTGCTCGGCCTGACCAACCCGGGCATCGTCATCTGGGACAAGGCCAACGTGAGCGGCAAGCTCGAGGTGCTGGACATCGTCGAGACCGCGAAGCGCTGGGTGCCCGTGATCCGCGACCAGGGCGTCGACGTGCTGGTCGTGAGCGTGCACTCCGGCGACAGCGGAACCTCGTCGTACGGCGACGCGCTGCCGAACGAGAACGCCGCGGCGCTGCTCGCCGAGCAGGTCCCCGGCGTCGACGCGATCCTGTTCGGGCACGCGCACAAGGACATCCCGCAGCGCTTCGTCACCAACGCGACCACGGGCCAGCAGGTCGTGCTCAGCGAGCCGATGTGCTGGGGCCAGCGGCTCAGCGTGTTCGACATCGAGTTGCAGCAGGTCAAGGGCCAGTGGACCGTCGTGTCGAAGAAGGCCACGAACGTCAACACGAACACGGTCCAGGACGATCCGGCCCTCGTCTCGCTCATCAAGGCGCAGCACGACGCCGTGGTCGCGTACGTCAACAAGCCGGTGGCCAACTCCACCGAGGAGCTGTCGGCCGCCGAGTCCTGCTGGAAGGACACCGCGATCCTCGACTACGTCAACAAGGTGCAGGTCGACACCGTGACGCAGGCCATCGCCGGCACTCCGGAGGCGGCGCTCCCGGTCGTGTCGATCGCGGCTCCCTTCAACCGCCAGGCCACCTTCCCGGCTGGGGAGGTCACGATCCGCGACGTCGCAGGGCTGTACATCTACGACAACACGCTCATGGCCTCGGTGCTCACCGGTGCGCAGATCAAGGACTATCTGGAGTACTCCGCGAAGTACTTCCAGCAGGTGGCCCCCGGCGCTCCCGTGGATCCCGCGAGCTGGACGAACGCGCTGAACACCCCGGACTACAACTACGACCAGTTCTCCGGGGTGGCCTACGACGTCGACATCGCGCAGCCGCAGGGGTCCCGGATCCAGAACCTGTCCTGGAACGGCGCTCCGGTCGATCCGGCGCAGAAGTTCGTCGTCGCGGTGAACAACTACCGCCAGTCCGGCGGCGGCGGTTTCCCGCACATCGCGACCGCGCCGGTCGTCTACAACGCGCAGGTCGCGATCCGCGAGGCCATCGTGGCGTACGCCTCGGCGGCCGGCACGATCGACCCGAAGGACTTCCACGTCGTGAACTGGCAGCTCACGCGCGCCGGAACCCCGGTCTTCTGATCGCCACGACGCCCCTCCGTCCGCCCGGGACGGAGGGGCGTCGTCGTGTCTGCGCTACTTGACCGTCGGCGGCGCAGGGATCGCGTATCCCGACGGGGCGATGTTCGCGTCGAGGGACTTCTTCCACGCGCCCGAGGAGATGTACTCCTTGAGCGCGGCGCGCACGGTGTCGAGCCGGTCGTCGCCCTGCTTCAGGCCGATCCCGTAGTTCTCATCGGTGAACCCCTTGCCGATCACGCGCAGCACGCCCTTGTACTCGGGCTGCGTCGCGAAGCCGGCGAGGATGAGGTCGTCCGTCGACACCGCGTCGACGGTGCCGGCGGCGAGGTCTCGGACGCACTCAGACCAGGACGGCACCTTCACGACGGTGATCTTCCCCCGGTAGTGCGACGTGAGGTAGTCGATCGAGGTGGTCCCGGCGGCCGCGCACACCTTCTTCCCGTCGAGCGTCTCGGGTCCGGTGATGGTGTCGTCGTTGCGGCGGATGAGCAGGTCCTGATGAGCCACGAAGTACGGTCCCGCGAAGGCGATCTCCTTCTCGCGCTCGGCGGTGATCGAGAAGGTCGAGACGACGAGATCGACCTTGCCCGAGGTGAGCGCGCTCACCCGCTCGGCCTGGTCGATGCGCTGCCACGTGATGTTCTTCGTGGGCACGCCGAGCTTGCCGGCGACGTAGTTCGCGGTGTCGATGTCGAACCCCGCGTAGCCGGAGTCCGTCTTGAGACTCACCCCGGGCAGGTCATCGGCGATGCCGATCGTGAGCGTGCCGGATCCGGTCGCGCTGTTGTCGCCGGTGTTCTGCGGAGCGGCCGAAGAGCAGCCGGAGACGAGCACGGAAGCGGCCACGAGGCTCAACGCGGCGGCGGCGAGGCGACGCATGTCACCGTCCCCCTTCGCGCGGGCCCGTGGCATCGTCGGGCCGGTTCTTGTCGGGTTCGTCGAGGTTGTCCCACTCGTGCATCTCGATCTCGACGGGCCCGACCGGGATCCCCTCGTCCTCGTCGTCCTCGTCGCGGTCGTGCACGTCGAACTGCACCGTGCCGATGGCCGCGATGGACTCCGTGCGCGGGCCTGCGGGCCGCGGCGGATACCGCAGGCCGGTGTCGGTCCACTTGCTGAGCATCCGCCCGTCGGTCTGGGCTGCCACGCGGCCCTTCACGATCAGCCAGCCGAGCTCGAAGATCACCAGCAGCACGGGGATCCCGATGACGACGACGACGAAGCCCGTCTTGTGCCAGAAGTACGGCGACGCCTGCCAACCGGAGATCGCCATGCCCACGATCACGAAAGCGAGGAATCCGATACCCAGATAACTCGTCCAGGGAGTCCCCGGGGCTCGGAAGGTGCTGGGCGGCAGCACTCCCCTGTCGGTGAGTCTTCGCAGCCGCAGCTGGCAGACGAAGATCGTCCCCCAGGTGAACACGACCGCGATCGAGGCCGCCTCCAGTGCGATCTCGAAGGCATCGGGGCTCACCGCGTTCAGGATGGATCCGAACACGTAGACCACGGCGGTCATCACGATGCCCGCCCACGGCACACCCGACTTGCTCATCTTGAGCGTGAAGCCCGGCGCCTGCTTCGCCATGCCGAGGCTGCGCAGCACGCGGCCCGTCGTGTACAGCCCGGAGTTCAGCGACGACATCGCCGCGACGATGAGGATCGCCTGGATCACGTTGGCCATCCACGGCATGCCCATTCGCCCGAACACGGTCACGAACGGGCTGATGCCCGGAGTGAACTCGCTCGTCGGCAGGATGCAGACCAGCAGGAGCAGCGCGCCGCAGTAGAAGACCGCGATCCGGACGATGACCGCGTTCACGGCCTTCGGGACCTCGCGCTTCGGATCCTCCATCTCGCCCGCCGCGATGCCGACCATCTCGATCGCGGCGTAGGCGAAGACGACGCCCGACATCACGATGATCGGCCCGTACCAGGCGAAGCCGTCGCCGGTGGGCCAGAACCCGCCGGGATTGGACCAGAGGTTCTGAACGCCCGCGCGGTGCCCGCCGACGTCGAAGCTGAACGCGACGACGACGATCCCCACGACGAGGAAAACGATGATCGCGGTGACCTTGAGCACCGAGGCCCAGAACTCGAACTCTCCGAACGCCTTCGCGGACAGCAGGTTGACGACGAGCACCACGGCGAGCGCGATGAGCACCGTGGCCCAGGTCGGCATCTGCGGCCACCAGTACTGGATGTACAGGCCTACGGCGCTGAGCTCGGCGATGCCGGTGAGCGCCCAGTTCGTCCAGTACATCCACCCCGTGTAGTACGCCGCCTTCTCGCCGAAGAACTCGCGCATCCAGGACACGAAGGCGCCGGAGGTGGTGCGGTAGAGCACGAGCTCGCCGAGCGCCCGCATGAGGAAGTAGGCGATCACGCCCACGAAGGCGTAGCTGAGCACGAGGGCCGGCCCGTTGCTGTGCAGCCGCGAGGCGGACCCGAGGAAGAGGCCCGTGCCGATCGCACCCCCGATCGCGATCATCTGCACCTGACGACGGTTCAGGCTCTTCTTGTACCCGGCCTGTTCCGCATCGTGTTCTTCGCCGTGGTCCTCCGCGTGCGTGAGATTCCCGGCATCGGTCTGCGACATGCGATCCCCCTGTCGTTTCACCCGTGGTCACCGGTGGCGCGGGTCGCAGGACGGCTCGGAGCATCGGCGCTGACGTGGTACTGAGAATGGCACGGTTTCTGGACCGAGGGCAATCGGTCGCGCGGCGCGTTCCCGTTCCGGCGTTCAGCCCTGCCGCTCGGCGATCTCCTTCACGCTGCGCACGAGGCTGTCCCACATCGTGGTGGAGTGCAGCGCCGCGGCTTCGTCGGGGTTGTTGTCCTGGCTCAGCGTCAACTCGACCGGACCGTCCCCCGTGATCGTCCAGGTCAGCGTGTGGTAGTTCTCCGGGACGTCGGGCTTCCCTGTGAGCGGGCTGAAGTGCGTGCAGACGAGACGCCGCCCCGGCTCCGCCTCGAGGATCACGCCTTTGTCCTCGTAGGCGCGTCCCTGCCACTCCCCCTGCCAGCGGATCGGCGCGCCGACCGTCCAGTCCGTGACGACGGTCGTCCCGAACATGAACTCGCGGACCGCCTCCGGATCGGTCAGCACCTCCCAGACGCGATCGGGAGACGCCTCGATCGCGATGCTCGATGTGGCGACGTAGTCCTCTGGCATGTTCCGCTCCCGTTCGCTCAGTCCCCGCCCCATGATCCGCCGAAACCGCCGACGCGTACAGAGCGGGTCCCGGACGCGGTCGAGGTCGCAGTCGCGTCCGGTGTCGCTCGCGCACGGCATGATGAGGTGCGTGGATCCATGATCGGAACCCTCCTGACGAAAGGCTCGGCGCGTGGCAGGCGACAACATGCAGGACTGGGTGCGAGCGCGTTCCGAGGAGCTCCCCGGTGTCACCGTCGATCAGCCGTTCGGGCCCGAGGTCGACGTCTTCCGGGTGCGCGGGTTGATGTTCATGGCGCTCTCGCCGTCGACCGCGACGGGCGTGACGCTCAAGTCGGCGCCGGCGGATGCGGAGGCCCTGCGCGCCACATTTCCCGCGATCATCCCCGGCTACCACATGAACAAGAAGCACTGGATCACGCTGCTCGCCGACGGAAGCCTCGAGCAGGGTCTCGTCGAGGAGCTCGTGACCGAGGCCTATCGCCTCGTCGTCGCGAAGCTCCCCCGCGCGCAGCGCCCGGTCGATCCGGAGATCTTCGGGCGGGTGTGACCCGCGGTCACTCCACCGTCACGACGACCTTGCCGACGGTGCGCCCCGCCGCGAGATGAGCGAGGGCGGCGCCGGCCTCCGCGAGCGGCCAGGTGCGCTCGACGACCGGCGCGATGCGGCCGTCCGCGGCGAGCGCGAGCAGTTCGCGGAGTGCCTCCGGCTTGGCGGTCGCGGCGAGCGGGTGCAGCGGACGGCGGGAGAACACGGAGAGTGCGGCCGCGCGGGCGACCCGCGGAATCGGGCCGAGCACGCGCCCGCCCTCACCCGCGACGAGCACGGCGGATCCGCCGTCGCGCACGAGCCTCCGCACCGCACGCAGCGGACTGTCGCCGGCGATGTCCACCACGACGTCGAAGCCCCTCTCCGGCAGGTCGGCGAGCCGCACAGTCCGGCGGTCGTAGGTGGTGGACGCGCCTAGGGACGCGACGAGCGTGCGGTTGCGCTCGGAGCACGACGCGTGCACCTCGGCGCCGCGCACCGCGGCGAGCTGCACCGTGAACGTGCCGACCCCGCCGGACGCGCCGAGCGCGAGCACGCGGTCGCCCGATGCGACGTCGGCCCGGCGGAGCGCCTGCCACGCCGTGCCGCCGGCGATGGGCAGCGCCGCGGCGGTCACGGGATCGACCTCGGCCGGGCGGGGCACGAGGCGGCCCGCCGGCGCGATCGCGTACTCGGCGAGCCCGCCGCCGCCGGGGATCTCCCCCACCACCTCATCACCCACGGCGAATCCCGATACTTCGGGGCCTAGGGCGACGACGATACCCGCGACATCGATGCCGCGGACCGGCTGCTTCGGACGCGACCAGCCGAACGCGCTGCGCAGCAGCAGAGGCTCGCCGGTCATGATGTGCCGATCCGCCGCATTCAGGCCCGTCGCCCGCACACGCAGCAGCACCTCTCCTCGCCGGGGCTGCGGGACGTCGATCCGTGTCCGCGTGACCTCGTCCACGCCGCCGTAGCGGGTCTGGATCCAGGCATCCATGTCGTTCATCTCATACCTCCGGGTACTGGAAGACGTCGTCGAGGCCGACCTCGAAGACGCGGGCGAGCTGGAACGCGAGCTCGAGGGTCGGCGAGTACCGGCCCGCCTCGATCGCGATGAGGGTCTGCCGCGTCACTCCCACGCGGAAGGCGAGCTCGGCCTGGGTGAGGCCACGGGTGTCGCGCAGCGCGCGGATCGAGTTCGTGACTCTGGTCGGCTTGACCATCAGAGGCCCCGCCGATACGCGACGATCCGCGCGATGCTGCCGACGATCGCGGCGACCGCGAAGCCGAAGAACATCGTGTGGGCGATCCAGAACCAGTCGGCGCGCACGGCGCACAGGATGAGCACCCCGACGCCCGCGATCGCGAGGAAGGCCTGCTCGACACGTGTGCCCATCCGCGCGATGTCGCGATCGCGGATGTCGCTCTTGCCGACTCCTCCCGGCTCGCGCATGCCCGCGACGATGCCCCAGAGAATGCTGATGACGATCGTCAGCACGATGCTGGCGCCGATCGTCCACAGCATGATCGGCACCCAGTCGACGTCGATGAGCGGACCCGTTCCTGCCTGACGGAGTACGACCGCGACGTACACCGCCATGGCGATGACGGTGACGATGAGGCCCGACCAGACGTTGCGCTCCTCGTAGACCATGATCGTCTCCTCCTGTCAAAGATTCTTTACATTTGATCGTACGGAGCCACGATCGGTGATGTCAAGAATCTTTTACAAGTACTCAGTGCGAAAAATATCTCGAAGATCCTCCGTCACGATCCCGGGCAGTCGAGGTCTCTCTGTGCATCGGCAGACGAAACCCGAGAAGCGAGTGCACGTGAACCCTGAGAACCCGAACGGTCGACCGCAGACGCGGAGCGAGCTCCGGCGCGCCCGCGTGCGCCGGCGGCGACGGACGGCGGCGGCGGCGCTCGGCGTCCTGCTGCTCGCGGGAGGATTGTTCGCCGTCCTCGGCAGCACGAGGGCGTCGGCCGTCACCGCCGACCCGACGGCGCAGCCCACCGCCACGCCGACCCCGGCCCCGACTCCGACCGCGGACCCGAGCACGCCCGCGCCGACGCCCAGCCCGTCGCGGTCGGTCAAGGCGACCGCTCCGACCGCCGGCTCCCTCTCCCCCGCCGCGCCGCTGGCGCTGGCCGCCGCGGCCGCTCCGGCGTTCGGCTGCGGCTCGACGTACGTCTACTCCGTGACGACCGCGGGAGGCATCTTCCAGACGACCGCCGCCTCAGGCGCCAGCACCGCGAACGGCGCGTTCACCGTGCCGGCAGGCGACATCGTCAACGCGCTCGCCCTCGGCCAGGCCGGCAACTACATCTGGGCACTGGATCGGACCGCGGGGACGATCCTCCGATACGACGCGTCGACGGGGCAGACCACGACCTACGGCACGAACGTGTCCGGATCGCTCCTCAACGTCATCGCCGGTGCGATCGATCCGCTGACCGGGATCTACTACTACGTCTGGGTGCCCGACACCCCCACGGGCATCTGGTACATCTACGGGTTCAACACGCTCACCAACACCCCGATCGGCTACATGGGCTCGATCAGCGGGATGGGCTCCTCCGCGAACGGCGACATCGCGTTCGACGCGGCCGGCAACCTCTACATCGTCTCCAACGCGAGCGACACCGCATCCGGGATCGTCTCCCGGGTGAACGGCCCGTTGCCGACGTCCGCCGGCAACGCCGCCCTGACCGCGACGACGATCACGAACGCACTCCCGGCGAACGCGGGTCAGTACAACTCCGTCGCGTTCGGCCCCAACGGCAACCTCGTGATCGGCTCGGCGCTGTCCTCCGGGGCGTCGTCGACCATCAAGCAGGTCGATCCGGCCACCGGCGCCCAGCTCTCGTCCTCTGCGGGCCCGATCGCGTGGGTCGACATGGCCAGCTGCATCTACCCGAACACGATGGTCCTGCAGAAGAACCTGCCGCAGGGTCGCTATGCGCCGGGCGATCAGTTCACCCTCACGATCGGCAATGTCACCAGCTCCGCGAACACCGCGACGACGACCGGCACCGCGACGGGGATCCAGAGCAGCATCGTCGGCCCGCTGCTCGGGCGGAGCGGTCAGACCTACACGATCTCCGAGACCGCGGCATCCGGCAGTCTGAGCAACTACACGAGCACGTGGTCCTGCGTCGATCAGGCCAACGGCAACGTGGTCGTGGCGTCCGGGAACGGCAGCAGCGGAAGCTTCGCGATGCCGAACAACATCGCGGGCGGGGCGAAGGTCGTGTGCACGATCACGAACACGGCATCGCCCTCGACCGCCACGGTGACGCTCGGCAAGCAGGTCACCGACGTCAACGGCAACAACCCCACCGCCGCGCCGGGCTGGACGCTCGGCGCCGCGACCACGGCGACCACCGGCACCGTGACGACTTCCCCGACGGGGACGACGGCCGTGACCGGCGCCGGCGGATCGACGGCGCCGTGGACCCTCACCTTCGGATCCGCGTCGTCACGCGCGACGGTCGCGGTCTCCGAGACGCAGCAGACCGGCTACACCTTCAAGTCGGGGAGTTGCACGGTCACGCCCGCGACGGGCAGCCCGACCACCTACACGCTCACCAGCGCCGCATCGTTCCCCCTGACCGGCATCGCCGGAGGCGCGACCGTCGCCTGCACCTACATCAACCAGCCCACGGCCGGGACGATCTCGTGGCAGAAGGTCGACGCGGCTTCGACATCGCACTACCTCGCGGGATCCGAATGGACGCTGCGGGGCCCCGGGGCATCCGGACCGACGATCACCGTGAAGGACTGCACCGCGACGCCGTGCACGGGCACGAACGACACCGACGCGCGCGCCGGCTATCTCACCGTCGGCGGCCTCGCGTGGGGCGCGTACACGCTCACCGAGACGAGGGCGCCCGCGGGGTACGTCCTCGACACGACCCCTCGCACGGCCACGGTCGGCGCGACCGCGCTGACGGTGAGCCTCGGCGCGATCAAGAACGTCCAGCAGACCGTGCCTGCGATCCCGCTGACCGGCGGCATCGGTGCCGACGCCTATCTGATCGCGGGCGTCCTGTTCGCCGCCCTCGCCCTGGGCCTGGCCTCACTGCAGTTCTGGCGACGCCGACACCGGCGAAACGCCCTCTGAATCCGTCCGGGACTTGCCCGAGTCCCGGTTCCTCGTCACGCCGCGCCGCGTCGTGATCCATCAATAAGAAAGAGACAATAATGTCGAAATCTCTCACCGCGGCGGTGCGGACGCACCGGACGCTGGCAGCAGCGACTGCGCTGTCGCTCGGCCTGCTGGGGGTGGCCTTGACGGCAACGGCCGCCAGCGCCGCCCCGGTCCCCGGCCCGGTCACCAACCAGACCGGGTCCCTGACCATCCACAAGTACGCCTACCCGGCCAACGGCTCCCAGAATCCGTCCGGCACCGGCACGAACCCGACGACGTCGCCGATCGACGGCGTGACGTTCCAGGTGTGCGCGATCAACAACGTCACCTCCCTCACCGACACGTCGAACCTCGGCTGGACGCAGGTGAAGAACCTGCAGAACGTCGCCGGCGCGCAGTCCGCGACCGCCCTCACGGGCACGACCGCCGGCGTCGACTCGACGACGAACTTCCCGCTCGGCACCTGCACCAACGTCACCACCGCCGGCGGCGGAATCGCGACCGCCTCGGGCCTCGCGGTCGGCGCCTACCTCGTCCGCGAGATCAGCGCGCCGTCGAGCGTCATCACGATGTCGTCGCCGTTCGTCGTGACCGTGCCGACGCCCGCCGATTCGACTGCCGGCGCCGCGAACACGGGCCTGTGGGAGTACAACGTGAACGTGTACCCGAAGAACGCCACGGGCACCTCCCCGCAGAAGACCGTCGGCAACCAGAACCCCAACGGGTACACCCTCGGCTCGCAGGTCGACTTCTCGGTCTCCCAGCTGATCCCGTCGCTGCCGACCGGACAGGCCTACACCAAGCTCATCGTCTCCGACGTCCTGGACGCGAAGCTGACGCCGAACACCACCTACGTGCCCGTCGTGAAGATCGGCGCGACGACGCTCGCCACCCCCGGCGACTACACGTACACCTGGTCGGGTCAGACGCTCACGGTGACCCTCACCGCATCGGGTCTCTCCAAGCTCGTCGCCGGCCAGACCGTCTCGGTGGGCTTCCGCGCCACGGTCAACGCCGTCGGCGCGATCGACAACACCGCGACGGTCAACCTGAACGACCTGAAGCTGGACGGCACCACGAGCCCGACCCCGACCAACACCGTCACCACCCGCTGGGGCAACCTGCTCGGCACCAAGAGCGACGCCGGCAACCCGACGCACACGCTCGCGGGAGCCACGTTCACCGTCTTCGAGACGACCACCACCACCGGCACCTGCGCCGTCCCGGCCGGCGGCGTCACTGGTCTCACCCAGGTCACCCAGCCGAACTCGACCAACCCGCTGGTCGTGACCTCGAACGCGAGCGGATCCATCGCCATCTCCGGTCTCTGGGTCGGCGACACGACCACCGCGGCCAATGATGTGACCAACCGCTGCTACATCCTCCAGGAGACCGCGGCCCCCGCCGGCTACGTGCTCCCGGCGGGCAACGCCGCGCTGACCGCCGTCAACGTGCAGTCCGGATCCACCGTGACCACGCCGACGTTCACCGTCACCAACAACCAGCAGCTGGTCCCGGGCCTGCCGCTGACCGGTGCCGACGGACAGATCATCCTCACGACCGCGGGCATCGCGCTGCTGCTCGTCGCCGCCGGCGGCGTCCTCCTGGTGATCCGCCGCCGCGCACACGCGGAGAGCTGAGCTCCCGCGTCCCAGCCGGGTGGGTCGGCCGTTCCAGATCGGCCGCCCCACCCCGAATGCGGGTGGACGGTTTCCCACTTTCCCTGTCTCCCCGCCTCTCCCACGGGTGGGTGGTCGCAGCTCCCAGACATGCGACCACCCGCCCCTTTCCGCATCGATAGGAAACCGTGAACCTCGACGACAGGCAGCCGCTGCGGCGGGAACGCCACCGGACGCGCCGAGGACGGCGCTGGAAGCCGAACGGCCTGCTGATCGTCACCACGCTCGTCGCCGTCATCGGCGCCACGACTCTGACGTACTCCAGCGCGGCGAGCTGGGTGTCCTCGCTCAACCAGTCCCAGGTCGTGAAGGGCTATCAGCTCTCCGTCGAGCACACGGAACCCAGCGCCGCGGAGCAGCTCGCCGCCGCCGACCGCTACAACGAGTCGCTCGCGTCCGGTGTGGAGCTCGAGGCCAACACCCGCAAACCCATCGGAGCAGGTACCGCGACCGGGACCGTTCCGAGCTACGCGAGCCTGCTGAGCACGCCTACGGGGATCATGTCCCGGATCCAGATCCCGAAGATCGGCGTCGATCTGCCCGTCTATCACGGCACGAGCGACGCCACCCTGCTGCGCGGCGCGGGGCATCTCGAGGGCACCTCACTCCCCGTCGGAGGCAAGGGGACGCTGTCCGTCATCACCGGCCACCGGGGTCTCGCCGAGGCGACCATGTTCACCGATCTCGACCGGATCCAGCCGGGCGACACCTTCACCGTCACCACCTTCGGTCGTGTGCTCACCTACCGGGTGTTCGATACCCGCGTCGTCGAACCGTCCGACACCGCGTCACTGCACCCGCAGCAGGACCGCGACCTCGTGACGCTCATCACGTGCACGCCGCTCGGCATCAACTCCCACCGCATCCTCGTCACGGGCGAACGGGTCCGACCCACGCCGGACGCGGACGTCAAGGCGGCCGAGGCCCCGCCCGTCACGGTCGCCTTCCCGTGGTGGCTCGTGTTCTACGGCACAGGACTCGCCCTGATCGGGCTCTACCTGTGGTGGGGCGGCCGCGTGCGCGACGCCGATCGGCGTCAGCCTCAGCGGCGCCGTGGTCTCGCCGCGGCGGCCCGCTGACGGAGCGTCCGGCCGCCGGGGATACCACGCGCGTTGCTCGTCCCTCGCTCAGGGCACGGTGAGCGTGCTGGTGAGCCCGTATCGTCCGGCCGCGGCATAGCGGACATCGACCGTGGTCGCGCTACCGGCGCCCACCGGCACGATGAGCTGACCCGTCGCATCGAGCACGCCGGGCGCCCAGGCTCCGCCACCGGTGCGCAGCTCGATGCCCGCTCCCGCGTCACCCGTCACGACGACGCCGTTCGAGGCGGTCGCCGCGGAGAGAGCGGGGGCGTGCAGCGGCACGTCGACGGAGAGGGGCGATGACGTCTCCCCCGACAGGTCCTGCGTCATGGTGATGGCGTTGTCACCGGCGCTGAGCCCGTCGACGACGGTCATCGTCCAGTTTCCCTGGGGATCCACCGACGCGGTCGTGTCCGCGGATCCGACGGCGGCGTGCACCGTCGCTCCGGGGGCGCCCGTCCCTGTCAGGAGCGGGAAGAGCCGGCCGCCGCCGTCGACCGAGGTCACGACGACGTCGGGCAGGGTGCGACCGACCGTGAGCGGCACCGAGGCCGGCTGGCTGACCTGGAGCCCCCGGGATGCGACCACGGAGAGCGTGTACTGGCCATCGGCGATGCCGGCGATCTTCATCGGCGTGGTCCACATCCCGGAGGGGTTCGCGGAATCGACGGCTTGAGCGACGACCCGCCCAGCGGCGGCGACCAGCTGCACGGTGATCGCGACATTCGCATCCGAGCTTCCGTGCACGAGGAGCAGATCCGACTTCACGGTGCCCCTGCGCGGCGAGACGATGACCGGCGCCGCGGGAACGACGGCCGGCGGGAGGACGACCGGCGCTGCCGCCGGCGCGGAGACCGGCAACGGCGCAGGGGCGAAAGGAGTGATGGCGGGCGATGACGGCGCAAGCGGTCCCGCCGCTCGCGGCGGGCTGACGGGGCCGAGGGGCGGGGC
>NZ_JYIX01000009.1 GCF_000956505.1 Microbacterium azadirachtae | reverse complement strand
GGTCAGAGGCGGCCGGCGGCCTTGAGCGCGAGGTAGCGGTCCGCGATGAGGGGCGGGAGGTCGTCCGGATCCGCGGCGATCGGCTCGCCGCCCGCGCGCCGGATCGCGTCGGCGACGCGCGCGGCATCGGCGAGGGTTCGTTCGGCGGCCGCGGCGAGATAGACGTCCTCACGGGAGTCGCGCGCGCGTGCCAGCTCGTCGATCGAGAGATCCGTGGCGGATCCGACCAGGATCGTCGTCGCACGCGAGGCGTTCGGGAAGGCGCCGAGGAACGACCGCGCGCTCTCCACGGCGTCCTGCGCGGTCAGTACGACGATGAGCGAGGGCCGCGTGGTGAGGGAGCGGATCGCGGCGAACGCCGCTCCCCAGTCCGTGTCGACGAGGCGGGCGTGCACCGGAGCCATGGCATCGGAGAGCGCCGGCAGCAGCGCCGGCCCGTCCACCCCGCTCACCCTGCCGCGCACGGCACGGTCGAACAGCAGCAGATGCACGTGGTCGCCGGCGCGCTGGGCGAGCGCCGACAGGAGCAGCGCCGATTCGTAGGCGGCGTCGAGGCGGGTGCCGTCGCCCACGCGCGCCGCGGCGGTGCGGCCGGTGTCGACCAGGATCACCACGTGCCGGTCGCGCTCCGGGCGCCAGGTGCGCAGCATCGTGGTGCCCGCACGGGCCGTCGCCCGCCAGTCGATCGAGCGCACGTCGTCGCCGCGCACGTACTCGCGCAGGGAATCGAACTCCGTGCCCTGCCCTCGCACCTGGACGCTGGTGTTGCCATCGAGCTCGCGCAGTCGCGCCAGGCGGGAGGGCAGGTGCCGCCGGGAGGTGAACGGCGGCAGGATCCGGATCGCTCCGCGCACTCTGTGCCGTCCCTGGCGTCCCGCGAGCCCCAGCGGCCCCCGGGAGCGGATCGCGATGAACTCGCTCGCCAGCTCGCCCCTGCGGCGCGGCAGCAGCACGATCGGCACGCGCCGGCGTTCGCCCGCGGGCAGATCCAGAGCCGCCCGGCCCCGGTCCGCGGCGCCGGCGGTCGGCTGCCAGGCGTCGCGGAGCTGTCCGCGCAGCCGGCGCTCGCCGAGGTTCTGCACCACCACGGTCGTGGCGACCGGCTCGTGCTGGCGCGCGCGGTTCGGCACCTCACGGGTCAGCCGCAGCGCTCCGAGCGGGGCCGCCGCCAGGACGTCGACGCCGACGAGCAGCCCGCACAGCGCGAGCCAGCCGAGCAGCACGAACCACGGCGGCACCCCGAGGGCGTCGAGCAGTACGAGCGGCACGACGCCGAGGGCGGCGACGATGACGAGGCGACCGGTGAGGAACATTCAGATCGGCACCCTGGTCTGCTGCACGACGCTCGTGAGCACGGCGTCGGCGGAGACGCCCTCCATCTCGGCGTCGGGGCGCAGTTGCAGGCGGTGCCGCCAGACCGGGATCAGCATGGTCTGCACGTGGTCGGGGGTGACGGCGCTCGAGCCGTTCAGCCACGCCCACGCCTTCGCGGCGGCCAGCAGCCCGGTCGAGGCGCGGGGGCTCGCGCCCAGCTGGACGGAGGGGGAGTGCCGGGTGGCCCTCGCGAGGTCTACCACGTAGCCGAGCACGTCGTCCGTGACCTGCACGCGCCCTGCGGCCTGCTGCGCGGCGAGGATCTCGTCGGCGCTCACCACGGGGTGCAGATCCGTGAGCTCGCGCGGCGAGAAGCCGTCGGCGTGCCGGCGCAGCACCGAGACCTCGGCATCGCGCTCCGGCATGCCGACCACGAGCTTCATGAGGAAGCGGTCCAGCTGCGCTTCCGGCAGCGAGTACGTCCCCTCGTGCTCGATCGGGTTCTGCGTCGCGGCGACGAGGAACGGATCGGGAAGGGCGAGGCTCGCGCCGTCGGAGGAGACCTGGCGCTCCTCCATCGCCTCGAGCAGCGCCGCCTGCGTCTTGGGCGGGGTGCGGTTGATCTCGTCGGCGAGCAGGATGTTCGTGAACACCGGCCCGCGGCGGAACTCGAACTCGCCGGTGCGCGCGTCGTAGACGAGGGATCCGGTGACGTCGCCCGGCATCAGGTCGGGGGTGAACTGCACGCGCTTGGTGTCGAGCCCGAGGGCGCGGGAGAAGGACCGCACGACGAGGGTCTTCGCGACACCGGGCACGCCTTCCAGCAGCACGTGCCCCCTCGCCAGCAGCGCCACGAGCAGTCCTGTGACGGTGCCGGCCTGGCCGACCACCGCCTTGTCCACCTCGGCGCGCACGCGCTGCATGGCCTGGCGGAGAGCGGCGTCGTCGGATCCGGAAGCCGGCGCGGGGGAGGGCGGTGCTGCCGTCGTCGCGTACGGGGCAGGCGTCTGCGTCGGCACAGACGAGCTCTGCACGGCCGCAGGAGGGGCGGGCGGCGCCGGCGGATATCCGAGCGGGGCGGATCCTGCGGGTTCGGTGCCGGGACGATCTGTCACGGGGTGCTCCTTTCGATGCGGACGGCGTTCTCGACGGCGCTCTCCAGCTCGGCGAGACGGCGGGCGTAGGGGACGAGTTCGGCATCGCTGGCGGGCAGCGGGCCGGTGAGCAGGGCACGGACGCCTGCCCGGTCCACGCGGATCCGGTCGGCGGCGGCGTCCGCGACGGCGGCGGCGTCCGCCCTGGCGGCCAGGCCAAGGCGTGCCGCGAGACGGGAGAGGGTGCCCGTGCGCAGCGCGTCCGCCGCGTGCGCGGCGTCGGCGGCCTTCGCGGTGAGGCGCGCCCGGCCGAGCATGGTCTCCGAGGCGCGCACCGTGACCGGCAGCGTCTCGGCCACGAGTGGCCCGAAGCGCCGTCCGCGCCACGCCGCGGCGAGAAGGGCGGTGATCATGCCGAGGACGATGACGGGCGTCACCCATCCGGGGGTGAGATCGGCCAGGCTCTTCGGCACGTCGATGTCGGTGCGGTCGGAGTCCTCGTACGAGGGGACGTACCAGACGACGTGCGGCTGCGCGCCGAGCAGTGCGAGCCCGAGCGCCGCGTTGCCGTTGTCGGCGAGGTGCTCGTTCGTGAACAGCGCCGCACCGTCGACCGCGGCGCGGCGGGCGCCGTCGTCCTCCGAGATCAGGACGGCCGCGCCGTCGGTCGCGTCGCCGAAGCAGGCCGTCACTCCGGGGTCGGGGAGGAGGAGCTGGCCCGGCGCGATGGTCCCGACACGGGCGAACGCGGGGACGTCGCAGTCGGCCCCCGCTGTCGGAGGCGAGGACGGGGATCCGTAGGTGCCGAGCTGCAGCATCCGCAGCATCCGCGCACTCGGGGAGACCAGCACGATGTCGTGCGCGGAGTCGGTGAGCTCCGTGACGGCTGCGTCGCTCAGCGTGTACGGATCGCTCATCACCAGGGTCGTGTGCGCGTCGAGTCGGCCGGCGGCGTCCACGCGGGAGCGCACCACGTCGACGCGGACGCCCTGCTGTCTGAGGATCTGCGCGAGCGCCTGCATGCCGCCGGGGCCGGGCCGTTCCGGATCGAGCGCGTCGCGCTGGGCGGGTGAGGGAGCTGTGAGCAGGAGTCCGGCGGCGCCGACGACCAGCACGAGAGCGGAGACGAGCACCCAGCCGAGGATGCGGCGCAGCCGACGAGGCGCGCGCACGAGAGTCCCGGTGCCCCGCGCCTCGGCGGAGTGCCCGGATCCGTCACCGGTGGCCGCCGTGTCCGGCACGGGCGGGGGAGCGACGGCGCTCATGCGGACACCGCCTCGGGCAGCGCCTGAGGACGCAGGGCGCCCAGACGGTCGTCCGTCTCGACGAGAGCGCGGTACCGGGCTGCGGAACCGGGGTGCCCCAGGTAGCGCACGTCGTCGAACGCGACGGCGGCGGCGTGCAGGGACTCTCCCTCGGCGGGGAACGGCACCGCCGCTTCGCGGGCGATCGTCTGCGCGGTCGCACCGGGTGCCGGGGCGATGAGATCCCGTTCGATGAGCGACCGGGCGACGGCGCGGTAGCGCAGTACGATCGCCTCGATCCAGTCGCCCTCGCGCGCGGCGCGATCGGCGTCCGCGCGCAGCTGCGCGGCGGTGCGATCGTCGGCGGACCCGAGGAGCACGGCTCCCGTCCGGCCGGTCTGCGAGCGGCGCGGACGTCCCCAGATCAGCAGCACGGCGATGAGCGCGGCGATGAGCAGGGCGCCGATCACGATCGCGGCCCACGGGCCGAGATCCACGGCGTGCTGCGGAGTGAGCAGGTCGATGAGCCAATCGATCACCGCGCGGGCCCACTGGTCGATGAGGGTGGGCTTCGCCTCCTGGTACTCGGGCTTGGACAGCTCCTTCTCCGCGAGCTCGCGGGCGCTGTCGCCGTCGGGGATCAGCGGGATCGCGGCGAGCTTCGCGCCGACCGCCGTGGGGAGGGCGATCAGCGCGACGCGGAGGGCGCGGCCGATCATCGCCGATCGGATCCCGGCGCGGTCCACCCCTCGTCCGGCGGCGGCACCGCCCAGGGGCTCTGCTGCGCGGGCGGGATCGGCGCCGGGGGCGCAGGGGGAGCGGGCGGCGGCGCGGCCGGAGCGGCGGAGGGCGGCGCCGTCGGATAAGCGGGAGGCGCGACCGGATAGCCCGGAGGCGTCGTCGGGTAACCCTGCGGCGCAGGGGCGCCGGCGTATCCGTGAGGTGCGGGATAGCCCGGAATGGGGCCGGGCGGCAGGGGATACGGCACTGCGGCCGGAGCCGGGCGGAAGCCGGCGCGCACGGCCCTGGCCGGATCCATCCGGAACGGATCCGTCCCGTCGTCGTAGCCGGCCGCGCGGCGCTCCATGGTGGCCATCAGATCCTGATCCAGGCCCTCGTACCGCATCCGGCAGTCGATGTAGACGAGCGCACCCGCCGTGGCCTGCACGACGGAGCTGATGGACTGCAGCACGACGACGATGATCTGGGTGATCACGAGGCCGACGATCGCGCTCACGCCCAGGGCGAGCTCCGTGCTTCCCGTGGGGTTGAGCACGGGGCCGAACAGCGAGGTGATCAGACCGCCGATCGTGCTGATCGCCTGCGTGCCGACGTACATGATCGCGCCGATCAGGAACACGATCCCGAAGGCGAACCAGAACCGGCCACGGGTGAGGCGCCACGAGCGCACGATCGCCGCACGCACTCCTGCGCCCTCGAGCACCAGGAGCGACGGCACGAGCATGAGCTTGGTGCCGACCCAGATGGACAGCACCGCGAACCCGGCCATCCCGCCGACCATGCCGAGGACCGCGAAGACCATGCCGGGGCCGTCGAAGCCCGTCGGCACGGCGATCGCGACGAACGGCACGCCGATGATGAGCACGGCGGCGACCACGCCGGCGACGCCGTAGAGCAACGTGTAGCCGATCAGGCGCCAGACGGCCGGCCGCACCCGGCGCCAGAGGACTCCGAGCGTCGCGCTCTCGCGCAGCGTCGCCGCGCGCACGTCCGCGGCGACGATGCCCTGCACGATCGCGGTGAAAGCGACGGAGAACAACCCCATGAGCAGGCCGGCGAGGCCGACGAACGCCATGGAGCCGAGGTACAGGGTGAACCATTCGTCGCTGCCGGGCCGTACGGTGCTGAGCCGGCTCAGGGTCGCGAACGCGACCGCGCCGACGACGGCCAGGACCACGATCATCACGATCAGCTGCACGACGACCGCGAAGCCGAAGAGCACCTTGGGGTTGTGCCGCAGCGCCGCGAAGGACTTCCCCAGGATCGTGCCGAACCCGAGCGGGCGCAGCGGGATCAAGCCGGGTTTGGGCGCGGGGGTCCAGCCCTGCGCATTGACACTGTGCTGGCTCACGAGTCCTCCGGTTCGCGTGTGCGTCCATCGTGTCATACCGCCGCGGCACCCGGATCGGCGACGCGACGGCGTGCGTACGGTGCCCTTCGGCCGACTTCCGCGGGTCGTGAAGTACGCTGGACCGACGTGGGGGCGCTCACCCGCGCCCACGTCCCGCAAGAGATCCGAATATCGCGAGATCCGAAAGACGACTGCCCGCCCATGACCTCACGCATCCTCGTGGTCGATGACGACACGGCCCTGGCCGAGATGATCGGCATCGTGCTGCGCACGGAGGGCTTCGAGCCCGTCTTCTGCGCGGACGGCGCGAAGGCCGTGGACGAGTGGCGCGCGCAGCGCCCCGACCTCGTCCTGCTGGACCTCATGCTGCCCGGTATGGACGGCATCGAGATCTGCACCCGCATTCGAGCCGAGTCGGGGGTTCCGGTGATCATGCTCACCGCCCGCAGCGACACCGCCGATGTGGTCCGCGGTCTCGAGGTCGGCGCCGACGACTACATGGTCAAGCCCTTCAATCCGAAGGAGCTCGTCGCCCGCATCCGCACGCGGCTGCGTCCCACGCCGCAGTCGACCAGCGAGGTGCTGCGCATCGGGGACCTGACGATCGATGTCGACGCGCACGAGGTGCGGCGCGGCAGCGCCCCGATCGCGCTCACACCGCTCGAGTTCCAGCTGCTCGTCGCACTCGCCTCCAAGCCGCAGCAGGTGTTCTCCCGCGAGATGCTGCTCGAGCAGGTCTGGGGCTACCACTACAAGGCCGACACCCGCCTCGTGAACGTGCACGTGCAGCGACTGCGCGCCAAGGTCGAGGTGGATCCGGACAACCCGCGCATCGTCACGACCGTGCGCGGCGTCGGATACCGCGCGGGGAGCGTGGTCTGACCCGCGTGCGGGTCGCGCCGACGCCTCCGCCGAGAAGAAGCGGCCCCCGCCGATGCTGAAAGTCCGCCGATGACGAACA
Organism: Microbacterium azadirachtae; assembly: GCF_000956505.1. Classification (GTDB taxonomy): domain Bacteria; phylum Actinomycetota; class Actinomycetes; order Actinomycetales; family Microbacteriaceae; genus Microbacterium; species Microbacterium azadirachtae_A. The sequence continues at coordinate 5,325 of NZ_JYIX01000009.1, read as the reverse complement.
CCGTGGCGCTCGCGAATGCGGCGGTGCGCGGCATTCGCGGCGGGCGGCATCGCCTGGCGCAGCTGTGGCGGCAGTCGCTGCGGTTCCGCACCATGGTGATCGCTCTCGCCCTCACCAGCGTCGCCGTGCTGGTGACCTGCGTGGCGATGGCCCTCGCGGTGCAGAACAACCTCTGGGAGTCGCGGAAGGACCAGGCGCTCAACGACGCGGGGCGCGCGGCGAACTCCGCGCAGGCGATGCTGTACTCGGCCGACACGCAGGGCAACCGCACCGCCCTGACCAGCCTCATGCGCGACGTCAGCTTCCAGGTGCAGTCGGTCTCGGCGTCCCCGCTGTACGGCGTGATCCCCCTCGACTCGCAGGCCGGACTGGGATTCACCCAGACCGGATTCAGCCAAGAGGTCGTCTCGGATCAACTGTCGCAGCGCGTCGCGAAGGACGCCACCAAGCAGTGGTGGCAGCCGGTCGCACTGCACGACGCCGACGGCGCCGTGCATGCCGGGATCCTCGTCGGCCAGCAGCTCAACGTCCCCGATGCAGGGTCGTACGCGCTGTACATCGCGTACGACCTCGCCGACACCGAGCAGACCCTCGTGCTCGTGCAGTCGAGCCTGTGGATCGCCGGGATCGTGCTCGTCGCCCTGATCGGCGTGATCGCCTGGTTCTCGTTGCGCACCGTGGTGCAGCCGATCACCGAGGCCGCGGAGTCCAGCGCCCGTTTCGCCGGGGGCGACTTCGACGTGCGCCTGCCCGTGCGAGGGCAGGACGAGCTGGCGATTCTCGGCCGCTCCTTCAACGCCATGGCGGACAGCATCGAGGCGCAGATCAAGGAGCTCGGCGAACTGTCGCTCGTGCAGCAGCGGTTCGTCTCCGATGTCTCGCACGAGCTGCGCACACCGCTCACGACCATCCGGCTCGCCGCCGAGATGCTCAACGATCGTCGCGACGAGTTCGATCCGACGACCGCCCGCACCGCTGAGCTGCTGCAGACGCAGGTGCACCGCTTCGACACGCTGCTCGCGGACCTGCTGGAGATCAGCCGCTACGACGCCGGATCCGTGCAGCTGGAGACCGAGGCGGTGAGCCTCGCTCACCTCGCGGAGGACATGGTCGACGAGATGCGCCCGCTGGCCGAGTCGCACGACACCGAGCTGCGCTTCGTGGCTCCGGGCGGGCACACGCCGGTGGATCTCGATCCGCGCCGCGTGCGCCGCATCCTGCGCAACCTCATCGGCAACGCGATCGAGCACGGCGAGGGGCATCCCATCGTGATCACGGTGGACAGCGGCCAGAACGCCGTGGCCGTCGGTGTACGGGATCGGGGCATGGGCATGACCCCGGAGGACGCGGAGCGCGTGTTCGACCGGTTCTGGCGGGCGGACCCTTCGCGCAAGCGCACGATCGGCGGCACGGGGCTCGGCCTGTCGATCGCCCTGGGAGATGCGCGACTGCACCGGGGCACCCTGATGGTGTGGTCGCAGCCGGGGGAGGGCACCAACTTCGTGCTGACGCTTCCGCGCGGATCCCGACCGCTCGATGGGGCATCGCCCGTGCCCCTGGAGCCGGTCGAGGCGATCGCCGAGATCGGCGTCACCACCGCGCCGATCGTCCAGCCGGGCGACGCACGGCCGGTGCCCCCGGCGGCCCCGCAGGAGGAGTCATGAGAATCGGACGGATACTGCGGGGTGCGGTCATCGCGCTCGCCCTCCTCGGGCTGACGGCCTGTGCGTCGCTGCCGGTCACGGGCGACGTGCGCCCCGGCCTCGCCGCCGGGCAGAGCGGCGGCGGTTCGGATCTCGCTTTCGTGCCGCAGGGGCCGTCGAACGGCATGGATCCCAAGGACATCGTCCGCGGTTTCATCGACGCGGCCTCGAGCCCCAAGGAGAGCTGGAGCATCGCCCGGCAGTTCCTCACCGCCGACGAAGCACAGAAGTGGAAGCCGGACGCGGGGGTCACGATCGACACGGGATCCGCCGAGCGCCGCTTCGATGTCCCCGACGTCGCCAAGGAGGCCACCTCGACCAGCGTGCACCTCAGCCTGCAGCAGGCCGGCGCCGTGGACGAGACGGGCGCGTACTCCGGGGCACCCGTGAACCGCGCGGCCGAGCTGATGTTCACGCTCGCCAAGAACAAGGACGGTCAGTGGCGCATCTCGGCGGCGCCGGACGGCATCGTGCTGGACGCGGACTCGTTCGCCGCCGCCGACGTGTTCGCCCCCTACGCGCTGCAGTACTTCGACCCGAGCTGGACCTACCTGGTGCCCGACGTGCGCTGGTTCCCGAAGCGGGAGAACACCGCCAGCAGGATCGTGCAGTCCCTCGTCAGCGGCAAGCCCAGTCCCTGGCTGTCCGGGGCGGTGCGCACGGCCTTCACCGGGGACATCGCGCTCGGCCGGAACGCGGTGACCTTCGACTCGCAGATCGCCGAGGTCGCGCTGAACGATGCCGCGAACAAGGCGGATCCGGTCACTCTGGCGCGCATGCGCACCCAGCTCGAGCGCAGCCTGAGCAGCCTGAGCGGCGCGGGCGTGCTGCAGGTCAAGCTCACCTCCTCCGGCCGCGATCTGAACGCAGGAGCCGCCACGGCCGCGCCGACGGCGGTCGACCCGCGTCCGCTCGTGCTCACCGACAAGGGGTTCGGCTATCTGGCCGGCGGCGAGCTCACCCCGATCGACGGCGTCTCCGTGCCGCTGCAGAACTTCCCCGAGCAGATCACCGCGATCCGTGCGGCGAGCGGCGCGCAGCGCGTCGCGGTGCAGGGGGTGAGCGGCATCGTGTACGCGGTCGCCGACGGCCGGACCGACGAGATCGACGCGCGTCCCGGCCTCATCCCGCCCGCCCTGGATCCTTTCGGGTACATCTGGACCGTTCCCCGCACCGCGCCCTCGTCGATCCTTGCCTGGCCGAATTCGGCGTCGGCATCGGCCTCGCGCTCGCTCGCCGGCCCGTCCGACGCGGGGCAGATCACGGCGATGGCGGTGAGCCGGGACGGTGCCAGGCTCGCCATGGCGGTGACCGCGAACGGCCAGGTCCGCATCGAGGTCGTTGCGATCGCGCGGGATGACCGCGGCGCGCCCACGGGGCTCGGCGTGGCGGATCCGAACGTGATCGCCTGGCCGGCCGCGGCGCTCGACATCGCCTGGCTGGACGACACGACCGTGGGCGTGCTCGCGACCGACGCCGCATCGCCCCTGCTGCGCCAGCAGCAGGTCGGCGGACCGGCGAGGACCGTCGACGTGCCGGAGGCGACCCAGACGATCGCACCGGGTTCGCCGACGACATCGGTGCAGCTCTTCGGCAATGGCGTGCTGTGGGTGCGCAGCGGGCCCGCCCCCACGCAGGTGAGCACGAACGTCAAGGTGCTCGCCGTGCAGATCGGCGGACAGCCCGGCGGCTGAGCCGGTCCGATCGTCCTGCACAGACCATCGGGAGAGGGCACGGCGCACGGATCACGGACCGTCCGCCCCGCCGACGTGCCCCGGCGCGCATACTCGCCGGATGCCTCCGAAGACACCGTCCTCCTGGCCCGGCGCCCGGCTTCTCTCCTGGCCGACCGCGCGCCGGCTCGTCCGCGAGATCGCCGATCTCGCCTTCGCCTCGGCGTGCGCCGGGTGCGAAGCCGCCGGGACGGCTCTGTGCACCTCGTGCGAGGCGGAGCTCGAACCGCGCGTGGTGCGCCTCCGGTCCGGCGTCGTTCCGCTGCGGGCGGGTCTCGTGTTCGACGGCGTCGCGGCCTCCGTGCTGCGCGCGGTCAAAGAGGACGGGCAGACCTCGCTCATCCGGCCCCTGCGGCCGGCGCTCGCCGCCGCCGTGGACGACCTGTGCGCGGGAGCGACCGCGCCGCGCCGCATCGACGTCGTGGTGCCGGTGCCGACCACGCGGGCGGCCTTCCGGCGGCGCGGATATCGCGTGCCGGAGATCCTCGCGCGCGGCACCGGCATCCCGCTGCTGCGAACACTGTCCTACGTGCGCCGGGTCCGCGATCAGCGCGGGCTCGGTGCACAGGAGCGCCGGACCAACCTCGCCGGCGGCCTCCACGCGTCCCGCGCCGGAGACGGAGCGTCCGCGCTGATCGTGGACGACGTGATCACCACAGGAGCGACTTGTGCGGAGGCCGCCAGAGCGCTCGGAGCGGCAGGCTTCACGGTCGTCGGCGCGGTGGCCGTCGCCGCCACCCTGCGCCGCGGATGAGCGTCCACGGAAGGGCCGCTCGGGCTCCGCGCGCTCGGCCTGAGGGGCCTCCTAGCGGATCCGCACGACACGCAGATGAATTGTGGATGACATGTCAGGGTGGGGCGACTACGGTGGGGACTCACAAAGGCGACCACGGTCCGCCCTTGGCCGGGCGGACCGGAACAAGGAGGTCAGGATGGAAACGAACATCGTCGGTGTCGGAGTCGGCATCAGCGATCGATTCCGAGCGGTGGTCGAAGAGAAGACCGCACGGATCGCGACTATCGCTACGAAGGCGCAGAGCCTGGACGTGAAGGTCACTCATCGTTCCTATCGCGGCGGTCATGTGGAGGATGAGACCGTCGAACTCACTCTCATCGGCAGGGGCCCGCTGGTCCGTGCGGAGGCTCGCGACGCGGACAAGTTCGTGGCGCTGGACCTCGCCGTCGACAAGCTCATCGAGCAGGTGCGGCGCGCCAAGGAGCGCCGCATCGACGGGCGGCACCATCCGCGTGGCGCGCGGTTCGAGAAGGGCACCGGCGAGCTCGCGGGCATCGACGTGCACCCTGTCTCGGCCGACACGCTTCATGCCGTGTCCACCGGCGCGATCCCGACGCTCGAGATCGAGGAGGAGTACTCCCCGGTCGTCATCCGCACCAAGAACTTCGATGCCGAGTGGATGACCGTCGAAGAGGCCGTCGACCGCATGGAGCTGGTCGGGCACGACTTCTTCCTCTTCGTGGACGCGCGCAGCGACCATCCGAGCGTCGTGTACCGCCGCAAGGGCTGGGACTACGGCGTGATCTCGCTCACCACCCAGGCGGCCCCCGCCGAGGAGCTCGTCAGCTGACGCGGTCCTGACAGACGAAAAGCTGCGCCCCGGTCCTGGACGACCGGGGCGCAGCGCTGTGCGAGGGGGCTTGACCCTCCCGGATCCGTCTCCGCAGAGCCGAGTCGTCCCTGTGAGCGCACGCCATAGGGTGCGCTCACAGGGACGAATCGAAGAGGTGGGGCCGACGGTCAGTCGAAGATGTCGCCGAGCAGGCCGCCGATGACGAGGCCGCCGAGCACGCCGGTCACGACGTCTCCGCCGCCGGAGCCGCGGCCGCCGCCGCCCCAGCCGTTGCCGCCGCCACCGCCCCAGCCGTTGCCC
>NZ_JYIX01000008.1 GCF_000956505.1 Microbacterium azadirachtae | reverse complement strand
TAAGACGCACCGAAATCGGCCATCGTCAACACCTCCGGTAATCACTGGACCGGACCACCCCGGCCCGACACAACGAACCTAACAACCCCCACCACACCCGTCGATGGGCAGCACTACCCATACCCCGTGTCACGGGTTCATGATCCCGCGGATGCCCTCATCCCGGGTTCGGCACGGGCCAGGTGTCGCCGTCCCGCGCGGTCGCGGCCATCAGCGCGTCCAGGAGTCCGGGATCGGCGTCCGGTTCGAAGCCCTCGACGACCGCCTCTTCCAGCATGCGCTCCGCGAGCTGCTCGGTCTGTGCGAGCCCGAGCGGCACGACAGGGCCGAGGACCGCCAGCACATCATGGCCTCGGCCGAAGAACGCCCAGCGACGCGTCGCGTACTGCCCTTCGCCGTGCGCATGCAGCAGCGAGGAGGAGAAGCCGTCCCCCAGGCCCTCGGACGACGTGATCAGCCCGGTCGGCGGAAGCACGGTGTCGGCCGTCGAGAGGAACCCGGCGAGCTCGTCGCGCGACAGCGGCGCGGCCGTGCGGTACACCGTGAACGGGGCCAGCACGGAGGCGTCGGCACTCACCAGGAGGAACAGGGCGGAGTCGTCGTCTCGGAGCCTGGCGAGGTCGTCCAGCGCGGCGGCGATCCGCTCCTGCGCATTCTCGACCGGCTGCCGGACGGTCGAGAAGCCCGCCGCCCGCTCCGCCGCCCAGGCGGCGCGGCCCGCCGCGTCGTCGATGCGTCGGGGAACCGGGATCGCGTTCTCCGCGGGGAACGTCATCCGCAGGTCTGTCATGCGTCGCTCGCCTTCTGCCTGTGCGGCCGCAGCGACCGGTTCCTCGTCCTTCCGGCAGCGCTCATTCCTGCACCCACGCGAAGGTCGCCATGTGCACGTCGAACAGGAGTTTCCACTGCTGGAGGCCCGGCGCATCCTCGGGAAGATCCGGCGCGCACGCGGTGGTCACCGTCCACTGCACCGCCTGGGTGCGGCGCGTGCCCGGGATCGGGATGAGGTAGTTCAGTGTGAGAGCGCGCGCCTGCTCGCCCTGGACCGTCACGGTCCGGGTCTCCGCCCACGCGAGGATGCGCTCGTCGCCTCCGAGCGGGGCCGCACCGAATTCGGCCACGACGTGCATCACCACGTCGTCCAGCGTCACCTCCGGGGTGGAGGCGCGCTTGAGCCCGATGATGCTCGCGGGGCCGACCGCCCAGGTCGGGGCCGCCTCCCCGGGGATCGCGTAGGCGAACCCGTTCTGCCGGCGCAGCGAGGCGAAGGCGTCGCGCAGCATCGGCCCGATCGTCGCCGACATCCCGCCGTTCCCGCTCGCGGCCAACCGTGCGAGCCCCTGGGAGATGACGCGGTCCTCGTTCTCCTCGGAGAGGTCGAACGCGAGCCATCCGGAGGGGAGCAGCATCCGGAACGGAGGCATCGCCGGGGTCCTGCGACCGAGCAGCTCATTGCGCAGATCACTCATGGTTCCACTCTCTCATCCACCGGGATCCGCCCCCGACGGCTCCCGCAGGGCGTCGGCTCCCACTCGAAGCCGGCACTCGCACGGGCCCCGATCAGCGCACGTACTTCGTCGGAAGGTCGTTGAAGAAGCGGTCGTAGGTGCCCGTCGCCGCGGAGTAGAGGTTGCTCACGATTCCGACGCCCGTCGCGCTGACGGTGCCGAAGGTCTCGCCGGCCCAGGCCCAGCCGCCCGGCCCCATGGTCTTCCCCGCCTTGGCGGCGGCGTCGAAGATCTTCGTCCCCGACGCCATGAACTCGCCCCACTCCGTGGCGCCCTTGCCGGAGAACAGTCCCGTGGTGAAGTCCAGCACCTTGCCGCCGAACGTGGCGGCCACGGGCGCCTTCAGGGTGTTCATGGCGGTGCTGAAGCGCATGCCCGCCGCGGCGGGCGCGGCGAAGGACTTGAAGAACCGGCAGGCGGGTCCGATGAACGGGATGCAGCCGACGATCGCGAAGGCGAGCCCGAGCCCATCGCCGTCGCCCATCGCGAACTTCGCGATCTGCACGGCGAGCATCGCACCGGCGATCACCGCGCCGATCAGGACGAACGGACCCGCGAAGATCAGCGCGAGGATGCCGACGACGAGACCGAGCACGGTCAGCACGTCGGCCATGTCGTTCAGGAACCCCTTGACGTTGTCACTCCAGGAGTCCTTGATCTTGCCGCTCATGCCCTCCTTGATGTTGTGCACGGCGGTCTCGTACGCGGTGTGCCAGGTGTTCCATTCCCGGTCGTAGTCGTCGGCGAGGTCGTCCCACTCGCCTTTGACGGAGGAGGCGTGCGAGGCTGCGGCCTTCGCGGCGCCCTCCTTCTTCGCGAAGTCGTCCTTGTCGGACTGCTCCGCGTCTGGGTCGGGCTTGTCCGGCAGGCCGGAGTGCTTCGACGAGGCGTCACCGTCCGCCTGGTAGTACTCCTGCCACTTCTTCTCGAGCTCGTCCGCCAGCTTGTTCAGCCGCGGCTGCGAGGTCTCGACGGCATGCCCGTAGGTGCTGATGTGCGGGCCGACGGCGACGTAGAGCTCGCCGCCCTTGCCGAGATCGCCGCTGACCTCCTTCGCCACTTCGCGGAGCTTGTCGATCGACTCGCCCTCCATGTCCGCACCGTCGTCGACGAGACGGCTGATGAGGCTCCAGGCCTTGTTCATCTCGTTTCCGAGATCGGTGATCTGCTTCCCCCGCGCCTGGATCTCGTCGGGCTTTCCCTCGAGGTGCTCGATGGGGTGCTTGCCGCTCGGAGTCTGGTACGGCATGTAGGGCGTGGCCGACATCACTTGCCCCCCTTGTCGCCGCCCTGCGCGGCCTTCACGTCGAAGTCCTTGAAGCCCTGGATCACACCGTCGACGTGGTCTTTGACCGTCTTGCAGTTCTCGATCAGGGCCTTGCGGCGGTCATCCCAGCGTCCCTCGAAGTCATCGGCCGCCTCGCGGAGCGCTCCATCGCCGTAGGGGTCGCCCACGGCGTCCTTGAGGTCGCGACGACGACTTCCCGCGTCCTCGAACTCCTTGACGATGTGGTCGAGCTCGGTGGAGAGACCACCCAGCTCGTCGTACCTGACCTTCACACCCATGCGCGCATCCCTTCTCGCCGGTCAGCCCAACATATCCACGGCCTCGGATCGCCGCGATGGGGAGCACTCCCCATGCATGTGCGCCGCTCCGGGCATGCATCTGCGGCGTCACCCCGCCATGGCGCCGATCACGACGACGATGGCGGCCAGGAGAAGGGGGACCAGACAACCGAGGACGAACGGGCGTCCAGCGCCTGCGCCGCGGAGGACCTTCCGGCGGCGGAGCGCGCGCGCCGTGTCCTGATCGGAACGCACGGATGCCTCGGGACGCGGATCGAGGGTGCGATCCAGCAACGCCGACAGGTCCTCCACCCACTCCCAGACGACCGGATCCTGCAGCCGCAGGTCCTGGCGCGCGAAGAACCACACCTCGTCGCCCACGACCTGGACGTCCGCGTCCCCGCAGACGTCGACGAGAGCCGAACGCATGTCGGCCCCGAGCAGAGCACGCACGGTGGCCGCGTCCTCGGGGGCGCAGGACACACGGAAGCGCTTGTCGAACTCCTCGTCCACGGCGATGACGGCTTGCGGAGCCTGCGGGCGCCAGGCTGCTCCGCCCCGCGCCGTCACCGACTGGATGCCCAGGGCCGGCAGGGCGGTCCGCACCGTGAATCGCGCATAGGCGATCGCGATGTCCATCCGGGCCCGCCCCCCGCCGATGTGGAAGCTGAGGTTCGCGACCTCGAGCGGCCGCGGCCGGCTCGCGGTGACGGGATCATCGAGCTGCGGACCTTCCGCGGCTTCGAACACGGCGGCACGGCGCTGCGGATCGGCCTCGCGCAGCGCGTGCGTCAGCCCGTTCGCCGGAGCGAAGCGGCGCAGCCGGTACCAGCGGTCGTCCGCGTCCCGCAGCTGCGGAGCGATGCGGACGATCCGCCGGTAGGCGTACGGCAGGGCGAGGACGGCCCAGGCCAGCACGGCGAACGGAAGGGGGACGCCGTGACCGGTGGCCAGGCGCACGATCATGATGAGGACGAGGACGGCGGCCGCGGCGATCAGCGCCATGCCGACGGCGGTTCCCACTCCGACGAACCAGGTGCGGGAGGCGAAGCTCCGCGCCGTGACTCCGCCGCCCTCGGCGGCGAGCGCCGCCTGCGCCTCCGCCCGCGCGGCAGCGCGATCCACGGGCGCCGTGAGCGCGGTCTTGTCGAAGGTCAGCACGGTCTTCTCGCTCATACCAGCGTCTCCCCCTCCACCAACGGCAGCTGCATGATCACCTGGCGCCCCGCCTGCACGAAGATGCCCCGCCCTTCGGGGAAGTCCGTGCGCTTGACCTTGGGGAACGGCACCTTGAACACGGCGTCGCCGTCGAAGGCATCCGGCTTGAGCACGATGCCCTTGCGGCCCGCCTTGAAGTCGCCGATGTAGCCGAACCCGCTCGTGGCCTGCGTGACGTCGAGGTCGCCGATCAGCAGGTGGTCGCTGCGGTTGATCGCCTGGAACAGCGCCTTCATGTCGCGCTCGGCCGGGGTGTCCGCGAACTGCGGCACGTCCTCGACGACGACGAGCAGCCGCACCGGCATCGACTCGTCTCCGGCGAGCTCCGCGAGTTCCGCGGCGAGCTCCTTGGCCGCCTCTGGCGTGGTGGCGCTGCGGGTCCAGTCGGCGTAGTCCTTGAGGACGGATCGGCGCCCGCCGAAGTGGAACAGCTTGACCGCGGGGTCGAAGCGGCGCATGGACGTGATGATGCCCTTGAGCGCCGTGGTCTTTCCCGACAGCGGCGGCCCCGCCACGAGGAACGTGCCGATCGGGTCGAAGTCGCGTGCGGCGAGCGTGTCCTCCGCGACGCCCAGCACCGGGAACTCCCCGATGCGGTCGGGAAGCGCCGTGGCCGAGAGCCGCGTCGGCAGCGATCCGATCTCGGCGACCTCGCGGGCTCCCGCGGAGCGCAGCTCCGCGGCCATCGCCTCGAGCAGCTTCGTCTGCTCCGCCACGTTCGGGGTGCCGCCGAGGGTCGCGATCTGCGTCTCCAGCCCGTCCACGATCGCGCGGCCCGGTGCGGAGCGCTCGTCGAGCACGTCCTTCGGGGCGTTCAGCATCGCGTAGCCCGACTCGTCGGAGAGGCGCAGCACGACCTTGCGCGACACGTTCGCGCTGACCGCGGTGGGCACGGATCCGGAGCGGTCGGCGGTCGCGATCACGTGCACGCCGAGCGGGCGCCCCTCGCCGAGGATGCGCATGAACGTCTGATAGAACGGCATCCGCGCCGTGGTCGACTCCCACTCGCTGCGGAACTGCGGGAACCCGTCGAGCAGGAACAGGATGCGCGGCTCGTCGATCCCGGTGAGCTCGCGGTACTCGGTGAGGCTCGCGGCGTTCGCGGTGCTGAACCGCTTGCCGCGGTCGTCGAGCACGCGCGCGAGCGAGCGCAGGATGCGCTGCACGCGCTCCGCGTCGTCGCCGGAGATGACGGATCCGACCTGCGGCAGGATCTCGAGGCTCTTGAGCGCCCCGGATCCGAAGTCCAGCGCGTACACCTCGACGTTCGTGGCCGCATCCGATCCCGCCGCGATCGCGAGGGTGCGCAGCACAGTCGACTTGCCCGCGCCGCTCGTCCCGTACACGAGCAGGGAGCCGTCGCGGTCCGGCACGAAGTACGTGGGCTCCTGCAGCTGACGGGAGGGCACATCGGTCTTCCCGAGCAGGATCTGCCCGTCGCCGAGCGTGGGGAGATCGCGGATGTCGACCGCGTGCTCGAGGTCGTCGAGCCACGGCCGGCGCGGGGCGGGGATGCCGGCATGCGTCGCCGCCGCGACGAGCGTCGCGACGATCCGCTTCTGGTCGTTGGGCCCGAGGTCCCCGTCGTGGCTGTCGGATTCGGGCTCCTGGTCCGGCTCCCAGAGCTGGGTGGATCCGAACCGCAGCTCGGCCACGCGCACGTCGGCGACCTGCTCCTCGTCCGTGGACCAGCCGCCCGCGTAGGCGGACTGGAACGGCACGAGACGCCCTGGGCCGGTCTTCGCGATGCCGCGGCCGGGGATCGACGGAGGGAAGGACGCGGCGACGGCGTCGTCCACGACGTCCTTGGAGTCGGACTCGTCGGCCATGCGCAACGCCACGCGCAGGTTGGTGTTGGCGCGGAGGTTGTCCTTGATCACGCCGGCGGGACGCTGCGTGGCCATGATCAGGTGGATGCCGAGGGAGCGCCCGCGCTGGGCGATGTCGACGACGCCGTCGACGAACTCCGGCACCTCGCCGGCGAGGGCGGCGAACTCGTCGATCACGAGCACGAGCGCGGGCGGGGTGTCCGGGTCGCGGCGCTTCTCGAGTTCGAGCAGGTCCTTCGCCTTCTTGCGGTTGAAGAGGTGCTCGCGGTGATGCAGTTCGGCGCGGAGGCTCGTGAGGGCGCGGCGCACGAGGTGCGGGCTGAGGTCGGTGACGAGACCCACGGTGTGCGGGAGGTCGACGCAGTCGGCGAACGCGGATCCGCCCTTGTAGTCGACGAAGAGGAACGTGACCCTGTCGGGGCTGTGCGCGGCGGCCATGCCGAGCACCCACGCCTGCAGGAACTCGCTCTTGCCCGCACCGGTGGTGCCGCCGACGAGGGCGTGCGGGCCCTGGGTGCGCAGGTCGAGGGTCATCGCGTCGGTCTGCGACTGGCCGATGATGGCGCGCAGGTTGCCCGCCTTCTTGAGCCGCGACTGCGGCGCCCCCGACCGGTCGATGATCGTGTTGTTCTGCCGCCAGCGGTCGATCACGCTGGTCGGATCCGTAGCCGTCTCGGATCCGACGAGCGAGAGGAACATGACCGAGTTCGGGATGTCCGAGGAGTCCTCCACGACCGTCGAGGCGTCGACGACCGGGGCGAGACGCTTGGCGAACATGGTCATATAGGCGTGCGAGACGCCCTCGACCCTGACGTCGGGGTAGGCGATGCCGCTGCGGACCGTGCCGACTCTCGCGTGCTCGAGACCGGCCGTCACATCGATGAAGCTGCGGCAGGCCGCCGGCAGCGCCTCCACCACGGGCGCGACGAACAGGGCGTAGACGCCGACGTCTGCGCCGCGCTCGAGGATCTGGGTGAGCCGGGCGCGATCGACGGGGGCATCGTTGGTGACGATGACGAGCACCGCCGCCTGACCCTCGAACGCGGACTCCTCGGCGGCGCGCTTGACGTCGGTGCCGTAGCGCATCGGATCCCAGTCGTCCCCGTAGGGCAGGCGCTGCGACGCTGCCGCCGTGGAGCGGCGCATCACGATCTCCTCGAGACCGTTCAGCAGCGCGGTTCCCGTGGACGCCGAGTCCGCGAGCGCCATCTCCTTGAACGGGTTGCGCTCGCTCGAGGTGTGCGGCAGCCAGGTCAGCCAATCAAGCTCGTTCGCCCAGCCGGGCTCGGTGAGCGCGACCGCGACGAGTTCGTTCGACGAGTGCATGCCGAACAGCTGCACGGCGAGGCCCCGCAGCGCATCGCCCGCGACCGAAGTGGGACCGGCGACGCCGAGGGATCCCACGCTCTGCAGCGACTCGAGGATCGGCACGTCCTCGATCACGCGGTAGCGCTCCTCGAGGCGGTCGACCCGCTCCACGAACTCGGGCAGCGCCTCTGCGGCCTCGGTGCGGGTGATCGTCGTGCGGGACAGGTCGGAGCAGGTGCCCAGTCGCACCGCGAGGAAGTTCCAGTGCTCCGGACGGCGGGTCCACAGCAGCGGCCCGAGCCGCATCGCCTCGTCGAACACGACCGCGACCGCCGGCACCTCGTTGTTGCGCACCGCATGCTCGCGCGGGCGCGCGTGGTAGAGCTTCTCCTCGAGGCGCTCGAACTGGTCCTCGAACAGCTCGGCCTCCTTGCGCAGGCGCTGGCCGAGGTTGGTCTTCTGCGAGATGAAGTTGCCGAACATCATCATCGGGCTCGCCGCCGCCATCAGCAGGGACAGCATGCGCCCGGTCACCGCCCACATCGTCACCGCGAGCAGGATCGGGGCGACGAGCATGGGCCAGGGGAACAGTCGCTGCACCTGGTCCCGCGGGTAGCGCGGCTCATCCACCTCCTCGCCGGCGAACCGCTCCTCGACCCTCGGGCTGCGGTTGAAGAGCAGCGCACCGCCGCGCTCGAGCACCGGATCCTGATCCGCGGCGCTGCCGTCGAAGTCACCGACGAGGCGCACCACGATCTCGCTGTCGCCGAGCGTGAAGGGCTGCCCGGGGATCACCCGGAGCCGCTGCATCAGGCCGCCGTCGACGAGGATCCCGTTCGCGGAATTCAGGTCGACCAGTTCGACGAACGTTCCGGCGACCTCGATGCGGGCATGCTTCTTCGAGACGAGAGGGTCGGCGAGGTGCACGTCGGCGGTAGCCTCGCGACCGATCACGAAATGACCGATCGGCAGGGAGAACTCCTGGCCGGCAGCGGGACCGGAGAGCACCTGCAGGTGCGCCGCAGGACGAGCGCCCGCCGTGCCGGTCTCGATCCGGTCGGCGCCGAGGTTCACGATCTCCGCGAGGAAGCCGGATCCGACCGGGGCGTCGCCGATCGCGAGGTCGGGGTTCAGCGTCACCAGGCGCTCGCTCGTGGGCGGCGCGACCGAGAGCGTGAGCGTCTCGCCGTGCCCGACGCGGATCGCGCGCAGCGGATCCGTCGTCGCGATGTGATGCGCGACGTCGGCGACCGTGGCCGTGGAGTCGGCGGTGACGACGATGTCGGTGAGCGGTGCGCCGGGGCGGCGCAGGGTGAGCTTGACCTTCATCGGGGTTCCTCCGGGCGGCGCTCGCGCGCTGTCGTGTCTGCGGCGGCCGCGCGGGCGCCGGGGGTCATGCCTGCTCCACGCGCAGGCTGCGGTCGCCGAAGCGGAGCACGTCGCCGGCGCGCAGCTCGGCGGGGTGCCCCGGGGTCAGCGGGTGCTCCGCGCCGTCGCGCACGATCGAGCTGCCGTTGGTGGAGCCGCGGTCGACGGCGACCACGCCGCGACGCGAGAGCAGGATCGCGACGTGGGTCTTGGACACCGAGCGCGTCTCGTCGGGGACCCGCACGAGCTGTGCGTCGCCATCGCCGTCGCCGGTCGCGGGCGCGCGCCCGATGAGGGTGGCCCTGCGCACCTCGATCCGCTCGCCGTTGTCGATCATGAGGACCGCACGCGGGGCGTCGGGAGCGGAGACAGCTTCAGGTGCAGCTGCAGGTCCAGGTGCAAGTGCTGGCGCTGGCGCTGGTGCAGGTGCTGCTGCTGCTGGTGCTGGCGCTGTCTCCACCGGCGCGATCGTCGGCGGCTGCCAGGCAGCGGCGGCGGGCGCCGACGGCGGGGCGAAGCCACCTGCGGGGGCGTCGGTGGCCGCGGGCGCCGGCGCCCCCGCAGGT
>NZ_JYIX01000007.1 GCF_000956505.1 Microbacterium azadirachtae | reverse complement strand
CACACGGCCCCCGCCCCGCCCGCGCCGTCCGGTGCGCTCTCGTGGCCGGTGCCCGCGCACCCCGGTGTCGGATCCGCGCACCCGGCTCCCGCCTCCGCGCACCCGGCTCCGTCCTCGGCGCACCCCGTGGCGCCGACTCCTCCGGAGACGGCCCGGGTCTGAGCAGCCGCGACAGAGCCCCCTCCAGGTCGGAGGGGGCTCTGTCGCGTGCGAGCCGGCTTACTCCTTGACGGATCCCGCCGTGAGGCCGGCCACGATCCAGCGGCTGGCCACGGCGAAGAGCACCATGGTCGGCAGGATCGTGAGCACCGCGGCGGCCGACATCGAGCCCCAGTCCACGTTGAACGTGGAGATGAAGCTGTTCAGCGCGGCGGGGATCGTGCGGTTCTCCTCGGACTGCATGAGCACGACCGACAGGAACAGCTCGTTCCAGCAGTTCACGAAGTTGAAGATGAACGCGGCGATGATCCCGGGGGTCATCACCGGCACCAGGATCCGGAACAGCGCGCCGAGCCGCGAGCAGCCGTCGATCATCGCCGACTCCTCGAGCGCATCCGGCACGTTCTCGAAGAACCCGCGCAGCATCACCGTCGAGAACGGGATGCACACGGCGACGTAGACGAGGATCAGGCCTGGCTTGCTGTCCACCAGGCCCAGATCGGTCATCATCGTGTAGAGCGGGCCGAGCGCGATGAACGCGGGGATCATCTGGGTCAGCAGGAACGCGATGAGCACTGCGCCCTTGCCGCGGAACTCGAACCGCGAGATCACGTAGGAGCTGAGCAGCGCGATGAGCGTCGACGTCGCGCCCGCGATGAGGGCGATCACCGCCGAGTTCGCCAGGAAGACCCCGAAGTTCGAGTCCGAGAACAGCTTGGCGTAGTTCTGCACCGAGGGTTCCGAGGGCCAGTACTCGATCGGGAAGCGGTTCACGGTCTGCGGCGACTTGAACGACGTCAGCACGATCCAGTACAGCGGGAAGAGCGTGATCAGCAGCCAGAGCGCGAGCCCGACCACCTTGACGACGCCGCCCACGGTGACCCGGGAGCGGGAGGAGCGCGCCGGGCGCGAGGAGCCCGCGCGTCCGGTCGTGAGGGTCATGGTGGCGCTCATCGGCTGGCCTTCCGCATCGCGAAGAGGTAGAACGCGCAGAACACGAACAGCACCGCGACGACGATGAGGCCGATCGCGCTCGCCGTGCCGTAGTTGCCCTGCTGCGTGAAGTTGATCATCCAGGTCGTGATGATGTGCGTCCGGTTCGCCGGCCCTCCGCCCGTCATCGCCCAGATGATGTCGGGGAAGTTGAAGATCCAGATCACGCGCAGCAGCACCGTGAGGAACAGGGTCGTGGAGATGTACGGGATCACGATCGAGAAGAGCTGGCGCGCCTTGCCTGCACCGTCCAGGCTCGCCGCCTCCAACACCTCGTCCGGCACGGACTGCAGGGCGGCGAGGATCATGATCGCGAAGAACGTCACGCCGTACCAGATGTTCGCGACGATCACCGCGAACATCGCGAGCTTCGGATCCGCGAGCCACGGCAGCGGCGCCGAGATCAGATGCGCTTTCATGAGGAGGTCGTTGATCACGCCGAACTCGGCGTTGAACATCCAGCGGAACAGCATCCCGATGAGGAATCCGGATACGGCCCAGGGGAAGAACACGAGCGCCTGGTAGACGCCGCGGAACCGGAATCGCTGGCGCAGCGCGAGGGCGATGAGGAAGCCGATCACGAACTGCGGGACCAGGGATCCGATCACCCACAGCACGGTGTTGCCGGCGACGGTCGGGAAGACCGGGTCGGAGAGGACCTTGACGAAGTTGTCGAAGCCCACGAACGGCGTCGAGGTGAGATCCCAGAGGTTGTAGTCCAGGAACGCCATGCGCGCACCCTGGAGCATCGGCAGATACGTGAACCAGCACACGAACACGATCGCCGGAGCGAGGAACGCGAGGATCGTGAGCGCGTGCCGGGCGCGGAAGGTGGTGCGGCGGCGCCCGGCGCCCGTGGGGGCGGGCTGCGGCCGCGCGGGCCGAGCGGCCCGGCCGGAAGAACCGGCCGGGCGCTCGGTGGCGGAGGTCGAGGTCACGACATCAGCCCTTCTTGTACTTGTCAGTCCAGTACTGGTCCCACGAGGTGAGCAGTTCCTTGGTGGTCATGTTGCCGAGCAGCACGCTCTGCACGTCCTGGTCGGACTTCTGGATCCACTCGGTCCACCAGGCGACGCCTCGGGGCTGCTGCACGTTGACGTAGGTGTCGGGGTGCTCGGTCATGGTGACGTAGCTCGTCCACGGCCCGGTCGAGTAGAACGGGTCCTTGGCCGCGGCCGCGATGATCGGCACCAGGCTGTTCTTCTGCGCGAACGTGGTCGCGGGCTTCGCCGAGGACAGGTACTCGACCAGCTTGACCGCCGCGTCCTTGTGGGCGCTCGACTGCGCGACGCCCCAGCCGGCGACGGCGAGGGGCTGCGCCGCCTTGCCGCTCGGGCCGGTGAGCAGCGGCGCGGTGTTCCACTGGTCCTCCTTCAGGCTGGACGCCGAGACGGTCGCGATGACCTCGGGGTCCTGCAGCAGGAACGCCGTGGTGCTGTTCGTGAACCCCGCCACCATCTCCGGGTAGCCCCAGGAGACGGCCGACGGCGGGGAGGCCTTCTTGAACAGCGCGAAGTAGTCGTCGACGCCCTTCTGCGCGTCCGGCGAGGAGAAGATCGTCTTGCCGTCCTTGAGCAGGAACGCGTTCGAGGTGTCGAGGTCGTCGATCGTGTACGCCTCGATCGCGGCGACGACGTTCGAGTTGGCGTTCTTGCCCCCGCGGAACGCGTAGCCGTACTGGTTCTTCTCCGGATCCTGGATCTTCGACGCCTGGTCGAGCAGGTCCTTCCACGACTTGGGCGGCCCGTCGAAGCCCGCGGACTTCACGAGATCCGTGCGGTAGAAGAGCGAGAGGCCGTAGAAGCCGTAGGGGACGAACCAGGTCTTGCCGTCGGAGACGCCGGCCTTCTTGGCGTTGTCGGTGAGCGCGCTCCAGCCGTCCCAGCTCTTCAGATCCGCGGTCATGTCGTACAGCCAGTGGTTGTTCGCGAACGGGCCGACCGTGATGTCGCGGGTCTCCAGCACGTCGATGCCCTTGCCGGACTGCAGCATCTGCTGGATCGTGGTGTCGGCCTGCTCGGTGGGCGGCGAGACCAGCTTGACGGTGATGTTCGGGTTGGCCTTCTGGAAGTCGTCGAGCAGGCCGCGGATGAGCTTGGTGCGGTCCGGGTTCGTCAGGCTCTCCACCATCTGGAGGGTGACCTTGCCGTCGGCGGATCCGCTTCCGCTCGACGCTCCGCCGGAACAGGCGCTGAGTGCGAGGACGGCGACGATGCCGACCCCGGCGATCGAGGCGAGTCGGGTGCGCTTCACCATGGGGCTTCCTTTCATTGGGTGTTGCAGGGATGGTGCAGGTGGGGGAGGTGCGGGTCAGCGCCCGGCGAGTTCGAGGATCCGCGGCACGCAGCGCTCGGCGAACGCCTCGAAGTCGGCGGCCTCGTTGTACAGGTGCGCCGAGAGGCGGAAATAGCCGGCGCCGGCGAAGCTCGTGAAGGCGGTCTCCACGCCGACCTCGTCGAACAGGCGCATGCGCAGGTCATCGGCCTCCTCGCGGGTGCGGCCGATGCCGAGCGGCAGCCGGATCAGGCGCATGGAGGGAACAGGCATGGGCAGGTCGACGAGCGCCGGCTCGTCGGCGGCGCGCTCGAAGGCCTCCGCGATGATCCTGGCGCCGGCGTCCGCGATCTCGGCGACCGTGTCGCGCGTGCGGTCCCAGCCGTGCTCGCGCTCGATGAACGCGATCGCGGCGGGGGTGGCGAGGTAGGTCGTGGCGTCGATCGTGCCCTGCGTGTCGAAGCGCGCGGGGTACGCCTCCGTCGCGGCCCAGGAGTCGATGAGCGGCCAGAGCTCGTCGCGGTCGGGCGCCTGCGTCACGAGAAGGGCGGATCCGCGGGGGGCGCACGGCCACTTGTGCATATTGCCGAACCACCAGTCGCCCCCGCCCGCGACTGCGGCGTCCGGGATCAGGCCGGGGGCGTGGGCGCCGTCCACGAGCACGCGGACACCGTGCTCGTGCGCGAGCGCGGTGATCTCGGCGGTGGGGAAGCGCCGGCCCGTGGAGGACGTGATCTGATCGACGACGATGAGCCGCGTGCGCGGACCGATCGCCTCGGCGAAGCGGGCGAGGACGGTGTCGGCGTCGTCCAGCAGGCCGAGGGCGACCGTGCGCAGACGGCCGCCGAAGCGGCGCGCGAGCCGGGCTGCGCCCATGGTCACGGCGCCGTAGCCGTGGTCCGTGACGAGGATCTCGTCGTCGCGATCCAGCTGCAGGGCGTTGTAGACGACGGTGGCAGCGGCGGAGGCGTTCGGCACGAAGGCGGTGTCTGCGGCGTCGGCTCCCACGAACGGTGCGACCTCGGCGCGGGCCGCCTCGACCTTCTCCGCGATCCGGGGGAACCATCCGACCGGGCTGAGGTCGGCCTCCCGGCGCAACGCGTCCTGCAGGGCGACGACCTCGCTCGGGACGGCGCCGAAGGATCCGTGATTCAGGTGCACGATCCGGGGATCGAGCGGCCAGGCGTCACGGGCCCTGTCGTACGAGAGGAGCGGCACCGGAGCGATGCGGGCGGCCGTGCGGGGGTCGTCCATGGGGGTCTCATCCTTGAGGGCTTGGAGGGGAACAATTCAACTTGTCGCACAACTTTGGCACAGAACCATCATCTGAGCTAGCGAATGACGACTTTTGGCCCAAAGTCGTCCGACGACTATTCTCAAACTCGGCGGTGCTCCACACTCGTGAGAGGACTCGCCCAGGGAGGGAAACCATGAGCGCACTCGAGACCGCGCTGCACGGGTTGCGTGCGCTCGTCGCCGACGGGGAGCTCCGCCCCGGCGACAAGCTGCCCAGCGAGGGCGAGCTGTGCGAGCAGCTCGGAGTGTCCCGCGGCTCGGTCCGCGAGGCGATCCGGATGCTCGCCGCCCTCGGTGTGCTGGAGACCCGGCACGGATCGGGCAGCTACGTGAGCACGCTCCGCCCTGCCGACCTCATCCGCGGCCTCTCGCTGACGGTCGACGTGCTGCCGCTGGACGCGATCCTCGAACTCGTCGAGATCCGCCGTCCGCTGGAGGCGCACGCGGCGTCGATCGCGGCGGCGCGCGCCGATGACGACATGCTGGCGGAGCTGGCCGAGCTCGTCGAGCGGATCGCCGACAGCCCCGATCACGACGAGGAGTCCCGGCTGGATCATGAGTTCCACATGCGCATCGCGGAGCTCGCCGGCAACGCCGCCCTCACGAGCCTCCTCGAGGTCCTGCGCTCGCGCACCCGGCAGTACCGGATCTTCGACGACGCCGACGCGGCGCAGCTCAAGGTCCTCTCCGATGCCGGGCACCGCGCGATCGCCCGAGGTCTGGTCGCGCGCGACCCGGCCGCGGCCTCGGCGGCTGCGGCCGGGCACGTCGCGCAGACCGAGTACTGGCTGCGCAAGCAGATGGCGGAGTGACGGTCTCCGCCTCCACCGCTGCCGTCGCGAAAGGTGCCCGGATGTCCGGATGACGGATCCGGATCCCGACGTCGTCCGGCGCACCTACGCTGGATCCATGGTCAACTACCGATACCTGGGCAACAGCGGTCTGAAGGTCTCCGAGATCACGTACGGCAACTGGGTCACGCACGCCTCGCAGGTCGAGGACGCCGCCGCGGTCAAGACGGTGCACGCCGCTCTCGACGCCGGCATCACGACATTCGACACGGCCGACACCTACGCGAACACGGCCGCGGAGGTCGTGCTCGGCAAGGCTCTCGAGGGTCAGCGCCGCGAGAGCCTCGAGATCTTCACCAAGGTCTACTTCCCGACCGGCCCCAAGGGACCGAACGACACCGGCCTCAGCCGCAAGCACATCCTCGAGTCGATCAACGGGTCCCTGAAGCGCCTCGGCACCGACTACGTCGACCTGTATCAGGCGCACCGCTTCGACCACGAGACTCCGCTCGAGGAGACGTTCCAGGCCTTCGCCGACGTCGTCCGACAGGGCAAGGCGCTCTACATCGGCGTCTCCGAGTGGACCGCCGAGCAGCTCCGCGAGGGCCACGCCCTGGCGAAGCAGCTGGGCGTGCAGCTCATCTCGAACCAGCCGCAGTACTCGATGCTGCACCGCGTGATCGAGGGCAAGGTCGTGCCGGCGTCGGAGGAGCTGGGGATCTCGCAGATCGTCTGGTCGCCGATGGCGCAGGGCGTGCTGAGCGGCAAGTACCTCCCCGGCCAGCCGGTGCCGGAGGGCTCTCGCGCGACGGATCCGCACTCCGGCGCGCACTTCATCCAGAGGCTTCTGCAGGACGACATCCTCACCGCCGTGCAGCGGCTGAAGCCCATTGCGGCGGACGCGGGCCTGACGATGCCGCAGCTCGCGATCGCGTGGGTGCTGCAGAACAAGAACGTGGCGGCCGCCCTCGTCGGCGCGTCCCGCCCGGAGCAGCTGGCCGACACGGTCAAGGCCTCCGGCGTGGTGCTCGACGCCGACACGCTGTCCGCGATCGACGCGGCTCTGGCCGGCGTCGTGAACGACGACCCCCAGGACACCTACGAGGTCTCCCCGAAGCAGCGCCTGGTCTGAAGCAGCGCCTGGTCTGAACTGGGCCTGGTCTGAACTGGGCCCTCCTGACCGCGAGACTCCATCTCCGCGACGAGACTGCACGCCTGAGCTGCAGTCTGGTCGCCCAGGTGGAGTCTCGCGGTTTTGTGTAGGGCGGGTCAGGCGACTGTGATGTCGACCTGCAGGTCGTGAGCGATCTGCTCGAGAGCCGCGCGCAGGGCCTCCGGATCCGCATCCGCGGGCACGCGTGCGACGACCGACGCCTCGAACAGGCGTCCGCCCGCCATCGCCGCGTCGCGCGTCTCGGTGGTCATGCTCTCGATGCTCAGGGCGTGCGCGTTGAGCACGCCGGAGATCTCGCGCACGATGCCGGGCCGATCGTTGCCGAGCACTTGGATCGACACCTCCTGTGCGGCCTCCGCCGCGTCTGATCCGGACCCGGGGTGCACCGCGACCGTGAGCAGTCCGTCGAGCCCGTGCAGCGACGCGCGCAGTTCCTCGACCCGCTCGACGGGCACCGACACCTGGATCACGCCGGCGAACGTGCCGGCGAGCTCCGCGAGCCGGCTGTTCTCCCAGTTGCCGCCGTGCTCGTCGACGATGTGCGCGACGGTTGCGACGAGGCCGGGACGGTCGGATCCGACGACGGTGAGGATGAGCGTGGTCATGCCGCCAGCGTAGCGACCCGGGGTCGGCGCGGTCACGCCCGGATCCGGTCACGCCCGACCGCGGTCACGCCCGGATCGCGGTCGCGCCCGGATCGCGGTCGCGCTGGGTCACCGCCCGGGCGGTCCGGCGGCCCGCGCCCACGCCCTCAGTCCTCGACCCACTCCCCGGTCGCGAGGAAGTGCTCCATGCGCGCGCGATGCGGGGCAAGGTCCCACTCCTGGGCGGCGACCCAGTCGTCGGAGTAGTAGGTGTCGAGGTAGCGGGCGCCGCCGTCGCAGATGAGGGTGACCACGCTGCCGCGCTCGCCGGCCCGCAGCATCCGGGCGATGAGCTGGAAGGCGCCGACGAGGTTCGTCCCGGTGGATCCGCCGGCCCAGTGCAGCGTGCGCTGCTTGAGCAGCTGGATCGCGGCGACCGAGGCGGCGTCGGGGACGGGGATCATCTCGTCGATGACGCCCGGCACGAACGAGGGCTCGACGCGCGGTCGCCCGATGCCCTCGATCCGGCTCGGGGTGCCGGTCGTGAACGACGGATCCCCGTTGCGCCAGCCGCCGTAGAAGGCCGAGCCCTCGGGATCCACCACCGCGATGCGGGTGTCGTGACAGCGGTAGCGCACGTAGCGGCCGAAGGTCGCGCTCGTGCCGCCGGTGCCCGCGCCGACCACGATCCAGCTCGGGATGGCGTGGCGCTCGCGGCTCAGCTGGCTGAAGACGCTCTCGGCGATGTTGTTGTTGCCGCGCCAGTCGGTCGCGCGCTCGGCGTAGGTGAACTGGTCGAGGTAGTGCCCGCCGCACTCGGAGGCGAGCCGCTCGGCCTCGGCGTACATGGCTGCCCCGGAGTCGACGAAGTGACAGCGCCCGCCGTAGAACTCGATGAGGTCGATCTTCTCCTGGCTGGTCGAGCGCGGCACGACCGTCACGAACGGCAGGCCCAGCATCCGCGCGAAGTACGCCTCGGACACCGCCGTGGAGCCGCTCGACGCCTCGACCAGCGTCGTGCCCTCGTGGATGCGGCCGTTGACCAGCCCGTACAGGATCAGCGACCGGGCGAGCCGGTGCTTGAGGGATCCGGTCGGGTGCACCGATTCGTCCTTGAGGTAGAGGTCGATGCCCCACTCGGCCGGCAGCGGGAACACGTGCAGATGGGTGTCGGCGCTGCGGTTCCCGTCCGCCTCGAGCAGGGCGATGGCGGATCCGGTCCAGTCGGAGGTCATGTCACGAGGGTAGCCGGGCCGTCCGACGCGAGTAGTCCTCCTGGTTCCGAGTCGTCCCCATGAGCGGAGGCCATGGGGTGCGCTCATGGGGACGACTCGGACGTGGGGTGCTCCACCTGTCGAGTCGTCCCCGTGAGCGGAGGCTATGGGGTGCGTTCATGGGGACGACTCGGACAGGGGGTGCTCAGCAGGGGCGCAGTAGACACGGCCGGGGCTCGGGGCTCGGGGC
>NZ_JYIX01000006.1 GCF_000956505.1 Microbacterium azadirachtae | reverse complement strand
CCATACCGGACCACGGGGCGGGGTGGGTTGAGAGGATGGGGGGCATGGATGACCTCATCACCGGCGCCGAGCTCCGCAGTCTCCTCGATGAAGGGGCGGATCTGCGCATCCTCGACGTGCGTTACCGTCTCGGGTTCACCGACGGGCACGAGAACTACCTCGGCGGGCACCTTCCCGGGGCCGTCTTCGCCGACCTGGAGGCCGAGCTCGCGGGCCACGGCGCGCCCTCGGACGGGCGCCACCCGCTTCCCTCCGACGAGGGGCTCGAACAGGCCGCCCGGCGATGGGGGATCCGTCAGGGCCAGAGCGTCGTGGTCTACGACGACTCGCGCTCACTGCCGGCATCGCGCGCCTGGTGGGCGCTGCGGCGTGCCGGCATCGCCGATGTGCGGGTCCTCGACGGCGGGCTCGGCGCCTGGCGCGAGGCCGGGGGAGCCGTCGAACAGGGCGAGGTCGTGCCGCCGCTCGGTGACGTCGTGCTGAGCCGCCCTGGAACCGCCGACGTGCTCGGCACCGCTGAGGTGGCCGACTGGACCGGAGTGCTGCTGGACGCGCGGGCGCCGGAGCGATTCCGCGGCGAGACCGAGCCGATCGACCCGGTCGCAGGTCACATCCCCGGTGCGCGCAACCTGCCGATCGTCGATCTCCTCACCGCCGACGGTCGCTTCCGCAGCCCCTCCGAGATCGTGGCAGCCTTCGAGGCCGTCGGCGCCGGCGAGGAGGTGCCGATCGCGGCGTACTGCGGATCAGGGGTGACCGCGGCGCAGCTCGCGCTCGCCGGGTCGCTCATCGGCCGCGAGGTGACCGTGTACCCGGGATCCTGGAGCGCGTGGTCGAACACCCCCGGCCGCCCGATCGAGGTCGGACCCGTGCCCCAGGAGGCCGATCCGCTGGAGGATTGACCGGGCCGGGTACGAGCGCGGCACGAGGCCGGTGGTCAGAGCGCCTCGATGACCTCGCGGAGCACGTCGGGGTCGTACCAGGCGATCTCGCCGCCGGCGAGGGCGTGATAGCGCTCGTGGCCCTTGCCGAGGATCACCACGGTGTCCTCGGGGCGCGCCATCCGCACGGCCGCCGCCATCGCCTCGCGGCGGTCGGCGATCTCGGTGATCTCGACCGTGCTCGAGCGCGCGCCGGCGATCAGCGAGGCGCGGATCTCGGCGGGGTCGTCGTCGTAGGGGTTGTCGTCGGTGATGACCAGCACGTCGGCGAACATCGCGGCGAAGCGGCCCATCATGCGGCGCTTGGCCGCGTCGCGGTGGCCGTTCGCGCCGAGCACGGCGATCAGGCGGCCCTCGGGCGTCGTGGTCCGGATCGCCCGCAGTGCCGCGTTGATGGCCTCGGGCTTGTGCGCGGAGTCGACGATCGCGGCGAACGGCTGCCCGAAGTCGAACCGCTGCAGGCGCCCTTCGACGCTCGGCAGGGCGGCGATGCCGGGGGCGAGGTCGGCGAGGTCGCGCCCGGACTCGGTGAGGGCGGCGACGGCGGCCAGGATGTTGTTCACGTTGAACGCGCCGGTCAGCTGCGTCGTGAACCGCACGCGCTCGCCGTCGGGGGAGCGGACTGTGAACGAGGATCCGTGCGCGCGCAGCTCGACGTCCTCCGCGCGCCAGTCGGCGGACTCGGATCCGCTCGCCGACGTCGTGCGCACGGGCACCGTCGCCTGCGCGGCGAGGACGCGGCCCCAGTGCGAGTCGATGTCGACGATGCCGACCTTGGCGTGCTCGGGCGTGAGCAGCAGCGCCTTGGCGGCGAAGTAGTCGGCCTGCGTCGGGTGGTAGTCGCGGTGGTCGTGGCCGAGGTTCAGGAAGACGCCCGCGTCGAACGCGAAGCCGTCCACGCGGCCCAGGGTGAGGGCGTGGCTGGACGCCTCGACGGCGACCGTGCCGAGCTTCTGCTCGCGCATGACCGCGAAGAGCGCCTGCAGCTCCGGAGCCTCCGGTGTCGTCAGCACGGGTGGGAAGAAGTCGTCGCCCACGGTCGTGCCGATGGATCCGATCGTGCCGGACTGCTGCATGCCCGCGGCGGCCGCCACATAGAACGCGGTCGTCGTCTTGCCCTGCGTGCCGGTGATGCCGATCGAGGTCATCGACGCCACCGGGTCGCGGTACAGGAACGCGGAGGCGGGGCCCGCGGCGAGGCGCGGATCCTCGACGACGACCGTCGGCACCTCTGAGGGCACGAGGGATGCGCCTTCGGCGTCGGTGAGCACGGCGGTCGCGCCGGCCTCCACGGCCTTCGCCGCGAAGCGGGCACCGTGGGAGTTGGCCCCTCGGATGCCGAGGAACAGGTCGCCGGTGCGGACGTGGTCGGTGCCCAGCGCGACGCCGGTGAACGCGACGTCGGCGCGGTCGGGGGCGGCGACGTCGAGACGCGTCGCGAGGTCGCCGAGCGTGGCGCGGAAGGTCTCGGCGGGGCGGGAATCCAGGCGCGGGGCGGGGTAGTTCGACACGGAGGGCATGACCGTCCGAGTCTACCGGGGCGCGGGACGGATCCCTTCGAGAGCCCGGGACCGCGGTGCGCTACTGCGCACGCATGAACTCCTCGGCCGCGCGCACCTGCTCGTCGCTCGGGCGGATCCCCGTGTACAGCACGAACTGCTCGAGCGCCTGCAGGGTCGCCACGGCGGATCCCGTGATCACGGTCTTGCCTGCGGCCCGCCCCGCACGCACGAGCGGCGTCTCGGCGGGGAGAGCCACGACGTCGAAGACCACGGCGGCGGCGTCGATCGCCGAAGGCGGGAACGACAGTACCTCGGCCTCGACGCCGCCCGCCATGCCGATCGGGGTCACGTTCACGAGAACATCAGCGCTGCGATCGGCGACGTCCGCGGCCCAGCCGAAGCCGTACAGCCCGGCGAGCGCCCGGCCGGCCTCCTCGTTGCGGGCCACGATTGTGACGTCTGCGAAGCCCGCATCCCGGAACGCGGCCGCGGTCGCCTTGGCCATCCCGCCGGAGCCGCGCAGCAGCACGGACGACGCCGGATCCAGCGAGTGGCGCGCGATGAGCTGCGCGATCGCCGAGTAGTCGGTGTTGTAGGCGGTGAGCACGCTGTCCTCGTTCACGATCGTGTTGACCGAGTCGATCGCGGTGGCGGACGGATCCATCCGGTCGACGAGCGCGATCACGTCCTCCTTGTACGGCATCGAGATCGCGCAGCCGCGGATCCCGAGACCCCGCACCCCGGCGATCGCCTGGGCGAGGTCGGTCGGGGCGAAGGCCTTGTAGATCCAGTTCAGCCCGAGCGCCTCATAGAGGTGGTTGTGGAACCGGGTGCCGTTGTTGCTCGGTCGCGCGGAGAGCGAGATGCACAGCGTCATGTCTTTGTTCAGGATCGGCACGGGATCAGATTACCGAGCGCACCTGTCTCGAACTCAGACCGCGGCGAACTCCGGCGCCGCGGCCGTCGCGGTGGCCGCGGTCGCGAGAGCGAGGGCTTGTTCGAGATCGGCGAGGATGTCGGCGGGGTCCTCGATGCCGATCGACAGGCGGACCGTCGTCGCGCCGATGCCGGCGGCGGCACGCTGCGCGGCGTTCAGGTGCGAGTGCGTCATCGATGCGGGGTGCGAGACGAGCGACCGCGCGTCGCCGATGTTCGCGACGAGGCGCACGATCCTCAAGCCGTCCACGAAGCGCTCCACGCGCTCCTGATCCAGGGCTTCGTCGCCGGCCGAGACCAGGTCGATCGAGAACACCGAGGGGATCCCGCGGGGGAGATAGCGCGCGGCGAGGTCGTGCCACGGGTTGCCGGCGAGGCCGGGGTGGTGCACGGCGGAGACCGCGGGGTGCGCGGCGAGGGCCTCTGCGATCGCCTGGGCCGACGCGCTCTGCCGGGAGACGCGCAGATCGAGCGTCTCGATGCCCTGCAGGATCTGGTGCGCGTTGAACGGCGAGAGGGAGGGGCCGAGGTCGTGCACGTACTTGGCCTTCACGAGTGCCCCGAACGCGAAGCCCTGCCCGAACCGTTCCCAGAGCGACTGCGGCCCGAACCGGTCGTGCGTGGCAGTGAACTGCGGCCAGCGCGCGGGGTCGGCGCCGAAGTCGAAGGATCCGAGGTCGACCGCGACGCCGCCGAGAGAGGTGCCATGGCCGCTCAAGAACTTCGTGGCGGAGTGCACGACGAAGTCGGCGCCGTGCTCGCCGGGGCGGACCAGGTACGGGGTGCCGACCGTGCTGTCGATCACGAGGGGGACGCCCGCGGCGTGCGCGATGTCGGCGACCGTGCGGATGTCGAGTACCTGGGCGAGCGGGTTCGCGACGGACTCCGCGAAGAACAGCCGGGTGCGCTCGTTCGCCGCCGCGCGCCAGGCCTCTGGATCGTCCTGGTCGACGAAGGTCACCGTGATCCCGAAGTCGTCGAGGGTGTCCTGCAGCAGGTCGACCGTGCCGCCGTAGAGCCGGTCGGCGGCGACGACATGGCCGCCTCGGCCCGCGAGCGCGAGGATCGTGACGGCGACCGCGGCCTGCCCGCTGGCGACGGCGATCGCCGAGACGCCGCCCTCGAGCGCCGTGACGCGCTCCTCGAGCAGCTGCTGCGTGGGGCTGGCGTTGCGGCTGTAGATGTTGCCCGCGCGACGCAGCGCGAACAAATCGCGCGCCTCGGCCAGGGAGCCGAACTCGTAGGCGGCCGACTGGTACAGCGGGGGCACGGCCGTGTTCTGCGGCGTTCCCGCGACGTACGCCGCCTGCACCTGCTTCGTGGCGAAACGGGTGTCGGGGGCGGAGGCGGCGGGAACGGTCACGCACCCATCCTCGGGCGCGCGGGCCCGATCCGCCGGGATGTTTCCGTCTGTTGCGGCTCCGGCGGGGTCAGGGGCGGAGGACGATCTTCCCGCGCGCGGCGTGCGTCTCGATGAGGCGGTGCGCCTCGGCGGCTTCGGCGAGCGGCAGCTCGGGGCCGAACTCGATCGAGAAGCGGCCCTCGGCGATGAGCCCGAGTCCCACGGGCACGGCCTCGGCGCGCCATGCGAGCTCCTGCGCGGTCAGGGGCACGGGGCTTCCGCCGCTGAACGCGCGGATGCCGAACGACGCCGCATCGGGTCCGCGCACGATCGTGGCGATCCTGTCGCGGTCGGCGACGAGGGCGAGCGAAGCGGCGATGGCCTCGTCCGTGCCGGCGCCGTCCAGCGCCACGGTGATCTCGCGATCACCGGCGGCGTCGCGGATCCGCTGCTCGAGGCCCTCGCCGTAGACGACGGGGATCGCACCCAGCTCGCGCAGGCGCTCCTGCGACGACTCCCCGCCGGTGGCGATGACGTCGGCGCCCCACGCGACGGCGAACTGGATCGCCGCCTGTCCGACGGCCCCGGACCCGGCGTGCAGGAGCAGCAGGTCACCCTCGCCGACGCCGAGCGAGCGCAGCGATTGGTAGGCGGTGCCGGCGGGGATCCCGAGCGCGGCGCCCTGAGCGGCGTCGACCGCGTCCGGCATCACGGAGGCGTGCGCGGCCCGCACCGCGAGCGCGGTCGCATACGTGCCACGGGTGTCGTGGACGGCGACGCGATCGCCGACCCGCAGGTCGGCGACGCCGGATCCGATCGCGGTCACGACGCCCGCGCCGTCGAAGCCCTGGCGCCGCGGCTCCGTGATCGGAGGGAGCGGGCGGAAGCCGCTGCGCTGCTTGACGTCGATCGGGTTCACGCCTGCCGCCTCGATGCGCACGACGACCTCGCCGGCCGCGGGGATCGGATCCGGCACCTCCACGAGGGTGAGGACCTCGGGTCCGCCGGTCTCGGTCTGCACGATCGCCTGAGCCATGGCTCCAGGCTACGTCGGGTCGGAGGGGGCGGGGCGCGTCCGCGGCTCGGCCACGGGGCCGCCGGCATCGCCGACCGGGGTGGCTGGACGGATCGAGAGCAGCACCACCGAGGCGCCGATGAGGGCGAGTCCGATCCAGCCCATGGGAGTCAGCCGCTCGCCCACGATCAGCACGGCGAGCACGGTCGCGGCGGCGGGCTCGAGGAGCGTGATCGTCGTCGCCGTGCCCGCCCCGACCCTGGCCAGTCCGAGCCCGAAGAGCACGTAGCCGAGGAACATCGGCACGAGCGCCATGTACGCCGCGACGGCGAACGCCGAGGCCGAGGCGACCAGGGGAGCGCCGGTTGCGAGGAGCACCGGCATCAGCAGCAGCCCACCGAGTCCGAAGACCGAGCCCATCGCGGCCGCGCGGGGGATGCCGCCCGTCATGAGCGCCGCTGCGGCCCAGGAATAGGCGGCGTACGTGATGCCGGCGACGAGACCGAGCAGGATCCCGAACACGGTGCCCGCGGGGTCGCCCTGCGCGTCGCCGAGCCTCGCGGCGCACAGCAGCACGCTCCCGGCGATGCCGAGTGCGGCCGCGCTCCACCAGCGTGCGCCGAGGCGGCGGTCGTCGAGCACCCGCTCCATGACACCGGCGGCGAGGGGAGCGGAGGCGAGGGAGACGACCGTGCCGACCGCGACCCCGGCGAGGTGCATCGAGCAGTAGAACGCGAGCGGGTACACCGCGACCGACAGCCCGCCGACCGCCACGATCCGCCACCGCGCGCGCAGCTGCGGTGCTGCCCTTCGCAGAGCCCGCGGGGCGATCAGCGCCTGCAGGATTCCGCCGATGCCGAGCGCGGCCGCGCCGATCGCCAGCGGCCCCGCGCTCGGCGCGAACGTGGCCGCGGTGCCGGTCGTGCCCCAGAGCAGCGCGGCCGCCGCCACCGCGAGCACGCCGAGCGTATGCCCGCGGTGCGGGGCCGCGGTGGTCGCGTGCGCCATGATGCTCAGGGTAGCGGCGCCCCGTTCGTGCGACCGTGTCCCACTTCTGGCTCTGGATCCGGGGTTTCGGGGCCGGAAGTGGGACGTGGTGCGACCGAAAGTGGGACAGGGGGCTGGGGCGGCAG
>NZ_JYIX01000005.1 GCF_000956505.1 Microbacterium azadirachtae | reverse complement strand
GACCGGGGCAGGGCCGCCGGCCGGCGTGGCGAGCGACGGCACGCCTGCGACGGGCGCGCCGGCACCGGCGGCCGCAGCGGGCGTTCCTGACGCCGCGGCGACCGGAGCCGCGGCACGGTGCGCACCCACGACCCCGCCGGAGAAGCGCCCGGTCGGCACGTACATCGCGGGGGCATCGCGGTCGACCGGCGTGGCCAGCGAGGGCAGCGCGGGCGCGGCCTCGTGCACCTCGGTGGTGATCTGCTTGCGAGCGATGCGCATCCGCTTGCCGTCATAGGGGTTCAGGCCCCGTCGCACGTCGACGAGCCAGGTGGCTGCGGCCCTATCCGGCCATCCGCGCCCGCGCCGCTCGGGATCGAACAGCGGAGACAGCGCGATCACGAGGAGTGGTCCGACCACCGGCACCAGGAAAGATGCCGCGAGGATCAGGTACCGCACCACGGCGCCGCGCCAGAAGCCCGGCTTCTCGAGCGTGCGCACGTTGACGGTGCGGATCCCGCACACGGCCTTGCCGAGCGTCGCTCCCTTGAGGCCGTGCAGGATGAGCTGCACGAGCGTGTAGACGAGCATGAGCGCGTAGGAGACGATCAGCGGGAGCAGGATCCAGATCAGGTCCTTGCGCGCCAGCAGCCCCGACGGGTCCGCCGCACTCAGCAGCACCAGGTTCGTGCCGGCGATCGCTCCGGGAACGGCGATGACGAGCGCCACGACCAGCTCGAGGAGGGTCGACAGTACGCGCGCACCGGGGCGGGCCGGGACGAGCCCGATCGCCTGCGCATACGCCGGATCGGGACGCCCCTGCGCGTCCAGACCCTCGATGTCGGTGGTCTGGGCCGGAATCTCCCAGATGTCGTTCGACAGGCTCATATCCCCTCACGTTATCAAGGCGGCGGGCCGGATCCCGGTACGCCGCTGCTCGCCCGCGAAACGCGGAAACGGGGGCCGGTGGACGTCCACCGGCCCCCGCAGCACCGAGCGCGGTGTCAGCCGCCGGCGAGCTGCGTGTCCAGATCCTGGATCGCACGCATCATGCCCAGCAGCGACTCCGACATGTCATTGATGCCATCCACCGCCTGCTTCAGACCCGTGGTCAGCTCCCCATAACCCTCACCGAACTTCCCCGACGCGTGCTGCGTCTTGAAATCCTCACCCAGCAGGTTGTCCACCTGCCCCTTCAGAGTGTCCAACTGACCCTGAATATCATCACGAGCCTGCGACAACGACGACGCCACCTGCTCCATCTCCGCATAAGACGCACCGAAATCGGCCATCGTCAACACCTCCGGTAATCACTGGACCGGACCACCCCGGCCCGACACAACGAACCCAACAACCCCCGCACAACCCGTCGATGGGCAGCACTACCCATCCCCCCGGGATCAGCGCCGGGGCGTGTACGTCAGCCGCCATACGGCGCCTTCGGCGGTGCCGTCACCACGGGCTTCGGCTCGACGGGGGATCCGTCCTCGTTGAAATAGACGGGGCTGCCGACCGGGAAGTAGAAGAGCGGCACGGAGTCCGGTCCCTCGGTCGCAGGGAGCGAGCGCCAGGTCAGTGCGTCGCTCCCCCGCGCCTCGTCGTCGGTGACCATCCGCGACAGCTCGCCGGCGTTCCCCGGCGCGCACGGAGTGTCCGCCGAGACCTCCACCCGTGACGCCCCCGGAACGATCGTGACCACCACGCGGCCCAGGGCCTCGTCCTCGGCGACGAGGTTCCATTCGGCGGCGTCGCCCTTCCCGTATCCCGCGGCCTCGCCCTTGAGCCCCGCGTCGCGGAAAGCGGCGATAGCGGCTGCGCTCATCGTCTCTCCGTCCATGCCAGGCAGGGTGACCTCGCGTCGATAGCTGAACCGGTACCCGAGATCGCCGCCACCTTCCAGGGAGCAGCCGATCGGCACGGCCCCGTACCCGCCGGTCGGGACGGTCCAGTCGCCCTCGTGCACGCCCATGAGCACCGTATGCATCGTCGTCGCCATCGCGAGATAGCGCTGTTCGCCGTCGCGGTAGAGCGCATCGCGCTGCGGAACCTGCCCAGGCACACCGCATCCTGTCATCGTCAGCACCAATCCGGCGGCGACTGCCGCCCACACGTGTCGCACAGCCGACACCCTGGTAGCCGTACCGACGATCAGGTGGTTGTAGAACACCTGTACTTCGTCAGCCATGCAGCCCCCCGCACGCAGTCGCGATGACGACGTCAGCTTAACAGATCCCCCGAACAACCCCGCGGGATCAGTCGACGGAGTTCCCGCCGTCCAGGGCCGCCGGCAGCACGGGCTCCTCGAGCTCGCGCTCCCAGGTGAACGTGGAGATCATCGCGTCGCTGAGCAGCTCCAGGGAGTCGACGACCTCGCCCGGCACGACGTCGCCGTCCGGGATCACGATGGTCGTCGTGAAGACGAGGGCCTTCCGCCGCTGCGTGCCAGGGGCGGGGATCACGTAGGTAAGGGTGCGGCCGCCGACCCCTTCGATCCGACGCGCGTTCGCCGGTCGCTGCGGTTCCGACCGCCATCGCACGATGTGCGGCGCGTCCTCGTCGAGGAACTGCGCGCCCTTGGTGCGGAACGCGTCCGACACCCAGCCGTCGAGGTTCTCGCCGTCCGCGGCGCTGAGCGCGGACGCCGTGATGGACATGGGCAGCAGCTCGTCCATCTCCACCTGCTCCTGGCGGTAGATCGCGAACACCTTGGTGCGCGCCATCGCCTGGTTGGTCTGCGCCATCAACCCGCGGAACTCGGCGTCCAGATCCGGGCGGTTCGCCTGCCGGAAGATCGCGCTCGCCCGCTTGACGTCGTCCTCCTGCGCGGCGTTCGTCGGCAGGTGCTGCACCCAGCCGGGCGGCAGCACGAACCGGAAGGCGGGGATGCCGAACCTCAGCTCGACCCCGAGATCGTTCATCGTTCCCATGTCACATCCCCCGTCGTCTAGCCATTGTCCTGGTCAGCTCGCGCCGCGCAGGGCGAGGCGCGAGAGCTGCGCCATGCCGAGACGGCGTCGCGCACGCCGCGCCTCCGAGGCCATCGTCGGCATCGATGCACGCCTCACGAGAGTCGCGAGCTCGCGCCACCGGCTCAGATCGAGCCGTGACACCTCATCGCGGTGCCGTCGGTTCGCTCGCGCCAGCGCACGCCGCGTCTTGGAGAGCAGGGCTTCCTCCGTGCTGTATGCGTCGTCGGTCCCGATCGCGCGCGCCTTGGCGATCGCCGATGTCGCCTCGTCGAGGATGCGCGCGGTCTCGTCACGAAGTCCGGTTGCGCGCTGCAGGAGTCCCTCTTCCTCGGCCACCCACGCCGCGGCGACGGCGTTCGCGCACGGCTGGCACAACCGCTTCGGCATCGTCCCCGTCTTGGCATAGCCGCAGACGCACCTCCGGGCCGCAGCCGCGAGTCCGGGAACTGCCACTCCGGAATCAGCCGAGGATGTCACGGTCGCCCTTCAGAGCGAGCGCTGCCAGTCCGGCAGCGCCGAGCCCACGCTTGTCGGCACGTCGCCCTTCCAGGGGAAGGCTGGTCTGCAACGCCCTCGACGTCAGTCGTGCCAGCTGCGTCCAGCGCTCGGATGGCAGATCGCCCTCCGTCGATACGAGAAGACGCCGACCCGACCGTCGCAGCCGACGCAATGCCCGACCGCCGCGTGCACGCTTCGATGCGACATCCGCGAACGGCGTCTCGCTGCGCACTCCGATCTGCTTCTGCTGACGCGCCTCCGTATCAACGAGGATCTCCTCGACCCGGCCGCGGTATTCCGGAACCATCGCCAGCAGCCGCAGCTCCTCGGCGCTCCACCGCCGCACCACGAGCTCACCGCATTCGATGCACAGCCCCTTGCCGATGACCCCGCTCTCGGCGTAGCCGCATCCGCAGTCGATGAATGCCCGGTTCGGCACGGCAGGTCTGAATCCCCACGCGTCACGAAGCTGGAGGGCGCCGGCGGCGCTGCTGCGCACCTCGTCGACCAGTAGTCCCCGCCTCGACCGCGTCAGCCCCTCATCCACGAACGCGGCCCAACGCGCGCCATCGGCGCTGTCGATCGACGCGGAGACGCGGGCTGCATAGTCCTTCAGGAGCGCGTAGACCTCCGCCTCCATGATCGCTTGCCGCATCCCCGAGGCCGACGTGATGCCTCGCCACGGGGATGGGGCACGCAGCGCCGCAGCCGACTTCAGACGCGCTGCTCCCGAAGCCTGGACCTCTCGATGCAGCTCTGCGAGCGGTGCGTTCCGCTCCAGAAGGTCGCGTTCGAACTCGGCCGCCGCCTCGAACCAGGGTGCGATGCTCATGGGGCGACGCTGACAGGTAGCGAGATGCCCGCCAGCAACCGCGGCAGATGCTGCTCGAGCACCGCGAAGGTCTCGAGCGTGGATCCCATGGCCTCCACGATAGTGAGCCAGCCGTCCTTCCGGAGGACCACGGTCCAATTCGCGATCGGAACCGCGCGGTCATCGACCATGGCCGCAGACGTGCGGCGCACGAGCACGCCGGTGCCGAGATTGTCCGTGTCGATCCCAATCATGTCCGACGCGGTGGCATCCGGAAGAGAGCCGATCTCCGCGGCCAGTTGATCGGGGTCCAGTCCTTCGACGTCGCCGACCGTGATCCCGATGAGCACATCGCTATACGCGCCGCGCGGCACGAACCACAGCTGCGTCGCCGCAGAATCGACCATTGCCAGGAGCCCTCGCGCCGTCAGAGAGAGCGCTTCACGGTCTCCCGCAGTCAGCGGCCCGCGTTCGGCGTAGTGAGCGAGTGCGTGATCGACCCACGCGTCCGCGGCTGCGGGATCCAGGCGCAGCTCCTCGGGCGCGGGGAGCGGAAGGAACCACTCGGAGTCGAACGCAAGGTCCCAGGAGGCAGAACCCGGAGTCCGCGTGACGATCGGACTCATCCCACCAGACCGTTCAGGATCTTCGCCGGCGACAGTCCGCCCGAAGGCTTCCCGTTCGACATCGCCACTCCCTTGTCCGCCCATTTGTAGACGTTCCAGGCCTTCTCCCAGGTCGACGGCGCCGAGCCCTTTGCGAGGTCGGCGAGCGCAGTCGGCAAGTTCTTGACCAGCTGTTTGCCATACCCCGTGCCCGCCTGCGCGGCGTCCTGGAAGGCGACGGTGAACGAGCGGTTCGCGCCGCCGAGGAATCGCTGACCGAGCCCCGCCAGAGTGAACGGTCCGGTCATCCTGGTCTTGGAGACCTTGGTGACGAAGGCGGCGAAATTCGCTTTGGATCCTGCCCTCCAGCCGCCCTTCGCGACAGCGGTGATGCCGCGGATGTTGCGGATCTGACCGAGCGGGCCGGTGAGCTGCTTGGGGATCGCCTTGAAGAATTTGCCGAAGCCCTGTCCGAGCTTGCCTATCGGCAGGACGCCGACGATCGCCCAGGCGAGATCGCCCCATCCCTTCCTGCCGTCGAACATCAGCGCCACCGTGAGCGCGAGCGCGATGACGCCGACGACCAGGGCGGCGATCGCGAAGAACGGTCCGCCGATGATGAGACCCAGCACGGCGATCGCGAGCCCGATCCAGCCGACCCACTCCGAAATCACCGCGAGCACGCCCGCGATGTTCTCCCAGGTGCTGTCCTTGCCGATCTTGTTCGCGTCGCCGAGCCCGTTCACGGCGTGCTCGTACGCCTCGTCCCAGGTGTCGTACGCGGTGTCGAAGCGGCCGAGGTTGTGGTCGTGCGTCTCGTTCGCCGTCGTCAGCGTGGAGTGCGCGGACATCGCAGCGCCGGAGAGCTTCTCGCCCGCCGACTTCGACGCGTCGGCCTGGTCGGGCGCCGGCGGGTGGTCCGAGACGGACGTGTTGTGCTGGGTGAGCGCGCTGTCCGCGGCGGTGGCGTCGGACTGCGCCGTGGCGAGAGCCTTCTCGCTCGTCTCGCAGTCGCCGACGATGGTCTTCATCTGCGCCTGCACCGTGGCGAGCACCCCGGCGTAGTCGGTGAGGGTCTTGCCCGCGGGCTTGTAGCGCCGGCCCGCCTCGTCGAGGTCTCCGTGGATGTCGCCGATGACGTCCTTGATCTTGTCCATCGCGTAGCCCTTGCCGACGAGCTTGCCGCTCTTGATGTCCTGCAGGGTCGACGCGGCGGTCGTCATCTGCGTCGCGAGCGTCGTGATGGTCGTGCCGCGATCGCTGATCGCCGCGGAGTCGCCCTCGATGACGGCGACCTCGTGCCCCTTGTGCGTCTTCATCCCGCTCCCCCCTCAGTTCGCCACAGCGCGGCCGCGACCGCCGCCGGTGCCCTGGCCGGACTGATGCATCGAGCCGGCCATGTCGGTGTCGGTCTTGGTGACCTCATCGACGGTGCCCTTCACCCGCTCGGAGATCTCCTTGAGCTTGGACAGCAGCTTGTCGCGACTGTCGTCCCAACTTCCCTCGAAGTCATGCACGCGTGACTTCAGACGGTCATCGCCGTCCGGGCGGCCCACCGCCTGCTCGAGATCGTCGCGCCGTTTCGACGCCGCCTCGAACTCATCGACGATCGCGATCAGTTGCGCGCTGGTCGTCTTCAGATCGTCGATCGGGTAGAGAACCCCGTCCCCCGCCATGTCATGCCCTCCGTGTCATCGCCCCTGCGGGCGCCTGCTGCTGCGGACGCATCGGGGCGCCGTGCGGATGGATCCGGCACGACGCCTCCGATGTACGCGATGCGGTGCGGTGTCAGCCGCCGGCGAGCTGCGTGTCCAGATCCTGGATCGCACGCATCATCCCCAGCAGCGACTCCGACATGTCATTGATGCCATCCACCGCCTGCTTCAGACCCGTGGTCAGCTCC
>NZ_JYIX01000004.1 GCF_000956505.1 Microbacterium azadirachtae | reverse complement strand
CCCCCGAACCACCCCTCCCTCTCTGACCGCGAGACTCCATCTGGGCGACGAGACTGCACCTTTGTGACGCATTTTCGTCGCCCAGATGAAGTCTCGCGGTCAACCCAGGAGCGCCGCGATGGTGCGTCGGGCGAGAGCGCCGCGGTCTTCGGGCGCCCACTTCACGAGGGAGTGCGCGTTCATCCCGTCCACGGTCGCGAGCAGCAGCCACGCCGCGCCCTCGGCGCGCTCGGCAGAGATATCCTCCGCCGCGACGCCGTCTGCGACGATCCGTTCGAGGTCCTGCTGCCAGAGGTCCATCTCGAGCCGCACCCGTGCGGCGAGCTCGTCGTTGCGCGCGCCCGCCGCCCAGGCCTGCACCCAGACCAGGGTCACGTCATCGCGGTCACCGTCGAGCAGGGTCTCCACGACGCGGGTGATCCGCGCACGAAGGCCCGTGCCGGCGCGCCCGACGGCGACGACCTCCTCGCGCTCGGCCCCGACGATCGCGCCGAACACCTCGGCGACGAACGCGTCCATACTCGGCCGGTAATGGGCGACCAGCGCCGGCGTCACGCCCGCGGCGGCGGCCACCGTGCGCACGGTGAGCCCGGCGATGCCGCCCTGCCGCGCGAGATCGACCGCCGCGTCGAGGATCGCCCTCTCCCGCTGCTCCGGCGGCATCCGCTTCGGCCTGGGGGTTGACGAGGTGCTCATGGGGCTATACATTATCGCTAGTTGGCCGCTTGTTCAATAAGCGTGACGAACCCGATCCGAGGAGCACCGATGCCCTGGCTGATGCCCAGCGAGACCGCCCGACACGACCGCGTGTGGATGGCCTTCCCCGCCGAGGGCGAGACTCTCGGTGACACCGATGCGCTCCGCGAGGAGGGCTACGCCACGTGGACCGCCGTGGCGCACGCCGCCTCCGAGTTCACGCCCGTGACGATCCTCGTGGATCCGAGCGAGCTCACCCGGGCCCGGCGCATGCTGTCGTCCGACGTGACGATCCTCGAGGCTCCGGTCGACGAGTTCTGGATGCGCGACGCCGGCCCCACGTTCGTCGTCGACCCCGAGCGCCCCGGCGCACTCGGCGCCGTGGACTGGGTGTTCAACGGCTGGGGAGCCCCGGCCTGGGCCCGCTGGCACGACGCCGCGCAGCACGCGCGCATCATCGCGACCGAGGCGGGCGCCGAGCTCATCAGCTCGACCCTCGTGAACGAGGGCGGAGGCATCCACGTCGACGGCGAGGGCACCGTCCTGCTCACCGAGACCGTGCAGCTCGACCCGCGACGCAACCCGTACCTCGACAAGCAGCGCGTCGAGGCCGAGATGCTCCGCACGATCGGCGCGACCAAGACCGTGTGGCTCCCCCGCGGCCTCACCCGCGACTACGACGACTTCGGCACCAACGGCCACGTCGACATCGTCGCGGCGATCTCCTCCCCGGGACGGATCCTCCTGCACGCGCAGCAGGATCCGGGGCATCCCGACTTCGAGGTGTCCGCCGCTCTGCGCGCGCACCTGACCACGCAGACGGACGCCGCGGGCCGCGCTTTCGAGATCGTCGAGCTGCCGGCTCCGTCGACGCTGCGCGACGAGGAGGGCTTCGTGGACTGGAGCTACGTCAACCACCTCGTCACGAACGATGGCGTCATCGCGTGCGGCTTCGGGGACGACGTCGCCGATACACGCGCCAGGGACATCCTGTCCGAGGCGTACCCCGGCCGCCGCGTCGTGACCGTCGACGCCCGTCCGCTCTTCGACCGCGGCGGCGGCGTCCACTGCATCACCCAGCAGCAGCCCTCTCTCGGCCGCTGAGATCTCGCGGCGCCCGCTGACATCCATCGGGCGCCGCGGATCTTCTCAACCGCCAGCCCCCGTCGCCGCACCTCCGCGGCGGCCGAGCCCTCCGAAGGACAGCCCATGTTCGACGTCGTCGAGACCCCCATCGCACGCCTGCGCGAAGCCCTGGAGAGCGGCGAGACCACGGCCGTCGAACTGGTCGACGCCTACGTCGCCCGCATCGACGCCTACGACGGCGCCGACACGAAGACCGCGCTGAACGCCGTCGTTGTGCGCAACCCCGAGGCGCGCGCCGAGGCCGAGGGGTCCGACGCGCGACGCGCCCGCGGCGAGGTCCTCGGCCCGCTCGACGGCATCCCGTACACCGCGAAGGACAGCTACCTCGTGCGGGGGCTCACGGCGGCGGCGGGCTCCCCGGCGTTCGCCGAACTCGTCGCACAGCGCGACGCGTTCACGATCGAGCGCCTCCGCGCGGGCGGTGCGATCTGCCTCGGCCTCACGAACATGCCGCCCATGGCCAACGGCGGCATGCAGCGCGGCGTCTACGGCCGCGCCGAGAGCCCCTACAACCCCGCCTTCCTCACCGCGCCGTTCGCGTCCGGATCCTCGAACGGATCCGGAACCGCCACCGCGGCGAGCTTCGCCGCGTTCGGCCTGGGCGAGGAGACGTGGTCGAGCGGGCGCGGTCCCGCGACCAACAACGCGCTGTGCGCGTACACCCCGTCGCGCGGCGTGATCTCGGTGCGCGGCAACTGGCCTCTCGTGCCGACCATGGACGTCGTCGTCCCGCACGCGCGCACGATGTCCGATCTGCTCGAGATCCTCGACGTCATCGTCGCGGACGACGCCGAGACCCGCGGCGACTTCTGGCGCGCCCAGCCGTGGATCGCGCTCCCCGCCTCTTCGGCCGTGCGCCCTGCCGCATATCCGGTGCTCGCCGACGACGCGGCCACGGAGCTGGCCGGGAAGCGCATCGGGATCCCCCGCATGTACATCAACTCCGACCCTGACGCCGGCACGGGCGAGCACCCCGGCATCGGCGGGCCGACCGGCCAGCGCATCGACACCCGCGCGTCGGTCGTCGCGCGCTGGGAGCGGGCCAGAGCGGATCTGGAGAGCGCCGGCGCCGAGGTCGTGGAGGTGGACTTCCCGGTCGTGACGAACTACGAGGGAGACCGCCCCGGCGCCCCCACCATCGCCACGCGGGGTCTCGTCAGTCCGGAGTACCTGCACAGGGAGATCGTCGACCTGTCGGCATGGGGCTGGAACGACTTCCTGGACGCGAACGGGGATCCGCAGCTGCACACCCTCGCCGACGTCGACGGCGCGACGATCTTCCCGCACCCGGCGGGCGCGCTGCCCGACCGCTACACGGGCTTCGACGACGACATCGCGGAGTACCCGGACTGGGTGCGCGAGAACCCCGACGCGACGATCGCATCGATCCCCGAACTCGAACAGGGCCTTGCCGGCCTCGAGGAGACGCGCCGCATCGACCTCGAGCAGTGGATGGACGAGCTGGGCCTCGACGCCGTCGCCTTCCCCGCGGTCGCCGACGTCGGCCCCGCGGACATGGACGTGAACCCCGCCTCCGCGGACCTCGGCTGGCGCAACGGCACCTGGATCGCGAACGGCAACCTGCCGATGCGCCACCTCGGCATCCCGAGCGTGACGGTGCCGATGGGCCTCATGTCCGACATCGGGATGCCGATCGGGCTCACCTTCATCGGCCGCGCCTATGACGACACGGCGCTGCTGCGTCTCGGCGCCGGCTTCGAGGCGATCGGCGCCGACGGGGACCGCCGCACGGCGCCGCCGCGCACGCCGCGGCTCTGACCCCAATGGGCACCGGGGACGGATGGATTCCACCTACTGCCCCGCCCTCGCGATCGCGATGGTCCCCTGGCGCCGTGAAGTGTGTCGGCACATTTCACGGCCGTTGGCGCCCGCGACACGCCCGGACGTAGCCTGATCGGACCGATCCTGTGAGGAGACCATCGTGACCACGCCCCGCACCCACCTTTCGCCCCTTCCGGTGCGTGAGGCTGCGGCGTGCATGTGCGATCACGGAGACGTCTGCTCCTCCTACGCCCCAGGGCATGCGCTGCACCTGATCCAGGCGCGCCTCGCCGCGGCGACGACGGCTGGCTGGACCGACGCACTCGTCTCGGGCGTCGACCGCGCGGCGGGCATCGTGCAGGTCACCACGCTGGACGGCGAGGCGCTGTCGCTGTGGAACGCCGGCGGTGCCGCGCTCGAGGTCGAGCCGGGTCAGCCCGTGGCCGTGCACACCCGCTGGGATGTTCTCGCCATCGGCGCGCTGCGCTACAACGTCGCTCGCGCCTGACGCGCGGAAGGCGCCCTCCGCCTCCGCGACGGGAGACGAAGGGCGCTCCTGGCTACGCGCCGAGCTCGCGGAGGAAGCCCTGCACGTGCTGCTGCAGGCGCAGGATCCGCTGCGCACGCGCCGCCTCGCGGTCGAAGCCCTCGTACGCGAGCGCCGGCAGGCGACGCACGTTCGCCGAGCAGCCGAAGTTCGCGCAGATCAGCACGCCGAGCGTGTTCCCGTTGCGGCCCGCGGGCCCGGCCTTGCGCGCGGCGAAGAACTGCACGTCGTTACGTAGGGTGATGTCCTCGCACCATGAGCACTGGGCGCGTGCGAGGGTGCGCTGTTCGGCCTGCTGCAGCATCACCGCGACCGGCGAGTCATCGTCGCGCTGCGCGACGATGTACGCCCGGCGAGGCATCTTCGGGTCGGACCAGCCCAGGAAGTCGAGCAGCGAGAAATCAATCTGGGCGAATTCGGGCGGCAGGGCGGCGGAGGAGACCTCCTTGCGGGAGGCGTTGCGGAAGGAAGCGCGGATGGCGCGCTCATCGATGGGAAGCATGTCGTGCTCTCTGTGCGGTGTCTGACCGACTGCCGAATGCAGGCGGGAGGAGACGGCTGGCGAAACGCAGCCGGAAGATGACCCGCGGAGGACTCACGCGGGCGCGACGATCGTGCCGGCGGGAGAACCCACCGGCAGGGGCGTCAGCCTCTGTCACCGGCGCGGAAAGCGCCAGTGACCTCCTTCGGCACCGAACGGGTGCCCCGAACAACGAGCATTCTTCGATCCTAAGCCACCAGGGTGGAGGCGGCGCGGCAGCTGTGCGTCGCTCAGGCAGCCATCATCGATGCGCGCATCGCCATGCAGGCGTCCATGCACGCCTTGCACGCAGCCGCGCACATCCGGCATACCTCGCTGTGCGCTTCATGCTTCATGCACATGTCCATGCAGAGTTGGCACATCGCCATGCACGCGTCGAGCATCGACATCATCACCGCAGGCGTCATCCCCTGCATGCGCATCATCGCGCGCATCATGGTGTTGCACATGTCCGCGCAGTTCATGCAGGCCGGCGAGCAGTCCATCATCTGCGTCGCACACACCGTGCAGGCCTGCTCGCAGGCCGAACACGCGTCCATACAGGCCTGCATGAGCGCCATGTCCATCGCCTCCATGCCGGGCATCATGTCCATGCTCTTCATCGAGTCCATCATCATCGAGTCCATCTCGCGCTCCTTCGTCCACCGGGGAAGGCGGGCGAACGGCCCGTCTGACGCCCA
Organism: Microbacterium azadirachtae; assembly: GCF_000956505.1. Taxonomy (GTDB): domain Bacteria; phylum Actinomycetota; class Actinomycetes; order Actinomycetales; family Microbacteriaceae; genus Microbacterium; species Microbacterium azadirachtae_A. The sequence continues at coordinate 321 of NZ_JYIX01000004.1, read as the reverse complement.
GGTTAGCCCCGCGCCGCCGCCGCGTCGATGCCCAACTCGCGAGCTCGAGGGGCTCCCGCGGGCGTACGACGTCCGCTCGCGGGCGTGCGCGGGCACGCGAATCCCGCCGCGCAGCGGCGGAGGTCGCGGGGCCGCGCACGCACGAAAAAAGGCCGCCCCGAAGGGCGGCCTTGAATCTCAATGCTTCGCATAATGCAGAAAGGCCACCCTGCGTTGGGTGGCCTTTCTGTTAAAGGAAGTCCGGCGGTGTCCTACTCTCCCACAGGGTCCCCCCTGCAGTACCATCGGCGCTGTGAGGCTTAGCTTCCGGGTTCGGAATGT
>NZ_JYIX01000003.1 GCF_000956505.1 Microbacterium azadirachtae | reverse complement strand
GGAGCATCCGATCCTTGAGAACTCAACAGCGTGCACTTGTCAAATGCCAATTTATTCCTCGTCCAGCTTTCGGGCTGGTTGAGAAATTCCTTTGGATCAAAGACCAACTCCTTTTGGGGGTTGGCATTCGGATGAAGTCAGCAATGATGTCATCTCTTTGGTCAGTTTCAAACTCGCAGGTCGCCGGTTTTCCCTGGTGGTTCTGTTTTTTTCTTTTACGGAGAGTTTGATCCTGGCTCAGGATGAACGCTGGCGGCGTGCTTAACACATGCAAGTCGAACGATGAACCAGGTGCTTGCACTTGGGGATTAGTGGCGAACGGGTGAGTAACACGTGAGCAACCTGCCCCTCACTCTGGGATAAGCGCTGGAAACGGCGTCTAATACTGGATACGAGTCGCAACCGCATGGTTAGTGACTGGAAAGATTTTTTGGTGGGGGATGGGCTCGCGGCCTATCAGCTTGTTGGTGAGGTAATGGCTCACCAAGGCGTCGACGGGTAGCCGGCCTGAGAGGGTGACCGGCCACACTGGGACTGAGACACGGCCCAGACTCCTACGGGAGGCAGCAGTGGGGAATATTGCACAATGGGCGGAAGCCTGATGCAGCAACGCCGCGTGAGGGATGACGGCCTTCGGGTTGTAAACCTCTTTTAGCAGGGAAGAAGCGAAAGTGACGGTACCTGCAGAAAAAGCACCGGCTAACTACGTGCCAGCAGCCGCGGTAATACGTAGGGTGCAAGCGTTATCCGGAATTATTGGGCGTAAAGAGCTCGTAGGCGGTTTGTCGCGTCTGCTGTGAAATCCCGAGGCTCAACCTCGGGCCTGCAGTGGGTACGGGCAGACTAGAGTGCGGTAGGGGAGATTGGAATTCCTGGTGTAGCGGTGGAATGCGCAGATATCAGGAGGAACACCGATGGCGAAGGCAGATCTCTGGGCCGTAACTGACGCTGAGGAGCGAAAGGGTGGGGAGCAAACAGGCTTAGATACCCTGGTAGTCCACCCCGTAAACGTTGGGAACTAGTTGTGGGGTCCTTTCCACGGATTCCGTGACGCAGCTAACGCATTAAGTTCCCCGCCTGGGGAGTACGGCCGCAAGGCTAAAACTCAAAGGAATTGACGGGGACCCGCACAAGCGGCGGAGCATGCGGATTAATTCGATGCAACGCGAAGAACCTTACCAAGGCTTGACATACACGAGAACGGGCCAGAAATGGTCAACTCTTTGGACACTCGTGAACAGGTGGTGCATGGTTGTCGTCAGCTCGTGTCGTGAGATGTTGGGTTAAGTCCCGCAACGAGCGCAACCCTCGTTCTATGTTGCCAGCACGTAATGGTGGGAACTCATGGGATACTGCCGGGGTCAACTCGGAGGAAGGTGGGGATGACGTCAAATCATCATGCCCCTTATGTCTTGGGCTTCACGCATGCTACAATGGCCGGTACAAAGGGCTGCAATACCGTGAGGTGGAGCGAATCCCAAAAAGCCGGTCCCAGTTCGGATTGAGGTCTGCAACTCGACCTCATGAAGTCGGAGTCGCTAGTAATCGCAGATCAGCAACGCTGCGGTGAATACGTTCCCGGGTCTTGTACACACCGCCCGTCAAGTCATGAAAGTCGGTAACACCTGAAGCCGGTGGCCTAACCCTTGTGGAGGGAGCCGTCGAAGGTGGGATCGGTAATTAGGACTAAGTCGTAACAAGGTAGCCGTACCGGAAGGTGCGGCTGGATCACCTCCTTTCTAAGGAGCATCTGACTCTTCGGAGTCCAGAACCCAGATCGAAGGCATACGTTCTTCGCTGGGAGCTCATGGGTGGAACATTTGACATGGCATCAGAACCAATGGTTTCTGCTAGTACGCACTTCGGTGTGGGAACGCGGGGGCTGGTGGGTTTGGTGCCTGCACGCTGTTGGGTCCTGAGGGACCGGGTGTGGGAACACATGCGGTACTTCTGGCCTTCTTCTGGTTTCCGGTTTGTCCGGTTGCTGGTTGGGGGACCGCCCGTACTTTGAGAACTACACAGTGGACGCGAGCATCTTCAGCATGACCCTTTGGGGTTGTGTTGTTTTGATGATCTTAAAGATCATTAGTCAATTTCATGTCAGGCTTTCGGGCCTGGCACCGATTCTTGATGAACTCATGTGATTTCAAGTCTTTAAGAGCAAACGGTGAATGCCTTGGCATCTGGAGCCGAAGAAGGACGTAGCAATCTGCGATAAGCCTCGGGGAACTGATAAGCGAGTTTTGATCCGAGGGTGTCCGAATGGGGAAACCCCGCTGGGCGGCGTGCCGACCTAGTGACTCCCGCCTGAATATATAGGGCGGGTAGAGGGAACGTGGGGAAGTGAAACATCTCAGTACCCACAGGAAGAGAAAACAACATGTGATTCCGTGAGTAGTGGCGAGCGAAAGCGGATGAGGCTAAACCGGGTGTGTGTGATAGCCGGCAGGCGTTGCATGCCCGGGGTTGCGGGACTTTTCTGATTGTTCTGCCGAACTTTCAGCGTTACAAGCAGGTATAGACGAACGGCTTTGAATGGCCGGTCATAGAGGGTGCGAACCCCGTAGTCGAAATGCCTGGCTTGGCGTGAAGAGTATCCCAAGTAGCACGGGGCCCGAGAAATCCCGTGTGAATCTGTCAGGACCACCTGATAAGCCTAAATACTCCCAGATGACCGATAGCGGACAAGTACCGTGAGGGAAAGGTGAAAAGTACCCCGGGAGGGGAGTGAAATAGTACCTGAAACCGTTTGCTTACAAACCGTTGGAGCCTCCTTAGTAGGGGTGACAGCGTGCCTTTTGAAGAATGAGCCTGCGAGTTAGCGATACGTGGCGAGGTTAACCCGTGTGGGGTAGCCGTAGCGAAAGCGAGTCTGAATAGGGCGATTCAGTCGCGTGTCCTAGACCCGAAGCGAAGTGATCTATCCATGGCCAGGCTGAAGCGACGGTAAGACGTCGTGGAGGGCCGAACCCACTTAGGTTGAAAACTGAGGGGATGAGCTGTGGATAGGGGTGAAAGGCCAATCAAACTTCGTGATAGCTGGTTCTCTCCGAAATGCATTTAGGTGCAGCGTTGCGTGTTTCTTGCCGGAGGTAGAGCTACTGGATGGCCGATGGGCCCTACAAGGTTACTGACGTCAGCCAAACTCCGAATGCCGGTAAGTGAGAGCGCAGCAGTGAGACTGTGGGGGATAAGCTTCATAGTCGAGAGGGAAACAACCCAGACCACCATCTAAGGTCCCTAAGCGCGTGCTAAGTGGGAAAGGATGTGGAGTTGCTGTGACAACCAGGAGGTTGGCTTAGAAGCAGCCACCCTTGAAAGAGTGCGTAATAGCTCACTGGTCAAGTGATTCCGCGCCGACAATGTAACGGGGCTCAAGCACGCCACCGAAGTTGTGGCATTGACATTTATGGTAGGCCTTCGTGGTCCAGCCGTGTTGATGGGTAGGAGAGCGTCGTGTGGCGAGTGAAGCGGCGGAGTGATCCAGCCGTGGACGCTACACGAGTGAGAATGCAGGCATGAGTAGCGAAAGACGTGTGAGAAACACGTCCTCCGGAAGACCAAGGGTTCCAGGGTCAAGCTAATCTTCCCTGGGTAAGTCGGGACCTAAGGCGAGGCCGACAGGCGTAGTCGATGGACAACGGGTTGATATTCCCGTACCGGCGAAGAACCGCCCAAGCTAATCCAGTAGTGCTAAGTATCTGAATCCCCATGACCGGATCCTTCGGGTGATGGCTTGGGGCCTAGCGTACGACCCCATTCTGGTGCGGCTAGCGTATTAACAGGTGTGACGCAGGAAGGTAGCCCAGCCAGGCGATGGTTGTCCTGGTGCAAGTGCGTAGGCCGAGAGATAGGCAAATCCGTCTCTCATACAGGCTGAGACACGATGCGAATAAAAAGTGGGTGATCCTATGCTGCCAAGAAAAGCATCGACGCGAGGTTCTAGCCGCCCGTACCCCAAACCGACTCAGGTGGTCAGGTAGAGAATACCAAGGAGATCGAGAGAATCGTGGTTAAGGAACTCGGCAAAATGCCCCCGTAACTTCGGGAGAAGGGGGGCCACCCGCTTATACGGATTTACTCCGAAAAGGGTGTGGTGGCCGCAGAGACTAGTGGGTAGCGACTGTTTACTAAAAACACAGGTCCGTGCCAAGTTGCAAGACGATGTATACGGACTGACGCCTGCCCGGTGCTGGAAGGTTAAGAGGACGGGTTAGCTTCGGCGAAGCTCAGAATTTAAGCCCCAGTAAACGGCGGTGGTAACTATAACCATCCTAAGGTAGCGAAATTCCTTGTCGGGTAAGTTCCGACCTGCACGAATGGCGTAACGACTTCCCAACTGTCTCAACCGCGAACTCGGCGAAATTGCATTACGAGTAAAGATGCTCGTTACGCGCAGCAGGACGGAAAGACCCCGTGACCTTTACTATAGCTTTGTATTGGTGTTCGGTGTGGCTTGTGTAGGATAGGTGGGAGACTTTGAAGCGGTGACGCCAGTTACCGTGGAGTCATTGTTGAAATACCACTCTGGTCACTCTGGATATCTAACTTCGAACCGTAATCCGGTTCAGGGACAGTGCATGGTGGGTAGTTTAACTGGGGCGGTTGCCTCCCAAAAAGTAACGGAGGCGCCCAAAGGTTCCCTCAACCTGGTTGGCAATCAGGTGTCGAGTGTAAGTGCACAAGGGAGCTTGACTGTGAGACTGACAGGTCGAGCAGGGACGAAAGTCGGGACTAGTGATCCGGCAGTGGCTTGTGGAAGCGCTGTCGCTCAACGGATAAAAGGTACCTCGGGGATAACAGGCTGATCTTGCCCAAGAGTCCATATCGACGGCATGGTTTGGCACCTCGATGTCGGCTCGTCGCATCCTGGGGCTGGAGTAGGTCCCAAGGGTTGGGCTGTTCGCCCATTAAAGCGGTACGCGAGCTGGGTTTAGAACGTCGTGAGACAGTTCGGTCCCTATCCGCTGCGCGCGTAGGAAGTTTGAGAGGATCTGACCCTAGTACGAGAGGACCGGGTTGGACGAACCTCTGGTGTGCCAGTTGTTCCGCCAGGAGCACCGCTGGTTAGCTACGTTCGGGATGGATAACCGCTGAAAGCATCTAAGCGGGAAGCCGGCCTCAAGATGAGACTTCCATACCTTCGGGTGAGAGGCTCCCAGCCAGACTACTGGGTTGATAGGCCAGATGTGGAAGCGTGGTAACACGTGCAGCTGACTGGTACTAATAAGCCGATGACTTGATAACACACCGTTCTTGGTGCTTGCGTCCACTTTGTGGTTCTCGACGTACGGTCGAAACCGCGAACATAACAAACATTACGTTTGTGCTTGTTCGAGACACGTCAATAGTGTTTCGGCGGCCATAGCGTGAGGGAAACGCCCGGTCACATTCCGAACCCGGAAGCTAAGCCTCACAGCGCCGATGGTACTGCAGGGGGGACCCTGTGGGAGAGTAGGACACCGCCGGACTTCCTTTAACAGAAAGGCCACCCAACGCAGGGTGGCCTTTCTGC
>NZ_JYIX01000002.1 GCF_000956505.1 Microbacterium azadirachtae | reverse complement strand
ACGGATCGGGGGGGGGGGGGGGTGGGCATTCGCGGGCGCGGAGCACGTGGCGGCGCCGATCGACATCGCGCTGCGGACGGACGGGCAGGACGTGCTGCTGCCCTGGTGCGTGCGGACCGTGCACACCTCTCTCGCGCAGGCGACGGAAGCGGGCGGGATCTCGCACGGCGAAGCGGTCACGCTCGCGGTCAGCATCCTGCGCGGGATGCTCGAGCTCGACGGAGGGCAGCACGACGCCGAGCTCGACCGCCGTCACGCCCGAGCCGACGGAGCGGGCGACGAGCCGCACGGCAGCTGGTGGCTCACGGACGAGGCCCGGCCCGTGTTCGTGTTCGATGCACCCGGGGGCAGGCATGCGGAGGGGGCGCCGCGGGATACAGGCGAGCGGCTGCTGCGCGACGTGGAGGGGCGGATCGAGGATCGGGCGCTTCGGCGCGTCCTCGCGCGCCTCGCGGAAGCGCTGCACGATCCGCGTCGCCTGCGCGCTGAGGCCGCACGGTGGGAGGGTGAACTGCTGGAGATCGCCGCGCCGCGACCACTGTGGCTGATCACCGACGAGTTCGCCGCGGCCGATGGCGAGAGGGAGCCCGCAGGCCCGGTCACGCCGCGGTATGAACGTCCTTCGCGGCGCAGAGAGCTGCGCGCCGCGGGGCGGATCGGCGTCGTCTCTCCGGGGCGGACCGGCGCGCGCAGGGGCGATGCGAAGCGGCGACCCCCGCGCGCACGTGCCGCTTCACGTGCGGAGCAGCGCGAGGGACGCCGGGCGAACGGTGGCCGGCCTGCGACGGGAGGACCGGTGCGCATGCTGCGGAGCGTCCTGGCGCATGCGCGAGGGCACGGCCGGGATCTGAGTGCGCTCCGCCTTCGCGTGCCGGATCGGTCGTCCGGGCCGCGGTTGGAGCGACCGCTGCGACGCAGGCGGTGGCGAGGGCCGGTCGTCGTTGCGGTCTCGGCGGCGGTGGCGATCACGCTGGCCGGGGCCCTGTGGCCGTCCGACACGAGCGGCGCCGACGCGGCCGGGCGTTCCTCCCCGACGGCGGAGATCCTGCTGCCAGGAAGCGGTTCCCCTTCGCCCGCCGAGCCGGGGAGCGCGACGGGCGGCGGGGGAGCGGCGCCCGCCGGATCCGATCGCCCCAGGGCGCCAGGGGCGTCGTCGCGCTCCGACCCTGCGGCGGCGGGCGCCGAGCTGCTCGCCGCCGTGCGGACCTGCGAGGCCTCGCCGCAGTCGGCCTGTGCCGAGGTGTGGGACGGCGGCACTGCGGCCTCCCGCCCGGTGCGCCCGGCGCCGGAGCCTGCGGAGCTGATCGAGGACTACGGCGACATCGCCGCGATCCGGAACGGATCCGGAGATCAGGCGCAGATGATCGTGATCATCCGCAGAAACGCCGAATGGCGGATCCGCGATGTGTACGACATCGCGAATCCGCCATCCGAAGGAGCTGGGGCTCCGTGACAGGTGTCAGGCGCCGAGCTGAGCGGCGAAGTCCGCATCCTCCAGGCGCGCCTTCACCGACGAGAGGAAGCGCGCGGCGTCCGCTCCATCGATCGTGCGGTGGTCGTACGACAGCGCGAGGAAGACGTAGGACCGCACGGCGATGGCCTGCTGGCCGTCCACCGTGACCACACCGGGGCGCTTCACGACGATGCCGGTGCCCAGGATCGCGGACTGCGGCAGGAACACCACGGGGGTGTCGAACAGCGCGCCGCGCGAACCGGTGTTGGTCAGCGTGAACGTGCCGCCGGCCAGCTCGTCGGGCTTCAGCTTGTTGTCGCGGGTGCGGGCCGCGAGATCGGCGATCTCGTGTGCGATCTGAGCGACGTTCTTCGACGCGGCGTCGCGCAGCACCGGCGTGAGCAGGCCGCGCTCGGTGTCGACGGCGATGGAGATGTTCTCCGAGGCCGGGTACACGATGTCGGTGCCGTCGACCGTGGAGTTCACGATCGGGAACTCCTGCAGCGCCTCGGCGGCGGCGAGGGCGAAGAACGGCAGGAAGGACAGCTTGTCGCCGGTCTTCTGCTGGAACGAGCCCTTCACCTGGTCGCGGTACGCGGCGAGCTTCGTGACGTCGACCTCGACCACGGTGGTCAGCTGAGCCGTCTGCTGCATCGACGCGACCGCGCGCTCGGCGAGGACCTTGCGCAGACGCGACATCGGCTGCGTGGTGCCGCGCAGCGGAGAGATCTCGCGGGCCTTCTTCGGCGCAGCAGCCGCAGCGGGAGCGGCAGCCGGGGCCGCAGAGGCGTTCAGCACGTCCTCCTTGCGGATGCGTCCGCCCACGCCGGTGCCGGTGATCGACGCCAGGTCGACGCCCTTCTCGGTGGCAAGGCGGCGCACGAGCGGCGTGACGTACACCGAGTCGGATCCGGAGTCCGCGGCGGCCGGAGCGGGAGCGGCAGCCGGAGCCGAGGCAACGGGAGCAGCAGCTGCCGGAGCAGGTGCCGCAACAGGGGCGGGAGCAGCAGCGGCGGGAGCCGGAGCGGGCTCGGCGGCGGGCGCCGGAGCGGGCTCGGCGGCGGGCGCCGGAGCGGCAGCCGCCGGAGCACCGCTGCCGATGCGGGCGAGAACGGCGCCGACGGCGATGGTCTCGTCCTCGGCGGCGAGGATCTCCTGCAGCGTGCCGGCGACCGGCGAGGGGATCTCGGTGTCGACCTTGTCGGTCGAGATCTCCAGCAGCGGCTCGTCGACGGCCACGTCATCGCCGACCTGCTTCAGCCAGCGGGTCACGGTGCCCTCGGTGACGCTCTCGCCCAGCTCGGGGAGTCGCACGTCGGTCGCGTCCGAGGATGCGGCGGGGGCTGCGGCGGCAGGTGCGGGCTCTGCCG
>NZ_JYIX01000001.1 GCF_000956505.1 Microbacterium azadirachtae | reverse complement strand
ACGTCGAGGGGGTTCCCACAGGTGTCGACGGTGACGGGGATGGTTCCGGTGTCGCAGATGCGTCGTTCCGCGACCGCGGCGGGGAGCGCGGTGAGGCCGTCTTCGGTGACCGCGACCGGCGCCAGCGAACCGTCCACCGTGATCTGCTGGATGAGGCGGAGTCCGGCCTGGCGGGTGCCGAACACGGCGGCAGGGTCGGCGAGGGTGCCGGTGCGGATGAGGTCGAGGAGCAGGTCGTAGGACAGCTGATCATTCGTGCGTGGATCCGCGGACAGGTCAGCGGCGGACGTCTTCTCGGAGGTGTCGACGAACCGGGGTCCGCCGCGGCGGGGTCGCAGCGCGGCAGCAAAGATCGTGTCCACGAATGCGCCGCCTTCATCATCGAACGCGATCGATGCCCGTCGCATCCCGTCCTGGTCGAACCAGGTCCGGAACGCACGCTTCTCATACCGGGCCAGGAACCGGACCTCGGCGCCGTCCGGGTCGAGCAGATCCCGGACCGTCCGCGCGGCCACCCCCAGTTCTTCCACGGTCCGCCGCCCTGCCTCCTCAACGAGCTGCTCGGCGGCGTGCGCCCAGGCGTCGCGGGTGGCGCGGTCGTGCATGGCGCGGTTGGCGTCAGAGCAACCTTCTGGTGCGGACGGTGGGTCGCCGAGTCCGCGGCGGATCGCATCGAACTGCGCCGACGTGAGGGCCCCGGACCGCAGACCCTCCCGCAGCACCTGCCGCCAATCAACCGTGGCCTGTCCGGCGTCGGGCGCATCGACGCCGGACAGGTCAGCCGCGGCGCCCGAACCAGCTGCCTCGTCGAGCAGCGCCTCTCCGACCCGCACCTGCCTCGCCGCTTCGCCCTTCGTCATCCCGCCGAGCTCCTGCACGAGCGACGCCGCGGACCGGTGTCCACGCGCCTGTGCCAGCCCGGCGTGCCCTGCGTCCCGGGTGGAGCGTCGTGCGATCACTCCGGCGCAGATCACCTGCACCTGCTCCACCAGCCGGCCGACCTCACCGGCCTCGCGAAGCACCGCCACCGCCTCCGCATCCGCGAGTCCCTCGACCACGCCTTGCACGTCCGACGCGCCCGCACCCGC